>CAWGWA010000017.1:0-107806 GCA_963826105.1 uncultured Actinomycetes bacterium | reverse complement strand
TCCAAGATGTGGGCCCTGACCCTGGCGATCAGCTGCTGCGACCTGACCACACTCGAGGGCCAAGACTCACCGGGCAAGATCCGTCAACTGGCGTCCAAGGCGATCCGCCCGGCCCCCGGCGATCCCGACGTCCCGTCGGTTGCGGCCCTGTGCCGTTACCCGCGCCTCGTGCCGGTGGCCAAAGAGGCGCTGGCCGGATCCACGGTCAAGATCGCATCCGTCGCGACACTTTCCTTCGGGCCAAGCTCCGTTGGACCTCAGACTCGAAGAGATCCAGCGAGCGGTTGCCGACGGCGCCGACGAGGTCGACATCGTGATCAGCCGTGGGGCGTTCCTGGCCGGCGATGAGGAGGCCGTCTTCGAGGAGGTCTCCCGCTCCGTTGAGGCCGCTGGTAAGGCTCACGTCAAGACGATCCTCGAGACCGGCGAACTCGGCTCCTACGACCGCATCCGACGCGCCTCTCTGATCGCGATGGCGGCCGGCACGCACACCATCAAGACCTCGACCGGCAAGATCTCGCCGGCCTCCACCCTTCCGACCGCACTGGTGATGGCCGAGGCGATCCGCGACTTGGTGACGCCACCGGACGGGCCGTCGGCCTCAAGGTGGCCGGGGGGATCCGGAGTGCGAAAGACGCCATTAGGTACCTTGTGATCGTGCACGAAACCCTCGGTGAGGAGTGGCTGACCCCGGATCGCTTCCGGATCGGCGCCTCCTCGCTGGTCAACGATCTGCTGATGCAGATCGACAAACAGAAGACCGGGTTCTATTCGGACCCCGATCGCTACACACTGGACTGAGCCATGAGCAAATGGGATTACGCACCGGCACCTGAGTCCACCGAGATCGTCTCGGTCAAGGACACCTACGGCCACTACATCGGTGGTGAGTTCGTTGAGCCGGCTTCCGGCGAGTACTTCAAGACGATCAACCCGGCGACCGAAGAGGTCCTCGCGGCGATCCCGATCGCCGACGAGAGCGATGTCGATCGTGCGGTCGCTTCGGCCCGTAAGGCATTCGGTACCTGGTCCGCCCTGGCCCCCGGCGATCGCGCCAAGTTCGTGTTCCGGATCGCGCGCGTGATCCAGGAGCGCGCTCGCGAGATGGCGGTGCTCGAGTCCATGAACGGAGGGAAGCCGATCAAGGAGAGCCGCGACGTCGACATCCCTCTGGTCGCCGCGCATTTCTTCTACTACGCGGGTTGGGCCGACAAGCTCGAGTACGCGTTCCCCGGACGCCGTGCAGAGCCGCTGGGCGTCGCCGCGCAGATCATCCCGTGGAACTTCCCGATGCTGATGCTGGCGTGGAAGATCGCCCCTGCGATCGCGACCGGCAACACCGTTGTGCTCAAACCGGCCGAGACCACGCCGTTGACGGCAATGATGTTCGCCGAGATATGTGAGCAGGTCGGGCTTCCTCCAGGTGTCGTGAACATCATCAACGGTGCCGGAGCGACCGGAGCCGCCCTCGTTAAGCATCCCGACGTCGACAAGGTGGCGTTCACCGGTTCGACCGAGGTCGGCAAGATCATCCAGCGCCAGATCGCCGGCACCCACAAGAAGCTCACCCTCGAGCTCGGGGGCAAGGCAGCCAACGTGATCTTCGACGACGCACCACTCGATCAAGCGGTCGAGGGCATCGTCAACGGGATCTTCTTCAACCAGGGTCACGTCTGCTGCGCCGGCTCCCGCCTCCTCGTGCAAGAGTCGGTTGCCGAGCATCTCCTCGACAAGCTCAAGCGCCGTCTCTCGACCCTTCGTCTCGGTGACCCCCTAGACAAGAACACCGACATCGGAGCGATCAACTCGCGCGACCAACTCGACAAGATCAAACGACTCGTCGGCATCGGGGTCGACGAGGGCGCGGACCTGTTCCAGCCCAAGTGCGACATCCCCGAGCGCGGCTTCTGGTTCCCGCCCACGATCTTCACCGGCGTGTCGCAGTCCCACCGGATCGCGCAGGAAGAGATCTTCGGCCCGGTTCTCTCGGTGATGACCTTCCGCACCGAGGAGGAGGCCGTCGAGAAGGCGAACAACACGCCCTTCGGGTTGTCCGCCGGAGTCTGGACCGAGAAGGGATCGCGCATCCTGTGGATGGCGGACCACCTGCGGGCCGGGGTCGTATGGGCCAACACCTTCAACCGCTTTGACCCCGCGAGCCCCTTCGGCGGGTTCAAGGAATCGGGCTTCGGCCGTGAAGGTGGACGTCATGGGCTCGAGGCGTACGTGAAGCTGGTGGCACCGTGACCGATTCACCTCGGGTCCAAGTGATGAAGACCTACAAGCTCTATCTCGGCGGCGACTTCCCTCGCTCCGAGTCCGGCCGCTCGTTCGAGGCGAACGCAGCGGATGGTTCGTTCCTAGCCAACGCTGCCCGGGCCTCGCGCAAGGACATCCGCGACGCGGTCAAGGCCGCGCGAAAGGCATGGGGTGGCTGGGCGGCTGCGACCGCGTACAACCGGGGCCAGGTCCTGTACCGGGTCGCCGAGATGATGGAAACGCGCCGCGGCGATCTCGAGGCTGAAGTCGCCCGCGTCGAGAACGATGCGTCCGATCAGGTCGATGTCGCGATCGATACCTTCGTGTACTACGCGGGTTGGACCGACAAGATCGCTCAGGTCGCCGGCGGGCTCAATCCGGTGGCCGGCCCGTACTTCAACATCACCGCACCCGAGCCGACCGGCGTCGTTGGGATCGTGGCGCCGGAGGAACCGTCGTTGACCGCGCTGTGTTCGCGCCTCGCTCCGGCGATGTGTGGAGGCAACGCTTCGATCGTCCTGGCCTCGGAACGCTTCCCGCTGCCGGCGATCGCCTTGGCGGAATGTCTCGCGACGGCCGATGTGCCGGGAGGTGTGGTCAACATCCTTACCGGTCTCAAGGACGAACTCGTCCCCGTGCTTGCGTCGCACCTCGACGTCGATGCGATCGATATCACCGGCGTCGCCGGGGACCGGCGGGCCGAGGTCGAAGAGGCCGCGGCCGAGAACGTGAAGCGCGTAATCACCGCGACCGACGTGCGCGGGCCCCATGAGGTGTCCGCGTTCATGGACCTGAAGACGGTCTGGCACCCCAAGGGCCGGTGACGGAACCGATCGAGCACCATCTAGCCCCCTAGCTCCTCCTCGGACTGCTTGCGCATGCTTGCTCGCGTCCGGTATGCCCGGTAAGTCCGTTTGTGGGTACTACCCGACAAGGGGGGTGTTGGATGAGGCGAAACATCGTCGTCTTGTTCTTATCTGCAGCGCTACTGGGACTGTTCCAGCCCGGGGCGCCCGCTCGGCCAACCGAGCAACCGAAACGTCCGGACCGTGCGGTTTCCAAGAGCGTTCACAAGTCGCCCAAGCAGATCCGTTCGTACTGGACCAAGGCGAAGATGCGCAACGCCAAGCCGGCAACGGCGCCGTCGCCCAAGGGCTCGCCGTCCAAGTCCTCAGCCTCAACCGCTCCCGCAACGGGGAAGCCGGGGTCCGTTGCCGCGACCGCTCCGCTCTCAACGACCGCGGGCCGTGGCAAGGCGCCGCGCCGGAGCTACGAAGTCACCGAGCCGTACACGAACTATCCGTACTCGACCCACGGCAAGGTCTTCTTCACCGATCCGAACTCGGGCCTCAACTACGTCTGTTCCGGAACTGCGATCAACTCTGCCAACCGCAGCGTGGTGTGGACTGCCGGTCACTGTGTGAACGGCGGCGGTGCGGGGCAGCCGTGGTACACGAACTGGGCCTTTGCCCCTGCGCGCAAGGACGGGAGCAACCCGTTCGGGCTGTGGACCGCGCGGAAACGTGGTCGACCTCCGGGTGGGTGAACAGCGGAAACATCCGTTACGACATGGCCGCCGCAGTGATGAACACCAATGGCGGGAACGCCCTCGTTGACGTCGTCGGGGGCCGGGGCATCTCGTGGAACCAGCCCCGCAACCAGTTCTATCAATCGTTCGGATACCCGGCGGCACCGCCATTCAGCGGAGAGCGTCTGAGGGTGTGCGAAAGCCAGTGGATCGGCGACGACAACCCGTCGGGCGGCAGTGGTCCGTCGACGATGGCGATCACATGCGACATGACGGGGGGCTCGTCGGGCGGAGGATGGATCGTGAACGGAAACGTGAACGGTCTGAACTCCTACGGCTACAGCACCGTCCCCAACACGATGTTCGGCCCGTACTTCGACACAGGCGCGGCCAACCTCTACAACGCGGTCCAGAACCTCTAGTCGATTGTTGACGGGGGAGACGTCGCGGGGGACGGGGCCTCAGGGTCTCGTCCCCGCGCTTCCCTCCCACCCGGACTGGTCGCGGTCTTCCCCGGTGACGGTGAGTCGTGCTCGCATCCGATCGAGATCAGGGTGGTCGTGACCCCACCGGCCCAAGGTGATCCGGGCCCGATCCGGCTGTGGCTCGACGACGAGGAGCTGACCGATCGACTCACGATCCTCGAGACGATGAGCTGGCCCCCGACCCGCCGTGAGGCGTCCTACCGTTTGGACTCGGAGCTCGCCCCCGGTGATCACGAAGTCCGCGTGTCGTTCTCCGGATCCTTGGGGCCCCAGGATCACCGCTGGACCTTCGTCATGGTTCAAGGAGACTGAGCCGGGACCAAGCAGGGCTTGGGCATTCGACGGCATATCTATCCAGGACCGGTCCAACCTGGAGGAGCCTGAAGATGTCGCGCCGTCTCGTTCTGCTGTCCCTGAGCCTGTTCCTCGCGGTGAGCTCGCTGCAAACGGTGGTCGTCGAGAGGGACGCGCACGCGGAAGCTGCTCCGGGGACCGTCATGGCCGGTTACGGCGAGGCGGATGCCACTTGGCACGTGGGCGCGGGAGCGGGTCAGTACTCACAGAAGAGCCCCGATCAGACCGGTCTGCTGACCGGCGATGAGGTCGATCCGCATCAGCATTCGCTGTCGCAGAAGGACAGCTACGGAGTGCAGTCCCGACTGAGCTACCGAGCGATCGTCGTGCGCGACGCCGAAGGTGATGTCGCGGCGTTCGTGAAGTCCGACTCCTATCTTGCACAGGACTATCTGACCCGGCGGGTCGGCCAGCTCCTCGTTGAGCGCGGATCTCAGGTGGCGTACGAGGACATCCTGCTGATGGCATCCCACAACCACTCCTCGCCCTATTACACGAGTCCGTCCTGGGGCGTCTGGATCTTCCAGGACGTCACCGATCTGCGGGCGTTCGAGTATCACGCCCGCCAGATGGCCGCGGCGATCCTCGCTGCCGAAGAGGCGATGGTCCCGGCCCGGATGGCGGCGACCACCGTCGAGCACAAGATCTTCAAGGGCATGATCGCCCGTAAGACGATCGCCGACGACGGCACGCCTGCGGGCTACCCCGACGACTTCGGCGACTTCGGTCTGCCGGTGATCCGCTTCGATTCCCTCGCCGGCGACCCCATCGCAACCTTGATCAACTGGGGCCAGCATCCTGAGGGCCTCGACGACCACGACCTCATCACCGGAGACTTCGTTGCTTCGCTCGAGCGCTTCGTGGAGCGCGCCGACCGGCGCGCCGCTCGTGTTCGGACAGGGTGACGTCGGCAGCGCGGAAGCGGGGCCCGGACGCCCCGACCTGGTCCCAGACGGCATCCCCAAGCGATGGAGTCATGCCGGGCATGCCCAGGCTGAGCGCGGCGCGTTCCTCCTGTCGCAGGATGTGATCGGCGGGTGGAGGACGGCCGCGAGGCCGCGAGCTCAAGTCCCGTTCTCTGCCGACTTCGACGTCGCCGCCGTTACCCGGTTCGTGCCGGCTCCTTTGAGTCACCCGTATCCGTCGGTATCGAACTGCAATACGGAGACGTCCCTCGGCGGCGATCCCGGTGTGCCGATCGGCGGCCTTCCCGACTGTGCTCGTTCCGGAGGGATCGAGGACGAACGTCTCAACATGGTCTACGAGAACCTCCGGATGCACGGCTTCCCGGTACCGGCCCATTACGACGCGCCATCGTTCACCGCGGTCGAGGAGAACCTCCGGCTCAAGCTGCAGGTCTTCAAGCTCGGTGACGTCGTGCTCGCGTCGTGTGCGTGCGAGGCGCAGGTCGACCTGATCCTGAACCTCGAGAGCCGTCTCGACCGGATCGAGGACAACATGTGGGATGGCTACGACTGGACCGAGCGACTCGGATGCAGCAACGATGGAGCCGGTGGGGATTGGACCTGCACCGACCCGCACGATGCCTCCAAGTCCCTGACGTTCAGCGATCTCAAGTACCGGCACATGCAGGCTCAGATCCACAACGATGCGCGCGGGTGGAACGACCCGGCCAACGTCCTTACCGCCAACTCCGATCCGGCGGATCCGTCTGCGATCTGGGGCAACTTCACCCACGACGAGCTATCCCCCGACCTGGGCTACGTCCTCCCGATCGGTGTGGGCCACGCGGGCGACTACAACGGCTACACGGTGAGCTATCGCGAGTACATGTCCTACGACCACTACCGCAAGGCCCTGACTTGCTGCGGTCCGCACACCGCCGACTACATGGTCTCCAATCTCGTGGAGATCGCCGGCGAGCTGAACGGGGGCCCGGCCTACACTCCTGAGCCGCACGATGCAACGGCTCGGGCCGACGAGGCCCGCCAGGTGGCCGCCGCGACTGCGCTCGGTCAAGCGTCGAGTTCGGCCTACGACGCGTGGCTCGCGACGTTGCCCGGGGACGTGGGTCCCGCTGCCATCGTGGAGCAGCCCGTCTCGATCCGGCGGTTCGATGCCGCCACGGTGTCGTGGCGCGGCGGAAGCAACGCGGTCGACAACCCGGTCGTCACGGTCGAGCGCTTGCGAGGCGGGAAGTGGCGGCCGTTCGCCGATCAGACCGGTGAGGTCCAGACGATGGTCGAGTTCCCCGCCGGGGTTAACGGCTTCCTCGACACCTACGCCGGCAACGAAGAGTGGACCTGGACCGCGGCCTTCGAGGCCTTCGATGCGTTCCCTCGAGGGATCGGGTCGACGCCGGCCGGCAGCTACCGCTTCGTGATCTCCGGGCTCATCCGGGATGGGTCGATCGATCAGGCGTACCAGCTGGAGTCCGATCCGTTCGAGGTGGAGCCGTGGAGCGGCATCACGGTCCGCGACCTCACCGTCGGCGACGACGGTTCGGTGTCGTTCGCGATCGATCACGCCTACCCGAAGACCTACGCATCGGTGTTCCCCTACGTCGCCGAAGAGATCAAGAACGACGAAGTCGGAGTCCCGTTCTGCACGACCTGCACCTTCCGCCCGTGGGCGAGCTCCGGAGAGATCGTCCGAGCTGTCGTCACCGTCCTGCGGGCCGACGGCTCGATCGATCGGGTCAGCGCCTTCCAGGTAGGCGACCGATGGTTGGCACCCGCTGGTCTGCAGCCGGGCGACGAGGTGATGATCGAACCGGGTGCGATCCGCGACTCCTACGGGGAATCGAACCCCTTCGGCCTCGACTAGCGGAGCAAGCAAGGGGGCCCATATCCCCGCGAAAGTCCTGGTCAGCGGCTTGTAATCGAACATATGTTCGTATATGGTGTCAAGATGGACATCGAGAGGCTGGTGGCCCATCTGGAAGCCGCCATCGCTGAGACCGAGAAGGCGAACTCGGGTCTCGAGCCGGAGCTGGTCAGCGTTCCGGACGCCAAAACCTGTACGGCGCTCTACGCGAAGCTGAACCGGCTGTCCTCCTTCGGGGTGACCGCCTTTGCCCACAAGCAGGATGCCGCCGACCTCGCCCGGGTGACCGGAACCTCCATGGGCAAAGCCAAAGACATGGCGGCGACGAGCGACGTACTGGCCTCCTCACGCCCGCTCGATTCTGCATTGCGCAAGGGCGAGGTGTCCCTCGATCAGGCCACCGAGATCGCTCGAGCTGAAGAGGCTTCCCCCGGCTCCGCCAAAGAACTTCTCAAGATCGCCAAGACCGAGTCGTTCCACGTCCTCAAAGAAGAGGCCCGCAGGACCAAGCTCGAAGCCGAACAGCACCAGGGCTTGGCCGAGCGGCAGCGGAAAGCGCGTCGTGCCTCACATCACGCCGACGAACTCGGCATGGTCAACCTCCACCTGGCCTTGGAGCCGCACATCGGAGCACCGATCATGGCCAGGGCCGAAGCCGAAGCCCAGCGACTGGCGAGGACTGCGAAGAAGAGCGGCAGCGACAAAGAACCCTTCGAGCGCTATCTCGCCGACGCCTACGCCAAGCTGCTCGACGGGGTCCGGCAAAGGACAGGTCGACGAGACCCGAGTTGGTCATCCTGGTGAGCCACGAGGTCGCCAAGCGGGGATGGAAGGACGTTAAGCCGGGCGAGATGTGCAAGATCCCCGGCGTCGGCCCGGTCGCCCCCGAGACCGTCAAGGAGATCGCCAAGGACGCGTTCCTCAACGGCGTGTTCTACGACGGTAAGGACCTGAGGAACTTCAATCGTTTCGGCAGGCACCACGCCGTCGAGGTCCGGGTGGCTCTGGAACTCGGTGAGCCACCCGACTTCGATGGTCCCAAGTGCATCGACTGCGGTAACCGCTTCCGGACCGAGTTCGACCACATCGAACCTCGCGCCTGCCGAGGCCCGACCTCCCACCCGAACCTGAAACCGAGATGCTGGCCCTGCCACCAAGCGAAGACCGCCCGCGACCGGCGCGCCGGAAAACTGACCCCGGAACCACCGAAACCACCGACGAGGCCAAAGCCCAGAACGAAGCGCGCTCGCGCGACCAAACTGCAAGCACAGGCTCCTTAGCGACGACCGATCGATCGAACGCAAGGCCCGGAACGAAGCGGGCCCCCGGAGCGAACCCTCAAAAACGCTCTGGGTGGAGCGGAGCGGGGCCCGCTTCGGGGCGGAGCCGTCGCCCGGTTCCGGCTAGAGCTCTATCAGGATGCCGCGGAGCAGGCTTTCGAGGCGAGCGGCGGCTTGCCTGCCTGCGGCCGAGACCTCCTCGTGGGACAGCGGCGTGGGGGAGAGTCCGGCGGCGAGGTTGCTGACGACCGAAATGCCCAACACCCGAGTTTGCAGGTAGCGCGCCGCGATCGCTTCGTTCACTGTTGACATCCCGACGATGTCGGCGCCGATGGTGCGCAACATGCGAACTTCCGCCGGTGTCTCGTAGGTCGGACCGAGGAGACCGGCGTAGACACCTTCGCTCAGGGCCGGATCGACGCTCTTCGCCAAGGCGCGCAGCTCAGTGTCGTAGACCTCGCTGAGATCGAGGAACCGTGGGCCGATGGAGTCGTCGTTCGGACCGAACAGCGGGGTTCTGCCGGTGAGGTTGATGTGGTCGGTTATCAGACAGGGCGCGCCGACCTCCAGGTCCGGGTTGATCCCTCCTGCCGCGTTCGTGAGGATCACGATGTTGCAGCCGGCTCCGATCGCCGCTCGCACTGGATACGTGACCTCGGCGATCTCGTGGCCCTCGTAGAGATGAACCCGGCCGGCGAAGATCAAGGTTGGTGTCATCCCGACATCGCCGGCGTAGAGGGCTCCTGCGTGTCCGGCCACCCCCGAGGCCGGCATGCCGTCGATGTGCGAGAAGGGGATCGGATCGACGTGCAGGAGAGCGGCCGCAAGATCGGACAGTCCGGAGCCGAGCACCACCGCGACGCGCCAGTCCGAGCGTCCGGTTGCATTCTTGATGACGGAGTGGACGGCGGCCTGAGAGCTCACGCAGTGATCCGCTCGATGACGATCGGACGTGGTTCAGGAGCTTCATCTCCGATCTCGAACCCATCGGCGAGCGCGGCCTCCGCGTGCTCGAATTTGCTCGGGTCGCTGGTGTGGAGCTCGAGAAGCGGCTGACCCTCCTCGACGGGATCACCCGGCTTGGCCAGGCACACGACGCCGGCGGCGTGATCGACCGGGTCCTCCTTGCGGGATCGTCCGGCCCCCAGCCGCCATGCCGAGACACCGACGGCCCGGGCGTCGAGCACCGTGAGATAACCCGAGCGCGGGGCTGTGATCGTCCTCCGCTCGGACGCCTCTGGCAGCGGGGCATCGGGATCTCCGCCCTGAGCCGTGACCATGGCCCGCCATTTCTCGAGGGCGGTGCCGTTGGCGACCACCTCCCTCGGGTCGGCCTTCACATCGCACAGGGCGAGCATCTCCTCGGCAAAGGCATAGGTGATCTCGTCCAGATCCGAGGGTCCCTTGCCCTGGAGCATCTCCACCGACTCGGTGACTTCGAGCGCGTTTCCCGCGGTTCTCCCGAGCGGAACCTCCATGTCGGTGATCAGTGCGGTCGTCTTCACACCGTGGCTCTCGCCGATCCGGACCATGGTCTCGGCGAGTTCGCGGGCCATCGAGATATCTGGGAGGAACGCCCCGGAGCCGACCTTGACGTCGAGCACCAACGCTCCGCCCCCTTCGGCGATCTTCTTGGACATGATCGAGGAGGCGATCAGGGGGATCGACTCAACCGTTCCGGTCACGTCCCTAAGCGCGTAGAGCTTCCTATCGGCGGGAGCTACCTTGGGGGATGACGAATAGATCACGCAACCGACCTCTTGGAGGACCCGGATCACTTCGTCTTCGGTGAGGTTGACGTTGAACCCCGGGATCGACTCGAGTTTGTCGAGGGTTCCACCGGTGTGCCCGAGTCCACGACCCGACATCATCGGATCGGCGAGCCCGCACGCGGCGATGATCGGCGCCAACGGAAGCGACACCTTGTCGCCCACCCCGCCGGTCGAGTGTTTGTCGACCGTCGGAACCGTGATCGCCGAGAGGTCGACTCGTTCACCCGAATCGAGCATCGCCTGCGTCCAGGTCGAGAGTTCGTCGGGTTCCATCCCGCGCCACACGATCGCCATGAGTAGTGCAGATGCCTGTTCGTGCGCGATCTCGTCGTCGGTGTAGGAGCGGATGAACCAGCGGATCTGCTCGTCGCTCAGCCGCTTCCCGTCTCGCTTGGTGCGGATGACATCAACAGCATCCACTCAGTGCCCCACCTGCCCCACCTAGTCTTTCCTCTCGGCGAGGTCGGCGTCGGTGTAGGCACCGGGCAGCAACGAATCGAGGCGGCGAGGTCCGTCATCGGAATCGACCTGGAGGTCTGCGCCGCCGACCTCGAGCAGGATCTGGCGACACCTGCCGCACGGCATCAAGGGGTCACCGTCCCCGGCAACGATGCTGATCGCGAGCATCCGGCCCCCGCCGGAATCGAAGAGGTTTGACACGAGCCCGCACTCGGCACAAAGGGTCAATCCGTAGGACGCGTTCTCGACGTTGCAACCGGTGATGATCTCGCCATCGTCAAGTAACGCCGCGGCTCCGACCCGAAGACCGGAGTAAGGGGCATAGGCGCGCCTGGCGGCGTCGGTCGCCTCGTTCCGCAGCTCGTTCCAGTTCACGACTTCGGTCATCAGTTATGTCCCTTCCCTTTTAGGGCGGCGCGCCGTGATGGACGTCACACGGTGCACCGAGGAGCTTATTCCTTGACGTAGGGCACGCCATCGGCGGCCGGGACCCTGGTCCGCCCGACAACCCCGGCGACGACCAGAAGCGTCGCCAGATAGGGCGCCATGGCCAGAAGCTCCGAGGGGATCCCCACATTGAGGATCGCCAGTTTGTTCTGGAGAGACTCCGCGAAACCGAACACCAGGGCGGCTCCGAAGGCTCCGACGGGGTTGTAGCGACCGAAGAGCATCGCGGCCAGGGCGATGAAGCCTTTGCCGGCGGTCATGTTCTCGTCGAAGCGGCCGACGGACCCGAGGGTCAGATAGGCCCCTGCGAGCCCGGCCACCACCCCGCCCGAGGATGACGTTGCGGTACCGGACCCGTCTCGACGTTGATACCGACCGTGTCGGCGGCCTTCGGGTGTTCACCGACCGCACGTACCCGTAGACCCCACCGCGTCTTGTTGAGGCCGAACCACACCGCGCCGACGAGGATGAAGGTGAGGAAGATGAAGATGTTGTTTCGGAACAGCAGAGGGACCGATCAGTGGGATCTTCGAGAGGATCGGGATCGAGACCAACTTGAATGTCCCGGGGCTATTGAGATTCTGGTACTCGACGAGCACCCGAGCGGTTAGATAACTCGTGATACCGAGCGCGAAGATATTGAGCACCGTTCCGGCGATGATCTGGTCGACGCGGTAGCGGATCGAAAGCACCGCAAGCACCGAGGCGAGAAGCCCGCCGGCGAGCGCCCCGCCGATCAATCCAACCCATAGGTTGCCGACCGCGCTCCCGATGATGACGCCCATGAAAGCGGCGAACAACATCATTCCTTCGATAGCGATGTTCACGACACCGGCCTTCTCGCACAGAACGCCGGACAATGCCCCGAGGGTCAGTGGTATCGATCGCAAGAGTGTGCTCTGAAGCATCCCGTAAAGGTTCAGGGAGTTGTCTTCGGTCGCCCACACAAGGAAAGCGAAGATAAAGAGGAAGACGACGAGACCGAGAACGAGATAGATCTTCTTACCGAAGCCCCGCGCCAGCTGCATGCCGCCGATGAACGCGGTAACCAGGGCGAGGAAGTAAGCGGTTCCCGCCGCAGGGATCTTGACCGTAGGCAACTCCGCGAACTGGTCGGGTCCGTTCAGGCCGAACGTTGAGCTGTCGGGACCACTGCCCATCCCGAACAGGACCGCCATCGCGACGGCCAGGAGGATGAAGAAGATCCCGAAGCCTCGCGCCCGGGTCGGGCTGATCCTCGAGGTTGTGACGGTGGCGGAGGGGCTGCTCATGATCCCCACGTCCTCGCCAGAGTGCCCTCGGCCTCACCTTCGTTGGCACGGAGCTTGACCCGGAATATCGCACGCACTAGGGCCGGTGCGGCGACGAAGGCGATGATCAGGGCCTGGATGACCACGATGATGTCGATCGGCGTTGAGGTGGACGCCTGCATCGTTAGAGCACCTGCTCGCAAGGCTCCGAAGAGGATGCTGGCCATCACGATGCCGGCGGGATGCGACTTGCCCAAGAGTGCCAAGGCGATCGCATCGAACCCGAACCCCGAGAAGCCCGGACTAAGGAACTTCTTCAGGCCCAGCATCTGAGTCGCGCCGGCCAGCCCGGTCAGCGCGCCGGCTACTGCCATCGCCAGCATGTAGGTCCCGGCCACGCTCATGCCAGCGTAGGCGGCCGCGCTGGGGTTCTTACCGACCGACCGAAACTCGAATCCCACGGTGGTTCGGAAGAGGAGCCACCACACAAGCCAGGCGACCGCCAGGGCGATGAGGATCCCGATATGCACCCGGAGATCGGTTGCGAAGGTAGGAAGTTCGGCGCTCTCGGCGACCGGCTTGGAAATGGGGTCGCTCCGCCCCGGCCGTAGGAAGAATTCGGATTTCAAGAGATAGTTGACGCCGCTCAACGCGATGAAGTTGAGCATGATCGTGGAGATAACCTCGTGAGCCCCGGTCTTCGCTTTCAGGAATCCGGCGAGGAAGCCCCAGCCCGCACCGGCGATAGCGCCCGCCAGTAGAGCTAAGGGGATGTGGATGATCGCAGGCATGTCCGGCCAGCTGAAGCCCACCGCTACCGCGCCGACGAACCCAGCAAGGATCTGACCCTCACCACCGATGTTGAAGAGGCCGGCGCGGAACGCGAGTCCCACGGAGAGTCCCGCGAGCAGCAACGGGGTGGTGTTCACCAGGGTCTCGCTGATCGCGTATCGACTTCCGAAAGAACCCTTGAAGAGCGCGATGTACGCGTCGGAAGCGACCGTCCACGACAGGCTGATGGCGCGTCCGGGATTCGCCGTGAACGAGGCCCACGCCCTCAGGGTTTCCGGGTCGGTGAAGATGATGACGAGTGCACCGACGATGAGCGCTGCAACTAAGGCGAGGGTGGGGACGAGTAGTGCTCGTAGGATCTTCATGCTTCCTCGTCCCGTACTCCGGCCATGAGGCGACCGACTTTCTCACGTGTGGCGTCCGCCCGGTCGAGGACTCCTACGACCTCCCCCGCGCACATGACCGCGATCCGGTCGGCGAGCGCCATGATCTCGTCGAGTTCCGAAGACACCAGAAGGACCCCGGCCCCCTCATCGCGCTGAGCGACGATACGCGCGTGGATGTATTGGATCGAACCGACGTCCAGCCCGCGCGTGGGCTGCGATGCGATCAAGAGGCGCTGCGCGTGTGTGAATTCGCGCGCAACGATCATCTTCTGCTGATTGCCTCCGGAGAGGGTGGAAGCGGGCGAGTCGGCCGACGGCGTACGGATATCGAAGTCCTCGATGAGCTTCGTGGCCGATCGTTGGATCGCCGATCGATCCGTCAAGATGCCCCTCGAGAACGGTCGCTCTCGGTAGGTGTTCAGTACCAGGTTGTCCTTGATCGAGAACGCGCCGATCATCCCGTCGGCCTGGCGGTCCTCGGGGATATGAGCAACGTCCATCTTGAATAGCTTCGCTGGCGACGCGCCGGTGACATCCTCGTCTCCGAGAGCCACCGTGCCGGATTCCACCCTTCGCAGTCCGGTGATCGCTTCGATCAGCTGAGTCTGTCCGTTGCCTTGGACACCGGCGACAGCAAGGATCTCCTTTGCCTTCACTTCGAAGCTGACCCCGTTCACGACCTTGACGTCACGGTCGTCACGAACGTGCAGGTCACTCACTCTTAGAACCGCGGCTCCCGGTTCGGAAGGCGTCTTCGTGACCTCGAGCTGAACGTCGCGACCGACCATCATCGTGGCCAGCTCTTGCTCGTTCGTCTCCGCAGGTGTAGTCGAGCCGACGACCTCGCCGCGCCGTAGGACGACGATGCGATCGGCGATCTCAAGAACCTCTTTGAGCTTGTGCGAGATGAAGATGATCGCCTTGCCCGAATCCTTAAGCGACTCGATGACCCGGATCAGGTCGCGGATCTCATCGGGGGTCAGCACCGCGGTGGGCTCGTCGAGGATCAAGCAGTCCGCGTTGCGATAGAGCGCCTTTAGGATCTCGACACGTTGCTGCACGCCGACAGGGAGGTCCTCGATCACCGCGTAGGGCTCGACCTGGAGGCCGTGTTCCTGCGAGAGCGTACGGAGCCGCTCGGAGGCTTTGTCTTCGTCGAGCCGTCCCCCGCTCTTCGTTTCTTCGAGACCAAGCATGACGTTCTCGATCACATTGAAGACTGGGATCAGCATGAAGTGCTGGTGCACCATCCCGATGCCGGCTGCGATCGCGTCGGCAGGGCTCGTGAACACAGCCTTCTCGTCGTTGATGTAGATCTCGCCCTCGGTCGCTCCGTAAAGGCCGAAGAGGACGTTCATCAAGGTCGACTTTCCCGCACCGTTCTCGCCTAACAACGCAACAACCTCACCGCCGGAGACGGTGAGGTTGACGTCGCGATTGGCAACCACGCCCGGGAAGCGCTTCGTTACACCGCGGAGTTCAACCTTCACAGGCTTCGCTCCACTCCGCTCCCAGGCGTAGTTGCCATCGCTATTCGGTTATCGGATCAGTTGACGGGGATAGATCCGTCGATGATCCCTGCCCTAACTTCCTCGATCGTCTCTTTAAGAGCGTCGGGGATCACGCTGTCGAACTCGTGGTACGGCGCGAGGCCGACACCCTCGTTCTCAAGCGTTCCGACGTACAGGCCACCCTGGAAGGCGTCGTTGACGGCCCCCTCGATGACGTCGTACACGGCGTTGTTCATGTTCTTCATGACGCTGGTCAGGAGAAGGTCGCAGATGTCCGGAGCGCTCACGCAACCGTCGGTGTCGACCCAGATCATCGATGCGTTGCCCGCCTCACGGACCGCTTCCGCGGAACCGAGACCGACGGGACCGGCGACCGGCATGATGATGTCGGCGCCCTCATCGAGAAGCTGCTGGGTGACCTGCTTACCCTTGTCGAGATCCTCGAACGACTCAGTGAAGAGACCGTCCTGGTCGGCAGAACTCCAACCCTTGAGCTCGACCGCAGCGCCGGCTTCGGCGTTCCAGTAGTTCATGCCGGCTTCGAAACCGTTCTCGAAGATCGTGACCGGCGGGATGTTGAGCCCACCGAAAGTACCGAGCACGCCACTCTCCGACATACCTGCCGCGAGAACGCCGGCCAGGAACGCGGCCTGATCCGTCGAGAAAGTAAGTTCTGCTGCGTTGTCGAAGGTGACGTCGTTGAAGTCGGCGTCGGCGAAGTCGACGTCGACGATGGCGAACAACTGGTCGGGGTTCGCCTCGGCGGCAGCCGCCGTAGCGTCACCCAACAGGAATCCGACTGTGACGATGAGGTCGCAGTCGTCCTGGAGGAACGTGTTGATGTTCGGCTCGAAGTCGGCGTCACTCTGCGACTCCAAGACCTTAGCCTCGATACCCAACTCTTCTTCAGCCCTCTGCATACCTTCGTAAGCGGTCTGGTTGAAGGACTTGTCGTCGACGCCACCGGTGTCTGTCACCTGGCAGGCAACGAAGCCTTCACCAGGAAGGGGCTCTTCTTCTTCGGTACTGCCGTTGTCGCTCCCGCTGGGCTCCTCGTCGGCGCATGCCGCCGCCACGAGTGACAACACCATGAGCATCGCGATGAGCCAAATGCCTCTCTTTCGCAAGATCTGTTTCCTCCCTTTCGTTGTTTCCCCCTAGTCCCCTTTGGCCAGGCGGGCGATCCGCAAAGCCTTGGGGGTCCTACCCCTGTCGTACGGACTGGGTCAGCATATGAAAGACCGGGCTCCGGCGGTAGGGGTAAAAGGCCCTAGTCCCCACCTGCCGTTCGCGGGTCGCCGAGATGGCCCTCGGATAGTGTCGAGACCATGAGGATCTACACGAAAAGGGGCGACGACGGTACTACCGGACTCCTTTACGGGGGCCGGGTGTCGAAGGACGACGCTCGGACCCAGGTGTACGGGACGCTCGACGAAACCGTGTCCGCCCTGGGGGTCGCTCGCGCAGGCGGGCTCTCTCCGAAGGGTGAGGCGATCGTGGTCCGAGTCCAGCGCGAGATGTTCGTCGTCGGCGCCCAGCTGGCCACCTCCGAGGAGAACCAGGCCAAGCTGACAAAAGGCGTCTCGAAGATCGACCCCGGGATGACCGCTGCGGCCGAGTCCGACATCGACGCTTTGATCGAAGCGCACCCGCTCCCTCAGGAATTCATCCTCCCCGGAGCCACCATGGCGTCCGCAGGACTCGATCTCGCCCGCTCGACGGTCCGCCGTGCGGAACGCCAGGCGGTGACGATGGACCGCGACGGCCTGGTCCCCGATCCGGAGATCCTTCGCTACCTCAACCGCGTCTCCGATCTCCTCTTCGCCCTCGCTCGCTACGAGGAGGCGGAGCAAGGCCTCCGAGCCGAGCCGTCGCGCGAACGATGACCGAGGAGCGCTACCACTTCTGTTCCAACTGCGGTCGCGCATTGCCGGAGCCGGACAGTGACGGAGGCGTCTCGTGTTCCTGCGGCCGGCGCTGGTACCGGAACCCTGCTCCGACCGCCGGGTGCGTCATCGTCAAGAACGGCAAGGCCTTGATCACTCAGCGAGCGATGGATCCGGAGAAGGGCCGTTTCGACATCCCCGGAGGGTTCCTCGAGATGGGCGAGACGCCGGTCGAAGGGGTTAAGCGTGAGCTTCGGGAAGAGCTCGGTGTCGAAGTCGACGTGACCGACGCCGACTACATCCAGGCGTCGCCGCACCGCTACGGCGATGACGGCACCTGGACCCTGGCCCTCGGTTTCCGGGCACGGCTCGCCGCGGGGGATCCGACCCCGGCCGATGACGTCGAATCGTTCAGATGGGTAGAGGAAAGTGAACTGGACGCCATCGATTTCGCCTGGGATCACGACCGAGACCTCATTAGAAGGGTGCTGAGAGATGAGTGAGCTACTGGAACGAGTGAAGAAGGACTATGACGTCGAGGTAGAGGATCTGGCTCGGATGCTCTCCGCGGGCCGCATCGCTATCGGGATCGCGTTGATCATCGCTCCTGGTCGGATCGCCACCGTGTGGACTGGCGAGCCGAACCCGTCGCCAGGCATGAAGCATGTTGCTCGCAGCATGGGCGCACGGGATGTCGCTCTCGGACTAGGGACGCTCGTGGCGCTCGATCGCTCGAAGTCGGTCAGCCGCTGGCTCGAGGCGCAGGCTTTCTCCGATGCGGCCGACTTCATCGGCACAGTTATTGCCTTCAAGCACATGCCGAGGTTCAAGAGGTGGGGCTACCTGATGCTCGAGGGCGGTGCCGCCTTCCTCGGCGTTCAACTCGCGGCGGCCTTCGAGGAGTAGCTGGCCACGTGAGGCTGCCGAACTCCGAACATGAATCGCATCCTTGGGTGATCGCTCAGATCGCTCCCGATTTCAGGCTGGAGGATGCTTGGGCGCTCCCGGCGTCGGGGACTCTCGAGGAGTTCGACTCCTTCCTCGCGCTGTCGGCCTCCATCGATCCAACGGACGCAGGGTCGTGGACCAGTCGCCTTCTCTTTACGATCCGACTTCGGGTGGGGGGTTGGTTGGGGTGGGACGACGTCGCTAAGGAACGCCCCATCCCAGGGTGTGTCGAAACAACCCTGCGCGAGCGCCTTCCCGATGAGCTTCGTGGAACCGCCGAAGAGCCGAGGCTCGGAGACGAGCTGAAGGTTGCCGGTGGGTTCGTCCCGCTGTACCGCACCGAACAAGAATGGGCCGCCGAGATCTCCAACGCCACGGTGCACGCCATCCTGCATCTCGCCTGGGTCGAACAGAGCTCAGGCCGGTATCGAGGCCAGATGGGGGTCTACGTCAAGCCCCGGGGCTTACTCGGCCGGGCTTACATGATGATGATCGAGCCGTTCCGTCGTGTCATCGTCTATCCCGCGCTCATGCGCCAGATCAGACGGGCCTGGGAAGCACGCGCTCGCTAGACGCGATTCAGGGTTGCTTCGAGGTGGTGCTCGAGGGGGTTCCCAACCGCGGCCATGTAGAAGTCGTAGTGGAGCTCATCTCCCACCACTTCGATGACCCGGCGCGTGGCGAGGATCTCCTTGGTCGAAGTGCCGGCAATGGTCGTGCTGGAGAGGTCGAGCCGTGTGCCGGTGAGTGTCCCTTCGCAGACCTCGACCACCCCGAAGGGATGCGCGAGGAAGAACTCGGCCCCGCCCTCGGGGGCCGGACGCAGGTAGCCCGATTCCCCATGCAGGGGATCGCCGTCGGGCCCCTTGGTGCTCTGCCGGTAGATCAGGAACGGCTTCCCGTTCGAGGCGAAGGACGTCTTCTCTTCGTAGGTGAAGTCTTCGATGGTCGGATAGTGGCCGCGGCCCTTTCCGCGCCACGTTCCGAGGAGGAATGCGAGGGGACCATCGGGAGCGGACATGGTCGGAGCCTAGCCGCCGGCCCCCGTGGCATCCAACGCCTTCTCGATCAATTCCACGAGCGTGGCTTCGCTGATCGGTCCGTCGACCGAGCCGACGACCTCGCCGGTTCCATCGAACACGGCGGTCACCGGCTGGTAGGGAACCTCGAACTGTTCCCAGACCTTCGGGGCATGAGCGAGCGGGTAGGGCACCTCGTATTCGGCGCGGTACGCCTCGCCATCGGCGACGGTGTCGTTGTTGGACACGCCGATGAACACGACCTCGCCTTTGTACCTCTCGAACACCCGGTTGATGTCGGGCTGCTCGCCCTGGCACTGCGGGCACCACGATTCCCAGAAGTTGAGGACCACGGGCTTCCCTCGATGGTCGGACATCGTGAACGTCTCACCGTCGAAGGTCTCGACTGTGAAGTCGTGCCCGTTGTCCTTCCCCGATCCAGCGGCAGGCTCGTTCCCGTCGCCACCGCTTGAGGCGGGATCCGAGGCATCCGAGGTATCGCGTTCCTCGACTTGGAGCGGCGATCCGCCGCCCTCCTCAGCGCATGCCGCGCCGGTCAGCGCGAGCAGGATGAGCGGAACGATGATCCTTGCCAGCTTCATCCTTCAATCGTGACAGAGCCGAGAAATTAGTCGTTGACGCGTGTTCTGTGCCGGGCACGCGCTCGCGTAATACGCTGCGGCGACGATGGCCTGGCCCTTCGAGCCTCATCACGACGAGCTCCGCGCTTCTGTCCGCGCGTTCGTCGAAGCTGAGCTCGCCCCTCACGCAGACGAGTGGGAGGCGAACGGCGATTTCCCCGACTCGGTCTTCTCTCGGATGGGCGACCTCGGGTTCCTCGGGCTCTCGTATCCCGAGGAGTACGGAGGAGGTGGAGGGGACTACCTCTGCAACGTCGTGCTCGCCGAAGAGATGAGTCGCTGCAACTCGGGTGGGTTGGCCATGGCGGTCGCGGTCCAGACCGATATGGCGGTTCCGCCGCTCCACAAGTTCGGGACCGACGAACAGAAGAAGAAGTACCTCTCTGCGGCGATCGCCGGCGAGAAGATCTTCTGTCTGGGCATCTCCGAGCCGGACGCGGGTTCCGATGTCGCCGGGATCAAGACAACCGCCAAGAAGGTGGACGGTGGTTGGCTCGTCAACGGATCCAAACTGTGGATCACCAACGGGCGGCGCGCCGATTGCATGACCTTGGTGGCGAAGACCGATCGCGACGCCGGCCACCAAGGGATCTCGCTATTCATCGTCGATACCGACACGCCAGGGTTCGAGGTCAGACGCACGCTCGACAAGCTCGGGATGCACTCCTCGGACACCGCCGAGATCACGTTCACCGACATGCTGCTAGCCGATGATGCCCTTCTCGGCAACGAGGGCGAGGGGTTCTACAACATCTCCTGGGAGCTGCAGGGGGAACGCCTCATCGGCGCGGCCGGCACCATCGTGGGCGCCCAACGAACGCTCGATGCCGCGATCGCTTACGCCAAGGAACGCCACACCTTCGGCAAGCCGATCTCGAAGCATCAGGCTGTGCGTCACTCCCTCGCCGACATGGCGACCGAGGTCCACGCGGCCCAACAACTCGTCTATCTCGCCGCGTGGAAGGTCAATCGGGGCGAGTACCCGGTACGGGAGATCTCGATGGCCAAACTGCTGACCGGCGAGGTCGCCTGGAAGGTCTCCGACGGCGCGCTCCAGGTCTTCGGAGGCTTCGGCTACTCGATGGAGTTCCCGGTTCAGCGGGCGTGGCGTGATTCCCGCTTGCTCCGCATCGGCGGCGGTACCGATGAAGTGATGCGAGAGGTGATCGGTCGGATGGAGGGCCTGTGAGCCACGACCGTTTCGGAGCGGCTCCTCCGAGTGACGGACGCGACGCGCTGTTCTCCGAAGAGCACGAGGCTCTAAGGACATCGGTGCGAGCTTTCGTCGACAAGGAGCTGGCACCCAACGCCAATGAGTGGGAGAAGGCCGAGGAGTTCCCGAGAGAGGTGTTCGTGCGAGTCGGCGAACTGGGGTTCTTCGGGATGAAGTTCGCACCCGAGGTCGGGGGGTCGGGTCCCGATCTGATCGCTGATGCGGTCGTGACCGAAGAGTTAGCCCGCTGCGGTTCGGGTGGCGTGGCCGCCGCGCTCGGCGCGCACAAGGATCTCGCCTGCCTTTACCTGGGGAACTTCGGCACCGCCGAGCAACACAAGAAGTGGCTTACCCCCGCGATCGAGGGCCGGTCCATCGGCGCCTTCGCCGTTACCGAGCCAGATGCCGGCTCGGATGTCGCCGGGCTCAAGACGAAGGCGGTCCGCGACGGGGACGACTGGGTGATCGACGGTTCCAAGACGTTCATCACCGACGGTGCGTGGGCGGACTTCGTCGTCGTTGCCGCTAAGACCGATCCCGATGCTGGTCACAACGGCCTGACGCTCTTCGTCGTCGAGCGGGGGACCGCCGGGTTCGAGCAGAAGCGGATCCGGATGCTTGGCTGGCGCCCGAGTCAGACCGGAGAGCTCACGTTGTCGTCGGTCCGCGTACCCGACTCGCACAGGCTAGGTGATGTCGGCGGCGGCTTCTACGCCATCATGCAGAACTTCGCCTGGGAGCGGTTGTCGATGGCCCTGGGGCAGTCGGCGGGCGCGCAGCGCATCTACGAGATCGCCAAGAAGTACGCGCTCGAACGCACCGCGTTCGGCCGCCCGGTCGGCAAGTTCCAGGTATGGCGACATCGCTTCGCAGATATCGCAACGCGTATCGAGGCCGGACGTGCGATGACCTACGACGCGCTGAGGAAGGTCGCCTCCGGTGAAGATGCCCTACGCGAGGTTGCGATGGCGAAGCTCTACACCAGCGAGGTCGCTTTCAAGGTCGCCGACGAATGCGTCCAGATCCACGGTGGCTACGGTTACGTGACCGAGTTCCCCGCCGAGCGCGCTCTTCGCGACACTCGACTCGGCCCCATCGGCGGCGGCACCTCCGAGATCATGAAAGAGATCATCGGCAAGACGCTAGGCCTCTAGCCCCGGCTGGCGTCGTCCTCTAGGCGGATCATGGCGGCTAGTTCGCGGCCGATGGCTACGGAGCCTTCGTCGGTCCCGATGGTTACCGGGCCGTCCATGGGGGCGATCTCTTTGATCGTGATCTTGACGCCCGGGCGGATGCCGATCTTGTCGAGATAGGGGAGGACGTCCTCTTTGAGCTCGGAGATCTGGGCTACAACGCCACCCTCGCCCGTGGTCATCTCCGAGAGGCGATTCAGCGTGCGGAGGTCCACCGGGCAGATCGGGTGGCCGTGGGGGCAGTAATCCGGGTAACCGAGGGCCTTGGCCATGGCCTCCTCGACCCTCGAGGACAGGGCATGTTCGAGCTTGTGGGCCTCGCCGTGGACCTCGTACCAGGCCATCCCGAGCTTCTGAACCAGGAGGCATTCGATGAGGCGGTGGCGCCGCAGCATCGTGTGCGATAGACGCCTGCCCTCGGGCGTAAGGAGGATGGCGCCGCCCTTCTCTTTGGTCAGGTACCCCTCCCCAGACAGCCGCTTGAGCATCTCCGAGGCCGACGGGAGGGAGACCTCGAGGATCCCGGCCACGACCGTGGCGGTGATGCGCTCGCCGTCCTCCTCGAGCCGCTTGATCTCCTCGAGGTAGTCCTCAACGCCCCTCATATCGCCATTCTACGGCCCTGACCCCCACGGGGTCCTCGGGAGGGTGTGCTACCGTTTGGGCCGTTGATTTCCACAAAGTTCGCTTCCCAGGCGACCCGGATCGTGGTCGCTGTCGGACTTCTCCTAGTCGGGTTGGTGCCTGCCTTCTCAGGCGTGGCCAGCGGCGAGAGCTTGTCCGACCTTCGAGCCCGGATGGATGACCTCCAGGGCGAGCTAAACGCGGCCGCGGCCGACATCGAGACGCTCCACGCCAGGGAAGAGGAGACCCACACCCAGGTCGAGCAGCTGGAGCAGCGCCAGGAGAACCTTCAGAAGCGTAAGGAAGGGATGATGGATCAGGTCATCGAGGCCGCCACCATCCTCTACAAGAACGGGAACACCTCCACGATCGAGGCCCTCTTTGCGGCCGACAGCTTCGGTGAACTCTCCAACGGCATCGAGATGCTGTCGAAGGTCTCGGAGCACGACACCGCAGCCTTCATCGCTTTCTCGAGACTGCAGAAGGAGCTGAACGCCGTGGCGGCCGACCTTTCCGAGAAGAGGAAGCTACTCGCCGCCCAGTCCGAGTTGCTTAAGGCCAAGAACGATGAGCTGCTGTCGAGGTTCGACGAGGTCTCCGCGGAGTATGAAGACCTGAGGGCTCAGATCGCCGCTGAGGCGGAGCCTTCCTCCGTGGCCTCGAACTCGCCCTCACCAACGTTCCAGGGAGACCTGGCGTGTCCGGTGTCGGGCCCGGTGTCCTTCATCGACTCGTGGGGCTATCCACGCTCGGGCGGCCGCTCGCACCAGGGCGTCGACATGATGGCGAACTACGGGCAACCGGTGGTGGCTATCAAGAGTGGCACGATCACCTATGCGGGGACCGGGGAGTTGTCGGGTAACTGGCTCCAGTTGACCGGCGACGACGGCAACGTCTACTGGCACATGCATCTCCAGGACATCATCGTGTCGTCCGGCCACGTCGCCATCGGGCAGCAGATCGGAACCGTCGGTGACACCGGCAACGCGTCCGGCACGCCGCACCTCCACTTCGAATACCACCCCGGTGGCGGCTCTGCGGTCAATCCGTATCCGATCGCCGCGGCCGCGTGTTTCTAAGATCCCCGGAGGTTCCTTTCTGGGTCTTCCGTCCGGTCTTCGCGGTAATGTCAGACCATGGCTGAGAAGCAGCGGCGCCTCGTTGATCGTTTGGTCGACCCCTCCTACGTTGCGGAGCTGACCGGTAAGCCGGTCGAGGAGCTCAAAGAGATGCGCTCCGAGGCCCGCGAGGGTGAAGGCGAGATCTCGTTCGAACGGCGCCTGGCTCAGGCCAGGATCGACATCCTCACCGCCGAACTCGAGCGTCGTAGTGGTGGCGAGGACGCGGCCGACATCGTTTCTCGCTTGCCCGAGATCCTGGGGGCCGATGCCTCGGGCGAGGGTGAAGGATTCCTTCCCGACCGGGCCACGGACTTCAGCGTTCCAAGGAACGCGGATGTCCCTCGACGTCGGATCGAAGAGATCGCCGGAGAGCAGACCCTGGCCCGCCTCCCCAAGATGAACCCAGATGAGATCAAGGAGATCGTCTCCCAGCTCGCCGAGCACGAGTCCAACCTCTCGGCCAAGCGAAAGCAGATCCACGACGTCATCGACGCCATCCAGGCCGAGATCGTCCGCCGCTACGTCTCCGGCGAAGCAGCCATCAGCTAGGCCGGCGTCACCGGAACCTGGGGCGGTCGGCGTATCGGAGCGCCCCACTCCGCTACACCCAGATCGTTTTGAGGGTTCGCTCCGGGGGCGCTCCGCTCCGCCTCCCCGGTGTCGGGCAGCCTCCAAATGGCAGGTGATCCTCCTCTGATTAGTGCTTGCAACTGTTATGCAAGTGTGCTCTAATAGCTAGCAAGAGAGCAACGCATGACGGAGCCTGAAGGGATCTAGAGGCATGGCACGAGGACCTATGAAGCTCGGTGAACTCGGTGAGTTCATCCGCGAGCAGCGCCGGGGTGCGAGCCTCTCCCTGCGAAAGTTGTCCGAGATCGCCGGCATCTCGAATCCCTACCTCTCCCAGATCGAGCGTGGTCTGAGGAAGCCGTCGGCGGAGATCCTTCAGGCGATCGCCAAGGCCCTGCGGATCTCGGCGGAGACCCTGTACGTGCGGGCCGGCATCCTCGATGAGGACCGGGAGCACGATCTCGTTGGCGAGATCTTGAGAGATCCGACGATCAGCGAACGACAGAAGCAGGTACTGATCGACATCTACCGCTCCTTCAAGGAAGAAACCGAAGCACCTCACAAGAAGGCGGCGACGGTCAAGACCGTGTCCGGAGAGAAGAAGTCATGAAGCGTGACGGGAAGTTCGGAGCGACCCTCTTCACCCCCCACCCGGCGTTGGGTCCCGGCGGCGCATGCGTCGACGGAACCCGGCGAGCCTCCGTCTTCCCGTCATCTTTAACGATCCGAGGGATCTGCCCGAGCATCACGCACGGTGCGGCCCCGAGGCCTGATTTTTCGTGAAGGAGGTGACATCGATGGCGAAGGCACAAGAGATCTTCTACGCCACCGTCGGAGCAAGCGAGTTTGCGCTCGAGAAGGTGAAGGGCGCCGGCAAGCTGGCCGACAAGAAGGTGACGCAGAAGTACTACAAGGACTTCGTTAAGCGCGGGAAGACCCTGTCGACCAAGGTGAAGAACTCTGGTCCGACGAAGAAGGCGATCGCGCAGACGAAGACTGCCCGTGCGCAGGTCAAGGCCGCGGCAACCAGCGTGACCAAGGCCGTGCGTGCCGATGCAAAGGCGACCAGGTCGGCAGCTACCAAGACCGCCAAGGCGTCTTAGTAACGGACTGAAACATCGCATCAGGAGGAGCCCACCGGTTCGCCGGTGGGCTTTCTCGTTCCACCGGGGGGGTGCGCCGACCCGGGCCTGGGAAGGAACTCGGGTGAACGGAGGTTGAACGGACTCAGTGACAAGTTCCAGGACACTAGAGGTCCACGTCGATTGCGACGAGGGTTGTTTCGAGCTCCCCGCGTGGCGGGAGCTATTCGCGCGCGACGGGAAGGGCCACATCTTCGCCACTCCCGAGTGGAACCGGCTCTGGTGGGAGGAGTTCGGCGATGGAAAGGATCTTCTTCTGCTGACCATCAAGGCCGACGACACTGTCATCGCCCTCTGCCCCCTGTATCGGAAACTCGAGGACGGCAAGAAGATCCTCCGCTGGGTCGGCGGCATCGATCTGACCGACTACCTCGGCCCGATCTGCAGTCCGGCGGACAAGGGGGAGGTAGCGGACTGTCTGGTTCGCTGGCTGGGTTCGACCGATGTGGAGTGGGATGAGTTCGATGCCCACAACATGCCGGTCCCATTCGGTTTCACCGAGTTTCTGGTTGAGCGTGCGGATCATGCCGGCTTTGGATTCGCCCTCCAGCAGGAGGAGACCGCAGCGATCTTGCGGCTTCCATCGTCGTGGGATGACTACCTCGCGTCACTTGGCTCCAAGCAACGGCATGAACTGAAACGGAAGCGGCGCCGGATCGAGCGCGAGCATCCCGACACAAAGCTCCGGGCTTCGACCCCCGAAACCCTCGCCGGCGATCTCAAGATCTTCTTCGACATGCACCGAGGGGCCGAGGGAATGAAGGGCCACTTCATGAAGACAGAGATCGCGACGTTCTTCGAGCGGATCGCCGCAGCATTCTCGGACCTCGGCTGGCTTCGGCTCGATTTCCTCGAGATCGGGGACGCAGCGGTCGCTTCGACGTTCGGTTTCGAGCTCAACGGCACCCTCTATCTCTACAACTCCGCGTACGATCCCGACCTCGCCCGTTTGTCTCCAGGGCTGATCCTCGTCTCCGAGCTGGTGAGTGATGCGATCGACCGGGACCTCGAGGTCTTCGACTTCCTCAGGGGTCCCGAGCGCTACAAGTATCAACTTGGAGCGGAGGCGATCCCCCTCAACAACGTGCAGATATTCAAGGACGGTGACGGCCGATGAGCACCCCCGGGGTTGAGCGAGCAGCGGTGATCGTTTATCACTCGTCACCCCTTCACGAACCGGGCTCGGGTGATGCAGGGGGCATGACCGTCTACGTTCGCGCCGTCGCGGTCGCACTGGCGGACCTTGGGATGACGACCGACATCTTCACGCGGGCGACGTCCGAGATCCCCGCGCGGTCGAGCTGCATCCCGGTGTGCGCGTGATCCCCATCCCGGCAGGACCGTTGGGTCCGATCCCAAAGGAGGACCAACGTCGCTACATCCCAGAGTTCGTTGCCCGTATCCGCGCTTTCGCGATGTCGGAGCTTCATGCTTACGACGTCGTTCACTCGCATTACTGGCAGTCGGGTGTCGCCGCGAAGGAGCTGGCGCGGGCGTGGGACGTGCCTCACATCCACTCGCACCACACGCTTGGCAAGGTGAAGAATGGCAATCTTGCCGATGGCGACTTCCCCGAACCTCAGAGCCGGCTCGATGGTGAGGACGATGTCATACGCCAAGCCGACGTTCTCATCGCGTCCACCGACGACGAGTGGCGGCAACTGACCTGTCTGTATCTCGCCGATCACGACAAGCTGAAGACGATCCACCCCGGGGTCGACCGGGACCTCTTCCACCCTGGGGATCGGGACGCCGCGCGTGCGAGCCTCGGCTTCGCCGAGGAGGCAGTGCTTCTCTACGTGGGACGGATCCAGAAGCTCAAGGGTCTCGATCTGGCGTTAAGAGCCTTCAACGAACTCGATTCCGCCATCGAGAGGAAGGTGCGATTCGTCATCGTCGGTGGCGTGAGCGGTGCCGGAGGCGAGGCCGAGCTGGCTCGACTCAAGGAGCTGGCGCACGACCTGGGCATCGCCTCCAAGGTCCGCTTCGAGGGGCCGCAGCCACACGAGAAACTCCCGACCTACTACCGGGCCGCCGATGCCGTACTCGTCTGCTCGCATTCGGAGTCCTTCGGGCTCGCCGCCCTGGAGGCACATGCTTGCGGAACACCGGTCGTAGGGACGCCGGTGGGGGGCCTGTCGTACATCGTTGCTGATGGTGAATCCGGATTCCTGTCCGAATCGCGCGACCCCACCGAGTTCGCCGGTCGCCTGAAGACGCTCCTTTCGGATGCAGACCTGTGCGCGAGGTTCCGTGCGCGCGCCGTCGAGCGGGCCGCCCGGTTCTCGTGGGCGACGACCGCGTCCGAGTTCCATCAGCTTTACGAATGTCTCGTCCGCGAGGGACTCACGCAACCCTGCACTTGCTAGAGAAAAAGTTGGCGAGCCGCGAAAAAAAGTTGCATGCCTCTGACCTGGGAGTTTGCGGCCCCATCGGTAATCGGCTCGCTTGACGCGCATGGTCGCGCGTCGCTATGTTCTCGCACGTTCCGATGAACGCTTCGGTGTTAGTCGGTGCAGTCGGCCCCAGAAGCTGAAGCCGGTGCGGGCCTCGTGTGTGGGGAAGTGCACGAGTCTCGAACCGTCCTAGGTTTCTGGGGCCGACTGCGCGCCGGAAGATCGGGCTACTTCCCGACCAGGGCTCGAAGGAAGAAGCGAAGGTTCGCAGGGCGCTCCGCCATCCGCCGCATGAGGTACGGGTACCACGCGGAACCGAACGGAACGTAGGTCCTGATCCTGTATCCGTCGGCGGCCAGCTGTTCCTGAAGATCTCGCCGGATGCCGTAGAGCATCTGGATCTCGTACGAGCCCTTGTCCGAACCCGAGCTCGCCGCCGCCTGGTGGGCGTGATCGATGAGATCCGAGTCGTGGGTGGCGATCCCGGGATCGGAACCCTTATCGAACAACCATGTCGTCAGATACCGGAATTGCGCGTCGATCTCCTCGCCCTTCTGAAGCGCGATGTCCTCAGACTCTTTGTACGCACCCTTCACGAGCCGAACCTTGGGAGCGATGTCGGACATGTCCTCGAGATCCCCCGGCGTGCGCCGAAGGTAGACCTGCATCGCGAGGCGGAGTCCGTCGAAATCCTTCTGGAGGTGTTTGTAGATGTCGATCGTGTCGGCCACGTACCCGGCCTGTTCCATATCGATCTCGACGTACGTCCCGATCGCTCCCGCCTCGGCCGCGAGCCGTCTTACGTAGTCGATGCATGAACCCTTGTCGAATGCGAGACCGAGCTGTGTGAGCTTGATCGAAACCGTGGTGTCGATCTTCGTTTCCTCGATCCGGCGGATCGACAGCAGGTATTCCTCGAACGCGGCCTTCGCTCCGCTGGCATCTTGAACGCCCTCACCAAGAAGGTCGAGGATCCCACCGATGCCGCGCGCGTTGAGTTCTTTGATGGCGGTGATGGCATCTTCAAGGGTGTCTCCCGCGACGAACCGCGACACGACATTGCGCGACAGCTTCCCTTCAGTGACGAGTTTCTGAACCCGCTTCTTCTCAGCCGCCCATAGGAGCGCCCGTCCGACGATCAACGTTGATCCCCATTCCCCTGACTCGGCACGCGTCTTGACCTGCAATGATAGGGCCACAATGGCCAAGCTAACCGTGTTGGGTACCGGCAAGATGGGCGAGGCGCTGGTTGGAGGTTTGCTTGCCTCCGGCTGGCGGGAGCCCGCGGAGATCACCTGCACCGCTCGCGGAGAGGACCGTCTCAAGGAACTCGCCGAACGTCACGGGGTTGACGTGACCGTCGACAATGCGGCGGCCGTTCGCGGCGCCGACGTGATCGTGATCGCGGTGAAGCCACAGGACATCGAGCCTCTGCTTACGGAGGTTTCCCCGTACATCTCTGGTGACCAAACTGTGCTGTCTGTCTGCGCCGCCATCCCAACCGCCTTCATCGAGAGGCGGCTCGGCGAGAACGTCCCGGTCGTTCGAGCCATGCCCAACACTCCGTCGGTGGTTCACGAGGGGATGGCCGGGATCGCGGCCGGCCGGCATGCGACCGAGGCCCACCTCGAGACCTGTCGCGAGATCCTCACTCATGTCGGCAGGGTCGTGACCGTGCCGGAGAGCTACCTCGACGCCGTGACCGCCATCTCGGGCTCCGGGCCGGCTTACTTCGCCCTGCTGGCCGAAGCGATGATCGAGGCCGGGATCCTCCTCGGTCTCTCCCGTGAGATCTCCACCGATCTCGTCGTCCAGACCATGCTCGGGTCCGCCAAAATGCTCCGGGATTCGCACATGCATCCGGTCGAGCTCCGGGAGATGGTGACTTCCCCCGGCGGGACGACGATCAGGGCGATCAGGGTTCTCGAGCAGTCGGGCGTCCGGGCTGCGTTCCTCAACGCGATACAGGCAGCGATGGAGCGGTCGCAGGAACTCGCCCAGGGTGAGCCCGAAGCCTGACCTCCATGATCATCCGGGAGGCGACCGCCGGCGACTTCGAGGAACTCTTCGATGTCTTTGAATCGGTTGCCGCAGAGAAGCGTTGGATCGGCCAGGAAGCCCCGGTCGATCGCGCGTGGCGGATCTCCACTTGGCACGAGTATCTCGAGGTGGACGGGTCGGTCATGTTGGTGGCGGAGGACGATGGCGCGCTCGTCGGGATGGCAACCCTGAAGAAGAAGGGCCCCGCGGACCTCGGCATGCTGGTCGATCCCGGATCGAGGGGCCAGGGTGTTGGAGCGGCTCTCCTCGAAGCCTGCATCGATTGGGCGAAGCGGAACGGTCACTACAAGATCAGCCTCCAGGTGTGGCCCCACAACACCGGCGCCATCGCGCTGTACGAGCGCTACGGATTCGAGCGCGAGGGCTACCTCCGCAAGCACTGGCGCCGTAAGTCCGGTGAGATCTGGGATTCGGTCGTCATGGGCCTGGTGCTCGAGGACTGATGGTCGGGGTCGTCCCCCCTTAAGATGCACTTCTAGCGACCGAGCATCCTTCCAACATCCCTTAAAGGAGCACCTCCATGCGAGTTGATTACGGGAACTTCATCAATGGTGAGTGGGTCCCGGCCATTTCCGGAGACACATTCGAGAGTCGCAACCCCGCCGACTCATCGGAAGTGATCGGCACCTTCGCCCGATCCACTGCCGCAGATGTCGATGCTGCGGTGCAGGCTGCGGTTGCTGTAGGGCGTGAATGGATGCTGACCCCGGCCCCTGAGCGCGCCGACTACATCTTGCGCGCCGGTCTGCTCCTCGAAGAGCGCAAGGAAGATATCGCGCACGTGATGACGCGCGAGATGGGCAAGACCTTGAAGGAAGCTCGTGGCGACATCCAGGAAGGGATCGACTTCGCCTTCTACATCGCCGGCGAGGGACGCAGGATGTTCGGCGAAACGATGCCGTCCGAGCTCCGCAACAAGTTCTACATGACGGTGAGACACCCGATCGGAGTCGTCGGACTCATCACCCCATGGAACTTCCCGATCGCGATCCCGACGTGGAAGTCGTTCCCGGCGCTCGTCGCCGGCTGCACCGTTGTGTTTAAGCCTGGAGAAGATGTCCCGCTGTGCGCCGCGTTGCTTACCGACATCTTCACCGAGGTCGGGATCCCGGCCGGAGTCTTCAACGTCGTGAACGGTTACGGCGAGGAAGCCGGGGCTGCCCTCGTCGATCACCCGGATGTTGCGGGGATCTCTTTCACCGGTTCGCTCGAGGTCGGCCGCACCATCAACGAGCGCTGCGGCCGCCAGATGAAACGTTGCTCCCTCGAACTCGGCAGCAAGAACATCCAGATCGTTATGCCGGACGCAGACATGGACATCGCGGTCGAGGGCGCCGCGTGGGGAGCGTTCGCAACTTCGGGGCAGCGTTGCACGGCCACCTCTCGCCTCGCGGTACACAACGACGTGCACGACGAGTTCACCGAGAAGCTCCTTACGCGGGTGAAGGGGATGAAGGTTGGCAGCGGGCTAGACCCCGAGGTCGAGTTGGCTCCGGTGATCAACGAGAAGCAGAAGAACCGGATCCTCGAGTACATCCAGCTGGGCCAGCAGGAGGGCGCGGTGATCATCACCGGCGGACACGAGCTGACCGGCGAGGGCTACGAGGGTGGCTACTACATCGAGCCGACGGTTTTCGACGACATGACCGCCGACATGCGGATCGCTACCGAGGAGATATTCGGCCCGGTGACCGGCATCATGCGCATCGACACGATCGACGAAGCCATCGAGATCGCCAACAAGGTCGAGTACGGACTGTCGTGCTCGATCTACACGCACGACATCACCAACGTCTTCCGAGGCATCCAGGAGATCGAGTTCGGCCTCGTCTACTTCAATGCCCCGACGATCGGCGCCGAGATCCAGGTCCCCTTCGGAGGGATGAAGAACACGGGCAACGGCCACCGCGAAGCAGGCCCCGTCGCCCTCGACTTCTTCACCGAATGGAAGACCATCGCGGTCGACTTCTCGGGACGCCTGCAGAAGGCCCAGATCGAAGATTAGATGTCCGTAGCCCTGATTACGGTTGATGACATCGCGCGGAAGTACGACTTCGGGCCGCAGCATCCCTTGCGGCCGGAGCGCGTGTTGCTCACCTACGAGAACATCCGGGCGCTCGATCTGATCTTCCGGAACAATGTCACCGAGGTCCCCGCGCGCGTCGCACTCGATGCGGAGGTCCTCGCCGCACACGCGCAGGATTACGTCGAGGTCGTCAAGGCGCTGGACTGGGGGATGATGCCGCCGTCGCAAGCACTGCATTACGGTCTCGGCACTCCCGACAACCCGGTCTTCATCAACATGCACGAAGCGTCCTCCGCGGTTGCCGGAGCGACGCTGACCGCCGCCGATGCGGTTGCCGGTGGTGACTTCGACTACGCGTTCAATCCCGCCGGCGGGCTCCATCATGCGCGGCGTGCCGAGGCCTCCGGTTTCTGTATCTACAACGACCCCGCGATCGCGATCGCCAAAGTGCTGGCGGACCATCCCGACTGGCGGGTCATGTACCTCGACGTCGACGTCCATCACGGAGACGGCGTGCAATGGATCTTCTACAACGAACCCCGGGTCCTGACGGTGTCGCTGCACCAGACTGGTCATTCGCTTTACCCGGGGACCGGCTTCGAGGACGAGATCGGCGAGGGCGATGCGTTGGGCACGGCGGCCAACCTGCCCCTGGCCCCGATGACCGGCAACGACGATTACCTCTGGGCCCTAGAGGAGGTCGTAACGACGATGGCCGCGGCGTTCAAGCCGGATCTGATCCTGACGCAACTCGGGGCCGATACCCACCACGGTGATCCGCTCGCGAACCTTGGGCTCACCATGAGCGCGTTCCCCCGGATCGCCGAGATCATCCACGGCACCGTCCGGGATCACTGCTCGGGCAGATGGGTGGCCACCGGAGGGGGCGGCTACCAGTTCGACACGGTGGTTCCGAAGGTGTGGACGATCTACTTCGCCGAGATGATCGGCCACCCGGAGGCCATCCCCGAGGACTGGCTCGCCGACCGGTTGGATCACGAAGTCTCACGGCCCGATCGCGCTGCGGTCCAGCGCACGGTCGAGACGATCCTCGAGTCGTGTGTCCCGCGGCTGAGCGCTCTGGCGGGGACGTAGGCTTCTAGGCATGACCGACTTCCACCGCTATCTCGCGTACTCAGTACCTACCGCGTTCCTGCTGCTGGCTCTGTGGGCGCTCGTGTCGTTCATCAGGAACAAGAACCCGTCGGACCGGTTCTGGAACCTGCTCGCGGTCGTGCAAGTGGTGATCGCTATCCAGGTGATCGTCGGAGGGGTCCTCTTCCTGATGGATCACCGACCTAGTTCGAGTGGTCCGACGTGGCTCCACTACGTCTACGGTGGCCTCTTCCCGGGCGCCCTCCTGGTGTTCGCACACCGCTGGGCTCAGAGCGAGCGCTTCAAAAGCATCCCGTGGGCGGTCTTCGGTGTCGTCGCGTTCGTCTGCTTCGGCCTCACTTTCAGGGCGCTCCAGACGGGCCTCGGTTGGTTCGAATGATCGCGACGCCGCGGTAGCCACGTGAACCTCGTAGACCTCGTCGTGATCCTCCTCGGGGTTGCGGCTGCGGTCCGTGGCCGGAGCCGCGGACTCCTGGCACAAGTCTTCGAACTCGGTGGCGGTTTCCTCGGGCTCCTCGCGGGGGTCGCCCTTGGCGGGCGCATCGCCGACGTCTTCACTCAAGAGCGTGGGCTGAACGGGCTCATGATCTCTCTGTTCGTCGTCTTCGCCATGCTGTCTATCGGCCAGACGGTCGGCTATTACGTCGGACACCGGTTCGGTAAAGCGGCGCACGAAGTACGCCTTGGTCCCGTCGACCGCGGGCTCGGAGCCGCTTTCAGTGTGGTCGTTCTTCTCGTGACCTTCTGGTTGGTTGGATCTCTGTTGGTAGGAGGTTCCCCATCGAGGACACTGGCCAAAGAGGTGCGAGATTCGGCCATCCTCCGAGCGACCAATGCGGTCCTTCCCGACCCCCCGAACGTTCTCGCCTACATCCAGAAGTACCTCGACGCCTCCGGCTTTCCCCAGGTGTTCACGGGGATGCCTCCGATCAGTCCGCCGGTCGATCTCCCCAGCAATGCCGAGGCCAACCGGGCGATCGAAGCGGTGCAGCCATCGACGGTGCGGGTCGTGGTCCCCGCTTGCGGCGGCACTCAACTGGGGAGCGGTTGGGTCGCCGCACCCGAGTACGTCATCACGAACGCGCATGTCGTGGCCGGCGGCGAGGCGGTGACGATCCAGTCACCTTCCGGAGACGTCGGCGGAACCATCGTCCTCTTCGATCCCAATACCGATGTCGCCGTGGTCTATGCCCCAGATCTCACCACTCCCATGGTCGAGCTCGATACCAACGAGTACGAACGTGGTGAGCCGGGAGCGACCCTCGGTTACCCCGGTGCCGCCGAGGGCCAGTTGAAGGTCCATCGCGCCGCGGTCCAGGAGGTGTACGACGCGAACGGTCGCGACATCTACGGTCGTTCCGAGGTCACGAGACGCGTTTACGAACTGCGGTCTCCGGTGCGTCAGGGAGATTCAGGCGGACCCTTCGCCTTGCCCAACGGCAAGGTTGCGGGGATGGTGTTCGCCGCCTCCACGACGGACGGGCGTATCGGCTATGCACTTACCGGACAAGAGATTGCCGACGAGATCGACAAGGGCACGCGGCGGACGTCTCCCGTGTCCGCCGGTCGTTGCACTCACTGATCTCGGCGCGGCCTCTCGTTGGACTCTCGCTCCGCGGCCCGCCGGCGTGCCGACGCGACGAACATGGTCTGGAACGCGCTGATGACCACGGCCGTGGTCAATGCGCCCGCCCAGACGTCGGCCAGCGCTTCGTCTAGTACGAGAAGATCGAAGACCAGCAGGAAGCCGAAGAGGAACGCGGCCAGCAAGATCCCTCCGACCAGGGGGTGGAAACGCGGGAAGGTCCTCTCGCGGATGTGCTTCATCGTCAGGCGCTCTGGCCCCCATCGATCACGAGCGTTGTTCCGGTCACGAAGCTCGAGGCATCCGATGCGAGGTAGATCGCGGCGCCGACGATCTCCTCGGCTTCGCCCCACCGGGCCATCGGGATCATCGAGGTGATGAACTTGCTGGAGTCTTCGTCGTCGTGCATGTTCTCGTTGAGGTCGGTGGCGATCCAGCCTGGTGCGATCGAGTTAACCCTGACGTTCGAGCCAGCCAGTTCCTTGGCGATCGCTTGGGACATGAGTCGCACCCCGCCCTTGGCCGCGGAGTAGAACGACAGACCCTGGGCGCCAAGGATGCCGGCGACCGATGAGATCTGGATGATCGAGCCGCCTCCGGCGTCGACCATCTTCTGAGCGGCCAGCTGTGTGGCGTGGAACACCGAGTTCAGGTTGAGGTTGATCGCCTTGTCCCATCCATCGGGTCGAAGGGCAACGGCGGGGGACATGAAGCGCGTTCCGCCGGCGTTGTTCACGAGGATGTCGATGCGTCCGAGATCGCTAACGGTTCGCTCGATCAGGGTTTCGATCTGCGAACGATCGGTAACGTCTGTCGGAACCGCGATCGCTTTGCGTCCCCTGGACTCGATCTCCTTAACAAGATCGTCGAGGTCACCCTCGGTCCGCGCCGCGACGGCCAGATCGGCGCCGGCATCGGCGAACCCCAGCGAGATCGCGCGCCCGATCCCTCGAGACGCCCCGGTAACGACCGCCACCTTGCCTGCCAAAGAGAAGAGATCACTAGTCATATCTGTTCCCCGCGTTCCTCGAGAGGAACGCTTTCTGTATCCACGATGGCCTACCTTTCGCGGGAGTCTCCGACTTGGTACGCATCTAGGATGTTGCCATGAACAGAGAGGTGCTTGAACAGGCTCGTGATGCCCTGGTGGCGGCCGGGATCACCGGGCCTCACAAGTCACATTCGCGGCGCAATGCGATCGGGAAGATCCGCCAGATCATCGCGGGGGACACCGACGACACCTTCGGGTTGTCCGGCCTGGCCGAGTACTCCCCCGAGGAGATCCTCGGCTTCGTTTCCAAGCTGACTGGATGCTCGCCCGACCTCGCCAGCGAGGAGGGCTACGACACGATCGATCCCGAGCTGACGATCGACGGGATCGTCAATGCCGCCAAGGCACTCAAGGGGTTCGCCTCGCGGGGCGCCACGCTCTTGATCGCGACCGGCCACCCCACCGGGATGCTCGAGCACAACATCCGGGTCGCCGACGCCTACAAGCGAGCCGGCGGACGCATCCTGAGACTCCGGGAGGGCGAGCAGATAGTGCCCGGACGGAGCCGGAAGCACGAGGTCCGCTACACCGGGGGTGTCGGATGCCTGGCCGATTGGGGAGCGTTGCTCCATACCCACTCGGCGACCGCCATGGAGGCGTTGCTAGAGGAGGAGCCGTGGCCCGAGGTCGTCTTCGGCGACCACGGTTGGGCCGGGGCGGCGATCGAGCGAGGCATCCCCACGATCGCGGTGGTCGACATCAACGATCCGGCGCTGGCGGTCGCATGGGCTCAAGGTAAGGATATGTGGGCGATCCCACTCGATGACAACCGGGCGCCGGCACTCTACGAACCGGCTTGGAAACTGTTCGAGCAGGTACTCGAAAATAGCCTCTGACCTGGGCAAACGAGCCTTGCTATACTGCCGGACACTATGAGTGAGTCAATGGCGTCCATGTTTCTCACCGTTGCCGAGGTGGCTCGGCGTTTCCGCGTGTCCAACATGACCGTCTATCGATTGATCAAGTCGGGGCAACTCGGAGCCGTTCGGGTCGGCCGTGGATATCGGATCAGGGAAGAAGACGTCCGCAGGTATCTCGACGAGAGGTATATGGACGCAGGCTGACTCATAGGCGCCGTCCCCAACGGCGCTTCGTAGGTCTGGACCGTTCCTCTGGGAACGGTCTTTCGTTTCATTTGGTCGTTCGTCGAGACGAACGACTTCTGAGCTCAAGGGGCCTATCCGGCGAGCGAGGACTCAAGAAGGTGGACGACTTCTGAGCTCAAAGGGACTTATCCGGCGAGCGAGGACCCAGGAAAGAGTTGATCGATGAAGAGTGACTTCGACAGGACAATCGACCGGTTGATCGAGAGTCCGGGCGTGGTGTTCCTGATGGGCGCCCTGGATACCGGGAAAACCAGCTTCGGACAGACCCTGGCCCAACGAGCGGTCGGCGCGGGCGTACGGACCGCGATCGTCGACGCTGATGTCGTGCAGTCGACGATCGGGCCGCCCACGACGACCGGAATGAGGGTCTGCGACGCCTCCACCGACTTCTCGACCGAGGGGCTCAGGGTTGCCGACGGTCTGGGGTTCGTGGGTTCACTCGTCCCCAAGGGGCATCTCCTGCCGTTGATCGTGAGTTCGATGAAGCTCGTGAACGAAGCCCGCGCCAAGGGATGCCAGCTCATCGTGGTGGACTCGTCCAGCCTCGTGTCCGGGGTCTATGGACAGACCCTCAAGTACTTCAAGCTCGACCTGATCTCGCCCGATTTCGTGGTCGCTTTCGAGCGGGGGGGCGAGCTGGAGCCATTGGTGGGACTCGCCCAGAGGTTCACCCGGGCGGAGGTCATCGAGCTCGAGGTCCACGACGAGGTCCGCTCCCGGTCGGTGGACGAGAGGATGCAGTCCCGCGAGGAGGCGTTCGCCGCATACTTCGCCCACGGATCATCGAGGTGGAGGGTGAAGCCGACGGTCTTCATGCCTACCCTGCCCCCGGAGTTCGATCTGGCTCTGCTCGACGAGCTCGTGGTGGGTATGGAGGATGGGGAAGGTCATTGCGTCGGGATCGGTGTGCTCGAATACGACTCGGGCGAGGACATCTTGCGGATGATCTCCCGGTTAGTGAGGGTGTCAGAGGCCTCCGGCTTGGTTCGATCCGGATGGATATCTCGGGCCGCTCGAAGGGTCCAGTGGACCTGAGACAACTATTCGGAACGGAGTAGGAAGGGGGATGGATGGGGTCACTTGTTAAGAAGCGCCGCAAGAAGATGCGTAAGAAGAAGCACCGCAAGATGCTGAAGAAGACGCGCTGGCAGCGTCGTCAGCAGGGTAAGTAGCTTCGAAACGCAGCCTAGTCGGACGCGGTTTCGAGGAGGGCTGCCCTGCTGCGGCGCCGGGCGATAAGCGACCGGCGTTCCTGTGGCGTGAGCCCTCCCCAGATCCCGAATCGCTCGCCCGCCTGGATGGCGAACTCCAGGCATTCGTTCCTGACTTCACACCCCAGGCAGACCGACTTGGCGTCGGTGGCCTCTTGCTCGGCGGGCGGGAAGAACGTCTCTACAGGGATCTTCCTGCAGGCAGCCTGGTCCTGCCATTCCTGATCCATTACGAGGAGCTGGTCCACGTCTCTCCGAGCATCGTCGCCCTCGAGCGGAGCGGGGTCTTTGGAGCATAGGGACGGTCAAAACCTGAGTCAATGGTGGGGAGGGCCCGGACGCTGAACGCTAGGATGCCGTGGTGAAGAGTCCAGGGATCGTTACCTTCCTATCCGACTACGGCCTCGAAGACGAGTTCGTGGGGGTCTGCCGGGGCGTCATGCTCCGCATCGCTCCGGATCTGACCATTATCGACATCGACCACAACATCCTCCGGCAGGACATCCGCCATGGCGCGATCGTCCTCCAGCAGTCGCTCCCGTTCCTTCCCGATTCGGTCCACCTTGCCGTCGTCGATCCCACGGTCGGCTCGGGGCGCCGAGCGATCGCGATCGAGACCGGTTGGGGTGAGTACTTCGTTGGTCCGGACAATGGACTCCTCATCCCCGCGGCGGACTCTTCGGGTGGGATACGCCGTGTCCACGAGATCACCGACGAGGCCTTCCTCCTGCGGCCGATCTCCCGGACCTTTCAGGGCCGGGACGTGTTCGCTCCTGCATCGGCCCACATCGCCGCCGGTGTCGATCCGGCCGAACTGGGGGCCGAGCTGAAGATCGATGAGCTCGCCCGGATCGAGATCCCCGTCGCGTGGGTTCACGACGATCATCTTCATGCCGAGGCTCTCCAGGTCGATCGGTTCGGCAACCTGCAGCTCAACCTCGGACGCCCGCAGCTCGGTCAGGTTGGGCTCGAGGGCGCGGACCGCCTCGAGGTCCGTATCGAGGGCCATCGTCTCAACCTCAACGTCGGAGGGTCCTATTCGGACGTCGATCCCGGCGAGTTCCTCCTGGTCGAAGACTCCTACCGGTACCTCTCACTGTCGGTGAACAAGGGGGATGCGGCGGCTCAGCTGCGAGCGAGGGCCGGTTCGACTGCGATCGTCGGTCCTCCCACCGGGTAGCGTGGAGTCATGACCGAGAACGCCACTCCCGAGGGACGCCGGATCCTCATCACCGGCGTCTCCCGCTTCCTTGGACTGCGTCTGGCAAAGCGGCTCGAGCGCGATCCTGGAGTCGCTCAGATCGTCGGAGTCGACCTCGAGGAGCCCCCCGTCGACATCGAGGGCCTCGAGTTCGTACGTGCCGACATCAGGAATCCACTGGTGGCGCGGGTGCTCGAAGCAACCAAAGTCGACACGATCGTGCACACCAACATCGGATCCAGCCCCGGACGCCTCGGGGGCCGGTCGCAGATGAAGGAGAGCAACGTCATCGGCACCATGCAGCTCCTCGCGGCCGCGCAGCGCGCCACCCGGGTCAAGAAGGTTGTTGTTAAGTCGTCGACCGCCGTCTACGGAAGTCATCCCGGCGAGCCCTCGATCATCCCCGAGAGCTACTCCGATCGGCAGGCGGATCTTTCCGGCTATGGGAAGGACTGTGCAGAAGCCGAGACCTACGTGCGCGACTTCGGACGACGTCGACCCGATGTCGAGCTGTCTATCCTTCGGACCCAGAACGTCATCGGTCCGACGGTGCGCACATCGATCACCGAGTACCTCTCACTGCCGGTGATACCGACCGCGCTTGGATTCGATCCGCGAATGCAGTTCCTCCACGAGGAGGACGCGGTCGAGGCTCTCTATCGCGCCCTACTGATGAACTCGCGTGGGATCTTCAACGTCGCAGGCGATGGTGTTGTCTACCTGTCGAAGGCGATCCGCATGCTCGGCCGGACGCAACTCCCGCTGCTGGTACCGATGGCGAGTTCGGCGGCCCAACTCCTGCGCCGTTTCAACCTTGTCGATTTCCCGGTCGATCAGCTCAAGCTGCTGGTTTATGGACGTGTGGTCGATACGCGGCGTGCTCACGCCGAGCTTGGGTTCCAACCGCGCTACACGACTGTGGAGGCGTTGAGCGACTTCCGCGACCATCGTGACAAGGATCACGCTCCTGAGCCCAGTGCTCATCCAACCTGGGAGCGCGAGCTGTTCGAGTATCTCCGAACGAAAGCGGAAAGCGATCGGAAAACGACCGATGCCTGAGGCAGAGATCATCCCGATCGACGGACGCTCGCAATCGGACCCGCGCCGCTGTCGTGCCACCACCAAGGACGGCAAGCGCTGCAAGAGGAACTCCATCGGTACCTCAGGTTTCTGCCGGACGCACGGTGGACGCCAGGAGACGCGCGCCGAGGCGACCGAGAAGGCCCGCCGTCAGACCGCTCGTGCGCGCGTCGAGGAGTCCTCTTCGGATCCAAGGGAGAGGATCCGCAGCTTCATGGAGCGGCGCCTCGCGGGGAACTACGAGATCGACGACTTCGGGTTCGATGAGGAGCTCTATCGCGATGTGCTGATGCCCCTGGCGCGGCCGCTCTACGAGGACTACTTCAGGGTGAAGACGATCGGGATCGACCGCATCCCGGCGGAAGGCCCCGCTCTCCTGGTCGGGAACCACTCCGGAACGATCCCGCTCGACGCCGTGATGATGCAGCAAGCGGTTGCCTCGGAGCACCCCGGCCATCGCGTGATCCGCAACATGGGTGCCGACCTCGTATGGAAGAGCCCTTTCATCTCCTCTCTCGCACGGAAGTCGGGGAATGCGGTCGCCTGCGACGAGGACGCCCACGAGCTGCTTCGCCGGGGAGAGCTGGTCGGGGTCTTCCCCGAGGGCTTCAAGGGCGTGGGCAAGGGTTGGAAGAACAGGTACCGGCTGCAGCGGTTCGGCCGGGGGGGATTCATCGAGGTGGCGCTGCGAAGCAGGGTTCCGATCATCCCGGTGGCGATCGTGGGGGCCGAGGAGACCTATCCGATGATCGCCGACCTCAAGCCGCTGGCGAAGGCACTGGGCTTCCCGTACTTCCCGATCACGCCGACCTTCCCCCTACTTGGTCCACTAGGCCTCATCCCGCTACCGAGCAAGTGGATCATCGAGTTCGGCGAGCCGATCGCGATGGACGACTATCCCGACGACGCCGCGGACGATGCCATGTTGATCTTCGATCTCACGGACTCGATCCGCGACACGATCCAACAGATGTTGCTGAGGAACCTCGGACTCAGGAAGAGCACCTTCGGTTAGCGGATCGCGGCCGAGCTGAGGGGACTCGGGACGCCTCAGAAACTCCCCCACATGCGGATGACGCTGAGGGTGCCGGCGATCGCGATCGCGGTTAGCAGCAGGATGATCGCATAAAGGGTGTTCCGTCTCATGAACTCTTCATGACTCAAAGTCCCGACAGAGTTCGGTGATGTGGCGTTCTAGTTGGCTCAGGCCTTCGACCTTCCCGATGCACAAGGCGATCCCGGCTTCCTTGGCTTCGGCTTCGAGGGCTTCATCGAGATATGCGGTGTACAGGATGATCGGCTGGTCGGCACGGGCCTTCCGGATCTCGCGCGAAGCGGCCAGTCCGTCCATGCCCGGCATCTTGTAGTCCATGACGATCACATCAGGTTGTTTCTCGACCGCGAGTGGGATTGCATCTTCACCGGACGCGGCGGCGCCGACGACGTCGAAACCGTCTAGTTCGAGCATCGCCTCGAGCATCTCGCGGACGTGCTCGGTATCGTCCACGATAAGCACTCGCTGACCCATGCATCCTCTCCGCCGCACATCAGTCGTTCCGTGCTGGAGCTTCCCCGATCTCGCGAGGCAAGCCTTTCTCAAGCTTACGGGCTCCGTAGAGATGTCGTTCAACGAACTCACGGTTCCTACGGAGCATGCCCACGAGCTCGGTCGGCTTCTCGATGTAGCGCCGCACCGATAGCTCAAGCGAAACCGCACCCGCGTATCCCGTGCGGCGCAGCTCGTTGAGGAAGCGGTCAAGGGGAAGGATGCCCTTGTCGACCTCGAGGTGACCGTCCTTGCCGTCACCGTTGTTGTTGGAGAGATGAACGTGACGAAGCCTGGGGGCCAGGATCTTGTAAGCATCGAGGATGTCCTGGCGGGCCACGGTGAGGTGACTGGTATCGAGCGCGACATGAGGCGACGCGTCGAAAAGTGCCTGCGCCTCGAGCCAGCGATAGGCGCGGACGCGCCGGCCCGCGACCCACTTCGGGTACATAGTCTCGACCGCGACCGTCACGCCGTGCTCGGCTGAGAACGCCTCACACTCGTTGCCGATCCAGCGCGCGTAATCGCGCTCCCAGAGATAGGGCGGATGGACGACGTAGGAACTCGCGCCGACCTCCTTGCACATCTCGACTCCCCGGCGGATCTTCTCGATCGGCTCCATCCCCCAGACGCTCTTGGTGATGACGAGGAAGGGGCCGTGGATCGAGGCGATCTTGAGGCCTCGTTCATCGGCCAGTTTCTTAGGGAGGTCGGCATCCTGGGTCGCCGGGTCTCGGGTGACCATGAGCTCGATCTCGGTGAAGCCAGCCTCGACGAGGGCGTCCATGGCGGCCTCGAGCTCGAATGCCCAGAAGGGTCCGGTGGAGCACTGTATGGGTGGGCGCGAGGCGTCGGGCGAGGTCATGGGGGCATCGTAGTGGCAGCAGACCCGCTAGCCGGAGACACAGGAACGCCCCCGCGTTAGCAGGGGCGCTCTCGAGAGAGGCCGGCCCAAGAGTGGGCTGGGAGGCTCCGAACCAAACCTTTGGGAGGCATGGAATTCCGGACCGGCCTTCTCCCCACCCATCGTCATGCGTCCCTCATCCCTTTAGCGGTAACTATCGGCTAAATGATGCTTGCAATAGTTTGCAGCAGCCTGAACTCTGGGTAACAATGAGGTTGTGAACGTCGCCTCGATGCTCCTCGATACCAGCGCCCGGCTTCCGGCCAAGGTCGCGCTCGTCCCCGCCGGGGATGGAGCCTCATGGACCTTCTCCGAGCTTGCCGCGCGGGCCTCGGCGGTCGCCCGGGGCCTGGCGTCCCTGGGGGTAGCTCCCGGCGACCGGGTCGCCCTCGCCGCCGGCAACTCCCCGGAGTTCGCGGCCGCCTACTTCGGGATCCTCATGGGTCGTGCCGTCGTCGTTCCCCTCAATACCATGCTGACCCCTGAGGAGATGGCTCGGGTGCTCGAGGACTCGGGCGCGGAGGTCGTGCTTGGATCCGGACCCGCAGCCTCGAGCGTGGCACAGGGTGCCGGGCGCGTGCCTACCGTGAAGCACGTGTTCGGCGATGGCGAGTGGCCCGGAGACACTGGGGGATTCGAGATCGTCGACGGCGACCCGAGCGACCTCGCGGTGCTCTCCTACACGTCGGGCACGACCGGCGAGGCCAAGGGCGTGATGCTGTCGCACGGCAACCTCGTGTCGAACATCGAGCAGCAGATGGCGATCCCCGAGGAAACCGTGGGCGAGAGCGATGTTCTATTCATGGGCCTGCCTCTGTTCCACATCTTCGGGTTGAACGTGACGCTGGCCCTTTTGGTGAAGAACGGGGCTACCGGGATCTTGATCGATCGGTTCGACCCGGTCCCCGCCTTCCGAACGATCGTCGACAAGAAGGCAACCGTTTTGTTCGGCGCGCCGACGATGTATCTCGCGATGGTCAACACCCCCGGGGTTGAGCAGTACGACCTTTCGTCGGTGCGCCTGGCGGTGTCCGGCGCCGCCCCTCTGGCCCCCGAGGTCCTCACCGCATTCGCCGGTGTGACCGGGGTGAACATCTACGAGGGCTACGGACTCACCGAGACGTCGCCCGCGCTGATGAGTTGCTTGATGGCGTCCGAGCCTCGTGCCGGATCTGTAGGGATGCCACTCGAGGGGGTCGAGGTTCGTCTGCTCGATGAGTCCGGGAGCGAGGTGGCCCTGGGAGATCCGGGCGAGGTCGTGGTGCGCGGCCCCAACGTCTTCTCCGGCTACTGGAACCGACCCGAGGAGACCGCCGAGGTCTTTCGGGACGGTTGGCTCCACACCGGAGACATCGCGGTGCGCGACGAAGAAGGGTTCTTCTATCTCGTCGACCGCAAGCGAGATCTGATCATCGTCTCCGGGTTCAACGTGTTCCCTTCCGAGGTCGAACACGCGCTCATGACCGATCCCCGTGTAGCGGAAGCGGCAGTGGTCGGGGTACCCCATACCTACACCGGCGAAGCGGTCAAGGCTTACGTCGTGCTGGTACACGGAGCCGAAGCGTCTCCCGAGGAGCTGTCGGAGGGATGCAAGGCACTCCTCGCGCGCTTCAAGTGTCCAGAGTCGATCGAGATCGTGGACGGCTTCGAGCACCTCGCCAACGGCAAGATCCTCAAGCGCGCTCTGAGCTAGATCTGTAGCGGCCGGCGCAGCGGATGTGCTCGAGCGCATCCGGGCGGAGGATCCGTAGCTTCCTCCCGCGGTAGTCCACCAGACCTTCGCGCCGGAACCTCGCCAGTGCCTTGCACGCGCTCTCCCGGCACATCCCGGCGAGGCGCCCGAGATCGGCCTGGGCCAGAGGCATCTCGAGGTCGATCCCCGCTTCACCTTCGTCACCCAGCAGGCGCGCCAGCTCCAAGAGCCGGCCGGCGAGTCGTGCCGGTACCTCCGATGCGGCGCGCTCGATAGCGGCGTCCGAACACCATCGGAAACGAGCCGCGAGGATCCGGGCGATACCAAGAGCGCCGGAGGGATCACTCCGAAGTACCTCGATGAAGGTTCCTGCGTTGAATCCGGTGATCACTGCACGCGTGGCCGCCGAGCAATCGGTCGGGTGCGAGGTGCCGTCGAGTGCTGCGATCTCCCCGACGGTCTCGCCGGGCAGCGCGAGGCTCACGATGGTCTCCTCACCCTCCGCGTCGCGCGCGGTCAGTTTGAGGATCCCGGAGTCGATCACGTGGACGCGCTCGGTGGGGTCGCCGGCGAGATAGAGGAGTTCGTCCGGTTCGAGCTCGCGCTCGACCGCACGAGCGAGGAGCCGGTCCCGGGAGGCGTCCGACAGTCGGTCCAACAGAGCATTCGGAGCGAGGGTCATCGTTGCCTCCTGGAGATGGGTCTGCCGGTGGCAGAAGGTAGCATTTCCCTCCATATACGTCAATTTACCTACGTTTGCGTAAGGTTGCGGATAGGCCGCCCGTTAAGCCGGCCGTCACGCGAAGATGCTCTCGATGTCTTCGCCTCCGACCGCTTCCAACAAAGCCCTGCGCGCCGTGCTGATCCTGCTGCCGGCGGCGGCTTTCGTGGGCCTGCTGGCCTACGGACTGTCCCGCACCGGCGGCCCTCCGGCCCCTGGCGACGACGCCCCGGCCTTCGAGGCCGAGCTGCTCGAGGGCACCGGGGACCTGTCGCTGGCCGATCTCTCGGGGAAGCCGGTGGTGTTGAACTTCTGGGCGTCGTGGTGTGCGCCGTGCAGGGACGAGGCGCCGTGGTTCAAGGCCGCCTACGAGCGCTTCGGCGACGATGTTCACTTCGTCGGCGTGGACATCAACGACGGTCGCACGGAGGCGATCGCATTCACAGACGAATACGGCATCGAGTACCCGAGTGTGCGCGATCTCGACGGCAGCATCGAAGGTGACTACGGACTCACGGGTCAGCCGGAGACCTTCTTCATCGATGCGGACGGCAAGATCGTCGAACACGTTCCCGGTGCGGTGCCTAACGAGGCCGAGCTCATGGAGATGATCGAGAGGTTGACGGGCTGATGGCCGACCCGAACATCGCGATCGCGTTCGGCGCCGGAGTCGTCTCGTTCCTCTCTCCCTGTGTGCTGCCGCTGGTGCCCGGTTACCTGTCGTACATGTCGGGGATCGGAGCGGCCGAGGAGACGGGGGCCCGGCGCGCCGTCAAGACCGGGTCGGTCGCGGTGGCCTTCGTGCTCGGGTTCACGCTCGTGTTCGTCGCCCTCGGCGCCACCGCAACGCGACTCGGATCGTTCCTGCGCGACCACGAGACCCTCCTCACGCGCATCTCTGGGGTGATGATCATCGTCCTCGGCCTGGTGTTCATGGGCGCGGTCCCCAAGCTGTCGTTCCTCTATCGGGAGGCCCGGTTCCACCCGAGGCCGGCGGCGGGACTAAGCGGCAGCGTCCTGCTCGGCGCCGCGTTCGCGTTCGGCTGGTCGCCCTGCATCGGGGCGACCCTGGGTGCGGTACTCGCGATGGCGGCCGGGAGCAGCTCCCAGGGCGGCGCGGGTGAGGGCGCATTGCTGCTCGCGTCCTACTCGCTCGGGCTCGGCGTCCCGTTCATCGTCGCCGGACTCGGGGTCTCGCGCCTGACCGGCGCGGTGCGCTTCCTCCGGACCCACACGCGGGTGATCAACCTCGTCAGCGGAGGGCTCCTGGTCGTCGTCGGGATCCTCTTCGTCACCGACCAGATGTTTCGCATCGCGATCTGGATGCAGAACAACCTGGACTTCCTCCCGGTCGTCTAGCCCCGCGTGCACAAATTCACCAGGGGTCTGTTGTGGGCCGGGGAGAAGAAGCAAAAGTGCAGGTAGATGGGCCCTTCCGGCTTTGTGAGAACAATCACAAGCCCGGTTAGGATGCATCCCCTATGCCGAACCGTGCGATCCCCGATGCCACCGTTGCCCGACTGCCGATCTATCTGAGGGCGCTGCTCGAGCTGGCCGAGGGCGGCGAGATGACCGTGTCGAGCGAAGACCTCGCGACGATGGCGGGCGTCAATGCCGCCAAGGTGCGGAAGGACCTCTCCTACCTCGGCTCCTACGGTACGAGGGGGGTCGGCTACGACGTCGAGTACCTCCTCTTCCAGATCACCCGTGAACTCGGCCTCACCCAGGACTGGCACGCGGCGATCGTCGGTATCGGTAACCTCGGCCGGGCGCTCGCCTCCTACAAGGGATTTTCGGAGCGCGGCTTCCGTATCTCCGCTCTGTTCGATGTCGACGAGGGCGTCATCGGCGAGGAGGTCGGGGGCCTGACCGTCAAGCACCTCGACGAACTCAAGGAGGTCGTCACCGAGGACGGCATATCGATCGGGATCGTGGCGACGCCGCCTCAGAATGCGCAGGAGGTTGCCGAGCGCCTGGTCGACGCGGGCGTCAAGAGCATCCTGAACTTCGCCCCGGCGGTCGTGAACGTGTCCCCCGACGTCAACGTTCGCAAGGTCGATCTCTCGATCGAACTCCAGATCCTGTCGTTCCACCTGCAGCGGACCCAGGCGATCGCCTCGGCCCGCGAAGCGAACCGTCAGTTGGGGGGATAGCGGCACGTGACGACGACCTCGTTGGTCGTGGTGGGTCTCAACCACAAGACCGCCCCGGTTGCCCTGCTCGAGAAGCTGGCCATCGGGGGGGACCGGCTCCCAAAGGCGCTGCATCAGCTGAGTACCTACGAGCATGTCTCCGAGGGTGCGATCCTCTCGACCTGTAACCGCATAGAGGTCTACGCCGCGGTCAGCAAGTTCCACGGTGGCGCACAGGATCTGCGCAACTTCCTCTCGGAGTTCTGCCACGTCGCACCCGAGGACTTCAACGATCTGCTGTACACGTATCACGACGAGGGTGCGGTCCGACATCTGTTCCGCGTCGCGGCGGGTATCGATTCCATGATCGTTGGCGAATCCGAGATCCTCGGTCAGGTTCGGCGCTCGTTCCAAACCGCGACCGAGGAGGGCAGCGCGTTGCGCGTCCTCGGGAGTGCCTTCCGGCGCGCCTTGCGTGCCGGGAAGCGATCTCGGACCGAAACCGATATCGCCCGCAATCCCGTATCGGTGTCGTCGGCCGCAGTCGAACTGGCACGGCGAGCGTTCTCTGACGGGACCCTTTCCGGCAAGCGGATCACTGTGGTCGGGGCCGGAAAGATGGGACGCCTGGCGGTCCAGGCCCTCAAGTCCGCGGGGGCCGGTGATGTCTCGGTCGTGAACCGTTCGGAGGAGCGCGCCGTCGCCCTGGCCGAGGCCTTCGGAGTCGAACCCCGTCCGCTCGAGAGCCTGGTCGAGGACCTCGCAACCGCCGACATCATCATCTCGTCCACCACCGCTCCCGGGATGGTGATCGATCAGGCGTTGGTTCGCTCCGCGCTCGACGATCGCCCCGACGGCAAGCCACTGTTCATCGTCGACATCGCCGTTCCCCGAGATGTCGAGCCGGAAGTGGGAGATATTCCGGGCGTAGTCCTCCGAGACATCGAGGACCTCCGTGGCGTCGTCGATTCCAACCTAGGAACCCGCTTGAGTGAGGTTGCCGGCGTCGAGAAGATCATCGCCGAAGAGCTCGAGGCATTCGCTCGCTGGGAACGATCGACCGAGAGTGCGCCGGTGGTCACCGCACTGGTCGAGCGCGGCGAGGAGATCAGACAGGACGAGCTACAAAAGATAACCGCGCGGCTCGGTGATCTAAGACCGGAACAGCAGGCGGCGGTCGATCAACTGACACAACGGATCCTGGCTCGCTTCATCCACGCTCCGCTCGAGAACGTCAAGGCGCTCGGCGATCCCGAACAACGAGATGCCTACCTGATTGCGCTGCGCGAGCTCTTCGACCTCGATCACCCTTCGGAGTGACCGGGACGGTCCTAGTCCTCGCGACCCGAGGATCCAAGCTGGCCCTGAAACAGGCCGCGATCACCTCGGCACTAATCACCGTCGCACACCCGGACGTGACGATCGAGGTCAGGACCGTGAAGACGACCGGCGACAAGGACCGTCGTCCGTTCAGTGAGATCGGTGGCAAAGGATTGTTCACCTCCGAGGTCGAACGCGAGGTCGCGGAAGGTCGCGCTCACCTGGCGGTTCACTCTGCCAAGGACCTCACGGCGGCCATCGGACCGGGGTGCACTATCGCCGCGGTTCCTCCCCGTGAGCGCAGTGAGGACGTGATCGTGGGCGGCTCCGGTTCGGCCATGGATCGCCTCTCCTCCCTGGCCGCCGGCGCTCGGGTCGGAACCTCGTCGATCCGCCGGCGCGCGCTGCTGGCGGAGGCGCGTGACGATCTCGAGTGCGTCGAGTTCCGCGGCAATCTGGACACCCGTCTCCGGAAGATCGCCGACGGAGAGGTCGACGCCGCGCTGCTCGCGGCCGCGGGGATCGCACGCCTAGGCATGTGGGACGAGGCCGATCCTGCGCCGTTGGATCCCACGTGGTGGGTCCCTCCACCTGGTCAGGGAGCCCTTGCGATCGAGGCCCGCGCCGGCGATACGGAGGTCCTCGAGATACTCAACGCGCTGGATGATCCGGAGGCTCGTGCGACCCTCGAGGTCGAGCGGGCGTTCTCCGAGCGTCTCGAAGGAGGTTGTTCGGTACCCCTCGGTTGTTTCGCGCAGGTGGATGGAGACCGGCTCATGGTCACCGGCTACCTCGGTCATCCCAGTGGAACCCACGCCATCAGGGATCGCATCTCCGGGGGCCTGAGCGACGCTCGCGCCATCGGGATCGAACTCGCCGAGGCGATCATCTCGGGCGGCGGCGACGACATCCTCGAAGAGCTCGGGGGAGAGCCGGACCGATGAGTGCGGAGCTCGACGCGATGCGGGTCGTGGTTACCAGCCCGAGCGCCGCCGGGGCCGAGATCACCGAGCTGCTCATAGACGGCGGAGCGACCGTCATCCCGCTTCCCGTCTTCGAGATCGCCGGGCCGTCATCGTGGACCGCCCTCGATGGTGCGCTCGATCGTCTCGAGGAATTCACCTGGCTGCTGTTCACAAGCCGCAACGCGGTCGCCGGGTTCGTGGAACGTGCCGGTGACCGAGATCTTCCCGAGGCTCTGAAGATCGGCGCCGTCGGTTCGTCCACCGCACGTGATGCCGAGGCCGCCGGTCTCGAGGTCGACCTCGTCCCCACCGCGTTTACGGGAGCCGCGCTGGCGGCTGCGCTGGGCCAACCGGAGGGGGCTGTCCTGATCGCCCGGGTCGAGGATGGGCCCCCGGAGACCCCCGAGGCTCTGCGCGAGAGCGGATGGGTCGTCGAAGAGGTCCCGGTCTATCGCAATCTGCCGCTCGAACCGGATCCGGCCGCGGTCGCGGTCGTGCAGGCCGGCGATTTCGATGTGGTCACGCTCATGAGCCCGTCCGCCGCGCGCGGGTTCGCTCGAGTGTTGGGGGAGGCAGAGCTCCCCGAGGGCGCCCTGGTGGCTTGCATCGGCCCAATGACGGCCCGGGGAGCCGAGGCGGAGGGGTTTCGCGTGGGCATCGTCGCCCGGGAGCACACCGCGGCAGGCCTCGTGGACGCCCTGGCCGGAGCTCGGTCGGAGTAGGGCTCGACCCCAGGAGGTGGCACCATAGTGGGCATGTCCGGCTTCCCGTCCGAGCGCCTACGCCGTCTTCGGGGTTCCGGCGCGCTCCGCCGAGCCTTCGCCGAGACCTCGCTGGCTCCCTCGGACCTGATCGCCCCCATGTTCCTCAAGGAGGGCATCGCCGAGCCCGCCGCCATCGCATCCATGCCGAACCAGTTCCAGCACACGATCGAATCGCTGGTGAAGGAAGCTCGTTCGCTCGCGTCCAAGGGCGTCGCCGGAGTGATCCTGTTTGGGGTTCCGTCCCACAAAGATGAGGTCGGAAGCGAGGCATGGAACTCCGACGGCATCACGCAGCGCGGGATCCGGGCGCTCAAGGACGAACTCGGCGATGAGGCCCTGGTGATCGCCGACCTCTGCCTGTGCGAGTACACCGATCACGGTCACTGCGGGATCCTCAAGGGCGAGGCGGTCGACAACGATCCGACGATCGAGGCCTACGGTCGCATCGCGGTGTCTCTGGCCGAAGCCGGCGCGGACCTCATCGCCCCATCCGGGATGATGGACGGGCAGGTGGGAGCGATCCGCGCGGCGCTGGACAGCGCCGGCCACGAGATGGCTCCGATACTCGCGTACTCCGCCAAGTTCGCCTCGGTCTTCTACGGTCCGTTCCGCGACGCGGCCGAGGGCGCGCCGCGCTTCGGCGACCGTCGTTCTTATCAGGCCGATCCCGCCAACATCGAAGAGGCGGTGCGCGAAGCGCTCGCCGATATCGAAGAGGGAGCCGATGCCCTCATGGTGAAGCCGGCGATCGGCTACCTCGACGTCGTTCGCGCGGTGAAGGAAGCGACCGGTTATCCGGTGGCCGCTTACAACGTGTCGGGCGAGTACTCGATGTTGATGGCCGCGGCCGAGAAGGGCTTCCTCGACGAGCGCGCCGCGACGATCGAAGTACTGACTTCGATCCGCCGGGCCGGCGCTGATCTGGTGTTGACCTACCACGCGAGCAAGGCGGCTGAGTGGCTGGCTTAGATCCGCGTATCACCGACGCCAGCAGCAATCTGTTCGCCGAGGCGTCATCCCTGATGCCGGGTGGGGTCAATTCCCCGGTGCGCGCCTTCGGATCGGTCGGCTCGGAGCCGTTCTTCGTCCGCAAGGCGGCTGGGGCCGAGATCACCGACGTGGACGGCAACACCTACATCGACTTCGTCCAATCGTGGGGCGCCCTGCTGTTCGGTCATGCCCATCCTCGGATCGTCGAGGCGGTCATCGCTGCGGCGAGGAACGGGACCTCGTTCGGGACCCCGAGCGAACTCGAGGTCGACCTCGCGCGACTCGTGGTTGGGATGGTGCCTAACATCGAGAAGGTGCGGTTCGTGTCCTCGGGAACCGAGGCCGCCATGACGTGCGTCCGCCTCGCCCGCGCGGTCACCGCACGCAACAAGATCATCAAATTCACCGGCTGCTACCACGGCCACCTCGATTCGCTCCTGGTGGCTGCGGGTTCCGGCGTCGCGACCCTGGGGATCCCCGGCACGCCCGGAGTCACCGAGGCAACGACCGCGGACACGATCGTGGTGCCGTTCAACGACCTGGTGGCGTTGCAGACCGCGGTCGAGGCCGCCGGGAACGATCTCGCCGCGATCCTCATCGAGCCGGTAGCGGCAAACATGGGTTTGATCCTTCCTCACGACGGCTTTCTCGAAGGGGTCCGCAAGCTCGCGACCGAGGCGGACGCGCTCCTGGTGTTCGACGAGGTGATCACCGGGTTCCGGCTCGGTCCGGGAGGCGCTCAGGAACGTTTCGGGATCGCCGCGGACCTCGTGCTGTTGGGCAAGATCGTGGGGGAGGACTTCCGGCCGCGGCGCTTGGAGGGTCCGCAGAACTCCTCGACCAGCTGGCCCCCACTGGCCCCGTGTACCAGGCCGGGACCCTGTCGGGGAACCCGGTGGCGATGGCGGCGGGGATCGCGACACTCGAGATGATCGCCGAGGACGGGAACCTGTACGGCCGCCTGCAGGAACGGGCCCGCGATCTCGTCCGTGGGCTGGTCGACTCCGCCGACCGAGCCGAGGTGCCCATGGTCGCTGCCGCCATCGGGGCCCTGGGAGGGTTCTTCTTTTCCGGTGACGAGATCGAGGACTACGCCGCAGCCCAAAGCACGGACCCGGATGTCTACGCCCGTTTCTTCCGCGGGATGCTGGCCAACGGTTTCTACCTGCCTCCGTCGCGCTTCGAGGCATTGTTCATCTCGGATGCTCACACCGAGGAACACATCGACGGCTTCGCGAGCGCGGCCGCCGCGGTCTTTGCCACACCCTGAGGCCTTAGCCCGTACTACGTAGTCTTCACTACGTATTTTTTTCTAGGGATTTACTCGGGCACTTCCTTCCATATGGGGCATAAACCTGTTGACAACTGAGCGAGCGCGCCCTCACAATCTTCCAACAAAAGGTTCCGAAAGGACTACGCGAGATAGTCAATAGGTAGCACACCGACCTACGTAGTTCGTTGCAAGGGACCTGGAAGGAACTGCTGGAACGGTGAGCACGGGGCGTGGGTCCCGGGCCGAAGATCGAAGGGGGTAGCGGTGCTGCAGCTGCTGGCGGACATGCAGAACTGGTTGGCGGGTTTCCGTAACGACGAGCGCGGCGCGACCGCGGTCGAGTACGGCCTCATCGTGGCCCTGATCGCCGCGATCATCATCGCCATCGTTGCGACGCTCGGCGAGGAGATCGCCGGCGGATTCCAGTCGATCGTCGACGAGCTCTAGGTAGAACTCAGAACCACGGCCCGCGGGGGAGACCCTGCGGGCCGGTTTCTTTTCGGGCGGCTCTGGCGGGCGACGCTCTTTGAGGGGGATGGGTTCGCAGATGGTTCGTCGACGCGGTTTCCATGGGGGAGAAGAGGGGGCGACGGCAGTCCTCCTCGCGATCCTTCTCGTCGGAGTTCTGGTTCCGCTCAGCGTGGCTGCGCTCTCCGCCTACGTTCGCACCGGGACGATCGATGAGGTTCAGAGGTCGGCCGATGTCGGTGCGCTTGCAGGAGCGCGCGTTATCCCTCTCGGCGATCCAGAGTTCATCCGCACCTACCTCAACGCGATCTCTTCGGGCAGCTCGCAACTGCCCTCTTTCGGCGGACCCGATCCCCTGGCCGAGGCGTGCGCGCGGGCGCGCATCGCGCTGCTGGAGGATTCGAGCCTCGGGGGCGACTTCACCGATGTCGATGCGGCCCAGTGTGAAGCGACGTATACGGCCGACTCGGGAGTCCTCGGCGATCTGGGGGCATGCCTCCAGACCCTCGCCGATCCAGTGACCGTGGTTCCCGAGGTGACGCTCGAGGTCGGCCTCCCCGGTTTCTCGGTCCCTCTTCCCGTTCCGAGCCTTCCGCCCCTGCCCTTGCCCACACCCCTTCCGACGTTGGGGGAAACCTACGAGATCGCTATCCAGGGCCAGGAGATCGCCAACCTCCTCTATCACCAGCTCGGTTCGGTACTGCCCGCGTTGCTCAAGCCGGGCGTGCAGGTCTCCCTCCAGAGGACGTTCGAGGGTGTGCCGCTCGATCCCGCGGGCGAGACCGAGGAGACCCGCACGGCAACCGCGCGACGCAGGTTCAAGAATGTCGTCGTGGTTCCGATCGCGGAGCCCGACTACCTAGTCGAGGTGCCCGGAGGTTCCGGGATCGACGTGGATGGCGATGGCGACTACGAGATCCGGTTCGACAGTGGAACCCTGGTCGAGCTCGACGGCGCCACGATCGACCTCAACCCCGCCCTCGATGCATCGTGGGACGAGCTGTCCTCCCTGGTCGCGACCGTGAGCGATGAAACCGACGCCCTACTGGCCGAGATCGGCAACCCGCCTGCGCTCCCGGGAGGGACTATCCCACTCGGTATCGACGACGGCATCACCATCGAGCTGCCGGGGATCACGGGTGATATCGATCTGCAGGTCTCCGCGGTGACGCCCCCGCCGATCGACTTCGATTGTCAGCTCGGGATCAAGCGGCTGCTCGATGACCTCGACGACATCTTCAGCCCTGGGGCCGGTGATCCCCCGACCCAGCAAGAGATCGTCGAGGAAGCTGCGGCGACCGGAACCATGGTCTACGCGTTCGTCGTTGGTGACCCGACGAACCCATCCACCAAGCTGAACTTCGGCAACCTGACCGAGATCCTCGGCATCCCGTTCTTCGACTTCGTGCCGGTGTGCATCTCCGGAACCGTCGCGGTACCGACGACTGAGGAGATCGGCTGCCTCGCGAGAGCCACCGGAGGCTTCCGCGCCAGCCTGGTGCCGAACTGATGACTACACGAAGGAACGGCCCGGGATTGGTCGACGAGCGTGGTGCGACCGCGGTCGAATTCGCGATCATCCTGCCGCTCGTGATCCTCTTCGTAGGACTACTTCTGTTCGGGGGCTTCTACGCTCTCTACGCGAGCACGGCCGATCACGCAGCCTCCGAGGCGGCTCGCTACGCCAGCATCCGGCAGGGCAGCTCGAACTCGGCGCCCTACCCGACCGAGGCGGAAGTCGCCGCGATGGTCAACGCCGACGTACTCCCGGGATTCGTCCCCGAAGCGGAGATCTCGTTGACGAGCCTTTCCGACGACCCGAACGAGGGCGATCGCGTGACCGTGACCATCCGTCTTGAGGATCTGCCGGTCCTGAACATCGCCGCTGGGTTCCTCTCCGCGGTGGGTCTGGATGGATTCGATGACATCACACGGACCGCCAGCGGGCGGAGGCAGTGATGAGGAGAGAGCGGGGAGCGGCCGCGGTCGAGATGGCGATCTTCATGGTGGTCCTGATGGCGTTGCTCGCGATCGTGTGGCCGTTGATCGGCGCGGTGATCGAGCAGGTGAAGTTGGGCCGCTCCGCCGGTGCCGCGGCGGCGTTCGCTACGTCAGTTCCGGATCAGAAACGGCGCTCCTGCGCCGGCGAACTGCTGGCGAAGCGCTCTCCCTCGGTCGAGAACGTCGAAGCGGAGGCGCGTTGCGCGAGGTTCGGCACCGCGGACGGGGGCCTGGGCGACATGGACGTCACCGTCACGCCCGATCCCTCCGACTCTTCAACCCTTCCCGGGACCGAAGTCAGGGTCACGCTCGAACGCACGGTCAGTCTCGGCCCGATCGGAGTCTTCTTCGATCGGCCCGAAGTGACGCTGCACGCAACGGTTGTGGGGGTGAAGGAGTGACGACGAGTAACGGCTCACTTGAGGAGGAACGATGCGCAGACTGAATGTCACGATCGTGCTCGGTCTCGTGGCGGCCCTTGTGGGCGCGCTGCTGGTGCTGGCGTACGGAAGCAAGGTGAAGGAACGGATCTCGGATGGCAAGGAGACGATCCCAGTGCTCGTCGCGAGCGCGGCGATCGAACCCGGCGCCACCCTCGAGAGCCTCGCCGATCTCACATCGATCGAAGAGATCCCGAGGGAGTACGTGGCCCTGGGGGCGTTGGGTGACCTCGATGCGGTCGAGGGACTGGTCCTCTCGGCCCCCCTATCGGAAGGGGCGCAACTCACCGCCGGCCAGTTTGCCGCTCCGGAGGCGATCAGCAGCCTCCGGCCGGCCAAGGGCATGGTCGCGGTCGCGGTCCAGGTTGGTTTATCGCCGGGCGTTGCGCGCTACGCCTCTCCCGGCGGCTCGGTCGACGTCTTCGCGACCTACGCGCCCCTCAACCAAGGGACCGAGGTAAGCCCGGCGAGCAACCGTACGAAGTTGTTCCTGAGTGGGATCCGGGTGCTGGCGGTGTCGGTCGCGGCCGCTCAGACCGAGGACGAGGACTCGGGTGCGACGACTCTCCAGAATGAAGTCATCGCGGTTCTCGAAGTGAGCCCTGCTCAGGCGGAGCGGCTGGTCAATGCGTCCACGCTCGGCACCCTCTACCTCGCGATCACCAATGACGGCGAACACCACACGACCCCGAATGGAGTGACTCCCGATGACGTTGTTGCTGCGAACCGTGAAAACTGACTTGGAGACGCCGGAGTTCCAGGAGGCCGAAGACGGTCTCGAGCTGACTCTTCCCGAGACGTCTGAAGCGGTCGTGTTAACGGTTGCGTCGGCGACCGGAGGATGCGGCAAGACGTTCTTCTCCACGAACCTCGCGGCGCTGACCGGCCGGAGCGGCAAGAGAGTTCTCCTCGTCGATCTCGATCTGCAGTTCGGGGAGGTGGCTGCGGCGCTGCAGTTGCGGTCCCAGTACTCGATCTACGACGGGCTTTACGGGGCCAAGGGAGCACCTCTTCCCGAGGACGCCCTTACCGAGCACCTCGACGAACTCGTCGTGAGGCACGACCTGGGCTTCGACGTTCTGACGGCACCGCGCGATCCGTCGCTCGCGGATCACGTCGGGGCACGCGACGTGGAGCGGGTCATCGAGGCGGTGATCCCGCTCTACGACGTCGTCGTGATCGACACTCCACCTTCCCTGAATGAGGTTGTTCTGACGGCGCTCGACCACAGTGACCTCGTGGTGGTCATGGCGACGCTGGATGTCCCCAGCCTCAAGAACCTCAGAGTGTTCCTCGATACCGTCACCCGTTTGAAGATCGACGATTCGAGGCTTCGGCTGGTCCTCAACAAGATCGATTCCGACGTGGGTCTCGATGTGAAGCAGGTTCAGGAGACGTTTAACGATCGCTTCGTTGGTCTGATCTCCCAATCCCGCGCCATCATGCGGGCGATGAATATGGGAACGGTCGTGATCGAGTCCGAGCCCCGCCACGCCGTTTCCCGGGAGCTCTTGAAGGCGGTGCGCGACATCCTCCCCGAGGACCTTGCGGCGCAGGTCATGTCCGCGACCCCCGGCGGGGATCGCGGTCGCCTTCTATCCCGGCTGCTCTCGAAGAAGGGGGATCAAGGATGAAACTTTCAGAGCGGCTGGCCCAGGCGGCGAAGGACACCTCGGGAGCTCCCCTGATCACGAACGGAGAGGCCGCCCCACCCCCGGTTCGAGCGGAGGTACCTCGCTCACAGACCCGCAGACTGTCGTCGCTGGATCACCAATCGGCCGCGCTCGAGCGCCTGAAGGCCCGGGTCCGGGCTTCCGTCGTGAAGGAGCTGGGCCCCAAGCTGGCTACCGGGGCAGTTAACGAGGGCGATCTTCGCCTTCGATTGGAGCGTCACCTAGCCGAGGAGATGAAGGGGTCTTCGGTATCCGTCGGCCCGCGCGAGAAGGCGACGTTCTTCCAGGAGATGCTCGCCGACATGCTCGGCTGGGGTCCGCTGGAGATGCTGATGGAGGACCCGGACGTCACCGAGATCATGTGCAATGCGCACGACGAGATCTGGATCGAGCGCGAGGGGAAGCTGGCGCGGACCTCGATCCGTTTCGCCGGCCTCGATTCGTACCGCCAGGTGATCGACCGGATGCTCGCGGTTGCCGGTCGCAGGGTCGATGACGCGTCGCCGATGGCAGACGGCCGGCTGCAGGACGGGAGCAGGATCAACGCCATCATCCCGCCACTCGTGGTGGGGGAGCCCGTGCTCACGATCCGTCGCTTCCCCGAGATGCCCTACACCGTCGTCGATCTCATCCGCATGGAATCGATCTCTGAGGATGCAGCGATGTTCCTATCGGCGGCGGTCAAGGGAAAGCTGAACGTGCTGATCTCCGGCGGAACCGGCACCGGAAAGACAACTCTGCTCAACGTTCTGTCGAACTACGTCCCCGACACGGACCGAGTGGTAACGGTCGAGGATGCGGCCGAGCTGAAGCTCGAGCAACCGCATGTGGTCCGGCTCGAGTCACGTCCCGCGAACATCGAAGGAGTCGGTCAGGTCTCGATCCGCGATCTCGTCAAGAACGCACTGCGTATGCGGCCCGATCGGATCGTGATCGGCGAGGTCCGCGGAGCGGAGGCACTCGACATGCTCCAGGCGATGAACACTGGGCATGAGGGCTCACTCACGACCGTCCATGCCAACTCGGCCCGGGATGCACTTGCGCGACTCGAAACGATGGTGCTCTTCAGCGGACTCGACCTTCCGTTGCAGGCGGTGCGCGAGCAGATCGCCGGCGCCCTCGACGTTGTGATCCAGCTGGATCGCAGGAGCGACGGACGGCGGACGATCGTCGCCATCGCCGAGATCCAGGGCCGCGAAGGTGATGTCATCACCATGCAGGACGTCTTCAAGCGGAGCGGTGACGGCCCCTTGGAGGCGACCGGCCTTCGACCAAGGGTGGCGGAGAAGCTCGCCGAGCGCGGCGTTCCTCTCGAGGCGGCGATCTTCCGCGGCCCGAGCAGCGGGAATGCGAGGAAACCATGACTCCCGATGTCCTCGGCGCCCTGCTCGTAGGGACCGGGTTGTTCGCGGCCATCGTCGCCTACCAGGCACGTAAGCGGCGAAGCGTGCGTAATCTGCGAGAGCTCGTCGAGACCGCCTATCTCGAGAGCAGCTCCCTTGAAACCGCCAAGGAGACCTCCAGGATCCTCGCCCGAGCAGGCCTGATCACCGAGCGCGCTCTCGGGAAGAGCGGAACGTTCGCGCGCGTTACCTCTCGCATCGAGAGGAGCGACTGGGAGGTGACCCCGGGAGAGTTCATCGCCGCATCGGTGATAGCCGGGACCCTCGGCGCGGTCGTGGGGGTCGTTGGTTCCTCGATCGGACTAGCGGTTCTGCTCGCAGCCGGAGGTCTCACGATCCCCTACCTGGTCATGAGTCGGTCGGTTGAACGACGACGGGCCGCGTTCGAAGACCAATTCCCGGACGTTCTCGACCTCCTTGCCGCGGCGCTCGAGTCCGGCTCCTCGATCCAGCAATCGCTCGAGGTCGTGGTTTCGGAAGCGTCCGAGCCCGCGGCATCCGAGTTCTCCAGGGTCCTGTCCGCGGCTCGTCTAGGTGCCCCCTTGGTCGACGCGCTGAAGGCGATGTCGGAGCGACTGGGCTCTCGTGACTTGACTTGGACGGTGCAGGCGATCGTCGTGCAGCAACGTACCGGAGGCCGGCTCGCGGACATCCTGCGAACCGTCGGGGAGTTCATGAGGGCAAGAGAAGAGGTGCGTCGCGAACTCAGAGCCTTGGTGGCCGAGGGGAAGTTGTCGGCCTACATCCTCGGCGCGCTGCCGTTCGCGGTTGCGGGGTTCCTTCTTCTCACGAACCCGGACTATCTGGATCCGTTGTTCAGCACGCTCCCCGGTCTCGTGATGGTGGCCGGAGCGTCCGTGATGATGGTCTTCGGTTTCTTCGTCATGTCCCGGATCATCAAGATCGAGGTGTGAGCATGATCACTCTCATCGCAGCAGTGCTCGTGGGCGGGGGCTTGGGTGCATTCGCCTACGGATTGGCCCGGACCCGCGCCGAGGTGGCCACGACTTCACCGAGCGAGATCGAGCTCGACGACGGGATCGTCCATCGACCCGGCGCGGTCTATCGGGTCCTGGAACCCCTAATGGCGGCTTCCGCACGGGTGATGGGGAAGGTCTCTCCCACGGGACGGGTCGAGTTGATCCGGAACCGCATCGTGTACGCGGGGTTCGAGGGCAAGGTCTCGAGCGAGCGGATCTTCTCCTATAAGGCCGCCGCCGCGATCGTCGGGTTCCTGTTCGGATGGGCGGCTCCGTTCGGCAGCTTCCCTCCGGCCCTCTGGGGGCTCTTCATCGCCGTCCTAGCTTCGTTCGTGCCCGACCTGTGGCTCGACTCCCGTGCCCGCGAACGTCAGGCGAAGGTTGCACTTGACCTTCCCGAGGCTCTCGATCTCCTCTCGATCACCGTCGAGGCGGGTCTTGGGCTCGAACAGGCTATGGAGATCGTGACCGATAACCTCGATGGTCCCCTCGGAGCCGAGTTCACACGGGTCCTGAGAGAGATCGAACTGGGGGTCTCGCGCCGGGACGCGCTCGTCAATCTTCGTGACCGAACCGACGTACCCGAACTCTCCGGTTTCGTCATCGCCCTGATCCAAAGCGATCAGATGGGCTCAGCGGTGGCCGACGTGCTGAGGGTCCAGGCCGCCCAGGTCAGGCTGAAGCGCCGGCAGAGGGCGAGAGAGAAGGCAGCTCAGGCTCCGGTGAAGATCCTCTTCCCGGTGATCCTGTTCATCTTCCCGTCGATCTTCGTCGTAACGGTGGGCCCCGGAGTGATCGAGATCCTCGAGAACATCATCAGCCGCTGAACCGCGGAGTTACTCCTCGCGACCGAGCGCCAGGTAGAGGATCACCACTCCGATGACGAGGAAGACCGTCAGCGCGATGAACGCCCGGCCTCCTTGCACGCCGGCGTCGATCCCGGCGCCGCACGCTGGCATGGCCAGCGCAAAGAGGGCCAGGAGTGCAACGCGTAGCTTCCGGATCGACATCATCGAACGCCTCTCTCTTTTCATACGGTCACCTCGGCGCCCTTGGCCTTGCTCTCGGCCCGGCTGAGGCCGACCAGATGCAGGATGAAGAGGATCAAGACGCCAAGGGTGATCTTACGAGGGAGGCCGTATGGGTCGCCGGGGTCGAACTCGGTCACGACCAGCACCGTGCCCGGGTCACCGACCTGAGCCGGTTCGGGGGCCGCGGCGTCCTCACCAACACCGGCCTGGAAGAGCGTAGCGCCGTAGAGCTTGTCGTTCACCTCGAGCAGCAGGGTCGAGTCGGACGTCGCGATGGGCTCGACGGCTTCCTCTTCGCCCTCGGGCTCGAAGGTGGTGATCTCGTCTTCTTCGATCGCCGTGGTCAGGGCCTCGCTTGCGGCTCCCTCGGATTCCGCGGCATGCGAGACGTCTTCCTCATCGTCGGAGTCGGGCGGACGCCAGTCCCCGTCGGGATAGGAACCCGCTCCGGAGAAGTCGATCTCCGACGGATCCCCGACCCCCAGAGCAGACCAGCTGGGAGCGACACCGACGGGGCCAAGCTGCGTGAAGGACCACACGGCTCCCATGATCAGGACGAAAGCCAGAGTCACCGAAGCCGTGATGAAGTAGGCGAGGCGTGATCCGAGGACGACCGCAAGCAGCAACCAGATGCTTCCGCAGAACACGATGAGGCTGGAGATGAATACGCCGTAGCCCTCGAGTGTGATGGCGTCCAACTAGAGGCTCCGTTCGTAGTTAACGACGGCTCTGATCTGGTCCATCGTGAGGGGATAGGGATTGGCTGGGATGCCTTGCTCCGGTGCGTCGCTGAACGGAGGCATGAATGCGTAGCGTCGACCGTTGATCACGGTGAAGAGATGCTGAGCGTTGGTGAGGTGCTTGACCTTCCCCATCCAGAGCGCGGTCCCCTGGTGCCACTCGGCCTCAGCACCGGTTTCATCCTTGCCCTGTCCCTCGGATCCGTGGCACACGGCGCAGCGTGCGGTGAAGATCTCCTCACCGCACTGGAGGTCGAACGGTTCCGGCTCTCCACAGTTCTCTGAGATCCCCCCGGGCGCCTCGTTGTTGGCGGGCAGGGTCCTGAGCCAGGCGATGACGTCGTCGACCATCTGCTCGGTCATCGATCCCCCGTACTCGGTGCCCCACGCGGGCATCGGCGTGCCGGGTCGACCACGCTCGATCGTGAACCTGACGACCTCTTCGTCCCAGCGTGTGAAAACGTTGTTGAGCGGCGGTGCGACGTAGGCGACCGTGTCTCCGGTCACCGGATCGACGTACCCTGCGGCCGCAAGCCCTCCGGCCGCCCAGGTCTCCTCCTCCTGGTCCTCGACGGCCGGACCGTGGCATTGCCCGCAGTTCTGCCCCAGCGCGATCGCCTCCTCGGCCTCTTTGAACTCGGCCGGCCCTCCCGATTCGGCTTCCTCGAGGTCGGGGGGAGCTCCGTAGACGAGGAACCCTCGTTCGACCGACGTCTCGTCCTGGTGCTCCTGGAAGGTGTCCTGACGCCCGGTCTCGGGGAGCCAGTAGGCCGGGATAAAGGCGGCAAGCGCCAGCGTCGAGAGGACCCCATAGATCATGATGCGCTCGAGGCGCCTGCCCTCGAGAACCTCGTCCGGCTGGCCGGGGCGCAACGCCTTCGGGATGCCAAGTCTGGCCGCGGGGTCCTTGATCCGGGTTCGCGCGATGAAGATGAACCACAGCGCCGCGGCCGGGCCCAGAACGACGACGACGATCGTAAGGATGTCGCTCGTCTTCACGTGCCCATCCTCGCGGTGGGGTCGACGCCCGGCGTCGTCACGCTACGCACTGGGCACACACAGAGGTCCGGCCGGGCCCGAGAACTTCACCCACGTGTCGGTCCCGCGGGGTGGGCCGGTCTGAAGGTCGCCGGTGTCGACGACCACTTTGCCGCCGACGATCTCGATCGGGAAGCGATCGAGGCCGCGGGGAGCGGGGCCACCGTAGTACTCGCCCGACAGCCGGTACTTGGAGCCGTGACAAGGGCACTCGAAGAGCAACGAGGTGTCACAGTGGGGGACCGAGCAGCCGAGGTGTACGCACTTCCGGTAGAGCGCCTGCATCTTGTTCTCGACCGCGAACGTCGTGGCGTAAACGGGGGCGTCACCGGTGCCGTCGTAGTAGGTCAGCCAGAAGCGGCCCTCGGCGATGAAGACCGGCTTGAACCCGCCGGCCGGGCCGATCTCGGCCAGAAGATCCTCGTAGTTGCCGGCCGTGATCTTGGTGCCGAATCCACCGGTGAGTTTGGGCCACAAGAACGACAGGGTCGACATGCCGAAGATCCCGAGGAAGACGCCGAACGAGGCGGACCACGTGCGGTTGAGGAACTGGCGCCGGGACACCGCGAGCTGATCGGGGGTCAGAGGCTTACGGGCCTTCTCGGGAACCTTGGTCACCGTCACTTCGGGCTCGGGCTCCGGTCCGGGCTCGGTGACTGCGGCGGCTACCGGAGAGGTTTCACCGGTGTCGCCGGCCCCCGCCGCGAGCGCCTTCGCTTCCGCCTTGGCTTTCCGCTCGCGCCGGATCGTGATGTTGGCCATGAAGAGGCCCCACGCTGCGACCGAGGCCGCCACCACTATCAGCGCGATCGTTCCAGGACTCACCTATCGCTCCTTATAACTCGAAGAAGATGCCGTCGTTCCAGGGGAACGTGAAGTTGAACCCTGGACCTCTGAAGAACATACCGATGATCGTCAGCACTGCGAACGTAAGCATGAAGAACGAGAAGATGACGATCGCAAGTTTGCGGTCATCCGGCCGCGTCGACGGGTTGCGGTCGATGAACGGTGCAGCCATCAGCCCGATGATGATCACGGTCGGGATCGTCACACCGGCAACCTGGGGGTGGAAGTAACGCAGCAACTCCTGCAGTCCGAGGAAGTACCACGGCGCCTTGGACGGGTTGGGAGTCTGGTTGAAGTTTGCGAGCTGGCGTAGCGGCGCGTCGACGACTGCCGAGAACACCGTGATCAAGATGAGGACGATGAGCAGAGCAACGAACTCAGCGGCCATCAGGTGCGGCCACACGTTGACCCGGTCCATCGGCTGACGCTCCACCTTCTGGATCGCTTCCGGCTTGACCACCGCGAGCAGGCGCTGGACACGCTCGGGGACGGCACCACCACCGGCTGCTTTCCGAGCCGGGGCGGCGGCCTTGGGGGCCGGAGACGCCTTCGCAGTCGCCGGGGCAGCGGCGGCAGCTGCCGGAGCAGTGGCGCCCTCGGCGTCCGGCTTGGACTCGGCCGCACCATCCGGTGCCTTCCGAGGAGCCGTCGATGGGTCGGGTTTGTTCGGGTCCTTGGACCCTCGCTCGGCCCGCACCCTGGCGGCCTTGGCGCGCGAGGTTGCGACCACCGGGCTGGAGCCCTTGGCCTGCTCCTCGGCCAGTACCTGCTCGAAAACCTCGTCTGGTGTCGGCATGGTTTCTTCCTCGGATCCCTACACGGGACCGGAGATGCCTCCGTCCTTCCGAACCCTCCAGAAGTGGATCGAGATGAAGATCACGATGATGAACGGTAAGAAGAGGACATGGAGCGTGTACCACCTCAGTAGAGTCTCCGGCCCGATCACGGGGCCTCCTAACAAGGCGAACTGCACCTGATCGCCGACCACCGGGGACTGCTTCATCATCTCGGTACCCACCGTGACGGCCCACACCGCGAGCTGGTCCCAGGGGAGCAGGTAGCCGGTGAACGCCAGCAGCAAGGTGAGGAGCAAGAGGATGACGCCGACGACCCAGTTGAACTCACGGGGTGGCTTGTAGGCGCCGGTGTAGAAGACGCGGGCCATGTGGAGGAACACGGTGATGACCATGAGGTGGGCGCCCCACCGATGGAGGTTCCTCACGAGCAGGCCGAAGCTCACCTGGGTCTGGAGGCGCTGCATGTCGGAGTACACCGCACCGACGTCCGGCCGGTAGAAGAACATGAGGTAGATGCCCGTGATCGTCAGCAGGATGAAGAGGAAGAACGACAGGCCACCCAGGCACAGGGTGTAGCTGAGCTTGATCCCGTGCCGCTTCACTTTCACCGGGTGCAGGTGGTACAGCAGCGAGTTCATCACGACATATGCACGGTTCCGGGGGGAGTCGGCGTAGCCGCGACGGAAGATCGACCCGGGCCGGAAGATGGACCTCCATAGCTGGCTCTGATGGAGTTGATCGACCCGCTCCGCGAGCTTCTCCTTGGGCTTCCAGCCTGCAGACTTAGCCACTAGTTCTTGGGTCCTTTCAGCTCCGGCGTGATCAACATCTTCCTACGAGGCCTTCTGCGTTTCCGGCACCGTTCCCATGGCTCGGGCCGATGTCTTCTTCTTCCCTCCGGTGACCTGGCTCTGAACCAGGGCCCCGGTCGGACAGCGCTCGACGCAGAGGTTGCAGCGCGTGCAGGCATTGTCGTCGATCAAGAAGAGGATGTCGGTGGCACCGATCGTGTTTGCCAGCGAGACGTTACCCGAATCGGCCACCGCATCCGGGGAGACCATGTGGATGCAGTACCAAGGGCAGATATCGACGCAACCCTCGCAAAGGATGCACTGCTCGGGGATGAAATCGATGAAGTTCTTCGGTTTGACGGCGCCCTTCAGCCAGTCGGAGTCGACGAGCTCCATCTCGTAGTCGGTTCGGAAGATGGGTTTCTCGATCGTTTCCATCTTCTTCGGTTCGGGTGCCTTCGGCATTCGTTAGTTTCCTGCACTCCCTACTTGCCCGACATGTATCCCTTGACGGTGTCCTGCAGGTCCTTCTGTCCGACCCTCTTCTGCTTGGCCTTCTGCCAGAAGTAGGCAGCCGCCAGCATCACGGTGAAGCCACCCATCTGAAGTCCGTTGGCGATGACGTCACGGGCGATCTGTACCTGCCTGGGGTTGAAGCCTTCAGACTCGACCCCAGGGATCTTGGTGGTCCACTCGATCACCTTGGTCACGTTGGCATCGACCCAGTAGATGAAGTACGAGGGGATCTGCCCGGTCACGATGATGAGCACTACCCAGATGGCCAAACCCAGGAGCACGGCGCGGGTCCAGGTCATGGGTTTGTCCGTGTACCGGAAGACCCGCTCTTTCATCGACATGGTGCGTCATATTACGGGCGGGCCGCCCCGGCAGCAAACAGGCGAATATCTGGCCTGACCTGCGACTTTGCGCGTATGTGACTGGGATCGCGCGAACTGCGCGGATCACGCCTCTTCGGTCGTCTTTTCTTCTACGGGAGCCTCGTTATTGCGCGCCTTCCGACGCCGCCACCACCAGGCCCCCGCGATCACCAACAACGAGACTCCGATGATCAGTGTGGGGATATCGAAGTAGTTCAGGACACTCTCCCAGTTGTCCTCGACGACGACCCCAAGCCAGGCGAGGGCGAAGGTCCAGGGCACGACACCGAGGAACGTGTAGAGCGTGAACTTCCCGAAGGGCATCTTTGCGATCCCGGCGGGAAGCGAGATGAAGGTTCGGATCACCGGGAGCAGGCGAGAGAAGAAGGTAGCGGCGTCGCCGTGTTTCTCCCACCAGATCTCGGCTTTGTCGATGTCGTGGCTCCTGATCAGCACGTACTTCCCGTACCGATCCAGAACGCTGCGACCCATCTTGCGGCCGACCGCGTACGCGATCCAGGACCCGACAACGTTCCCCAGCACCCCCGCGACACCGACCCAGAAGAAATTAAGCGTTCCGTTCGCGGCGTACCAGCCACCGACGAGCATCGTTACTTCGCTGGGGAAGGGGATACAGGCAGACTCGGCGAGCATCAGAAGGAAGATGGCGACGTATCCGTAGTCGGTGACCCACTCCTCCATAAGCTGAACCAGGGAGTCGAGTATCTCCATCGCCTAGGACTTCTTCCGCAACGCGACGAGAAGCCTGGCCAGTCTCCGTTCGCGAACCACGAGGGTCGCGACGTAGCCGCCGATGCCGGCGCCGGCGCAGAGGAACGCGGTGATCATCCAGCCGAGGCTGCTCATGTGGACACCGGCACGCCCGCCGAACCTCGGTCCGGACGTTGTTCCTCGATCTCGAGACGATCGATCTCATCTTCGAGGCGGCCGATCCGCACGCGCGTTGCGAGTAGCCACGCGAACAGGAGCGTGAACGCGATCAGCGCGGTGAAGAACGCCAGTAGTTCGGGCCCACCCAAACCGGAGCTGTTGGTGGGATCGGCGGGCGTCGGTCCGCTCGGGTGGAGAGTGCGCCACCAACGAACCGAGAAGTGCACGATCGGGACATCGAGGAATCCGATGATGCCGACCACCGCCGCGAGGCGACCGGATCGGGCGGGATCGCGCGTCAGGCTCCGAAGGAACAGGTAACCGAGGTAGGTGAGCCACAGGATCAGGGTCGAGGTCAGCCGGGCATCCCATTGCCACCAGGTTCCCCACGCGGGTCGGGCCCAGATGGGGCCGGTGATCAGGACCAGACTCGTGAACAGGACCCCGATCTCGGCCGACCCGTGGGCAAGCAGATCCCAGCGACGCTCGGACGTCCTCAGGTAGGCGATCGAGGAGATGAACACGACCGCGAAGGCCAGGTAGGCGACCCATGCAGACGGCACGTGGAAGTAGAAGATCCGTTGCAGGGGGCCGCCCCCGGGATAGTCGTCGGCCTCGCGCGCCACGAAGAAGATGAAGATGAGCGACAGCGCCAGCAGTCCCCAAGCGGCGATGCCCAGCAGCTTCAGGTTGCGACTCCGGCGGGTGGTGGGTGAGGTGGCCATGACGGGCAAGGTTATTCGAGGACGAACTCAAACACGAGCGCGGCGGTGATCCCGAGGATCACGTCGAACGCGATCAGAACTCCGAACCACCCGGCCTCGACCAGCGTGGAGAAGGTTCCTCCTGCGATCAGATCCGATGTTAGATCCGCTCCCGCGATGAATACGGGGATCAACGCGGGCAGCGCGAGTACCGGAAGGATCAGCTCTCGACTCGATGTCTGCGCGGCGACGGATGCGAACAGAGTCCCGACCGCGACGAAACCGATATCCACCAGCAGGATCACCAGCAAGAGGGGCGCGAGGCCGGCTCCGACGTCCAGGGTGAACAGCAGCACGAACAGCGGGAGCAGGAACGCTTCGACGAGCAGGATGAAGATCAGGTTCGAGAAGGCCTTCGCGAGGAACAGCCCAGAGCGGTCGAGTGGAACGAGGATCAGTGCGTCGATCGCACCTTCGGTCTGTTCGATCTCGAACGTGCGCGCGAACCCGATCAGTCCCGCGAACAGGATCGTTACCCAGAAGAAGCCGGCGAGTACGTCGGCAACTGTGGTGGCGGACGCGCCCGCGATGGCGCGTTCGTTGTCTCCGGTCGTGGGAAGCGTGAACGCCAGCAGCAGCGTGACCGCGAACGAGAACGCGAGCATCGGCACAAGCGTGTCGCGGGCGCGCATCTCGATACGCAGGTCCTTGCGCGTCAACAGCAGCGTCTTGGCGACGAACCCGGGCTCGTTCACTCGTTCTCTGACTCTTCGTTGGGCCGGTAGGTGCCGGCGACGGTGACGTTTCCGCGCGTGAGGATGACGCCGGCATCCGCGTACGCCTTGACTCGCTTGGCTCCATGGGTCGCGATGACACCGGTCTTGCCGGGGCGCCGCCACGCGGTGATCGCGGCGGTCACCGCGGCGGCTCCGTCGTCATCGAGGTTCGCGTACGGTTCGTCGAGCAACAGGATGTCCGGGTCATGCAACAAGGCTCGCGCCACTGCTGCGCGCCTCTTGAGACCCGCGGACAGTTCCCCTACGCGCGAGTCGATCCTGTCACTTAGCTCCACCCGTTCGAGGATCCTCGCCGGCGCGCTCGACGGGCACCCGTAGAGACGCCCGAAGAGTTCGAGGTTCTCTCCGATGCTGAGGTGCGGGTAGAGCCCGGACTCGTGGCCCGCATAGCCCAGCCGTCGCCGGAAGCCCTCATCGCGCAGGTCGAGCCCCCGGCCGTCGACCGTCACGGTTCCCTCATTCGGCCTCAAGAGACCTGCCATGACCCTGAGGAGCGTTGATTTCCCGGAACCGTTCTGCCCGAAGAGACCGGTGACCCCCTCGGCGAGATCGAGATGGATCCGGTCGAGTGCGACCGTACGTCCGTAGACGACCGTGACCCCTCTCGCTTCGATCACCGCGTCGCCTCGTCCTTGGGGAGTGCTCCGGCGCGTTCCTTCAAGGCCCCCCGGAGCCGCACCCAGTCCTCCTCAGCGATCTGACCGCTGTCGTGCCGAACGTCCAGCTCCGCGATCTGGGAGAGCAGGTCGGCGCGTGTCGGACGCGACCGGGATGCCGTCGGGCGGCGACCCCGTCTCCTCACGCCCCATCCGATCGCCAGGGCCATCAGCACGATGAGGGCAACGATCGCGCCGATGATCCAGCCGGCTAGTCCGGACGTGCCGTCCGCCTCTTGCACCGTCACCATCTGGATCTGGTTGCCGGCTTCGATCGCTTCGTCACTGGACCACCGGGTGTAGTCGATCCCGCCGACCGTCACGTTCCCGTCCGGCTGTAATCGGTTGGATCGCACGTCGAATCCTTCGGGCGCATGGACCGAGTACTGCACGATGTCGTAGACCGCAGCGCGCGACAGGTTGTAGGAGCCGACCGATCCCGGGACCCGGTAGTAGTAGGTGATGCTGGTCTCGCCGGGCGGGATAGCCGCGGTGATGCCGAAACCGAAGTCGGTTTCGATGCCTCCTGGAACCTCGATCGAGGCATCGATCACCTGAGCTCCTTCCGCACCGTTCGGAAGTGCGAAGCCGAGCGACGGTGTGGCCCCGGCTGAGGATTCACCATCGGCCATTCCGCGGCCGATGTAGGCGAACTCGGAGAGGTTGTTGACGGTTACCGATTCGATGACGTCCATCATCCCGTCCTCACCGCGCGTGAGGAACAGGTTGGTGCGCGCTGAACAGGATGACGGTCGGCTCGGTGATCGTGTCCCACACGCGGATCTCCGTATCGAACACGGGCGTCTTGGCCGTGTCGTCCGGTAGCGTGATGGCGCGTCCGGAGAACAGGCCCCCGTCGTGCACGACATCGATCGCGTAGAAGCGGTCGTCCCCGGTCGGAAGGTCGGTGAAGCGATAGCGCCCCTCCTCGTCGGAGGGGACGGTCTCCTCGATCGGGTCGGTCCCGTCGGAGAGGGCTCCTAACAAGGTGACCTCGGCACCGGGCTGTGGCTCTCCGGTCGATTGGTTGAGCACCACGCCCTTGATCACACCAGTGGTCGCCGCGCGGGGCGACCGGGGTGGAGATCAGAAGCAGCCCCACGGCCGCTCCGATCAGGCCGGCGCGCCGCAATGCTCACACGCCTTCCCCGGCGGCCGCAGAACGCCGCACGAGGAACAGGTCATCTTCGATCGGAGCGCGGAGATCTCGTCCTCGAGTTCGCCGTCGGCTCCCGGCGCGGCCTCGAGCGCATCGAGTTCGACGAGTGCTTGGAACGCCTCTGCTTCGTACTCGATCCGGAGGGCGTTGAAGTCCCCTTCGGAGAGTTTCCCGATGTCGCGTTCCTCTTCGATGTCGATCAGCGCGGTGAGGGCCGAGCGCTTCTTCTCCTCGGCGTCCTCAACACGGACCGAAGTCAGAGGAACGTCCTGCCGCGGTCCCGATCGAAGGGGCATGAGGACGTACGCGAGGACAGCGACGGCCGCGAGCGCAACCAACAGGACCTCGATCATCGGTCCCGCATCCGATCGATCTCGGCGCGGACTCGAGAACGCTCCGTTTCATCGAGTCCCTCGGCGACCGGTTCGGTGCGCCGTCGCCGTGACCACCGCGTCATCAGGAAGAGCGCAACCCCCGCGCCGAGCGCCACCAGGACTGCGGGGAGCATCCTTGCGACGGGGCTGGAGGGTTCGGCCAAGATCTCCTCACCGCGCTCTTCGACCAGGAGGTCGATGATCTCGTCGCTGCTCATCCCCATCTCGGCCAACGCCAGGATCTCTCTGCGCATCTCATCGGCTTCGGACGAGGGACAGTCGTGGAGGGTCACACCGGGGCAGAACGGCGAGATGATCTCTTGCGCGACGCGTCGAGCGACATCCTGCGCGTCGGCGTAGGCATGTGGAACCGCGACGACGAGGATCGCTCCGATGGTTGCCAAGAAGATCGTTGTGCGCTTCGTCATTGGGTCACGGCAACCTTCTCCGGCGCGCGTTTCCGCGATGGAACACCGACCTCGACCGGCTTCTCGCTGGAAAGCAGAACCCCCATACCGGCAAGCATCACGAAGGCTCCCGCCCAGATCCACCACGTCAGAGGATTGACGAACGCGCGCACCGCCGCGGTCCCGTCCTGATCGAAGGACGTGATCACGATGTAGAGGTCTTCGACCGGTGTTGTTCTGATCGCCACCTCGGACTGCGGCTGCTCCTGGGCGAAGTGGAAGTTGCGTTGCGGTCGCAATGTCGCGATCGGCTCGTTACCCCGCGACACTACGATCGTGGCCTCGAGGATCTGCTTCTCGTCGGTCTCTTCCTGATCGAACCCCGTGTAGGTCAGGGTGTAATCGCCGATCGTCGTCGACTCACCGATGGCGAGGAGTTCCTGTCTCTCGGAGCTGAATGCGCTCCCGCTCAGTCCGATGACGATGAGGATGACACCGAGGTGAACGACGTATCCGCCGTACCGACGCCGATTGCGGAGCAACGTCTTGAGCAGCGCAGCCGGCCACGACAACCCCCCCGGCCCCCGATAGACGCTCGATCCCCGAACGAACTCCGAGCCGATCGCGACCGCAGTGAACGTGCACAACGAGAAGGCCAGCAAGGCGCCGGTGCTCCTCACACCTGCAACCGCCAGCGCGGTCGCGGTGACGGCTCCCGCGAGCAACGGCACGCGTACGATCCGGGTCAGGGAACCGGAGCTCATGCGTCTCCATGAGATGAGGGGACCGATCCCGGTCAGGCCGACGATCGCGAGTCCTACAGGGATGAAGACCGAATTGAAGAACGGGGGCCCGACGGTTAAGCGCACCCCTGAGGTCGCCTCGGCGACGATCGGATAGATCGTGCCCCACAGGACCGTCAAGGCGGCGGCCACGAACAGGACGTTGTTCAAGAGGAAGGCCGACTCGCGCGACAGCAGCGAATCGAACCGGTTGTCGCTGCGCAGTTTTTCGTAGCGCGCGGCGACGACCCCGAGGCTCCCGAGCAGCATTCCTCCAAGGAACGGGAGGAACCACTTCCCGGTGCTGCCCTCGGTGAACGTGTGGATGCTCGAGAGGATCCCCGAGCGTGTGAGGAAGGTCCCGAAAACGGCGAGCACGTAGGTCAACAGGATCAGGACGACGTTCCAGACCTTGAACATCCGCCGCTTCTCCTGGATCACGACCGAATGCAGGAACGCGGTCGCGGTCAGCCACGGCATGAACGACGCGTTCTCTACCGGGTCCCATGCCCAGTAGCCACCCCAACCGAGTTCGGTGTACGCCCACGCGCCACCGAGGACGATCCCGATCGACAACGCGCTCCACGCGAACAAGGTCCATCGGCGCGTCGCCTTCAGCCACGAGTCATCGAGATGGCCGGAGAACAGCGCGGCCATCGCGAACGCGAACGGGATCGAGAAACCGACGAAGCCCGTGTAGAGGAGCGGTGGATGGATGACCATCCCGGGGGACTGCAACAACGGATTGAGTCCGGCGCCGTCGGAGGGGACATCGACCAACCGCGTGAATGGGTCGGCCGGCATCACCAGCAGCGCAAGGAAGAACAACGCGATGCCGGCCAGCACCGCGCCGGCCCAGCCAACGAGGCGCGTGGTCCGAGCGTCAACGCGACTCAGGGCAACCGCGCTGAAGGTGGTGAGCAGAAGACACCAGAAAAGGAGTGAGCCCTCCATGCCTCCCCACAGCGCGGTGACCGTATAAGCGGGGGGCAGGGAACGGGACGAGTAGCGGCTGACGTAATCCAGCGAGAAGTCATGAACGTAGAGCGCGCTGACCAGGCTCACGACTGCGATGCCGACGAAGACCGCAGTTCCGATCGTGGCTCGAACGCCGGCTTCGGTCAGGTCCTTACGAGATCGAAGCGCACCGAGACCGTGAAGGACGAGCGCCGCGAACGCGAGTACAAGAGCGGCGATGAGAGAGGGACGACCGAGCCCCGCGAGCGAGATCATCTGCTCCCTCCTCCCTTAGGAGGTCTTGGCCTTGAACTTCGACGGACACTTCGCGAGTACTTCGGTTGCCGCGAACGAATGCCCGTCGTAAACGCCGAGTGCAACGATCTCGGTCTGTGCGTCGTCTCGGAAGGAATCCGGCAGAGGTCGGTCGGTGGTGACGGTTATCGCCGTCTGACCATCGGTGATGTCGAACGTCGATGCCAGACCCTCCTGAACGACCGATCCCTCAACGACGTTGCCGTTCACCCGGATGGGCTCTTGCGTGGAAGGTCCAGAGGCGGCCAGCTCACTGGTCTTGAGGAAGTAGGCGGTTGACCCCGTGCGTCCCATCGCCCACAGAACCATCGCAACGAGCGCGAGGAAGATGACCGCGCCTCCCCACAGGAACTTAGGGCTGGTGCGGTTCCTCCGTCCTGAAATCCCGAGCTGCTCGTCCATCTCCGCCTAACGATAAAGGATTGACACTCCAACCCATTTGCCGTCAATCCGAGGCCAAGAGTGCCTCGATGCCGGCCTCCAACTCGGCTCGGTTCAGCTCGCCCAGGACCTGGTCCTCGGCCCCCACGAAGTTCCACTCGGCGTCGATGAAGTAGGTCTGGGGGAGACCCGTGTACCCGAGGGCGTCCGCGAAGCGGTGTCCCTCATCGAATACGTTCGTGTACGTGACCCCGAACTCTTCGATGAAGGCCTGCGCCGCATCGACCGTGTCCTTGACGTCGACCCCGATGAAGCGGATGCGGTCGCCGTACTTCTGGTGGGCGGCCTCGAAGACCTTGGCCTCCCGGCGGCAGGGATCGCACCAGGAAGCCCAGAGGTTGAGGACCACGGGCGTCCCCCGGAGGTCCGCGTTGGACAGTCGCTCCTCATCTCCGAGGATCGCTAGGGACATGGCGGGGGCCTTGCCCTCGGTGCCGCGTTTTTCTTCTGCGGGCCGCAGCACTACGATGCCGAGCGAGATGGCGATGACTGCTCCCACGGCCACCCAGACGAAGCGGCGGAGCTTCGTGTGTTCGTGAATATCATCGAGTTCATCTCGGGGAACCATGAAGACAAGGCTAGTGCCGTCTCGTCCTTTATGCTTCCGGCCGTCATGGTGGCTTGCCTGGAGAAGGAATGAGCATCTCGACCTCTCGTAATCGCCGTTTGCTGGTCCTCGCAGGCCTCGTGCTCTTCGCGGTGATGCTTTCGGGGTGTGCGTCGGACGCCCCGCAGGACACCCTCCAACCTGCCGGACCGAACGCCCGTGAGGCCCGGGACCTGTGGAACCTCGTGTTCCCGATCGCAGTGGTTATCTTCGTGATCGTCGAAGGGCTTCTCGTGTTCGCGGTGATCCGCTTCCGTGCCAAGCCGGGGCGGGAGGCATCGCAGTTCCACGGCAACACCAAGGTCGAGGTGATCCTCACCGTCATCCCGGCGTTGATCCTCGCCGGCATCTCCGTCCCGACGATCAAATCGATCTTCGAACTCGCCGAGGAGCCCACCGGCAACGTTCTTAACGTCACCGTCATCGCCCATCAGTTCTGGTGGGAGTACCAGTATCCGGACCTTGGCATTGTGACCGCCAACGAGCTGCACATCCCGGTCGACGTTCCCGTGCGAATCCGCCTCGAAGGTCAGCCCACCGATCTCGTAGATGGGACCTCCGAAGTGATCCACGCGTTCTGGGTGCCGCGACTCGGCGGCAAGCAGGACGTGGTTCCCGGTCGCCTCAATCTGATCACGTTGCAGGCCGACGAGCCCGGGACCTACCTGGGCCAATGCACCGAGTTCTGCGGCCTCGGTCACGCGGAGATGCGCTTGCTCGTCGAAGCCCACGAGCAAGCCGACTTCGACACTTGGGTCAGCGAGCTCAAGGACACCCCTGAGTCGACGGACGATCTTGTTGCCGAGGGTGAAGAGCTCTTCCTCCAGGGCCAGTTCGCCGGAGGCCCTGCCTGCTCGTCTTGTCACACCGCCGATGCAACCGCGAACGCACCCAATGCAGGACCGAACCTCGGGGGGTTCGCCACCCGGACGACGTTCGCGGGCGCGATCTTCGACAACAACGAGGAGAACCTGATCCGGTGGCTCCGAGATCCGCCGGGTATGAAGGAGGGGGCCAAGATGCCCAACCTCCAACTCACCGAGGAACAACTCACTGCCCTGGTCGCCTACTTACAGAGCCTGGAGTGAGATGACCAAAACGAAAGAGGGATCTGCATGGCTTCGGTAGCCCCGTCGCGCGGTCTGTTCGCACGGCCACAAGCCAAGACGGGCTGGTGGAGTTGGGTCACGACCGTCGATCACAAGAAGATCGGGATCATGTACGGCGTTGCGGCCTTCTTCTTCTTCATCGTGGGCGGCATCGAGGCCCTCCTGATCCGTAGCCAGCTCGCCCGCCCCGACAGCACCGTCCTGTCGGCCGACGCCTACAACCAGATCTTCACGATGCACGGTCTGACGATGATCTTCTTCGTCGTGATGCCGATGGGTGTCGCGCTGATGAACTATCTGATCCCGTTGATGATCGGTGCCCGCGATGTTGCGTTCCCCAGGTTGAACGCGTTCTCGTTCTGGGTGTTCATCGGTGCCGGCGTCTTCATGTACTCGAGTTTCTTCCTTGGGGGAGCGCCGGACGGGGGGTGGTTCGGATACGCACCGCTGTCGGAATCGCTTCCGGATCACGGGATGACCTTCTATTCGATCGGTCTGCAGATCGCCGGCGTGGCGTCTCTGGCCGGTGCGGTCAACTTCATCGTCACGATCATCAACATGCGCGCTCCCGGTATGACGATGATGCGGATGCCGGTGTTCATCTGGATGTCCCTCGTGACGTCGTTCCTACTTCTGTTCGCGTTACCCGTCATCGCCGTCGCTCTGTTCGAGCTGATGTTCGACCGCGTCTACGGAGCGGTGTTCTTCAATCCCGCGGCGGGTGGTGACCCGATCCTGTGGCAACACTTGTTCTGGTTGTTCGGACACCCCGAGGTCTACGTCATGATCCTGCCGGCGATGGGCATCGTGTCGGAAGTACTCCCGACCTTCGCGCGCAAGCCGATCTTCGGCTACGCCGCGATCGTTTTCGCAGGTATCGCGATCGGCTTCATGGGCTGGGGCGTATGGGCCCACCACATGTTCACCTCCGGCCTCGGTCCCGTCGCCAACGCCGCCTTCGCCCTGTCGACTATGTTCATCGCGGTGCCTACGGGGGTGAAGATCTTCAACTGGATGGGCACGATCTGGAAGGGCAGTATCCGGATCACGACGCCCCTTTTGTTCTCGATGGGTTTCGTGACGATGTTCGTCATCGGGGGCCTGTCCGGCGTCACCCACTCGATCGTTCCGTCCGACGCACAGCAGCACGACACCTACTACGTCGTGGCGCACTTCCACTACGTGCTGTTCGGCGGCGCGATCTTCGGACTCTTCTCGGGCCTCTACTACTGGTGGCCCAAGTTCTTCGGGAGGTTGCTGGGCGAGGGCCTGGGGAAACTGCACTTCTGGCTGATGATCATCGGGTTCAACCTCGCGTTCGGCCCGATGCACATCCTCGGCCTGCAAGGGATGCCGCGGCGCCTCTCTACCTATCCGAAGGAAATGGGATGGGACGTCGGAAACCTGATGGCGACGGGCGGCGCGTTCCTGATCGCCTTGTCCGTGCTCGTCTTCATCGTCAACGTGGCCCGTACCCGCAGGAAGGGCGAGGAGGCCGGCGGGGACCCCTGGGACGCCCGGACGCTCGAGTGGTCGATCTCATCCCCACCACCCGAGTACAACTTCGCCGAGGTCCCAACGGTGACTTCGAGGGACGACTTCTGGTATCGCAAGTACACGGAGACACCCGAGAAGACGACGGCCCCTGTCTTCACCGGAGGAGCCGAGGAAGAGCCGGCCGACGAGCCGAACATCCACCTACCAGATCCCTCGTACTTCCCCGCGCTCGCGTCGGTCGGCCTGCCGATCATGGGTTGGGGTGTCATCTTCGCCGACTGGGCGATCGTCGCCGGCGGACTCATCACACTGCTGGGCCTGTTCGGCTGGGTCCTCGAGCCGGGCTCTGAGGAGGTGCACTGATGGCGTCGCATGAGGCTGCTCCTCACGAGCACCACACCTCGACCGGATTGGACAACGTCAAGCTGGCGATGTGGGCTTTCCTCGGCTCGGAATGCCTGTTCTTCGGTTCCCTGATCTCGACCTATCTGCTGTATCGCAACAACGTGTTCAACGGTCCCACTCCGCACGAGATCTACGACATCCCCTACACGTCGGTCAGTTCCTTCGTGTTGCTGATGTCATCTCTGACGATGGTCCTGGCTCTGGCTGCGATCCAGCGAAAGGACATGACCGGCTTCCGCGTCTGGATCCTCGCAACCGCGATGCTCGGCATGGTGTTCGTGGGTGGCCAGATCTACGAGTTCACGGCCTTCGTCGAGGAAGGCCTGAAGCTGTCTACGAGCACTTTCGGAAGCAGCTTCTTCGTCATGACCGGTTTCCACGGCGCCCACGTGACGGTCGGGATCTTCATGTTGCTATCCCTGTTCGGGATGTCGACATTCGGCAAGTTGGATGATGCCGACGGCCCTCGCAAGGTCGAGCTCATCGGCCTCTACTGGCACTTCGTCGACATCGTGTGGATCATCATCTTCACCGTCGTCTACCTGATCCCGACGAACTGAGAGGGGGACCGTTGAGTCCATCCGTCGAGGAGATAGAGGCCGAAGCGCTGAGTCACCATCCTGAACCGCGGACCTACATAACTGTCGCGGTTGTGCTGGCGATCGTCACCGCGATCGAGGTGGCGTTGTCCTATGCCGGCGCTCTCGGAGATCAACTCGTAGTCGTCCTACTGATCGCCTCCGCGATCCTCAAGTTCGCCCTCGTTGCACTCTGGTTCATGCATCTGAGGTTCGACAGCCCGATCTTCAGGCGGCTGTTCGTGACCGGGCTCGTCCTTGCGTTGTTCGTCTTCGGCATCTACCTAGCGGTCCTGTTCGGACGAGGCGGTCCGGTTCCGCTCCTGAACAACTGACGTCATGACCGCATCGCTGGCGTGGCAACCGCATCCGGAAACATGGCTGCTCGTCGGCGTGCTTGTGGTCGCGTACGTCAGTGCTGTGTCGTTCGTCGGTCCGAGGCTGGTTCCTCCTGGGAAAGAGGTCGCGACCACGGCCCAGAAGAGCTCCTTCCTGCTCGGCGTGCTCGCCCTCTTGGTGGCCGAGGCGTGGCCGCTGCACGAGATCGCGGAGCAGTACCTGTTTTCCGGGCACATGGTTCAGCACATCCTCTTCGCGTTCGTCGCCCCACCGCTGCTCCTCTTGGGGATACCGGTGTGGATGTTCCGTGCGCTACTCGGGAAGGGTTTGCGGTTCGAGATCTTCAGGTTCCTCTCGAAGCCGGCGATCGGATTCCTGATGTTCAACCTGGTCATCGCCGCCATGCACTGGTCGCCGGTAGTCAATCTCCAGTCGTCCAGTTCCCTCTTTCACTTCGCCTTCCACCTCACGATGATCACTGCCGGGTTGTGCATGTGGACGAACGTGGTGACCCCGTTGCCCGAACTGGGGCGGATGAGCGAGCCGGTCAAGATGATGTACCTGTTCCTGACCTCGATCATCCCAACGGTTCCGGCCTCGTTCCTGACCTTCTCCGAGAGCTCTCTTTACTCGACCTACGCGGACGCGCCACGACTTTGGGGCATCTCCGTCATCACGGACCAGCGCGTGGCCGGGCTTCTCATGAAGATCGGGGCCGGTTTGCTACTGTGGGGTGTCATCGCGGTGATGTTCTTCCGCTGGTACGCGAGGGAAGAATCGAACACCGTCGAACCGCTCGAGTGGCAAGACTTCGAGCGCGAACTCGAAGTGTTCGATCTGAGGAAATGATGCGGGGACCAACGAGAAAGGCAGCGAGCAAAGGATGAGCGAACAGCATTCGCCGGGCACCGATCCGATGGTGGGCGAGGTCCGATTCAAGGTTCCGCTGCCGATCCTTATCCCCGTGGCCGCGCTGGCTGTGATCGCACTAGTCACGATCGGGATGTCCAAGGTCCTCCTTGCGATCCCGCCGGAGGCCGCGACCACTGTGGCTCTGGCCGCGGCGGCCAACGTGCTGATCGCCGCCGCGATCTTGGCGCATCGCAAGCGCATGGGAAGCACGTCGCTGATCGAGATGGGCGTCATCGTCGTATATCCGATCGTCATCGGGGTCGTGATCGCCCTCCTCGGCATCGGGAGTGGCGAAGAGCACGGCGGTGCCGACGAGCCCCCGCCCGCGCAGTCTGGACCGGTGACGGCCGGAGGAACGCTGTCGGCCGAAACCCTGCAGTTCACCAGTGACGCGATCGAACTCGTCGCGGGCGAGGAATCCGAAATCACCCTAGACAACGCGGACTCGGCGCCTCACAACGTGTGGATCTACGAGACAGCTCAGGACGCCGACGATCTGAACGATGATGCCGCCCTCTTCGAGGGCGAGGACGTGGGACCGGGTGAATCGACGACCTACTCGATCCCCTCGCTCGATAAGGGTGAGTTCCCGTTCATCTGCCGGATCCATCCCGCGATGCGCGGGCTCGTCACCGTTCAGTAGCGTCTACTGGAGGTTCGCGAGCATCTCCGCGAACGTCCCCATGTCCACCTCTCCGGAGATGCGCGCGTTGACCGTGCCGTCCCCGTTCAGGAAGACGAAGTAGGGGAACCCCGTAAGTCCATACGCGTCGGCCGCAACTCCCTCGGCCTCGTCGACCAAGACCTCCGGCTGCCATCCCTCCCGCTCCAGCCACGCGGACGGTGGGTAATTGGCCTGCGTGTCTGCGGTGCTGGTTGCAACCGACACGATGTCGACGCCTTCGGGCACCTGTCCCTCGTCGATGAAGGCTTTTACCCGAGGGACCTCAGCCTGACAGTGGGGGCACCAGTGAGCGAGGAAGACCACGACGGTGGGGCGCCCCGAGGCGCCGATCTCGATCGGATCGCCCTCGAAGGTCTCGCCCGACAGGACGGGGGCCTGAAGCCCGACGGCCTCGTCGCCATCCGGAGACTCGAAGACCGGCAGCGCGTCGCCTTCGATCTCGACAGGACCCGTTTCCTGGAGCTCGGTGTCCCCGCCACCGTCTCCGGTCGCGGGCGAGTCCTCCTCGCCCTTCGTGAGGAAGAACGCAGCGGCGAACAGCGCAACGATCACGACGATCGCGACGACGAACCACGGAAACTCTCCGCTCGCTCCTGCTTTGCCATTCTTCCTCTGTTCCTGGCGCCTGCGGACTCTGTCACTACTCATCGTGTTTCTCCTTCACTCGCGCGTTCCTCGAGAGGAACGCTTTCTGTTGTAGGTGCATGCCCGGTTCCCTCTTAGTCCCTGGCGCGCGGGCTATAGAGAAGCAGGACGGCTATCAGTGCGAAACCGCTCAAGGCCATGAACGGGATCGAGATGTAGTGGAACTTCCATACGTAGGTGGCGGTGCACGGTGCGGTGGGATCACAGGATGCGGTCTCGAGGTTCGGCCAGCGCTGCAGGACGTAGTGGTAGATCGAGATGGCACTTCCCACGGCGAGCATCGGAATCACGTAGCGGCGCACGTTGAGATCGCGCTTGAGGGCCGCGATCCCGAGTATCAGAGCCATCGGATACATCGCGATGCGCTGATACCAGCAGAGTTTGCAGGGGGTGTAGTTGGCGACCTCCGAGAAGTACAGGCTCCCGAGGGTCGCTACCAGGGCGACCAGCCACGCGAGGGTCAGTGCACCCTCACCGAGGCTCGAGGTGATCTTGACGCGCAGGCGGTCTGCGCCCGCATTGTAAGGAGAACCCAGATAGATGAATAGGCCGCCCAGAACCGCGATGTTGGCCACCACGGTGAGCAGGGCGAAGAACGTGGACATCTGGTCGATAGTCATGGGAGTCAGTCCCCAGTATCCACGGAACTACTACCTAGGGGCGCCCGGCCTCGCTCACTCCGCCGAATGGCCGCACTCGGGTGGTGGGTCGTCGTCGAGGAGGTCCCGAGCGTTGGAACGGCTGAGATTGAATGCCCAGGGGGCGGGCTCACCATCAAGTCTCGCAAGGATGGGGCCGATCGTACAGGCGCGCTCGGGGTCGGGGAGCTCGAGGAGAGCGGGCAGAGCATCGGCACTCAGGGTTCGTAGGTACGACAGATCGATCTCGCCGGTCTCTTTGAAGTGCGCAACGTTGGTCTCCGCGATCCGAGCATCGGGGTTCGACACGCCGAAGCCGATCACGGCTATCAGGCAGATCGCGATCGCCCCGCGCGGGAGCCATGCGCCCTTCCATCTCACCCCTGCGACGAGGACGAAGCAGAACATCGCCGTGAGAGCCCAGATGGCGAGATCGGCCATCAGTCGTAAACGCGTCGCCCCGAAGGCGTCCTCATAGAGGTTCATGCGCTTGAAGGCTGACGCGATGATCACGAGCGTCAGGACACAGAGGGTGCCCAGCAGGATCCTCGCCCATTTCCGATCGAGGTCACTTCGGCACGAGTTCGCGACCCAGGCGATCACTCCGAGCGTGAGTACGGCCACCGCCAGCAGTTGGAAGAAGCCTTCGCGTGCGTACTCCGCGTAGGTGAGTCCGGCGGTTTCGAGCACGTGCGAGTGGCCGCCGAAGAGCACGGTCAGTTGCACTGCGACGAACAGGCCGAAGAGAACGTTCAAGACGATCAGCGCCAACTTCCACTCTCGCGGTTGGAGCAGACCTCGATGAGGTTCCACTTTGGGAGTCGTGAGGGTCGCAGTGGCACCCCCCCGGAAGCCCGGTGCCAGAAGGGCCAGGGACCCGGCCCCAGCGAGGGTTCCGGCGAACAGGACGATCCTCGCCACGACGAGGTCCACTCTGAAGTCAAAGTCGGGTACCAGCCAGTCATCGGCGAGCGCGGAGAACGCGCGGTCGGCGCTGAGGAGGAGACCCCCGAAGACAACCACGAGGACGCAAGTGATGACGATGCCGCGGAGCGAGTGCCCGATACGCTCGCTGACCTTCGGGAACGATGCGGTTACCGGCTTGAACATCATGACGAAGCCTCTTAACAACCCCCGAAGGCTTTGGATGGAAGCCGTGGCGATCTGGGTCCAGCTCCCCGAGCCAGACACTCCGACCACCGCGACGCCGAATCCCGCGGCCAGTTCCAGGGCCACGACCCATTCGGCGCCACGGATCGCGACGAGTGACACGGGGATCAACGAGGCGATGATGAAGAGGCGACTAACGATGCCCGCCCTCCCCGCCGCGTTCCACATCACCAGGACAACCAAGGCCCAGACGACGAAGATGCTTAGTCCGGGTTCTTGGTCGGGGACGCCTAGCGATGCAAGGAGCGCGGCGAGGTAGGCGGCGAGGATCCACATAGAGCCAGGGTAGGGAAATGCTGTCTGGATGTGGTTCGGGAAACGTGGAGATTCTGCGCTGTTGCGTTAGCGGATGACCACCAGCTGGTCGACCGCAGCGGCGATGAACAGCAGTGCCAGGTAGTAGATCGAATACTTGAACAACCCCCAGGCAAGCCGCGGTTCGGGTTTGCGGTAGAGGCGCACCGCATGCCAGATGAAGATCCCGTTGAGGATCAGTGCGGCGCCGAGGTAGACAAGGCCCGCCTTCGCCACCGAGAAGAACGCGAGGCAGAGAGCCAGGAGGAGGAACGAGTACAAAAGGATGTGCTTGACGGTCTCCCGGCGCCCATAGACCACCGGCATCATCGGGACCCCGGCCGCCGCGTAGTCCTTCTCGTACCGCATCGCCAGCGCCCAGAAGTGTGGCGGGGTCCAATAGAAGATGATCCCGAACAATGCGAGCGCGGGTAGCTCGACCCGACCGGTAACCGCAGCCCAGCCGACGAGGGCCGGTACCGCTCCCGCCGCACCACCGATCACGATGTTCTGAGGCGTGGTCCGCTTGAGGATCTTCGTGTAGACGATCACATAGAAGAGCAGTGCTCCCAGCGACAGTGACGCAGACAGCAGATTGACGGTGGCCCACATCAAGAAGAACGCGATGGTCCCGAGGGCGATGCCGAAGATGAGGGCGCCTCGGGGCGAGACACGATGCATCGGAAGGGGGCGCCGCTTCGTGCGAGGCATCAGCTCGTCGATGTCACGGTCGATGTAACAGTTCATCGCGTTGGCACCGCCGGCAGAGATGGCGCCGCCGACCACGGTCCAGAACATCAGAGCGAACGATGGAATGCCCTTTGCGGCGACGATCATCGAAGGCACCGTGGTGATGAGCAGCAGTTCGATGATCCTCGGTTTGGTCAAAGCGATGTAGGCGAGGATGCGTTCCTTCGTTCCAAGTGCAACGACCGGTGCGTCATCCCGTGGCGCATCGACGACCTCGTCGATCGTTAGGGCTCCGGTCTCGGACATCGTCAGGCGCCTCATGTGCCGGCCTCCATCGCGGGCTTCCTGCGCCCCTCGACGGGGGCCAGTGCCCGTTCGAGATTCGGGCTCGTGACGACCGCGATCCCGATCGACGCCGCCCAGATCGTGGCACCGAGCGCGAGGTGAAGCGTGACGACTCCGGCGTTGAGCCGGGTCCAGACATTGGCCGCGCCCACCAACACCTCGAGCGCGAACGCGCCCACGGCGACATGGGCCAGCCGTGCGGCAAGCGGAAGATCAGCCTTCCGACGCATGATGGGCAGAGCGATCACAACCAGGAGGATACCGACCACGGCGGCGAGAGCGCGGTGGACGAATTGGACGACCCTGAGGTCCACGCTGAGATCGGGGATCAGCCTGCCGTCCATCAATGGCCAGTCCACGAATGCCAGCCCGGCCTCCAACCCGCTCACGTACGACCCGACCGCCAGCAGCACCAGAACGGAGCCCGCGGCCAGCCACGCGCGGCGGCTAACCGAGCCGTCGGGAGTGGCGGCCAGGGATCGTTCGATGACCGACGCCGCCGAAGCGATGTAAACGAGTAGGGCGAGCAGCAGCATGGCCGCGACCAGGTGGATCACCACCGATTCCGCTTTGAGGTCGAGTTTGACGACGACGGCGCCAAGGACGGCCTGGAAGAGCACCAATCCCAGGGCGCCGACCGAGGCTCGTACGACTCGAGGACGGTCCCGGTACTCCCGGAAAGCGCTCAGAACCAGCAGTGAGATCGCGATGATCAGGATCCCGGCAACGAACCGATGCGAGAACTCGATCGCGACGGTGTAGTTGTCGAAGAGGGGGATGACCTTGCCGTTACAGATCGGCCAGTCGTCCCCGCAGCCGAGACCCGAGTTGGTGGCGCGGACGAGTCCACCCACGGCCACCAGCAAGAGGGTCGCGACCATCGAGATGATCGAGAGTCTGCGGAAGGAAAGCATCGCTCGGCGATAGTAGCCGACCCCGAACCCGTCCCTGCTGGCGCGTTAAACCTCGGCTCCCACTAGTCTTGCGCTCATGACTCGCATCCCTCGCAGGTTCATAGCCCTGATGGTTGCCGCTCTTCTGTTGGCGGCGGCCTGCGGGGGCGACGATCCGGACGGCGGTGGTGACGGTGGTCCCGACGACAATGGGGATGGAGCCGCGGCGTTCGATCAGCCCGCCACCGGAGTGGATGCCTACCCTTTGTTCGTTAACTCAGAGATCGTTGTTGGAGAGAACCGCATCCTCGTCGGCATCCTGAACAGCGACGACGCCCCGATCGGCTCGCCGGGCATCGAGGTCACCGCCGACCTGTTCGACCTTTCCGAGAGCGCGACGGAGCCGGTGTCGACCATGACCATGGACTTCGAGTGGTCGATCGAGGACGTCACCGGGGTCTACATCGGCCACGCCTCCTTCCCGCACGCGGGTAAATGGGGCGCCGAGGTGTCGATCCAAGGAGAGGGCATCGACGAGGCCGTCAAGACATCGTTCACCGTCGCCGAGTCAGGATCGACTCCCGCGATCGGTGCCGAAGTGCCGGCGTCGGACACCCTGACTATCGATGACAAGCCGTTGAAGGAGCTGTCGACCGATCCCCATCCCGACCGGACCTTCTACACGAGCTCGATCGCGGAAGCGATCGAGGCAGGGGATCCGTTCGTCGTCGTCTTCGCCACCCCAAAGTTCTGTTCCTCAGCGGTGTGCGGTCCGACTCTCGAGATCGTTAAAGAGGCGTCGAAGGGCGTCTCGGGGGTCAACTTCATCCATGTCGAGGTGTACGAGTTGCCCGCCGACCCATCGAATCTCGTGCCGGTGGCATCGGCGTCCGAGTGGGGACTTCCCAGCGAGCCGTGGGTCTTCGTCGTTGACGGGGACGGCAACCTCGCCGCCAAGTACGAGGGCGTCGTCGGAGCGAACGAGCTCCAGGAGGAACTCGCGACCCTCTAGGCGTCGTCGAGAGTGAGGGCGAAGAGGGTGCCCGATCGATCCTCGACCTCGACCCGAACCGGTTCGCTCGAGATCGCGTGCGCTCGGAGATGCTCGGGGGGGAACGCGTAGGTAATCTCGGGATCGATCTCGATCACGAAGTCCTCGCCGTCGGATCGAAGGGTGAACGACTCGACCTCGGTAAGAGAGATCGCCTCGACCGTCGTGACGATCCCAGTCAACACTTGCCGTCCGTCATCTTGGGGCGCCTCTGCACCGCATCCAACGAACACCACGGCGACGATCACGAAAAGACCGAGCGTTCTCATGACGCGTAGGGTAGCCGCGTGGACACCTACGACCCGACGCTGGACGACCTCCGGGAACAGGTCGATGCGGAGCTCGACGCATTCCTGAATGCTCGGGCCCGCGCGCTGCCGGAGGCGGCTCCGATGATCAAAGAGATCTCGACGCTGATGGGTGCGGGAGGCAAGAGGATCCGCCCCGCGTTCTGCTACTGGGGCTATCGGTGTGCCGGCGGCAGTCATTCGGAGGCGATCGTGCGAGCCGCCGCGAGCCTCGAGCTGCTCCACACCTTCGCGATCGTGCACGACGACATCATGGATGACTCGGACGAACGCAGAGGCGTGCCCACCGTCCACATCAGCCACGGGCTCGGCGTCGCGATCCTGGTCGGCGATCTGGCACTCGTCCTGGCGGATGCTCTGTTCATGAGCGCGGGCTTCGACCCCGACGTGACGCTGCGCGGCTTCGAGCACTACTCGGTGATGCGAGAGGAGGTCATCTCCGGGCAGCATATGGATGTCATCGCGGCGGGCCGCACCGACGTTACTGAGGAGCACGCCCGGCGGATCGCAGTGCTCAAGTCAGGCCGGTACTCGATCGAGAAACCGCTCGTGATCGGTGCCGCGCTGGCTGGCGCGCCCGCGTCGCTCGTCGAGGGGTTGTCTCGATTCGGCGACCCCCTCGGCGAAGCGTTCCAGATGCGAGACGACATCCTGGGAACCTTCGGTGACCGGGTCAGCGTCGGGAAGCCCGTGGACTCCGACATCAGAGAGGGCAAGCGGCACGTCCTCTACGCGCGCACGAGAGCCTTGCTCGGCCACACGGAGCGCGCGTGGTTCGAGTCGCGTTGGGGCGCCGGGGACCTGAAAGTCGAGGAGGTCGATGCCCTGAGGGACGCGATCGCCTCGTCGGGGGCCAGGGACGAGATCGAGGCCGAGATCGAGACCCGGTGGTCCGAAGCACTGGTTGCTCTGGCCGATATCAAGGTTGAGGACGGAGCACGTGCGGCCCTCGAGGACCTCGGTCGGCAGGCCATTCGTCGCCGCGTGTAATCTTCGGGCGGCTTACTTCGGAGCGGCCCGTCCCGGTGGAGGAAGGACCGCATCAGGCGAGACTCGGGAGCTCAAGGTTGGATCCGGAACAGATCTATACGGAAGTCCTACAGGAAGAGCAGCAGAAGGGCAGTTCACCTCCGGTTGCCGAGGGCCGCGCCAAGGCGGCTCGCCAGCGAGCGACCGAAGGCTCGCCCCATCCCAAAGAGGCCAAGTGGTGGCCGGGCGCGCAGCCTCACCTCGAGGGTGGCGACGCGGCTCCCGCCGAGGACGCCGAGCCGGAAAACCGAAGAGCCGCTGCTGATGAGCCGGCTGCCGAAGCCGAGCCCGAACCTAACCAGCTGCAGCTCCGGAGCCCGAAGCGGCACCCGAGCCTGAGCCCGCACCGGCCACCGAAGCTCCGGCTCCTGCTGCGGCCGCAGCTCCCGCCGCGGCTCCGGCGACCGAGCAGCCGGCCGCTGCCGTTGCCGTACTCGAAGACACCGGAGCGATGGGCGTCTCACCCGGGACCCCGGCGGGCAACCGTCTCCGCCCCGAGGATGCGGTTGCCAGTGAGGCTCAGTTCGCCGGCCAGCGCGCGGTCGAGCAACGCCGCAAGCTGATCGACGAGCTGATCCAGACCGGAGTGCCGGCGGTCACCGCGGCCGAGACCGGTCGTCCCAGCTCCCCGTTCATCACCCTCGTCTTCCTTCTCGTCCCGATCCTGGCGATCCTCTTCCTCGTCAACAACGACTCGCTGCGCGAGTCATCTGGGGGAGAAGAAACCACCGAGGAGGGCGGAGGCGGCGCGGCGACGAACGAGATCTCGGCCGAAGGTCTTCAGTTCTCAACTGCAGCGATCGAGGTGACCGCTGCGGAGGCCACCGAATTCACCCTCGTCAACGATGACACCGCGCCGCACAACATCTACATCTTCCCGGACGAGGCCGCCGCCGACGCGGTCCAGGACGCGCTCTTTGAGGGAGATGACGTCGGTCCCGGAGCGAGCGCGACCTACGAGTTCCCGGCCCTCGACAAGGGCGAGTATCCGTTCCTCTGCACCATCCACCCAGCGATGCGAGGCGCGGTTACCGCCAAATAGAGGGCTGGATAGCCGTCGGGACCGGGCGCGCTAGACTGGTTGTCTGGCTCGTGAAACATTTCACAAGCGGCTACCGGGAGGAGGGACAGCGTGGCGATAGACGTCGATGTCGCCGTGGTCGGCGGCGGTCCCTCCGGCGCCGCGACCGCCCACTATCTGGCGTCGCGTGGTCACTCGGTCCTGGTCTGCGAGAAGAAATCCTTCCCCCGTGAGAAGACCTGCGGCGACGGCCTGACTCCCCGGGCGGTCAAGGTCCTGAAGGAGATGGGGCTCACCTCCGAGGTCGAGTCCTGGGAGCGCGTCGAGGGCCTCCGCGTCCACGCTGCAGGACGCGTCCTCGAGCTGAAGTTCCCCGAACTCAACGACTTCGATGACTACGGCCTCGTGAAGCCGCGCAAGGACCTCGATCAGATCGTCCTCGACAACGCGGAGGCGGCCGGAGCGAAGGTTCTCTACGAGACGCAGGTAAAGGAACCGATCTTCGATCGCGGGGTGCTGGTCGGGTTCCGCGCCAAACGCGGGGACGACTACGAAGACGTCAATGCTAAGTGGGTGGTGTGTGCCGAAGGGGCCGCAACCAAGTTCGCACGGTCACTCGGTAAAGCCCGCAACGAGTCGTACCCGATGGGCCTGGCGATCCGTCAGTACTTCACCTCACCGATGGAGCACTCCGGTTGGTTCGAGGCCTACCTGGACATCCGCACGGGTCCGGACCAGGTTCCCGGCTACGGCTGGGTGTTCCCGGTCGGCGACGGCACCGTCAACGCGGGCGTCGGGCTGCTCTCCACCTACGGCGGCTGGCGCAACGTGAACCTCCACCACCTCCAGGACGGATTCATCGCCCAGCTTCCCAAGGAGTGGGAGGTGAATCAGGAAACGGTCGTCTCGCGACCCCGAGCCGGCCGGCTGTTCATGGGTGCCAGCGTGTGGCCGCCGCACGGTCCCGGCTTTCTCATGGTGGGAGATGCCGCCGGCATGATCAACCCCTGCAACGGAGAAGGCATCGCCTACGGATACGAGACGGGTCGCATCGCAGGGCGTCACATCGACGAGGCGCTGCGCAGCGGAACCTCACCGATCCTCGAGGACTACTCACGCGAACTGCAAGAGGTCTACGGGCCGTATTACCGCCTGGGCCGCCGCTTCGTGAAGTTGATCGGGTATCCGGCGTTGATGGAGCGATTGGTTTCGATGGGCATGCGATCGAAGACGGTCATGAGCTTCGCCCTCACACTCCTCGCGAATCTCGAAGACTCGAAGACGAAGAACGCAGAGCAGACCGGCCTCAAGGTGCTGAAGAAGATGGCGGAGCTGAAGCCATGAGCGAGTCAGCATGATCGATTACTTACCGATCCTGTTCCTCATCATCCTGTCGACCTTGTTCGCGGTCGCGTCGATGTTCGCCTCGTCCAAGCTCACTCCGAAGCGTGTGACCGAGGCGAAGTCGCAGCCGTACGAGTCGGGGATCGTTCCCGAGACCGGGCTAGACGATAGCGAGCGTTTCCCCGTGAAGTTCTATCTGGTGGCGATGCTGTTCATCATCTTCGATATCGAAACGGTCTTCCTCTATCCGTGGGCGGTCGCTTACGGCGACCTCGCTCTCTTCGGCCTCTACGAGATGCTCGTCTTCATCGGCATCCTTCTGGTTGCGTACGCCTACGTATGGAAGCGAGGTGGGCTCGAGTGGGCGGAGTAAGCGATGCGATCGGCGCCAACTTCGTAACGACTCAACTCGACAAGCTCGTGAACTGGGCCCGCAAGTCGTCGCTGTTCCCGATGACGTTTGGGCTTGCATGTTGCGCGATCGAGATGATGGCAACGACGATGCCGCGTCACGACCTCGCGCGGTTCGGCATGGAAGCATTCCGCGGCAGCCCGCGACAGTCTGACCTCATGATCGTTTCGGGCCGCGTCTCTCAGAAGATGGCACCGGTGCTTCGCCAGGTCTACGACCAGATGCCCGAACCGAAGTGGGTCATCTCGATGGGCGCGTGCGCGTCATCGGGAGGTGTGTTCAACAACTACGCACTGGTGCAGGGAGTCGATCAGATCGTCCCCGTCGACATCTACGTCCCCGGGTGTCCGCCGCGGCCCGAGATGCTGATCGACGGGATCATGCTCCTGCACGAACAGATCTCCAAGGGCAACTACAACGCCGGGCGGGTCAACGCCTAGTGGAGACACGATCCGTAGGGTCGGGTGAGTGGATCGAGGTCGCGCGCCGGTTCCAGGGCGAGGGCTGGCTCCTGGCCGATCTCTGCGGCCTCGACCGTCTCGGACTAAGCGATGCGACCGAGGACACGCGGTTCGAGGTGATCGTCCAGTTGATCCATCACGACAAGCGCGAGCGCGCCACCGTTCACGTCGATGCCCCGGGCGAGCCTCCGACCGTGCCCTCGGTAACCGAGTTGTGGGCGGGCGCCGATCACATGGAGCGCGAGGCCTTCGATCTCATGGGCATCCACTTCGAAGGTCATCCCAACCTCACCCGCATCCTGATGCCGGACGAGTGGGAAGGACATCCGCTGCGCAAGGACTACGGCGTCGGCAAGGTGCCCGTCGAGTTCATCCCCCAGCCGCTGCTCCAGATCGACTCGGCCGGACAGAGTCCGAACTCCGAAGAAGCGCATCAGACGATCGATCACCTCGGGCAGAGTTCGAACGGGGGTGATGAGTCTTGAGCCGCAGCGCGGATGCGATCGCCGACGCGTTCGAGGCTGCCGGTCACGGGGCCTACGTCGAGTCCTACGACAGCGACGAGCGCATGATCATCAACATGGGGCCGGTCCACCCGGCAACCCACGGTGTGCTTCGACTCGTCCTCGAGCTCGATGCGGAAACGGTCGTGTCCTGCCGTCCGATCATCGGCTACCTGCACACCGGCATGGAGAAGGAGTGCGAGGACCAGAACTGGCGCAGCGCGATCACGATCGTCACGCGGATGGACTACCTGGCCCCCTTCTTCAACGAACTCGGCTACTCCATTGCGGTCGAGCAACTGCTCGGGATCGAGGTGCCGAAGCGAGGTCAATACATCCGGGTGTTGATCAGCGAGATGAATCGCCTGTCGTCGCATCTGGTCTGGTTCGGAACCCAGGGACTCGACATGGGTGCGATCTCCGCGATGTTCTACGGCTTCCGCGAGCGTGAGGTCATCCTCGACTTCTACGAGATGGTGACCGGGCTCCGGATGAACAACAACTACATCATCCCCGGAGGCGTCTGGGAGGACCTTCCAGATGGATGGCGACCCGTTGTTGAGAACATCCTCGGGTTACTCCCCGGCCGGATCCAGGAGTACGAGAGCCTCCTTACCGAGAACCCCGTATTCCTCGAGCGCACCAAAGGCATCGGGACTATCACCGCCGAGGAGTGCCGAACCCTGAGCACGACCGGTCCTATCGCGCGCGCAGCAGGGATCGATTGGGATCTTCGACGTGACATGCCGTACGGCGCGTACCCGGACTTCGAGTTCGACGTTCCCACGGCGACCGAGGGCGACGTCTACGCGCGATACAAGGTGCGGATGGAGGAGATGCGACAGTCCGTGCGCATCCTCCGTCAGGTCGTCGACGGTATGCCGGAGGGCGACTACAAGAACATGGACCCGAAGCTGACCCCCCCTCCGAGGAGTGAACTGAATCGCTCGATGGAGGCGGTCATCCACCACTTCAAGCTCGTCACCCAGGGTTACACCGTCCCGGCCGGAGAGGCCTACGCGGCGGTCGAGTCCCCTCGAGGTGAACTCGGTGTCTACGCGGTCTCGGATGGCGGCACCGCCCCGTACCGTGTGCACGTACGGGACCCGTCGTTCGTGAACCTCCAGGCCCTGCCCGTGATGGTTCGCGACGGTCTCGTCGCCGACTCTGATCGCGTCGATCGCGTCCGTGGACCCGGTGCTCGGCGGTGTAGACAGATGAGCGTGTTGACGGACGAGATGCGCAGCGTTGCAGACCAGATCGTTGCCAAGTATCCGAACAAGCGGTCGGCTGCGCTACCACTTCTCTTCCTCGTGCAGTCGGTCGAGGGGCACGTCACCGATTCGGGGATGAGGGACGTCGCCGACATCCTCGGCCTCACTCCCGCGGAGGTCCTCGCGACCGGGTCGTTCTACACGATGCTTAAGAAGAGGCCTCAGGGCGATTACCTGATCTCCGTGTGCCGGAACATCTCCTGCACGCACCTCGGTGCGCACAAGGTCATCGACGCCGCACGCGAGAAGCTGGGTATCGAGCCAGGCGGCACGACCGCCGACGGCCGCTTCTCACTCGAGGCGGCCGAGTGCCTCGCGACCTGCGACGGCGCTCCATCGATGCAGATCAACTACGAGGACTTCTACAAGGTCACGCCCTCGGATGTCGTCGAGATCATCGATGCGCTCGCCGCCGGCAAGGACGTCAAGAGCGTCGCCGGCGAGACGGTCAGGCCGGCGAAGGACATCGCCTACGAAACCGCGACTGCAGGGCTGGACCTGCCCCAGAAGACTGGTGAGGGCTCGTGATCGACGAAACCTACATGGTCCTCAAGCGGGCCCGCGAGTTCCCTGAGGACTCGTGGACCCTGGAGCGTGCGCTCGACACCGGCGCCTACGACAACCTCAAGAGGGCCGTGACCGACATCTCTCCCGCCGATCTCATCGAACTCGTGAAGAACGCCGGGTTGCGAGGAAAGGGCGGAGCGGGGTTCCCGACCGGCATGAAGTGGTCGTTCGTCCCCAAGGACGTCTTTCCGAAGTATGTGGTGATCAACCACGACGAGGGCGAACCCGGGACCTTCAAGGACCGCGAGATCGCCGAGCGCGATCCGCACCAGATGATCGAAGGCATCGCGATCGCCGCGTACGCGGTGGGAGCGAATAAGGCGTTCATCTATTGCCGGGGCGAGTTCGCTCTGGGGTCGCGCCGGATGGACCGAGCGATCAAGGAGGCCTACGAGAAGGGATTCCTCGGCAAGGGGATCTTCGGCTCCAAGTTCGACCTCGACATCATCCTGCACCGAGGGGCCGGCGCCTACATCTGCGGTGAAGAGTCGGCACTGCTCGATTCCCTCGAGGGCTTCCGAGGCCAACCGCGCCTCAAGCCGCCGTTCCCCGCGATCAAGGGTCTTTACGGGCAGCCGACCGTCGTGAACAACACCGAGACCGTTTCGACCTTGCCGCACATCGTGGCCAACGGGGTCGACTGGTTCAAGGGATTGGGCACCGAGAAGTCTCCGGGGACCAAGGTGTTCTCGGTCTCCGGTCATGTCGAACGTCCCGGCAACTACGAGGTGGCCTACGGCACGACCCTCGATCAACTCCTCGAACTCGCCGGAGGGATGAAGGACGGCAAGTCTCTGAAGGCGATCATCCCGGGTGGCGCCAGCGCTCCGCTGTTGACGCATGGTGACTATGCCCTCGACTTCGATTCGTTGAAAGAGGCGGGCACGATGCTGGGCTCGGGCGCGGTCGTCTACATGGACGAGACCACCTGCATGGTCCGGAACGCGCTCGTAACCACGGAGTTCTTCGCCCACGAATCGTGTGGCAAGTGCACGCCCTGCCGCGAGGGCACATCGTGGGCCGTTAAGGTCCTGCGGCGCGTGGAAAGCGGCGAGGGCCGCCAGGAGGACATGGATCTCCTCCTCGACATCGCCAACGGGATGGACGGGCGCAGCTTCTGTCCCCTTGGGGATGCCGCGTCGTGGGCTCTGCGGAGCAACGTCAAGCTGTTCCGTGAGGAGTTCGAAGCCCACGTGCGAGAGGGGCGGTGCACGTTCGACGGCGAGCACAAGGAGCTGGTCGGCGCGCGCTCGGGTATCGACGCGGGAATCTCACAGCAGGGCGACGAGGGGCTCGGCGGAGAGGACCGGCCCTCATGACCCAGCAGCAGACCGAGATGGTCACCGTCACGATCAACGGCCGGGAGGTCAAGGCCGAAAAGGACCGCCTCCTGATCGACGTCGCCGAGGAGATGGACATCTTCGTCCCACGTTTCTGCTACCACCCCGGGATGAAGTCGGTCGCGGTGTGCCGGATGTGCCTCGTGAAGGTCGAGGGCATGCCGAAGCTGGTTCCCTCGTGCTCGACCCCGGTCACCGATGGGATGGTCGTCGAAACCGACACTCCCGAGCCCGCCGGGGCTCAGGAAGACATGCTCGAGTTCCTCCTGATCAACCACCCCCTCGATTGCCCGATCTGCGACCGCGGCGGCGAGTGTCCCCTGCAGGATCAGACCTACGCGCACGGTCCGGGATCATCTCGCTTCGTCGAGCCCAAGCGCACCTACGAGAAGGCGCTCGATATCTCTCAACTCGTCGTACTCGATCGCGAACGCTGCGTGTTGTGCTGGCGGTGCGTCCGGTTCTCCGATGAGGTCGCCGGGGACCGTTTCATCCAGCTCGTCGATCGTGGCTCCGGTACGCAGATCCTCACGTTCTCGGATGAGCCGTTCGACAGCTACTTCTCCGGCAACACGATCCAGATCTGTCCGGTCGGAGCGCTGACCGCGAGCACCTACCGTTTCGTGTCGCGTCCGTGGGACCTCAAGGCCGCGCCGAGCGTATGCAGCTACTGCTCCGTCGGGTGCCCCACGACGAACGAATCGCGCGGTGACAAGCTCGTCAGGGTTCAGGCATTGCCGAACGAGAACGTCAACGACTTCTGGATCTGCGACAAGGGTCGCTTCGGCTTCCACTACGTCGACGCGAAGGATCGCTTGTCGACCCCCTTGATCCGCGACGGCAACGACTTCCGCTCCGCATCGTGGGGCGAGGCAGTTGCGGCCGCGGCCGAGAAGCTGGCGGGTGGGGAGAAGGTCGGCGTCATCGCGGGGGGACACCTCACCACCGAGGACGCGTTCGCGATCCAACGATTGGCGCGCAAGACGATCAAGACCCCGCACCTCGACTCCCGCATCCAGGACACGGGGGCCGCGTACGAGCGGACCTTGCGGTACTCGGGCGTCGTCGGTTCCACTGCGACGATCAACGATCTCGATGGCGCTGGCTCGATCGTGTGGGTCGGTCCCGATCCCAAGGAGGTCCTCCCGGTCCTGTACCTGAGGCTCCGCAAGGCGGTGCTCGACGGAGGCGCCAAGCTCATCGTCGTGTCGCCTCGCCGTCTGTCACTCGATGCGTTCGCGACCCACGTGGTTCGGTGCGAGCCCGGAGGAGAGGCGAAGGCGCTGTCGACCCTGGGCGACGAGCGCGCCGGTAGAGGACGACCTCGCTGCTCCGCTGGTTGCCTGCTGGAGCCCGGCGAACCCGGGCCGGGAGACCGGCGCCGACCTCGACGCGCTGCTGAAAGTGGCTGCGGACAAGGACGGGACCTGGCTGGTATGTGCCCCCCACGCCGGTTCGCAGGGGATGCTCGACATGGGCGTCCACCCGGCGCTCGAGCCCGGCTACCGACCGATCGACGAGCCCGGCATGAACACCCGGGAGATGCTCGAGGCAGCCGCGGCCGGTGAGCTCGACGCTCTGATCGTTGTCGGGGCCGATCCGATCTCCGACTTCCCCGACCGGAAGCTGGCGCAGGCTGCCATGGAGAAGGTTGGGTTCTCGCTGGTCGTCGAGCTGTTCCCAACCGAAACGGCGCGTCTTGCCGACGTCGTGCTCCCCAGCACCGCCGCGCCGGAGATCGAGGGGACGTTGACCAACCTCGAGCGCCGTCTTCAGAAGCTCGAGCCGCTGACCAAGTCTCCCGGAACCGCTCGGGAGCCCTGGCGCGCCATGGCCGAGGTCGCCCGGGCGATGGACGACGACTGGGCCTGGACCTCGTTCGAGGATGTGTGGGCCGCGATCACGAAAGAGGTTCCGACGCATAAGGACCTCGACGTCGCCGCCCTCGCCCAAGAGGTTCCTCCGAGCGCCCTGCAGTACGAATCGGGAACCGAGGAGCAGCCCGGCCCCCGCGGTCCGGTCGTCGCCGGCCCCGGTGGGCAGTATCCGAAGGGCCACCGGTCGGGGGCGCCGTTCAAGACCGCCAGCTGGCCGCTGTCGTGGGAACTCCGCCAGTTCGAGGCGAAGCAGCGCCCGGGCCACATCCCCGACGCCCCCGACGCCGCGGAGGGTCAGTCCGGATCCGATGGGGAAGCAGCAGCTCCGATCTCGGGAGAAGGATTCGTCGTCTACGCGGGACGTCAGATCTACGACGAGGGCGCGATGGTGTCTCGCTCCTCGGTCCTCCACGCTCTGTCGAAGGGTGCCTTCGTCGAACTCAACGACGAGGACGCCAAGGACCTCGACGTGGCCGACGGTGACGAGGTCACGCTGACCGCCGGTGATAGCGCGATGACGGCAAAGGTTGTCGTCGCCGATATCTCCAAGGGAGCGGTGTTCGTCCCCTACGACCAGAAGGGGCTCCGCGCCAACGAACTCCTGGGCGCCGGGGGACGCGTCAAGGTGACCAAGTCGTGAACGCGATCGTCGACTTCCTCGGGGGAGACCTCGTCGTCACCGCGCTCGTCAAGACCGTGGTGGCCTTCGCCGCGCTGCTCTTTACCACCCTCATCGTCGTGTGGGCCGAGCGGAAGGTGATCGCGGACATGCAGGCCCGCATCGGGCCGAACCGGTGGGGCCCCTACGGGATCCTCCAGACCCTGGCCGACGGGATCAAACTCTTCTTCAAAGAGGACTTCCGTCCGCGCACCGCGGACAAGTGGACCTTTGCCCTCGCCCCCGTCCTCGCGATGGTCCCGTCGCTACTCGCCTTTGCGATCGTGCCGGTCGGAGATCACATCACGATCGGCGATCGGCGCATCGACCTGATCGTCGCCGACCTCAACATCGGGATCCTCTACTTCCTCGCGATGGGGTCGATCGGCGTCTACGGAGTCGTCCTCGCCGGTTGGGCCTCGGGCTCGAAGTACCCGTTGCTCGGAGGTATCCGCGCCAGCGCGCAGATGATCTCCTACGAGATCGCCCTGGGCCTGTCCCTCGTTCCCGTGGTGTTGGCGGCCGGCAGCCTCTCGACCGTCGACATCGTGGCGGCGCAGGCGGGGAACGTCTCGAACGTTTCGTTCTTCAACGGCGTTCCGGTTCTCGAGCAGATCGCGGAGCTCTTCAGATTCGTACCCAACTGGTACATCTGGTCGCAGTGGCCGGCGTTCTTCATCTTCCTGATCGCCGGCATCGCCGAGACCAACCGGGCACCGTTCGATTTGCCCGAGGCCGAGACTGAACTGATCGCCGGGTTCCACACCGAGTACTCCGGGATCCGCTTCGCCCTGTTCTTCCTCGGCGAGTACGTCCACGTCGTGATCATCTCGGCCATGGCGGTCACGTTGTTCTTCGGCGGTTGGGGCGGGCCCAAGCCCGACTTCCTTCCGTGGATATGGCCGATCGCCTGGTTCGTCTTCAAGACCGGGCTATTCGTCTACCTGTTCGTATGGCTCAGGGCGACGATGCCGAGACTCCGCTACGACCGACTGATGTGGCTCGGATGGAAGCGCCTGATCCCCGCGTCTCTCGTGTGGATCATGGTGACCGCGGTCGTCAACACCGATGGGGTCTCCCGGAACGCCCGCCTGGTCGTTTTCGGGATCCTCTTCGTGATCGTGCTGTTCTGGCTCGGCAAGGGTGACCCTCGCCTGACTCAGGCGGTCACCCCGCAGCGTAGGAAGGTTCATCAGTAATGGCTCTTCCCGAGATCCTCAACGGCATGAAGGTCGTCATCACCAACGTTTTCAAACGCAAGGAGACGATCTCGTATCCCGAGGTGAGACGTCAGCCCTATCCGCGTTTCAAGGGCCGGCACATCCTCGATCGACACCCCGACGGCCTCGAGAAATGCATCGGTTGCGAGCTCTGCGCGGGGGCCTGTCCCGCCGATGCGATCTACGTCGTCGGCGCCGAGAACACCCCGGAGAACCGCTTCTCGCCGGGCGAGCGCTACGCGCAGATCTATCAGATCAACTACTTACGCTGCATCTTCTGTGGCCTGTGCGTCGAGGCGTGCCCGACCGAGGCACTCCTGATGACTACCGAGTTCGAGCTGTCGGGCGATTCGCGCGACGGGCTGATCCTGACGAAGGACCAACTGATCGTCGACGCGCCGATCATCCGCCACTGGCCGACCAAGACCGAGTACTCGCCGGATCGAAGTGAGAAGACCAAGGTCACCGGAGGCGGGATGGTGCGAGATGCGCGCTACCCGGAGAACTTCCTTCCCGATACCCGCGCAAAGTCCAAAGGTTCGGAGCATTGAACATCGAGGTCGTCGTCTTCGGCGTTTCGTTCGTGGTCGCGCTCGGGAGCTCGATCGCGATGTTGTTCGCCAAGAACGCGGTGCACGTGGCGCTGTTCCTCGTGGCAGCGCAGGTGGCGCTCGCGCTCACCTTTCTGCTCCAGGGCGCGTACTTCATCGCCGCGGTGCAGATCATCGTTTACGCCGGCGCCATCATGGTCCTGTTCCTGTTCGTGGTCATGCTCCTCGGCGTCGATCGGCGAGAGGCTCTGATCGAACCGCTTTCCGGTCAGCGGACCATCGCCGTGGGACTCGGAGCGCTGCTGGCCGCCGAGATCGTCTACGTCGCGGTCAAGGGGACGGAATTCGTGATCGGGGGCCGGGGCGAGAACGCCCTCGTGACGATCAACGAGGACCCCGGGAACGTGAAGGCCCTGGCCCATTCGTTGTTCAGCGACTATCTGTTCCCCTTCGAAGCAACCTCGGTGCTGCTCGTCGTTGCGATCGTCGGCGTGATGGTCCTCGCGCGACGGATGGGACACGAGGGCTTCCTGCGCGAGACGCCCGAGCCCGAGGCCCCGGAAGAAGCAGAAGCCGAGGTCCCCGCGTGACCAGCGTCCCGGCGGAGTACTTCCTCGCCCTCGCGGGCCTCATGTTCACGATAGGAGTCGTCGGTGCGCTCACGCGGCGCAACGCGATCGTCATCTTCATGTTCATCGAGCTGATGCTCAACGCGGTCAACCTGGCGTTCGTGACGTTCTCCCGGATGCACGGGACCGTAGATGGTCAGGTCGTCGTGTTCTTCGTTCTGGTCGTTGCCGCCGCCGAAGTAGTGGTCGGCCTTGCGATCATCGTGTCCATCTTCCGGCGCCGCCGCAGCGCGAACGTCGACGACGTGAACCTGCTGAAGTGGTGAGTCGATGAACCTTGCGCTCGAGGCCGCGACGAACGAGGCGACCTATGCCCAGTTCATCGTCGGCATCCCGTTGCTCGGTGCGGTATTGCTGCTCTTCTTCGGCAAGCGACTCGGAAAGCTGTCGGGGATCATCGGCAGCGCGACTATCGGGATCGCCTTCGTCTTCGGGGTGCTGTCGTTCCTCGATCTGACCGGCATCGACACCGGCCACGGGGAGAACGCCCGGGTTCTGACCGACAGCCTCTTCACCTGGATCGAGGTGGGCGGCTTCAACGTCCACATGTCGCTGGTCATCGACCAGCTCTCGATCGTCATGGTGCTGGTGATCACCGGGGTCGGGTTTCCTGATCCACGTCTACTCGATCGGATACATGTCGGGCGACGAGAACTACGGTCGTTTCTTTGCCTATCTCAACCTGTTCGTGGCGCGATGCTGCTGCTCGTCCTGGGTGACAACCTGCTCGTGATGTTCGTCGGCTGGGAGGGCGTTGGCCTCTGCTCCTATCTGCTGATCGGGTTCTGGTTCGAGGATCGAGCCAACGCGACCGCCGCCAAGAAGGCGTTCGTGGTCAACCGGATCGGTGACTTCTCGTTCCTGCTCGGCATCTTCCTGCTGACTGTGTCCGCAGGCACACTCACGTTCGCCGGCGTCAACGAGTCCGCCGCCTCCGGCGCCATCGGCGGGGGTATGGCGACGGTCGGGGCGCTGCTCCTGTTCGGCGGTGCCACCGGAAAGAGCGCTCAGATCCCTCTGTACGTCTGGCTCCCGGACGCGATGGCCGGACCGACTCCGGTCTCCGCGCTGATCCATGCCGCGACGATGGTCACCGCGGGTGTTTACATGGTCGCCCGGACGTTCCCCCTGTTCGAGGCCGCGTCCTTCGACGTGCTCCTTCTCGTCGCCTGGGTCGGAGGCGCCACCGCGGTGATCGCGGCGATCATCGCCGCCGCCGAATACGACATCAAGAAGGTGCTCGCGTACTCGACGATCTCGCAGCTCGGCTACATGTTCCTGGCCCTCGGCGTCGGCGCCTACTCGATCGCGATCTTCCACCTCGTAACCCACGCGTTCTTCAAGGCCCTGATGTTCCTCGGTTCGGGGTCGGTCATGCACGCGCTCGACGGCGAGACCGACATGCGGAAGATGGGCGGCCTGCGCAAGGTCATGCCGATCACCGGGTGGACCTTCATGATGGGCTGGCTGGCGATCTGCGGGATCATCCCGTTCTCGGGCTTCTTCTCCAAGGATGCGATCCTCGCCGGCGCGTGGGCCGATGGCCAGTACGCGCTGTGGGGCCTCGGGGTCGCCACCGCCGGGTCTCACCGCCTTCTACATGAGCCGCATGTACCTCAGGGTGTTCGAGGGCGACACCGTGATGCCCGAGGGCACCCACGCCCACGACGCTCCGCCGACCATGGCCGCCGCCCTGATCCCGTTGGGGATCCTCTCGCTCCTCGCCGGGGCCCTGAACTTCCCGGGAGGGCTCACGTTCGAGCATTTCCTCGAGCCGGTCCTCGGCGAGCCCGAGGTCGCGCACGGCCTCACCGCGTGGCTCCTCGGAGGGGCGGCGACGGTCGTTGCCGTCGGCGGCATCGCCCTGGCGTGGACCCTGTATCTCAGGGCCGGTGGGCTTCAGGTGAGGGATCGCGTCGAGAGCATGTTGGGACCCGCGGTACGTGCGGCTCGCAACAAGCTCTACGTCGATAGAACCTACGAAACCCTCATCCTGCAGCCGGGCCGCGATCTGGCGGTCTTCTGCACCGAGGTCCTCGACCGCAAGATCATCGACGGGGCCGTCAACGGGACCGGCAAGTTGGTCGCCGGTTCCTCCGAACTTCTCCGGAGGCTGCAGACCGGCTACGTACGCAACTACGCGGCCGCGTTCCTCGTCGGCGTCGTGGTCGTGTTCTCGATCCTGATCGTCAGGGTGGCGGCGTGACACGGATGACTTCCCGTTCCTCGATGTCGCGATCTTCGTGCCCCTCGGTGGCGCGGTGCTGATCGGCCTGATCCCGAAGGACCGTCACGACCTGATCCGGTGGGCGTCGCTGGTCGTCACTCTGGCTGCGTTCGCGGTGACGCTTGGCGTGCTGGTCAACTTCGAGACCTCGAGCGCGGACTTCCAGCTTGGGTCCCAGGCCGAGTGGATCAAGGAGTGGGGGATCAGCTACTCGACCGGGATCGACGGCATCAGCCTGTTCATGGTGATGCTGACCTCGTTCCTCATGCCGCTGTGCGTGCTCGTCTCTTGGAAGATCGAAACGCGCGTTAAGCCTTACTTCATCTTCCTGCTCGCGCTTGAGACCGGCATGCTTGGCGTGTTCTCGGCCCTCGACATGTTCCTCTTCTATCTGTTCTGGGAGGCGTCGCTCGTTCCGATGTACTTCCTCATCGGGATGTGGGGCTATCAGAACCGTCTGTACGCGGCGATGAAGTTCTTCCTGTTCACCCTGGTGGGCTCATTGCTGATGCTGGTGGCGATCCTGTTCCTCTACTTCGCGGCCGGTGACCCGACGTTCGGATACCGGGAGCTCCTCGGGACCCCGCTCGCGCTCGACACGCAACGATTGCTGTTCCTCGCGTTCTTCGCGTCGTTCGCCGTCAAGGTCCCGCTCGTGCCGCTGCACACATGGCTTCCCGGACGCGCACACCGAGGCGCCGACCGCGGGATCAGTGATGCTGGCCGCGGTCCTGCTGAAGATGGGTGCTTACGGTCTGATCCGTTTCGGTATCCCGCTGTTCCCCGATGCAGCGCGCGAACTCGTGCCGGTGATCATGGGCCTCGCGATCGCCGGGATCATCTACGGCGCGCTGGTCGCGGCGATGCAGAAGGACCTCAAACGATTGATCGCGTACTCATCGGTTGCGCACCTCGGATTCGTGGTGCTCGGCATCTTCGTCGGGTCGCTACAGGGGATGTCGGGCGGGATCCTGCAGATGGTCAACCACGGACTTTCGACCGGCGCCCTGTTCATGCTCGTGGGGATGCTCTACGAGCGCAGGCACACCCGCCAGATCGCGGACTTCGGGGGCCTGGGCAAGTCGGCGCCGATCATCGCCGGGCTGTTCCTGTTCGTGGCGCTGTCCTCGATCGGCCTTCCGGGCCTCAATGGATTCGTCGGTGAGTTCCTGATCCTCGTGGGCACCTACGTTCGCTACTCGTGGTGGGTCGTTCCCGCGACCTTCGGGATCGTGCTGGCCGCGATCTATCTACTGTGGGCGTACCAGCGGGTATTCCAGGGCCCCCTTACGTCCGAGCCCAACCGTACGATGCCGGACATCAACCTCCGCGAGGTCGCCATGCTGGCCCCGCTGCTCGCGCTGATCGTGTTCATCGGGGTCTATCCGAAGCCGTTCCTCGATCGCATCAACCCCTCGGCCGAAAAGGTCGTCCAGCAGCTCAACGACTCGAGCGTCATCCCCGAAGAGGGCCTCGCGGGGGAGGTGCCCTAGGCCATGGAGTTCGAAGCCCCGAAGATCGCCCTGTCCGGGATCGCGCCCGAGATCGCCCTGGCGGCGACCGCGCTGGTGATCCTGCTCGCCGACGCGTTCATCGGCGACCGGAAGAACAGATGGTACCTGCCGCTGCTCTCGCTGGTCGGCTTCGGTGCCGCGGTCTATTTCGCTCGTCGATGCGTGGGATCAGGTCGATGCGAACGGCGCGACCACGCAGTTCTCCGGGATGATCGCGGTCGACGGCTTTTCGGTGTTCGTGAAGATCGCGCTCGCCGTCTTCGGAGCTCTCACGATCCTCCTCGGACACGAGTACCTCGTCCGCCGGGATCTCGAGGAGGGTGAGTTCTTCGCCCTCGTGTTGTTCTCGGTCGCCGGGATGATGTTGATGGCGTCGTCGGCCGATCTGATCGTTACGTTCCTCGCCCTCGAGACCTTCTCGATCGCCCTCTACGTACTGGTGGGCTATCAGCGGAGCCGGCTCGACGGCCAAGAGGCGGCGATGAAGTACTTCCTCCTCGGAGCGTTCTCCTCGACCTTCTTCTTGCTCGGGATCGCTCTGGTGTTCGGAGCGACCGGGACGACGAATCTTTACGGAGAGGGTGGGATCACGTCGTTCCTGGCGACCACCCCGGCGGCCGATCTCTCGCTGCTGGTGCTCGGTGCGGGTCTCTTGATCGTGGGCCTCGGCTTCAAGGTCGCTGCAGTTCCATTCCACATGTGGACCCCCGACGCCTACCAGGGAGCGCCCTCTCCGGTCACCGGGATTCATGGCCGCGGGCTCGAAGCTCGCCGGCTTCGCCGCCCTCATCCGACTGCTCGACGTCGTGCTGTTCCCGTTGCGATGGGACTGGCGCCCGCTCGTCATCGGGATCGCGGTCGTGACGATGATCGTCGGTTCGGTCCTCGCGGTGGTTCAGGACGACATCAAGCGGATGCTGGCGTACTCGTCGATAGCCCATGCCGGATTCGTGTTCACCGCGATCATCGCGACCAACGACCGAGGCGTCTCCGGTGCGCTCTTCTATCTCGCTACCTACGGGCTAACGATCGTCGGCGCTTTCGCCATCGTGGCGGTGCTCGGCGGGGGAGAGGAGCGACGGACGAGGGTCAACGACTTCCGGGGCCTGTTCGCCGCCCATCCGCTCCTCGCCGGGATCTTGACACTGTTGATGCTGTCGCTTGCCGGTGTCCCGATCACCTCGGGCTTCGTCGCCAAGCTGGTCGTCTTCGGCGCCGCGGTCGAAGCCGGCTACACCCCTGTAGTGGTCGTGGGCGCCGTTGCCTCGGCCATCGCCGCGTTCTTCTACCTGCGCATCCTGGTCGTGATGTACATGGTTGACGCCGAGGTCTCCGAGGAACCGAAGGCGGTCATGGGCCCACTCTCGATCGGGGTCATCGGTCTGAGCGCGGTTGCCACCCTCGTCCTCGGCCTCTTCTGGAGCCCGCTGATCGAACTGGCCGAGAAAGCGACCTTCTTCGCCGGACCCTAGGCTCTTAGGACCCTCAGAACGGCAACCCGGAATCGGCCGGACAGGTGAACGGACCCTCTGCTTCGCCCGCCGGGAATGGAGGTGGGACCTCGTAGTCGCCCTTGTCGATCACCTTGCTCCCCTTCTTGAAGGTGAGGGAGTAGGTGGAGGGCTCGGACCCGGCGTTGACGATGAAGCTGACCGTCTTGCGACCGGACTCCGGCATCTTGAATGCGACCCGATCTTCGAACATCACCTGAGGGCCCGAGGCCTTGGCCACATACCGCTTGCCCGGCTTTCCCTTGAGCTTGCCGCAGAAGTACGTGATGCCCGAATCCGAGGTGTGCGAGAGGCCAACGATCTTCTGCTTGGAGGCCCCCGTGGCTGGTGCTCCACCAAGGGCCGTAAGAACGACGCATAGCCCGATCACCGGACCCATCCTCTTGATCATCTTGCGACCCATCCCATCCCCCTTGGTTTCGTCCACCACGTTGAGCCTGTCGGGTCGCGGCGTCCTTGTCTACCCAGTTGGAGGCGCGTTCACGAGCGAACGAACTAAGGAGCCTCAGGCGCCTGCGTGATAGTTTCCACCCGGTATCCAGGGGTTTTGGAGAGGGATCAACGCGTCAAGACAGGGAGCGGTAGCGACCAGTGCCTGAGGGCGGAACCTACTTCGGCCAATACGTAACCATCGGCATATTCGCTCTCGTGGGCGTCGCCTTGGTGCTCGGCACCCTGCAGCTCGCCAAGCTCGTGGCCCCCAACGTCCCGGACACAGACAAGTACACGACCTACGAGTCTGGGATCGACCCGATCGGCTCCGGCTGGGCCCAGTCGAACGTCCGCTATTACATCTTCGCCCTGCTGTTCGTGGTCTTCGACGTCGAGGCGGTGTTCCTGTTCCCCTGGGCGATCGTGTTCGAGCGGTTCGGCACCCAGGCGTTCGTCGAGATGGTCATCTTCATCGGCATCCTCGCCATCGCCCTCCTCTACGCGGCCAAGAAGAAGGTGCTCGAATGGCAGTGATCGAGAAGGTCAAGCTCCCGAAGCCGGTCTCCTGGGCGCTCAACTGGAGCCGGAAGTACTCGCTCTGGATGATGCAGTTCGGTCTCGCCTGTTGCGGGATCGAGATGGGTGCCGCGCTCGCCACCAAGTTCGACGTGATCCGCTTCGGAGTGATCCCGTTCCCGGCCTCGCCGCGTCAGGCCGACCTGCTCGTGGTCGCCGGGACCGTGACCGACAAGATGGCGGCACCGATCAAACGGGTCTACGACCAGATGCCCGAACCCAAGTACGTGATCTCGATGGGTTCGTGCGCCAACTGTGGTGGCCCCTACTGGGACTCGTACTCGGTCACGAAGGGTGTCGATCAGATCATCCCGGTCGACGTGTACGTCCCCGGCTGCCCGCCTCGGCCCGAAGCTCTGCTCCAGGGCATCATCCGTCTCCAAGAGAAGATCACGAACGAGAACCCGTCCGAGAAGTGGAAGGGCCACCGCATCGAGATCCCGCACATTCCCGAGCCCGGTCTCGCGGGAGGTATCTAGTTGAGCCGAGTTACTCCGGAGGATGCTCTCGGGCGCGTGCAGAGCGCGCTCGGAGACGTGGCCACGGACCCGAAGCTCAACTTCGGCGCGGTCGACCTCACGTGCTCCCGGGAGAACCTGATCGAGGTCGTCACCAAGCTGCGGGATACCGACGGCCTGGCCTGCCGGTTCTTTTCGTTCCTGTCGGGGGTCGACCGGACCGAGTTCACGGTTGGAGAGGGTGACGATGCCGCTACCGGCGAACTCGAGGTCCTGATCCATCTCTACTCGCCCGAGCACGTGATCTCAGTGACCGTCCACGTCCCGATCCCGGTCGAGGATCCCAACTGCCCCTCGATCACGGGCGTGTTCGCCGGAGCGATCTGGCATGAGCGGGAGACCTGGGAGATGTTCGGGATCGCATTCAATGGTCACCCGAATCTCGTCCACCTCTACCTCCCCGAGGACTTCGAGGGCACACCGCTGCGTAAGTCGTTCCGCCTGCCCAGCCGCATGACCAAGCCGTGGCCCGGGGCCAAGGATCCTGAGGAAGCCGCTGCCGGAGGGGGTCGCTGATGGCCTCCGGACCGACGGTCGAGCCCGTGGACGCGAGCGAGATCGCCCGGATGGCACAGCACGAGGCCGAGGAGAGCTTCGGCGAGTCGGAGCCGCGCTTCGACACCGAGGAGATGATCCTCAACGTCGGACCGCAGCACCCGGCGACCCACGGTGTGTTCCGTCTCCTGGCGACGATCGACGGAGAGAAGCTGATCGATGCGGAGCCGATCATCGGCTACATGCACCGCGGCTACGAGAAGCTCGTCGAACAGCGCGACTACCGGCAGATCACGAACCTCGTGTCGCGGATGGACTGGCTATCGGGCATCAACAACGAACTGCCGCTCGCCCTGGCGCTCGAGAAGTTGATGGAGATCGAGGTCCCACCGCGCGCCACGTATCTCCGTGTCGTGATGGCGGAGATGAACCGCATCCTCAACCACCTCATGTTCATGGCCTCATTCGGTGCCGAGCTCGGAGCGATCACCCCGACGTTCTATGCGTTCCGTGAGCGCGAGGACATCCAGATGGCGCTCGAGATGGCAACCGGCGGTCGCATGCACTTCGGGTTCTTCCGTCCCGGCGGCCTCAAAGAGGACGTTCCGGCAGGATTCTTCGACCAGGCTCTCAAGGGCGTGCGCCAGGTCATCGAGCGGCTGCCTCAGTACGAGAACCTCCTGATCGGCAACGAGATCTTCAAGCAGCGCACGATCGATGTCGGAGTGCTCGAGAAAGAGGTCGCTTACTCCTACGGCGTCTCCGGCCCTATCGCTCGCGGCTCGGACATCGACTTCGATGTTCGCAAGGACGACCCGTACCTGTCGTACGAGGATTTCGACTTCGAGGTCTGCTCGGCTCCCAACGGTGACTGCTTCGACCGCTTCTGGGTTCTGGTCCATGAGGTCGTCGAGTCGGCCAGGATCGTCGAGCAGGCGATCGAAGGGATGCCGGCCGGTCCGATCATGGGCAAGGTGCCCCGGGTCGTCCAGGCTCCCAAAGGCGAGGTTTACGTGCGCACGGAGAACCCGCTCGGCGAACTTGGCATGTATCTCATCAGCGATGGCGACCGCACTCCGTACCGGCTCAAGATCCGCACGCCGTCGTACAGCAACGTCTCCGCTCTAAGCCACGTGCTCAAAGACACCTACGTGTCCGACATGATCGCGATCCTCGGCTCGTTCTTCTTCGTACTGGGGGATATCGACCGCTGATGGAACTCAATCTCACCGACTGGCAGATCCTGATCGTGAAAGTCGCGATCATCCTCGGCGTGGTGCCGATGGCCGCGCTCGTCGGTGGGTACGCGGAGCACAAGGTGATGGCCCACCTGCAGCACCGTCTCGGTCCGATGTACGCCGGTGGGTTCCACGGGTGGGCTCAGACCCTCGCCGACGGACTCAAGTTCCTCTACAAGGAAGACATCATCCCGGACGCGGCCGACCGTCGAGTGTTCAAGTTCGCGCCGGTCGCGATCTTCGTTCCTGTGGTGATGATCTACCTGGTTATCCCGATCGACCGGACCTTGGTGATCGAGAACCTCGACCTCGGCCTTTTCTATCTGCTCGCGATCGGTTCGGTGTCGAGCATCGGGTTGATCATGGCGGGGTGGTCGAGTTCCAACAAGTACGCCTTGATCGGGGCACTGCGGTCGGCGGCACAGCTGATCGCCTACGAGCTTCCCATCGTGCTGGCCGCCGCGGCGGTTGCGATGCTTGCCGGCACCTTGAGCCTCAACGGGATCGTCGAAGCTCAGGACTGGCCCTTCGCTTTTTGGCCGATAGGGATCGGACAGGTTGCCTTCCTGCTCTTCACGGTCGGTGCGGTCGCAGAGATGACTCGTATCCCATTCGACATGCCGGTCGCGGAGTCCGAGATCATCACCGGGCCATTCACCGAGTACACCGGGATGCGCTACATCTTTGCCCACATGTTCGCCGAGATGGGGCACCTCGTGGCGTTCGGTGGGATCGCTGCCACGTTGTTCCTCGGTGGCTATAAGCCGATCGTTCCGTGGGAGCCTCTCGAGAACATCCCCGGGATCGTCTGGTTCTTCGGGAAGACGGTCTTCATGGTCTTCCTCTTCCTCTGGATACGCCCGACG
>CAWGWA010000016.1:0-203443 GCA_963826105.1 uncultured Actinomycetes bacterium | reverse complement strand
TTCCCGCGTGTCCGAGAGGACCAGCTGCAGAAGTTCGCTTGGAAGTTCCTCATCCCAGTCGGCCTGGCTCTCATCCTCGCCGTCGGCGCATGGGTTCTGTACGCACCGGAATCGATCAGAGGATGAGCTAGTGGCGATCGACGACAGGAAGCTCGAGAAGGCACGCCGGCCCGGTATCGGTCTCGGACTGCTCAAGGGCATGCTGGTCACGGCCAAACACCTCTTCAAGAGGACCGCCGTCATCCAGTACCCAGACGAGAAGCAGGACCTTCCGGCGCGCACCCGTGGCGTCATCGCCCTCAAGGAAGAGAACTGCACCGTCTGCATGTTGTGCGCCCGGGAGTGCCCCGACTGGTGCATCTACATCGATTCACACAAAGAGGAATTGCCGCCGAAGCGCGAAGGGGGCCGGGCCCGCAAGCGCAACGTTCTGGACCGCTTCGCGATCGACTACGCCCTGTGCATGTACTGCGGTATCTGCGTCGAGGTCTGTCCTTACGATGCTCTGTTCTGGAGCCGTGAGTTCGAGTACGCGGAGTTCGACATCCGTCATCTCACCCACGAGAAAGAGAAGCTCTCGGACTGGATGGCGACCGTCCTTCCTCCTCCGCCGCTCGAGCGCGGCGCCGACATCCCAGGCGAGCCGTCGCAGCTCAAGGAAACGCTTGCGCCGGCACCAGAGCCCGCACCGACTCAGGAGCCCACGCCCGCACCGAAGGCCGAGGCCCCGGCACCCAAAGTTGAGGAGCCCAAGGCCGAAGCTCCGGCCGTCGAGGCCAAGGCCGAACCCGAGCCGACCCCGGCTCCTGAGCCCAAGGCGCCCGCAGCCAAGGCGGAACCGGTGGTGGAGAAGCCGGCCGCCGAGGTGGGGGTCCCGCAGGTACAGGTGCCGGTCGAGGCCGCGCACCCGATCGCCCTCGAGAAGACCGAAGACCCCGAGGCGGTCTACCAGCAGGTCCTGAAGGAGCAGCTCGACAAGGGATCCTCACCGCAGGTTGCCGAGGCACGCGCCAAGGTGGCTCGGGTTAAGGCCGAGCGCGGCATCAAGCGTGGACCCACGCCCGTGGACGTTGATAAGCCGGTCCCTTCGGCGCCGACCAAGGCGGAGAAGGCGAAGGAAGACAACGATGGTTGATACCTGGCAGCTCGTCGTCTTCTGGAGTCTGTTCGCGATGATGGGCGTGTCGGCGCTTCGGGTCGTCACGAGCAGCAATGTCGTTCATGCCGCGCTTTACCTCGTGGTCACGCTTCTCGGAGCTGCCGCCCTCTTCGTATTACTGCTTGCTGAGTTCGTTGCCTGGGTCCAGGTGCTGGTCTACGTCGGAGCGATCATCGTCCTGATGCTGTTCGGGCTGATGCTCACCCGGGCGCCGATCGGTAAGGGGAAGTTCAACAACGATCAGAAGTTGATCGCCGCGCTGACTGCCGGTGCTCTGTTCGCGGTCACCTCGTGGATCATGATCGACGCCTTCGACGGCCAGAAGATCACCTTGTCGAAGGCGAGCGGAACGCGCGCCGAGACCGTCGGCGAAGTGATCTTCTCGTCGTTCGTCCTTCCGTTCGAGGTCGTCTCGATGCTGCTCCTGGCGGCATTGATCGGCGCGGTAGTCATATCGAGGCGCGACTGATGCCGATCACTTACCTTCTGATCCTGTCCGCTCTGCTGTTCTCGATCGGCGTTTACGGCGTCCTCGCCCGGCAGAATGCGGTCCTTATCCTTCTCTCGATCGAGCTGATGCTGAACTCGGTCAATATCAACCTCGTTGCGTTCTCCGCGATGTTCGGCGCTCAAGGTGTTCCCGGTCAGGTCTTTGCCTTGTTCGTCATAGCGGTCGCCGCCGCCGAAGTCGGCGTCGGTCTCGCGATCGTGATCCTCATCTTCCGTAATCGCTCGAACGTGGATGTCGACGAGATGTCGCTGATGAAGTGGTGAGCGGTCGATGAATCAAACGCTCTTTCTCGCATCCGAGGCGGCCGGATCGTCACGCGACGGGTTCATCACGTCTCTGATGTGGCTGGTCCCGTTACTTCCGTTCGTTTCAACGATAGCCATCGGATTCTTCGGGAAGAAGACCAAGAGTGGCGGGTCCACGATCGGCATCTTCGCGGTCGGAACGGCGTTCGTAATCTCGATGCTGGGTTTCATCGACCTTGCAAGCGGGGCTCACGCGGTCGAGAAGGCGTGGACCTGGTTCCAACTCGGCGACGCCGGCGGCCACGGGGCCGAAGGTGGCGGGCTGGTCCTCCAGTTCGGGATGAATTACGACTTCCTGACGGGGATCATGTTTGTCGTCGTGACCGGGATCTCACTGATGGTGCACATCTACTCGACCGGTTACATGCACGACGACTCCCGCTACACGTGGTTCTACACGGCCCTGTCGCTGTTCACCGGTTCGATGCTCTTCCTCGTGATCGCCAACAACCTGATGCAGGCGCTGGTCGGGTGGGAGGGCGTTGGCGTCTGCTCGTACTTCCTGATCGGGCATTACTGGGAAGAGAAGGAGAACTCGTCGGCCGCGATCAAGGCGTTCATCACGACGCGCATCGGTGACGTCGGTTTCCTGTTCGGGATCTTCGGTCTCTTCATCATCGGTGGCACCTTCAACATCCCAGAGCTGAACCACCTCGCCGAAGAGGGTGCGATCGGTGGAACGACCCTGATGATCGCCGCGCTGCTCCTGTTCCTCGGCCCGGTCGGTAAGTCGGCCCAGTTCCCGTTGCACGTCTGGTTGCCCGACGCCATGGCGGGTCCCACTCCGGTCTCGGCACTGATCCACGCCGCGACGATGGTGGTTGCGGGGATCTACCTCGTGGCGCGGATGCTCCCGGTGTACGAGGCCGCCGGGGCGGCTCTCGATGTCGTTGCTGTGGTCGCGGCAATCACGATGCTGATCGCCGCCGGTCTCGCGGTGATCCAGGACGACATCAAACGAGTGCTCGCTTATTCGACGATCAGCCAGCTGGGTTACATGATGGCCGCGCTCGGCGTGGGCGCCTACACCGCCGGCATCTTCCACCTGTTCACCCATGCGGTGTTCAAGGCGCTGCTCTTCCTTGGCGCCGGTTCGCTGATCCACGCGGTCCACTCGAACAACATGAGCGACATGGGTGGGCTCCGGAGGTACATGCCTCATACCTACAAGACGTTCATGATCGGCTCCTTGGCGCTGGCCGGGATCTTCCCGTTCGCCGGGTTCTTCTCGAAGGACGAGATCCTCGGATCGGCACTGCGAGAGGCAGTGCACGGCTCGCCTGCGGCCTGGATCGTGTTCGTCGTCGGGATGCTGACCGCGTTCCTGACCGCGCTCTACGTGACCCGGATGGTCATCAAGACGTTCTTCGGTGACTTCAGGGGCCATGGCGAGCCACACGAGAGCCCGGGCTCGATGGTCACGCCACTCTGGATCCTGGCGGTTGGGAGCGCGACCGTCGGACTCCTCGGACTTCCTGTAGTCGGCCTGTTCCAGGACTGGATCACCCTGCCGGGCGAGGAGCACCACGCGTTCTCGCTCGGCTACAACATCATCCTGCCGGCCGCAACGCTCGTTCTCGCAGGGTTCGCTGCCTGGCTCGGCTATCTGATGTTCTACAAGGACCGGATCAAGATCGACATCCTCGGCAGCCCGTTCGCGTGGACGTACCGTTTCCTCGAGAACAAGTACTACCTGGATGACATCTACATGGGCGGCGTGATCCGGCCCGTCCAGTACCCGATCGCGCGGTTCGCCTACTGGACCAACCAGCACATCCTCGATGGGGTGGTGAACGGGGTTGCTGCGGGCACGATCGTGGTGGCCGACCAGACCTACGACAAGATCGACCAGAAAGGGATCGACTACCTCGTCAACGGATCCGCCGGGCTTGCCGGTGCCTCCGGAGGTTTGTTGAAGTACATACAGTCCGGAAATATCCAGCGATATGCAGCGGTGCTGTTCGCCGCGGTCGCGATATTCGTAGCGCTGCTGGCGCTGACCTAGAAGGGGGCAGTGGATCGTGGAGTGGATTGACGGTTGGGGACTGACGCTTGCGACGCTGTTACCCGTCGTGGGCGCGGTCATCCTCATGTTCCTTCCGTCGTCCCGTGAGTCACTGATCAAGTGGTTCGGGACGGTCGTTGCAGGGGTCGCTCTCATCTTCGGGATCCTCGTAGCTCTGAGGTTCGACTACGGGCGCACCGGGGACATGCAGCTCGAAGTCTTCAAGGAGTGGATCCCGCAGATCAATGCGAACTACCACATCGGCGTCGACGGACTGTCGCTGTCGATGTTTGTGCTGTCGCTGCTGGTCTCGTTCCTCTGCATGATCTACCTGTGGTTCCACGTCCCCGAGCCGGGCAAGCCCAAGGCACTCATGGCTCTGGTGCTGCTGCTCGAGACCGGGATGACCGGGACGTTCATCGCCCTCGACCTCGTTCTGTTCTTCATCTTCTGGGAGATCGTTCTGGTTCCGATGTACTTCATGATCGGTATCTGGGGTGGCCCTCGGCGCGAATACGCCGCGGTCAAGTTCTTCCTCTACACGCTGTTCGGATCGATCTTCATGTTGCTCGCGTTCCTCGCCCTGTGGTTCAACACCGGCGGGGCAGCGGGTGGCACGTTCGACATCATCGAGCTTCAGCAACGAGGCATCGAGGCCTCGGCGATGTTCAGGAACCTCGTCTTCGCCGGGTTGTTCCTCGGATTCGCCATCAAGGTGCCGATGTGGCCGTTCCATACGTGGCTGCCCGACGCACATACCGAGGCCCCGACCGTGGGCTCCGTATTGCTGGCGGCCATCATGCTGAAGATGGGGACCTACGGATTCATCCGGATCGCATTCCCGATCCTTCCGGAGGCGGCTAAGGACTTCGCCCCTCTGATCGGGATCCTGGCGGTCATCTCGATCATCTACGGCGCGTTGTGTTGCTACGCGCAGACCGACCTCAAACGTCTGATCGCGTTCTCCTCGGTCGGACACATGGGCTTCGTGATGCTTGGCCTCGCGACCCTGACCGACAACGGGATCAACGGGGCGATCTTCGGGATGGTGGCACACGGACTCATCACCGGGATGCTGTTCTTCCTCGCCGGTTCGATCCACGAGCGCTATCACACGAGAGAGATCTCGGAGCTCGGAGGGATGCTGTCCCAGATACCGAAGTTCGGTTCGATCTTCACCTACGCTGCGATCGCGTCCCTGGGACTTCCCGGTCTCGCCGGGTTCTGGGGCGAGATGCTGTCGCTGCTCGGCTCCTACAACCCGGGGGCCGGTCTCTCCGAGGAACTCTTCCGGGTCCTCATGGTCGGTGGCGGTATCGGCACCGTTCTGACCGCCGGCTACCTCCTGTGGACCGTTCAGCGCGTGAACCTGGGCAAGGTGCCGGAGAAGTTCGCTGCCGGCAAAGGCATCTTCGACGTGAAACCACTCGAGATGTGGGCCTGGGTGCCGCTCCTCATCCTCATCGTCGCCGCCGGCGTGTATCCGAAGCTGGTACTCAGTGTCACCGATGGAGCGGTCCAGAACCTCGTAGGGATGTTCGGCTAAGTGAACTCGCCCATCGACCTGCATGCCATCACCCCCGAGCTCGTGCTCGCGGGGACGGCTTGCTTGGTCCTGATCGCCGACCTGTTCCTGCCTGAAGACGGCAAGTGGTTGGCGGTTCCACTGTCGGCCGCCGGCCTGATCGGCACCCTGGCGGCGATCGTGTCCCTCCTCGGCGAGCACCGGATCACGTTTAACGGATCGTTCGAGGTCGACTCGTTCTCCCTGCTGTTCAAGGGACTGTTCGCGATCATCGGGTTGTTCGTGCTGGCGATCTCGCTCGATCACTTCCGGACGGGGAAGTACTACCAGGGTGAGTACTACTTCCTGATGCTGTGTTCGTTGCTCGGCGGTTTCGTGATCGCCAGTTCTCGGGACCTCATCTCTGTGTTCATCGCGATCGAGCTCATCAGCATCCCCGCGTTCGTCATGACCGGGCTGCGGAAGCGGGACCCGCGCTCGAACGAAGCAGCGCTCAAGTTCTTCCTCTTCGGTGTCCTATCCTCCGCGGTGATGCTCTACGGGATGTCGTTGATCTACGGCTTCACCGGGGGCCTTACCAACCTGGGCGAGATCTCTGCGGCGCTGGCCGGTAAGGCGGATGAACCGATCGTCATCCTGTCGGTGTTCTTCATCGTGGTTGGTTTCGCGTTCAAGATCTCCGCGGTCCCGTTCCACTTCTGGGCACCAGACACGTACGAGGGCGCGCCCTCGCCCGTTGCGGCATTCCTATCGACCGCGTCGAAGATCGGTGGGTTCGTCGGACTGATCGTGCTGATGTACGCCGCGTTCCCCTCGGTTGCCGAGGCCTGGCGTCCGGCGTTCGCGGCGCTCGCGATCCTCACGATGACGGTCGGGAACCTGATCGCTTTGAGGCAGCGCAACATCATCCGACTGCTCGCCTACTCGGGGATCGCCCAGTCCGGTTACGTGCTCGTGACCTTCGCCCTGATCGATCCGAACAACCTCGAGGTCAGCCGTCAGGCGTTCCAGTCGGCGTTGATCTACCTTGCGATCTACGGGGTTATGGACATAGGCGCCTTCGCCGCCGCGGTCGCCTTTGCCCGCAAAGGCGGGAGTTACTTCATCGACGACTACTCGGGCTTGTTCCAGCGGAACCCTGCGCTGGCCCTGATGCTCGCCGGCTTCCTTATCTCACTGGCCGGCACGCCGCCGATGGCAGGGATGTGGGCAAAGCTTTTCGTCTTCCTCGCCGCTCTCGAAGCACAGTCGTACATCCTCGCGGTCGTGATGGGCATCAATGCGGTCGTGGCCGCGTGGTACTACCTCGCGATCGTCAAACGGATGTTCTTCGAGCAACCGGAGGCACAGGAGCCAGTCGAGGTGACCAACGTTCTCTATGCCGCGATGGCGGTTGCCACGGTCGCGCTACTGGCATTCCTCCCCGGTATCAACTTCCTCACGGAGATGGTCGAGCGGTCGACACCGTTCTGAGATCGTGAATCGCCGTCGCCGGTCCTTCGACGCGATAACGACCCTGTTCCTGAACGTCATCCTGCTGTCCTGGGTGGTTATCGCGGTGGTGATCGTGCTCGCGACGGGCAACCATGCCGCGCTGAGGGTCGCCGGGATCGCGGTCCTCGTGGCCCTCTGGCTGCTCGGGTCGCAATCCTTCGCCGACCTCCTGCTTCGTCCGCTCGAGCGGCGCTACCCACGGCCCTCGATCGAGGAGCTTCGCGACCGAGGGATCGAGCAGGTTGTCGTGTTGAGCGGCGGAGCGGAGGTGGATCGCAGAGGACGTCGCCTGCGATCCGGACCGCCGGTCGATTCGTTGACCGGCTGGTCGATGGCGCGTTTCCTCGCGGGCCAAGATCTCGCCGCACGGCTCGATCCCGGATGCCGGATCATCTTCACCGGAGCCGCCGGCGCGGCCCTGGCCGATGCGTCCCGCGACCTCTTCCCCGAACGAGCATCGCTCGGGGAGTTCGACTCCAAGGAGACGGCCCATCATCCGCGGGCTATCGCCGAGGAGCTCGGTGGACGCCCCTTCGTGCTGGTGACCTCGGCGTTCCACCTGCCGCGTTCGATGCGGGTGTTCCGCCGCGGCGGTCTGGACCCGATCGCCTATCCGTGTGGCTACCTCAACTCCGCCAGTCACAAGGTCACCGGCCTGATCCCGTCGACGCGCGGCCTCGAGCTGAGCCAGCTGGCGATCGCCGAGTACGCGGCCAACGTCTTCGACGCCATCGTTCGTCCCTAGTCGGTACGGGCGTCGATGACTCCGTCGCACCAGATCGAGTCCACGAGAGTTCCGGTCGCCGGGAGTCCCGGCCACACCACCGATCGCTCGATGTGTGCGGTGGTTTCCACGGCCGCGCCGCCGAGGACTATCGCACCGGGTCCGAGGGACTCCGGAGCCACCGACGCTCCGGGACCGATGTAAGCCGACCCCGAACCCGCGGTGACTATGGTCCCGGGCCACGGCCGTGGAGGCGCCGGTGCGCGGCCCCCGAGCACGTCGAGGTTCGCCTGGAGGTAGCGATGGGGAGTTCCGACGTCGATCGTGTAGCCGTCGTGGATCATCACGCTCAGCTCGCCGGCTTCGGCCAACGGCCGGATGACCGCCCCTCCGAGCCCCTGAGCGCCGTGGGCGGGTATCAAGGCCCGAGCCTCGGGGCCGAGGACGGCAACCCCGAGGAACTGCACCCCGGCCGTCTCCGGATCCGTTCGCCGGTCGACGAAGGCGACCGCCCGGTCGCCCTCGATCACGAGATCGGCCCCCCGCTTGACCCGTCGTACCGCCAGCGTCGCGGGGAGCCCGGAGGACCGGTGGAGCTGCCTCAGGGCACCGATGTCCACGGTCGCCAGGAGGTCGCCGTTCCACACCGCCACCTCGTCCGCCAGGCGGCTCCCCAGGGCTCGCAGGGTCCCCGCGGTCCCGAAGGGCTCGGCGGGCTCGAGCAGGACCTCCAGCCGGTCTTCCTCCGCGTAGGGGGCCAGGGCCGCCAGCGTCGCTTCCGGGAGGTGGGACACGTTGATCAGCGCCCGCTCGGAGGCCACCAGCAGCCCGTGGAGACCCCATGCCCCCAGGGGAACGTCGAGGATCGGGACGGCCGGTTTGGGGATCCGGTCGGTCAGGGGCCGGAGGCGTTCGCCCCGACCGGCGGCGAACAGGACGGCGTCGATGGGCATCCGACTAGTAGTACGACAGAAAGACCACTAGAACGGGCTATTTATCGGGCCCAAACCTCCGAATACCATACAAAACCGGCCTAGAAAGCCCCCTGGGGCCGGAGGAGTGGGCCGGGTAACCGTCGAATTGGGGTAGGACGGCTCGAATAGCGACCAACGGAGGCAAGGACAGATCGTGAAGTTCGCCGCACGGATCACGCTCGGAGTAGTCCTGGCGATGCTGATCGCCGTCCTCGCCCCGCGCCCCTTCGGGCAGGTCTTGGTCCCCGACGCCGACGCTCAGATCATTCCGGTCCCCACGATCCCCCCGATCCTTCCCGACCCGACCCCCACTCCCGACCCCGAGCCGACCCTCCCCGGCGACGACGACGACGATGATGACGACGGCGGTGGAGATGACAATGGTGGCGGGGATGACAACGGTGGCGGGAACGAGAACGGCGGGGGCGATGGGAATGGCAACGGTAATGGCCCCGGCGACGACGACGAGCCTGAGCCTTACTTCGGTTACAACCGGATCGACGGCGCTTACAACACCGATCTCTTGCTCGCGGTTCAGGCGAGGCTCCGTGCCCTCGGGTGGTCCAACGCCGAGGTCACCAAGAGGGTCTTCTCCCCATTCATCATCGGAGGTCGCGCCAACTGGATCGATTCATGGGGCTTCCCCCGCTTTGGCCCCGGTCCGATAGTCCGGACCCACGAGGGCCAGGACGTCTTCTGCGAGATGGGCGAGGCCGTGCTGGCGACCGAGGCGGGCACCGTGGACTTCGCCGACGGGGGCCTGGGTGGAAAGATCGCCAGACTGCACCGCTCCGACGGCTCCTACTTCTATTACGCACACCTGTCCGACTGGAACACCCGTGACTTCCAGTCCGGCGACAGAGTTCAGCCGGGCGACACCATCGGTTACTGCGGAAACACCGGTAACGCGATCGGAGGAGCACCGCACGTCCACTTCGGCTGGTACGGCGCCGACGGAGAATCCAAGAACCCCATGAGGATCCTGATCAAGTGGCTCCGGACCGCCGAGCGTGACGCGATCAAGCTGGCCCAGAGCGCGGCCGGCAAGAAGCTCCGCCTCCAAGACATCTTCGCCACCGCTCACCGATTCGGCGACGCCTTCGCACCGAGCCTCGAGGAGTTCGACATCTCCGGCGACCCGCTGCTGTCCTCGGGTACGACCCCGGCATCGGGAGCCTTCGCTCTAGCCCAGGCGGCCCTACAGGCGGCGCTGGCTCAGAACGATCTCAACAACGTATCGAGCACGTCCACGTCGGGTGGTTCCTCGAGCACCTCCCTGGGTGGCTCGGCCAACGAAGCCGGCGACTAGCCGGCACGCTTTCGCTAGCCAAGCGCCTGCAAGGTTTCCGCTATCCTGTGGCCCGCACGACGGCGGGATGCCCGAGCGGCCAAAGGGAGCGGCCTGTAAAGTCGCCGGCTTATGCCTACAGAGGTTCGAATCCTCTTCCCGCCACCGAGGCAGGGAGACCGCGTTCTCAGGATCCGTGGGTGGCTGCGAACGACAGCTTGGGGAGCGGCGGCAACCGCCGGCCTTCGTATCGTCCCTCTGAGATCAGCTGTGGAGGTGGCGCCGGCCCGGGATCGTAGTGGCTCCCGTCCGGCCGGAACCATCGGGTGGTCCCGTCCTTACCCCAGGCGACCCGCCACCCCATCACGTGGATCAGGGTGTGGTGGAAGCTGCACACGGTCACGAGGTTCTCGAGATCGGTCGGCCCGCCCCACCCCCACCAGTGGATGTGGTGACTCTTGAGCCATGCCTCGTTCCGGCAGTCGCATCCGGGGAAGGTGCAGCGGTAGGAGTCCCGGTGGCGCACGAGTTCCTCGAGCCACTTCGGGACGTCTCTCGAAGCCCGCCCGATCCCGAGCGGGTTGCCGTCCTCTTCGGTCAGCACGAACCGCAGCCGGGCGTCGGTCGCGAGGCGGGCGACGAACTCAGGAGAGAGCACCGGCCCACCTGCGATCCTCCCGTTGCCGGCGCCGTCTTGCAGTGCCGAGACCGGGGTGTGCACCACGACCTCGGCAGTTACCGAGGCGTGCTCGGTCACCAGCAGGGTGAGTGCGGCGGCGCAGCGAGCCGCGAAGTCATCGTTGCCGTCGGGGTCCGATGGCAGCGAATTGGCGGTCTCGGTCAGGCCCGCGGCTACGAGGGCCCCCTGATCGGGCTGCAGCGGCCCTTCGAGCCACATGCGTCCGTCGTCCATCCACCACCACTCGATGCCGCTGTCCTTCTGGCTCTCCTTGGTGTCGTCGTCTATCGCCACGGCCTCATCGGCCTTGCCTTTGACCGCTCCGAGGGTGACCTTGCGGGCCCAGGAGATCAACTTGGACTCGGTCTCCTCGGTGGCGAAGCGGGCCAGCTCGAGGACCTTGTCGAGGCCCAGCGTTCCGGCCCCGAGCGACTCGGTGAGACGGGGAAGACCACCTAGGACGTGACCACATGCGACCCAGCGGCGGGCCTTGTAGCGGGAGATCCCCTCGCGCGGCGACGTAGGAGGCCATGTCCCGGTGTCCGTCGCGCTCGTAGACCTCTCGTCGGTCCTGGAGTGCGATCGTCCGCAGCATCAGGAGTTGGGCGGTACCGATCGCCTCCCGGGCGGCATCGCAGCGGGCTTCGAGCTCGTCATCGAGCGGCACCGGGGGCCCCTCGAGGCAGTCGTCGGTGACTATCCGCCGACCCGAAGGGGTCTCCCAGTGCTCCATCAGTTGGACGCCGAGTTGGCCGCCGCTCATGTCCATCTTGTCACCATATACGAACATATGTTCGCATGTCAAGCGAACCGTAGAATCCCGGCATGACCAGCAGATCAACCTCGTATCGGGACGTCAGCCTGTGGCTCGACACCGTGGACGACGACCTCGTCCCCCGGGCGGGATTGCCCGGGGACGTCCAGGTCGACGTCGCCATCGTCGGGGGTGGGTACACGGGCCTGTGGACCGCCTACTACCTCAAGCGGGCCGATCCGACGCTCCGGATAGCGCTCGTCGAGAAGGAGATCTGCGGCTTCGGGGCGTCGGGCCGCAACGGGGGCTGGTGCTCGGCCCTGTTCGCCGGAAGCCGGGAGACGACCGCCAAGAACCACGGTCGCGAGGCGGCGGTCGCCCTCCAGCGGGAGATGTTCAACACGGTCGACGAGGTCGGTCGAGTGGCGGCGGCCGAGGGCATCGACTGCGACTTCGTCAAGGGTGGGACCCTCGACGTTCGCCACCCAGGCGGCCCACGTCGAGCGGGTAAAGGGCTACGTCGAGGACGAGCGGTCCTGGGGCTTCGGTCCCGAGGACATGGTCTGGCTGTCGCCCGAGGAGGCTCGGCTCGCGCATCGACCTCGCCGGGAACCTCGGTGCCGCCTTTACGCCTCACTGCGCTCGGATCCACCCGGCGAAACTCGTCCGGGGTCTCGCCCGGACCGTCGAGCGGCATGGGTGTCGAGATCTACGAGCGGACCGACCGCGGGGGCCATCGAGGACACGGGTGGTGCGGACCGACCGCGGAACCGTCACCGCCGATGTCGTCGTCCGGGCGACCGAGGGCTACACGACGATGCTTCCCGGCCAGAAGCGTCGGATGGTCCCGATCTACTCGCTCATGATCGCGACCGAACCGCTGCCTGACTCATTCTGGAACCAGGCAGGGTGGTCGGGGCGCGAGACGCTAACCGACGGACGCCATCTGATCATCTACGCGCAGCGAACGGCCGACGATCGCATCGCGTTCGGGGGCCGGGGAGCCCCGTATCACTTCGGCTCCTCCATCAAAGCGGATCACGACAACGAGCCGGAGGTGTTCGACGAACTCGAACGGACCGTGCATCAACTGTTCCCGGGAACGGTCGCTGCCGCGATCACCCACCGTTGGGGCGGCCCGATCGGCGTTCCGCGCGATTGGTACTCGTCGGTCGGCTTCGACAGGTCCCGTGGTTTCGCGTGGGCCGGTGGCTACGTCGGCGATGGTGTGTCGACGACCAACCTCGCGGGGCGCACTCTCGCCGATCTGATCCTCGGTGTCGACTCCGACATCACTCGCCTGGCGTGGGTCGACCATCGCTCGCGGAACTGGGAACCTGAGCCGCTCCGGTGGATCGGTGCCAACCTCGCACTGTGGGCGATGGGCTCCGCTGATCGCCGCGAGAAGAAGAGCGGGAAACCGTCGAAGCTCGCCGACCTTGTGGCCAAGTACCTGATCCGCTCTCCGATCTGAGCGAACTAACCGTGCGAGGGGACCTCGGAGCGGAACCTCTTCCACAGTTCGCGACCGTCGGGCACGAATTCCCAGTCGTCGATGATCTTGTCGAGTTCATCCGGTGGGATGAATGAACCCCAGGCGACCTCGGCTTCCTGGTGAACGATCGGTCCGTCGTAGAGAACTTCGTAGAACTGGCAGATGTGCGGGTTGTCCGCTCCCGCGTAGTGGTGCTTGAAAACCAGCTCCACCGAATGACTATCGATCCCGAGCTCCTCGCGGATCTCCCGCTTGGCTGCAGTGTCGTAGTCCTCGCCGGATGTGACCATCCCACCGACGAAACAGTCGTAGAGCCCTGGGAAGACATCCTTGGTGTCGGTGCGACGGTGCATGTACACATCACCCTTGGAGTTGCGGCAGAGGATCGCTACGCCGCGGTGGAGGAGCTTGCGCTCTCGCATCTCCGCACGCGTCACGGTGCCGATCACGTTGTCCTGCTCGTCAACGATGTCGACCTGTTCGCCGGCCATCAGCTCTCGCTCCTCGGTGCCCTCGGACTTCGTCATGCCCCCAGGGTAGCCCGAAGCGGGGCCTCCATCTCGATTTCGCGGCTTAGTCTCTGGGGGCCCAGTCAGCGACCCGAGAGGAGCAGGGGATGATCTTCCGGAGCCCGTTCGAGGATGTGGTGATTCCAGAGGTATCGCTCTCGGAGTTCGTCCTCGCGGGAGCTCACGAGCGAGGCGACAAGGCGGCCCTGATCGACGGGCCCACGGGCCGTACGGTGACCTACGCGGGCCTGGCCGGGGGAGTCCGGGCCCTGTCCGCCGGGCTCGCTAAGAAGGGTTTCGGCAGGGGCGACGTTTTCGCTATCCATTCGCCGAACATCCCCGAGTACGCCCTGGCGTTCCATGGCATCGCAGCTGCGGGCGGAATCGTTACGACGATGAACCCGCTCTACACGAAGGACGAGCTGGCTTTCCAGCTCGAGCACTCCAAGGCGCGCTACCTCCTCACGATCCCGCAGTTCCTCGAAACGGCTCAGGCTGCAGCCGAGGCGGCCGGAGTCGAGGAGGTCTTCGTCTTCGGTGAGGCCGAGGGAGTCAGTCCGTTCGCCGACCTTCTGGCCCCCGGCGAGGAACCACCGGTGGTCCGTTTCTCCCCCCGGGAGGATCTCGTCGTCCTCCCGTACTCCTCGGGCACTACGGGCTTCCCCAAGGGCGTGATGCTGACGCATCACAATCTCGTATCTAACGTGATTCAGGCCGAGGTTGCGCAGGGCGTCGACGCATCGGACGTGATCATCGGCGTGCTTCCGTTCTTCCACATCTACGGGATGACGGTCATCATGAACATCGCGATCCACCTGGGGGCAACGATCGTCACGATGCCGCGCTTCGACCTTCCTCAGTTCCTCGAGTTGATCCAGAACCACAAGGTGACGCGCGCGTTCATCGTCCCGCCCATCGCGCTCGCGCTCGCCAAGCATCCGATGGTGGCGGACTACGACCTCTCAAGTCTCTCGACGATGATGTCGGGCGCGGCTCCGCTCGGTGCGAGCCTCTCGAAGGAGTGCGCCGATCGCGTCGGCTGCACTGTCATCCAGGGCTACGGTCTAACCGAGACCAGCCCGGTCACCCACTGCAACCCGGAAACCGCCGAGGGGAATCGCCCCGGCTCGATCGGTCTTCCCCTTCCCAACACGGAGTGCAGGATCGTCGATCCGGCCTCGGCCGAGGAGCTCGGATCCGGCGCGACCGGCGAGCTCTGGATCCGTGGGCCTCAGGTGATGAAGGGGTATCTCGAGAACGACGAGGCGACCAGGGCAACGGTCGATGGCGACGGCTGGCTGCACTCGGGAGACCTCGGTTACGTCGACGACGACGGTTACTTCTTTCTCGTCGACCGGCTCAAGGAGCTCATCAAGTACAAGGGGTTCCAGGTGCCCCCGGCCGAACTCGAGGCGATCCTGATCACCCACCCGGCCGTCTCGGACGCTGCGGTCATCCCGTCGCCGGATGAGGAGGCCGGCGAGGTCCCCAAGGCGTTCGTGGTCCTGTCCGAGGAGGTCCCGCTCGAGGACATCCAGGCGTTCGTCGCCGAGCGGGTCGCGCCGCACAAGAAGATCCGCTTGATCGAGCGGGTCGATGAGATCCCGAAGTCAGCTTCCGGCAAGATCCTGCGTCGCGTTCTGGTCGAGAGGGAGCGGGCGGGGGCCTGACTCGGTCGCCTAGGTGCCCCACTCCTCGGGAGGGTTGTGGATGTCGGCCTGCAGGTGCCAGTAGTCCCTTGAAGTAAGAACCAGCCCGTCATCGTCGTAGGTCTGGATCGAGCAACCGGCGATCGTGGCGGGGGCCGGAGGATTCTCGTCGAGATCAGTGAAGGTGCACCACCACTCGACCGCGGCGGTCCCGTCGTGGGCGAAAGGCCGCCCGAAGGCAACGGTTCGATCGTCCTCGCTGTCGAACGCAAGGACCGTGTAGTTGCGCACCGCATCCCGTCCCACTTCGGGGTCACGTAGGACCCCTGTTCGGTAGGTCACGTCCTGGGCGCAGAGGTCGGCGACACCGTTGGGATCGGCGGCGGTCCAGAACGTTCGGTAAGCGGCGGCCCATCGAGCCGCGGAGTCTCTCGTGGCTTCGGTGTCGCCCCCGGCCTTCACCCCCCAGCCGTCGAATGGCTCCTGACGACCGGACTCAAATGCCCAGTACTCCCGGAGGCTCCGGCAGTGGCCGTCGGGGTCGAACCACAGAAGCAGCACGCCGGGGAGGGTGAGATCCTCGTTCTCGGACGTGTCGAGCATCGTCGTCCACCACTCAACCGCTACGCGATCTCCGTCGATGAGCGGTTCGCCCATGGTGACGGCAACGTCCCCCTGGTTCGCAGTTGCCCTCGTCCAGTAGTCGCGGATCCCGTCCCGCCGCCGGTTCGGTTCGTCGAAGATCAACGACCGGTAGGTTGCGTCCTCCGAGAACAACGCCGCGGCCGCATCGGCATCCATCTCTTCCCACGCCCGCCTATAGGCCTCCACCCAGCGCAACACCGCCTCACTCATCCCCGAATGTTAGCGGTCGGCCGCCCGGTCGGTCAGGGGAGCCTACGCTTGGGGGGTGACGGGAACGCCAAGCTTCGATGAACTGCAGGCCGGCCTGGTGGGCCGGCTGGGGACCCGCGGGGTCGCCGAGATGACGAGCGGCTGCGTTGTGGTGCTCCCGTCGATCAGCTTCGCTCCCGTTGAGCTCCGAAAGATCGCCGGCATCACCCGGTACGAGGAACGCCTCCTGTGCTTGCTCCTTCTTCTCGAGGCGCCCGAGCTGAGGATGATCTATCTCACCGCTCTGCCGATCGACGAAGCGGTGATCGACTACTACCTATCGTGGCTGACAGACCCGGGTGCCCGGGCGAGGCTCGAGTTGATCTCGCTTGACGACGCGGAGGCCAGAGGCCTGACCGAGAAGCTGCTCGATCGACCGGAGGTTCTCGAGCAGATATCGCTGGTCGCCGGTGACGACGCCTTGATCTTGCCGTTCAACGTCACTGCGGCAGAGAAGGAGTTCTCGGAGTGGACCGGGATACCTCTCTACGGGCCGTCCCCCGAGCTGATCGAGTTGGGCACCAAGAGCGGCTCCCGGCGGATCGCCAAGCAATCGAGCGTGCCGGTTCTCGACGGCGACGAGGATCTCTACTCGAAGGCCGCGCTCGAGAACGCGGTCGCTGCGCTCAAGGAACGACGTCCAGATGCTTCGTCGGCCGTGATCAAGCTCAATCACGGGTTCTCGGGCCAGGGGAACGCGATCGTGGAGCTTGCCGAAGTCGTTAGTCCGATCACCGACACGCCAACTGTGTTCTGTGCCGAGGGGGAGACATGGGAGACGTATCTCCCCAAACTCGAGAGCGATGGAGCGATCGTCGAGGAACACGTCCGTGGTACCGGAGAGGCGCTGTCTCCGAGTGTGCAGCTCCGCATCTTGCCCGACGGAGTTGTCGAAGTGGTCTCCACGCACGAACAGATCCTCGGAGGCCCGGATGGGCACGTGTACCTGGGGTGCCGGTTCCCGGCTCGCGCTTCGTGCCGTACCCGGATCCAGGGCTATGCCCAGTCCATCGGCCGAACCCTGGCCTCCGCCGGCGTGATCGGGTCCTTCGGGATCGACTTCATCGTCGTTCCAGGTGACGATGCTGAAGACGCTTTCCTCAGCGAGATCAATCTCCGGCTGGGTGGCACCACGCATCCATTCCTGATGGCGAAGTACGTCACGTGTGGCGACTACGACGAGATCGCCGGCGAACTCACGGTAGATGGTGCACCCGTGGCCTACGTCGCAACCGACAACCTGAAGTCCGAAGGCTTCAAGGCATTAACCCCTGGGATAGTGATCGAGTCGTTGAAGAAGCAAGGGCTTGCGTACGACCCGGCTTCGCGTCGCGGGATACTCCTCCACCTTCTTGGCGCCTTGCCGGACGTCGGCAAGCTCGGGGCGCTCTGCATCGGTCCATCTCTCGATGACGCGAGTGATCTCTACGCCCGATTGCTCGAGTTCTTAGAGGATCTGATCAGCGAGGATCCTCGGGATGAGGTTCCTGCTCCGCTCGGTTGAGAGCGAGACCGACGAGCGCCTCCATCACGATCCGATTCCCGGCCTGCGCGGTGATGTCGGCGTGATCGTACGGAGGAGATACCTCAACGAGATCCATCCCCGCAAGGCCGCGCTCGGCAGCGAGACGCCTTACCGCGGGGAGTAGTTCGCGTGTCGTCATCCCCCCCGGCTCCGGCGTACCCGTTCCCGGTGCGAAGGCTGGATCGAGCACGTCGATATCAACCGACAGGAACAGGTTGGGGGCGTCGGAGATCTCTTCCATCACGATGTCGATCACCGCGCCGATCCCGAGACGATCGACCTCTTCCATCCGGTGCCATCTCATCCCTTTATTGCGCGCCCACTCGAACTCCTCGTGCCACGGCCAGTAGCCGCGGAGGCCGATCTGGATCAGTCGGTCGCCCGGGATGATGTTTTCCTCGACGAGGTAGTAGAAGGGCGTACCGTGAGCGCGCTCGACGCCCCAGTTCTCCGTTCCCGTGTCGGCGTGTGTATCGAACTGGACGACCGCGAGATCGCCGAACTCGAACCGCTCCGCGACGGTCCTGATGTTGGGATAGGCGATCGAGTGATCGCCACCGAGGATCATCGGAACGGCACCCGCGTCGAGCACGCGCCCGACCATCTCGGAGATGGCCCGGTGACTGGCCAGAGGATTCCCGGGCACGACCTCGGCATCTCCGTGATCAACGATCGCCAGGACCTCGAAGGGATCGATGCCCGCGTCGATGTGCCGGAGTCGCGGGTCGCCGCCGGAATCGTCGGCCAGCCTGATCGCCCGGGGGCCGAACCTCGTCCCCGGCCGGTTCGTGACGAACTCGTCCATCGGCGCGCCCATGACCACGACGTCGGCCCCGGAGAGCTGCTCGGGATCGAGCACCAGCGGAACCTTCTGGAACGTCGCCCCGCTCCCGGCGAACGCCGGTTCCCACGCCCGGTTCACCTTCATCCTGTCGTCCCCTCCCAGTTCGGGCCCCGGCCCCTCGCGTTTCGATTATCCTGACCCATCGCCGCCCCCTTAGCTCAGACGGCAGAGCGTCTCCATGGTAAGGAGAAGGTCCACGGTTCGATTCCGTGAGGGGGCTCGAAGAAGCCGGGGCGGCGTAGCTCAGGGGCAGAGCAAGCGGCTCATAATCGCTGTGTCGGTGGTTCGAGTCCACCCGCCGCTACTCCCCGGGAGCCGATCGTCTCGGTCGGCTCCCTTCTTATGCCACCCGTTCTGTCGGGTAAGTCCGTATTTCTACGAGGACCCAGGGCCGCTATGAGTACGGGTTGCCTCTCAACTTTTTCCAGGGCCTGCCGACAACAAGAGTGTGATGAACGACAACATCTGCCCGGACGATCTAACCCAGCAGGTCGAGGCTGCCTTCGAGGAGGCCCGTATCGACGTGTCCACCCTCTGGGCCAGCCTGGAGCCGCCACAGGACACCGTGGCCCCACCTCCGCCCCCGTCCGTATCCCCCACATCACCTGCTGCTCCGGCGCCACAGCCGGTCGCCCCCAAGGCGCCGACCAAGTTCGTGCCGCCCCCGCCCCCGCCGGCCACGCCTCAGGAGAACCACCACGAGGTCCGCCCGGTGGACAGCCCTAACAGCCTCTGGGACAACTTCAGCGACCAACTCGAGGACGGCGGCGACACCATTTCATCGTCGGACCCGATCGCGGCGTTCTCGCCGGCACCCCGGATGGACTGGGGACCGAACAAGAACGTGGTCGACCGCCTTCCCTTCCGGAAGCGTGGACGGAGCCCCGGCGACCCCTCCGCTCTGCCGGCTTAGCCCGACCGACCAGCCGCAGGCCCCTCTAGGCCCGCTATACTCTCTCCTTCGACCCAACGAATCCCTTGAGTTATCTCTCTGGATATCCCGTAGAAGAGGTGAACGAGCATGGCCAGCGATCGGCGCGTCCACGTGACGCTCGAATGCACTGATTGCAAGCGCCGCAACTACATCACCGAGAAGAACCGGCACAACAACCGGGACCGCATGGAATTCCGGAAGTACTGCCGGTGGTGCAGCGGCCACACGACCCACCGAGAGACTCGGTAGGGACCCAGATCTGAAGGCCCCCGGTTCCCGGGGGCCTTTCTCTTGCTGGAAGTATCTGGCGAACCCCCTATCCATGCTTGCTCCGCTCTGACAGCCTTTGGGAAGTGACCCACCCGAGCGTGGGGGCTCAGGCCCCGGCTGTGTCGCGTACGGCCGGCGCCCTGATCACTCTGGCGGCGCTCGTCGCCGTCCTCCTTCCCGCTCCTTCGGCCCTGGCCGATCACATCCCGCCGTCGCGCTGGGCCGTCCAGTTCGGGACCGCCGCGGTCGACCGCGCCGCGGCGATCGCGGTCGATCCTTCCGGGAACACGATCGTGGCCGGCATCACCTATGGGAATCTCGATGGGCCCAATGCGGGAAGCAGTGACGCCTTCGTCCGCAAGCTGGACGACACCGGCGCGACCCTGTGGACCGATCAGTTCGGCGGTACGAATGGTGACGAAGCTCTCGCCGTGGCGACGGACGCGTCGGGAAATGTCTACGTGGGGGGCTACACGACGGGGAACCTCGACGGCACGCCCGCCCCATTCGAGTACCGCGCCTTCCTTCGCAAGTACAGCCCCGCCGGGACCGTCCTGTGGACCGAGCTGTTCGGGACCAACACGACCGACCAGATATACGGCGCTGCAGTCGATCCCTCGGGCAACGTGATCGTCGTCGGTTACACGGGGGGAACCCTCGGAGCGGCTTCGTTCGGAAGCGCGGACGCCTTCGTGCGCAAGTACAACTCCTCCGGCACCGAACTGTGGACGACACAGTTCGGCTCTATTCAGTTCGACCAGCCCACCGGAGTGGCGACGGATGGACTCGGAAACGTCCTGGTGTCCGGAGTCACGGGTGGGGCGATAGAAGGGACGAGTGCAGGGGGAAACGACGCGTTCATCGCAAAGTTCGACTCCTCCGGAACCCAGACATGGTCCGATCAGTTCGGGACCTCGGAGAACGACTCGGCGAACTCCGTAGCGACCGATCCGTCGGGGAATGTCTACGTGGTTGGTATCACGGTCGGAGTTATCGAGGGAGCGTCGGCCGGCAACCGGGACGCATTCATCCGAAAGCTCTCGCCGGCTGGAGTCGTTACCTGGACGGATCAGTTCGGCTCGGTCGGCGACGATCATGCTGATGGGGTGGCGACCGATGCTGCGGGAAACGCCTACGTCGTCGGTTACGCGACCGCTGCCCTCGACGTTCACGTGGGTGCCGCCGATGGCTTCGTGAGGGAGTACAGCCCGGCCGGCGCGGTCGCCTGGACCCATCAGTTCGGTTCGATCGATGCAGGCAGCTTCTACTCGTGGGACCAGGCTCAGGCGGTGGACGCGGATACAGCCGGAAACGTGTACGTCACCGGCTTCACCGACGGTGATCTGGAGGAGCCCACTGCCGGGACCCAAGACGTCTTCGTTCGCAGGTACGACAGCGTCGGGGTCGCTCGCTGGTCCGATCAGTTCGGTACGTCCCAACAAGACGCTGTGGCGTCGGTGGCAACGGACGCTGCCGGCAACGTCTTCGCGGCGGGGACCACTCAGGGAACGGTGGAGGGGACCTCTGCCGGCCTGAGCGACGCCTTCGTGCGCAAGTACGACCCGTTGGGGACCGTCCTATGGACCGATCAGTTCGGAACGGTTGACCACGATCTGGCGACCGCGGTTGCAACGGACGCGGCCGGGAACCTGTACGTCGCCGGCCAGACGGGCCGGGACCTGGAGGGACCCAGCGCGGGAAACATCGATGCATTCGTACGTAAGTACAGTCCTGCCGGTGCGGTGTTGTGGACGAGACAATTCGGAACCTCCGACTTCGACTACGGACTCGCTCTAGCCGTGGACTCAGCCGGCATCGTTCACGTTGCGGGTCTCACCGGTGGGACACTCGGAGACTCCAACGCGGGTTCCGGAGATGCCTTCGTGCGGCACCTGGATGCGTCGGGGACGCATCTGAGCACCGATCAGTTCGGCTCCAGCGGATTCGATAAAGCGCTTGCCATAAGCACGGACCCCTCGGGGAACCTCTACGTCGGGGGATCCACCACTGGAGCTCTCGTAGGAGTCAATGCCGGCAGCACGGATGCCTTCGTTCGCAAGTACAACCCGGCGGGCACGGTTGCGTGGACGGATCAGTTCGGCACGTCGCAGCTCGACGAGGTGTATTCGGTTGCGAGCCAGGGATCCGGAAACGTCTACGCCGTCGGGACTTCCTATGGATCGCTCGGCGGTCCCACCGAGGGGAGCTCCGACGCCTTCTTGCGTCGCTACACGTCCGCCGGAGGGGTGCTCGGTACCGAGCAGTTCGGGAGCCGCTATAACGATGAGGCCCACGCGGTTGCCTTCGACAGCACAGGCAAGGCCTATGTCGCGGGGTGGACCGACAACAACATGGAGGCCGCCCAGGTCGGGTTCGGTGACGCTTTCATCCGTTCGTACACGCCCGCCGGTGCCATGACCCGGACCGACCAGTTCGGATCCGGCAATCTCGAGGACGGCCTCGGTCTGGCCATCGACGACTTCGACAACGTGTTCATCGGGGGAAGGACCAGAGGGACCCTGGACCAGGGCGGGCCCCAGTCGCCGCAGGGGACGGACGACGGCTTCGTCCTCGCCTACTTCGGTGGCGCCCCTCCTCCGCCCTCACCTCGCACCCTGACCGTCAGCGCTACCGGCACCGGAAGCGGTTCCGTGACTTCCGCTCCGGGAGGCATCTCCTGCAGCACGCCTTCTTCTTCGGGGGATTGCACGGAGGACTACACGGATGGAACGCCGGTGGTCTTGACCGCGGCCCCCGCGGTGGGTGACTCGATCTCTTGGAGCGGTTGCGATTCGGCGGTCGGTAACACCTGCAACCTCACGATGTCGAGCAGCCGCTCGGTAACCGCGACCTTCACCGCCCCTGGTCCGCCACCACCTTCGGGCTGCACGATCCCGGGGACCGCGGGTGACGACCGGCTCGAAGGAACCTCCGGCGTCGATGTGATCTGTGGGTTCGGCGGTAACGACGTCATCGTCGGCCGTGGCGGCGGGGACGAACTCCGGGGTGGTGAAGGCAACGACACCATCTACGGCAAGGACGGCAACGACGTGATGCTCGGGGGCGTGGGGAACGACGACTTCTTCGGGGGCCCGGGCGGCGACGAGATGTACGGCGGGGACGATAACGACAGGATGTGGGGCGGTCTCGGGCCGGAGCTGTTCTTCGGTGAAGGGGGCCACGACCTGATGGTCGGTCGTTCCGGCAGCGACCAGTTCGTCGGCGGGCCCGGTGACGACACGATGCTCGGCGGTGACGGGACCGACTCGTTCGACGCGGGGGAAGGCAACAACGACGTCTACGGAGGCAGTGGCCCCGACACGATCACCGCCGGCTCCGGGAACGATCGACTCCGGGGTGGTGACGGTAACGACTCGATCACTGCCGGGGACGGGAACAACGAGATCCTTGCGGGCGAGGGGAACAACACCGTGACCACCGGCAGTGGAGACGACTACGTCGATGCCGGTGCGGGGAACGACACGATCACCACCGGTGGTGGCGCGGACGCGGTCTTCGCCGGACACGGCACCAACGACATCTCGACCGGCGCGGGCGACGACTTCGTCCTCTCGGGAAACGGGGCCGACTCGATCGCGGCCGGAAGCGACGAGGACCTAGTCCTGGCAGGCGTCGGCAACAACACGATCAACGGTAACGAAGGCGACGACTACCTCGCGGGCGGCGAGAACAACGACACCTTCGACGGCGGCGCCGACACAGACACCTGCCACTCCGGCTCCGCCGGTTCCGACACCCAGTCGAACTGCGAATCCCTAATAGGCTCCTTCCTCTAAGCGTTCTCATCCAGCTCAGGGTCAACAGAGTCCACTCAGCTGGATAAGAACTTCGGGCGACGACGCTCCACGGCAGCTCGAACCTCGACTTCGACTCGTGCGGGTGCGGTCATGACCTCATCCCAGGTGAAGTAGAGCAACTCGATGCCTGCAGACGCGATCAGCCGGTGACGCCGGACGTCCTTCTTGAAGGCCTCATCTCCGAGATGCCACTTGATGCTGTGACACTCAACGCCGAGTAGGACCTCGGGCAGGTAGAAGTCGAGCACGAAGCGTTCACCCTTCACCCTGACCTCGTGATCGGCACTGACGAAGGTGTCGACCGCCCGCAGGATCCGCAGCATCCGGGTTTCGAAGAGCGTGCGAACCCTCTCGTCTCGCGGATCGCGGGTCTCTAGGAGCGACCGAAGAACCTTCACACCCTTACGGCCCTGACCCGTGTCCGTCTCGAGCATCGCGTTCAACCTGTCGACCGTGGTGAGGCGTCGGCGAAGGGCGTCATCCAGTGCCCTGCCCGCGTTACTGCGGGGCAGTTCGGCCGCGAGGTTGAGGAGGACCCGTTCGACCGGCGGTACCCGACGGCCACGGACCGTCCGCAGGTGAGGTTGATCTGTGGGACTCAACCGGATCACCCTCAGCCAGTGGGGTGTTGGGGGCACAGACGCTCGTGCGACGGTGATGCGGTTCGGGCAAGGGACGCCGTCGAGCCCAAACAGGTACCCGGCGGTGGTGGATACGAAGTGTCCGCTGGTTCCCAGCCATAGAGCAACCGCGGCGAGGCGGGATCCGAACGAGTCTTCGGTGCCGGACACCCGGTAGATCTGGGGGAGCACCTTGGTCCAGCCGTATGCGCGGCATCGGTAGCTGATCTGGGACGGCGACAACCCGCAGTCAAGCAACTGGGTCCACGTGACGTGTCCGCCTTGCGTCGCTGCCAGCGCCTGGGCGGTTGCGGTGGGTGTCATGCCCCATCCGTACGCCGGTGCGCGCGTCGCCGCTGTGAGTTGAGCCACTACCTATCCAGCTCAGTGGGCTCTGTTGACCCTGACGTGGAAAGAAAGCGGCCCCCGGGGGTGCCGGGGGCCGAGTTTGGTGCGGTTGTGCGGTAGGTCGGGCTAGAAGTCCATGTCGCCGCCGCCGGGCATGGCGGGAGCGGCGGACTTCTCGGGGGCGTCGGCGACGATCGCCTCGGTGGTTAGGAACAGGGCCGCGATCGACGCGGCGTTCTGCAACCCCGAGCGGGTCACCTTGGCGGCGTCGATCACGCCGTCCTTGAAGAGGTCGCCGTAGACGCCGGTGGCTGCGTTGAGGCCCTCACCCGGGCCGAGCGTACGCACCTTCTCGACGACGACTCCGCCTTCGAGGCCGGCATTGCGGGCGATGACCTTGAGGGGCTCCTCGAGGGCCCCCTTGACGATGATCGCTCCGGTCGCTTCGTCGCCGTCCAACTCGAGCTTCTCGATCGCCTCGGCAGCCTGGAGCAAGGTGACGCCACCACCGGCGACGATCCCTTCCTCGACGGCGGCCTTGGTCGTCTGGACCGCGTCCTCGATGCGGTGCTTCTTCTCTTTGAGCTCGACCTCGGTCGCGGCACCGACCTTGATCACGCCCACTCCACCGCCGAGCTTAGCGAGACGCTCCTGGAGCTTCTCGCGGTCGTAGTCGGAGTCGGAGCGGTCGATCTCGGCCTTGATCTGGTTGACGCGCCCGACGATGTCGTCTGCCGAACCGCCACCCTCGATGACCGTGGTGTCGTCCTTGGTGATCACGATCTTGCGCGCCGTACCGAGCATGTCGAGTTCGACACCCTCGAGCTTGAGGCCGATCTCCTCGGAGATGACCTGGGCCCCGGCGAGGATCGCGATGTCCTCGAGCATCGCCTTGCGACGATCTCCGAAGCCCGGAGCCTTGACCGCAGCGGCCTTGAAGGTCCCGCGCATCTTGTTGACGATGATCGTGGCAAGCGCCTCACCTTCGAGGTCCTCGGCAACGATCAGCAGCGACTTGCCGGCCTGCATGACCTTCTCGAGGATGGGGAGCATGTCCTTGACCGCCGAGATCTTCTGGTTGGCGATCAGGATGTAGGGCTCTTCGAGGACCGCTTCCATCCGCTCGGCGTCGGTCACGAAGTAGGGGCTGATGTAACCCTTGTCGAAACGCATACCTTCGACGAGTTCGAGCTCGAGTCCGAAGGTGTTCGACTCCTCGACCGTGATGACACCGTCCTTGCCGACCTTGTCCATGGCCTCAGCGATGACCTCACCGATCTCGGGGTCGTTGTTGGCGGAGATCGAAGCAACCTGGCTGATCTGCTCGCGTCCCTCGACCTCGCGGCTCGAGTTCTTGATCGCTTCGACCACGGCCTTGACGGCCTTCTCGATGCCGCGCTTCAGGGCGATCGGATTGGCACCGGCGGCAACGTTACGGAGCCCGTCGCGGACCATCGCCTGGGCAAGCACCGTGGCGGTCGTGGTGCCGTCACCGGCGACATCGTCGGTCTTCTTGGCGACCTCTTTGACGAGCTCGGCACCGATCCGCTCGTAGGGATCCTCGAGTTCGATCTCCTTGGCGATCGAGACGCCGTCGTTGGTGATCGTGGGGGCTCCCCACTTCTTCTCGAGGACGACGTTGCGCCCCTTGGGGCCGAGGGTGACCTTGACGGCGTCGGCGAGCTGGTTCATGCCCCGCTCGAGCGCCCTGCGGGCCTCCTCGTCGAAACTGAGGATCTTTGCCATGGGAACGGCCTCCTGTATCGATTAGCACTCAGGTCTGTCGAGTGCTAAAGATAGCGCCGACCGGGGGGCCCGCGCAAATGGGGCCTATCTGGGTGGTCGGAAATGACACAGATGGGCCATATCGGGGCCTAGGCCTTGAGTTCCCCCCTTTCCCACACCAAGATGACCGTCAGTTGAGGGGCGAATCTCGTAACGGAGCCGTCACGGCCTCGGTGTTGGGTGAGTCCAATGGATCGTCTACCGAAAGGAAGCTTCATGCTCAAGCGTCTCGCGCTCTGCGTCGTTGCGGCCTCTCTTGCCGTACCGGCTCTTGCCACATCGGCGTCCGCCGCTCCCGTCGTACTCGACACCGTCGCCCAGGACTACGAGTTCAGTGGGATCCCCGCCCAGCTAACCCCCCGGTTCTACAAGTTCAACTTCTCTAACCAGGGTCAGCATGCCCACGAGCTGATTGTTCTCCGCAAGAAGCACGATGTGAATCGGACCTGGCAGGCGCTGCTGTCGATGCCCGAGGAGAAGGCTCAGAAGAAGGTCAAGTTCATCGGGTTCACGATGGCAAAGCCCGGCAAGGACGGCAAGGCGATCAAGGCTCAGTACCTGAAGCAGGGGTCTTACCTTGCGATCTGCTTCTTCCAGAACAGCAAGCACGGCGAGCCACACTTCCTGAAGGGCATGATGCGCAAGTTCAAGGTCGTCCAGTAACAGACCGCGCCAAAGAGAGAAACAGGCCCCCGGACCACCCCGGGGGCCTGTTCGCGTTCAGATGACGATGAAGGCCACTGCGGCGATCGTCAGCAGCGCGGCCCCGTTGATCAGGCGCGGTGGAAGGCGAACCCCGGACCTGGTGAGTCGGTCGGCGATGACGGCAGACATCTCTTCGTTGCTTCGCGCGCATCCCGACAAGGATCGAAAGTCCGCGGGCGAACCCGAACGGAGCGCTGATAAGCGCCCCTAGAAGCGGGTCGGCCGTGATGAAAGAGCCGGCGAGTACCGCCGCGTAGGTTCCGAAGGTCAGGTAGGTGAGGAACCCGGGACCGAGTCCGAGCCCGTAGAGAGCGGCGGTGACGTCGGGACCGTAGAAGCCGCGCCACCACGCCGGGACCTGAGCCTTGCGGTCGGGAAGCGGGATCGGAAGTCGGAAGAGCTCGCGGGCGGCGTAGACGGCCGCGAGCGCTCCCAGAACGATAAGGCCCCCGGGTGACCAGGGGCCACCCGCCAATGCCCCCAAGGCACCCAGTAGGAGGCCGACGGTTCCGGCGGCCACCGTCGCCGCCAGTGTGTGGATGGCAACGGATCTCAGATATCTAAAGCGGCGTCCCCCGTGCACGACGGGGGTGATGGTCTCGACCATCGAGAGGCCTCACGGCGAGAAGAGCGTTGATATCCCCGCTACGACCGATGAGACCACCAGCACACCCAAGAGCATGTCGTTCATCAGCACCTCGTGTCGGTGTCGCGATACATGATGCAGAAGACGCGCCGTCCCTTGTAGCAATAACCCACCAGGCTGGCGTCGCCGTTGATCCTCGTTCGAGAGTACGAGCAACAGTCAACGACCACCCGGACATACCCGCCGCAGCAGCGCGACCAACCCCCGCCCGCCTTGGCATTGGTCGTCTCCGGGTACTTCTCGCGCACGACCTCCCGACAGATCTTGCTGCGCTCCTGATCGCGAGACGTATAGACGTCACCCTTGTCGTCGACGGGGTAACCGTGTTCCGGATGTACCGGGTAGCCGTAGGAGTCGATCCTGGTCTCGGGATAGTACGGGTGCGGACACGAGCCGGTCGTGTAGATGTGTCCACAGATGTGATACGCCTCGGCTCGATCGGGGCGCAGAGCGACGGCGACCATGGGACCTCCGACGAGAGCAACGAACCCGACCCCCAGCCGTCCGATGAACGATCTTCGGCTCGTGCGTTCGGCCAGGTTCCGACTAGCTCGTTCGGTGGTTCGTTCCAGCATGCGTCCCTTCCTCACCGTCGATGCGTCGCCTGGCGGTGTCTACTAGACCTTCCATCTGCTCGAGGTTGTTGACCGTCCCCTTTGCGCGGACCACACCCACCGAGTCGAGGATCACCGCGAAGGGGGTTCCCGGGATCGCGTAAGACGCGAAGAGGTCCGTTGAGTGGATCGCCCGGGAGCCGTAGCGCGACATATCTCGGCCGTTGCCTCCGGCGCCCGGCTCGCCCTCGATGATCAGGAGGGGAGCCAGGTCCCCGCCCCGTGCGGCAGCCTTGAGTCCGGGGGCCACCTCGGAGCACACGCGGCATCCCGGAGAGATGAACAGCAGGAACTGAGGATCAGGCGGGCCCCCGACCGTCATCGGGTTGCCGTGCGTGTCGACGGTCGGGTAGGGAACCGGCGCCTCTCCGATGGGGGGACCCTCGTCGTCGTTCTCGAACGCCCCGGAGGGTCCCAGGCGCATATGGAGGGTGCCGACCTGCCGGGCAAGCGCGACCACTACGACCGTGAGTGCCGCGACAAGGCACCACAGAACCACATAGGAAACAGCCCACCATCCGCTCATAGCCTGCGTCGCAAACTACCCCAGGCCCGCTCCCTCTCCGTAACAAAGTGAGAACAGAGAGCCCCTCCCCGGCCCCGTAGAATCTTCGGCATGGCGGATTCGATAACAGGGGCTGCGGCGCTGCTCGTGGCCGTGCTGTTCGGGTGGGCGTCGCTGAGCAAGGTCGTGAGGCGCGGGCGGTGGGTCGAGGCGCTCTCGGGCTACGCGTTGCCTCCCTCCCTCGTGCGAGTTCTTTCGGTGGGGGTGCCGCTCGCCGAACTCGCCATCGTGGCTCTGATGCTCTCCGGGGCCACTCAGGTCGGGGGCGCGGCTGCGATCGTTCTCCTGGGCGCCTTCTCGGGAGCCATCGTCCGGGCACGGGCATCTCGGGGCGACCAACTTCCGTGTGGCTGCTTCGGCGGCGATCGGACCTTGGACTTCAGGCTCATGTTGATGCGGAATGCACTGCTCGGAGCCCTGGCCGCCTTCGCCCTCTTCGGTCCGCGGGTCGCCGTTCTGTCGGACTGGGCACCTCCGGCCGGAGGAGAGGTGGTTCCGTTCATCCTGGTATTGATCGGAGCCGGGCTCGTGACGTGGTTAGGTCGGGCTGCGGTTGTCGCACTTAGTGCGGGAAGGAGATCATGAAGTTCTTGAAGCTGGTACCCCTGGTTGCGTTGATCGCGGTGGTGCTTGGCGCGACTCCGGCGAGTGCAGCCACGATGGAGATCTCCGATCCGAACGATGTACGCGGCAAGCTCGATCTAAGGCAGGTCATCCGTTCGGGAGAGGACAAGCTCACCTGGCGCTTGATCACCTACAAGGGTTGGAGCGTCGCGGAGATATGGAGCGTTGGATCCCTCGTCGTTGAACTGGATACCCGGTTCGACACCGCGCCCGACTACTACGTCACGATCTTTCCGACCCACGACAAGCTGAAGGCTCGCCTGTTCCGCGATCGCAGGAACAAGAAGGACTACCAGATCGGCAAGATCAAGGTTTGGCGCAAGAACGGGAAGTCTGCGTCGATCCAGTTCTCGCTGAATCGCGTGAAGATCGAAGAGGGAAGGACGACGTACTCGTGGCGGGGACAGACGCTGTTCAACGGCTCCGTTGGTTGCAGTGAGGTCTGCTTCGACATGGCGCCGCAGAACGACGCCTGGGTTACGGAACCGCTCCCTATCCCTTGATCAGGGAAGCGAGGCCGCAAGCGCGCCCAGCTGGCCGTTCGCACTGAGGGTGGCCCGGCCCACGATCTCTCCGGTAGTTCCTAATGCGATCGCGTGAGGGGTTTCGTCGACCTCGTATCGAGCGAAGACCTCGGGCGACACGACCACGGGGGCCGGACCTGGATAGGGCTCGGGGTTGCCGTGTGTGTCTTCGAGGAAGACGACGACATCGATGCCCGTCGACGACGAGATGACCGCAGCATCCTCGAGCACGCCCTTGCAGAACGTGCAGTCCGGGGTGAAGAACAGGAACAGGCGACCGCCGGCATGGGGTGCCAGCGTCACGATCCTGCCGGTAGTGCTCATCAGATCCATTCCCGGGTCCTCCATCGATAGAAACTCAGTTCCCCTGGCCGGGAAAGCTAACCATCGTTCCCTTTCCGACCGGGCCCAACTACGATCGAGCCTTGGGCTCTCGGTTGATGGGCTGGTCGAATGAGGTTGGTACGGTTTCTTCCCGGAGGGTTGGTGGAGGCTTAGTCGCCCTGTGTTTGGTCGCGGGTGGGTTCTGGTTGGTATCGGACTCCCGGAACGACGACCCTTCAGGCTCAGGACCGACCCCCTCATCGTCGCCATCGGAGTCTCCTTCACCCACACCCACACCCACCCCCAAGCCGAAACCGGAGCCGATCAACACCGCCTTCCCCGGTCTCACGACCTTCCGGGGCAACGCGACCCGGACCTATTACGGGAAGGGACCGTTGCCCTCTAACCCAGAGGTCCTGTGGCAGTACCCGACGTCGGGCGCGATGTGCTCGGAGTCGATCGACCAGGACGGGCCGCGGACCTGGTGCGGGACCGGATGGACCGGACAGCCGAACGTGGTGGAGGTTGGCGGCCGCACCGAGGTCAGATTCGGTGCCTACGACCGCGGGATCCACATCTTGAACGCGAAGGACGGGGTCCCCCTGTACGAAACGTTCCCGACCGGTGACCTGATCAAGGGAACGGTTACGAGTGACCCCGACGGTTACCCGCTGCTGTATTCGGGCTCGCGCGACAACTACTACCACGTCCTCGCCCTCGATCGGGGAGAGACTCCGGTCGAGTTGTGGAGCCTGGACGCCGAGACGGCTCCCGATCCGATGTGGAACAACGACTGGGACGGTTCCGGGCTGATCATCGACGACTACCTGATCGAAGGTGGCGAGAACTCTTGGTTCTACGTCGTGAAGTTGAACCGTGGATACGACGCCGATGGACTGGTGACGGTTGATCCCGAGATCCGCGCGTTGGTTCCCGGCTACGACGATCAGCTCCTAGCCGACCTGGGCGACACTGACGTCTCGATCGAGAACTCGGTCGTGTACTCCGACGGCGTCGCTTATTTCGCCAACTCCGGGGGCCTGGTTCAGGGGTGGGATATCTCGCGCGTCCTTGCCGGGAAGAAGAAGATCGAGAGGGTGTTCCGATTCTGGACCGGCGATGACACCGATGCCAGCTTGGTCATGGACATGGAGGGATTCCTCTACGTGGCGTCCGAACAGGAGCGCTACAACGATCGCGGTTACGAGGTCGGGCAGTTGATGAAGCTCGATCCGCGCCACCCGAACAATCCCATCGTGTGGTCGATGCTCGTTCCCGGACGTCCCGAAAGTGGGGTCGACGGCGGGATCTGGGCGACCCCCGCGATCTACAAGGGCGCGCTGTTCGTGCCGACCAACACCGGCCGGGTCCTGGCGGTCGACCGCATGACCGGCGAGATCGCCTGGGAGTTGGAACTGCCGGAGCCCACATGGAGCTCGCCGGTCGTGATCGGGCACACGTTGATCCAGAGCGATTGCGCCGGAGTGATGCACGCGTACAACGTCAAGCGCCCATTGCAAGGACCGCCCGAAGAACTCTGGACCGTCGAGCTTCCCGGCTGCGTGGAATCAACCCCCGCAGTGTGGAAGGGGATGATCTACGTCGGCACCAGAGCCGGGCAGCTGTTCGCTATCGGAGACCCTTAGTTGGTTCCGCCGAGCCTGCAGAAGTAACGCTCGGCCCGGGCGAAGTTCCCGACGGTTCCCAGGTTGCGCAGCCACGAACGATCGAGTTCCTTCTGCGCCGGCTCCGCCGCTCCCCGGTCGAAGCTGATGATGTCGATACCGCGGGCATAGTCGACGTTGTAGACGACCGTGTCGCTGACCCAGTACGCGGCACCGGCCTGCGTGGCCAGCGGCTGGAAGTAGCCGACCTCTTCGATCGTGCCGACGGCTTTGTCGACTTCGAAGAAGCGAACGCCGTGCTCGTACCAGGAAGCGGCCACGAGGCCGTCGTTCTCGGTGAACCAGTGACCCGAGCACCCCAGCGCGTTGACTGCAGGGCTGCCGTCGACCCCCGTCCCGTTCAGAGGACGGAAGACCTCGAGCTGCTGCATCTCGGCGCCCTTCTCGAAGTCGATCATGCTCCAGGTCGAAAGTCCCCCTGCGTTCGAGCAGGTCGGGTTGAGGTTGCTTTCGGAGTTCCCGATCATGATCTCGCCGGCGCGCATCACGGGGCGTTCATCGATGATCGAGATCGAACGTGCGTCGGCCTCCACGGTTCGGTACTCGATCGCGTCGGCCGGGTCCTCGGGGTCGCGAGGCGCCCATCCGCCGCTGTCCGGGCGCACATTGTTGTGCTGTAGGCGCCCATCACCGTTGGGTGACCTGGAGCCCTGTGCCAAAAGCACCGGGTTGGCCGGGTCCTCGCGGGGTCGAGCACGAGCCTGGGGTTGGAGTCGCTGATCAACAGCCCGCTGTCGTCGCGGTTCAGTGCATGCCGTCCGCCAACGGTCACTCCGTTGCGATCGACGTTCCACTGACCCACCAACTTGATGTTGGTGGGGTCGGTCGCGTCGTAGATCGCTCCCGTGCTGCTTCCGTAGATCCATTCGCATTTGGGATCGGCACATTCGGCGGTGTGGTTGGACTCCGACCTCGCGGTCGAGCCCAGAAGTTCGGGGGCCGCCGGGTCGCTGGTGTCGATGATGTGGATCCCGGCGCTCGTCGGGAAGATGGGGAGCAGCAGCGCTCCATCGGCTGAGATCACCGCTCGGGTGCCGTCGTCGCTGACTTTGAGGTCTTCGTTCTGAGCGTGCGGGAACGTCAGGACTCCGGTGAGAACCGGAGCGGTCGGATCCTCGGTGACGTCGTAGATCGATAGGCCCTTCAGACCGGTCACGTAGAAGTAGGTGCGCCCGTCGGCGTGGTGTACGACCTCACCGCCGACCCCGGGAGAGTCGATCGGGATCGTTCCGTGGTAGGTGACGTTGTCCGAGGCGATGTTTCCCGGTAGTGGGATCGGGGGGAGCGGGGTCGGGGGAACCTGCGCACTCGCGTGAGTAGCGGGTAGCCCGATAAGTCCGATCGCCATGACGACGCCAGCCAGCCTGCTTCGCATCCCATCCCCCTAGTTAGAGATCCCTTTGGTGGGGACATACGCCCGGGGGATGGAGGAGCCTTTGTGCACGTGCACGAAGACGACACGGCACTAGGATGCCGGGATGCCTCCGCGCCTCATAGTTCTCGGGTGGGACTCGGCAACCTTCGATGTCACCGACCCGATGGTGGAGGCCGGGAGGTTGCCGGTGCTCGCCTCCCTCCAGGAGCGGGGCTTCAGAGCCGGCCTGCGATCGACCTGGCCTCCGATGACCGACTGCGCCTGGACGTCGGCGTTTACCGGCCGCAATCCCGGTGGGCACGGGATCTTTGGGTCCTGGTACCGGGCCCCCGGCGCCTACGAGTGCCGCTATTTCTCATCCAGGGACCGCAAGGCGCCGGCGCTGTGGGAGATGGCAGACGGGGTTCGCTTCGTGGCATGGAACGTCCCGATGGCCTTTCCTCCGGCGAGTATCGAAGGCGCGATGGTGTCCGGCTACGGAGCTCCGCCGGGGGCTAAGTTCTGCGAGCCGGCGGGTCTCCAGGAGGACCTCGCGGAAAGGTGGCCGCTCGACGACCTCCTCGACCGTGCGCCGCACGGGACCCTCGAGCGGTTCCTCGACGAACTGATCCGGGGGCTCGAGGCCCAGTCCGAGGCTCTTCCATGGGTGGCGAACCAAACCGGAGCCGACTGTTTGGTAGCGGTGTGGCCGCAGGTCGATCGCGCGCAACATTTCTTCTGGCGCTTCCGGGGAACCGATCACCCCTTCGCCGATGCGGTCGAGCGCGTGTACGAGGCGATGGACCGCGCGACCGGTGCAGTGATCGGAGCGTTCCCAGATGCCGACGTGCTAGTGGTGAGCGATCACGGCGCGGGAACCTTGAAGGGCGACGTCAATGTCGGCGCGTGGCTCCATCGCAACGGCTACGCGACCTACGGTCGTGCGAAACGGTCGCGCATGGTGGATATGGCGTGGCGACTTCCGCCCTCGGTGCGGCGACTCGGCCGTCGTCTCGCTCCCGGCGCGGCGCGCTCCGCGATGGCCACGACTCTCACTGGGCAACTGGGAGCGTTCGACTGGGCGAACACCGACGCGTTCCTGGGCTTCCATTCCGACGTCTGGATCAATCTCGCCGGGCGTGAGCCGGCGGGCCGGATCGCGCCCGAGGATGCTCCGGCTTTCCTGGAGGAGCTGAAGGCGGGTTTGCTCGCGATCGAGGACCCGGAGACCGGCGAGCCGGTGTTCGCGGGAGCGCACCTGAGGGACGAGATCTTCTCCGGGTCTCACGCGCACATGGCCCCCGACCTCATGCTCGATACCTGGGGTGCGGGCTACCGGGTCGCGCCGGCGTGGGCGGAGACCGACCAGGTGGTCATCCCACCGGCGGCACTGTCGGGCGTCGACGAAGCGTGGTCATCGGACCATAGGCCGGTCGGGATCTTCGTGGGGGCCGGTCCCAACGTCGTCCACGGCTCGACCGACGAACTGTCGCTCTACGACGTCTGTCCGACTGCCCTGGCGCTCCTTGGCAAGCCGATCCCGGCGGGGCTCGATGGTCGTGCCGCCGAGGAGGCCCTCACACAGTCTTTCCTTGCCGAGCATCCGGTGACCATCGGGGAGCAGGCCGCCGAGCGCGAGATCGAATCGACCTACTCGGACACGGAGGCGGCCGCCGTCGCCGAGCATCTGAAGGACCTCGGCTACATCGAGTAGTCGGGCTCCGCCTCGGTCTCGACCTCCACGACCTCGTCTTCCTCGGCGACGACGTCTGCGGCCGGCTTCCGGCGGTGAGGAAGGTGCAGGTGGTGGCGCTTCCGGGTGTTCGCCTCGCGGATCTCGTCCGGGCTCATCCCCGATTCCAGCTGCCCCGCGACCTTCCTGATCTTCCAGGCCCTGCGGCGAAGGTTGTAGGAGATGAGCCTGGAGAACAGGATCGCCAGGACGCAGACGGCGACCAGCATGAAGGCGGCGACCGTCAACAACGGGTCGGTGAGGAACTCGTTAGGCCCACCCCTGATCTGTTCCTGTGCCAAGAGGATCATGGTTTCCACACGCTATCCGTAGGGTTTGCGAGTATGTCGTCATGCATGAGACGAAACTCGAGGCCCTCAGGATCTGGCTGATCCAGAAAGAGCGGCTGATCGTCGCTTACTCGGGGGGTGTCGACTCGACGTTCCTGGCGGCGGTGGCGCACGGAGCCCTGGGGGATCGAGCGGTGATGGCGACCGCGGTGTCGCCGTCCCTGGCCCGGTCCGAGCTCGTCGCGGCGGAGGATCTTGCCCGCGCTCACGGGTGGAACCATCTGAAGGTCGAGACCGCCGAGATGGAGCGCGAGGAATACGTCCGCAACTCCTCCGACCGCTGCTACTGGTGCAAGACCGAGCTGTTCGACGTTCTCGGCCCCCTTGCGATCAGTCTCGACGCCCATATCGCGGTCGGCACGAATCTCGATGACCTGGGGGACTTCCGTCCCGGACAGTCCGCCGCGCGTGAGCGGAAAGTAGAAACGCCACTCGCCGACGTGGGGTTGTCGAAGGCCGAGATCAGGAGCCTGTCCGGGGGCCTGGGGCTGCCGACGGTCGACAAACCGGCGTCTCCTTGCCTCTCTTCTCGTCTGGCTTACGGTGTGAGGGTGACGCCGGAGAGACTGGAGCGGGTAGATCGCGCCGAGGACGTATTGAGGGAGCTCGGTTTCACCACCTTGCGCGTAAGAGACCACGGCGAACTTGCTCGCATCGAGGTGCCGGAGGCCGATATCGAGCGAGCGTCGGCGCTCGCACGAGAGATCACGGCGCGACTCTCGGCCCTCGGATTCCGTTACGTGACGCTCGACCTCGGAGGGTTCCGATCGGGCTCGTTGAACGAAGTGCTCCCGGCCTCGGAGCTTCGGATCCGGAGTTAGAGGCTGACGATGGGACAGGTGAGGGTCCTTGTGATGCCCTCGACCGCCTGGATCCTGGCCACCACCATCTGACCCAGGGAGTCCATGTCCGGAGCCGTCGCCTCGACGATCACGTCGTAGGGACCGGAGACGTCATCGGCCGAATGGACCCCGGCGAGCTCCCGGATCTCCTTGGCTACGTGCCCTGCATTGACCGCCGTCTGGATCAGTATGTAAGCCTTAACCTCGGCCACGGGCTCTTCCCCTCCCAGTCATTGGTGGTTCACCGTCATTCGCCGTGGCGAATCCTACGTGTTCGTGCGCTTCCCGGGGGAGCCAATTCGAAGGTGCGCTCCGTGTGGGATTCTCTGGGGGCCCACGGCGGGCCGGAAGGGGACCGACTTGATCGATTTCGAACTGCCCGAAGACGTCAAGGACATCCAGCGGAGGGTGGCCGCCTTCGTTAACGAAGTGGTTCTCCCGGCCGAGGCGGAGGCTGGTGAGCACACCTCGCCGGAGGAATTCGACCGGGTACTCGAGCGCCTGCGGGACGAGGCCCGGGCGTCCGGATTGTTCAACCCTCATCTCCCACCCGAATGGGGCGGCCTGGGCCTCGGGGCCCTCGGGATGGCGATCGTCTCGCAGGAATGCGGTGTCTCGGGCCTGGCGTCGCTGGCCCTGAACGCGATGGCCCCCGACGAGGGCAACATGCACCTCCTGTTGGAAACCGCGACCACCGAGCAACTCGAGAAGTACCTGAGGCCGCTGGCCGAGGGGAAGGCACGCTCATGTTTCGCGATGACCGAGCAAGCAGCCGGATCCGATCCGACGATGCTGGCGACGACCGCAGTCAAGGATGGCGATGACTGGATCATCAACGGTGAGAAGTGGTTCATCACCGGAGCCAACGGGGCTGCGTTCGCGATCGTGGTTGCTAAGTCCGATCCCGAGGCCGAGGGGCGCAACTCGTATTCGCTGTTTCTGGTCGACGACGGGTCCCCCGGTTGGAACGTGATCCGCGAGATCCCCGTGATGGGCACGCACGGACCCGGTGGTCACTGCGAGATCAAGATCGAGAACGTGCGCGTCGGACCGGATGCGGTGCTGGGCGAACTCGGCCAGGGGTTCCAACTGTCACAGAAGCGTCTCGGTCCCGCTCGCCTCGCGCACGCGATGAGGTGGATCGGAGTGGCGCAGCGGTCGCTCGATCTTGCCGCCGAGAGAGCACTTACGCGAGAGACGTTCGGCAAGCCACTCGCTCGGAGGCAGACGGTTCAGAATTGGCTCGCCGATTCGGCGATCGACCTCTACGCGAGTCGACTGATGGTGTTGCACGCCGCGTATCTGATCGAGCGCGGCGACGACTTCCGGCAAGAGGTATCGATGAACAAGGTCTTCATCGCCGAGGCCCTCGAGCGCGTCGTCGATCGCGCGATCCAGATCCACGGCTCGCTCGGCTACTCGACCGACCTGCCGCTCGAGCGTTTCTATCGAGACGCGCGCGCCGCTCGCATCTACGACGGCCCGAGCGAAGTGCACCGGATGGTCATCGTGCGCAACGTGCTCAAGGCAGCGATGAGCGGGGGAGGAACGAAACCCGCGACCGGGGGCCTGGCGTGACGGAGTTGATGGACAGTACGGCGCTGGAGGCGTTCCTCGACGGGCATTTCGGCGACCACGTTCCGCTCACGGTTGAGCGCCACCAGGCGGGACATTCGAACGAGACGTTCTTCATCACGCGTGGGGATGAGCGCTACGTCCTGCGACGACCACCTGCCGGAGCGTTCCTCCCATCGGCTCACGATGTCGGTCGCGAGTACACCGTGTTGTCCGGGCTGAACGGAACCGTGGCGCGCAGTCCGCAGACGGTCGTTTCGTGCGACGACCCGGAGGTCATCGGGGCACCGTTCTATCTGATGGAGCGGATCGACGGGACGGTGATCCGAGCCGATCTCCCGGAGTTCCTGACCGAGACCGAGCGTCCCCGGGTCGGGGAGGAACTGGTCGATTCGTTGGTCGAGCTGCATTCGATCGAGCTCGCATCGGTCGGGCTCGACGGGTTCGGCAAGCCGACCGGCTACCTCGGGCGACAGTTGCGAAGATGGAACGGCCAGCTGGAGCTCACGCTTCCGTTCACGCGGCCGCTGCCCGACCTCGAGAAGGTGGGGGCCTGGCTTCACGACAACCTGCCCGAGTCGCCTCCGTCGACGCTCGTGCACGGCGACTACAAGCTCGACAACGTGATGTTCGCCCCGGAGACGCCCGTCAGGCTGAACGCGATCCTCGATTGGGAGATGTCGACGATCGGCGATCCGCTCGCCGATCTCGGGTGGATGATCTCGTTCTGGAGCGAGCCGGAGGATCCCGGCGGCGATGTCTTCGCCGACCTCACGAACGTGACCGTGCAGCCCGGGTTCTCCCGCCGGAAGGACCTCATCGCCCGGTACGAAGAGCGCTCCGGCATCGACGTGCGCGCGATGGACTGGTACCGGGTGCTGGCGACGTGGAAGCTCGCGATCCTGCTCGAAGGTTCCTACGTGCGCCACCTTGCGGGCGCGACCGACGATCCGTTCTTCGCGGTATGGAGGCCGGAGTGCCGGCCCTCGCCCGTCGGGGCCTAGCGCTGATGGCGGGGGCCTGAGCGGGATCAGAACCAAAAGGGCACCGGCGCAGCGGGGCCTCTTCGGCCCGGCGCTGCGCCGGTGTGCGCGGTCCCCAGTGCGCCGGCCCGGGATGCCTAGTTATCCCGGCCGGTTCTGAGGTCTTACAGACCTACCGTGAGTGGAGTCGAAGCAACTGCGCAGTTGCCCGCCCCGAAGCAGGCCTTGACGACAACCTTGTAGAGACCGGGAAGGGTCGGCTTCGCCAGCTCGCCGGAGAAGTCACCCAGCCCGCTGACGGTGAGCGGCGTGGTCGGAACCGCATCCGCATCGGCGACGTCGACAGGAACGACGGTCCCCAACACGGTCGCGGTCGGGAACGTGAACGCCCGCTCGGCGAACATCGTGTCGCCACCGTTGCCATTCGTGTACCAGAGCATGCCGGAGAAGCTTAGTGACGAAGCGATCTCGGCTCCCTCGAAGACCTTCGGCTTGGCCGTTGTAACGCCCACCATCTCGGTCGGCACGAACCAGACCACCGATGTTCCGGTGAACTCACCCTCGATGTTGACCGTCGCGGAAGTGTTCTGCCCGGTGGTCTCATCCGGAGCGCAAGTGTTCAAGGTGAAGTTGGGAGTACCGATGCTGTCGACTCGATCGTCGTTGATCTCTCTAACCGTTGCGGTGTGGTGCGCTTGCAGCTCGAACTCTGCCGACCCGGCGATGAAGGGCCAGACGTAGTTGACCAACTCAGGGGTACCGCCCCGGGTGGACATGTTGGCGACCTCGAGCTCGAACCGAAGGGTCTTGGGGTCGTAGGCGCGGATCTTCGCGACCGTGAGGTCGGTGCCGCTCGGTAGCGGAGCCTGCGCGCCGGTGTGGTCGTTGGTCCCATCGACGCCGATGTCAACCGCCGGAGCGGTGAACGTCCCGTTGCCGGTCACGGCCACCGTGCTGAGTCCGGCTACCGCGGTGAGGCTGTCTACCGAGGTCGCAGGTGCTTCATCCGCCGACGCGCTGGTCGGCAGGATGCTCGCCAGCAGCAGTAGCGGCAGGCCCATCAGCTTGATCCGAAACTTGCCCATCCTTCGTCCTCCTGTTTCACCCGTTTGTTTCACCCGTTACTGACGTGATTCCTTCGTTGCGCGTTGCTCCCTGTGTGCACGTGCACAAAGCGGTTACTCGAGGATCTGGCCCCGATCTTTCGGGAGCCCGACGACCGGAAGGATCAATCGCGCTCCCACGGCGGTGACTTCGTCGACCGGTCCCATCGCGTATGACAGCGTTCCTGCTGCGCCGGGCACGGCCCATATCGTGTTGGAACCCTGCAGGATGAGGCCGATCCGACTCCCCTTGGTGAACGTGTAGTCCTGCGGGAGGAACCGCACCACGCCGTGCTGCCATCCACTTTGCGGATCGGCTACCTCGAGTCCCTCGCGGTACGCCAAGTTGAGGAACCCGCGCTGTACGAGATTGAGGGTCCCATCGGGCAGCACCTCCACCAGCACCGGGGTGATGTGTTGTCCTTCGACGGACGCATTGACCCAGGTGTTGAAGCGCGCCGAGCCGGCGATCCGTACATCGGTCGTCAACGGTACGGATTCGTGGAACAACGAGTAGTAGCCATGACCCTGGACCGTTTCGAGTGGCCCCGGAACGGTTGACTCCCGGTTGAGCGGGTCTGCAAGCGTCATCTCTTCGGTGATGGATGCGTTGTCGACGTGCGTCCAACCGCCGCCATCGTCCTGAGGCTCGAGTTCCAGGGTGCCCGTTTCCCCCTTGCTCCCCACCGGACCGGCCTGAGGGAGCCCGTCGATCTCATCGAAGCTGCGTCCGAGATGAAGGGTGAGCCTCTTGGTCTTCGGCGGGGGCCAGGAAGCCTCGCTCGAGTACTCCTCGGCGGCCCCTGAGGAACTGCGCCCCAGCGTGTTCACCGGGGTCGTTCCGGGCAAGCCGTGGTCCTCGCCCTTGAGGGTTTGCGCCCAGAACGAGTCCAGCAGCGCTTGATACCCGGGACCCGATCCGTTCGCGTGGGGCGACTGCGTCATCCACAGCATCTTGAAAGGAACGCCCTCGACGTCTGTGGTCTCGGGATCGTCGACGGTCATGGCTTCGTAGAGGTCAAGGCCTTCCTGCTGCTTGACGTTGTAGTCCTGCCACCCGTGGACGACAAGGGACGCCGCCCGGTACTCACCCCGGCGCGCCGGCTTGAGGTAGTCACGCTCCTGCCAGAACGGACCGTAGTCCGGGTTGCGGGAGTAGCCCTCCATGGTGTGCTCGATCGCACCACACTCCGCAGCGCGCTCCGCGGCGATGTCGGCGAAGCGCTCGTCCTCGGGGTCGGCGACGATCGTGTCGCTGAATCCGAAGTCGAAGAGGAGAGGCGTGTCGAAGCCCTCATCGGTGGGCTCGACCGAGTTCAAGAAGTAGCGCGCTCCGCTGTTGAAGGCGTATCCGTACCACCGGCTGATCGCGGCGATCGGGACGATCCCTTTGAGTTCCGGGATCCCGGTCGCCGCAACCATGTTGGCGGTAGTGCCCTCGTAGGAGACGCCCGTCATGCCGACGTTGCCGTTGGACCAGGGGAGATCGGCGAGGTACTTGACGACGTCGACGCCGGACTGCTGCTCCTTGGCGCCGCCGTAATCCCAGCATCCCGTCGAACCACGGGTCCCGAGCACGTCGGCCACGGCTCGCGCGTAGCCCTTCGGGTTGTACCGGTCGGCGATGCCATCGGCTGCAGGCTGCGGTTCCGCCAGCGAGTTGTACGGCGAGTAAGTGAGGATGACCGGCTGCTTCTCGGCATCGAAGCTAGCGTCGCGCTGGATCTCGATGCGGATCATGGCGCCGTCGACAGACTCGATGTAGTGGACCTCGTAGGTGACCGCGGCCGCTGCGGGCGCGATCGGCAGGGCCGTTGCTACGGCTACGAAGGCGAGGAGTCCGGCAAGTCGAGCTCTCATGTCTGGCGGCGCTTCTTGATCGCAGGCGAGGTCGACGACTTCAGCAGGCAGTAGGGCTTGACGTTCTCCCACGCCGGCCGTGGCCCGCGCTTAGCCACTAATGCGGCGTAGGCCGACGGGCTGAACGACTTACCGGTTGCCGTGGAGGTCGGGGCCGCAGAGTTGTAGTGAAAGACGTCGAGTCCTCGACTGATGTCGTTGGCGTAGAGGTAGAAGGAACCGTCCTCGGCGAACTTGTTCGTCTTGGCGCTCCAAGTGTTGGAATTCGAGAACCAGTAGTAGCCGAGCTCCTTCATTCCGACCCCGAGGCTGCCCGTGCTGGGGCCACCGTCCACCGGAAGTGTGACCCCGACCGAAGGGCCGAGGATGGTCGAGATATCGACGACGTGGACGCCCGCGTTGTACCAGGCGATCGTCATCAGTTTCTGCTCCGGGTAGAAGCGCAGCACATGTGAGGTGCAGCCGAGGGCCGATCCTGTGGCGTCCGTGCCGCCGCCGGCGGGCTTAACCACGGGGGCTTCGTAAACGCCGAGCTTCACCGGCGCCTTCTCGAGATCTCCCGTGATGTCGAAGACATGGATCGCTCCACCGGGACAGACCGAGCCGGCACTACCGCCACCGACCTCATCGGTGACTACGAGAAGGTCACGAACGCCGAGCGGCGTACCGGTGTCGATCGAGATCGGCTCCGACTGGTGATGGATCGTGATCGTCGGGTCGATGATGCGCCCGATGACCGACGGCTTGGCAGGGTCGGTCGTGTCGAGAACCAGCGAGTGAGACACCGCTGCCGAATAGGCGCGCGTGCCGTCGGTGTTGAACGTGATGTCGTGCGAGTCGACCCCGGTGCCGAGGTTGAGAGGTGCGAGGACCTTCGGCTCGGTGAGCGTGGTGATGTCGACGATCTCCATGATCCCGATGCCCTCGGTCAGCTCGTTGTTCGAGTTGTAGAGGTAGTTGCCGCTTGGGTGCACGGTCATGTTGTGCGAGCCCTTGGCGAGGTAGATGAACGTTACGGTCCTCGGCGCGTAGGGGTTCGTCAAGTCAACGATGAATGTCCCCATCCCATCCTTCGGCGCGATCTCCATCGCCTTGATGTCCTGATAGCAAGTGGAGCTGAGCACCGCGTCGTAGTCGGCCGTGTACGTCGCGTACGTCCGACCTTCACGGGTGAAGACCTGGATATCGCCCTGGGCGATCTTGCAGTCGTAGATCGACACCAGCTCGGTGCTCTCAGGGTCCGTGATGTCGTAGATCTGCATCCCCTTGTTGAGGCTGCCGCCGAAAGCGAACTCGCGGACCCCCGTCACTCCCCTGTCCAGCGCTTCGGGCAGGTCGGTGACGTCAAGCGACGCGAACTCGATGTCGCTGCCCCCTCCGCCCTGCTGGGTCCCTTCGATGTTCTGCTGAGGGATGTTCTTGATGTGGGTCATGTTGGCGCTATGGAACTCCGCGGCGAGGCCCTTCGAGCCGGCCCCCGCGGGCAGGAGCTGTACGAGGAGGACCGTCGCGATCGCGAAAGCTAAACGGCGTGCACGCATGCTTCTATCTCCTTGAGGATGGCCGTCGCTGCCAACGGCTCCAGTTCTGGGAGACCTCTACTCCTCAGGGAGCGCCTCGCCCTTCGTGCACATGCACAAAGGCGGCGCCGGGCGGGCGGAAGAATCCGCCAAGGATGAAGAAGACATCGCTCGTCCTCGTCGCGCTGGCTACGGTCATCGCGAGTCTCGGTGCCTCCGCGTCAGCCTCAGCCCCCTCCAACCGCCTCGTTGTGCGGGGTTTGGTGCGCGGCGATCTCGGCACCGCCCAGAAGGGGCCGAGAAAGGCCGCTCGCATCGCACTCAGGAAGGCGGCTCCGCGTCTGGGGGTCGACCCTTCGGCGTTCCGCTTCGACTCGGTCGAGCGTTCGCTCGTGGGGACGCATGTTCGCGCAGCGCAGTATGCGGATGGGCTCAAGGTCGAGGGCGGGAACGCCATCGTGAGCATCGTCGACGGCAGAGTGGTGTGGGTGCAGGCTCGTCAGGTCCGCGCTCCGGCGTTGGTTGCCCCTGTCGTCGTGGGATCGACTGCGGCGCGCGCTACAGCCCTTGGGCGTCTCGGCGTGACCTCCCCCGAGCGGACAAGCGTTGAACGGCTCCTGGTTCTCAGGGGCGGTGAGCTGATCGACACCTACAGGGTCACGGTTCTCTCGCTGGCCCCCGCGGTTGCCGCCACGGTCGATGTGTCCGCAGCCGACGGGAGCGTTCTCTCGGTCTCGGACCACAACCGCTACGACGACGCGGTGGCGACCGTGTTCGATCCGAACCCGATCGTGACGATGAAGGACGCGTCCCTGCGCGAGCCCGGGCTCGACTCGGGGGCCGGGCCCGACCTGGACCTCGATGACCCGAAGCTCACCGCAGCGCTCGTCGATCTCCCGATCCTTGAGTACGACGGTCGGCAGGCCCTGCTCGGCCGTCTCGTCGGCCCCTGGGCCACGGTTCAGGGTCAGGCGCCGATGGTGCAGCTCACCCCGGGTCGGTTCGACTACACCCGGGCGGACGTGCGGTTCGAGGCTCTCATGGCCTACGCGCACCTCGACGGCTATCAGCGCTACCTGCAACAGAGGCTCGGATTCACCGGTCAGGCGTCGATCAACGCCGAATCCCAGGACGTCTATGCCCTGCGGGTCGAGGGCTTCGACAACAGCTTCTACCAGCCGGGAAACGACCTCATGCTGTTCGGTGCCGGCGGTGTGGACGATGGTGAAGACGCCGAGGTGATCCTGCACGAGTACGGCCACGCGGTTCAGGACGATCAGGTTCCCGGATGGGGAGAGACATCCGAGGGCGGCGCTATGGGCGAGGGCTTTGGCGACTTCCAGGCGGGTGCCTACTACGCCAGGATCAGCTACGGCTTCCAGGATGTCTGCGTGATGGACTGGGATGCAACCTCCTACTCGGCCGACGATCCCACCTGTCTCCGCCGGATGGACAGCCCGAAGCACTACCCCGAGAACATCGAGGATGAGGTCCACGCCGACGGCGAGATCTGGGCGACATTCCTGTGGAACGTGCGTGATGGACTGGTCGACTCGGCAGAAGCGCAGAGCATGAACCGGACCCAGCTCGCCGAAGCGAAGTCCGACCGCTCGCTCAGGCTGGTCCTGACTTCGCATGAGTTCCTCACGCCCACGGCGAACTTCAGGGACGGCGTACTGGCCCTGCTGACTGCGGCCGACGCACTGGGACACCCCGAGTGGGTCTCCGTGATCAAAGCGAAAGCAACCGCGATCGGCCTCTCGACGCAGTGAGGTTCCGGAGTCTCCTGTTGGTGTGGCTCATCCCGGGCGTGTTTCTCTGCGGCGGGTTGTTCTCGATGCTCACAGACGGACCGAGCGGATTGACTCGGGGGCGAGTGTTCGGCGGGCATGGCACGCTCGGATACTCCGGATCTATCCGATTGAACCTTGAGTTCGGTTACGTCTATGGGGTGTTGGAGAACAACTCCGATAGCCCACTGACGATCGTGGACGTGAGGCCCGTCTGGCGCGGCCCCGACGATGTGGTCGTAGTGCAGAAGGTGCTTCCGGCGGATCTTGTTGTGGGCGACCGCAGCTTCCAGATGGGCAGCTACCAGACCGATCCGCCCGTCATGAGGATCCACCGAGACTGCGTGTCCCTGAACCTGCGCCAACCCGTTTCTATCGAGCCACTCGTCCTGGAGCCCGGTGATCCGGAGCTGACGATGTACGTCTTGTTCCGCGCTCAACGGATCGGGTCGACGAAGCTGGCTGATATCCGAGTCATCTACGAGCAAGGCGGATCCTTCTACGAAGAGACCATCGGGCTTGAGCTCGACGCCACCGTCGCAAAGGACGGCAGGACGATGAGGCCAATGGGCAAGGAACTTCGTTGCTACGAGCAAGAGGGTGTGCGGCTCCTGACTGCCCTCTGAACGTTGTGCACCTGCACGAAGGTTAGGGGCGCCGGACCCGAAAAACTCCCCCAAACATCGATTTGCCCGTGGGGGCAAGAGGGGGTTCTGGATGCGCTCGAGAGCAATCGTTGCGATGCTGGCGTGCCTCACCGTACTGAGCCTGGGTCTGCCGACCGGAACGGCGGCGACCAACACCAAAGCGGTGGCCAAGAAGGACGCCGTATCCGTCGCCAAGTCCTACGTCGCCCAGCACCGTCGTGAACTGGGCCTGAGGCCTGCCGACATCGCCGACCTGGCGGTCACGGATTCCTACCGCTCCATGGCCTCCAGAATGACCCACGTCTACCTGCGTCAGCGCTATGCGGGCATCGATGTCCTCGGCGCGGGCATGACCGTCAACCTGCAGGACGGCCGGGTGATCTACGCACCCTCCCGCTTCATCCGAGGTATCGACCGCAAGGTCTCGGGGATCCCGACCCGCACTCAGGCAACCGCGGTGGCTGACGCCCTCAAGGGCCTCGGCCTCACGGCCGCCGAAGTGGTCACGCCGACCTCTGCCAGGCTCGTGTACCAGCCCGTGAGCGCTCGGTCCATCCGGCTCGCCTGGAACATGGAGATCCAGGAACTGACCGGTCAGCACTGGTGGAACGTAAGCGTCGACGCCCAGAACGGGACGCTGCTCGCTCGCTACGACCTCGTCGATCACGACCGCGCGCAGGACATCGCCGGCGCCATCTCTCGCCCGTCGTCCAGAAGTGCCACGACACTTGATGCTCCGACCCCCGAGGAGACCGTCGACGACGGCTCCAGCTACCTCGTGTATGCCCTCCCGTTCGAGAGCCCTCAGGACGGCGAGCGCACCCTCCAGGCATCTCCGGCCGATGGCGCGTCGTCGCCCTTCGGGTGGCACGACACCGACGGTATCGAGGGATCTGAGTACACCACCACCCGCGGCAACAACGTCCACGCCTACGCGGACTACACCCCGGGTGCCAACCGACCTCTTCCCACCATGGACGCAGAAGGGGGCGAGGGCCTCGATTTCGAGTTCGAGATCGACTTCGCCATGCCTCCGCCCCTGTGGCGGGACGCAGCGATCACAAACCTCTTCTACTGGAACAACATCGCCCACGACGTCTTCTACAACTACGGGTTCGATGAGGCCGCCGGCAACTTCCAGGAGAGCAACTTCCTCACCGGGGAGGGGCTCGGAGCCGATGCCGTCCAGGCTGAGGCGCATGACGGAAGCGGCGCCGACAATGCGAACTTCGCCACTCCGGCGGATGGATCGAACCCGCGGATGCAGATGTACCTGTGGGCGACCCCGAAGCCCGGCACGCTCATCGACGGAGATCTCGACTCCGGAGTGATCCTGCATGAGTGGGCTCACGGGATCTCGAACCGCCTGACCGGGGGGCCGACCGTGACCGGATGCCTCTCGCACCAGGAGCGCGAGGGCGAAGGATGGAGCGACTGGCTGGCTATGACCGTGACCACCCTTCCCGGTGAGACGGGCGATGCCCGGCGCGGCATGGGCACTTACGTTCTCGGTGAGGGTGCCCGCACCGGAGACGGGATCCGCCCCACGCCCTACTCGACCAACATGGCGATCAACCCGTCGACCTACAACACGATCAAGACCTCGGCCGTGCCACACGGCGTTGGCTACGTGTGGGCGACGATGCTGTGGGAGGTCTATTGGGACCTCATCGAGGAGTACGGCTTCAACCCGAACGTGTACGAAGACTGGACCACCGGAGGCAACAACCTCGCGCTCCAGCTCGTCATGGACGGGATGAAGATGCAGCCCTGCAAGCCGGGCTTCGTCGATTCGCGCGATGCCATCCTTGCCGCTGATCTGGCCCTGACCGGCGGCGTCAACCAGTGCCTCATCTGGACCGGGTTCGCGAAGCGCGGCCTCGGGGTCAACGCCGATCAGGGCTCGGTAGACAGTGCCACCGACGGCATCCAGGACTTCGAGGTCCCGGCCACATGCATCTAGCTCCACTGACATCCATAGATAGGAGAAGGAGATGAAGAGAGCGCTCGGCGCGATGGTCATCGTCGCCCTTACCGCCGTGTCGCTTGTCGGGGCACCCGCGGGGGCCGCGTCAAAGCTGGACAACGACCTCCTCGCCAGCACGGCGAAGAATCCGAGGGCCATCATCGTGTTCAAGCACGATGTGACTCCTCGAACGGTGTCGCGCCTCGCGGCCGCTGGCGTGATCTCCATGGTTCGGATCGACACCATCGACGCGGTCGGTACCGTCGCTCCGCTCGGCGCCTACAAGACCATCGCCAAGTGGAAAGACGTCCTGGTCGTGGACGCCGATTCGCCAGTCCACATGAACCTGTATGACTCGAAGAAGCAGATCGGAGCGGACCGGGTAGTGACCGGAGACACCGATCTTGGTATCCCGTTCGATGGGTCTGGGGTCACCGTTGCGGTGGTCGACACCGGCATCGACGACACCCACCCGGATCTTGCCGATAACGTCGTCAAGCACCTGAACTTCGAAGGTGCCTGGTTCTTCGACATGATCAACGACGGCGTCTACAGCGACCAGGTCGCTGAGGCGTCCGCCAACGCGATCGACTCGTACGGACACGGCACCCACGTCGCCGGCATCGTCGCCGGCTCGGGCAAAGCCGCCCAGGGCGGCGTCGACATGAGTGGAGTCGCACCGGGGGCCAGCCTCGTCAACTTCAAGATCGCCGACGTCACTCAGGGCATCGACTGTTCGGTGCCGTGTGACTTCGGGTGGGAGATCAACGCTCTGGTGGCGTTCGAGTACATGATCGAGCACCGGAATGACCCCGAGTTCCCCGGCGGCATCAAGGTGTCGACCAACTCGTGGAGCATCTACGAGGTCGACGACCCCGAGGTCGAGCCGATCAACCTCATCACCGAGGCCGCCGTCAAGAAGGGCATCGTGACCCTGTTCGCGGCCGGCAATGACGGACCGGATGCGAACACCGTCGGATGGCCCGGCTCGGTGCCGAATGTCATCACGGTGGCCGCATCCTGCAAGATCCCAGGTTGCTCCAGCATCGCCAACTTCTCGAGCCGTGGAGTGCAGGTCGACATCGCCGCTCCCGGGATGGACATCTACTCGGCTATCGCCACCCCATCGGCCCTCGCTCCGATCGGGTCGCACTCGCCGCCTCCCTCGAGCGCGACCGACCCGGCGGCGTTCCTGAACAACGTCCGCTACTACACGGGCTTCAACGGAACCTCCATGGCGACGCCTCACGTCGCCGGGCTCGTGGCCCTGATGCTCGAGGCCAATCCGAGCCTTACCCCGGCCGAGGCGCAGGAGATCCTCACCCGCACCGCGACCGACAAGGGCACCGAGGGCTTCGATGAGTCGTGGGGCTGGGGTCTCGTCGACTCTGTCGAGGCAACCAACGTGGCCTACTGCCTGGCGAACGGCGACTGGGCAACCGACGGAGGAACCCGAGACGATTGCTTCACCGATTCGGTCGGAGTTGTGACCGGCTCTTTCTACAACTAGCGCTTCGAGTCCCCCGGGGCTCTCCCATGAGCGGGGAGACCCGGGGGCACTCGATGCTCGTCCCTCGGTGTTCCGGGTCCTACCGTCCCAGGTACTTCAGGCTCTCAGCCACTGGGCATCTGCCCGACCGAAAAATGTTCAGAAATCTTCGAGGATGGCCTCGAAATGGCCCGTTTCGGACGTCTCGTGTCTCATCCCCTCATCAGAATGAAGGGATGAAAAGAAGCTACGTCGAAGATGCGGTCGAGCTGCTCGAGAAGGCGAATGCCGATCTCGATCCCGAGCTCATCAGCATCCCCGAGGCCAAGCGCCAGCTCGAGAGTTACGCAAAGGCCCAGCGTCTGGGCGCCTACGGGGTCGCGGCCCTCGCTCGCAAGATCGACGACGCCGAGAGGCTGGCCAAGATCACCGGCACCTCGATCGGCAAGGCCCGAGAAACCGTGGCGACGAGCAAGACCCTGGGCGACTCACGGGATCTCAGCACGGCGTTCCAGATGGGCACCATCTCGCTCGATCAAGCCACCGAGATCGCTAAGGCTGAGGCATCCGCTCCTGGGTCCGCCAAGGAACTGCTTAGGATCGCCAAGAAGGAGTCGTTCCACGTGCTGAGGGACGAGGCCCGCAGGACCAAGCTCGAAGCCGAACAGCACCAGGGACTCGCGGAGCGGCAACGGAAAGCCAAGACCGCCTCACACCACACCGGTGATCTCGGAATGACCCACATCCACCTCGCCTTCCAGCCCCACATCGGCACCCCGATCATGGCGAAGGCCGAAGCCGAAGCTCAGCGACTGGCGAGGGCTGCGAAGACGAGCGGCGGCGAGGTGGAGCCGTTCGAGCGCCATCTCGCCGATGCCTACGCCAAGCTGCTCACGGGGTCCGGCAAAGGCAGGTCGACGAGACCCGAGCTGGTCATCTTGGTGAGCCACGAGGTCGCCAAGACGGGGATGGAAGGACGTCAAGCCGGGCGAGAGTGTGCAAGATCCCCGGCGTCGGCCCGGTCGCCCCCGAGACCGTCAAGGAGATCGCCAAGGACGCGTTCCTCAACGGCGTGTTCTTCGACGGCAAAGACCTCCGTCATTTCAAGCGCTGGGGCCGGCATCGCCCGATCGAAGTCGACGTCGCTCTAGAGCTAGGTGAGCCCTCGGAGTTCGATGGCCCCAAGTGCATCGACTGCGGTAACCGCTTCCGTACCGAGTTCGACCACGTCGAACCGCGCAACTGCCGGGGCCCGACCTCCCACCCGAACCTGAAACCGAGATGCTGGCCCTGCCACCAAGCGAAGACGGCCCGCGACCGGCGCGCCGGAAAACTGAAACCACAGGGCCCCTAAGCATCGGGTGCAGTTGGGGAGATCTCTACGAGGGGTCGCCGACGGCGGTTTGCCGGTCCTTGATCGCGTCCAGGCTCGGGATGACGCCCTGGGCGGTCGCAAGCCGGAGCTGGAGATCGAGCACAAGGCGCGAGCCCTGCTGGTGTGGATCGAGACCGGTCAGCTTGTGGATGCACTCGAGCCGGTAGCGAAGCGTGTTGCGATGGATGAAAAGATGGTCTGCGGCTTCCTTGGCGCTCCCCGACATGATGTAAGCGATCAAGGTCTGGAGCAGTTGGGTGCCGTGTAGAGCATCGTGAGCGGAGAGTTGTTCGATCGCCATCGAGCTCTTTCCATCGGATGCGAAGTCGAAGGGCTCCAACCACGCGGTCGTGCCGAGGTCGTCGAAGTGGATGACGCTGTTGGGACCCGATGCATGACCGCCGACCCTCGCGGCCCAGCGGGCCTCACGGAACGATCGGAAGATCCCGTCGATCCCGTGGTGCGGCATGCCGACTCCCACCATCACTACGGCATCCGGCATCGCGTTCCTCGCCTTGAAGAGAAGACGGGCGGGGATGGGTGAGCTCAGCTCGGTTCGGGTGCTTTCGGTTCCCACCACGACGCCGTCGTAGGTCACCGTCGTCGAGAGCGGGTCGTGCTCGAGGAGTTCAATGGCCATGACCTCTTCGAGTCGATCGAGCTCGGCCTTCTCAAGCTCTCGGATCGGTCGGACCACGATGACTCGGATCTGCTCGTTGAGGTCCATCCCGATGTGACGCGCCTGATCATCGGCGATGTCCACACGGCCGTGGCGGTAGATGATCTTGGACAGAAGACGCCGCCGCGACGCCTCGGGATTCGGAGCACCGGTGATACCCGGATAGAGATTCAGGAGGGGCTGGAGTACCGCCGACCAGTCGAGGTCGCGCGGCTTGATGAGGACCGGGAAGTCGCCGGTCGGCGCCGGGAGTCCTTCGTCTATCTCGGCGCCGACCGGCGGACCAACGACGAGCAGTCCGGCCGCTTCGCGTCCCGCGACCTTGACGGCCAGCTTCTCGATCGAAGCGATCGTCTTTCCTCCGGCGGTGCCCAGGGCAACCGCAAGGATCCCAGGCCCGAGTCGGTCTAGATCTCTGGCGTCCTCCACGAAGGTGACTTGCTTGAACCCTCCGAGGGGACGTTCGTTGCTTCCGTTGTCACAGCACACCGTGAGTCGCCCGTCGGGTAACAGCCTGAGGAGCCAGAATGTCGTTCCGAAGGGAACTCCCGCCCTCACCGTCGTGTGACCCTCACGCTAAGTTGCGGGCTCACGCCGGCCATGTTGGAGTCGTTCTCCAACGACCGGGTTCGGAGTTTCACCCGTCCCTTCTTCACGAAGCAGACGGGGAAGACGTAGCGAGACCTGGTGTTCAGTTTCGTGTTCTTTATCAGCCGCCAAGCGCCGGCCCGCTTGCGCTCGAGGATGACGTTGCCACCGCGGTCGACCGGCGCAACCACACCCCGGACCGTTACGCAACGTCCCTTCTTGACCCTGACTCGGTTCACCGCCGCGGTTACCTTCGACTTGACCCCAACGAACATCCCCGGGCTGATCGCCTCCGCGCAAGAGTCGGTTGCGGGGATCGTTGCCCGGTAGCGAGCACTCCATACGGGCGCAAGGTCGAAGGTCCAGGTGCCGTCCTCGACGAGTACTGATTTGAAGAACTTCCACGCGGCGCCCCCGAGCCTCCGCTCGATCGCGATCCGGTGGATCGCGCACCCTTCTTCGAACGTCACCGTGCCGCTCAGGTGGATGTCTTCTCCATAGCTCACCTCGGACCGATCCGAAGCGATCGACACCGACGCGATACCGGGACCTGGAGGAGTCACCGAACCCGGAAGCCAGGTTCTCGTGACGACGTCCTGCGACGGGTCATCGAGTACCGGAAGCCCGTCGGCGTTCTGAGATTCGGCATCGGAGAGGAAGAGGTCGCCGGAGGCATCGTTGTCGCGGTTCCTGTCGATCCAGCTCTGGAGCTCCTCTGAGTCCGTCGTCGCGGTCGAACGGTATGAGATCTGGCATGCGCCGGCGGCGTTGGTCGTGCACTGCCCAAGCCAACCGCTGTTGGGGCCGGTGGTGGCTGCTAGGTCGACGTTGATCCCGGTGATGCTCGCCGGAGCGGCCGTGTCGTAGGGGCTGCCGAGCTCCTTCACAGAAACCGAGACGATGTGAGTGTCATCGGTCGTCCCACTGGAGGACTCGGGACTTGTATCGAGCTGGAGTTCGGCACCTTCGGCGGTCCAAGAGACGGTGACAACGTCCTGGTCGTCGGCATCGTCGGCGCCGATGGGCTCGGCCGATGGGGTGGCTCCGGAGCCGGCCAGCCAGGCCTGGATCGTGTCGAGCCCGGTTGAGTTGGAGCGATACGCAAGCGTGCACGAACCGTCGGCCTGTGAGGTGCAGATGTCCAGCACACCGGCGCCGTTGCCGTTGTTGATCGAGCTGGTCGGTCCAGAGACCGCACGGATACCGACGCGCGCGCCGGCGACCGGGTTGTCGAGGTTGTCGGCGACCGTCAGCCTCAAGGTGTAGTCCTCGGCGACGGCCTGGGTTCCGGCCTCCGGTTCGAGGTCAACGACCACTGCGATCGATCCCTGGGAGGCGAGTGACGAGAAGGGAGCAAGAACGTTTCCGGCGGGGTCGGCGTAGTTGCCGCCCGCCCATGCAACCTGGGCACCCGCGGGGGCAACCGAACCCGGCGCCATCTCCAGCACCCTCGTGTCTCCTGCTCCGGTGACCGATTGCACGGTGCAGTTCCCGGCGCAACCCGTCACGGTCCACTGCGAGACGCTATCGGTGCCGACGACCGGCTCGGTGAACGACACCGCGACGGCGGACCCCGTGGTCTGAGCGTTCAGCGGTAGTGGCGCGACCCGGTCGAGCGCGTATGCGGCATCGTCGGCTGCAACGCTGCCGGCACCATCGACGCTGTCGTTTCCGTGGATGTCTGTTGCGAGCGTGTACAGCGTGTAGGACCCGTCGGTCGGGAACGCCGGTAGCGCGAAGTTCGTGCTCCCCCCGGAAACGACTGCGGAAGACATCACGGTGTCCTGTGACTTGTCGAAGCCGGGAGTCCCGCTCGACTCGCGGTAGAGGGTGATCGTGTGACCGTTCGTTGCGTTGTTGACCACGACAGCGGGGGCCGGGTTCTGTGACGAGACAACGCCGGCAGCATTCTTGCCATCGATAGTGCTGATCGTCGGGATGCGTGGAGCGATCTTGTCCACGGCGTTAGAACTCGGTGCACCGGCGGTCCGCAGCATGCTGTTCGACGCGAAGTCCGTGTAGGCAGCACGGATCAGTGCCGGGTTGAACGTGGTGAGGGGCTCGGCATCCTCTCCGACGGTTTGGATCGTGAGTCGTCTCGTGCAGCCACCCGCTCCGGCCGTGGAGTCTTCGCCCGGTCCGTAGGAGCAGTCGGCCGTTCCGGCTCCGGCGATCGCGAGAGGGGTGCGGGCGGGGTTAGTGACGGTCCAGTCGAGGGCGCTGTCGCCGTCGGCGTTGCGGACCGGCTCGGAGAACTCGATGACGATCGCGCCGGTCGCTACCAACTTGTAGCCCTTGATGTAGGGGCGGGTGTAGTCGACCCTCAGCGCCGCGCTTTGCCCCGTCTCCGTCCCGATCTGGATCTGGAGGACTGCCCCTCGCGGGATGCCATGCGAGGTGGGGCACGTATCGACCGGCTCGCGGAAGATGCAGCCGAGGGTGAGGCGTCCGGTCAGGGTGCCGGCGTCGTTCCTGAGGAAGTCGCTGGTCCCGTCATCCGCCCGATTGAGTGCTCCGGCCGGGATGACCTGAGTCGAGGTGGTTCCCCCGTCCTCCTGTGCGATCAGGGTGGCCCCTGTTACCTGCCCATCGGGGCGCGGTTCCCGACACCAACACCGCTTGTCCGGCGTGGACGGCCGTGTTCCCGGCGATGGCCGGGGTGATGGAAAGGGTTATCGGTGTCTCGGCCCTCGCGGCCGTGATTCCGGGCACGAGACCGGCCAGGAGAGCGATGGCGAGAAGCTGAAAGAGCTGGCGCCGCATCGTTGCGATCCTCCGGGTCGAGCTAGGCGAACGTCTGTCGCTTTACCTCTAGATGCGACAAGAGGGCCGGGATTCCTCCCAGCCCTCTTGTCTTTCTTGGCTCCGGCTTCTAGAAGGCAGTGGTGTCGCTCAGGGCGTTACCCGCCCGGTCAACGTAGCGGGAACCGCCCGAGTCGCCGCTGGTGAAGATGTAATCGACGCCTCCGAAGGCACTCGAGTCGGCTACGGTCACGTTCGGCAGGGCCGCCTCGACAGTGAGGGTGTTGCCCGACCCGGTCACCCGGTCGACGACGTAGTAGGTGCGCTCGCCGCCGGCCATCTCGTAGGCGTACCAGTCGAACGAGAAGTTGGTGCCGCCGCCAAGGGGCTCGCTCAGCGTTACCGCGATCTGGTCGGCGGCCGTATCGCTTGCGGTGGCCACGACCGAGTTGCTGATCGCAGGTGAGGTGGTGTCCAGTGCGACGATGAAGTCCGTGGTGGCTCCCGGAACCGCTCTCGCGCTCAGGAGTCGGATCTTCCGCACATAGTCGCCCTCCGAACTCCCGATCGGAACGTTGACCGTTCCGGTCGTACCCACGATGGAGTCCGAGGTGAACAGAACTTGGTCGTTGCCGTCGAGGACCTGGATCCGGTACCCGTCGCGGGCGCCGGCGAAGTTGACGGCGAGGTCGTTGCCACTGAAACGGGTCCAGTACTTTCCGTCGTTGAGAGTGGCTGCCTCCGTTCCTCCGTTGCGGGTGACGCCGAGGATGTCCGGCGCCGCAGGGGCGACCTGGCTGACGGTATCGATCAGCGTTGCAACGGTGAAGTTGCCGGCGCCGTCCTTGGCGCGGTCACCAACGATCCGGGCACCTGGGGTGTAGGTCACGGCAGGCTCTTCGGTTTCGTCGATCGCCCCACCCAAGATGAGCACACGATAGTTGTCGGGTGCGGCCGGGGAGCCCATGAGACCTTGCCGGCAGGAGGTGCCGTTGGTGTACTGCACGTCGGACACAACTGCGCCATCCACTTCCCACTCCGTTGGGTTGCAGCCGCCCGCCACAAGGCCGGCGGCGTCATCGAACTGGACCCGAAGGGCGGTGGTGCTCAGCACCTCACCAGGGTTGACCAGCGTGGGAGCGAAGAGATCGACCAGCGCAGGAGTCGACTCGACGACGCCGCGGTTACCCGCAGTGTCGGTCGCCTGAGCGGCCGCAAGGAAGCTCGTGGCCCCCTCTGAGAACTCGGCGACCGCGCTGCCGGTGTACTCCCCACCCGAGACCGTGACCGGAACGTTGATCACGTCACCGGAGTTGCTCCGCAGCTCGACGAAATCGATCGTGGCCCCGAGGTTGTCCGAGACCGATCCGCTAACGGTGATCTCGTCGCCGTTCTTGGCGGCCGTCTGGGCGTCGCCGTCCTCGTCGTTAGGGAGCTCCAACTCCGCCGTGATCACCGGAAGGATGCTGTCGATCGTGATCGCGTCGGCGAGAGTGACGGTCTGAGAAAAGGCCTTGTCGTTGGCGTCGGAACCCACGAGTACGAGGTCGGCATCGTAGACACCGTCGGCTCCGGTGATCGCCATCGGCCCGAAGGTCAGGGTCTGCGTTGCCGCTCCGCCTGTGAAGGAGGAGGTTCCCTGCAGAGGGATCGAGTTCCCGGCGAAGTTGAGAGACGAACCGTTACCCAGGGTCAGGCCCGGGGTGCCGACCTTGTCGGCATTGATCGTGAAGGTGTACTCGACGGGGGTTCCGGCGGTGGGCCGAACAACCCTCGGGGAGAGCGTATTGAGTCTCGGCGTGAGACTGGGTGCCACCTGGACCACGAGGTTCGTGCTCTTAGCGGCTGCCACTGCTCCTGGTGCCGTGCCGCCTCCGGTGAAGGTCGCGGTGCGATCGCCAGTTCCGGTGGTGCCGAGCGTCACAGGGAAGTTGAACGAGCTCGTGGCGCCCGACGCGATGCTTGCCGGTGCCTGGTCGGTGACCGTCTCGTCCGAGCCGGTGCCTCCAGCGGTCAGTGCTGGGTCGACCAGCACGGCGTTGGTGGCGTGGTTCTTGATCGAGGTGGTGAAGACGATCGGCTGCCCGGCGGTCCCAGTGCCATCCGTAACGCCGGCAGGGGAAGCGGGGGAGATCGTGGTGACCTCGAGGATCTTCACCGCAGTCGTAAGGGTGTTGCCGCTGCCGGCGGGGACCGTCGCGTTGGACGTGGTGGCGCCACCGTCGGACGAAACCTGAACCTGCACCACTCCGGACCGGTCACTGCTGGCCGGCGCGGGGACGTTGGCAGGGAAGGTGAAGACTGCGTTCCCTCCAGGGGCGATCGTTCCGCCCTTGAAGAGGATCGACTGCAGGTTGCCGTTGGAAACTCGGGTTGCGGTCCACGAGCCGGGGCCGACGATGGCCGCGGCGCCGTTCGTGACGCCGGTGCCCTGTGTCGGAAGCAAGATGCGGACCGCGTTGATCGTCTCGCCCGCTATGGGGAGACTGGAGTTGTTCACCTGGATCGAGTACGGCTGGTTCAGCCCCGGGAATACCTGCTGACCGACCGTAAGACGGGCAGTCGAACTGGGGGCAGCGAAGGCCGGTACCGCGGTTGCGAGGATCCCCGTCATCACTACCAGCGCCACAAGTAGTGCCTGTGCTTTCCTTACCCTGCGCATCTCGTTCTCCTTCATCACTAGGCCCACGTTCGTCGATGCGAGGGTTCTCGTTCACAGGACACTGGTCGGACCCTCTGGTATGCGGTTCCGCGGTGGCCGCGAGCGCCCTTTGTGCACATGCACGAACGTCGGCTTAGGGATGGTGATACTTCGGGAGCGTTTGTCCTATTACTGGACGGTGAGATCGAGGTTCATCAGCGAACTGAGTTCGGTCAGTGTCTCCGGCGGGGACCGATGAAGGACCGTGGTCATCCCCATCTCGGCCGCCGTTTCCAAGTGTCCTGGGTGGTCGTCAACGAAGATGCATCGCTCGGCCGCGACGCCCAGACGCTCCAGGGTGGCGTCGAAGATGTCTCGATCGGGCTTACGCATTCCGATCTCGCCCGAGATGACCATCACGTCGAAGAGATGATCGATGCGGTCTCGGGGATAGAGGCCCTCGCCCCATGAGTTCGAGAGCATCGCGGTCTTGAAGCCTGCCGCCCTGGCGGTCTCGAGGGCCAGGAGCATGTCCTCCTCGAGGCGGAGGGTGGAGAAGATCCGCCGTACGAGGCCCTCGTGGGGAACCTCAACGCCGGTGGCCTCCTTGATCCGTGCTGCGAACTTCTCGGCGAACTCAGCCTCGGGGATCCGACCGGTTTCGAAGTCGACGACGAGCTGATCCCCACTTCCCGAGTACGCAGCCAGGGCGACACGGACTAGGTCGGGAAGCTCGATGCCGATGTCGGTCGCGAACGCGATCATCGCCTCTTGGAGCGGGGTCGTGAGAACCCCTCCGAAGTCAACGACGAGGGCCTCGAAGGGAGAGTCCCTCACCCTCACCTGTAGTTCGTGAACTGGAGCGGGAGACCGAAGTCGTGCTCCTTGATCTCGTTGATGATGTCCTGGAGCTCGTCGCGCGACTTGGACGACACCCTCACCTGATCGCCCTGGATCGAGGCCTGAGCCTTCTTGTGATTGTCCTTGATGAACTTCACGATCTCCCGGGCTTTGTCGGTCGAGATGCCTTGCTGGAGCTTCAGCGTTTGGCGAGCAGTCCCGCCCGCAGCCGCTTCGATGTTGCCGTGGCTGAGGGCTTTCGGAGCGATCTTGCGCTTGACGAGCTTCTCCTCGAGGACCTTCACGACATCCTTCACCTTCTGATCGGTGTTGGACTTGACCGTGATCGCGTCGGACTCTCCCTCTTTGGTGAGGTCGACGCTGGAGCCGGTGTTCTTGAAGTCGAACCGCTGCGAGATCTCGCGCGATGCCTGATCCACGGCGTTGCGGATCTCCTGCATGTCTACCTCTGATACGACGTCGAACGAAGCGTCTTTAGCCATAGCGTGAGGTTACCGGACGCGTTACCAGCCGCGCTCTAACGGATGAACGTGCGGAGCAGCGGCATCAGTTCGGTGATGCGCTCTTTGTTCAGATAGGCGTCGGCCCAATCCGGCTGTTGATCGAGGATCGCCGAGAACGCCACGATCCTGCTCTCGGGAGCGATCTCTCGGATCATCGCGGCGGTCCCCTCGCCGTTGAGGCCGGGGAGCATGTAGTCAAGGATCACGAATTCCGGTTTGTGTTCTTCCGCCAGCGCCCAGGCCTCGACCCCGTTGGCCGCCTCGGCGACCACCGACATCCCCTCGGTCTCGCACAGCACCCTCAAGACGTGACGGATCTCCTCGTCATCATCGACGATCAAGACGGTGCTGGAGCTCCCATCTTCGTGCGTCTTACGTGTCTCGCTCATCGGTGTCAGCCTCTAGGACTGCGTCGGGTTTGTCCAGGGACAGGGATTGCCCGCTACCAGAGCAAGCTAAACCTAGACCCCCGGCCACAGGGCGGCGGCCTCTTCGAGCACCATCGAGGGGGGGTCGGGTTCCTCCCCGGTCAGGGGTGAAACGTAGGTCTCGAACCAATCGCTCCACCGACCTTCGTCCTTGGCCTCCAGGAGCTGCTCGTCCACGTAGGTCGCGAAGATCCGGTTCTCCAGGGTGACCATCGCCCCGTATCCGGCGGTGGTGAGCCCCTCGTCCAGCAGGGCTCCCGAGTCGAGTACCCCCATGAGGCGCAGATCGGGGGCGACGATCGCATCGACCTCAGGGCAGTCGGCTGGGTCCGCAGCCTCGGTGACGTCGTCGATACCTGGCGCCAACTCCTCGACCGGGACCCCGGTGATGGGATCGAGCGACTGGCACACGGATCTGCCCGCGAGATCGGCCACCCCTTCGATGGCTGCATCGAAGGCCAGGATCTTCTCGTGACCCACCCAATAGGGGTCCGTGAAGGAGTGCTCCGAGAGTGCCTTCTCGGTGATCGGAACCAGCGGAAACGCGATCTCGACGTCTCCGTCCGTAACCATGGTGGCGATCTCTTCATCGGTACCCGTGAGCAGTTCGAGTTCCACCCCGAGGGATGTGGCTACCTCCTGGGCGAGCTCGACCGAGAAGCCCTCAGGAGTCTGACCCAACCCAGCCGAGAACGGCCCGGCTCCCTCGGAGATCCCCACCCGCATCACCCCAGCCTCCTGGATCCGGCCCATCACCGTGAGATCGGGGTCGAACCTGAGGACCTTGTCGTTCTCGACCGGCGGTACGCAGGCCGATCCGATGAGTAGGAGAGCTGCGCCGCAGAGTGCCAGTCGTCTCACAGATAGCCGAGGCTCTCGAGCCGCTTCCGGATCGCTTCGATCTCGGCCGTCGAGAGTGGATCGATATCGCTTGCCTCGCTGACCGCACCACCGGTTCCGGGTAGGGGAGCTCCGCTCTCGTGGTGGGAGACGAGGTCCCTCAGAACATAGACCGCGAACTCGGTCACCGAGTGGAAGCCGGAGCCCTTGATGACGACCTTGAGCCGTTCGTAGAGCGGGCGCGGGATCTTGAGGGTGACCTGAGGGTCACTCGAGGTGGGCGGGGGTGTGGGGGAAGTAGGAGTGGCCATGCGGGGAGTTTGTAACACTCCTATGGGAGTGCAGCAAGTACCGAGCTATTTGCACTTCGGCATGTCGAGGGTCGTGCCGGGGTCGTCCTGGCCCTCGAAGATCACCGTGACCCACGTCTTGCCGTCCTGGGTTTTCACTCCGACCCCGACGTTGCGGTAGCCGGCGTGGAGGACGTTCTCTCGGTGCCCTTTGGAGTCCATGAAGGCGGCGTGCAAGGGCTCGACCCCGTACCCGTAGCCCACGTTCTCGCCGATCACTTGCCATCCGGTGATGCGCTTGCCCAGATTGATCGTGTGGAAGAGGCGGTTCTTGCGAAGCATCACGCCCGAGTGCTTCCGCGCGGCGTGCGACAGCTCCGGATCCATCCGGAGCTTGTGCTTCGAGCGCAGGGTCCGTTCGTGGTTGATCATCGTGCGGAACTGTTTCTCGGAGGCAGTCGATCTCCAGCAGGTCTTCTTGCCCCCGCCCGCGGGCGCGGCGCCGATCAAGAGGACCCCGACGGAGAGGACGCACGCCAGCTTCAGAGCCCTGGAAGAAATTGACATGGAGGTTGTATCGACGTGAGGATGCCCTGACTTGAACCGCTTGTACCATTTGCGTCCTCCTGCGGGCATGCTTCGACCCTAGGGAACGGTCGCGACGCTATCTAGGGGGATGGTGGGCCGAATAGTCGGGCCGACCGGTGTGTGATCGATCGCTGTACCTCGAGCGCCTGGTGTTCGTCGATCTTCGTCCCCCATGCGGTCCGAACGTAGAAGACGTCTACGACCCGGTCTCCGAGGGTGTCGATCTTGGCAACGTGGATGTTGAGATCCAGGTCACTGAGCCCGGCCGTCAGCGCGTAAAGGAGACCCAGCGCGTCGGGGGCTCGGACCTCGATGACCGTGGAATGATCGGCTTCGTCGTGAAGGACCCTTACTTCTGGAACAACCGGAACGACCGGCCTGTAGTCGGCCGCCTTCCGTTCGATGTGGGCGTCCAAGGCCAACCGACCCGAGTACGCCGCCCCAAGCGTCTCGAGCAACTGGTCCCATGAGGATGGTGGTGCTCCTAGGACGAACCGCTCGAGTGCTACTCCGGAGCTCGTGGAGAACGCCTGTGCCGATTGAACCGGTACCCGATGGAGCGCGAGGACACCGGCGGTCCGCGACAGGGTTCCCGGTCGGTCCGGGACGCAGACGGTTAGGAGGAAGTGGCCGCCGGGCAGGTCATCGGAAACCCTCGTGCGGATCTCGCCCGGCCCGAGTGCTTGGGACAGCATCAGCACCTCGTCGGCGAGGTTCTCGATCGGTGCCGAGTCGAGGTACGAGGGCGGGAGGGTCGAGAGGATCGCTTCGGCCCGCCCCTCGAGTGTCGGTTCGATGGCCTCGATCTCCCCGGCGCGCTTCGACACGTCGGCTCGCACCGGGATCTCCCCGGTCTCGAGCGCAACCAGCACCTTTCGATATAGAGATGCGACGAGGGAGGCCTTCCAGGGGGTCCATGCTTCGGGCCCGGTCGCACGGCCGTCGGCCGCCGCCAGGAGATAGAGGAGCCGCAAGGTTCTCATCGAAGCGATGCGATCGGCGACTGCGGAGATGACCGCGCCATCGTCGATGTCGCGCCGCGTCGCGGTGTCAGGGAGCAACAGGTGATGGCGAACAAGTCGTGCGACCTCTTGCACCTCGCTTTCGGGGAGTCCCATCCGTCGACACGCCGAGGCGGCCGCTAGGGCGCCGACCTCCGAGTGATCCTTCCCGGTCCCTTTACCAACGTCGTGCAGCAACGCCGCAAGGAACAGAGGATCGAGTCCCTCGGCTTCGATCCCGATACCCGGATCGCCGGCGATCGTGCGTGCCACCTCTGCGACCACGAGGAAAGAGTGTCCGTCGACCGTGTACCGGTGGTACAGGTCATGCTGGGCTCGGCCCCTGATCTGCGACCACTCCGGGATCAACGCGACCAGGGCGCCCATGTGGTCGAGCAACTCCAGCGCCGAGGGCGCGTGGCTCCCTCTGAGGAGCACAAGGAATGGTTCCCGGCATGAGCCCCACGCATCGACGCCGATGCCCGACATTGAATTCTCGGCCACCTCGATCGCCGTGGGCCCGATGTCCTTGCCGGTAGTTGCGTGCTCGGCCAGCATCCACATGACAGTTGCAGGCTCTGGGGTTCCTGCGAATCCCAGCAGTCCTTCGTCTAAGACCACGCCGTGATCGAGTGATCGTAGGGTGCCGCTTCTGCGAGGCCCCCCCGTCGCCGGAGACCCGGCACTTCGGAGCGCGTAACGCGTGATGTATTCGACCGCCCGGGCGTTCGAGTGCACCTCACTCATCAAACGATCGGTGCCTTCCCGGCCGCGCAGGCCAAGTCGCGCGGCAACCTTCGGCTGGAGATCGAGTCGCATGGTGTCTGATTTATGAGTGATCACACCGTGAAGCGCTTCGCGCACCGCTCCGAGATGTTCGGATGCGGCCTCGAGGCGGGGGTCCCCGTTCCCTTCACCAGTGACCGCGCCGATCCAGGCCAGGGCGTGTAGATCACGGAACCCGCCGATACCTTCTTTGAGATCGGGGGCCAGGGACCACCCGGCGCGATCGACGCGCTCGTGACGCGCGGTCACCTCCGTCATGATCCTGCCGACCAATCTGCGTGCGTCGCGCTTGGTCCAGCGTGCTCTGCGGTCGAGGAGTTCATCGAAAAGATCCCTGTCACCACCGATGAAGCGACAGGTCAGGAGGGATGTCGCCGCGTGCAGGTCCTTGGACGCGTTGTCGATCGCCTCCTTGGCGCTGCGGACCGCGTGACCGACCTGCCAGTTCGCGTCCCAGAGGGGATAGAGAAGACCCCTGACCGTCGAGGGAGTCACCTTCGACCGGGGTGTCGTGACGAACAGCAGGTCGATGTCGGAATGTGGCCAGAGCTCACCTCTGCCGTAGCCACCGACTGCCGCGACCGAGATGCTCGCGTCGCCCATCGTGTCTCCGATGAGCTCCGCGAGCATCGTGTCTAGATCGGCGGAACGGCTACGAGCGGGGACCGCCCCGTCTTTCAACGAGGCGGTCCGTGCAGCTCGTAGCTCAGAGAGCGTCAGAGCCTCGCTCATCCGTTCGGATCCGGATCACCTGTTCCACCGGCATGACCCAGACCTTCCCATCGCCGATGGACTGTGTGGACGCTCCCGATTTGATCGCCTTGACGACGTCATCGACGCGCTCGTCGTCCACGACCACCTCGAGGCGAACCTTGGGGGCGAAGTCGACCTGGTATTCAGCACCGCGGTACACCTCGGTGTGACCCTTCTGCCGTCCGAAGCCTCGAACGTCCGTAACGGTCATTCCCTGGATACCAACGCCCTCCAATGATTCCTTCACGTCCTCCAACTTGAACGGCTTGATCACCGCAACAACGATCTTCATCAGGCCCCGCTCCCTTCTTTGATCGCCACCGGCGCCGAAGTGCTTGCGGTGCTGGACGATCCCCCGCCCATCAGACTTCCTGATTCCGAGAAGGAGTACCCGGACTCGGAGTGTTGTGACAGGTCGACCCCGACAACCTCCTCTTCGGAAGTGACCCGCAAGCCGACGGTCGCGTCCACGAACTTCAGGAGGATGTAGCTAACGATGAACGAGAAGGCGAGCGTCACTCCGACCGCGATGAGCTGCTTCCCGAGGAGGGTTAACCCTCCACCATTCAGCAGTCCGTCCGCGCCGGCGCTGTTGACCGCAAGATCGGCGAAGACGCCGGTCAACAGGGCTCCAAGGATCCCTCCCACAAGGTGAACGCCCACGACGTCGAGCGAGTCGTCGTATCCCAACTTGAACTTGAGACCCACGGCCCACGCACACACCAGACCTGCGATGAGTCCGATCGCGATCGCTGGAAGGGGGGTGACGAAACCTGCGGCGGGGGTGATCGCCACCAGACCGGCGACCGCACCCGAGGCGACTCCGAGGGTCGTCGAACGCCTCTCCTTGCCGGCGTCCATCAGCGCCCACCCGCAGGCTCCTGCCGCGGCTCCAAGATTCGTGGCGAGGAAGGCGGATGCCGCCAGACCGTTCGCTCCCAACGCACTCCCGGCGTTGAACCCGAACCATCCGAACCAGAGGATCCCGGTTCCCAGGACGGTCATCGTCAGGTTGTGAGGGATGAAAGCCTGCTGCCCGAACCCCTTGCGCTTACCGACCACGATCGCAGCGGCGAGGGCCGCGATGCCGGCGTTGATGTGAACCACGGTTCCGCCGGCGAAGTCGAGCGCACCGAGCTCCCTTATCCAACCTCCTGGCGCCCAGACCCAGTGGGCCAGCGGCGAGTAGACCAGCAGCAACCACAACGCGATGAACAGGACGTACCCAGCGAACTTCATCCGCTCGGCGAAGGCGCCGGTGATCAACGCCGGCGTGATGATCGCGAACATCATCTGGAAGGTGGCGAAAGAGACGTGAGGGATCGTCGCCGAGAGAGCTTCGTACGGTTCCTGTCCCACGTCCTTGAACCCGAGGAAGTCGAGGTTGCCGATGAAGCCACCGACATCAGGACCGAACGCCAGGGTGTAACCGACAACCACCCAGAGAACCGAAACGAGACCAAGCGCAAAGATGCTGTGCATGATCGTCGACAGGACGTTCTTGGACCGAACCATGCCGCCGTAGAACAGCGCGAGCCCGGGGGTCATGAACATCACCAAAGCCGTGCAAACAAGAACGAAGGAGGTATCTCCCGTATCCATCTGATCTCCCTGCCTAGGTGGCCGACAGGTCTCAGATTGGGTGGAGTGTGTTTCAGCCTTGTTTCATGACCGTTACCTGCCAGTTAATACGCGCATATCTCTAGAGAGCGGATGCAGCCTGCTCGTCGAGAAGAAAGACGGGGCCGCGCAATAGACGTGCCGGGCACGTCTCGATCGGTTCCTGGTCGAGGAGCGCTCGCCGTACCGCGGCCGCCTTGTCCTCGCCCGTCACGATGACGAAGGTTCGATCGGAGTTGACGAGAGCTGCCGGTGTGAGGGTGATGCCTCTCAACCCATCCGGTCGGTCCACGGCAATGACGGTGCGCTCGGTTTCGTGCAGAGCGGGGGAGCCGGGGAAGAGAGCGGCGATGTGGCAGTCGTCGCCCATGCCGAGGATCTGAAGGGAGATGCCCTCAGCCAGCGCGGGCTCGATGGCGCGTTCGTAGGCCAGGGCTGCGGCATCCGGATCGTCCTCCCCTTGGATGCGAAGGACGTCGTCGATGCCTGCCGGCCCCAGCAGGGTCTCGACCGCCATCCGGTAGTTGCTATCCGCGTCGGTCGGAGGTACCGCTCGCTCATCCGAGAAGATGATCTGGTGGTGACCCCAATCGATGTCGAGGACCGTGAGCGCTCGGTAGACCGCTCCGGCGGTGTCGCCTCCGGTGATCATCACCGGCCCAGGAGCCAGGGCCTCTGCGATCCTCGCCGCTGCTGCGTCGTCGTACTCGTCCCGCGAGAAGACCTCGTAGGTAGGAGCTACCGCCACATCTCATCCAGGTAGTCGGCGATGCGTTCCGACAGCCGGTTGGGTGGAAAGCGAAGTTCGAAGAACGAATCGGACCGAACCAGCTCGGAGTTAGGGAGTTCACGACCGAGGGCCTCGACGTCACTGAAGGGATGTAAGAGGTCGTTCGGATGACCGATGAGAAGCCCTGGGACCTCCAGCTTGTGACGTTCCTCCGGGTGGGGAGCCAGCCGGCCGGTAAGGAGCCCGTGCAGCACCGCGGCAGATGGAACCGCATCGCGCGACAGAAGCTCGAGCAAGACATCGGGGTAGAGGCCCCTCCCGCGCGGGATCCGTCGCATCAACTGAGATACGGCATTGATCAGCGCGGCGCCCTGCGAGTACGCCAGCGTCAGAGGAAGGAAGAGCATCGCCGCGACCGGAGCCGCTCGCTCGAGTACCGGCATCTCCAGGACCATCGCGCGGACCCGCTCGGGCGATCGATTGGCCGCCTCCAGGGCCACGTTCGCCCCCAGAGAGGTTCCGCCGACCACGGCTTCCTCGATCCCCAGGTGGTCCAAGAGCGCGAGGACCTGACGTCCGTAGATCTCCATCGAGTAGTGACGCGAGTGAGGAGGCTTGTCGCTTTCGCCGTGGCCGAGCAGATCGATCAGCACGATCCGGTTCCCGCGTTCGGCGAGGGCGTCTGCAAGTGGGTAGTGGTGCGTCCGGGCGAACAGGAGCCCGTGGATCAGAACGAAGGGTCGGTCCTTACCGCCGTGTCCGTGACCGCGTTCCTCATAGGCGATGTCGAACCCGTCGTAGGAGAACTTAGGCATCGTCGAGCTCGCGCTTGAGGATCTTCCCCGTGGCGGTCCGAGGAAGTTCATCCATCACCTTTATCTTGCGGGGCACCTTGTACGACGCGAGTTCCGAGGAGCAGTGCGCGCGGATCTCGTCTTCGGTCACGTCGCCTGCAACGAAGGCGATCATCACTTGACCCAACTCGGAGTCGTCCGCACCCATGACCGCTGCCTCCCGCACCGCGGGGTGGCTTTCGATCACCTCTTCGATCTCGATCGGATAGACGTTCTCTCCTCCCACGACCACCATGTCGTCGGAGCGCCCTTCGACGAATACGTATCCCCGTTCATCGATGCGCCCGAGATCGCCGATCGAGATGTATCCATCGACGACGGGGCGGCTGTCGCCGGACGTGTATCCCTCGAACACCATCTCCGACTTCACGTGGATCTCGCCGATCTCGCCGGCCGGGAGGCGCTCGCCGTCCTTCGACAAGAGGATCACCTCGGTACCAGGGACAAGCTTGCCGACAGTCTTCGGCTCTTCGGCCATGTCGTCGGGAGTGGCGATCGCGACCCAACCCGCTTCTGTTGAGCCGTAGAGGTCGTAAAGGACTGGGCCGAAGACCTCGGCAGCGGCCGCCCGCAGATCAGGGGACAGTGCGGAACCGCTCGCCAGCACGATCCGTAGAGCACCCAAGTCATGGCGGGAGCGCGCCTCAGAATCGAGATCGACTATGCGTCTGATCATCACGGGAACGAATGAGGCGGCGGTGGCCGAGTGCTCTTCGATCTGCTCCAAGGAAGCTTCTGCATCGAAGCGTTCGGGCAGAACGAGTGTCGCTCCGAGCGCGGTTGCCAGTGTGAAAGTCAGGAGACCGAAGGAGTGGAACAGAGGCGAAGCACAGAAGACGATGTCGTCCCGCCGGAACGGAACGACCGTCAGAACCTCTGCCATCCGGCCGAGACCCGACGAAGCGGCATCACGCTGAGCTCCTTTCGGGGTCCCCGTCGTTCCCGAGGTGTGGATCACGATCCTGGCCGACCCACGGTGCAGGGTGAGTGGGGATGGAGGCCTGGCCGTTCCCCTCTCGAGGAACTCGTCGAATGGGATCGAGCCATCCAGTGCATCGAGAGGATCGCCGATCGCGATGAGACCAATGTCGTCCGTCAGCGCGCTCTCCAACTGCTCGGAGTGCTTCGTGTCGTAGAAGATGACCTTCGCCGACGCATTCGCGAGCGTCGCCTTGAGCTCGGTCGTTCTCGCCCATGTGTTCATGGGACTCGCGACGAACCCGGCTTTCTGGCAGCCGAGGATCACGGCGGCCATCTCGCGACCATTCCTTAGGAGCATGGCTACTGGCTCTCCCGGCGCGACGCCGGCCCCCGCCAGTGCTCCGGCGATCCGGTTCGCCATGCGGTCCAGTTCTCCGAACGTGATCGACCCCGGAGCGATCGTGGATCGCGGTCTTGCGACCGAGTGCGACCGCGTTCATCTGAGCCAGGATCCCCAACGACGGCCCCCTGCCGAGAAGCCAGGGGAGCGCGGACGTGATCGCAACCGGGCTCATGGGAGAGAAGGTGCCCGCACCCCTGAGCGCCCGCAGCGTCTGCGGACGGGCGATGTCGGCGAGGGTTCGAAGCCCGCTGAACGCGCTCACGATCGTGGGTAGTGCCTGGCTTGATGCATGGAGGGAGAGTACCCACATAGGCTCGGGTAGTGAGCCCTCGAAGAGATGTCTCGATGACCCCCGCGGAGATCGCGGGGTTCCTCGCCGAAACCCGCAATTGCGTCCTGACCACGCTGGAGGGCGACGGCTGGCCCCATTCGTCGGCGATGTGGTTCGTGCCTGGTGAGTCCTCCCTTCGGATGTGGAGCTACGGGAAATCACAGAAGGTGATCAACGTGCGCCGAGACCCCCGGGCATCGGCGGTGGTCGAAACCGGAACCGCATACGAAGAACTCCGAGGGGTGATGGTCCGGGGCATGATCGAGTTGGTAGAGGATACGGACGAGATCGCGCTGATCGGACGAGCCTTGTTCGAGCGTTATGTGGCCCCCAGAACGGGTATCTCGTACGAGGATGGACCGAAGTTCGAAGTCGAGCGTCAGTCGTATAAGCGTGTGGGCCTGATACTTCCCTTCGACCGAACGACTTCCTGGGACCTCGGAAAGCAATGATCACTAGAGGACGGTGCACCACATGAAGATGAGGACGCTCGGCTCACAAGGCCCCGAGATATCGGTGGTCGGCTTCGGTGCTTGGGAGGCCGGAGGTAAGGGATGGGGGCCGAACCCTCCCGACGAGCAAACGATCAAGGCGATGCAGACGGCGATCGACAGCGGCTCGAACTGGATCGACACGGCGGAGGTTTACGGGAACGGTCGGTCGGAGGAGTTGGTAGGCCAAGCAGTCAAGGGCCGCGACGACGTGTTGATCTTCACGAAGGTCGGCCCCAAGCCTGCCGGCAGTGGCTTTGACAAGGCCGGAGTAAGAGCCGGGGCGGAAGCATCGCTGAAGCGGTTGGGCCGCGACACCATCGATCTCTACCAGCTCCACTGGCCCGACCCCAGCATCGAGGTCGAAGAGACCTGGACCGCGATGGCTGAGTTGGTCGACGACGGTCTGGTCAAGTACATCGGCGTCTCCAACTATGACGCCGACCAGATCGCGCGCTGCGAGAAGATCCGTCACGTCGATTCACTCCAGCCTCCGTTTTCGATGCTGCTAAGGATGGGCCGCTTCGATCTGTTTCCCTTCTGCAAGGAGAACGGGACCGGCACCATCTCCTACGGCCCACTCGGCTACGGACTCCTTACCGGCGCCATAACTCAAGACACGAAGTTCGGCGAGGATGACTGGCGTGGTGGCGGTCACGGGATGCGCGGCTACGACTGGCTGTTCGCTCCCGGAAAGCTCGAGAAGAATCTCGCGATAGTTGATCGTCTGAAGCCGGTTGCTGAACGCCTAGGGATCGAGCTCTCGCAACTGGCGCTTGCCTGGGTATTCCATCAGGAAGGTGGGACCGCGGCGATCGCCGGTTCCCGTTCGCCCGAACACGTTGCCGAGAACTCGGGGGCCGGCGACGTGTCCCTGGATGCATCGACCCTGGCCGAGATCGACGAGATCCTGGAGTCCTGATTGCTACTAGCTAGTACGGCAAACGACGCAGTCGGCGCCTCGCACCACATGCCCTGGTGGGCCTTCGCGATATTCATCGGGTTCGTCATAGCGATGTTGTTCGTCGACCTGAAGTTCTTCCACACCGAGGCGCATACCCCGTCGCTCAAGGAGTCGGGGTCGTGGGTCGCCGTCTGGGTCTCCCTGGCCCTCATCTTCGGCGTCGGGATCTGGGTCTTCCAGGGTGGAACGGCAGGTGGTGAGTTCTTCGCCGGTTACCTGATCGAGTACTCGCTCTCGGTCGACAACATGTTCGTATTCGTTTTGATCTTCAGCTACTTCCAAGTCCCCCTTGCGTTCCAACACCAGGTTCTCTTCTACGGGATCCTCGGGGCGATGATCTTCAGAGGCATCTTCATCTTCGCGGGAACCGCGCTCATCAACAATTTCGAGTGGGTCATCTACATCTTCGGCGCGTTCCTCATCTTCACCGCGTACCGCATCGCGTTCGGTAGTGAAGAGGTTCATCCCGAGAACAACCCGGTCCTCAAGTTTGCCCGGAAGAGGCTCCGCACAACGCACGACTTCGACGGACAGAAGCTCTTCACGATGCAGAACGGCGTTCGTGTCGCAACTCCGCTCTTGATCACGTTGATCTTCATCGAGGTCACCGACATCGTGTTCGCCGTCGACTCGATCCCTGCCATCTTCTCGGTGACGCGGGACCCGTTCATCGTGTTGACGTCGAACGTGTTCGCGATCCTCGGTCTACGAGCTCTCTACTTCCTGCTCGCGGGATCGATGAACAAGCTGCACCTTTTGAAGTACGGACTGGCGATCATCCTGGCGTTCGTTGGGGTCAAGATGCTGCTCGAGGCCATCGACTTCCACTTCGCGATCTGGATATCGCTGTCGGTGATCATCGGGGTCCTGGCCTTGACCGCGTTCCTGTCGTTCAAGATCGCTCCGAAGGAAGGCCACACCCTGGCGGGGGATACGCCGAACACGCCTCCTTAGGTATCGCGGGCGATGTCCCGAGCGGTCGCCTGCGCGACCGGTCTCACGACGATCTCATCGATGTCGACGTGCGGGGGTCTGGTGACCGCCCACGCGACGCAATCCGCGATGTCGGCTCCGGTCAGGGGATGGACCCCCTCGTACGGCTTCTTCGCCTTCTCGGCGTCGCCGTCGAATCGAACCAGCGAGAATTCGGTTTCGACCATCCCCGGGACCAGTTCGGTCACGCGCACCCCGGTTCCCAGGAGCTCGAGCCTGAGGGTCTTCGTGATGGCCCTAACCGCGTGCTTCGACGCGGTGTAGCCGCCACCCCCGGGGTAGATCTCGAAGCCCGCGATCGAACCGATGTTGACGATGTGGCCGACCGATGCCTTGATCTGCGGCAGCAAGGCCTGCGTCACACGGATCAGCCCCATGACGTTCGTCTCCCACATCGTCCGGACGCGCTCCTCGTCGAGCTCGGCGACCGATTCGAGGCCTGATGCCAGACCCGCGTTGTTGATGAGGACGTCACAGCGATCGATCTGAGCAACGAAGGAATCGACCGACCCCTGATCGGTGACATCGAGCGGAAGGGCGGTACCTCCCGTGGCCGCGGCGACCTTTTCGAGCTGGGCGACCCTGCGGGCTCCGAGAACGAGCGAATAGCCCTCTTCGGCGAGCCTCTCAGCGGTCGCCTGACCGATCCCAGCCGAGGCTCCGGTGATGACGGCTATCCCTCTGGTCGTCGCCATGCGACCATCGTTGCATGGAACAAACGTCTGCTGCACACGGCAAGAGGGTCGGCATCATCGGCGCCGCGCTCGATCTAGGGCAGTCTCGACGAGGCGTGGACATGGGTCCCAGCGCGATCCGGTACTCGGGACTCGACCAGCGATTGAGCGGACTTGGTCTCGATGTGTCGGATGAGGGGGACGTGATCGTCGAGATCCCCGAGATCGCGCACGTTGAGAATCCGCACGCCCGTTACCTCCCTACGATCCTCGCGGCCTGCGCGCAGATCGCGGCACGCGTGAAGAAAGAGATCGAGAACGATTCCACTCCGATAGTCCTCGGAGGCGATCACTCGATCGCGATGGGAACGTTGGCCGGTCTACATCAGGCGTTCGGTACCGGGGGCCTGATCTGGGTCGACGCGCACGGTGACATGAACCGACCGGAAACGTCACCGAGCGGAAACGTCCACGGTATGCCGCTGGCGGCAGCGCTCGGCGCCTGCGACTTCGAGGTTCCCGGCTTCTCCCCGAGTCCGTGGGTGGATCCGGAGCGAGTCGCCCTGGTCGGCATCCGTGATCTCGATCAGGGGGAGAAGGACCTCGTCCGCGATCGAGGGATCCACGCTTTCACGATGACCGATATCGACCGGCGGGGGATCGCCGCCGTCATGCGGGAAGCGATCGAGATCGCCGAGGGAGACGGCTTCTTCCATGTCTCGTTCGATGTCGACTCGTGCGACCCAGAGATCGCTCCGGGCGTGGGCACGCCGGTCATGGGCGGCCTCTCCTACCGGGAGGCCCACCTTGCCATGGAGCTGGTCGCCGAGCGTGGAGTGCTCACCTCGATGGAGGTCGTGGAAGTCAACCCGATCCTCGACGTCAGGAACGTGACCGGATCGCTTGCCGTAGAACTCGTGGCCAGTGCCATGGGCGCCACTATCCTGTAGTCGTGGAGTTCCAGGATGCGGTCCGACGGCGAAAGATGGTGCGTCATTTCGCGCCCGACAAGATCCCCGACGAAGTCCTCATCTCGATCCTCGAGACGTGCCAACACGCGCCGTCGGCGGGCTTCGCCCAGGGCCTCGAGCTCGTGGTGCTCGACGACCCGGCCCAGCTCAACACCTTCTGGGAACTGACCGACCCGCAAAGCCGGAAGAGGGGCGGAACGGAGGGAGACCCTCCCGTTGTGGTGATCCCGTACTCGGGCAAGCCCCACTACCTCGAGCGCTATTCGCAACCCGACAAGCGTGCCTTCGGCATGGGGTCCGAGGAAGGCTGGCCGATCCCTTACTGGGACATCGATGCCGGCATGGGCGTGATGCTGATGTTGCTCGCGGCGGTCGACGAAGGTATCGCCGGTTGGTTCTTCGGGATCTTCCAGGGCGGAGACGAGCTCGACCGCTGGCTCGGCGTCCCCGAGGGTTTCCGCGCGATCGGCGGGGTCGCTCTCGGTTACCCCAGCGCCGAGGCACGACGCAGGGGTTCGGTCTTGACCCGCGACCGCAGACCACTCACGGACATCGTTCACTACGGAGGCTGGTAGCGCCGCTTAGGACGCCTTGGGGAGTCGCTCCAGCAGAGCCTTGCGGATCGCATCGTGGTTCGCACCCATCTCGGCGAGCATCGCGGATGCCGAGCTCGTGTTGTTCCGCAGTAGTCCCAGAAGGATGTGCTCGGTGCCGATGTAGTTGTGGCCGAGATGGAGGGCTTCTCGGAGCGAGAGCTCCAGGGTCTTCTTGGCCCCCTTCGTAACGGGGAGATGGCCTTTGCGAGAGAACCGCCGTGACAAGGCGCCCGGCCCGAACGATGCCTCAACCGTTCGCTTGACCTCCTCGAGATCGATCCCCAAGGACTCGAGTGCCTCGGCGTCTTCATCTCCGAGGTCGTTGTCGGGGGCCAAGGCAGCGAGCCCCTCTTCGACGGAGCCGTGGGTGATCCCCGCAGCGTTCAACACTTCGCCGGCGATCCCTTCGGAGGTGGTCAGCGCCAGCAGTACGTGCTCGGTCCCGATGTGGTCGTGGCCGAGGCGACGGGCCTGCGTCTGGGCCTCGATCACCGTGGCTCGTGCCGCTTTCGTGAATCGCTCGAACATGCCTATCGCCTCCTGAGCCTGGAGCCGCGTCCCCCAGAGTGTTTCTTGTGAACCGCTTGCCGACTAACCCCGAGGGCGTCGGCGATCTCCTGCCATGACCACCCCTGCTCGCGGGCGTTGCCGACCTGGAGCCGCTCGAGCCGTTCGAGTAACCGACTGAGCGCCGAGACCGCCTTGAGGCCGATCTCGGGGTCTTTGCTGCCGGTTGCCGCAGCGAGCTTCGTTGCATCGGACATCGTGTCATCCTAGGTTGACAGATAGAGATTGTCAACCCGGATTGACAAAGCTAGAGCTCGTGAAGGACGCGCCCTTCCATCCCTCCGGCGACGGTGATGACCTCTCCGGTGACGTGACCCGAGATCACATCGGAGGCGAGGGCCACGATGACGTTGGCGACATCTTCGGCATCGCCGATCTTCTGCATCGCCGCCGTCCGCGTGATCCGCGGGACGAAGTCCGGGTCGGCCAGCGCCTCCCGGGCCAAGTCGGTCCTCGTCCATCCCGGGCACACGACATTGACCCTGCCCTGGGGCGCGATCCTGACGATCTCGTTCTTCAACGACCGCGCCAGCCCGGTAACGAACGCCGACTTGGCGCTGGAGTAGTCCGCGTGTCCGGCTTCACCGATCAGACCGGCGGTCGAGCCGACGAGAACGATGTTGCCGGTTCCGGTCGTTGCGACATGACGGAGGAACGCCCGGCAGGTGAGGAACACGCTCGTGAGGTTGGCGTCGATCGTGTTCCTCCATCGTTCCAGCGACATCTCCCACAACGGTTCGTCGGCCACCGGCCACATCCCGGCATTGGCGACCAGGACATCGAGCCGGCCGAGGGCATCGACGGCCGCCGGGACCAGGGCGTCAACCTCGGCCTCAACGGTCAGGTCCGCCTGCAGCGGAACCCCGTCGGTTTCGGCGGCGACCCTTTCGGCCCGCTCCTTACTGGAGCGATAGTGCACGCCCACTTTGGCTCCCTCGGCGGCGAACGCCCGAGCTACGGCCCCACCGATGCCACCGCCGGCGCCGGTGACCAGGACGCCTTTGCCATTCAGTCCCGTGTCCATGAAGGGGCAGGCTAACCTCCATCACGAACCCAGGAGGGATCTCTTAGATGAAAGACATCGGGATCGTGGGGCTGCCGTACTCGGGCAAGTCCACGCTATTCACCGCACTGACCCGCACCGGCTCCGTCGGTGGGCGGTCGAACCAGGCCGTCGTCGACGTTCCCGACGAGCGCCTCGGCATCCTCTCCGGGATGGAGAACTCGAAGAAGGTCGTGGCCGCCAAGGTGCGGTTCGTCGACGTTCCCGGGGGCCTGACCGCTCAGGGCATCGCGGAGTTCCGCCAGACCGATGCTCTGTGCATCGTCGTGCGCGCCTTCGGCCCCGATGCCAAGCCGGAGAGCGAACTGTCGGGAGTCGAAGCCGAGCTGATCCTTGCCGACCTCGCCAACATCGAGAGCGGACTCGACAAGGCGCGCAAGCGAGCCCGCAGCCAGCCCGAGGTCCAGGCCGAGGTCGAGATCCTCGAACGCTGCCACGAGATGCTCGAGAACGAACAACCGCTCCGGGACGCGGGGTTCGACGACGAGCAGCAGAAGATCCTGCGGGGGTACGGACCGCTCACTCTGAAGCCGTGGATCGTGGTGGCCAACGTCGAGGAGGGCGGAGAACTGCCGGACTCGCTCCCTGAGGGTGCGATCGCCATCAGCGCGGCGCTCGAAGCTGAGGTCGCCGGCATGGAGGCCGCCGAAGCCGACGAACTACTCACCGGGTTCGGGATCGAGGAACCCGGCATCGATCGTGTGGTGGCTCAGTGTTATCGCGCTCTCGACCTCATCACTTTTCTAACCACCGGCGAGGACGAGACGCGCGCTTGGGAGGTTCGCCGCGGTGCCAAGGCTCCCGAGGCCGCCGGAGTCATCCACACCGACCTCGAGCGCGGCTTCATCCGCGCCGAGGTGTGCGGCTATGACGAGTACATCGACGCCGGCGGTTGGGACAAGGCCAAGGCCTCGGGCAAGCTGCGCGTCGAGGGCAAGGACTACGAGGTCAAGGAAGGCGACATCCTTAACATCCGGTTCGCCGTCTAAGACTCAGGGAGCGGCGGTAGCGTAGGTGCAGGTCTTCACCGAGCAAGCCCTGATGTACACGGTGTTGTTGACCGTCGTCAGCGGGATGCTCCCGACGAAGTCGCTTCCCGTGATGGCTGCCGAGCTGGTGTAGTTCTGCGTCACCGGGTTACGTCCGGCCGGTGCGGCTGCGAGTTGAACCACACCACCCACGAAGTACTGCTCCCAACCGTTGATGTAGTCGCTCGTGTAGGTGTTACCGACCACCGCCTGGAACGCGGCTGTGATCGACATCGTTGCCTGCAGACTTTCGCTGAGCACGACTCCGGGCTTGAAGTCGGGGGCCACGAGCCTGCCGATCTGGTCCCTCGTCTGGTACGGGAGGTCGACCGTCACCTGGCTGTTGGTGATGTCGAACGAACCCGCCAACCACGCCAGGTGGTAGCAGCCGGAGGTCGGCGAGCCGGCGTAGCTCGCGGTGCAGGCACCACGGAGTTGGAAGAAGTCGTTCCCGACATGCGTGATGTGGTTCACCGGGTCTTCGATGGTTGTGACCGATGCCACGTTCGTCCGCTTGGCCTGGAGCTGGTAGGCGTTCTGGCCGATCTGGAACGCCCATGTGTAGCGGACGCCCTCGGGCGGTACCTGGTCGGGGAGATCGGACAGCTGCCAGATGAATCGGAGGCCACCGTCGATCGGCTGGATCTTCGCGTCGACCAGGTTGATCCCTGCGCCGCCGGCGACATCGACTTGCGCGAACTCGGTGTCGAAACCACCCACGGAGACGGCTTCGGGAAGCGATTCGAATATGGCGGAGCCGCTAACCGTGGCGATGTTGCCCACCTTCGTGACGCTCGTTATCGAGAGACCGGGTGCGGCTCCAGCCGGTGCCATGAGTGCGGTGATGATGCCCAGCGAAGTAACGGCTGCGAGCATTCTGAAACGAGTCACGGTCCCTCCCCAGTCGCGAAAGCTCCAACAGGGTTAGGACTTCACGAACTCGGAAGCGATGCCCTTGTGCAGTTGCACAGAGTTGCCCTAGACCAGGCGGCTGGATCCGGAACGTCGGGGATCGTGAGCGGCGGTAACGATCCCGTCGTAGGTGACCGACGCTGCCTGGACCCCACCGAAGTACATGTGAGGCGCGTCGTATGGTCGCGGGGTGTAGCCGAGTTCGTCTCCGGGGAGGCCCGGTTCGAAGCAGAGCACCTCGCCCTCCTCACGAGGGTCGAGGTGAGCACGGGGGTAAGCGACCGCTTCCTCGAGACTCAGTCCATCGACCGCCAGGGCCAGGAACGTCTGCGCGATCGCGCTCACGATCCGATCGGCCCCCGGGCTTCCCATGGCAACCACGGAGTCATTACCGGTCACGATCGTCGGGGCCATGTTCGAGTGCGTGCGGGAGCCGGGCGGGAGCGAGTGAACGCCGAGCGGGTTGAGTTCCTCTTCGCCCAACGTGTTGTTCATTAGGATGCCGTTGATGATGAGTCCGGCCCCGTAGCCGTTCGACTCGGTTAGCGAGCAGGCGTATCCATCGGCGTCGGCCGACGAAGAGTGCGTAGTCGAGGGCGAGCGCATGTTGCGTTTGAGCTCGGTCATCGCTTCTTCGAGCGCTCCAGCGACGTCGCCTGGGTCGTCGTAACGCTCGTGTCGGTAGCCCGTCGATGCCCGTTGCGCTTCGACGATCGCGGAGAGCCGGGCGGTCGGATCGCTTAGCTCCGTCTCGCCCAACAAGGCCAGCATGTGCGTGAGAACCGCACCCCCTACGGCGGGCGGGGGGTTCGACTCGACCTTCCAGCCGAATGCCTCGGTCGAGATCGGCTGCCGGATCTCGGCCGAGTAGGACTTGAGGTCGTCGATCGTGATGAAGCCATCCTCCACGGACAGCTCCTTGATGATCGCGGCACCGAGTTCACCTTCGTAGAAGACTTCCGGGCCGCGTTCGGCGATTAGCCCGAGGCTCTCGGCGAGGGCCTCCTGCACGATCATCTGGTTCTCCACCAGGAGTAGACCGTCCTTGAGGAACAGTGAGCGCGACGATTCATGGAGCGACCAGATCTCATTCCAGGTGACCGACAGATAGAAGGCAGACGTCTTCGGGAACGGCAATCCGTTCCGGGCGGCGTCGATCGCGGGTTGAAATAGGGCGGCCCACTCGATCGCGCCGTGCCGCTCCCAGGCCTTGTAGACGGCGGCGAGGATCCCGGGCACCGCAACCGATCCCGCACCGATCCCCGTGTACATCCCGTCGGAGTAGTCGGGGATGAAGGTCCGGGTGAGTCCCTGTCCCGGCTCGGCGGGCTGGGTGAGGGGCATCGCATTGTTCCCGTCGATGACTTCAACGTCCCCACCCGGCGTGCGTACGACGATGAATCCCGAGCCGGCGGTGGACGCGAAGAAGGGCTCTGCAACCCATGCCATGACTGCCGCAGCGAGGCATGCATCGACAGCATTACCGCCGTCACGCGCGATCGCTTCGGCTGCCTCGGCCCCGAGGCCATTTCCCGCTGCGATCGCGAGTCGAGGGGTTTGCTGAGTTGTGCCCATAGGCACAGAGGGTAGCCCTTGCCGCTTCTACACTGGTCCCCGGCTCACGAGAGGAGACGAGTGGCAGAGGGCGAGGTCTTCGAAACGATCGAGAAGCGCGAGGTAAGCGCATCTCGGGAGCAGGTGCTCGCCACGATCAGGGACGCATCGACGTGGTCCGCCTGGCAACCCGAGATCGAGCACGCGGAGGGCCCGGAGAGATTGGGGGCCGGAGATGCCGTGCTCGGTACTGCCGACATGCTTGGGTTCGTGGTCCACGGACGCTCGACCGTGGTTGCCGTTGACGAGAGTTCGTTCGACGAGGACGTCATCGTCGGTGTCCGGATGCGTATCAGGTTCGAGGTTTCCGAACGGGATGGCGTCACCGCGATCACGCATCACCTCACGTCGGAGATGCCGCGGGGGCCGATGGGGCGACTGCTGAGCTTCTTCCTACGCAGGAGATTGGTGCGGATGCAGAAGACGGCACTTCGGCAGCTTGCAGATCAGGTTGCCGCGCCGTCCCTCTGAACCATCTCGACCATTACGTTCATCAGGTCCCGGAGCGACAAGATCCCTACGGGCTCATCCATCTCCATCACGAGGAGATGGCGGAAGCCACCCTCGACCATCGCGTCGACCGCTTGGAGGACATCCCAGCCGGGCGATCCACTCACGACATCGCGGGTCATGACGTCGTTGACCTTGGCCTCGTCCACCTGGTCGCCCGCCGCGATCGAGCGAAGGATGTCGCGCTCGGTGACGATCCCAGCGACCTTCTCCTTCTCGACGACCACCGCGCAGCCGACCCCCCGTTCGGACATGACCTTGGCTGCGCTCCTGAGCGTGTGCTCCGGTGCAACGGTCACCAGATGCCTGATCGCGACGTCTCTGAGTAGTTTCATGACGCTCGATACTCACCGACCCGGGGGGTTCGCGCAACACGCACCCCATCGGCTAGCGTGCCCTCATGATCATCGGAGTCCACGTTCCCGACGAAGATCCCCTTGCAGAGGCCGAATCGGTGGGTGCCGAGTGCATCCAACTTTTCGTAGGCCCGCCCCAGTCGTGGAAGAAGCCGCCTCCCCGTGAGGACGCCGAGGTCCTGCAGAACTCGTCGATCCCGATCTACGTCCACGCTCCTTACCTGATCAATGTGGCCAGCCCCAACAATCGGATCCGGATCCCGTCACGCAAGATCCTGAAGCAGACCCTCGAGGCCGCCGAGGCGATCGGAGCCACCGCCCTGATCGTCCACGCGGGCCACTCCGAAGATGGCATCGAGCACGGTTTCATCCGCTGGCGCAAGGCATTGGAGGAGGTCCAAGGCTCAAGCGTGCCGATCCTGATCGAGAACACCGCAGGCGGCGACAACGCAATGGGCCGTCACGTCGACACCCTCGCCAAGCTCTGGGACGAGATCGGCGACCTCGATCCCGGATTCTGTTTCGATACCTGCCACGCGCATGCCGGCGGAGAGGATCTCGCGGACGTCGTTCCCCGCGTCATCGATGCCGTCGGCAAGATCGACCTCGTGCACTGCAACGACTCTAGGGACAAGGCCGGAACGGGGGCCGATCGCCACACGAACTTCGCCACCGGCAACATCGACGAAGAGGTTCTGCTCGACATGGTTCGCGCCGCGAAGTCCGAAGTGGTCATCTGCGAAACACCGTGGCCCGGCATCGCAGATGACGTCGAACTCCTGCGCTCCAAGCTCTAAGGCTAGAAGGCTCCTGTCAGCACGAGTTCCTGTTGTGATTGTTGATCGGGTTGTTCCTCGAACCATTCTTCAGAGGCGGCCCCGGAGGATCGGGTCCCGGTGCGTATTCGCTCCCGTTCGGCCGGAACCACCGCGCGGTACCGGGAGCTGATCCCAACTCCACCCTCCATCTGTGCTCGTGGACCAGCTTGTGATGGAAGTGGCACACGAGCAGCAGGTTGTCGATGTTGGTCAGTCCGCCTTCGATCCACCACTCGATGTGGTGCGCCTGGACGAAGCGCTTGTGCTCGCACCCGGGAAAGGTGCAGCACTTGTCCCGTCGCTTAAGCAAGGTCATCAACCAGGCGAGGCACGTTGCGCGAGATGCGGTCGATCCCGACCGGCTGTCCGCCGTCGTGCAACACCGTGTGGAGGCTGCAGTCGCACAGCAACCGCTCGAGGATCGCCGGGTGGATGGCACCTCCGCCTTCGAGCTCGAGGTGCTTGTCGCGTCTGGTGATCGTCTCGAGATCGGCGTGGACCACGACCGTGGCCCGGTCCCGGGACCCGTCCTCGGCGAGCTGCTGCTTGGCCAGGAGCACCAGCGCGTCGGCTCGCCGTTCCTCGATATCTCCGTAGTCCTCGGGAGAACCGCCGAGCCGCTCCGCGATGCGGTCGAGCGCTTTGGCGACCGAAGCTCCCTCGGCCGCCGGCAGGCGTCCCGACAGTCCCAGGACCGCTCCGCCCTCTTCCCACCAATAGGAGACCGAGCGGTTCTTGTCGATGCTCTGGGCCTCTTCCAGTGACGGCTTGGTCTCGAGATCGGCCTTCCACTTGATCTGGCCCCAGGTCTTGCCTTCGGCCCACTCGAGGATGCCCGACTCGGTCTCCGGGGTCGCGAAGCGACACAGCTCGACGACCCGATCGACCTCCAAGGTCCCGTTGCACAGGGCTCTGGAGATCAGAGGCAGCTTCGAGATCGCATGTCCCGCACCGATGTAGCGGTTGGCCCGGTAGCAGGAGAATCCGTAGCGTCCGGCGACCCACTGGGCCATATCCATGCAGCCTTCGGCGGCCCAGACCTCCCGGCGGTCAAGCTCGGCGAAGCCCTGAAGGCGTCTCAGCCACAACTCACCCGCGCTGACATGGATCGAGTCCAACTCGAAGATGATCTCTTCGTTCGTTGCCACAGCCGCCCGCCTACTGCTCTGCTCGCCCCCGCCTGGGGTACTGATTAGTAGAACTAGACTATAGCGAACATATGTTCGCTATGTCAAGCTATGGGCGGATATTTCTCGGGACGTTTCTGCCGCCACAGATCGGGCCTCCGCTGGATCCGCAGGAGGTTCCTGGAAGAGGACGAAGTCCCCCGAGAATGAGATGGAGCGAGGACTTCAGATGACGGATCTCGAGCGGCTTGGTGCCCTGCTCGCCATCAGCGCCTACGTAGTCCTCATGGCGTGGTTCTCCCGCAAGGCAGCGATGGACATGGATGAGCGCGGCTATCCCGGCTGGATCTTCGGGATCCTGGTTTGGGTCTGTTTTCCTTTGGGCTTCCTCGCTTGGCTGTGGTTCCGCGCTCCGCAGGCCCCGAGCGATCAGCGATAGCGTTCAGTAATGCCTTCAGGGAGCGACGACGCGACTTCAACGGGGCGTGGTCTCGGTACGACTGCGACACCGGTGTTCACTTCTCAGAACACGATGGAAGCGGAGATCGTCCGGGGGATGCTCGAGGCGAGCGGGATCGAGGCCGAGACCTGGTCGGTTGGAGTCACTGGATACGGCAACACGATCGCGACCTTCCAGGTCATGGTTCGGGCCGACGACGTGGCTGAGGCCAAAACGTTGATCGATGAGGTTGGCCAGAACCTCAAATAGGAGTTCTCAGGCTGAGAGCAGTTCGTTCTTCAGTTTGGCGACGTGGCCTTTGGCCCGGACGTTGTACATGGCTTTCTCGAGGCGACCGTCGGCTCCGATCACGAAGGTTGAGCGGATGATGCCCATGTACTTCTTGCCGTAGTTCATCTTCTCGCCCCAGGCTCCGTAGGCCTCCGCGACCTTGTGGTCGGTGTCGACCAGGAGCGGGAAGCTCAGCGAATACTTCGAGGCGAAGTTCTGGTGCGAGTCCGCGTCCTGCGGCGACACGCCGAGCACCTGGTAGCCGGCATCGATCAGTTCGTGCTGCGAGTCGCGGAAGTCGCATGCCTGGGTCGTGCAGCCGGGCGTGTCGTCCGCCGGATAGAAGTAGAGGATCGTCTTCTGGCCCTTGAGATCAGAGAGCTTCCATGTCTTCCCGTCTCCGTCCTGCAACTCGAAGTCGGGAGCGACGTCGTTGCGGTTGAGCTTCTTCATGGTTCTCCTTGGGTCTAGAGGAGGGTTTTGCGAAGTCCTTCGACGTGTCCTCTTGAACTAACACCGTAGAGCGCTTCGATGATCCCTCCGGATTCATCGATCACGAAGGTGGAGCGTCTGATCAGGATCGGCTGACCTTTGAACAACTCGATCGCGTCGGCTCGAACGCCGTAGTCGTCGGCCGCCTTCATGCCCACGTCGGCGAGGAGAGGGAACGGGAGCGAGAACTTGTCGGCGAACGCTTGGTGAGACTCGGCATCTTGCGGGCTGACCCCGAGGACCGTGTAGCCGGCGTCGAGGAACTCCGTGTGATGGTCGCGGAAATCGCACGTCTCTCTAGTGCAGCCGGGCGTGTCGTCGATCGGATAGAAGAAGAGCACCAGCTTGCCCCCGCGGAGGTCTTCTAGCCGCCATACCTTTCCGGTTTGATCGGAGAGCTCGAACGGTGGAGCCGGCATTCCGGCTTCGAGCTTCATGGATCCTCGATCGCCTTCTCGAGGATCTGTTCCTGGATCCAGCCGACCCAATGCAACACCGACAGGGCGACGGCGTCGGGCGAGTCGGGTTCTGGTTCCTGGGACATGGTCTCCTCGGTCACCTCGAGCCTCGTCCCGAGGGCTAGACGCGTGTCGGTTAGGAAGGTCAGCCACCGCTCCCTGTCCTCGCCCTCCAGGGTTGCGATCGCGTCACCCGCCTCTCCGATACCGGCTTCGACCGCTTCGAGTGCCTCGAGCTTGTACTCCCTGAGCGTTGTCCCGACGAGCTCGCGATACGCCTCCTCGTCCTTCTCGTCTTCGTGCGCCCTCGGGAACAGGCGATCGGTGACGGGGTCGGCACGCGGGAGGTCGGCCTCGAGCAAGAGGCGCATCTCCCCGCACAGCCTCCGGATGATCTCAGCCTCGTACTCCTCGAGGCGTAGCTCGATCGTTCCGTCCTCGGCGCGGTCTAGTTCGGGCATCAGTCGCTCTTAGTCATCGTTGCCCAGAGCCCGTAGGAGTGAAGGCGGTAGCAGTCGAGTTCTGCCTTCTCGCGTGAGCCGCTCGAGACCACAGAGCGCCCTTCGTTGTGCACCTGCAGCATGAGCTTCGTCGCGCTCTCGCGCGAGTAGCCGAACAACTTCTGGAAGACGTACGTGACGTACGACATCAGGTTGATCGGATCGTTCCAGACGATCACGAGCCATGGGCGCTCAGGCTCGGTGACCTCGTCATCGCGGGTCTCATCGATGCGTTCGGGGGCGATAGTGGGCTGCATCCCTAGATGTTCCCACTTGACCGCGCGTTCGGAGTAATCGGCTCCCACTTGACCGCGCGTTCCGGCGGAGCAAGCGATTACTTGACCGAGGGTTCGGAGACATCGCGAATTTCTTCGCGGATCTTCCAGAAACACGTAACGACACGCGCTCGATCGAGTCTGGTTAGACGAGGGTCGAGACATGTCCAGTTCAAGAGAGTGGGGTTCTTCCGCGTTCATGGATACAGGCATCGCCGCTAAGACCGAACCGGATCACACCCTGGCTTTTCGTGCGGGAGATGATCTAGAAGCATTCGGTGAGTTGTACCGCCGATATCAATGTCACATCTTTCGCTTCGTTCGATCGCAAACTCCCGACGACGCGACCGCTGAGGATCTCACGGCTCACGTCTTCTTCAAGGCGCTTTCATCGGCGGACACGTTTCGGGCCGACGGCTCATATCGAGCCTGGTTGTTCCGGATCGCACACAACGCCATCGTGTCGTACCGCAAGAGGCGAGACCGCAGCCTCGCGGTGGATGAACCGCCCGAAGAGATCGATCCCGATCCGTCCCCTGCATCGCAGGCGATCGCCCAGGAAGCGCGCGGTGTCGTGTGGGAGGCGGTCGCCAAGCTCCCCGAGTCGCAGAGGGAGCTCGTGGCGCTTCGCTATATGGAGGACATGAGCATGGAAGAGATCGCCGACATCACGCAACGAACCAAAGGATCGATCCGGATCCAACTACACAGAGCCCGGATGAACCTCCGGGGTGCATTCGAAGGAAAGGACCTGCTGTGACCGAACGAACCGTCGCTCTGTTCCCCGGTCAGGGGATACCTGCCAAGGATGTCCTGAGCGCGCTGCCCGAGAAGCACGCGCTGCTGGACGTAGCGAATTCCGTGGTCGGCCACGACATCAAGCGCAAAGTCGAGGTCGCGTCGCGGCGAGGCAAGGGGCCGCTTCCAACCTCCGTTGCTCAGACCGCGATCTTCGCGGCCGGCATGATCGCGTGGACCGAGGCCCCGGCTCACGAGCGCTCCGTTGATTTCCTTGCGGGTCACAGCCTTGGCGAGTACACCGCGCTCGTCGCCGGTGGAGCGATGACTTTCGAGACCGGGATGGCGGTCGTCGAAGCGCGGGGACGCGCGATGCAGATAGCAGCCCGCGCCGCCGGTGGCGGCATGGCCGCGCTGCTCGGTTTCTCGCTTGCCGAAGCCGAAAACATCGCTGCCGGGTCAGGGGCGGTGGTTGCCAATGACAACGCACCGAACCAGGTCGTCATCTCTGGTAGTGAGGAGTCACTGACAGAGGCTGCAGCCGCAGCTCGTTCGCGCGGGGGGCGTGCGGTCCTCCTCCAGGTCTCGGGTTCATTCCACAGCCCATCGATGGACCCTGCAGTCTTCGGACTTCAGAAAGCGCTCGACTACGCAGAGGTCGGCATGCCCGAGATCCCCGTTGTCTCCAACGTCTCTGCGCGGCCCTACCGGTCACCAGGCGAGATCCGGAAGCTGCTCACCGAGCAGCTCACCGGAAAGGTCCGGTTCCGCGAGTCGGTCAACTGGCTCGCCGATTCCGGCGTGGCGTCGTGCCGAGACTTCGGGCCTGGGCGTGTCGTTGCAGGTCTGTTCGCACGCACCATCGAGCACCGGGAGGCCGCACGTGCATGACCTCGATGAAGTCATAGGCACCTCCGAAACCGTAGCCATCAACGAGCGCGTTGTGGTGGCACCGTCGCCCGGACGTTTCCGCCCCCTCCCGCCCGAGACCTTCACCACCGAAGGCGAGTGGGTCGAGCCGGGCGGAGTACTTGCGCAGATCGACCTCAACGGGTCGATGATCCCAGTCTCATCACCTCACCGCGGATGGGTCATGGGGATGCTCGCGGTGCCCGGGCAACCGGTGCGCGAGGGCGAAGCGCTGTTCTGGATCTGGGGCGGATGATGGGTTCCCACGTAACCGGATGGGGGACCTGTCTCCCTGAAGGGGTTCTCGACAACGAAACCCTGGCGGTCAAGGTCGGCGTTACGCCGGAGTGGATCGTCGAGCGCACCGGCATCAGCGAGCGTCGCATCGTCTCGGACAAAGAGACGGTGTCCTCGCTGGCCGCCAAAGCGTCGCTCGATGCCTTGGCGGTTGCGGGGCTCGAGCCGGCAGACATCGACACCGTCATCGTCGCGACTTTCACCGCCGACTATGCGATCCCGGCCGCGGCGCCGCTGGTGGCCTCGGCGATCGGTGCCACCGGGGCGGCGGCCTACGACCTCAATGCCGGCTGCGCCGGGTTCCTCTATGCGTTGGCTCAGGCAGATGCGCTGGTCACCTCGGGGGGTGCTCGACGGGTCCTGGTTGTGGGGAGCGATGTTGTCTCGCGCTACGTCGACTACACCGATGTCCGGAGCTGCATCTTGTTCGGGGACGGAGCCGGCGCTGTGGTCCTAGAGACCTGCGAGGGGCCAACACGCTTGGGGCCGTTCCGGATGAGCTCCGACGGAAGCGATCCAGAGCTCCTGTGGGTGGATCCGGACACCGACCTCATCGGCATGCAGGGTCGCGAGGTGTACCGCCGGGCGGTTGACGCAATGACGAAGTCGGTCCGCGAGGTCTTGGCGAGTTCTGGGCTGACCGTGGATGACATCGATCTTCTCGTGGCCCACCAGGCGAATGCCCGCATCCTGGCCGCCGTAGGTGCCCGTCTTGGGATCGACGACGACAAGGTCGTAACGAACATCGCCCGGGTTGGCAACACGTCGGCCGCGTCGATACCTCTTGCTTTGGCCGAAGCCGAACGCGATGGGCGCCTCGAACGAGACGACATCGTGATGCTGGCCGCGTTCGGAGCCGGATTCGCATGGGGGGCCGGCGTCGTTCGCTGGGGCGCTCCGGTGACCGAGTCGGTGGCTCGTTCCGGGTCGGGTGAGGTCCATGTCTGAGGTAGCCATCGTTACCGGGGGATCGCGGGGGATCGGTCGTGCGATCGCCGTCGCCCTCGGCGCCAAGGGGATGTCGGTCGGGATCAACTATCGCTCCGGGGCCGACGAGGCCAAGGAGACCCTGCGCCTCGTGGAGGAGGCCGGGGGCGAGGGCATCTGCGTCGCAGCTGATGTCTCGAGCAAGGAAGACGTCGACCGGATGTTCTCCGAGGTCGAATCCGCGTTCGGCCCCGTCAGCGTGCTGGTGAACAACGCCGGGATCCGACGCGACGGCCTCGCCCTGTCGATGAAGGATGAGGCGTGGGACGAGGTCATCGCGATCAACCTCTTCGGCACCTTCGCCTGCTGCCGCAGAGCCCTCAAGGGAATGGTGCGGGCACGCTATGGACGCATCGTCAACGTGTCGTCGGTCGCAGGGGTCTCGGGTAGCCCGGGGCAGGCCAACTACTCAGCGGCGAAGGCCGGAGTCATCGGCCTGACCAAGACCTTGGCTCGCGAGGTAGCCAGTCGCAACATCACGGTCAACGCGATCGCACCCGGTGTGGTCGAGACCGAACTGACCACCTCGCTTCCCGAGAAGCGCTACGAGGATCTCATCGGAACCGTCCCGGCAGGACGTGCCGGAACCCCCGACGAGGTTGCGTCTCTCGCGGCCCACCTGTGCGACGCGTCGTCGTCGTACACCACCGGTGCCGTCTTCGTTATCGACGGTGCCCTCACCGCATAGCTGCAAGTAAGTCCGTGCATCACTAGAGAGGAGATCGAAAAATGAGCGACAAGAACGCCGAGATCTACGAAGTCATCAAGGAGCACCTGGTCGGTCGTGGTATCGACGCCGGCCAGATCACGATGGAGGCGGACCTGGCGAAGAACGTCGGGCTCGACTCGCTCGACGTCACCGAGTTGACGCTCGCACTCGAGGAGCACTTCAGCGTGGAGATCCCCGACGAAGAGCTCGAGGGCCTCGTCACGGTCAAGGACGCGGTCGACCTCGTCGCCGCGAAGGCGGCAGTGGGGCGTGAAGTTGAACGAGGTAGTGATCACCGGGATCGGCGTCGTGACGCCGATCGGTACCGGAGTAGAGGCGTTCTGGGACGGGTTGATGTCGGGACGTTCGGGGGCCGGGCCGTTGACGGCTTTCGATGCTTCCGATCTTCCCGTTCAGATCGCCTGTCAGGTCAACGATTTCGACGCGACCGATTACATCGACCCCCGTGAGGTTCCGCGCAGCGACCGCTTCACTCATATGGGTGTTGCCGCGGCGGTTCTCGGTCTGAGAGACGCAGGCCTCGAGGACGCCGACCTCGGCGAGAGCGCCGGCGTCATCGTGGGTTCGGGGATCGGTGGTCTCCCGACGATCGAGGCCGAGCACCGCTCCTATCTGAAGTCGGGCCCCCGCCGGGTGAGCCCCTTCATGGTCCCCAAGCTGATGCCGAACGCGGCCGCTGCCGCGATCGCGATGCGCTTCGGCTACCACGGACCCAACTTTGCGCCCTCATCCGCGTGTGCGACCGGAGCCCACGCTATCGGCGAGGCTTACCGATACATCCGCGATGGCGAGGCCGAGGTGATGGTTGCCGGTGGAACCGAGGCCGCGCTCACCCCTCTGGCAGTCAGTGCGTTCGCGCGGATGGGGGCTCTTTCACGTCGGAACGACGAGCCGGAGAGGGCCAGTCGTCCGTTCGACAAGGATCGGGACGGCTTCGTCTTCGGCGAGGGCGCCGGCGTTCTCATACTCGAGTCTCGGGAGCATGCTGAGGCCCGCGGAGCTCGCATCATTGCGGAAGTTGCCGGATACGGAGCGACCGCCGACGCGTTCCACGTCACGCAGCCCGACCCCGAAGGCAAGGGCGCGGTCATGGCGATGCTCAACGCCCTCAAGGGGGCAGGGCTGGGCATCGACGCGGTCGACTATCTCAACGCACATGGCACCAGCACACCGTTCAACGATCGCGTCGAGACCGCCGCGATCAAGAAGGCGTTCGGGGTCGAGGCGAAGAAGATCGCCGTGTCGTCGACGAAGTCGCAGACGGGGCACCTCCTTGGTGCGGCCGGTGGCGTCGAAGCGGCCGTCTGTGCCTTGGCGATAGACCGGGGCACCATCCCGGGAACGATCAACCTCAACGAAGCCGACCCCGACTGCGATCTCGATTACGTCTCCGACGGTCCTCGCGAACAGAAGGTCGACGTTGCGATGTCGAATTCGTTCGGGTTCGGGGGCCAGAACGCATGCCTCGTGATCCGGAGGTCGGCATGAGAGATCTCGAAGGCAAAGTTGCGCTCGTAACCGGAGGCTCCCGCGGCATCGGCAAGGCGGTGTCCCTGAACCTGGCACGCCGAGGCTCTAACGTCGTGATCGCCTATCTCCGCAACCGGGCTGCGGCCGAGGAGACCATCGGTCTGCTCGAGGGCGAAGGCGTGAAGGCGGTTGCCCTGCGTGCGAACGTCGGTGACGAAGCCAAGCTCGATGCTCTGTTCGACTCGGTCGACGAGACCTTCGGACGACTCGACATCTTCATATCCAATGCAGCGACGGGCGTGATCAAGCCGGTCGAGGAGCTCGATGAACGTGCGTGGCGCTGGACGATGGACGCCAATGCCCGTGCCCTCCTGCTCGGCGCGCGTCGAGCAGCTGCTTTGATGACCGACGGGGGATCGATGATCGCGATGTCGTCGGGCGGTTCGACCCGCGTCCTGCCCGGCTATGCGGTGGTCGGTGCTTCGAAGGCTGCGATCGAGGCCCTGGTTCGCTATCTGGGCGTCGAGCTTGCCCCGCGGATCCGCGTCAATGCGGTGTCGCCCGGCGTGGTGGATACGGATGCCTTGAAGCACTTCCCGATGCGCGACGAGATGCTGTCGGGAGCCAAGAGCAAGACGCCCTCGGGCCGCCTCGTAACTCCCGAGGACGTTGCTGCCGTGGTCGACTTCCTGACGTCCGATGCCGCCGAGATGATCACCGGACAGACGATCACGATCGACGGCGGGGCGGGTCTGCTCGCGTGATCGGGATCGATGTCGTGGACGTCGAGCGGTTCCGGACGACACTGGAACGCTCGCCCAACCTGCCGGAGCGGTTGTTCACGCCGGATGAGCGCGCGTATTGCGATGCGGGTTCTGACCCCGTGATGCACATGGCCGGTACCCTGGCGGCCAAGGAGGCGGTCATCAAAGCACTGTCACTGGGCAACCTGGCCGCCTGGGCACGCCGCGTCGAGGTATCACGCAGTTCGTCGGGCGCGCCGACCGTGAAGGTGACCGGTCATGCGGGGTCCGTTGGTATCTCGATCACGCACGACGGCGGCTACGCCGCGGCGGTCGCCTTCAACGAAGGCTCAGTCGGACTTGGTCGCGTGGCCCCCGAATTGGTGGCGGAGCGCGGCGAGCATCTTCAGACCGAAGGAGTCCTCATCGCGGGAGGCGAAACGCGCGAAGAGGGCGGACGCGATGACCGGCGCGGGAACGGCGAGCTGGATCGCTTCCTCGACCGTCCATCGCCCTTCGCCCGAGTCGTCTACCCAGGGAGCGACTTTCCCTAGGGTCGGATCCTCCTCGAGCGCACGAGCGGCGAGGTCGAGGAGCCACGAGCGGATCACGCTGCCGTGGCGCCAGACCTCACTGATCTGGTGGAGGTCGAGTTCGAAGTCGGAGTGCTCGAGGATCTCGAAGCCCTCGGCGTAAGCCTGCATCAGCCCGTACTCGATCCCGTTGTGGATCATCTTCACGTAGTGACCTGAACCGGTACGCCCCATGCGCCCGTAGCCGCCCTCGGGGGCCAGTGAGGCGAAGATGGGCTCGAGGCGGGTGAAGACATCCTCATCGGCACCGACCATCAAAGAGAAACCCTCCTCGAGACCCCAGACGCCACCAGAGGTTCCCGCGTCAACGAGAGAGAGACCCTTGGTTTTCAGACGTTCACCACGGGCCAGGGTGTCGGTGTACTTGGAGTTGCCTCCATCGATGACGGCATCGCCGGCCGAAAGGAGTTCTTCGAGATCGGCGATCGTGTTCTCGGTGATCTCACCGGCAGGGACCATCAGCCACACCGCCCGGGGGGCGTCCAGTTTGGCGACGAGGTCGGCGAGCGATGAGGCACCCTCGGCCTTGTCGGCCACCAGGGCAGCAACGGCATCGGGGTTGACGTCGAAAGCGACCACCTCATGGCCACCGCGCAGGAGCCGCCGGGTCATCCCGGCCCCCATCTTGCCCAGCCCGACCATCCCGACCTTCACCGGCTCACCCTTTCATGACCCACACAGGCCCGTGTTCCTCGTGGTCTCGACGGTAATCCTTATGATCGCTACTCGTTGCAATCACGAAATGAGGATAGGAGCACGATGCAAGAGACGTTCACCGCACCGGCCATCAACTGCGAGCACTGCAAGACCGCCATCGAGGGAGCCTTGCGACCGATCGAAGGGGTCGAGACGGCCGATGTCGATATCGATTCCAAGCGAGTAACCGTGGCTTACGACCCGGAGGTTGCGGCGCGGGCGACGCTGATCGCAGCGATGGCGGCGGAGGGCTATCCGGTCTCGGCCTGAGCTTTCTCGAGCACTTCGATCGGGTCGCCGGCGCGGATCGTTCCGGAGACCACGATGCGACCCCGGACCCCGCCGCGGCGGATCATCGGCTTCAGAAGCTGCTTGCCGGTGAGGTTCACGAGGTAACCACAGGTCGGGTTGTCCTCCATCGGTTCGATGACCGCATCACCGATCTTCACGTGCTTACCGATGAGGTCGAGGAGCGTCACGCCCGACGTCATGATGTTGCGCCGCATGTCGATCGGCTGAACGTCGAGATCTGTCTCCGCATTGGTTAGCGTGATCCCCTCGGACTCGAACAGGGTGATGTGTTCGGTCGGATCGACGGTCTCGGCGTCGAGTGCACGAAGGTAGTAACGGTCACCCTCAAGTCCGTAACCGGCAACCGCGTTGACGCTGTCGACCTGGTGGATCGGCCCGCCTTCTTGGGGGCCGGTGAAGATGGCTTCAACCCTGGCTTCGCTCATCGTGCGATTGTCCCATCCATGAGGCCCGGACGGTAGTCATCGGGCCGACACCTTAGGGTTTCCGTCATGGACGACCACCCCATCATCGCCGAGGGCGCTCCCCCTCCCGAGGAGCGCCGCTCGGTTCCGTGGAGATGGGGTGACCTCCTGGTCGCCTTCATCCTGGGCCTCGTCGCCGGGGTGGTGGTGATCGGCATCCTCATCGCGATCTTCCCGGAGATCGATGACCTCGAGACCACTCGATTGTTGTTCCTCGCGGGTGGGACGATCTATGCGTTCGAGCTGTTCTTCGCCTGGTACTTCGCGATCAAGCGCCGCGGAGCGAAGCTGCGGGACGCGGGACTGTTCATGCCGACCCTCGGTGCGGTGCTCCTCATGGCTCCTGCGATCATCGGCGTCTTCATCGTCGAGGGCCTGGTCGCCCAGGTGATGGTGAATCTCTTCGGCCCGACCCCGACGGCCGAGGACCAGCTCCTCGGCGGCGAGGGCGTGCTCGATCGCTCGCAGATCCCCTGGGTGGTCATGCTGACCGTGGTGATCGCCCCGGTGGTCGAGGAGTTCTTCTTCCGGGGCCTCCTCTACGGCTACCTGCGATCGAAGATGCCGGTCCTCGGCGCGGCGGCCCTCTCGGGGGTGGTGTTTGCCTGCGTCCATTTCACCCCGTTGCTGATCCCGTCCCTGACCGTCCTGGGCATCGCCCTGGCGCTCGTGTACGAGCGCTACAACAGCATCGTCGTCCCGATCGTCCTCCACGCTCTCAACAACGGCATCGTCATCTGGGCTCTCTACTCGACCGTCTAGAAGGTAGTGGTCTGACCAGTTGACCAGTGGCCGATCTGGTGGCATGCTGCCGGGATGGAGCTTCGACCGGTCAAGAAGACCTCGGCCTCGAACGCGGTGTTCGAGCAGCTCATCGCGGAGCTGGTCGGAGGGGGCCTCGAGCCCGGAGAGTCGCTTCCGGCCGAGAGGGCCCTGACCGAGAGCCTCAGCGTTAACCGAGGCGCAGTGCGGGAGGCGTTGCAGAGGCTGTCGCAGGCGGGGCTCGTGCAGATCAACCACGGCGAGCCGACCCGGGCCCTCGACTTCCGCCGCACCGCCGGCCTCGATCTCCTGGGGCGGCTCTTGTTCGATCGGACCGGGCGACTCGATGTCGAGGTCGCGCGGTCGATCACCGAGATGCGCGCTTTGATCGGTCCCGATGTTGCCCGTTTGGCCGCACTGCGTTGCCGGTCCGAGCTGATCCCGGCCATCGAGAGCGTTCTGGAGGAGATGGAGAGCGCGGACCAAGATCTCGAGCGTCTCGCTCGGATCGATCTCGACTTCTGGGACCTCCTCACCGATGCCGCCGACAACATCGCCTACCGACTGGCGTTCAACAGCCTGCGGCAGACCTACGAGCCCATAGCCGCCGAGCTCACCGGTGTCATGGCGGCAGAGCTGACCGATATCGAGGCGCGCCGAGCGATCGTTGGTGCGCTTCGTGCTTCGGACGGAGCGGCCGCGGAGACCGCCGCTCGGTCACTGCTCGCCCGAGGATCCGCTGCCATCACCGAAGCACTGGCATCGTTCCAAGAAGGAGAGGCATGAGCGAGAAAACGGCGACAACCCTCGCCGACGAGTTCCGCTTCTTCGCATCGTCGGTAACTCCTCGCATCATCGCACCGACTCTGTTCGTCGCCGGTGCGATCCGTACCTACCTTGGAGGTTGGACGTGGTGGGACCTCGTCATAGTGGTGGGGCTGATCGCCGCCGAGCCATTCATCGAGTGGCTCATTCACGTCTTCATCCTCCACTGGAAGCCGAAGCGCCTCTTCGGCCGGGAGATGGATCCGTTGGTCGCACGCAAACATCGAGCGCATCATTCAGACCCGCGCAGAACGGAATGGATCTTCGTGCCGTTGCCGGTGCTGGCCAAGGCGATGCCCTTGACCGGGCTTGCGTATCTGCTGATCTTCCCGACGTTGCGCCTGGGGATGACGGCGATCACTGCGGCGACCTCGATCCTGCTGACCTACGAGTGGACACATTTCCTGATCCACTCTCGGTACAAGCCGAAGACGCGGCTCTATCGGTACATCTGGAACGCGCACCGCCTCCACCACTTCAAGAACGAGCACTACTGGTTCGGCGTCACCAACCCATTGGGTGACCACGCTCTGGGCACGTTCCCCGAGAAGGACGCGGTCGAGACGTCGGCGACATGTAAGACCCTGGGCGCTGCATAAGCCGTTCTATCGAAGTGAAGAGGTCGGAACCACGATCGCTTTAGAGAATCTGTCGTGCCAGGTCTGATTGTTGTCATTCCACAGCATGGCGAAGTAACCGAGAGCCAGAGGGAGTCCGGAGAGGATCCGTCCGAAGTAGCGGACCACCGCACGGCCGTATCCGATCGCTCCGCCGCCATCCTCGTCGACGACGCGGATGCCCACGAGCTTTTTCCCGAGCGTCTGCCCGGGCTTCCCTTCGAGGTAGATGAAGTAGAGGAGACCGAAAGCGAGCGATATAGCGGCCGGAGCGCCCGTCAGGCTGTATGAGAGAGTCCCGTCCTTCATCTCGTAGACCTCTTGCCCGAAGGCTCGTCCGAGGGCGTACCCGACACCACCGAGCAGGATCACATCGAAGAGCACGGATAGGAAACGTCGCAGGAACCCGGCTCGCTTCCCGCCGGCAACCGATCCAGCTTCACCCATGGCCCTCTCCCCGCGCTCGCTTTGGTCACCGAGAGCGTATCGCGGGGCCTACTTCTTGATCTTTATCTTCTCGGTGAACTTGGCGACCGCGCCCGAGTCCTGGCTCACGATCTGGACCTTGACCTTGTAGGTGCCCGGCTTCCTCGGATTTGTGATGAGAGGTACGCCCGAGGCCGACGCGTCGTTGATGATCAGGTCGACGATCAGGGGGTTGCAGGTCTGGTCACTCGGCGAAGGAGCACCCTCGACGTGCCATCCGGTCTTCTTGCTGCCGGACACCAGGAGGCGAACCCGGTTCAGCGGCTCGAGGTCGAGGAGCCACACCGCGTGAACTCCGGCATCGGCTTCTTCGTCGGAGCGCGCCTTCTCGAAGATGGTTGCGTTCAGGGTGGCGGGAGCGGTGGGTAGACCCTCGCCCATTGGGTTGCAGCCCGGACCGCCTTCGATCGTTACCGAGCCACTGCCGATCTCCTCGTCATCCGGGATCTTCGCGTCGGCCGCTACGCCGTAGCCCTTGGGGAAGTCCATGATGAAGTTACCGATCTCCTCATCCTCGGCGTCGAACTCGAGGTGGATGTTCAGAGCGGGGTGCCCCTTCACCGTCTTGTTCGAGACATCGAGGGTGAACTGCGGGCTGAAGTCCGCCAGGGCGGTCCCCGCGAGAGCCATAAGCGCGACAACGGCGATCCCAAGTGCGTTCCTGAGCTTCTTCATCGTGGCCTCCTCGACCGTCAATCAGAGGTGTGGAGGAGTGGTTCGTCTTGCGTTTCGCTTCTCCTGCTTCAGAGCGATGCCGAACCATATGAACCGACCGCCTATCCAACGGTGCCTCGGCGGAGTAGCTTCTAGCAACACATCCGATAGAAGGGGCGGACCGATGCACATGCTCAGCTGGGCGTCTATCCGCGCACTTCCGGATAGGGCTATCCGTCGCAAACGGGTCTTTTCTCTCATGTTGGTTGCCCTGGGACTAGCTTTCCTGATTACCGTCCCACGAGTCGAGGCGGCGCCGTCCTGCGGGGGCCAGGCGCTCACCGGCACACAAAGCACTCCCAGTACCTCCGGACCCGACTCGATAACCGGCACAACTGGTAACGACGTGATCAACGGGCTCGGCGGAGCAGACAGCATCGACGGTCTCGGCGGCGACGACGTCATCTGCGGCGGTGGCGGTGGCGACTACCTAACCGGTGGACCTGGGACCGACTATCTCTATGGAGGTCGGGGGATCGACTTCCTCGATGGCGGCAGGGGCAGTGACCATCTCGACGGGATGGGCGGGGACGACGCTCTAGATGGGGGAGTTCGAAGCGACCTTCTCGACGGCGGACCGGGAGATGATGCCCTCTACGGCTTCGGCGGCAGCGACGCCGTCTTTGGCGGCGTTGGGAACGACATCCTTTACGGCATGGGCGGGAGCGATTCCATCTATGGGAATGCCGGCAAGGACAAGCTGAGAGGGAATGCCGGCAATGACGTGCTCAAGGGCAACAGCGGCAAGGACATCCTGAACGGGGGAGCCAACACAGATATCTGCAAGGGCGGAGCGGGGTTCGACACCGGCGGGGCCTGCGAGCCCTTCAGCCAGTAACCGCTGGACCAGCAGTCGAGCAACCGACGGTGAGAAGAATGTGAGAGCCATGGGAACCAGACGCACTTGCCCGATCGGGACCCTTCGCGGATGCCGCGTGACGCTCCTGTTCCTAGTCGTAACTGTTGCGACGAGCATCTTGATCCACGATGCCCGAAGGGACGCTGCGGCCGCCAGCACCTGCGGTGACATGCCGGTAACCATCCAGGTGACGAGTCCGGGACAGACCACCAATGGCACCTCTGGAGCGGACGTTATCCGTGGCACCTCGGGGGTCGACATCATCTACGGCAAGGCGGGTATCGACATCATCTGCGGTCTCGGGGACAACGACTCGATCTACGGAGGGCGCGGCCATAGCTACCTCTACGGCGGCCCCGGCGACGACTACCTATGTTGCGGCGGAGGCGGAGGGAGCGGTAACACCTTCATCGAAGGGGGCCCCGGCAACGACGCGCTCTATGGTGGAACCGGATTCGACAGTCTTTTCGGTGGTCCTGGTGACGATCAGCTTTACGGCGAGAAGAGCGACGATCACCTCTTCGGAAATGCCGGACAGGACAGCCTCTTCGGGGGACTCGGCCACGACGGTCTCAAGGGCGGCAACGGGCCGGTGAACAACGACCATTGCGACGGCGGTGGGCCGAGCTCCGGCGATTCAGCTTCGCAATGCGAGACCACCACTAACATCCCCTGATCTTTGGTTCGGCTCGCCTTGCCCTCCCTATCTGCAGGTGCCACGATTGCCTCCTGCGTCCGGGAGGTGTGACCCGGCTCGTAAGAGGAGGCCATCCGATCGAGATCAGGTTCTGTCCCAGTTGCGGAATGCAGCGGCAATCGGACGCGGCATTCTGTGGCCATTGCGGCGCACGGATCGTCCCCGAGGACGATGGCTCGCCCACCGATGTCCTTCCCGCGGTTGCTCCTCCGCCCGTAGAGCCGGCCGTTGCTCCTCCGCCGGGCCCCTTCGGTGGTGCCGGGCCGGCTGCGGCTCCTCCGGCAGCCAGCCCTCCGGTGGTCAGCCCTCCAGTGGTCAGCCCTCCGGCGGTAGCGCCCCCCTCGGGCCCCCCGAGCGCCGGCTCCCCTCCTTCGGTCACTCCGGTGGTGTCTGCCTCGACCGGGAGCGGTCAATTGGCTCGGACCGTGACGGTCATCGCCGCCCTCGCCTTCGCGGCATCCGCGTTCCTGCCCTGGATAGACGTCGGGGGCCAGGGTGCGAACGGTTTCGACGTTCCCATGTCGTTCCTGTGGGATGAGGCCACAGCCGGGGGCCTCGATCTCGGTTACCTCGTCGTCGGGATCGGTGGGTTGGGCGTGCTGCTATCGCTGGCGGGGAAGTCCGCGTTGAGGCGTTTGGTGGGGGGCCTTGGGGTCGCCACCGTCGGCCTCTTCGCCGCGCAGCTCTCGAAGCTTCTCGAGGGGTCGGGGACCTCGGCCAGCGACTCGTTCGGAACGGCCCTCTACGTGGGTCTGGTCGCCGCGATCGTCCTGGCCTCCGCCCCCGCTCCCAAGTCCTCGTGAATCGCGAGCTCCAGAAATGGGGCCCCACCATCATTGCCGTGATCGTTGGACTCGGCGGGCTCTTCGTGTACGGCTCAACCGGTGGAGGTGACCCCCGCCCGGTAGGAGGGAACACCGGATCGGGATCGACGCCGACGCCTGAAGCGACCGTCGAGGCGACTCCCGAACCCACTCCTACTGAAACGCCCCCGATCATCATCGGCGAAGGCGGGCTTTCACGGCCTCCGAACATGGTCGCGTCGGTGTTCGCCGAGGCTTCGGCCAGCGCCGAAACGATCACTAACTCTGCCGGCGAAGTGAACAGCTACGGACCGGAGAACACGATCGATACGGTCCACGCCACTGCATGGTGCGTTCCTGGAGACGGCGTCGGGCAATACCTGCGTCTTGTGTTCGATCAACCCGTCCGTATCGCAGCCGTCACCTTCATCCCCGGGTACGACAAGATCGACCCGAACACCGGAGAGGACCGCTTCAAGGAGAACCGTAAGATCCGCGCGGTGAGGGTGTCGTTCCCGAACGCGGCGCCGTACGAGATCGCACTCACGGGGCTACTGAGGCAATATCACGTGATCACGTTGCCCTCGGTGGTCGAAACCGATTCGTTGTGGATCGAACCGCTGTCAACGACGCAAGCGAGGTCCTCCGAGCGTGACTACACGTGCATATCGGAGGCTGGCGTCATCCTGGGTTGATCAGCGGGTCTGCAGCGCCCTCCCGTCGACCCAGCCCATCCATCCGTTCGACGCTCTCACGTGAGCCCAATCACCGAGCCGTTCCACGACCTCAAGCTCAAGTCCAGGATCGAGCTTCGCGGTCTCGGGGGCCTTCGGATCGGCCGCGGCCCACGACGTCATTCCCTGCATCGGCACTTTGTGGGTCGGGGTCCACGACGTTTGCGGAGCGGCCATCGCCGGTTGCTGCAGGGTTTGTGCCTGCTGTTGAAGTTGTGCATCGGCTTCACGGGCGGAGGCCGCCGAGAGAGTGTTTGCCTCTGCGATAGCCGCGGCTCCCACATCCATCGCCTTGCGTGCCTCAGCTACGGCTCGTTCAGCCTCCAGCACTGCCGCGCCACCGGCTCCCAGGGAATCGGAGAAGCCTTTGAGGAATGAGTGCGCCCGCGCGATCTCGAGCACAGCCGTTGTGATCGATTGCCGTGACGCGCCCTCGAGGTACACCGTGGTCTCGATCCGGACGGTTGCGCCCGAGGCGACGCAGTTCAGCATCCCCGACCGCTGTTCGGTGGCGGTGGCGGCCAGATCGGCGACCGTCGTGTCGTCCACCCCTGCAGGCGCATCCCAACTTGCGTTGAGCACCGCCGCTCCGCCGTCCTCCGACGCGATCTGAATGGCTACCGTCTCACCGCCGACGGAGTCTGCTTCCAGCCCGCTCCCCGAGACGCGCACCGGACCCCCGTCCCAACTTCCTACGATCTCCGTCAGCTTCATCGGCTCCTCCATGGTCGCTTACACAACTCCGATCACCGCGCCTTCTTCATCCATCGTGTAGGACGGCGGCGGTCTGTCCCATGTCCCCGGTGGAAGGTTCCCTGCGCTAGAACAGTGCCGGTAGGTGGCGGCTCTCTGCCCGTAGAGCGAGTCCGCCTGCGCCCGCAGGTTGTCGACCGCGGCGCGTTTTTCCGTGAGCGTCCGGTAGAGGTTGCGCGCGACCATGTCGATCCCCTCGGCGGAGGCGTCGCTGAAGGCCGCGAGGTCGAGGGCCATCTTCCTGATCTTCAAAGCGTCGGTCCACGGGATCTTCCCGTAGGGGATCATCTCGTGAGGGATCTTCACGCCCTTGACCTCGATCCCATCCCAGTTCGTGTAGACCTTCTTCGCCAGTTCGTAACCGCGCCAGGCCTTGATCCCATAGCCGGCGATCTTCCCGGCAACGGCTCCGGTCAGGATGAGCGCCTTGGAAGTCACCTGCCAGAAACCGAAGCTGATCACTCCGACCGTGACCTCTGCGTCGATGTGGGCAACGGCACTGCGGATCTCGGCGGCCTTAACCCGTAGGTCGGCTGCTTGGACCTCCCAGTCGAGCTTTGCCAACCGCTCTTGGTTGTAGGCGTCGATCGCCTCGCGCAGCTGGTTCAGCGCGCGGTTCAGCCGGTTGTCCTGGTCGTACAGTTCGGAGCCGCACTCGTCCCGGTCGCGCGGCTCGAACTCACCGGGCTTGTCGGGCTTCGTCGGAGGAGTCTCGGTCTTCGTTGGGATCCCGCCGAGTGCGATCGCCACTCCCGTTCCGCCAACCGTTGCCCCGATCACCCAACCCCAGTTCTGACCGGTGCGCAGACAATCCTGAAGGATGTATTGGTCGGTGATGATGTCGGTGGCCTTGCGCACCAACGTCGAGCAGTCGTCGGCGAGGGCCGGCCCTGCCAGTGCAAGGACGAGCACTCCGGCAAGGATGCCAGTGAGAGCGATCGCACGCGAGACTTTCACGCCGTACGCTCCGCCGCGCGTCCGATCACAGCTCCATAGGCAACGTGGCCGAGGATGCTCACTGACAGGAACTCCTTCGTGAGCGTGATCCCCAACCATTGCGGATACAGCAACACCATCGCGAGCTCGAGGGTGAGAGCGAACACGATTCCCCAGATCAGGGGCCGCCCTGCTGCCACGAGTATGAATGCGAGCGCGAAGCCGATCCCATTACAAAGATGGAACGCCCAACCCATGGTCACCGCGAGTGGCTCATGGGATCCCTGGTTGGTCAATCCGGCACCGAAGAGCGGGATCGCTTTGAAGGTCTTGGTGTTCGCGAGTCCTGTGCTCTCAACAACGAATCGAGAGACGTCGTAAGCGGCGGTCGCAAGGACGCCGGCGATGACCCCGACGCGGACGCGGCTCAGATACAGAGCCTGCTGTCGGCCTCGTAACAGCACGCCCAACGCAACTACCGAGACGAAGCCGGGAACGAACACGAATGTCGATGACATCCACAGTGGAGCGTCGGAGAGGATCGTGATGACCAGGGCGATGCCGGAGGACATCCCACCGAATGCACCCAGTGCCAGAACCCGGCGGTCTATCGGTGCTCGCGGTGGCGTCGCAGCACTAACCGACACGGTCGTCATCCCTGGGACGCATCAGCACGTAGGCGAGGACCATCGAGATGACCAGGGTGGAACGGGCGGTCGAGATCTCCTGGCCGGACGCTTCTGGGGTGAAGCGAGACCTGGCGAAAAGGATCGGAAGACCGATCCCGGCGGCGATCCGGGCGGCCCGAGGCACCTGAGCGATCAATCCCCAGAGCGGTTTGAGCCAGGGATCCGCGGCGCGTAGCACCACCGATCACTACGAAAGTGAGGATCGCGGTACCGAGGGCAGTGCCGAGGCTGCGGCTAGGGAGGTAGAGCAACCCTCCGGCCGCGACCGACCCAACGATCGGACCCACTCCCACAGCATTTTCGCACGGCAGGCATCACCCACGGCGGAAGAGACGCGGTTGAAGCTGGTCCCGGCCCCGGACTACCCATCACTCACTCCCCTTGGCAAGCGGTGCGCCAATCATCTTGCCCGTCAGCAGAGAAAGCAAGACGCGATCGATCGCATGCGGTGTCGCATCGCTCGTAGACTCCAGTCACAGACCGGCCCTCGTAGCTCAGGGGATAGAGCACAGGTTTCCTAAACCTGGTGTCGCAGGTTCGAATCCTGCCGAGGGCGCTACGGAGAGACGGCTACGTCTCTTCGATCGAAAGCCCTCCCGGTTCGGATCCTGTGCGGTGCGTCTGTAGGGTCGGTAGAACCTCGGCAACGTCGGAGACGAAGGCGAACAGTTGCCGGTTCCCTTCCTTCAGAAAGCCGCTTTCGACCGAATGATCCAGGAGCTCGACGAGTGGGCGCCAGTAGGACGCCGTGTCTAGAACCACGATCGGCTTGCTGTGGATCCCGAGCTGCGCCCACGTTGCAGTCTCGGCCAGCTCCTCGAGGGTTCCCAGGCCACCCGGCAATGCGACGAAGCCGTCGGACAGCTCGGCCATCATCTGCTTGCGCTCGTGCATCGAGTCCACCTCGTGCAGGACGGTAAGCGCTGGGTGTGGCACCTCACGATCGGCCGGACCCTGAAATAGACCCCTCGGGATGACCCCAATGACCGTGCCACCGGCGGCGAGCGCGGCGTTCGCGAGCAGGCCCATGAGCCCCGAGCGACTCCCGCCGAAGACGATCTCGATCCCGCCTTCGGCAAGAACGCGGCCCAGTGCCTCTGCGGCTTCGGCAAACGCGGGATCGGATCCTGATGAGGAGCCGCAGTAAACACAAACAGACTTGATCTGGCGCTCCATATCTCGACGATGCTACTTGCGTCGTGACACTCTTCTTGTCCATGCTCACCACCTCCGATCTGGTTCCGCGGCGACTTCACACGCAGCGCTTGGCCGGCCCTCGGTTCGAGTCGCCCGAGGAAGCCGTGTCGTGGTTGGGTGCGGTGCAGTCTCAGGATTTCGGCCCGGCGAAGTGGTCCGTCGGCCAGCGCACCGCCGGAGTTACCGACGCCGATCTCGACCGAGCGTTCAACGAAGGATCCATCCTTCGGACCCATGTGCTCCGACCCACCTGGCATTTCGTCCACTCGGCCGACATCCGTTGGCTGCTGGAGGTCACCGGGCCACGCGTGCAGGTGTTGAACTCGCACATGTACCGCCAGGTTGGCCTCGACGAAACCGAGTTGACGCGCTGTATCAAGTTGCTGACCGATGCGCTGCGCGGAGGTAACCACCTCACGCGCAAAGAGATCAAGGTTCTCCTCGAAAAGGCCGGGATAGAAACCGAGGGTTTCCGAACCGCGTACATCCTCATGAACGCAGAGTTGAACCAGGTCATCTGCAGTGGTCCGCTGCACGGCAAGCAGCACACCTATGGCCTGATCGAGGAGCGCGCCTCGGATGCGCTCGAGCTCAGCCGAGATGATGCGTTGGCCGAACTGATCACCCGGTACTTCACCGGACACGGACCCGCGACCGTGAAGGATCTGAGGGCGTGGTCGAGCCTGACGATGTCCGACATCAAGAGGGGTCTCGAGATGGTCGCCGACCGACTCCAGAGTCACGAGATCGGTGGCGTGACGTTCTGGTCGGCGAGCGGGAAGTCCGGTCGCATGCCGCCGTCCCCGACCGTGCACCTCTTGCAGGCATACGACGAGTACGTCATGGGTTACAGCGAGAGCCGGCATTTCCTCGACGTCTCGGGTGCGGTCGGTGCGCAGGCGGAGCCTTCGGCGTTCAACATGCTGGTGTTCCTGGACGGACAGATCGCCGGGCATTGGAAGCGGACGATCAAGACGAGCTCGGTCGAGATCGAGACCGCGCTCTACTCGGCGTTCAACGCAGCACAGAGCAAGGCGCTGCGTGCCGCAGCCGACTCCTATGGCGACTTCCTCGGGCTGAGGGCGGTGCTGGTGTGAAGGGCCTGGACGTCGGAGCCGATGGGATAGTCCGGTGCGGTTGGTGCGTCGGTGATCCCCTCTACGAGAAGTATCACGACACTGAATGGGGTCGACCGGTGAAGGACGATCGTCGTCTGTTCGAGAAGCTGTGTCTCGAGGGTTTCCAGTCAGGCCTCAGCTGGCTGACGATCCTTCGGAAACGCGAGAACTTCCGCCGAGCGTTCGCAGCCTTCGACATCGCGGCGATCGCACGCTTCAATAGTCGAAGCGTGACTCGCCTGATGGCCGATGCAGGGATCGTGAGGAACCGGGCCAAGATCGAAGCGACGATCAACAACGCGCACAGGTACCCCGAACTGGTCGAGGAGTTCGGCAGCCTGGCGGCGTTCGTTTGGCGGTTCGAACCGGATCCGAAGACGCGACCCCGGAGGTTGAACTGGGACGACTTGATGCAGATGGCGAAGACCCCCGAATCGATCGCACTGAGCAAGGATCTGAGGAAACGAGGTTGGGCTTTCGTCGGTCCGACCACGGCTTACGCCTTCATGCAGTCGATGGGAGTGGTCAACGATCACGTGACGGGCTGCGAGTTCCGGGATGAGATCGAGGGCGAGCGTGCCCGTTTCCGCCGGCCACGCTAAGAAGAAGAAGAAGAGGCGGTCCGAAGACCGCCTCTTCTTGGTACATGCGCCCGGGCATCGGAGCCACAGTGGGGGAATAGCGTCCGGGCCACGAGCGCACGCTGCGGGACCCCGTTAGGCGAGTCCCTTGATCTCGAGGTAGTTGCCGGCCGGACCTTGGGAGAAAACGTGGAGGAGGTTCTCGGTCATCTTCTGGATCTTCGGGCTGACGACACCGGGATTGTGATAGTGCGTGGTCACGTTGGAACCGGTTCCGTAACCGTCCAGACCCCAGGTCCAGCGGATCGTCCCGGTCGCGAATACGCCGGCTCCCGAGGGGGCCGTGTGATACGCGCTGTGCGCAACGTCCTTCTCGCCCTGCTCGGTTCGTACCGGTGATCGAGCGACGACCTGGAGGTTCTGAGGGGTCCACTTCTCGAAGGCCCCCTCGGTCCACACCTTGTCGTACTCGTGGCCAACCAGGTGGGGAACGCTTTCTCCCTTGGTGAATCCGGTCTTCCGGTAGAGCCAGTGGTCGACGTTGGCGGCGACCCACGGGGCATCCACGGGATCGGCTGCGTACATGATGCCGATCAACCCGTTCTCGGGTCGGTTCGTTGGACCGTAGCGCCATTGCGCGGCGACGCGAGGGTCGTCCTTACCGAGCAGTGGGTCTTCGGTGTATTCCTTGTAGTGCCGCATCCTGCGCAGGGGGCCGAGCGGCGAGTCCTCGAGCCGGACCGCTCGATAACCGGCGTTCGCGCCGAAGAAGCAGAGGTTCACGCCCGAGTCTCGGATCACCTCGAGGTTGTCACGCATCTCCAAGGTCCAGTACTCGTCGTGGCCCACGGACATGAAGGTGTCGTGTTGCGCAAGCAGTGCCGCGTCCCTATGTGTTTCGAGATTGGTTCCGTAGGTCACGTCGTATCCGCGACTCTCCATGAAACGAACCATCTGGATCTCGAACTCGAGGAACCGCTCGGCACCGTTCAGAAGGAATCGCTCCTCCATCGAGAAGGGCCGATCGAACGAGGTGAGCCGGGAGCGCCCGTCGAACGCTTTCTTGTAGTTGTTGGCGCCGATGTCACCGTAGATGCTGCGCTTGCCGTAGGTGTTGTAGGCGAGCCAGGTCGTGACGCTGGCTTGCTGGAAATACGTGCTCGGGCGATCGTCTCTGACGATGAAAGGTATGTAGCTCATCGACCCGTCGTTGGTGATGAGCTTCACGAGGTAGACGCCGGTGGTCCATGACTTGTCGGTCTTGACGTCGACCGACGGCTTCCACGGGCATTCGATGAGGTTCTCGTTGCCGCCCATCGTGTACTTGAAATGCTTCTGAACGACCGCAGGCTTTTCCGCGATGGTGGACACGAGCCGGCCGCCGGCTCCGCGGTACCAACCGATCCGGTAAACCTCGCCCTTCCAGGCCGTTCCGGCCGGAGCGGTGACGTAGAGGGTTACCTTCTCACCTTGCTTGATCGAGATGTTGTCGGCGAACCCCTGGATGCGTCCGTCCTCGCGGCCCTCGAGTTGCCAGTCGGTCGTGCCGGGCTTGGCGTTCTCTTCGGGGATGGGATTGAAGCTACGGGTCTCGCGGTCGGTGATGATCCGCTGTTCGTCTTGCGCCTGCCCGTTGTCCGACATCACGATCGGATTCGAGACGCAGGCAGATAGCAGCGTCGCGCCGACGCCGGCGGAACCTACCGATATGAAGTGACGACGAGTGAGTCCCTTAGGGCTCACTTCGCGTTCGTTACCTGGTGCCATTTCTGTGGTTCCCCCTTGTGGCTTACGGACCACCGTAGATACCCCTCTACATCGGCACATCGGCGGAGAGTCTCAAGCCGAGGTTCCAAAGGTCGGTTCTTGATCCTCCTAAGGGCGAACGAGGGGCTCTTGCGCCCCGTGGTCCGCCCTAGACTGACCCCGTGACGAACGAAGAGCTCCTGGACATCGCGGTCGCCGGGGCGAGGGATGCCGGGCGGCTCCTACTGGAGCGGTTCCAGGCCACCGCCACCGGAGTCTCGACGAAATCGTCGCCCACCGATCTCGTCTCTGATGCCGACCGAGACGCCGAGGCCCTGGTGGTCGAGCACCTGAGGTCCCACCGACCGAACGATGGGATCCTCGGAGAGGAAGGGGCCGGCCGAGCATCGGAGACGGGCCTTCGATGGGTCATCGATCCGCTCGACGGGACGGTCAACTACCTCTACCGCATCCCGGTCTGGGCGGTGAGCATCGCGCTCGAGGACCCCCGCGGCCCGCTGCTCGCCGTGATCCACGATCCCAGCCGCGACGAGACCTTCACCGCGATCAGGGAGGGCGGAGCGAGCTTGAACTCTGCCCCGATTCACGTTTCCGACGAGGGCGATCTGTCCCAGGCGCTGATCGCGACGGGCTTCTCGTACGACCCAGCGATCCGCAGCCACCAAGCGCGAGTTGTCACACGGGTTCTCGACGGAGCCCGGGACATCAGGCGAAGTGGTTCGGCCGCCCTCGACCTGACCTCGCTCGCATGCGGACGGGTCGATGGGTTCTACGAGGCGCACCTCGAGCGATGGGACCGCGCCGCGGGCGAACTCCTCGCGACCGAGGCGGGCGCCGTCGTTACCGATCTCAAGCCTCCGATCGGCGATTCGATCGGGGTCGTGGCGGCGAATCCATCGCTACACCCGCAACTGATGACCTTGGTAACCGAAGCGAACTGAGAAAGGAGACGGATGGACATCCTCGATCCTCGGATCAATGACTACCTGTCGGAGCTGGCATCGGTCGACGACGAGCCCGTACTTGCAGAGATGGAGGCGCGCGCCGCCCAGAACGGCTTCCCGATCGTAGGGCGGCTCTGCGGTCAGGTTCTCGAACTCCTGGCGCGCTCGATCGGCGCACTGCGGATCTTCGAGATGGGCTCCGGTTACGGGTACTCGGCGTACTGGTTCTCTCGGGCGGTCGGCTCGGACGGGGAGATCCATCTGACCGACATGGACCCCGAAAACGAGAAACTCGCGCTCGATTTCCTCGGACGTGCCGGACTCGACGGGCCGATCAGCTATCACGTGGCGAGCGCGACCGAGGCGTTCGATGCGACCACTGGGGAGTTCGACATCGTTTACTGCGACATCGACAAGGACGGCTATCCCGAGGCGTGGGACAAGGCGAAGGAGCGGATCCGCGTCGGCGGGATGTTCATCTGCGACAACATGTTGTGGGACGGCCGGGTCGCCGGTGTGGACGAGCCTCCGGACGGCAGACGCAACGACTGGGCGAAGATCATCGACGGGGTCAACCGCACGATCACGGCCGACCCGAACTTCCGCTCCCTCATCGTGCCGCTACGGGACGGTGTCATCGTCGCTCTGAGGGTGCAATAACTGAGGGTGTTCTTGCGTTGTTAGCTAGGTCATACCGAACATCCTCTGAGGGGTAGTCAGTGCCACGACCACATCGCCTTGCTCCACCCGAGCGACCCGAGAGGCCCGCGCGCGCCGGCACGTTCCGCCGCATCGTCAGGATCTTCAGGCCGTACCGTCGGAGGGTTGGGCTCGTTGCGATCCTGATCCTGTTCACGTCCGCGATCGGCCTGATCAACCCGTTGCTCATCAAGGTTGTCTTCGACGACGTCATCCTCAGTAGTGACCCCGAGGGCGCCCGGCTGCGACTGTTGTTCCTTGTCTCCGCGATCATGGTGGCCTCGCCGATCGTGTCCGGAGGACTCGGACTGTGGCAGACCTACACGAACAACATCGTTGGACAGAACGTGATGCAAGACCTGCGCAACTCGCTTTACTCGCATCTCCAGCACATGTCTCTGAAGTTCTTCACCTCGACCCGAACCGGCGAGATCCAATCACGTCTGTCGAACGACGTCGGCGGGGTCCAGAGCGTGTTGACCGACACCGCGTCGAGCATCGTCTCGAACGTGACGATCGTGCTGTCGACCGTGGTCGCGATGCTCCTGCTGTCATGGCAGTTGACACTGCTGTCGCTGGGTATCCTCCCGTTCTTCTTGATCCTGTCTCGGAAGGTCGGAAAGGTAAGGCGTGAGGTCTCGGGACAGACACAGGAATCGTTGGCGGACCTGACCGCGATCATGCAGGAGACTCTCTCGGTCTCCGGCATCTTGCTGTCCAAGTCGTTCGGCCGACAGGCATACGAGATCGATCGGTTCCGTAAGGAGAACCGACGGCTCTCGAAGCTCGAGATCAAACGCACGATGGTGGGCCGAGGGTTCTTCGCTTTGGTTCAGGTCTTCTTTTCGATCATGCCGGCGTTCGTCTACCTCGTCGGCGGATGGTTGTTCCTCAACGGGGGTTTGGGTGAGAACCCGAACCAGATCGTCGGAACCATCGTTGCCTTCACGACCCTCCAGAGTCGCCTGTTCTTCCCGATGGGCCAGTTGCTCAACGTCCAGGTCGAGATCCAGAGCGCCCTTGCGCTGTTCGATCGGATCTTCGAGTATCTCGATCTCGAGCGTGAGATCGTCGATAAAGACGGCGCGATCGAGCTCGATGCGAAGGACGTCCGCGGAGAGGTCAGCTTCAAGGACGCGTGGTTCCGATACGAACGACAGAGTCCGGACGGAACCGGTGATCAGCGCCTGTGGACCCTGCAGGGCGTGGACATCGAAGCGAAGCCGGGTGAGCTGGTGGCTCTCGTCGGACCGTCGGGGGCCGGGAAGACGACCCTTACCTATCTGATCCCGCGGCTCTATGACATCGATCGCGGTTCGGTGGAACTCGATGGCATCGATGTCCGAGATCTGCGGCTCGAGTCACTCGGCGAAGCGATCGGCGTGGTCACGCAGGAGACCTATCTCTTCAACACGACGATCAGGAACAACTTGAAGTACGGGAATCCCGAGGCGACCGACGAACAGCTCGAAGCCGCGGCTCGTGCGGCGCACATCTACGACCGGATCATGGAGTTCCCCGATGGTTTCGACACGGTCGTCGGGGAGCGTGGCTACAAGATGTCCGGGGGCGAGAAGCAGCGTCTGGCCATCGCTCGGGTCATCCTCAAGGACCCGAAGGTACTGATCCTCGACGAGGCGACAAGCGCCCTTGATACTCACTCGGAGCGTCTGGTCCAGGACGCCCTCACGCCCCTCATGTCGGGTCGCACAACGGTTGCGATCGCTCACCGACTGTCGACCATCCTTGCCGCCGACAAGATCATCTATCTCGATCGCGGCCGGGTCATCGAGCGAGGCACGCATGCGGAGTTGCTCGCCAAGGAGGGTGCGTACGCGGCGCTGTATCACGAGCAATTCTCCGACGGACGGGTCGAGACGAGATGCGAAGATGGGCTCGTCCTGTCCTCCGGTGAGGTCCTTCGCGAGAACGGCTGACCCGGAGACCAAGTCCGTTAACTAAGGAGTCTTCGTGAACATCTCCGGCAAGGTCGCGCTGGTCACCGGCGGCGCCTCGGGTCTCGGCCTCGCAACCACTAACGCGATCCTCGAAGCGGGGGGCTCGGTTCTGATCGTTGATCTCCCGAGTTCCGACGGCGAAACGGTGGCCAAGGAACTCGGTGACAAGTGCCGGTTCGCTCCGGCCGATGTGACGGTCCCCGAAGATGTCGAAGCGGCTGTGGCGGCAGCGACGGAAGCGTTCGGTGGCCTCCATATCGTCGTCAACTGCGCCGGGGTCGGGTTCCCCGGAAGGGTGTTGACACGCGATGGGTCGCCGATCGACCTCGATCGGTTCGAGTTCGTAGTCAAGGTGAACCTGATCGGGACGTTCAACGTCGTCCGGATCGCCGCCGCGCAGATGGCCTCTCAGGAAGCCGATGGGGAGGAGCGCGGGGTGATCGTGAACACGGCCAGCATCGCCGCCTTCGATGGCCAGATCGGTCAGGCGGCGTACGCGGCATCCAAAGGCGGGATCGTGGGGATGACCCTTCCGATCGCTCGTGACCTTGCCTCGAAGCAGATCAGATGCGTGGCGATCGCTCCGGGAACGTTCGATACGCCCATGCTGGCCGGACTACCGGAAGAAGCCCGGGCCAAGCTCGCCGAGGGGATCCCGCACCCGCACCGGTTGGGGAGCCCGGTCGAGTTCGGAGCTCTTGTAAAGCACATCGTGGAGAACCCGATGTTGAACGGCGAAACCATCCGTCTCGACGGCGCGCTGAGGATGCCGCCGCGCTGAACTGGAAACGCTAGGAGCTGCGCGCTCCGGAACTCTCGAGGATGTCCGCATGGGCCTCGTCCGGGTCGTCGGAGCCCCCCTCCGGCTTATCTGAGGATTCGCGGTCCTCTGCGGAGGGTTGTGGGGCCTCTATCTCCTGATCGAGTTCACGCCATTCCTTTTCGGCCCACCGGAGTTTCTCGGCCGCGGCCGCGAGATCGAGGAAATGTACCGGAACGATCGAGGCGCGCGGCCTCAGATAGGCATCTCCGATAAGGGCATCGAGTTCCCGACGGGCTTCGATCAACCGATCGTGGATCTTTCGCAGGCGTTCGCTGTGCTCAGGGGTGTAGCCGGACCCATGGGCGGTCAGGTCGGACTCCTTTACGCTCGTAAGACGCTCGTAGACCCTCGTACTTAGGACTTGGGACCGCCGGATGATGTGTTTCGGGAGATCCCCAGGTCCTCCAAGGGTACCGCCGGGAGCCATTTCTCACAAGCGCGCATACTTCAGAGCAGAACGTAGAAGACTACGGCCGCGACGGCGACATATACCGCGAACGGATAGAGGGTCCGGGACTTTAGGTAGCGGATCAAGCCAGCGACGGCGATGTAGGACGACAGGAGAGAGGCGATGAATCCGGCGACTCCGGCCCCCAGGCCGATCGAGCTGGAACCGAGTTCCGGCAATTGGACGAGGGCGGCCCCGGCAAGGGCGGGGATCGCCAGGAGGAATGCGAAACGAGCGGCCGACTCCCGATCCATCCCCAGCCACAGACCCGCGCCGATCGTCGAGCCCGAGCGAGAGATCCCCGGGATGATCGCGAGGGCCTGTGCGATCCCGATCGCGCCGGCTCCCGCGGGGGTCATCTGCTCCTGAGTCTTCATGGGTTCACCTGTCATCGTCGACCGACGCCGGTTGCGCTCGGTCAAGAGCTCGGCTCCGACCAGGATGACCGCGGTGATCAGAAGCTGAAGGGCGGCCCCTTTGGCGTCCTCGAACTGCTCCTCGAAGAAGTCGCCGAGCAGAAGGCCGGCGAGCCCGGCGGGGATCGTCGCGATGACCAGCAGCAGCAGGAGGCGACGGGAGTCTCGGGTGCCTCGGATGGTCCCCCGGGCGAGTTCGAGCAGATCGGCCGAGAAGTAGACGAGTAAGGCGACCAGGGAGGCGGCATGGAGGAGGACGTCGAAGGCAAGGCCGGGATGATCCCACCCGAACAGGGCGGGGACGATCACGAGGTGGCCCGACGATGAGATCGGGATGAATTCGGAGAGGCCCTGGACGAGCCCGAGAACTATCGCTTCAAGGATGGACACGGTTAACCCTCGAGACGGGCACCCTTCAGAGCTGTGCTGCAGATGCAGGTCCGTTCGCCCGGGATCTTGGGGACGAGTGCGAACAGGAGATCTTTGAGCTTCTCGTTGTTGGCGTTGAAAACCTCGAGTACGGCCTCGTGGCTGACGGCGGCCGACTCACCTTCGACGCCGACGTCGTAGTCGGTGATGAGGGCGATGTTGGCGTAGCAGATCTCGAGCTCTCTGGCGAGGTAGGCCTCGGGGTACTGGGTCATATTGATGACCTCCCACCCTGCCTGCTGGAACCATTTGGACTCGGCTCGGGTCGAGAAGCGTGGTCCTTGGATCGTTACGACGGTGCCGCCATCGTGAGCCGTGATGCCTTGGGACCTCGCGGTCTCGAGCGCAAGGCCTCGTAGCTCCGGGCAGTAAGGATCAGCGTACGAAACGTGCGTCGTTATCGGACCGTCGTAGAAGGTGTCCTTACGTCCCGTGGTGCGGTCGACCAGCTGGTCGGAGATGACGAATTCACCCGGCTTGACTTCCATCTTCAGAGATCCGGCCGCGCAGGGCCCGATGATCCGCTCGACCCCAACCTCTTTCATGGCCCAGACGTTGGCCCGGTAATTCAGGACGTGGGGAGGGAACTGGTGGTTAACGCCGTGACGTGGCAGGAAGGCAACCCTGACGCCTTCGATCGAACCGACGTGTAGAGGGCTGGAGGGGTCCCCGTACGGGGTCTCGACGGGCACTTCCTCGATGTCGTCGAGCAGCGAATAGAAGCCCGAGCCGCCGAAGATGCCGACGCGTATCGGATCGCTCATGCAGATCTCTCCTTGCCGCCCGAAGGCTTGGAGTCCTTGGGGGTCGATGATTCGGTCGAGGACTTGGTCTCTGCCGGCTTAGAACCTTCCCCTGAACCCGTCGATGCACTACTCGACGTTGAGGATTTGGATGAAGACTTCTTGGCGTCGGTGGCATAGAAGCCGGAGCCCTTGAACACGATGCCTACCGGCGAGAAGAGTTTCCGGAGCTGTCCTCCGCATGCCGGACATTCCTCCAGGGGAGGGTCGTCGAAGCTTTGCCTTGCCTCGGTGCGTTCTCCACACGCGGTGCAGGCGTATTCATAGACCGGCATTTCCGGATTCTAGTGGACGGGGCGTAGGCTACTCGCCAACGACGACCGCCGATCCGGTGACTCACAGGGCTTGGACCACCCACGGAGAACACTCACATGGAGTCCCGGTTGTTTGTCGGGATCGTCCAATGCTTCTGAGGAGCCATCGTTGTCTCTGCAGCGCCGCTTGGCCATCTTCTTCGTGGCGATCGTGATCTTTCCCCTCGCGATCGTCGGCTTCGTCGTCCAACGGATCGTCGCAGGAGAGATCGACAAGCGCTCCGAGATGGCTCTCCCGGCGGCCATCGGTGGCGTGGTGGTTACCTTCGAGGAACGCTGGCAAACGGTCGATGACCGTCTGAGGGCCACTTTCACCGACGACGAACTCTTGGGGGTGGCCGGCTCGACCACTGCCCTTAAGGAGTACCTGCAGGACGAATTGATAAGCGATGAAGGGCTCGACTTCGTCTTCTACGTCGCTCCCAGCGGTGCTGTCGCCGGCTCGGCCATGGATACGCCGGACTTCGTTCCCGGCTTCAATCGACCATCCCCCGAAGAGATCGTCGGACGCGAGGGGGCCTGGCCCGGTTTTGTAAGTAGCTCGTTGCAGGTGGGGAGCACCGGAGGCACCCTCGTCGGCGGATTCTGGCTCGACTCCGGGATACTTCGGCGATCAGATCTTGGCGACGTCGGCCTCTCGATGGTGGCCGACGGCAAGGTGTTCGCATCGACCCTTCCCCTGTACTCGCAGAAGAGGGTCGGGGTCACGTTCTCCGGTACCTTCCGGGCCGAGCTCGACAAGGAAGTGATGGCGAGGGCTCGCGAGCTGAGCAATGGAGTGTCGGTCCTCGCATCGATCCCGGCCGATCGAGGGAACGCGGCGTCGAACGGGTTGCTGCTCTCGATCCTGATCCTTCTGATCCTCGCGTTGATCGGGACGGGCGCGCTGGCGATGCTCCTGGCGCGTCTCATCATCAAGCCCCTCGACGAGGTCTCTCTTGCTGCGCAGGCGGTTAGCGAGGGGAGATTCGACCAACGGATCCCGGTTCGGTCGCGGGACGAGGTCGGCCGGCTCGCCGTCGCGTTCAATGAGATGACCGATCGCCTTGCCGCAACCATCGGAGAACTTTCGTCCTCACGGGACATGCTCCGCAGAGCGGTCCGTCGCGTCGGAGAGACGCTGAGGTCGACGCACGACATGCAGCAGCTCTTCGAGAGCATCCTCAACACGACCGCCGACGCAGCGGGCGCCGATGCAGCCGTCGTGTGGGTCTTCACGCCGACACGCGAGGAGCTTTATCCCGCACTGGCGCGCGGTATCACCCGATCGTCACTCGGCAGGGTCAAGGTGGGCGAAGGCGTTGTCGGGTTTGCCGCCGAGCGAGCCATCAATGTGGTGCTTCCAGCCCGGGACGGGGGCCCGCGTCCTACCCACAGCGAACCGCTATCCCCGGTGTCCATCGCCATGCCTCTCTACAGCGAGGGGCGGATCGTCGCAGTGCTCGTTGCGTACCGGGATGAAGCCACTCGTCGGTTCACCAACGAGGACACCGAGACCTTGACGTTCCTTACGGAGCAAGCGGGTGTTGCGATCGAGAACGCCCTGCTCCACGAAGAGGCACAACGCCTGTCTCTTACAGATGGGCTGACGGGTATCTACAACCGCCGCTACTTCCAGATGAACTTCCGTGGGGTCTTGGCCACGTCGGTCCGTTTCGATCGCAAGTTCAGCGTTCTGATGGTCGACCTCGACCACTTCAAACAGATCAACGACACGTACGGGCACAACCGAGGTGACGCGATCCTTATCGAGTTCTCCAAACGAGTCTCGGCCGCGTTGCGCGAAGTCGACACCTTCGCGCGCTACGGGGGCGAGGAGTTCGTCTGCCTCCTATCGGAAACCGACATGCAGGGCGCGGTGACCGCGGCCGAGAAGATCCTGGACGCGATCCGATCGGAGCCGTTCGGGGGGCCGGGCGAGACCCCCGTCCGGTTGACGGTCTCCATCGGAATAGCCTCGTTCCCGGGCCACGGGGAAACCTTCACGACGTTGATCGATGCGGCCGACCGCGGTCTCTACCGCGCCAAGGCGGAAGGGCGCGATCGCGCCCGGACCCCCGGTAACCCGCCCCCGGGCCTGAGGATCGCCAAGTAGCCCGTATTAGCATTGGCGGACCTATTGAAGTAGGAGCAGAGCATGAGTGTGACGAAAGCAGTGATCCCTGCAGCCGGGTTCGGTACCCGTTTCCTGCCGGCCACCAAAGCGATCCCGAAAGAGATGATCCCCGTCGTCGATCGGCCGGGGATCCAGTACGTGATCGAGGAAGCCGCGGGAGCCGGCATCAAGGACGTCCTGATCGTTACCTCCTGGGGAAAGCAATCCATGGAGGATCACTTCGATCGCGCCGTTGAGCTCGAGCAGCACCTCGAGAAGAAGGGCAAGGCCGAGGAACTTGAAGAGGTCCGGCGGATCGCCGACCTCGTTCGCATCCATTCGGTACGCCAGAAGGAGGCGCTCGGTCTCGGACACGCGGTTGGGTTGGCACGAGCTTTCGTGGGCGACGACCCGTTCGCGGTTCTCTACCCCGACGAACTACTTCCAGGAGCCGAGCACGGCGGCGAAGACGTTCTGAAGAGCATGGTCGATCTGTACGAGGAGACCGGCTCGAGTGTCATCCTGGTTCAAGAGGTTCCGATCGAGGAGATCTCTGCCTACGGAACCATCGAGCCCGAGGACGTTGACGGACGCGTCCGGGTCAAGCGCATGGTCGAGAAGCCCGATCCCTCCGACGCTCCCTCGAACCTCGCCTCACGCGGGCGCCACGTCTTCTCACCGAGCATCTTCGATGCACTCGATCGCACCGGAGTGGGTGTCGGAGGCGAGATCCAACTCGCCGACGCCATCGACCTTCTGGCTCGGGAAGAGACGGTCTACGCGCATGTCTACGCCGGAGCGGTGTACGACGTCGGACGCAAGCTCGACTTCCTCAAAGCAACGGTTCAACTCGCGTTGCTCAGGGATGATCTCGCAGAGCCATTTCGCGAGTTCCTGAACGAACTCCTCGATCGGCAGTAGCAGTGCGCCGGTGCTGAGCGTTCGGGAAGCGCGCGTCCGGGTTCTCGCGGCCGTCTCCGCGGTAGGAACCGAAGACGTCCTGGTGAGTGATGCGCTCGGCCGGGTTCTCGCAGATGAACTGGTAGCGCCTCACCCATTGCCCCGGTTCGACAACTCCGCGATGGATGGCTACGCGGTTAGGGCGGACGACATCGGCGGCGATCTGCCGATCGAGCTGACGGTCGTGGGTGAGGTCAAGGCCGGCGATCCGGGAGAGGTGGAAGTCGGCGCAGGCGATGCGGCCCGGATCATGACCGGTGCGCCGATCCCTCCGGGAGCCGACTGCGGTCGTACCCGTGGAGGACACCGAAGAGACGAGCGGCAGGGTTCTGATCAAGGCGGCCCCACCCGGGGGCGGACACATCCGTCCGGCGGGGGAAGACGTCACCGAAGGGCAGGTCCTGGCGCGTCCGGGAACGCAGATCGGACCGGGCGAGCTGGCTTTGATCGCGTCGCTCGGACTCTCTCCGATCACCGTTTTCCGGCGGCCGCGGGTCGCGATCGTCGTGACGGGCGATGAACTCGTGACGCCGGAGGAGGTTCCCGGCCCGGGGCAGATCCGTGACTCCAATTCCGTGGCGCTGACCGCTTTGGTCCAGGCCGCAGGAGGTGAACCCATAATTCATCGATCGGTTCCCGACGGTCTCGACGACACTCGCGCCGCGTTCTCGGCGGCTGCGAAGGGGGCCGACCTCGTCATCTCCTCGGGCGGAGTGTCGATGGGGCGGTACGACTTCGTTCGGGATGTGATCGGTGAGTTGGGGCGGATCGATCTTTGGCGCGTCGCGATGCAACCGGGCAAGCCGGTGGTTCTTGGAGCGATCGGAGAAGTTCCCTTCCTCGGTCTGCCGGGCAACCCGGTATCGATCCACATCGGTTTCGAGCAGTTCGTACGTCCCGCGCTCAGGAAGATGCAGGGCATGACGAGCGTGCTGCGACCGACGGTCCGAGCCAGACTCTCGGAGCCGCTCGACAAGAGACCGGGCCGGCTCCATTTCGTGCGGGTCACCTTGGCTCACGGTGGAAGCGGATGGATAGCGACCCCGACGGGGCTCCAGGGCTCCCATATCCAGTCCAGTCTCCTCAACTGTCACGGCGTGGCACGATTCGATATCGATGAGTCACACCTCGATGCAGGCGCCGAGGTGACGGTCGAGGTCTGGTCACTTCCCGACGAAAGGTCAGCATGAGCGACGTTCATCCCGAAGCGCAGGCCAGGATGGTCGACGTCACATCCAAGCAGGTGACCGAGCGCGTCGCGGTCGCTTCGGGGGTTGTCAGGATGTCGGCGGAAACGGTCAGGTTGGTCATGGAGCGATCGCTCGACAAAGGGGACGCCTTAGCGGTCGCCAGGGTCGCTGGGATCATGGGAGCGAAACGAACTGCGGACCTCATCCCTCTGTGTCATCCCATCGGGATCTCATCCGTGGATCTCAGCCTCGAAGAGATCGACGAAGGTATCGCCATCACCGCGACGGTTAAGACGGCCGAGAGAACCGGCGTCGAGATGGAGGCCCTGACCGCGGTGACGACCGCGGCGTTGACCCTCTACGACATGGTGAAAGGTACGGAGCGCGCCGCCGAGATCACCGACGTGCGCCTCGAGAGCAAATCGGGTGGCAAATCGGGAGCCTGGAAGCGTTAAGCCTTGGCCCGTTTGAGGTAGGCGGTGGTTCCCGTGGCCTGGCTCTCGAGCACCTGGACCAGTTCCCATCCCTCTTCGCCCCACTGGTTCAGGATCTCCTGGAGGGCATGCGAGATCAGCGGCACCGTCGTGTACTCCCACTTCGTCATATGAGGGTTCCTCTCGTTGGTGGTGTGGTGGTCGCTTCTAAACTAAACGCGTGAAGGGCGCCATCAGTGTCGAGCGGACCGGGGAGGTGCTCGCCGTCCGCGCCCGTTGGGCGGGGTCATCTCGGGGACGGCGACGCGGCCTGCTGGATGGGCCCCCGCTGAAGCCCGATGAGGCTCTCGTGATCCCGGGAGCGTTCCAGGTCCACACGTTCGGCATGAGCTATCCGATCGACGTCGTCTTCTGTTCTCGTGCCTGGATCGTCAAGCGCGTCGTGACGAACATGAAGCCTGGCAGGATCTCGTTCCCGTCGGTTGCCCGGTACGCCGTCGAATTGACCGCGGGCCGAGCGTCAGCGGTAAGGGTGGGAGACCAGCTGCTGGTCGATCAATCCTCGAGCGATCCCGTCTTGAGGGAACGGTAGTCGCGCCGGTAATAGATGAGTGGCTCGCCCGCACCCAGCTGTATGCGGGTGGTTTCGGCAACCACGATCTCGTGATCGCCGCCGTCCGCGATGCTCTGAACCGAACATTCGAACCACGCGAGACAACCGTCTAGAAGGGGCGCGCCGTTCGTGCCCATCGAATGCGGGATGCGCTCGAACGGCTTGGGTCCCTTGGTCGCAAACGTACGGGCGACGTCCTCCTGGTCGCGGGCCAGAAGGTTCACGGTGAATGCCTGCGTTCCTCTGAGGATCTCCAGGGTCTGCGAGTCCTTCTCGAGTGCGACCGAGATCAAAGGTGGGATCAGCGATACCGATGCGAACGAGGTCGCGGTCATGCCGTGCTTCTCGCTCCCGGACGCGACCGTGATCACAGTGATCCCACTGGTGAAATGACTGAGGCCCTCTCGGTATTTGTCTGGCGAGACGCTCATACTCCCGGTAACTCGTCCATGCCGGTCATGAAGGTCTGCTCCGGGAGGAATAGCCAGAATCCACTCGCCTGCGTCTCGCCATCCGGGGCGATGAAGGCGAGTGCTTCTGCGTCGGGACCCCCAGAACCCCCCGGCACGCGCCGGGCGCCGCGACGTTCCAGCTCCTCGATCAGATCCTGGGTCGGATGACCCTCAATCTCCATCGTCCGAGTCTATGGCGCGCGGGTGGACCGAGGACGTGCATGCGTAGCGCGGGCGGCGGTGAACACGGCTGCGGAAGCGCAGGCAAGGATGCCGAGGATCGAGAACAGGAAGATGCCGACCAGGATGCGCCCTGAGTCGCCGGGCCACTGAACGGTGACGAAGGCCAGTATCGAGATGATCGCGACGATGAAGCTCGCCAGCGAGGCTCCGATCAGCCATCTGTGAGAACCACGGTGCCGGGAAGGTAGCGGCGGGGGATCCATGAATGCTCCCGAGACCTCGGGTGGCAACTCCACGACGTTGTCACGCTCGTCGGTCATCGCCCGCGGGCTTCGATCCACTCGAGCAACGTGCGCGTTCCGAAGCCTGTGCCTCCCTTCGGACCCAGATCGTGGGGGGCGTCCTCTCGGCCGGGGCCGGCGATGTCGAGGTGCGCCCAAGGGATCCCGTCACCGACGAATCTCTGGAGGAAGAGGGCCGCCGAGATGCCTCCACCCTCCCGTTTCCCGGCACTCTTCTGATCGGCGACCTGCGAATCGAGATGCTTCTCGTACCCCTCGTATAGCGGCATCGGCCAGAGGTCCTCTCCGGCGAGATCCCCGGCTGCCTTGAGCTCGTCCCTCAGGGCAGAGTCGTTGGCGAAGAGCCCCCCGACCTTGTCGCCGAGACCGATCACCATGTGGCCGGTGAGGGTGGCGATGTCGACCATCGCATCGGACGGTTCCTCCGAAGCCAGGGCGATGGCATCGGCCAGGATCAGCCTGCCCTCGGCGTCGGCGTTGTTCATCTCGGTCGTGCGTCCTCCGTAGTGAACGATGACGTCATCGACCCTCATAGCGGCCGGGCCGATCATGTTCTCGGTCATCGGGATCAATCCTCTGACCGCGATCGGCGTTCCGAGTCTCGCCAGGACGCTCATCGCGCCGATCACGGCGGCTCCGCCGCCCATGTCGGTTTTCATGTTCTGCATCCCGACCGCGGTCTTGATCGAGAGACCACCGGTGTCGTAGGTGACGCCCTTCCCGATGAGGGTCACTCGCCCGACCGCCTCCGGAGGGTCGTAGTTGAGCTCCACCAAGCGAGGTGGTTCCGCCGAACCGGACGCGACCGCGAGGAGCCCGCCGAAGCCGCGCTCGGCAAGGTCCGTTTCATCGAGGATCTTGCAGGTCAGAGCTCCCACGTCGGCGGCATCCTTGGCGCGCGCGGCGAAGGCCGTGGGGGTCAAGCGATCGGGTGGTTCGTTGACCAGGTCACGCGCCAAGTTCGTGGCTTCGGCGTACGCGATCCCGCGCTCGACGGAAGTGGGCGACCCCTGGACCACAACACGGGCGGTCCGCTCCGGCGTGTCGTCACGCGAGGTGATCTTCTTGTAGCGATAGGAGCCGAGAAGGTAGCCCTCGACCTGTGCGGTCGAACCGGCATCTCCGTAAGCGTCGTCGAGCACGGTGACGACCTCGGTGCGCTCGGACAATCGTTTGGCGATGACTCCGGCGGCCCGCCGGATACGGGACGGATCGACGTCCTCCTTGGCGCCGAGACCCGTGACCGCGACCGTGCCTGCGGGGATGCGCCCGAGCGTGGTTATCAACGCGCTCGTTCCCGTCTTGGCCTTGAACCCTTCGGCGAGAAGCGCTTCCGAAAGCGCTCCCTCGAGGCGCTCGTCGAGCGCCGCCCCGATCGTCGACAGCTGCGGACCGTCGGATCCCTCGAAGGCACCCACCACGAGCGCATCACACGACAGCTCGAGCGGATCCTCTTCGGACGTAACGATCTGCGGCACGGAGTATTTGTATCGCGTGCACGCGCGAGGGTTGGCCACTGGGCCCAAAATCCGGCCGTATCGGGCCTTTCGGAGGTACCTTCAGCGCGCTGGGGTAGTTCCGTCTAGCTTGGGGAAGAGTTCTGACACTCGTTTTCTTGATCGTCCTCGCCGCTGCATGGGTAGCCGTCCTGGTTCCTGCGATTACCAGGGCACGGCGGGGGACTCCTCTCTCGACCGCCGAGAGATTCCGTCACAGCATGCATCTTCTCTCCCCGCGTCTCAGCGAAGAAGGTCGATGGGTCGTCGTTCCCGGTGATGAACGGGTTAGACCGTCGTCTCAACGGCGCGCTCTAAGACAGCAGCGCATCCTGAAACGTCGGCGAAAGCTTCTATTGGTGCTGGTGTGGATGGCCGCACTGAGCCTGGTCGCGTCGCTTCTCGACGCTCCCGGTGGGTGGCTGCCTCATCTCGGGATCGACGTTGTCTTGTTGGGCTATGCCGGTTTCCTCATCGAGTCGAAGCGGCGGCGTATCGAACGTAGTCGCAAGGTCCGTCCGATCGATCAGAAGAGAGCCCGTCGCGAGGCCGAGTTCGAGTTCTTCGAGCCGGCCATCTCCAAGTAAGTCGTGGGTCTCTCCGAAGACCTCTCCGAGTTGTCGCAGAGTCTGCGGGACGAGTTCGACGCGAAGACCGAGGCTCGAGAGCATGCTCTGTCCAGCGCGCGCAGCGCGATCCGCGCAAGCGGGAATGCGATCCGATCGCTCCATCGACACGAGATCGATGTCGCCTCCAAGCGTCTCGACGAGGCACAGGCCGAGATCGACTCGGCGCGCTCCGCGCTCGAGGGGCACGAGGACATCCGGCACACGGGTTTTATCCACGATGCGGAGAAAGAACTGGCCGAAGCGCGCATCACCTTCGCTCTCATCACCGACGCCCACTTCCCGACGCACCTGTCGCTCGGCGTTCCGCCTGCTGCCTTCGCCAAAGGGATGGCCGAAGCCATCGGCGAGATCCGGCGGCACATCCTCGACCTCATGCGCCACGGCGAACTAGAACGTTGTGAGCACCTCCTGGGGGCGATGGACGATATCTATTACGTGCTCACTTCGCTCGACTATCCGGATGGGATCACGTTCGGTCTGCGGCGTCTGACCGACGTCGCCCGCTCTCTGATCGAGCGCACTCGAGGCGACTACACAACATCGGTGATCCAGTCATCGCTGCAGAACGCCTTGAGCGAGCACGAGAGCAAGCTAGGGGAGTGACCCAACCCTCAGAGCCCGTGCTTCCTCCTGTGCCCCAGCCGGGTAGCACCATCGCGATCGTGAGCCCCTCGGCCCCGCTGGTGGCCGAGTTCCCTCACCGGGTCGAGCGAGGAACCGCCTACCTGGAAGGCCTCGGGTACGAGGTTCGACTCATGCCGAATGCGACTCTGAGCACCGGGTGGACCGCGGGCAGTGGGCAGGAGCGCGCTGCCGACATCAACGCCGCATTCACCGATCCGGATGTCAGTGTGGTGATGGCCGCGATCGGCGGCAACCACTCCGCTCAGCTATTGCCTTACCTCGACTTCGAGTTGATCGCCGCCAACCCCAAGGTGTTCCAGGGGTACTCGGACAACACGCTGCTTCATTGGGCGTTGCTCAAGCGGGCGCGACTGCAGACCTTTCACGGGCCGATGCTCCTATCGGAGTTGGCCGAGTACCCCGAGGTTCTTCCATATACGGGGGAGTGGATGACGAGAGCCTGGTCCCGAGACTGGGCGCCGTTCGAACCGGTCGGTGAGTGGACCGACGAATTCCTCGACTGGGCCGAGAAGCGAGATCTCGGACGTCCGCGGGAAATGAACGCGGCGAGTGGATGGCGCTGCATCCGCCCGGGAACTGCACAGGGTCCATTGATGGGCGGATGTCTCGAGTCGATCGCGTGGCATCTGCGCAAGAGCGAGATCTGGACCGAGCCCACCGGCGCCATCTTCTTCATCGAGTCTTCCGAGGAAACTCCATCGCCAGAGTACGTGGATGCCTATCTCACGACTTTCGAGCGCGATGGGCTCTTCGATGCCGTCGCCGGCCTGATCGTCGCTCGTCCCTACGGGTACACCGACGATGACAAAGAGGTCTTTTTCGAAGTCATCGAACGCCGCACCGAGGACTCCGGGATCCCGATCCTCGCGGACGTCGACATAGGCCACACCGACCCCATGTTGACCCTCCCGATGGGGGCCATGGCGAGCCTCGACGCGGCCGCCCGCTTCTTGACGTTGATCTAGCGGCTAAAATGCGCTTCTTCGGGCCTGTAGCTCAGTTGGTAGAGCGCACCCCTCGCACGGGTGAGGCCAGCGGTTCGAATCCGCTCAGGTCCACCGAGGGGTCAGTTGGGCGGCGAACGAGCGATTTCGCCTCGCCAGCCGTTCCCCACTCTGTTTCATGCGCGATCGGCGAGTGATGGCGCCCAACTGACCCCGAGGAGAGGGAAGAGGTGCGCCCCGCCGAAGGCGCGAGCTCCGCTTCTTAAGACCTGCTGATTCGCCTGACTAGTCCTTTGGGCCTACACGGAGATGGCCACTGCTTGGTCTTGTGTCCTACCGACACAACTGGGAGCATCTGGGAGGACTTGGGTCGCACGCAGTCCATCCGCGGCCTGATCGAGGTGGGGCTGAGAAGGTGGAGGTTCTCCGATGCAAAGCGCGACCGGCGGTTCTGTCATGAGCCGCGTTTCGACTCGAGGACGGAAGCTGGCGCTCTTGGCGTCCTTCGCGATGGTGTTGCTGCAGGTCGTCGCGATCGTTCCCGCGCACGCGGCTCCCGCGACCATCACCTACACGACCGCGGGCCTCGACGCGCTCCAGGCCAACGAGGTCAGCCCGTTCTGGGTCACGATTCACGCCGTTAACCCGGACAACGATCCGGCTCCCGGCGATCTGGTCCTCCACCGCGCGACCCTGACGCAGAACGGGAATCCGGTTGTCGGTCAGGACGCGACCTACCCGGACGTCGGTGACGACCCCAACGACCCATCAACATGGTCGACGGTCACGACCGACGGCAACGGACAGGTCACCTTCGGTCCCGCCGGCGGATTCCCTTACGGCGCGATCAAAGCAGACGCCGAGGGTCCGTCGGGAGCGAGTACCCCGTTCCGTGCCGCGATCGGCCCGGGCACCTACAACCTCGCTTTCGAGCTATTGGATATGCCGGGAGCAACTTCCCCCTACGGCGTCACCAATGTGACCTTCACCGTCGGTAAGGAAGCCGACCCGACCGCGAGCCAGGACATCGTGCTCCGGGACGGGCAGGAAGGGTGGGCGTTCCTCGTCAATGGCGTCCCGACCACCGGGCTGCCGGGCACCGCGACCCAGGGCTCGGTTTACACGCACGCGGGCCCGGGCACGCCGCCGCTTCCGACGGCCAGCCTCAGCTGGGATCTCGACGGTGGCGGGCTTCCGCCAACCACGGGGAACGCACACAACGAGCTCTACGACGGCAACTCTCTTGCCGGTGTGACCGACCTTTCGTTCTGGACTCGGGCGCGCACGAGCGAGGGCCAGCTCACTCGTCTCCCCTCCTTCAGGTTCGCCGTCGATTTCAACGACGGTGGCTCGAACCTCGATGACGTTCTCGTGTTCGACCCTGAGAATCAGGCAGGCAACCCCAACGGGATCTCGAGCCAGGGTCCGGTGGTTGGCTCGCCACAGGTCTGGCAGAAATGGGACGCGCGCAACGGCGGCTGGTACTCCATCGGCGGCTACGGCGCGAACAACGATGCCGGTGTACTTCCTTACGATGGCTACCTAGCGGCACACCCTGGAGCAACCATCACCGATCTGGTGGAGGGTGGGCTGTACTTCTCGCTTAGCTCCGATGGGGGCGCCGATCGCGTGCACTCGCACATCGATGACTTCGAGATCGCTTCCGGCGACGACTGGACCCGTTGGGACTTCGAGGTCGCCTGCGACCTTGAGGGGACCCCCGGAGACGACGTTCTCAACGGAACCGGCGCGGCCGAACGGATCTGCGGATTCGGCGGCAACGACGTGATCCACGGGCGGGGCGGAGGCGACCGTGTCTACGGTGGTCTCGGCAACGACGCCATCTTCGGTAACGGAGGTCCCGACATCATCCGCGGCGGCCGCGGCAACGACGACTTCTACGGAGGCGCCGGAGCCGACACGATCCACGGCGACCTGGGTAACGACCGACTGCTCGCTCACTTCGGCCCCGACTACACCGAGGGTGACGGAGGCGACGACACGATCTACGCCGGTGACGGGAACAACACCACGTACACGGGCTCGGGCGACAACGAGGTCTTCAGTGGCCTCGGGCTCGACACCATCACCGCAGCTGGCGGCAACGACCGACTGCGTGGTGGCCACGGTCCCGACGTGATCGTCGCCGGTAACGGCGACAACCGCGTGCTCGGCGGAGACGGCGACAACACCATCAGCACCGGAAGCGGCGCGGACTACATCGAGACCGACAACTTCGGCGCCGACGACATCGACTCCGGAGACGGGAACGACAGGGTCTTCTCGCACGACGGCAACGACACGATCGAGCTTGGCGAGGGCGACAACTACCTCTTGACGGGGGTGGGCGAGTCGACCATCACTGCCGGTGATGGCAACAACCAGCTCGAACTCGGGGGTGCTGCCGACGACGTCACTACGGGTAGCGGCAACGACGTGATCGTGGCGGCCTGGGGTAACCACGTGATCGACGCCGGAGACGGCGACAACGAGATCTGGACGGACTCCGGCTTCGATAACGTCACCACCGGAACGGGTTCCGACGAGATCCACACCAGAGGTGGCAACGACACCGTCAACTCCGGCAGTGGCAATGACTTCGTGTTCGGCTCGGAGGGCGATGACACCATCAACGGTGGAGCCGGTGACGACACCCTGCGAGGTGGCGAGGGACAGAACTCCATCAACGGTGGCGACGATAACGACACCATCTACGGTGGAAACCTCACGGACACGATCTCCGGTGGCCTGGGCAACGACACGATCTTCGCCGGTGATGGAGACAACATCGTCAACGGTGACGGCGGCGACGACGTCGTGACCGCAGGCTTCGGGATCAACACCATCAACGGTGGTGCCGGAAACGACGACCTCTCGAGTGGCGCCGGTAACGACGCCTTCGACGGGGGTCCAGACACCGACACCTGTGACGGAGATGGCGGCACGGACACGCAGTTGAACTGCGAGACGACCTTCAACATCCCGTAACGACGAACTGAGTAACGCTCACGACCCGGGCCCAACCCGCCCGGGTCGTGTCGCGTCCAGATAGGGTTGTGGCATGAAGATCCGAGCGAGCATCCTGATCCTGCTGGTCGGCCTCGTCGGACTCGTCGCGTGCGGCGACGACTCCGGAGATGAGGGCGACGGGGCGCCGGCTGCAGCCGAGGACGGCTGCGTCGAGGGCGAGGAGCGCACGACCGACTCGGGCCTGAAGATCACAGACGTCGTGTGTGGTGACGGGGTCGAGGTCGAGGTCGGAGACGTGGCCATCGCCCACTACACCGGGATGCTCGAAGACGGCACCGAGTTCGACTCATCCGCGGGTGGCGAGCCTTATCCGTTCGAGGTCGGGGCCGGCGCAGTCATCGAGGGTTGGGACGAGGGCTTCCCCGGTATGAAGGTCGGTGGCCAGCGGATCCTCGTGATCCCGCCGGAACTTGCCTACGGCTCGCAGGGCTACGCGTCGATCCCGGGAGGTGCAACCCTGACGTTCGAGGTTGAGCTGGTCGACGTCCAAGCGGACGACTAGATCCAGCACCAGCCGCTCGGAGATCCTTCGAAGCCTTCGGGTTTCGTGCAGTCCTCGAACCAGATCCTCGAACGCCAGTCGGCTTCCGAGATCGGCCGGTTCAGCACCAGAGGCATGAAGTAGATGAACGAAGCGATGGTCGCGGCGGCGAAGATGCTGATCGCGAGACGTGCCTCAGTTGAATCTCCGATGCGAACCGCGACGTAAGCGAGCGCCAGGCACATGAACGGAACCGCCGGCAGTAGGTAGAAGAGGAACACCGCAGCGCGGCCGGTCGGTTGGACCAACCACGGGACATAGGTGAAGAAGAACGCCCCCACGATGACACCCTCCGGGGAACCGATGCCCCGCGCCCTGATCCAGCGATAGCCGGCGAACGCGAGCGCCAGCAAGGAGGACCACCACACGAAGGGGCTGCCGAACGCCATGATCTCTCGATATGTACCGCCACTCGAATCGAAGAAGTAGGAAACCGGCCGCTTCAGGAACGGCCACGACCACGGCGGGGATTGATAGCCGTGCACGGAGTTCAGATTGGCGTGGTAGTCGAGCATGTTGAATTGCGTATCCCAGATCGCGCGGATGAACGATCCCTCGGACCACGGCAACGTCAGGAATGCACCGTCGATCCGCCCGACGTACGAGACGAGATAGAGGGCGATTGGAAGGAGGACGAAGATCAGTACGCACGAGAGGATCTCCGACCGCACCGCTCCGATGAACGGGCGCTCGTCGGCTGCGTTTCTCCGTCTTCCCGTCTCCCATGCGATGACCAGCGCGATCGCGAACGGGACGAAGAACCCGCCCGACCACTTCGTGGCCAACCCCCCCGCCACCATCAACCCGGCTCCCATCCTGGGGAGGACGGTGCCGGTCCCGGCGTTCCTCCGGTCCCGGTCGATCACCAAGAAGACCAGCGCGGCGACGGCGAACATCGGCAAGAAGATGTCGAGCATGGAGATGCGCGACTGAACTAGGTGAAGGAGATCGATCGCCAGAAGACCCGAGGCGATCGAGGCGCCGAGGGTCGATCGCAGAAGCCGCTTGGCAAGGACGTAAAGCAGGAAGATCGTTACCGTCCCCGCGGCCGCGGCGATCACGCGCCACCCAAATGCATCGAAGCCGAAAACTCTCACGCCGATCGACAGGAGCCATTTCCCGAGCGTGGGATGCACGCCCAGGGTCTGCTCTCCCTCTCCCGGCAGGGCGCAGACCTCAACCGCGCCCTTGATGTAGTAGCAGGCGTCCTTCGCGTAATAGACCTCGTCGAACACGAAGCTGTTGGGCCGTCCCAGGGTGATGAATCGGAGCACGCCTCCGGCGAGTGTGAGGAGTGTGGCGATGAGGTAGTCGACGCGAGCAAGCCGTCCGCTCTGCGTATCTGCCCCCGGCTCGGTTGTGCTCACGCCGTGGAGCATAGTTAGTCTGCCCGTGGTGCGAACCCTTGGAGCTGGTCTCGACTCCCTCAAGCGGAGCCCCGCGGCCCTCCTTCCCCTCACGATCGAGGGGGGTGTCGTCGCGCTGCTCTTCCTCGATGGACGGATGCCGGACGGTGGTGGTGGAGCCGCCGCGCCGGCCGCATTCCCCTTCGATCTGTACTTCGATCTCAAGCAGGCCATCGCGTTCGCGCCGGGGTGGCCTGCATTCGTCGGTCTCGTGGTTCTGTCGATCCTCGTGAGGGGAGCGATCTTGGCCTCGACGCTGTGGCTGGCGGGCGAGCAGCGTGATCCGCTACTGCACGTGTTCCGTCGATCCAGGATCCTCTGCCTACGCGCTGCGGTCACGCTACTTCCGGCCGCGGCGATGTTCTTCATCGGCGTCGCCACGCGCTACGCGCCGTTCGTCCTCTTCGCCGCGCTCCTTGGGGTGATCCCCGCCGCCCGTCTCGCCGGTAGGGCGAGCGGGCTGGATGCATCCGGAGAGGGAGATCCACGTGGCTATCCGGGCCTCTCCGAGCTTCTCGGGTACGGGTACTTCGTCGCCCTCTCCGGAGCCATCATCTCCGTTCTGTCCGCGCGGGGTGACTGGGCACCGGCCCTGTTCGTTGCCCTGATGGGCCCGGTGCACGGAATGATCTTCCTCGGATGGAGGGAACGTTCCCGCTTGGACGAGCCGAGGTCGCCGCGGTGAGCCTGGCGGTGACGCTGGTCCTGGCCGGGGCTCTGTTCGCGAACAGCCTGCTCGATCGATCGTTGCGAGAGGCTCCTCCGGCCGAGGATCGGCTGGCGAGGAGCGCCAACCTCGTGCTCCTGAGCGGAGCGGATTCAGCGACCGACCGTGGGTCGCTCTATGGCTTCGATGTGCGGTCGGTCGGCTTCCCGTTCGGGGAGTCCACACTCCTTTCGTATCGAAACGGAGGGCCCTACGGACCGAAGGACACCCGCGGCGACCTCGACGACATCGCCCGAACCGTCGCTCAACAGGTCGCGAACATCGGTCCCCGTCGGTTCCTCCTCGGTCACTCACAGTCGAGCCAGATACTCGATCGAATGATCGCCGCGGGCCTGCCGGTTCCCGAGTTCGCCGCGATCTTCGCTCCGCCCTCTCCGTATCCACCGCCGGTCGATGTTCCGGAACCGGGAGTGAACGATCCCGGCCGGGTCGGCGGCGATCTCAGCCGCGGGTTCTCGGCGCTCCTGGATCTAGTGGGGCTCGAGCCGTTCGATATCGACGCCGCGGCATCGCCCACCAATCTCGAACCGGTGAAGGTTCCCGACGCCGTCGTTCCGCGGCTGTCCGTGTGGGCGCTCGCCGACTCGGTGTGGTTAAGCGGCGACTGGAGATACCCCGGCAGCGTGAACGTCGTCGCGTTCACCGACCACGTCGGCGTGATCAACGACCCCCTCGCGGTCGAAGCCACGAGACGTTTCTTCGCCGGAGAAGCCTTATCCGGCGACGGCCTGTCCTGGCGAGGACTAACCGCGTCTGCTCTCAGATACGTATTCGAGCCGTGGCGGCCGAACTGAGGTCGGGGACTCCTCTTCTGTTTGACCGGCTTCTGGATCTTCGAGGGTTTGACTCTGTGAGGAGTCTCCGACCTAGGATGAAGTTGTGACTGGCAAGCTGATGTTGTGCGGGACACCGATCGGGAACCTCGAGGATCTTTCCCCGCGGGCCGAACGCTCGTTGCGGGAGGCCGACGTCGTTGCCTGCGAGGACACCCGCCGCACGCGCAAGCTGCTCAGCCACTTCGGGATCAGGGCCAAAGACCTCGTCGTTTATCACGAGGGCAACGAGCGACGGCAGGCGAGCGGTCTCTTCGAGAGGATCGTTGGTGGGGAGACTGTCGTGTTGGTGTCCGACGCCGGGATGCCCGGCCTCTCCGATCCTGGGTACCGGTTGGTCAAGCTCTGTGCGGATGCCGGCGTCACCGTCGAGGTGGTCCCGGGTCCTTCCGCCGCGATCGCAGCCCTTGCGATCTCAGGACTTCCCCCGGGCCGCTTCACGTTCGAGGGGTTCTTCCCGCGCAAGAAGGGCGATCGGCGGCGGCGGATCGAAGACCTCGCTACCGACGCGCGAACGATGATCATCTACGAGTCGCCACACCGGATCGAGGAGACGCTCGAGGACCTCACTGATCTACTTGGAGAACGCCCGGCCGCCCTGGCGCGGGAACTGACCAAGATGCACGAGGAGGTAAGGCGAGGCAGTCTGGCGGACCTACTGGCGGGGGTGAGGAAGGAGCCGCCGCGTGGCGAGATCGTCCTGTTGATCGGGGGAGCGGTTCACGATCACAAGCCGGTGCCGGCCGCAGCCGAGCTCGCCCAGATGGTCAGAGCGATGATGGAGGACGGGACCGATCGCAAGGAAGCGATGCACACCGTGGCGCGCGAGGCCGGAGTGCCTAAGCGAGTGGTGTTCGATGCGCTGGTCGAGGAACGGAGCTGAGACCTCAGCTCGGGAGGACGGCCTCGTCCGGGAGCCTGATCTCGGTCTTGCCCAGCTTTCCGAGTTCACCCGCACAGGGATCGCAGACCTTGCGGCCCCGATAGTCGATGCCGGGTTCCTCGGCCCCACAGAACAAACAGAGATCGGTGCGCTTCTCGAGGATGACGCGCTCGCCATCAACCGAGATGTCGAGCTCATCCCCTTCGTGGATCCCGAAGACGCGACGGATCTCGGAGGGTAGGACGATGCGTCCTAGCTCGTCGATCTTCCTGACGACGCCGGTAGACTTCATGAACCGGGCCTCCCCTGGCCACTGGTTGGTATTTGTTGGGACTGTATGCCCGTGGAAGCAGAGCAGTCAATCACTCTGGTTTCACGCCCCGGGCGATACCGTCGACCCGTCCTATTATGCCTCAGATTGACTGGAGAAAACTGGTAGTGAGCCAAGAAACTTTCTACGTCACGACCCCGATCTACTACGTGAACGACGTCCCCCACCTGGGTCACGCCTATACGACCGTTGTGACCGATTTCGTCGCTCGCTACCGCAGGTCCCAGGGGCGGGAGGTCTTCTTCCTCACGGGGACGGACGAACACGGCCAGAAGATCCTTCGCTCGGCCGAGGCCAAGGGGCTGTCCCCCAAGGAGTGGACCGACCAGATCGTCCCCCGATGGACCGAGGTCTGGGAGGCCCTCGATATCTCCAACGACGACTTCATCCGAACGACCGAGACCCGGCACGAGGGCCCGGTCCAGAAGTTCATGCAGGACCTCTACGACCGCGGCGAGATCTACCTCGGTCGCTACGAGGGCCTCTACTGCGTCGGCTGCGAGGCGTTCAAGCAGCCGGACGAACTCGTGGACGGCAAGTGCCCGCTGCACAACACCGTCCCTGAAGTAGTGGAGGAGGAGAACTACTTCTTTCGTCTGTCTAACTACGCCGACCGCCTGATCGAGCTGTGGGAATCGACGCCCACCTCGGTCATGCCCGAGGGTCGTCGCAACGAGGTGCTCGGAAAAGTGCGCGCCGGACTCGACGATCTCTCGATCTCGCGCGTGAGTTTCGACTGGGGCGTCCCGGTCCCGTGGGACGACAAGCACGTCATCTACGTGTGGGTCGATGCGTTGCAGAACTACATCACCGCGGTGGGCTACGGCTCGGACGAGGCTCGGTTCGAACGTATCTGGCCTGCCGACATCCATTTCATCGGCAAGGACATCCTGTGGTTCCACTCGGTGATCTGGCCTGCGATGTTGATGGCGCTCGAGCTGCCGCTGCCCAAGACCGTCTTCGCCCACGGCTTCCTTCAGGTCAAGGGCGAGAAGATGTCGAAATCGACGCTGACCGGTATCTCGCCGCACGAGCTGATCGAGACGTTCGGAAGCGACGCGTACCGCTATTACTTCGCGCGCGACATCTCCTTCGGAGGAGACGGCGACTTCTCGTTCGAGGCGATGGTTGCTCGCTACAACTCGGATCTCGCCAACGACTTCGGCAACCTGGCGTCGCGCGTCCTCAACATGATCACGCGTTATCTCGACGGCACGATCCCCGAGGTCCCGGCCGAGTCCGAGGTCGCGTTCCCAGAGCAGTCTCTGATCGAGGTCCAGCAGGAGACCTTCGACGCGATCTCCCAAGCGATGGACGACATCGCTCCGCACGACGCGCTCAAGGCCGCGTGGGGTTTCGTGCGCAAGGCGAACGCGTACGTCGAGGAAGTGACGCCGTGGAAACTGGCGAAGGACGAACTCGAGCGTCGTCGTCTCGAGGTCGTCCTGTATCAGCTCGCCGACGCCTTGCGGTTGATGTCGCTGATGCTGTTCCCGATCATGCCTCGGGCGGCCGAGGATCTCTGGACCCGACTCGGCCTCGAGGGCAAGGTGGGCGATCGCACGCTGCCCGAGGAAGGCCGCTGGGGTCTTCTCCCGGCCGGCAGCAAGGTGACCGTGGGGGACCCGCTCTTCCCGCGGATCGAGACCGAGGACTGAGCCCGTTGTGGTTCGACACCCACTGCCATCTCCACATGGTGGAGGCGGAGGTGGCGATCGAGGATGTCATGCGAGCCGCACGTGCCGGTGGGGTAACAGAGATGATCGCGATCGGTATCGATGTCGCTTCGAGTCGAAGGGCTCTCGAGATCGCCCGCGAGTACGACCTCCGAGCGAGCGCAGGGATGCATCCGAACTCCGCGGACGGATGGAACCCTCGGGCGCGGGCCGACATCGAAGAGCTGCTCCGGGATGACCTCGTGGTCGCGGTCGGTGAAACGGGGCTAGACAACTACTGGGACACCGTCCCTTCCGAGATCCAGGTCCCAGCGTTCAGGGATCACATCGACCTAGCCAAGGAGTACGACAAGGCGCTCGTGATCCACACGCGCCGATCGCTGGATCAAGCCATGGACCTTCTCGAGGCCAACGGGCCTCCCGATCGCTTCGTGTTCCATTGCTGGCAGGGAAAGATCCCGGAAATGGAGCGCGCTCTCGAGATGGGCGCACATATCTCTTTCGCCGGCAACGTGTGGTCCAAGAAGGCGGTCAGGAAGGTGCCCGCGGGCCGGTACATGATCGAGACCGATTCGCCCTACCTCACCCCGGAGCCTCACCGAGGGGAGAGGAACCAACCTCTTTACGTCGCCGACGTGGGAGCCGCGGTCGCGGCTGCTCGCGACGAGCCGTTGCAGGACGTCGCTCGTGACACCACCGCAACCGCACGGCGGTTCTTCGGGTTGGAAGGATGACGGTCCCGGGGGCCGGTCGCCTGCGAGCGTTGTTCGACAAACACGGCGCCAGGCCGACCAAGGCACTGGGCCAGAACTTCGTGATAGATCCCAACACGATCGGAAAGATCGTCTCCGTCGCGGGAGTGGGGCCCGACGACGACGTCATCGAGTTCGGGGCCGGCGCGGGATCGTTGACGGCAGGGCTTGCCGCCGTTGCTCGGAGCGTCATCGCGATCGAGTTGGACCACACCCTTCTCCCGGTGCTCCGGGAGGTCGCGTCGACGCCCAACGTAACGATCGTCGAAGGCGATGCGCTCAAGATGGACCTCAGCGGGTTCAGGGTTACGAAACTGGTTGGGAACCTCCCCTACAACAGCGCGGCACAGATGGTGATCCGGACCCTCGAGAGTGCCCCCCAGATAAGGTCCCTGACCGTGATGACCCAGAAGGAGGTCGGGGAGCGGTTGGCCGCCGAACCAGGAACTAACGCGTACAGCGGAGCCAGCGTCCTGGTTCGCTATTTCGCCGAGGCGCGGGTTGCGTCTCGCATCTCCCGGTCCGTGTTCTGGCCGACACCGAACGTCGACTCGGTCCTGGTCACGATCACGCGCCGCGATTCGGGACCCCCCTGCGATTACCTCGCGTTCCGCACCGTCGTGCGCGCCGGTTTCACGCAGAGGAGGAAGACGTTGCGCAACACGATGGGACTTGTTCTGGACGACCCGGTGCGAGCCGAGGAGTGGATCGTGGGCGCCGGGCTCGACCCCTCGGTTCGAGCCGAGACCGTCGACCTCGAAGGGTTCGTAGCGCTCGCTCGATCGATGCCGGGGCCGACTTGATCAGGGCACGCACCAACGCCAAGTTGAACCTCTTCCTCAGGGTGGTCGGCAAGAGACCGGACGGATACCACGAGATCGAAACGGTCTTCCATGGGATCGGGCTTGCCGACACGATTGTGATCACACCGACCGAGACCGGAACGATCGACGTTGACATGGTGCTCGAACCACCGCTGAACGGGGACCTGCCGGCGATGGAGGACAACCTCGTATGGAGCTCGGCACGCCGACTGGAGGAACTGGGCGGACGCAGCTCGGGGGTGAGGATCGAGATCACCAAGCGGATCCCGATGGGGGCCGGGCTCGGGGGGGGAAGCGGTAACGCCGCGGGGGTTCTCGTCCTCCTCAATGAGTTGTGGGAGGCCGGATACGACGAGCCTCGGCTCCTCGAGATCGCGGGCCAGCTCGGCTCCGATGTTCCCTATTGCATCGGGGGCGGCACGGTTCTCGGCACCGGCCGCGGCGAGAAGCTCACGAGGTTGCCGGCGCCCCCAGAGATGTGGTTCGTCCTCGGACTCACCTCGACCCATCTTTCGACAAGGGATGTGTATGAGCGATGGGATGAAGCGGAGTCTCCGACGCGTCTCGGTAGCGCCCCCCTCGTGTTGGCCCTAGGTGGCGGGACCGAAGCCGAGATCGCCGGCCTCCTTCACAACGACCTCGAGTCGGCTGCATTCTCGATGGTCCCCGAGCTACGAAGCAAGAAGCAGGCGTTGTTCGATGCAGGTGCGCTCGGAGCCATCCTGTCGGGCAGCGGCCCCACGCTGTATGGGGTCGCGAGCGATCGGGCCCACGCTGAGGTCATCGCTGCACAGGTTGAGGGCGACTTCGATCGGGTCCTGGTGATCAACTCCCGGCCGACGTGCCTTGAACGCCTAAACTCTGAAGGGTCGGGAGACCGGCGGTAGAAGAAGATGATGCCCCGTGGGGTAAGTGGCAGCCCGAGGGACTTTGGTTCCCTAAGTCCAGGTTCGAGTCCTGGCGGGGCAGCGCGACGTATGTATGCACCAGCGATCCTGTAAGGGAAAGGTGGTTCGAGTGAAGGGCTCAGGCAAGCGGACCGCGATCGTTCTGGCCGCGGGGGACGGTAAGCGCCTGCGATCGTCGCTGCCCAAGGTCCTCCATCGCGTTGCCGGGCGTCCGCTGCTCGGTCACGTCATCGCCGCTCTCGAGCCATTGCGTCTCGAGGGGGTTGTGGCGGTTGTCTCGCCGAGGATCGACGAGCTTCTGAAGATCCGACGAGTCGCCGGACTTCGGCTCGGTTGGCTTCGCCATCCAGGATCCACCGCGCGGGACCGGGGACGCGGTGAGGGTCGCGCTGGAGGACCTCGGAGACGCCCCCGGCACCGTCATGGTGGTCCCCGGAGACGCCCCCCTCCTGAGCACCGAGACCTTGAACGCGCTGTTCGAATTGCATCTCTCCTCGGGAGCGGCGGCGACCCTTCTCACCGCCGACCTCGACGATCCAACCGGCTACGGGCGAGTGGTTCGTGGTGCGGGGAGTTCGGTCGAGCGCATCGTCGAACATGGAGACGCAACCGAGGAGGAGCTCGCTCTTCACGAGATGAACGCGGGCGTGTATGTCTTCGATGGCGAAGCGCTGGCCTCGATGCTCCCGAAGCTGGATGACTCGAACGCACAGGGCGAGTTCTACGTGACCGATGTGATCGGTCTCCTGCGCGCCGAGGGGTTGGCGGTCGTCGCGCACAAGACCGACGCGGTCGAGACCTCCGGGGTGAACAACCGCGCGCAACTGAGTACCGCGGGGCGGCTGCTTCGGGAACGTGCCTGCGAGGACCTGATGGCCGACGGTGTCACGATCGTCGATCCGCAGACCACCTATATCGATCCCACCGTGGTCATTGAGCCGGATTCGACGATCCTCCCCATGACGTTCCTCGAAGGTTCCACTGTGATCCGTTCGGGGGCCGAGGTCGGACCGCAGACGCGCATAATCGATTCCGAGATCGGTCCCGGAGCAACCGTCACCTTTTCGGTGGTGCGGGACTCGACGGTCGGGCCTTCGGTGAGCGTGGGGCCGTACGCCTCTCTCCGTCCGGGAACTGTCCTGGGGGAAGGGGTCCACATCGGCACGTTCGTCGAAACCAAGAAGACCACCATGGGTCGCGGTAGCAAGGCTCCGCACCTCGCTTATCTCGGAGACGCCGAGATCGGTGAGAACGTGAACGTGGGGGCCGGGACCATCACGTGCAACTGGGACGGCGTCGCGAAACACAAGACGGTGATCGAGGACGACGCGTACATCTCCTCGGACACGATGCTGGTGGCTCCTGTGCGGATCGGGAAGGGCGCAGCCACAGGGGCGGGCTCGGTGGTTCGTGACGATGTCCCGGATGGAGCACTCGCGGTGGGCGTGCCGGCCCGGATCCTCGAAGGGAAAGGCAACCGCAAGAAGAAGAAACCGTCGCCCGGATAGGCGACAATGGAGGCGTACGGCTAGCGGATCGATCAAGGGAACGTACGGGCTCCTCATCGGGAGCCCTCGGGAGGGATTGAACAGTGCAGCTGCCCACCAACAAACACCTCATGATCTTCTCGGGGACGGTCCACCCGCAGCTCGCCGAAGAAGTGGCTACCTGTCTGGGGATGAAGCTGGGTGAGGTCGAGATTTCGTCGTTCGCCGATTCCTCGACCTACGTTCGATTCTCCGAGTCAGTTCGCGGTTGTGACGCGTTCGTGATCCAGACGATCACCGACCCCGTTGACCACAGCGTGATGCAGCACTTCATCATGATCGACGCGCTGAAGCGCGCATCGGCCAAGCGCATCACAGCGGTGGCTCCGTTCTACCCATACGCGCGGCAGGACCGTAAAGCGCGCGGACGTGAGCCCATCACCGCTCGGCTGATGGCCGACTTCTACGAGTCGGCGGGTACCGACCGGATCCTGTCGGTCGACCTTCATGCCGGTCAGATCCAGGGGTTCTTCAATGCGCCGTTCGACCACCTCACCGCTCTGCCGCTGCTGGCCGACTACTTCGCCAAGGAACTCAAGGACGACTTCGTGATCGTGTCCCCGGACGCGGGCGGCGTCCGCCTTGCCGACAAATGGGGCCAGTACCTGAACGAGATGTACGGGCTGACGGCACCGGTGGCCTTCCTCCACAAGCGTCGTCGCCGTGATGTTCGGAACGCGACCGAAACCCTCGCCGTGGTCGGTGACGTCGAGGGCAGGACCTGTGTTGTCGTCGACGACATGGTCGACACGGCGGGCACCCTGACCCACGGGTGCGATGCCCTCCTGAAGGCCGGGGCGACTGAGGTCTATGCCGCCGCCACCCACCCCGTCCTCTCGGACCCGGCGACCGACCGGATCAAGAACTCGGCCCTCAAGCAGCTGGTCGTGACCAGCACCCTCCCGCTCCCCCCGGAAAAGGAGATCGACAAGATCACGGTCCTGTCGATCGCCCCGATCATCGCCGAGGCCATCAAGGCGGTCTTCGAGGAGGGGTCGGTCTCCGAGCTCTTCCACGATAAGAACCAGCCCTAGGTCGACCTTCTCAAGGGCCTTTCAGGTCCCAATCAGCTCCCCCGCCCACCCCCGGGTTGAGGGGACCCGCCTGAGGGGCCATAATGGTCGCCTGCCTCGCCCCTGCGGCGGGGTTCCTCGCGACTGCCGCTCCATGGCTCGATAGGGAATGGCCGAGCGCGGGCCGAACAGACAACCGAACGACACCCGGAGGGTTCCGATGGCTGAGGTCAAGCTGGCCGCAACGAAGAGAGATGACACGGGCAAAGGCAATGCCCGAAAGGTGCGCGCCTCAGGCCAGGTGCCCGGCGTCCTTTACGGGCGTGGCATGGAGCCCGTCGCGATCGCCGTCGACAGGCGTGAGTTCGTGACCGCTCTCAAGACGGATGCGGGGATGAACGTCCTTCTCGACATCGAGGTCGATGGCGACACCACCCTTGCTCTCACCAGAGAACTTCAACGGGACCCCGTGCGCGGGACCTTGCTGCATGCCGACTTCGTCAAGATCGACCGTAAGACCGCGATCGAGGTCGAGGTGCCGGTCCACCTGGTTGGAGAGTCCATAGGGGCCAAGGAGGGCGGTGCTCTCGAGCAGCCGTTGTTCTCGGTTCACGTCAGGTGTCTGCCGACCGACGTGCCGCAGTCCATCGATGCGGATGTCTCGAACCTGGCGATCGGCGAGTCTCTCCGCGTGGAGGAGCTTGCCGCCGGAGCGAACTACGAGATCCTCAACGACCCGTCCACGATCGTTGCGCTCGTCGCCCAGCCGATCTCCGAGGAGGAGCTCGAGGCGATGGAGGCCGACGCCGGGGTCGTCCAGGAAGAGACCGACGAGGCGATCGCCGCGGCCGAGGCGGAAGCTCCCGCCGAGGGCGAGGCGGCTCCCGAGGGAGAAGCCGCTCCGGCCGCCGAAGGCGAGTCCGAGGACGAGGGCTAGTCCCTCTCCCCGGCTTCTCGCGTGGGACTGTTCGGCCGTTCGGAGGCCGGAGACCGATGGATCATCGTCGGCCTCGGCAATCCGGGACCCAAGTACGAGCGCACGCGCCATAACGCGGGCGTGATGGTGCTCCGCGAGCTCCTCGAGAGAACCGGGCGAACGCTTAAGAACCACAAGAGCGGCGCGGCCATCGCGGAATGCGAGATCGCGGGCGAGAAGGTTGTTCTCGCTCGGCTCTCTTCGTACATGAATGAGTCCGGTCGGCCCCTGGGGGCCTTGCGCAAGTTCTTCAAGACACCCCCCGAACGGTTGATCGTCGTGCACGACGAACTCGACGTCCCCTTCGGCGAAGTGCGGATCAAACCCGGTGGCGGCACCGCGGGCCACAACGGCGTTAAGTCGGTCGCCCAACACCTCGGGACCAAGGATTTCATCCGGGTACGCGTCGGTGTCTCCCGTCCCCGCGGTGCGGGCGATGCGATCGACTACGTCCTCAACGAATTCAGCGGAACCGAACGCAAGGAGCTGCCGGACATCATCTCGGCTGCCGCGGACGCGGTCGAAGCCATCCTGAACGACGGTCCCGAACGCGCGATGAACTCGATCAACACTCGCCCCAAGTAACCGCCGGTAGGATCGTGAGAAGTGGTGTCTGAAGTAGCTCCGTTAGCTCCGTTGTTGGATCTTCTACCCGACGAGCGCGTGCGTGCGCTCGCGGCGGAGCGCGCCCCGATCACGGTTCCGGACGCGGCACGCCCCTTCATCCTGGCTTCGTTGGTGAGGCATCTCGGCGTGCCGGTCCTCGCAGTGGTAGCTCGGAGCGAGGAGGCGGAGCACCTGGCCCGGGACGTCCAGGCGTTCCTCGGGCGGGATGGGGCCGAGGTCTTTCCCGGCTGGGAGGTGCTCCCGGGGGAACCGCTATCGCCGAGCGTAGAAACCATGGGGCGGAGGCTCAACGTCCTGGCTCGCTTGCGCGAGAAGCAAGCGTTCGTGGTCGTCGCATCGGCGCAGGGAGCGACCCAACTCGTGGCCAGGCCCCCGGAGGTGCGGACGCTCGATCTCACGAAGGGCACCGTCGTTGACCTCGACGACCTGACCGGGACGCTCGTCGAGATCGGGTACGAGCGCAACTACATCGTCGAACGGCGCGGGGAGTTCGCGGTGCGGGGTGGGATCGTCGACATCTTTCCACCGTCCGAGGAACGTCCCGTGCGGCTCGAGCTCTGGGGTGACGAGGTCACATCGGTGCGGCAATTCGCCCTTGCGTCGCAACGGAGCCTCGAGGAGATCACTCACCTCGAGGTCGCGCCGAGCCGGGAGCTGCGCGGCGACGCCGCTACGCGCGAGCGCGCTGCCGAACTTGCGGAGACGAACGACGATCCCGCGCTGGCGGCGCTGGCCGAGGGCATCGTGGAGCCCGGCGCCGAGCGTTTGCTCGCGCAGATCTCAGGTGGACTCGAACCGCTGACCGCGTTCCTGCCCGACGAGTCGCCGGTCGTCGTCCTCGAGCCCAAGCGCGTGGGCGATCGAGCGGCAGAGATCCTCGACCAGGTCGACGAGTGGAAGCAGATCTCGGGGCTGGTCGACGATCACTTCGCCTCCCTGGACGACATCCTGGCGGACGTCACGAACGTGACCATGCTGACGTCGTTCCAGGAGCAGTCATCGGAAGTGCTTCCGGTCGAGACGTGGACCGCGACCGCGGGCAAGCCCGAGCAGTTGGTCGCGCGCCTGGGCGATCTCATCCGCGACGGTTATCGGGCGGTGGTCGCCGCGTCCCTGAGCGAGACGTCCGAGACCCTGCAACGGAACCTCAGGGCGTCGGGTATCCCGTTCGAGGTGAGCGACGTCGCCCCAGGGCCCGATTCCTCTCCAGGCGGGACCCTCGTCGTCGCCGAACTCGGCCGCGGTTTCGTGCTCCCGTGGGCGAAGCTTGCGCTCGTCGCCGAATCCGATCTCACCGGCCGGCGCTCGGGAGCGCACCGTCGCCGGATCGCAGGACGCAAGCGGGAGTCAACCGGCCCCCTCGATCTCGCCGCCGGGGATCTGGTCGTCCACGAGGTTCACGGGATCGGGCACTACCGCGGGATGGTCGAGCGTGACCTGCTCGGGGTTCATCGCGAGTACCTCATCATCGAATACCTCAAGGGCGACAAGCTCTACGTGCCGAGCGACCAGGTCGATGTCGTCTCGAAGTACATCGGGGGCGAGGCGCCGAAGATCTCGCGGCTCGGGTCCGCGGAATGGTCCAAGACCAAGAGCAGGGTGCGCCGAAGGGTGCGCGAGGTCGCTCAAGAACTGGTGAAGCTCTATGCCGAGCGCATGCACGCCAAGGGATTCCCATTCCCTGCTGATACCCCGTGGCAACGGGAGCTCGAGGACGCGTTCCCCTACGAAGAGACGCCCGACCAGCTCCGTGCCATCGACGAGGTCAAGGACGACATGGAGACCGACTCGCCGATGGATCGCCTCGTGTGCGGCGATGTGGGATACGGGAAGACCGAGATCGCGGTGCGGGCGGCGTTCAAGGCCGTGGCCGCGGGCAAGCAGGTCGTGGTTCTGGTTCCGACCACGATCCTCGCTCAGCAGCACCACTCGACCTTCGTGGAACGCTTCCGCGGTTTCCCCGTTCGGGTCGAGATGCTGTCTCGTTTCCTGACCGCAGCCGAGGCGAAGAAGGTGGTCGACGATCTCGCCGCCGGCAAGGTCGATGTCGTAGTAGGCACCCATCGTCTGTTGTCGAAGGACATCAAGTTCTCGGACCTCGGGCTGGTGGTCGTCGATGAGGAGCAGCGTTTCGGGGTCGAACACAAGGAGCGCCTCAAGCACCTGAGGGCGAGCGTCGACGTCCTCACCCTGACGGCGACGCCGATCCCGCGCACCTTAGAGATGGCGATGTCGGGTATCCGCAACCTGTCGATCGTCGACACCCCGCCGGAGAACCGCCACCCGGTGATGACCTACGTGGGTGAGTTCGACGAGGAGACCGTGATCTCATCGATCCGGCGCGAGCTATTGCGTGATGGCCAGGTCTTCTACGTGCACAACCGTGTGGACACCATCCAGGCTGCCGCGCGCAACATCCAGAAGCTGGTGCCCGATGCCAAGGTGGGGATCGCTCACGGCCAGATGGACGAGCACGGGCTCGAGAAGGCGATGCTCGACTTCGGTGACGCGAAGACCAACGTGCTGGTCTGCACGACGATCGTCGAAAGCGGTCTCGACATGCCGACGGTGAACACCCTGATCGTCGAACGGGCCGATCTCCTCGGGCTGTCCCAGATGTATCAGCTTCGTGGTCGCGTCGGCCGGGCCCACGAGCGCGCTTACGCCTACCTCTTCTTCCCTCGGGATCGTTCACTGACGGAGGACGCACACGAGCGACTGAAGACGATCTCGGAGCACACCGGACTCGGTTCCGGTTTCCGCATTGCGATGCGTGACCTCGAGATCAGAGGGGCGGGCAACCTGCTCGGGGCCGAGCAGTCGGGGCAGATCGCGGAGATCGGGTTCGACCTGTACGTGAAGCTCATGGCATCTGCCTTTGGAGAACTCAAGGGTGAGGAAACGTCGTGGAAGGAAGACGCCGAAGTCCGTATCGATCTTCCCCTTGATGCGTTCATCCCGAAGGGATACGTGGCCGACGAGAACCTGCGCCTCGAGGCGTACCGGCGGATCGCCTCGGCTAAAGACGCCGAGGACTTCGCCGAGGTCCGCTCAGAACTCGAAGACCGTTATGGAACCCCACTCCCGGGCCCCGTCGAGTCGCTCTTTGAGGTCGCCGGTTTGCGCCGGCTCCTCAAGGACAACGGGATCGCCGAAGCGGCAACGGTCGCCGGCAAGCTCAGGATCAAGCCGATCGAACTCGAGGACTCGAAGGAGATCAGGCTCCAGCGCATCCTCCCGGCCGCCTCCTACCGCCACGCGACCCAGACCCTGTTGATCCCCGAGCGAGAGCTTCCGGCCGAAGGCGTCGTGGTGTGGCTGACCGACCTCCTGCAGCAGTTAACCTCGGCGCCATGAAACTTCTGAGATATGTCGTGGTTCTGGCCCTTGCTGTTGCGCTGACCGCCACCGCCTGCGGAAGCGACGAGGGGGACGGCGAGGGAGGTCTCTTCGAGTCATCCGCTGCCGTGGTCGGAGGGAAGGAGATCCCCACCTCGGAGGTCGATGCCGCGGTCGATGAGTTCAGAGATTCGGCCGCCTACGAGGCCGCCACCGCAGGCGGAGCTGGCGACACCGTCCTCAAGGAGTTCGAGCGCAACTACCTTGGCCTCCTGATCAGGATCGCGATCCTCGAGCCGGAGGCGGAGTCACTCGATGTCTCGGTTACGGACGCCGACGTTGAGGCGCGCATCGAAGAGATCAAGGGCGAGTTCGAGGACGAGGCATCTTTCCAAGACGCCCTGGCCCAGCAGGGTCTGACCCTGCCGGCGCTCCGCAAGTTCGTCTATCAAAGTGAGCTCGAAGGTCAGATCCGCGAGGCCGTGACCGGCGAAACAACGGTGGACCCGGCGACGGTCGAGGCGTACTACGAAGAGCATCTCGACGAGTTCACCCAGGTTCGTTCCAGCCATATCTTGGTTGAGGACAACGTGACTGCGATCGATATCTCGGATCAGCTGGCGGCGGCCAACCCGGATGAGGTCGACGATCTTTTCGCCGACCTCGCCAAAGAGGTGTCCATCGACACGACCAGCGGAGCGGATGGCGGGGATCTCGGTTTTTCCTCTTACGGCGAGTTCGTGCAGCCGTTCGCGGAAGCATTGAAGGACCTCGAGGTTGGGGAGATCTCGGGTCCGGTGCGATCCGAGTTCGGGTTCCACATCATCTATCTCAAAGCGCGCCGCGTGACTCCGTTCCTCGAGGTCGAGGAGCAGATCACCGGACAACTCTTCACCGAGCAGCAGGACACAGAGTGGCAGGACTGGGTCACCGAGCGGTACGAAGCCGCCGAGCTAGAGATCAATCCGCGCTACGGGGAGTTCGACCCGGAGACCCAACAGGTGGTAGAGGCCGGCCCGGACGATATCCCCGGAGCAGAGACCCCGCTTCCCAACGCCACTCCGAATCCCGAGATCGCACCCAGCCCGCAGGGCTGACCGAGTGCCTCTCCTGGTCGTCCCGCTCGCTCCCGACGAGGTCGAACTATTGACCCTTGGGGAATGGGAGCGACTGCTCGAGTGCTCCATGGTGCTCTTCGAGCGCCCCGACCATCCGCTCACCACACGACTGACGGATGCCGGCGTAGCTAACGGACCCTTCGAGGACGAACCTGATGCTGGAGACTCGGGCGTCGCCCTCGTCTGCGATCCGAGCTCGGGACGCGTACTCGAACTTGCGCGCGCCGGCGCTAGCGTGAGCGCCGGAGCGGCAACCCCGCCTGACGATCTCTCGGCCGCACATGCGGCACCCGTCCTCCGGCGCGCGATGGCCGACCTCGGCACCTTCGTTGCGGTGATGGCACGTCTCCGTAGCGACGACGGCTGCCCGTGGGATCGCGAGCAGACCCACGAGTCTCTTCTCATCCACCTCCTTGAGGAGGCTCACGAGGTCGTCGAGGCGGTCGAAGAGGGCAAGACCGGCACGGAGCTCGAGGAGGAGCTCGGCGACATCCTGCTGCAGGTAGCGTTCCATGCTCGGCTCGCGGAGCAGGACGGTCGCTTCGATCTCTCGGGCGTGGCGAGGGTCGTCGCGACCAAGCTAGTCCGGCGCCACCCGCACGTCTTCGGCGAAACCTCGGTGGAGAACTCCGATGAGGTCGTCCGCAACTGGGAGGACATCAAGAGGCACGAGAAGGATCGTGACGGGGCATTCGAGGGGATCCCGCGTTCGCTGCCCGCGCTGCTGGCCGCCTACAAGACCCAGAAACGGGCCGCGAGCCTCGGCTTCAGCCCCGACGAGGCTCGCTGCAACGCCGAGCTGGGTGCCGCACTCGAGGCGGCCGATATCGGCGGGTCGCTGTTCTGGCTCGTCGCTCTGGCCCGACGGCGGGGGATCGACCCCGAATCCGCCCTGACCGGAGCCCTGGCGAGCTTCCGGCAGGGATTCTCTTCCAGAACCGCCCCCTAGGGAGCCCATCGCGGTACGCTACGATGTTACTGGTGTTGAAAGAGTGAACTGTTGAGCAAGCTAGGTTTGAGCATGCTAGAGAGAGGACGCCGCGCCCCGTGAGCGATATCGAGCTGATCCAGGCACGCGAGATCCTCGACTCGCGCGGCAACCCCACGATCGAAGTCGAGGTCGTCCTCGACTCCGGTGCGGTCGGACGGGCCGCGGTTCCCTCAGGGGCGTCGACCGGAGCCGGTGAAGCACTCGAGCTGCGCGACGGGGGAGACCGGTATGGAGGCAAGGGTGTCGAGGGAGCGGTCAGGAACGTCGTCGAGGTCATCGCGCCCAACATCCTTGGCCGTGATGCGCTCGATCAACGAGGACTAGACCAGACGATGATCGATCTCGACGGGACCGACAACAAGTCGAAACTCGGCGCCAACGCGATCCTCGGCGTATCACTCGCGGCCGCTCATGCCTCGGCTCGCGAACTGGAGGTGCCGCTCTACCGTTACCTCGGCGGCCCCAATGCGCACACGCTGCCGGTCCCGATGATGAACGTGCTCAACGGTGGTGCGCACGCCGACAACTCGGTTGACTTCCAGGAGTTCATGTACGTGCCGCTTGGTGCGGCTTCGTTCCGCGAAGGACTCGAATGGGGCGCCGGTTGCTATCACGCGCTGAAGGCTCTGCTCACCGCCAAGGGATTGTCGACCGGCGTGGGCGACGAGGGCGGTTTCGCTCCCGACCTCGGATCGAACCAGGAGGCCGTTGAGCTACTCATCGAAGCGATCGGCAAGGCCGGGTACGAGCCCGGCCGCGATATCGCCATCGCGCTAGACCCTGCGGCTTCAGAGATCAAGGACGGCGAGCACTACGTGCTCGCCTCTGAAGACCGACGTCTGACCAGCGACGAGATGGTCGACTTCTGGGCCGACTGGGTCGAGCGCTACCCGATCGTGTCGCTGGAGGACGGGATGGATGAGGACGACTGGGACGGTTGGATCCGCCTAACCGAACGTTTGGGCGGCAAGGTCCAACTGGTGGGCGACGATCTCTTCGTGACCGACCCCGAGATCCTCGGGCGCGGCATCGAGGTCGGCGCGGCCAATTCGATCCTTATCAAGTTGAACCAGATCGGGAGTCTCACCGAAACCCTCGAATGCATCGGTAAGGCTCAGCACGCGTCCTATACCACCGTCATCTCACACCGCTCGGGCGAGACCGAGGACGCAACCATCTCAGACGTCGCGGTCGCAGTGAACGCGGGCCAGATCAAGACCGGCGCCCCTGCTCGCGGCGAGCGGACCGCCAAGTACAACCAGCTACTGAGGATCGAGGACGACCTCGGCGATGCGGCGCGCTATCCGGGACGCGGATCGTTCCCGAGGTTCACGGACTGATGGCCATGGCGGCGCGGCGGCAGGGGAAGTCGAGGAGAGGTTCGAGAGGGTTCGGGACCCTCCCGCGGGTAATCATCGCGACGTTGATCCTCGGAGTGATCGGTGCGATGGCGATCGAGCCGACGAGGCAATTGATCGAGCAGCGCCAGCGCATCGCCGCCATGTCGTCCGACGTGCAAGAGATCGAATCCTCCAACGCCGTGCTCGAGGCGCGCATCGACAGACTGAAGGATCCGGATTACATCGAGCAGCGGGCCAGGGAGCAGATCGGGCTCATCCTTCCGGGTGAGACCTCTTATGTGGTCATGCCTCCGTCGCGCAAGGCGCAGAAACGCCAGGCCGAGCGTGCGGCAGCCGCCGCGGCACGAACGGCCGAACCGGAGGTCGAAGAGCCCGGAGCGATCGAGAGCTTCCTTAATTTCATCGGCTTCTAGCAGCGGTCCTTGCTAGGACTCGATCCCATCGCAGTTGGCTTCGGCGTACTCCTGGACGTTCTGTGCCGCGGCCGTAACCGACTCTTGATTGATCTGGGAGACGTCTCCGGTTGCCGCCGCCGCGAACGCGTCGGCAACCATGCGAGCGTCATCGGCTATCTCATCAGGCGCGGTGTCGGCAAGGTCCTCGAACGCCTCGGTGGCATCGTCGAGACTGTCGCCCCCTTGTGGGTCGAACTCCGAGAAGGTCTTGGCGGCAGTGCAGAAAGCGTCGTTCCCCCCGCTCGAACAACCGGTGAATGCCAATGCGGCCACGAGACAAGCGATGAGGGTGCGCAAGCAGTTCTCCTGACTGGTGATGCGGCGGGTAGTTTGAGCCTATGTCACTGGAGCATTCCGAACTCGACAGGCAGCAGGTCGAAGCCCAACTCGGCCGCCCATTGCGCGGCCGGTGGGGCGTCGCGGCGCGTTGTCATCTCGGGATCCCGACGGTCATCGAGAACCATCCGAGGCTCGAGGACGGGAGTCCGTTCCCAACGTTGTACTGGCTAACGTGTCCGGTGCTGCTCAAGCGCGCGAGCATGCTGGAGTCGGCCGGATGGATGCAGGAGATCACCGGTGAGCTCGAGCGGTCGGGCACACTGCGCGCGAGGTTCGCGGCGTCGATCGAGCGCTACCGCGCCCGCCGTGACGAACACGAAAGGATCGAAGACTCCGGTTCAACACCCGGCGGTGGTCCGGATCGAGTGAAGTGCTTGCACGCGCACCTCGCTCATCAACTGGCGGGGGGCGAGAACCCGGTCGGCGCTCGGACCCTGGCCGCGACCGGGTGGCCGGATTGCGTGAGGCCGTGCATCGCGACGCCCGATGACGAGCCGTTATGAGGGTGGCGGCGATCGACGTTGGTACCAACTCGACCCGATTGCTGGTTGCCGAGCAATCGGGAGATTCGTTCCGGTCCATCGACCGGCGGATGACGATCACGCGCCTCGGTCAAGGGGTCGACCGGACCAAGGCTCTCAATCACGAGGCCCTCGAGCGAACCCTGGCGACGATCGCGGACTATGCCGCGGCATGCGGTGAATACGGGGTTCAGAGGATGCGCGTCACCGGAACTTCGGCGGTGCGCGATGCCCGCAACCGGGATGAATTCTTCGTCGGGGTGAAGACCCTTACGGGCCAGGATGCGGAACTCTTGTCCGGCGATGAAGAGGCGCGCGCTACGTTCCTCGGGGCGACGACCGACCTCGCGATCGGGGGGCAGAAGCTTGTCGTCGATATCGGCGGCGGATCGACCGAGTTGATCCTTGGGGACACGGCGCCCGAGGGGCTGGTGTCACTCGACATCGGGTGCGTTCGGATGTTCGAGAAGCACCTGCATTCCGATCCTCCGGACGAGACCGAACTGGCTGCGCTACGCGAGGAAGTATCGGCGGCGTTGAAGGATGCTTCCGATGCACTCACGGTTCCGGTCGGGACCCAATTGATCGGGGTCGCCGGCACCGTGGCCCAGCTGGCCGTCCTCAAGACGGGGATCCCGGTCTACGACCCCGACGTCACGCACCACGCGGTCCTTAGCCATGGAGACGTCAGGAAGCTGGCGCGGCGGCTGCGTACCCTCCCGTACGAGCAACGGAAGAGGATCGCCGGTTTAGAACCAGGTCGCGTCGACGTGATCGTGGCGGGGGCCGAGATCCTGCAGCTGGTGATGGAAACCTTCGACGCTCCGGAACTCACCGCCTCGGAGAAGGACATCCTCGACGGTCTAGTGATGCAGTTACTCGGGTAACTTTGGCTCCATGAGCGAGTACGTGTGGGAGCCGACCCCCGAATACATCGAGAGTGCGAATGTCACCCGTCTCATGCGCCGGCACGGGATCACCGACTACCGCGAGCTCGTAAAGCGGTCCCAGGACGACATCGAATGGTTCTGGGATGAGGTGGTCAAGGATCTCGGGATCGAGTTCTCGGTTCCCTACAGATCAGTGCTCGACGACTCCGAAGGCTTCAAGTGGCCGAAGTGGTTCCCCGGTGGCAGGGTGAACCTCACCTACAACTGCATCGATCGCCATCTCGAGGCCCGCGGCGATCAACCCGCGATCGTTTGGGAGGGCGAGGACGGCCCGACGGCCACCCTCACCTACGAGCAACTGCACCGAGAAGTGTGCAAGGTTGCCAACGGACTTCTCGCGATGGGCATCGGCGAAGGCGACGCTGTCGGGGTCTACATGCCGATGGTTCCAGAGGCCGTCATCGCCGCATACGCGATCGCGCGGATCGGGGCGATCTACCTCCCGATCTTCTCCGGCTTCGGAGCCCCGGCGATCGCCACCCGACTCAACGATTCCAAGGCGAAGGCGCTGTTCGTCGCCGATGGTTTCTACCGGCGTGGCTCGAAGGTAGCCATGAAGGCGGTTGCGGATGAGGCCATCGCCGATTCCCCGTCGGTCGAGTCGCTCGTCGTCTACCGCCGGTTCCCCGGTGACGAGCTACCGGCCGGCCCGATCGACATCCCGTGGGATGCAGCGTTCGCGGCGCAGTCGGAAACGCACGAAGCCCCGGCGCTCGATCCCGAGACGCCGATGCTGATCGGATACACCTCCGGCACGACCGGCACGCCCAAAGGGAGCGTTCACGTGCACGGCGGGTTCCTGGTCAAGGTGGCAGAGGAGGCTGCGTACCAGACCGATGTTCGACCCGGAGACCTCCTCTACTGGGTGACCGACATGGGCTGGATCATGGGGCCTTGGGAGATGATCGGGTCGCACGCGAATGGCGCAACCGTTTTCATGTACGAAGGCGCTCCCAACTTCCCCGGCCCGGATCGCCTGTGGGACATGTGCGAGCGGCACGGTGTGACCGTCCTCGGCATCTCGCCGACCTTGGTCCGTGCCCTGATGCCGGCGGGGGAGGAGCCCGTTACGAGCCACGACCTTTCGAAGTTGAGGGTGCTGGCCTCGACCGGTGAGCCGTGGAACCCGGAGCCGTACCGCTGGTTCAACAGTGTGGTCGGCGGAGGCACCCGGCCGATCATCAACATCTCAGGCGGCACCGAGATCGGGGCGTGCTTCCTCGGAGCTGCTCCCGTGATCCCGACCAAGAACTCATCGCTCGGGACCCCGGCCCTCGGGATGGCGATGGATGTCTACGGGCCCGACGGAACGCCCGTCCGCGGCGAGGTCGGCGAACTCGTGTGCACCAAACCGTGGCCGGCGCAGACACGAGGTTTCTGGAACAACACCGAGCGGTATCTGGCGTCCTACTGGTCGCGGTGGGACGACGTCTGGGTCCACGGCGACTGGGCTTCGATCGATGCCGACGGCTACTGGTTCCTGCACGGACGCTCGGACGACACCTTGAACATCGCCGGAAAGCGGATCGGTCCCGCCGAGTTCGAGTCTGCGGCAGTCGAGCATCCCGCGGTCGTCGAGTGTGCCGCGATCGGCGTCCCCGATGATGTGAAAGGCGAGACGGTGTGGTGTTTCTGCATCCTTCGCCCGGACACCCAACCGACGGATGTCCTGGGGGATGAGATCAAGACGATCGTTGCGGGCGAACTCGGTAAGGCCTTCAAGCCCGCCCGGATCCTCTTCGTCGACGAACTGCCGCGCACCCGGTCGGCCAAGATCCTGCGACGTGCGATCAGGGCTCGTGCTCTGGGCGAAGATCCCGGCGATCTGTCGTCGCTCGAGAATCCGAGCGCGCTCGAGGCGATCGACCGGTCGCTCGCATGACGACCTTCTATCTCGTTCGCCACGGCCTTACCGCTCACACCGGGCACAAGCTCACCGGGTGGGCCTCTGGGGTCCATCTCTCCGAGGAAGGCCAGGACCAGGCTGCAGCAGCAGCCGATCACCTCGCCAAGATCAAGATGCGTGCGATCTACTCCTCGCCGATCGAGCGCACCGTCGAGACCGCGGGCTTCATCGCGTCGCGCCAGGGCCTCAAGGTGAAGATCCGCGTGGGCCTCGGCGAAGTGCACTACGGAGGCTGGACCGGACGATCGTTCAAGACCCTCACCAAGACCAAGCTGTGGGAACAGATCCAGAGCTTCCCGTCGGCGGCGCGCTTCCCCGACGGCGAGACCCTAAGGGAAACGCAGAACCGTGCCGTGAGCGTGCTCGAACTCATCCGTACGGACCATCCCAAAGGAGCGGTGTGCTGCGTCACCCACGCCGACGTCATCCGGTTGGTGGTCGCTCACTATCTCGGCGTGCACATCGATCTCTTCCAACGGATCATCGTCGATCCCGCATCGATCACCGTGATCGGCGTCTCGGACCACGGACCGCGAGTGTTCAACGTCAACCAACTCCCGCCTCCGGTCGCGAAGCCATGAGCGAGACCACGGTTACTCCGATCGTCTTCACCGCCGACTACCTCGGGCGGCCCGGCGAGCGCACTTTCTTCATCCAGGCCTCCGGCGCAACCGCCGTGCGCACGTTCACGCTCGAGAAGGAACAGGTCGGCGTGCTCGCCGAGCGGCTCCGGGAGCTGCTGCTGGCGATCGATTCGACCGACACGATCCGCACTACCGAACCGGCCCGGGATCCCGCGCTCGCGCTCGTGGCGACCGATCCGCCGGAGTGGCGCGTGGGTTCCATGGCGCTCGCCTACGACGAAGCATCCGACAGTGTCTACGTCGTCATCGAGGAGGCCGGAGCGGGTCTCGAGGATGAGGGTCTCGACGAAGGCGCAACCGAAGACATCACCTCCATCCGCTTCGTGCTGAGACGCGATCAGGTCCGGGCCTTCGTTCTCCACGCCATGGCGGTCATCGCCGAGGGCCGGCCGACCTGTCAGTTGTGCGGCCTCCCCATGGATCCCGACGGACACAACTGTCCCGCGTCGAACGGCCACCGACCCCATCACCGGCTCGGCTGAGGGCCCCGTGACAGGTGCCGCCGCGACCCTCGAGGCCCTGTCGACCGGCGGGATCGAGGTGTTGGGCCTGCTGCCGTACTCCTCCAACTACACGTTCTTGGTGCGCGTTACCGGCAAGGGCGGGCAGTTCCTAGCCGTCTACAAGCCGCAGCGCGGCGAGCGGCCGCTGTGGGATTTCGCCACCGGATCGCTCGGCGCGCGCGAGGTCGCCTCGTATCTCGTGAGCGAGGCTGCCGGATGGGGGATCGTCCCGCCAACCGTGTTCCGCGACGAGGGTCCGCTGGGGGCCGGGTCCCTACAACTCTTCATCGAGCACGACCCCGACCGACATTTCTTCGTCCTCATGGAGGAGCGCCTCGACGACTTCCGCGCCTTCGCTGCCTTCGACGTCGTCGTCAACAACGCCGATCGCAAGGCCGGTCATGTCATCGAGGACGAGGGCCGGGTCCTGTGGGCGGTCGACCACGGCCTCACGTTCCACGTCGAGCCCAAGCTCCGCACGGTGATCTGGCAGTTCGCCGACGAGCCTCTCGGGGCCAGCCTCCGTCAACAACTCGGCGCCCTCGGCTCGGTCCTCTCCGATGCCGAAGGGCTCGGGGGCCGGCTCGCCGAACTGCTCACTCCGGAGGAGGCGACCGCCACCCTGGAGCGCGTCGAGACCCTGATGCTCGAGGACAGCTTCCCGCCACCGGGGCTCGACCGGCCGCTGCCGTGGCCACTGGTCTGACTTGCCGGAACCTGGAGGCGCTCCGCTCCGCCTCCCTCGGTTCCACGCCAAAGTCCCCACGGCCGCCTGAGGGTTGAGACGTGAGCCCTCGCTCGCCCGATAGATCCGCAGGGTTCCAGAAGCGATCCGCCTCGGCGGGATCGCAGAAGAAGGTGTGCCCGGGGTGGGAGTCGAACCCACATGACCCGTAAGGGCCAGCGACTTTTAAGGACGCCGTGTATGCCATTCCACCACCCGGGCAGGCGGCCGAACTCGAAATGAAGTATCCACCGACTTAGGGTGGGCGGCCGGCGGCCGATAAAACTAAGGTGACCTATCTGAGTCTTGAAACGGACCACACCGGAGAACCACCGAATCCCCTCGAGGAAGCTCTCGAAGGCCTGCGCAAGCGGCTGGGGGCCGAACGTTGGGTTCTATGCCGGCTCGATGGGGGGCAGTGGAGCACCCAGGCCCTTCCCGCGCTGCCTCGTGATCACGTGTACCTGACTGCGATGGAGACCTTCGAGACGGTCGCCGAGGGCTGGGCTGCGATGGAAACCTCTGAGATCCCCGGCTCCGGCCCCCGTCTTCAGGTCGCCGGAGTGGGTCGGCTGGCCGTACTCCGATCGACCCTCCGGCGCGGCCCCGCGTTCGCGGTGTTCGAGAACCCCATACCCGAGTTGGAACAAGACGTCTTCGCAACCGAAATCCCCCATCAGTTGGGCGACCAGCCGGCCGCGGTAGACCAAGGTGCATTGGCCGACGACGACCGCTGGGATCACGAGATGCACGCATTGTGGGAGCTCCTTCCGGCTCTCGGTCTGTTCGCCGGGGGCCAGGCCGACGAGCAGGCGGCCGCGGAAAGAACCGCGAAGGCCCTCGACGCTCGTGCCCTGGTTGCCCTGACGCCGACGGCTACCGGGATCTCGGTGGTCGCTTCGGTCAAAGAAGGTAAGGAATGGAACACGACTACGTGCGTCCTCGAGGGCGAGAACTGGGAGATCGTCACCGCCGATCCGGTAGTGACGCTCGACCGTGCCCTTAAGGAAGCCTGTTCCGGCCAGGTCCTCGGACCATGGGCCGTTTCGTGGGGTGTCGGTAACCGGTTGTTCATGGGTGTCGCTCCAGGCGGCAAGAGGCCGTCGCAAGAGGGTCTCGACATCGCCGCCACTCTGCTCGGGTGGGGCTTCGGCCAGGCCGAGGGAAATGCCGCGGCCGGGCAGCACGCCCTGTTGAGGGAACGATCTAGGATCGCCTCGGCGATCCACGAAGGCTTGACCCAAGTGGTCACGAACGTGGCGATCCAGCTTCAGGTCCTCGAGCGTTACCTCGGTGACCCGGAAAAGGCGGCCGCCATGGTGGAGGCATCGCGTGAAGCGGTTACCCAGGCTCTCGACGATCTGCGTGGAGCGATCTTCGAACTCGCTCCGAGAGAAGCGGGATCCGAAGACCTCGCCGGCGGCCTCATCCGCTACGTCGACGACTTCGGTGCTCAGTGGGGGCTCGAGGTGGATTGCGACGTCGAGGGGACCGAGCGCCCGGTCGATCCCGACATCGTTGCCCTGATGTTCGCCTTCGTCCAGGAAGCCCTAACGAATGTACGCAAACATGCCCAAAGCACCAACGCGACGATCCAGCTCGAGTTCACCGCGGACGGGATCAAGATCCTGGTAAGCGACCAGGGCGAGGGGTTCGACCAGTCCGAGAAGGACGATGAGGGGTTTCGGAAGCACCAGGGACTCAACCTCCTTCGTTCGCGGGTGTGGCTCATGGGAGGGCGGATCGACGTCGTTTCCGCTCCCGGCCAGGGGACTTCCCTGGTTATGGAAATTTCTTCTTGATCCGACTGCAGTCCAGAGGAAGTCCTGCCGATAGTCGTAGGGAGCCGCCACATAGGGGGCCCCGGATAGGACTATCGAAGGACCCGGGGTCGACCGGCGGATAACCGTCATTAACCGGCGAGCCCCGGGAGAGAACGATGAGCACTGCAGTCGAACAGATCACCGACACCGATGGGAAACAGCGTGCGATAAGGGTCCTACTGGTGGACGACCATGAGGTCGTGCGCAAGGGGATCCGGCTTCTCGTGGAGACCTTCTTCGAGTTCGAGGTCTTCGAGGCGGGTTCGGCTCAGGAAGGCGTCGCTCTGGCGACCTCCGGAACTTACGACCTGATCCTCATGGACGCTCGCATGCCCGAGTTCGACGGCATCTGGGCGATCCGCCAGATCCGGCAGACCGACAAAGAGCTACCGATCCTCGTTCTGTCTACCTACGACACCGAGGATTATGTGGACGCGGCCCTCGAGGCCGGCGCCAACGGCTACGTTCTCAAGGAGTCGAGCACCGATCAGCTCCGCGAGGCCGTGGACACGGCACTCTCTGGTCGGGGTCTCTACCTCCACCCGGCAGTTGCACAGCGCGTGTTCGTCAGAGGACGCCGCTCCAACACCCGGAACGAGGACTCCCTCAGCGCCCGCGAGCTCGAAGTTCTGCAGCTCCTGAGCGAGGGTGCAACCAACCACGAGATCGCTGCGCTCCTGTTCGTCAGCGAGAAGACCGTGAAGGCGCACCTCTCGAGCATCTTCCGCAAGATGTCGGTCACGAACCGCACCCAGGCCGCCTCGAAAGCGATCCGCGAGCGGATCGTGCGCAGCCCCAAGGATTGAACCTGCTCGCCGGGACCACTCCTCGCTCCCGGCGAGCAGGTGATCCACCCCCTGTAGCGTCCCCTCGAGTACGACCTTCGGCCCTCGATACCTACCTGTGGTCCCCGCGCTTTCAGACGAACGCTCCCTTGCAACGCTACCTACGGCGGATGTTGTTACTACTGGGGTTCTCTACCGTTCTCTTGTGACCCGAATCAGTGGAAAGGCACCGGATGCACCTCCGCTTTGTACTGGTCGACTCTCGCCCAACCGCTCGTGCGGCGCTGCGGGAAGTCGTCGAGGAGCAGTGGGGATGGACCGTGGCCGGTGAAGCAGTGGATGGCTTCGAAGCCATCCGGGTTGCGCGTAACGAAGGTGCAGATGTGTTGCTGGTCGACGCAGCCGTCGAAGGGCTCGATCTGAAGGCCCTCTTCGATCTGATCGACCCGGAGGTTGGTCCGCTGGTAGTGGGACTGCTGGACTTCCCGCACCAGCACGTAGCAGCGAAAGGTGTAGCAGTGATGAAGGGAGCACCGCCGGATCACGTGAGGAACGTGATCCTCGGATCGCTCAAGAAGCACGCAGAGTCACGCAAGCAGTTGACAGATGAGGGAGATCGGTAGATGACACCTCGCAGGGAGATCGGGTTCCTTCGATCGCTGCTCGGACAGGAAGAAGAGTCCGAGGAGCAGAACGAGTCTGTCCCCACGCGCCACCCCGGCGCCGAGCTTGCCGACATCGCCCAGAGTGGCTACGACGACGACGCCACCGACACCGGTTGGACATCGGCCGAGTCCGGTCAGTCCGTGCCCTCGACCCCGCCGCCGGCGACCGAGACCCAGGAAGCTGGGGTCCCCGGGATCACCGTGACCCAGACGGAGGCCGGAACCGGCGACATCCTCGAAACCGCGTCCGAGGTTCCTTCTCCCCAGATCGCAGATCATGACGTTGAGGTGCCTGAGGCGCCATCGGTCATCCACACCGAGTCGGCGGTCGAGTCGCCTTTCGAGGTCGCGTCCGAGGTTCCCGCCCAAGTCCCCGCCCAGGCGCCCGCACAAGCGCCGGCCGCTCAAGCAGCTCCCGCGCAGCCGGCCTTCGATCCTCTTCAGACGGCCGTTAGTCAACTCAAGTCTCCCGATGTCGAGCGCAGGCGCGAAGCGCTTCGGTCGCTGTCGGTTCTCGAGATGACCCCTGCGGCCTTCGCCGCGGTCGCCGGGGCCCTGCAGGACCCAGAGCACGATGTACGTTCGCTAGCGCTTCGGGTTCTCGAGCGCGACCCGACCCACGCTCCGCTCGATGCGATCTCAGGTGCGGCACTAGATGCCGACCCGGGGATCCGTGCCCGAGCGATGGCGCTCCTCGGTCGTTCTGGAAACGTCACCGTTCTTCCTTCGTTGGTCGATCGGATCGGCGGCGAGGAAGACGAAGCAGTGATCGGAGCTGCCCTCGGCGGCGTTGCACGCCTTCTCGGCTCCATCGATCCTTCACGTCTCGCTCAGCACACCGCGGAGAATGTGTCCCGCTCGGTCGCCGGTCTGTCGCCTGTCGTTCGGGCCCGGTTCCGTCGTGAGGTTGGGCTCATCGCTTCCGGGCTCCCCGAGGCTTGGATCGCGGATGCATTGAACTCGAGCGACAACGTGTTGAAGCGTGGGATGGCGATCCTTGCCACCGAGCGCGGCTCCGGCCACGCTCTCAACGCGCTGGCTGCTCTCTCGGGCGATGACGACCCCGAGGTCCGTGAGCTGGCGAACGATGCACAGAGCCACGCGACCATCATCGACGCTCCGGTGGTCACCTCGCCCTTCTCCGCCGGCGTCGAGACGAACGGGTTCGACGATGAACTCGAGCAGGTCACGATCCCGGTTCTGATGACGGCCCTCAAGGACCCCCAGCCGGCGGTTCGCGAGCGAGCCGAAGCCGCACTGCGTGCGATCAAGCCGGCCCGTATCGCTTCGTGGTTGGTGCCGCAGATCGTTGCGTCCGACCCCGACGATGCAGCCCACCTTGCAGAGATCGCACTTCGTTTGAACATCGCAGAAGCCGTTCCCGCACTCGTGGATCACGTTCTCGAGCTCGAGCTCGGGGATCGCTCGGGAGAGGTTGTCGGCGGTTCTTCGTGGCTTCACCGGTATCCACGAGCTAATCGCTACGTGGCAGTCAGACACGGACCGGGAGCGTCGCATCGCGGCGATCAGGTTGGCCGCACTCGTGGAGCCCACCGGTACGGCGGGGCATTGACGCCGGACTCAAGGACCCGAGCGCAACCGTCCGCCTAGCCTCCATCGAGGCGGCCGGTGCCGATCCCAGTGGCGCCACCGGTCAGGCATTGATCGAGACCCTGGCATCAGACAGTTCTACCGGAGTGAGACTCGCCGCCGCCCGTGCGTTCCTCGGCGCCGGCCGCGAGGATCGTCTTCGTGCCGCGGAGACCGCACTTCGTGACTCGGACCGTGAGGTCCGACGCACCGGAGTCGAGCTTCTTTCCGGCGCCTCCGGCGGCGAGACCTCGCTGCTCGTGAGGGCTCTTCAGGATCCCGATCGTGAGATCGCCGGACGCGCCGCAACCGTGCTCAGCCAGGCCCCCGGCCCCGAGGCACTTGCGACACTGTGGAACGCTCTTCGTTCGTCTTCGAGCGATGCACGTCAGACGATCATCGAGGCGCTCCTTGGCTTCGGCCCGGAGATCCTCGGCAGCCTTGCCACGCAGGCTTACGAGTCCACCGATTCGCGCGAGCGGGCCCTCGGACTGGCGATGCTCGTCCGCCTCAACAACGGAGGCAGCCACTCTCTCCTGATCGACTCGCTGTCCGACCCTTCTACCGAGGTTCGTGCCGAGGCACTCGCTGCCATCGTCGGCCGGCCGGAGGCGATGGACATCGACGCCGTCGGAGCACGCGTGCGTGACCCGCACGCCACGGTCAGGGCCCTTGCCGTTTCGGCCCTCGCCTCGCTCGACGACGACCGTGCCCTTCCATACCTGCTCGACGCGTCACACGACCCGGTCGAGGAAGTCAGGAACTCCGCCCGTGGAGCGATCCTCGAGCGGCGCTCGTCCTCGGTCGCCCAGATGCTGATCAACGCACTGGGGACCCCGAACCTCCGCAGGACCTCGGCGGAACTACTTACTCAGATGGGTGACGTTGCGACCGATGCTCTGGTCAAGGCGCTCGAGGGCGCGGACGTCGACCTCAAGAGGATCGTCGGCGAGACGCTTGCCTCCTCGAACGCAGCAGAGGGCTTGATCGCCGAGCTTTCGAATCGTTCCGCTGAACGTCGTGAGCGTGCGATCGATGCACTCGGGGCGATGAGGGCCGGCCACGCGGTCGACGCACTCATCGGTCGCCTCGAGGACCCGGATGGAACGGTTCGTAGCAAGGCCGCAGAGGTCTTGGGTGACCTGGGTGACGTTCGTGCCGTGGAGCCGCTCAAGCGGATCTTCGTGGCGGACCCAGACATGGATGTTGTGGCGGCGACCGAGCGGTCGCTTCGGAAACTGACGGGACCGCCTTCGGGCGGGTCGACGGAAAGCTAGAGGGAGACGAGCAATGGCAGACATGGGACAGGTTGTTATGCAGCAGCCCGTCGCGAGAGATCGCTCGGGCCCCTCGGACCTTCACGTCGTCCTGACGACCGAAGGTACCTACCCGCACTTCCGCGGTGGTGTGAGCACCTGGTGTGAGGCGATGATGCGTGGGATGCCCGAGACCGACTTCACGGTCTGGGCCCTCATGATGAACCCGTTCATCTCCTCGCAGTACGTGCTTCCACGCAACGTGAAGCGCTTCGTCGGTCTCCCCCTGTGGGGCACCGAGGAGCCGGTCGAGTACACCTCCGAGGTTCCGGCCGCAAAGGTCATCTATCTCGCCCGTCGTACCCGTGAGACTCAGGCCAAGGAGGGATTCGTTCCTCTCCTGAAGGAGCTCCTGACCGAGATCGGCTCCGCCGACTTCGATCCCGGGCACTTCGGCCAGATCCTTTACCAACTGCACCTGTACTTCCGTGAGAACGACTACCGCGCCACGTTCCGGTCGCGTGCGACCTGGGATGCGGTGACCGAGGTCTTCCTCCGTGCGAACACCAGTGAGTACAACGACACCGAGGAGGAGTACGAGACCTCCGATCCTCACGGCGAAGAGATCATCAACGCGGACGACAACAACCCCGAGCGCGGCCCGAGCCGTGAGGAAGCCCGCGACCTCTTCCGTCAGTTCCGCAACCCCGATCAGCCGCAGCCGCCCCAGAACGGGAGCAACGGCGAACACCTTCCTTCCCTGAACGACGCGACCGAGGGTCTTCGCTGGCTGTACCGCCTCATGATGCCGTTGAACGTGCCGATCCCCGACGCCGACGTGATCCACTCTTCGGCCGCCGGTTTCTGCGCCATCCCCGGCATCCTGGCGAAGGTCGAGAAGGGCACGCCGTTCCTGCTCACCGAGCACGGTGTCTACATGCGTGAGCAGTACCTGGCCATGGCCCGGTACGGCTTCCCCTACTACCTGAAGAAGTTCCTGGTCCAGATGATCGCCGCGATCTCCCGTACCGCGTTCTACTACGCAGACCAGATCAGCCCGGTGTGTGAGTTCAACGCTCGCTGGGAGCTGCGCAACGGCGCCGAGCGCGACCGCATCCGAGTGATCTACAACGGCGTCGACCCCGTGTCGTTCAGTCCCCGCCGTGTCTCGCGTCCGTCGGCCCCGACGGTCGTATCGGTCGCACGTATCGACCCCCTGAAGGACCTCGAAACCTTCCTCCGGGTCGCCGACCTCGTGCGCCAGCACATCCCGAGCGTCCAGTTCCTGCACTACGGACCGGTCGCCGACCGCGAGTACGACAAGACCGTTAAGGCGCTGCACCGTGACATGAACCTTGGCAACACGGTGAAGTTCATGGGCACCACCGACAACCCGGCCGAGGCTTACAACCAGGCCGACGTCGTCCTTCTGACCAGCATCTCCGAGGCGTTCCCTTACTCGGTCGTCGAGTCGCTCATGTGCGGCAAGCCGGTCGTCTCCACCGACGTCGGTGGCGTCAAGGAAGCCCTCGAGGGTGTCGGTCTCCTGGCTCGCCCGAAAGACATCGAAGGACTTGCCGACGCAACCCTGCGACTGCTCAACCTCGACGCTCCTGCTCGTCAGGAACTCGAGGCCGCGTGTCGCGACCGTGCTCTCAACCGATTCACGATCGATGCTGCACTCGAGGGTTACCGCAGGACCTACGTCACGCTTGCCGAGGCTTACCGCCGGGAGCGGGCCGCGGGACGCATCCCCGAGCCGCAGCCGGTCCTCCAGCCGCAGCTCACCATCGTGCCCGAGACGCCGGAGGAGACGGTCGTCCCCACGGTCGACGAGCGCCAGGACGTCATCATCGTCGACCAGGGCCTCAGCGCTCCCCCTTCCGAGATCTCGGCCGAGGTCGAGCGTCAGCGGATGATGCCTCCGGAGGAACTGGAGGTCTTCACGTCTGGGTCCACGGACTACGCACCGGAAGGCGATGCCGGCATCACCACGCCGACTTCGCCGGTGATCGAGCCCGAGCACGACTTCGAGGTTCGTGAACTGCAGCCGGCCGTGGGTATCTCGCTTGACTCCGACGATCCTCGTGAGCGCATCGCAGCGTTCGAGGCTGCTTACCGACGGGGTGGACCGGAACTGTCCCAGGCGGTTCGCAAGCTTCTGTCGGACCCCGACCCCGAGATCCGTCGCAGGGCCATCGCACCTTCGGTCACTGCGGAAGCCTTGCCCAGGACAGAGTCGATCCACCTTCTGTCTCAGGTCCTGAGCTCAGACCCTGATCCGACCGTGAGGAGTGCCGCAGCCGCGGCCTTGGCAACGGTCCTTGCACGGGAGGAGTCGTAGATGGCACTCAGGAACCCGAGCATCGAGGAGTTGACCGACGAACTCTCCCGTAACGCGGGATGGCTCGAGAGTCCCTTCGAGGCCGCCGCGCACCTCGAGTCTCTGGGTATCAACGACCAGATCTCGCAGGAGCACTACGGCCAGCCCGACGTGTTCTCGCTCGCACTAGTAATCGCCCAGCGTCAGAGGGGCGTCGATACTGCGCAGGAGACCGCGTGGGAAGAAGAGCGTCGTCGTCAGAAGGAAGAGCTGGACAAGTGGGAGCCACCGGGCCTGTGGTCCGCGATCCCGCGGTTCTTCTTCCGAGGCGTCGCGTTCGGTCTCCCGATGGCGATCATGATCTTCTCGATCCTTCTGCTTCTCTACTCGCTGTGGGCGTACTACTACTTCTCCACAGCACGTGCGACCGCGATCGGCGTCGGTACGGCGCTGTCCTACCTGCTGGCCGGTGGTTTCACGCAGGCGATCGGTAGACGAGGACTGATGTACCTGCGGCAGGGCATGTTCTTGCTCTGTTTGAAGGTTGCATTCTTCTTCGTCGCTGCCGGAGTTCTGGTAACGGCCCTGGTCGGCATCATCCTGTACTTCTTCTTCTCGGCGTTCCCGGTCGTGTCCGGTATCGAGAAGGACCTAGCGGTTGTCTACTACTTCACCTTGTCGCTGCTCTGGTTGAGTCTGTCGACCCTCTACATGCTTCAGAAGGAGCTGTTGTTCTCGATCGCCATCGGCGTCGGTATCGGGGTCGTCTACATCTTCCGTGAGTGGTTCGGCTGGGAGATCGTGCCGGCGCACCAGGTCGGCATCATTTCGGCGGCCGCTTTCGCTCTGATCGCGACGATCGTGATCCTGGCGTTCCAGCACAACCGGTCCAAGGATCCACGTCTGCCGATCTCGACCAAGCTGCCACGGTTCACCCTGCTGATCGCATCCGTGGCTCCGTACTTCCTGTTCGGCTTGCTCTACTTCGTGCTGATCTTCGGAGACCGCATCATCGCCTGGACGGGTCGTACCGACTTCCGTCAGACGTTCATCTGGTTCCAGACCGACTACGAAGTCGGCGTGAACTGGGCACTGCTCGGTTTGCTGCCGGCGCTGGGCGCCCTCGAATACGCGATCTACCGGTTCTCCGGGTTCGTCAAGCCGCAGCAGCTGCAGTACACGGTCAAGGAAGCCAAGGACTTCCGCTCCTGGTTCTTCGCCTTCTACCGTCGCAGCCTGGTCCTGTACTTCGTCATGTCGATCATCGGCGCCGTCGGTGCGTACTTCTTCGTGCGCTGGCTGGTGCAGTACATCCCAGAGATTGCCATTTTGCTCAACGACGTGAGCGTGTTCGTGTTCATCTTCGGATCGATCGGGTACTCGCTCGCTGCCTTCTCGCTGCTTAACGTCTCCTTGTTCTTCTGGCTGTCGAGGCCGCGGCTTGCGATCCTTGCGATCATCCCCGCGCTGATCGTGGACTTCCTCGTCGGATTTATCTTGAGCCGCCTAGTCGTTTACTACTGGGCCGTCATAGGATTCGCTTTGGGCGGAATCGTGTTTGCGGTGGTGAGTCTGGTGCTTGCTTTGCGAGTGCTGACAAACCTTGACTACTACTACTACTCCTCGGTGTAGGTGAATCCATGAACTCGATCGAGATCATAAAGACGTTCGTCGGCTTCGGTATCGCATTCGTACTGTTGCCGTGGCTGATCCTGCCGACTCCTAAGTCGGCGAGGAACACGCTCGACGTCCTCGTCATCAACTTCATCAGATGGATCGCGATCGTGGTCGTCGTGACCCAGGTCCTTGCCATCTTGAAGTTGTACGAAACGACGACGTTGATCATCTTGTCCGTGATCGCCTGCTACTGGTTCAAGCTGCGTCCGATGGGCGTGAACCGTGAGTGGTTCTCCGGTCTCGGTGAGCGCATCTCGGTGCGACTTGCCAACCTCGGGGATCGATTCGAGAGCGGCGAGGTTCAGGTGTCCAGTCGCAAGTCGAAGAAGATCGACCTGTCCGACGCGGCACCTGAGCCGCGCGAACCGCGCGAGCCACGGGAGAGCCTCCCGAGCGTGCTGTTCATGCTCATCCTGATCGTTCCGCTCGTGGTCGTGCTCGCGATCGCCTATTACCTGCGAGTCAAGGTGCCGGCGGCGAACGTGTCGCTGAGCCCTTCCGACAACTACACGATCCTTACGTGGACGAAGCTCCTCGAGCAGAACCAGATCTACACCGAGGGCATCTACCCGCACGGCGTCCACGCCATCATGGCGCTATGGCACAAGTTCAGCCTCGGCCAGGACATGGCCGACCTCATCCGGTTCGCCGGACCGCTGATGACCCTGCTGATCCCGGTCGGCGCCCTGTTCACGACCCTGAGACTCACCCGCAACCCCGGTGCGGCCGTGTTCGCCGCCTCGATCTTCGGGATCTTCGGATCGCGTGCCGAGTTCCTGGTGCCATGGGCCCGTCAGTCGGCGCCCCTGCCTCAGGAGCTCAGCCTCGGTATCGCCCTGATCACCCTGGCCTTCGTCGGTATGGCGGTCACCTCGCGCCATAAGGGACACCTCTGGACCGTGGGGGCCGGTACCTTCGCCATGGCGATGATCCACCCCCTGCCTATGTTCGTCTTCTTCGCCATGGGTGGCGCTCTGGCCATCGGTGCGGGGATCTTCGCGAAGCAAGGCATGGCCGCGGCGATGAAGACCATCGGAGCCATGCTGCTCGGTGGGCTCGCGGGACACATCTATATCCCTCTTGGACTGTTGTTCGGTAAGGCTCTGTTCGCCGGTATCCGAGACCTCTTGCCGTTCGTCGGCGAGCCCGGCGTTGCCAACACCGCGGCCGAGCGCGCCGCGGTCGAGGACTTCGGGCAGAACGCCATCTCGATCGGTTCACTGATCGGCGCGATGTTCGGCTTCTTCGGCGGCTTCGTGATGCTGGCGACCAAACGGAGAACGACCGGCGCCCTGATGATCGGTCTGTCCGCAGCCGCGGTCGTCCTGGTAGTCATGTTCGACACCAAGGTCCTAGGTCTCGATGCCTTCTACGCCATCCGTATCGCCTGGATCGTGTCGCCTGCCCTCGCGCTCGGTTACGGCGTGGGACTGGCGGGCCTCCTGTCGATCATCCCGATGCGCGTTGGTGTGGCTCGCGCTGCGATCTCGATGGTCGTTGCCGTACTCGCCATCATGATGTTCAGCGCACGCTTCCCGATCAGCGCGGACACGAACGACCGAGTCGTCACCGACTACGAGGCGATCTCGGTCGAGACCAGAAAGATCATGCGAGCGAGTGAGAACTTCACGTACACGGTCGTGGGCATCCCCGAACAACGACAGCGGGTCCTCGGTGACGGGTTCTTCGTCGAGCTGTGGATCTTCGCCCGGGATATCCGTACCCAGGACGCCGTGCGCCCCGGTTGGGAACTCCCGATCCCGACGGAGGACGTCTACATCACCATCGAGAAGGACCCGCTGATCGGCCTCGACCTTTCCGAGGGCGCTAACAACCCCACCAACGAGTACTACCGGACCGAGGTCAAGCGTGGCCGGATCATGGCGATCGTCTACGAATGGGCGGAGACCTACCGTCAGTACCACTCGGACATGACGATCCACTACGACGACGAGAACGTTCGTATCTACCGGATCCACCGGAACGCCGACTTCAAGCTCGCCGACGAGTCCCAGCAGTTCAAGGACTACGAGTACGAGCAGGACGAGCTGTTCAACAGCGGTCCGACGATCGAGCAGGTCCTCGACTGATGAAGAACCTTCGCACCATCGTCGCGATCCTCCTGGTGGGGGTGCTGGCAGCCGCCTGCAGCCCCACCAAGGAGCGTCGCCCGGTGAGCCTCCGTGAAGTGTCGCCTCCCGAGGGAGCCCTGAGCGGGAAGATCGCCTTCGTCCGGGAGTCGGGTGTCGGCGAGACTTCTCTCTACGTTCAGGATCTCGATTCCGGAAGTATCACCGAGCTGGACGTCCCCGGTGCGTTCATCGACTCCCCGACCTGGTCACCGGACGGGAACTCGCTTGCCTTTGCGAGCGCCGGAAACGACGGCATCACCCACATCTGGGTGGCCAATGCCGACGGTAGTGACGCCAAGCAGCTCACCAGGGGCGACGCGCCGGACGATTATCCGACCTTCTCGCCCGATGGGACCGAGATCGCCTTTGCGTCCACGCGCTCGTCGGACGAGAGCTGGCACCTCTTCAGGACCTCCGCCGACGGTGGCGCGGTCGAGCAACTGACGATGGGTGGTTCCGAAGACGTGTATCCCACGTGGGACCCGAACGGGGGCCGGATCGTCTACTCGTCCAAGGTGGACGACGACGATTACAGCCTGTACTCCGTTGACATCGCGTCTGGTTCGACCGAAAGGTTGACCGATGACAGCCAGGGCGAGGATCTCTTCCCCAGCTTCTCTCCCGACGGTTCCACGATCGCGTTCGCATCCACGAGACTCGACGAGGTCTGGCAGATCTACACGCTGGAGGTCTCGAGCGGAGACGTCGAGCGCTTGATCGGTAGCGACTCGATGGACCGTCAGCCCGTGTTCTCACCCGATGGGAAGTACATCGCGATGGCGACCGATCATCTGGCCGTCTACGCGAGTCCCGGCAGGGAACTCCCGGACGGGAAGTTGAGGTGGCGTCTCACCGACAAGCCGGCGCTAGCTCCCTCCTGGACCTCCTAGATCCAGTGCGTCCCTCCAGGCCAGCTCCGCACGGTCGGCGAGAGCCGGTCGTCTCGACGACCGGCAGAACCTAATGGCTGTCTCTCTGTCGCGGCGGACGGTTGCGAAGAACGCCCTGAGTCAGCTAGGAACCTTCGCCCTCTCGGGTGGATCCAAGGCGATCGCGGCGATCATGGTGGCGAGGACCCTGGGCCCGAAGGGCATGGGGAGCTTTTCGCTGTCGTGGACCCTGGCAGGAACCCTCGCATTCGTCGCGGTTCTGGGGCTCGACAACCGTTTGATCCGCGAACTCGCTCGAACGCGCGATCCGTGTGAGCTCGAGCGGAGTCTGCCGCTTGCCTGCCTCCTGGGGTTGATCTTCGGAGGACTACTCACCGGGATCCCGGCCCTTACTTCCGTCCATTCCGATGCTGCACAAGCTCTGGCCGCAGCTGGAGGATTCGTTGCGGTCAGCGCACCGATCCTCATCTTCCGAGCGGCGTTCCACGCGGCGAGAAGATGGAGTACGAGACCGTCACCTGCGTTGTCGAGGGAGCGGTCGCGCTGGTGGCGGTAGCCGTTGCCCTTCAGGCGGGACTCGGAGTCGGCGGGGCGATGTTGGGTCTCACCGCCGGCCGTCTCGCGAACCTGATCCTCTGCATCGTTCTGTACCGAAGGCTATGGGGGCCGGTCCGCATCGAGATCGCGGCCCGCCACTGGTTCGGATTGATACATGAAGGCTGGCCTCTCGCGGTTTCCTACTCACTCACCGCGACGTTCCTCCGATTCGACATCCTCGTGCTCGCGATCTTCCACCCGTCTGCCGAAGTCGGAATGTACGGCGCGGCATCGGTGATCCTCCTCACCGCCCCGCTCGTCGCGGTGTCCTTCAGTTCGTCTCTCTATCCGATCCTGGCTCAGGCCGAAGGTCTCGATGACGAGCATCTGCAGAGCGTGTTCCAGCAAACTTCGAGGATCCTGATCGTCGCGGCCCTCCCACTGGCCACCGGGCTGACGGTTCTCGCCACACCGATCGCCGAGATGTTCTTCGGTTCGGACTTCGGCCACACCGGGAGATACCTCGCACTGCTTGCCTGGATCCTGCCGTTCCGGTTCGTGAACCATCTGCTGGGCGTGGTCCTGGCGGCGACCCACCGCAGAAGGTCCCGGCGCCTCGCAGCAGTGGCGCTGGCCTTGATCGCCAACCTCGTCCTCAACCTGTTGTTGATCCCCACGTGGGGCGCGTACGGCGCGGTAGCCGCGACGATCGCCACGGAACTCGTGATCGCCGGCCTCCTACTGGCGGGGATCCGCCCCTTGCGGCCGACCCTGGCTCGGCCCCTCATAGAGGGGGCGCTCGTCTCCCTGGGGATGGCCGCGATCGTGCTGGTGACCCCGGGGGGCGTTTTCGCACAGCTCGCGACCGGCGGAGCGACCTTCGCCGGTGGTCTCTGGGCGGTCTTCCTGTGGCTCCCAACCCGCGGACCCGCGGACCTCATCGACGACCGACCTCGGAGTCCGCGGCAGCAGCTTGATTTGACCCCGTTCGAGCTCCAAGATGTCCCTTTTCGGCTCTAACACGGCCTTTTTCGGGTGCCGAACGGCCTAGATGACTGGAAAAAAGTCGTAGATAATCCTGTCAGAGGTCTGGGAAAAGCACCCAGCATGTTCTACGGTAGCGAAGGTTCTTCCTGTTTCTGGAAGTAGCAGTTCGAGCGCTTGGAACGGGGGGGCAGGAGGGACCGGGTACGACGGCGGTGGGGTCGGGTCGGGTCGCTGAAAGAAGGGGCACGTGAGAGTACTTATCACCGGAGGGGCCGGCTTCATCGGGTCTCACCTGGCGGAGACCCTCCTCTGGCGCGGCGATGAGGTTGTCGTCCTCGACGACCTCTCGAGCGGAAGCCTCCGAAACCTCAAGTACGTCAAGAACCTCGCCGGGTTCACCTTCATCGAAGGCACCGTTCTAGATCCCGACGTGGTCGAGGATGCGGTCGGGTCCACCGATGCAGTGGTCCACCTGGCCTCCGAGTTCACCGAGCCCGTCTCTCCCGGCCGTCTGCGGGTCAACGCCCAAGGGACCATCAACGTTCTGTCGGCCGCCGCCAACCGCGGCCGCCGCACGGTCATGGTGCCGTCTCCGGACTGGACCACGGCGACCTCGGACGATGACAAAGAGCAGCTCGCAGTCAAAGCCGCGAACGCCAGCGGGTTCCCGGTCAGCGTGGTTCGTCTTGCCAACGTCGTGGGGCCCCGCGAGGCGTCCGATCATCAGACACTCCTCTACCGGTTCGTGAACACCGCGCTCAAGGGTGAGGACATCATCATGGGCGGCACCGGTCGCGAGACGGTCGCTTACTGCTACGTCGACGATGCCCTTCGCGGACTGATCAGCGTCCTGGAGCACGACTCCGCCGGGCACGTCTTCACGCTCGGCTCCGATGAAGTCATCACCACCTTCGAGCTAGCGCACCTTGCGATCGAGGTGGCCGAGAGCGGGTCGTCGCTGCAGTTCGAGGACCTGGCGGACCCCGAGATCCCGGATCCCTCGGTTCCCGACATCTCCCACGCCCAGAGGACGCTCGGATACGAGCCCCGCTGGTCGGTGGCCGACGCGGCCGGGGCCCTGGTTGCTTACCAGCTCGAGCAGCCGATCCCGCAGCCCCTCGGCCGCATGGAACGAAGGAATGTCATCTGGTTGGACCAGCCAGCAGCCGTCGCGGCTCCGGTGGTGGAGGAGGCACCCCTTCCTGAGGTTGGGGCCGAGGTCGTGGAGCTGCCGTTCCGACGGCGCGTCATGGATCCGGTGCCTGCCGGTGCCGCGCACCCAACCATCTCGGTTGTGGTTCCGGTCTACAACGAGAGTCACCTGATCGCCGAGTGCGTTCGCCGGATCCGGAGTCAGGAATGCGTCGGCGAGCTCATCGTCGTGGACGACGGATCGACCGACGGAACACGCTCCGAGATCGAGAAGGTCAGCGATTTCATCGACCGTGTCGTGTATCTGCCTCGGAACCGTGGCAAGGGCGCCGCGTTGCGGGAGGGCGTTCGTTTCGTCACTGGAGACATCATCGTCTTCCAGGATTCCGACCTCGAGTTGGACCCGGCCGACATCGATCGTCTCGCCGCTCCGATCATCTCCGGCGAGGCCGACATCGTCACCGGCTCGCGGATCCACGAGGCCAACAAGAAGCTCGTCTCGTCATGGCAGTGGCTCGCCAACACAGCCGTAACTCGGCTGGCTTCGGCCCTCTACCGCACCGAGGTCACCGACATGGCGACCGCAGCACGTGCGATGTCCAAGGCGACCTGGGACGCCCTGCATGTCGAGTCCGACCGGTTCGGGATCGAAGCGGAACTGCACGCCAAATGCGCTCGCCTCGACGTCCGCATCATGGAGATCCCCATCATCTTCCGCCCCCGTACCAAGGCCGAGGGGAAGAAGATCCGCTGGACCGACGGCATCGTTGCCGGCAAGACCCTGTTCCGCTACCGCATGTGGCGTCCCGTGGGAGCCGAAGCTGGCGTACTCAGTGCCCCGCCTCCTCCTCCGATGAGCGCTTACAAGCCGGCCGAACCGATCGTGCTGCAGCGTGACGGAGTCTCTCGTCCCGACCGTGCCGGAAACCCGGTCCGGTGGGAGCCCGCCAGGGTGGGACTCAGCGTCGCAGGTAGCGCCAGTATCGTGGGTTAAGAGCCAGAGCCGCGGTACAGATCACGGTCGCCAGCGCTCCTCGTTTATCGCGACGGTCCCATTCCTCCGCGAGTCCCAGTGACCCCTTGAGGAAACGCCGCGGCGATTCCCGGTCCTTGTCGGACAGGAAGCGCAGGATGTCTCCCGGCATCATCCACCGGCACCGAACGTGATCGGCGTAATCGAACGCTTCAGGAACCTCTTCTCCCAGCGCCGCGAGCGCGTAAAGGGTGGGGAAGTCGATGCCCGCGCGGACCGCCAACTCGAGGCTGCCCCAGAAGCGTGGGTTGATCTCGAGCAGGCGGAACTCTCCGCTCACCGGGTCCTGCTTCCACTCCACCATCGCGATCCCTCGCCAGTCGAGCGATCGGAGCAGGGTTTCGCTCCACGCCTCGAGTTGGGGTTCGTGGATGCTCTCCCGGTCGGTGCTCGGCCCGCCCCCCACCGGGTACTGCTTCAGGCGTTGGTGGGTGAAACGTGCCTTCAGGGTTCCGGAGGCATCGAAGAGGCACGCGACCCCGACCGCTCGCCCGGCGGCCGGCACCCTCTCCTGGACCACCATCGGTCCGTGGCGGTCCCAGTGCTCCCGCCAGCGGGCTTCGTCGCGCGCTTCGCCGTAGACCACCCCGGTGGATCCCGACCCGGCTCGCGGCTTGACCACGAAGCTCCCGGGCTCGAGATCCGCAACGATGCGCGTCAGGGCCGAGGGATCCTCCGGCAGATCGGTGTGGGGGGCCGGGATGCCTCCTTGTGACGCAACCTCGAACGTCTTACCTTTGTCGAGTGCGACCGACAGGGAGTGCTCGTCCGGGATGAGGAAGCTTGCGCGCTCGGCGACCGCAGGCGCCCGCTCGGCCAGCCACCTGATCGTCGCTTCCTCCATCGGCAGGAGCACCGCCGTCCGATCGAGCCCCGCGAGATGAGCCAGCAGCGCCTTCTCGAAGGCAGCCGCGTCCCGGGCCGGGTCGGTCGCGCGTACTCGCCGGGATGCATACCGGGACCAGTAGCCGGTGGTGAAGATCGAATCGCCGGTGACGTGGACCTCGGCCCCCGCCTTACCGAGGGACCTGATCGCACTCAGACTCTTTCGCCACAGCCCATCGGTGACGACGACGGTTTGGCCCTGCAACGGGAGCGACGGCACGGCGTGAGGCTAGCACGGGGGCCCTCGTGAACGGCTTGTTGACGATCGACGTCGAGGACTGGCAGCACGCCAATTTCCAACAACTCGATGGGCGCGAGGACGAGATGCGCTCGCTGGCGGCAGGAACCGCTTACGCGATGGACCGGAATACCGACCGGTGGATCGCCATCACCGAAGCCGCGGGTGTGAAGAGCACCTGCTTCGTGCTGGGGGAGTTCGCCGAGAAGTATCCCGGATGCGGTCCGGCGGCTCCATGAGGCGGGGCACGAGATCGCCTCGCACAGCTACAGCCACGACCTGATCTACCGGATGACCCGGGAGGGGTTCGTCGAGCAGCTGAAACAGGCGACCGGGGTCCTTGGGGACCTCACCGGCGAGCAACCGCTGGGGTTCCGGGCGCCCTCGTGGTCGGTAGACGACCTCAGGACGCCGTGGTTCTGTGAGGAGCTGCGGGCGGGCGGGTTCCGCTACGACTCCAGCGAGTTCCCCGTGAAGACCAACCTCTACGGCACCTCGGGGGCAGTGCTCGAACCTCACCATGTGGGTGAGCTGCTGCGGGTCCCCGTCACCGCCGTCTACCCCCTGGGACGCTTCAGGATCCCGTTCCTCTCGGGTGCCTTCTTCCGCCTGGTGCCGCGCCCCTTGATCCGCCTGGGGCTCCGGAGGATGGTCGGCCGGGGCTTGAGACCGATGGCGATCCTCCATCCCCGGGAACTGGACCCCGGGCACCCCCGCCTCCCTCTAAAGGGGTGGGAGCGGTATGTCCACTATGCCCGGTTGAACTCGACGATACCCAAGCTCGAGACGATCCTCGCCGAAGGCGCGTGGGGCCCGATCGCCACGGAGTTCGGCGTCACCGGATAGGACCCTCGTAGTTTTTACGTAGGCCTAACGCCATATCCCTCGGCCTAATGGAGGTCGTCTCGGGACCCTTAGGGCCGCATTAATTGGGACGTTGGGCGCCTTTCTTACCTGCGTACGCCCGATGTTCCCAGAACCTGCCATCCGTAGCCTCTAAGACGTGAAGTGGAGCGACCGAGAGGCCGAAACACAGTTATGGAAAACAACCGGGGGAGCTGGCTCCCTGAAGTCCAAAAGTCCGAATGGATGCCCGTCCGATGACCAATAACGGGGTCGCATTCACCCTCGTCCTCATGTCTTTCATGCTGGGTTTCGTTCTGATCCCTGCATTCATCCTCCCCAGGCCGAAGTCGGCTCGGAACCGGCTCGACGAGATCGTCATCAACTTCATCAGGTGGATGGCGGTCGTCTTGGTCGTGACCCACGTGCTGGCCGCCGTTCGTCTCTACGAAACGGTAACCCTCGTCGGTTTCGCCATCGTCGCGCTCTACTTCACACGGTTCCGGAAGAACGGCTTCCACCTGGGGAGCGTTTTCTCCGTTATGCACCGGGCCGCCACGAGGGTGGTCGAAACGCATGACGAGCACAGCACCAGGTCGGTCGATCCCAACGCAACCTGGGATGACGACGACACCAGCGAGCGGGGCTCCCTTGCGATGACCGCCCCCAAGCTCTTCCGTCGCCGGTCACGTTCCGAGATCCGCTGGGACGACCCGGTCGAAGAGACCGAGACGCGCTGGCAGACGCCGCGGGCCATCGAAGCCGACAGGGTCCGCGTCGGGACACCTCCCAAGGCCACTCGTTCCGCACGAGTGCAGATCCGAGTGTCATCACTCTCCGGGATCCTGCTGTTCACCGTCCCGGTGATCTTCGTATTGATCCAGTCGTTCTGGCTCCGTCTGCAGATCGTTCTGCAGAACGACGCCATGGTCGTTCCCGACGCGTATGTCCACATGACGTGGGCGAAGGGACTCGCGGTCAACAACCTCTGGCCCGACGGCATCTACCCGATGGGCATGCCGTCGATCATCACCTACGTTGGAAAGCTCTCGGTCCTCGTCGACACCGCTCAGGTGACCAGGTTCCTGGGCCCGATCGTCGGCATGCTGATGGTCTTCGGGATCTTCTACGCGACCCTGCGCCTGACCCGTAACCCGGGTGCGGCGATCCTCGCCGGTGGAGCCTTCGGTCTGTTCGGTACCCGCCCCGAGTGGCACGAGCCGTTCAACCGTCAGCTCGGCCCCCTTCCTCAGGAGCTGGCGATCGCCATCACCTTCCTCGCCATCCCGTTCGCCGTGTGGGCCGTGTCTCAGAAGGACTACGGGCACCTGGCGACGCTCGGCTGTGCCGGGGTCGTGCTGGCCCTGACCCACCCCGTGCCGATCCCCGTCTTCGTCGTGTTCGCGACCGTCGGCGCCTTCGCCACCGCATTCGTGATGGGAGGGGGACGTCGCCGTTGGGCCGTAGGAGCGTCCGGCGTCCTGGTTGCCGGGGTGCTTGCCGGCATGCTCTATATCCCGCTGGGATTGGTCAGCGGCCATCAATTCTACGGAGCTCTAACAAACTTCAACCCGGTTCAAACCGCGGCCGAGCAGGCCGCCGAGGAAGAGAACGGCAAGCTCAACCCCGAGCTCGGGAACGCGCACGAGAGCCGTCAGAACGGCGTCAGCCGCCTGGCCATGCTCGGCGTCGTCCTCGGCTTCGTCGGGGGCCTGTGGCTCGTCTTCGTCAAGAAGGCTCGCGCCCTCGGGGCTCAGCTCATCGCTCTGGCGATCCTCGGCGTGGTGGTCCTGCTCTTCTACGACGCCAGCTGGCTCCCGCTCGACGACTTCTACGCCGGCCGCGTCGAAGGCTCGGCAAGTCCGTGGATCGCGATCTTGATCGGCCTCGGTATCGCCGGCATCGCGGCGTTCATCCCGAAGCGGATCGCGCGTCTCAGCGTGGCGATCACGCTCGTGCTGGGGTCCTTAGGCCTCTTCATGTTCGGACAGAAGTTCCCTCCGACCACCGCATGGGTCTCGTACATCGAGTACTCGACGATGGTCACCCAGACACAGCAGATCAAAGACGATTTCGAGCGCTTCACGTACACGATGGTCGGGATCCCCGAGCAGCGGCAGCGCCTCATGGGCTCGGCGTTCCTCGTCGACCTCTGGGTGTTCGCCCGTGACGTCCGCCTGCACGACGCTCGCGACCCCTCGTACCAGCTTCCGATCCCGACCGAGCGGATCTTCGTCTCGGTCGAGAAGATCCCGTTCCCCGGCTTCGAGGTCCCCGCTTCGAGCGCGACCGACGAGTACTACCGGGACAACGAGAAGCGCGGCCGGATCATGGCCATCGTCGCTCGCTGGGCCGAGACGTACCGCCGCTACCACGACGACATGACCATCTTCTACGACGACGACAAGATCCGTATCTACGAGATCATGCGGACGCCGGACATCCACGCCTCCGACATCTCGAAGCAGTTCAAGGACTACAAGTGGCACCGGGGCGAACTATTCAACGACGGCGCAGCCGTCCCCTTCCTCGGAGGTGTTGAGTAATGACCCCGCGATACGACTACCTGGCTCCGGTTCCGGACATCTCGCTGTTGGACGAGTCCATGAACCCGAGTGGTGCCCGTCCGGAGTTCTCGATCGTGATCCCGGCCTTCAACGAGGCCGACGCGATCGGTGACGTTGTCGCCAACGTCCGCGAGACGCTCGGCGCTTCGGCCGAGATCATCGTGGTCGACGACGGCTCCTCGGATCTCACGAGGATGGAAGCGGAGCGCGCCGGAGCGAAGGTTGTCGCTCTGCCCGTCAACGGTGGGAACGGTGCCGCCATCAAGACCGGTATCCGGAACGCAACCGGCGAATTCATCTGCTTCATGGACGGCGACGGTCAGCACACTTCGGAGGACGTGCTGAAGTTGATCGAGCATGCCGGCCCGTTCGACATGGTTGTCGGAGCTCGCAACGCGAAGGGTCAGGCTTCGTTCCTCAGGAAGGTCGCCAACCGCTTCTGGAACCGCCTGGCGTCGTGGATGACGGGTCGCAAGGTTGAGGACCTCACGTCCGGCTTCCGGGTCGTCCGCAGGACGGTCGCCGAAGAGTTCCTCCCGCTGCTGCCCAACGGTTTCAGCTACCCGACGACGATCACCCTGTCCTCGATGCGGGCCGGCTACGCCGTCAAGTACGTGCCGATCGATGTCCGTAAGCGGGTCGGGAAGTCGAAGATCCGCATCTTCCGGGACGGCGCCAAGTTCTTCATCATCATGTTCAAGATCACGACCTTGTACTCGCCGATCAAGATCTTCCTTCCCCTGGCTGGACTCCCCTTCGTCGGCGCATTTGCGGCCGCCGGGGCGTCGATCTTCGGGATGGCGAACGGCTGGGTCATCGCCACGATCCTCTTCACCAGCGCTCTGTCGCTGACCGGCTTGGGGCTCGTCTCCGAGCAGATCTGCGCCATGCGCTTCGAGCGTCTGACCGTGATGGCCGAATCGCGCAGGCTGAGGATGAGTGAGGTCGCACGATGAAGCGTGGTCTCCTTCTTCTTTCCCTCGTGCTGCTCGTCGGCGGAACCGCCTGCCAGCCGACCGGCGAGCGCCGCCCGGTGAGCCTCCGCGAGGAGATCGCGCCGGAGGGTGAGCTCGACGGGGCGGTTGCGTTCGTCCGTGAGACGGGCGTGGGCACGTCGTCTCTGTACGTGAAGGATCTCGTCACCAACGAGGACACAGAGATCCCGGTCGACGGGGCTTACGTGACCTCTCCGGCATGGTCTCCAGATGGTTCGAAGATCGCCTATTCCGCCACCGACGAGAAGGACTGGTCGCACATCTGGGTGGCCGACGCCGACGGGTCGAACGCCGAGAAGCTGACCTCGGGCCTCAGCGCCAACGACTATCCGACATTCACTAGCGACGGAAAGAGCATCATCTTCGCCACCACTGCTGGAGAGGGCGGTAGATGGCACCTGGCATCGATCCCCGTCTCCGGCGGCGAGCTCGAGAAGCTCACGTCCGGTGATAGCGACGATGTCTATCCCTCGCTGTCGCCCGACGGGGAGACCGTCGCGTTCGCACGCAAGCTCGAGGGCGAGTCCTATCACCTGGCCTCGCTGGATCTCGCCAGCGGCAAGACCAAGATGCTGACCGAAGGCGACCACGAAGACATGTTCCCGAGCTACTCGCCCGACGGGACGACGCTGGTCTTCGCCTCGACCCGGCAGGACGAGATCTGGCAGCTGTTCACTCTCGACATCGCCTCCGGAGAGGCCGAGTCACTCATCGGTAGCGACTCCGTCGACCGCTTCCCGGTCTACTCCCCGGACGGGCGCTACGTGCTCCTGGCAACCGACCACCTCGCCATCTACTCGGCCGATGGGAAGCCCCTTCCCAACGGCGATCTGAGATGGCGCCTGACCGAGAAGCCGGCTCTAGCACCGGCGTGGAGGTAGTCATGTACGTCGAGCCTCTACTCGAGGGCACAGGGATCGTTGCCCCTTCAACCGGCGCGATGGAGCGGATCCGCACGCGGACCGCACGCGTCGGCGTTGTCGGACTCGGCTACGTCGGCCTGCCGCTCGCGGTCGCCCTTGGAGACGCTGGCTTCGATGTCGTCGGAGCCGATCTCGACCAGAGCAAGATCGATGCCCTCAAGGAGGGTCGCAGCCCCATCGACTGCATCGCAGACTCAAGCATCGGAGGACTGATCGACGCGGGCCGGTTCGAAGTGACGACCGACGCGGCTCACCTCAACTCGCCCGACATCGTTCTGATCTGCGTTCCCACCCCCCTCAACCAGGGTGAGCCCGACCAGCGCTTCGTGATGGAGGCTGCGGAATCGTTGATCCCGCAGATCCGTCCGGGCATGATCGTCGTGCTCGAGAGCACGGTCATCCCCGACACCACCGAGAGGATGCTCGTCCCGGTCCTCGAGGCCTCCGGATTCAAGGCAGAGGTCGACTTCTTCGTCGGGTTCTCACCCGAGCGGGTAGACCCCTCGTCCGGTCTCGACGTTGTGGATGTCCCCAAGCTGGTTTCCGGTATCGGCCCCAGGTCGGCGGCACTCGTCGAGGAGCTGTACCGGAACATCGTGCGGACCGTAGTCCCCGCATCGTCTCCGCGGGTCGCTGAGTTCACGAAGCTTCTCGAGAACACCTTCCGCGACGTCAACATCGCACTCGTCAATGAACTTGCCCAGGTGGCCCGCGACATGGGCGTCGACATCTGGGAAGCGATCGATCTCGCAGCCACCAAGCCCTACGGCTACACGCCCTTCTACCCGGGCCCTGGAGTCGGTGGTCACTGCATCCCCGTCGACCCCGTTTACCTTGCGTGGCGCGCCGAGGTCGCCGGCAAGCCGCTGTCGATGTTGCAGGACGCCCGTAGGGTCAACGACTCGATGCCCGGTTTCGTGGCCGACAGGGTCGCAGAGCTGCTGGACGGCGAACTCGACGGCAAGAAGATCCTCGTGATCGGTGCCGCGTTCAAGAAGGACATCGAGGACGCTCGCAACTCGGCCTCGGTCGATGTCATGGATCGTTTCGCCGAGCGCGGCGCAGAGGTTTCGTACCACGACCCCTACTGCCCGTCGGTGAAGGTCGCGTCGCGCATGTTGGTGTCGGTGCCGGATCTGGTCGCCGCACTCGAGCGCGCCGATTGCGTCGTCATCTGTACGGACCATTCCAGCTATGACTGGGAGGAGATCATCGGCTCCTCGAAGCTCATCTTCGACACGCGCAACGTTCTTGCCTCGTTCGATACCGACGAGGCGAAGGTGCACCGGCTGTGAGCACCGCGGTGGGGGCCGTGCTCGACTCGCAGCCTGCGAAGTTGTCACTGTCCAAGCGTCGGGTGGTCAAGAACTCCGTCGCGCAGATGCTCTCTCAGGTCCTCGCGGGTGGCTCCAAGGCGCTCGCCGCGGTCATGGTCGCTCGGGCTCTCGGCCCCGAGGGGATGGGCGTCTTTTCGTTGTCCTGGACCCTCGCCGGTACGGTGAGCTTCCTAGCGGTCTTCGGGCTGGACTACTTGATGATCCGCGAGATGGCCCGGCACCGCGACCGGAGAACGCTGGAGAACTCATTCACGCTCGCCTGTCTGCTCGCCGGTGGCGTCTCCGTCGCACTAGTTGCAGCCCCGCTTCTCGTGGGCGCTCATACGCCGGTGATCCAGGCCCTGATCGGCGCGGCGGCCTACATCGCCCTCAGCGCTCCCGTGCTCGTCCTGAGGGCGTCGTTCCACGCGGCCGAGAAGATGGAATACGAATCCGCGGCGACCTCGATCGAGGGCGCCTTCGCGGTCGTCGGCGTTGCCGTTGCCCTGGCCCTCGGATGGGGGGTCGCCGGCGCCATGGGCGGCCTTGCCCTCGGACGCCTCGCCGCCCTGGTGGCCGGTCTGCTGCTGTACCGCAAGCTCTGGGGAGCGTTCCATCCCCGCTGGGATCCCGACGGGTTGGAAGCCGATGCTGAAGGCCTCGATCCCCATGGCCGCCTCATACGCTTTCACCGCGGTTTACATGCGCTTCGATGTCGTGCTGCTGGCGGCGCTGAGGCCCGCCTCCGAGGTGGGTCTCTACGGAGCGGTTTCCGTGATCATCCTGACGGTTCCGATCTTCGCCTCATCCTTCGGTGGCTCGCTTTATCCGGTGCTTTCCCGGGCTGGGTCCGCCGATCACCCCGCGGTGATTTCGGTCTTCAACTCCTCCGTGAGGCTTCTATTCATGGCGTCCATCCCGATGGCGGCCGGACTGTTCCTGTTGGCGGGGCCCATCTTGAAGCTGACCTACGGAAGCGACTTCACGTCCGCGACGCACGCTCTGATGGTTCTGTCCTTGGTCCTTCCGATGCGCTTCGTGAACAATCTCGCCGGGCACGTGTTGACTGCGATCGACCGACAGGGCAGAAGGACCGCCGCGGTGATCGTCGCGGCGACCGTGAACCTCGGTCTGAATCTCGTGTTCATCCCCCTGTGGGGCTTCATGGGAGCGGTGTACTCAACCCTGATCACCGAAGCCGTTCTCACCCTGCTCATGATCCCGGCACTCAAGCCGCTCCGTTATCGCTCGCTCGGCATTCTCGAAGGCTCTGCGATCGCACTCGTTATGGGCGTGGTCGTGGTTTCGGTTCCGGGCGGCGTGATCGGGCAGCTGGGAGCCGGGGCCGCCGTCTTCCTCCTCGGAGCCACAGCACTCTTCCTCCGAGACCGGGGAACCCCGAGTGCTAAAGGTGGCCCCGTGGCGAAGCCGACATTAGAAGGGGGCCTCGCGTGAGTTCCACGCGGCCGTGGCAGCGGATCGATGCCCCCGTGGGAGGTAGAGGGGGCGTCATGAGGTTCTCCATCGCCGGTCGGCTCAACGTGCGCTACGAGGGGATCGATTGCCCTGCGGGCCGGTGGGCCGCGCGTATCGCAGGCGGCATGGAACCACCGGTGGCCGGCGGCATTGGGCCGCCCAATGAAGGCCCCGATCACATCACGATCGAGTTCCGACCGGGAGTGAAGCCTCAGGGCCGCTCGTTGCCTCCGATCAATCTCGGCCCGACCATGAACGGCATCTGGGTGGCCGACCATCTCGACCGTGCCGCCTGGATCCCGTTCCACAACCTCTTCAAGGAATCGATCGTCGTTGACTCCAGGATGGACTCGCGCTTCTTCACCAATTGGGTCTTCTATCCGGTGATACGAGCGGGATTGTGGCGCGAGGGCATCTCTCTGTACCGCGGGGCGTCGGCGGCCGTCGATGGCCACCGCGTCGCGATCACGGCCTGGACGGCGACCGGCAAGTCGCGGATCCTCTTCGAGCTGCTGAGACGCGGTCACGAGCACATCGGCGATGACTGGTTCTCCCTTACGGATTCCGGTGTTATCGCTCCCGTCGGCTCGCAGGTCGACTTCCGCGATGAGCAACGCAGATACCTTTCTCCGAGCCGGTGGCCGGGACGGCGCTCGATCATCCGTCCCCTGACCGTCAAAGCCGCTCGCTGGGCAGCCAGGGTGACTCGCAGGCAAGCGAACCTGTCGACCGGCTTCGAGAAGCTCGCCGATGCAGCGTGGAAGGCCGGTTGGCAGAAGTCGGACCTGAACTCGATGTTCCCGTCCACCTCGATCGCAGAACCCGGCCCCCTCGACATCCTGGTCGTGCTGGCCAGCCCGGGGGTCCAGATACCCGCCCGCGCCGACATCCCCGAGCTCATGGCCGCCTGCGTGTCGGGCGAGTACGGGTTCACCGAGATGGAAGCCGCGTACCGCTTCTCCAAGCCGGGGAAACTCGATGCTCCGCTGTTCCCAAGGTTCGAGGCCAATCGTGACTTCGCCGCTCGCGCCCTCGAGGAGACCCGCATCATCACGGTCCCGTTCTCGGGCTCGATCGACGACGTCGAGGCGGTGGCCAACGTCATCGAGACGATGGGGGCCGGACTCCGGCGCGGTGAGGTCGAGGTCGCGTGAGACTGCTATTCGTAACGTCGAGCTTCGCTCGCTTCGACGGTGATCCGACCGCTGCCGCAGGACTCGGGGTGTACCAGTTGGTCCGAGAGCTCGGGAAGCACGTGTCCGGCACCGTGATCACCCCGGCCCAAGAGGGTGCTCCCTCCACGGAACGTCTGGGTGGGATGGTCGTTCGGCGCATCGCTCCCGAACGCCCGCTCGGTGCACTACACCAGTCGAACCACCCGAGCCATCTACTACGTACGTACCGGGTCGACCGCGCGATGAAGCGGACCGCCCGATCCCTGGCACCGCTTCACGACGTTGCTCACGGACACTGGGCGTTCCCGGCGGGAGCCGCGGTAGCGCGTCTGGATATCCCCAGCGCGGTCGTGTGCCTCGGCACCGACGTTCACCGTTACTCGTACATGCCGGTGTTCAAGACGATGTTCAAGAACGTCGTGACCCGCGCGTCGGCGAACATCGCGATGGATGCGGGAGCTCAGGCGCGTATCGAAGAGGTCAGCGGCCGGGAGGCCTACTGCATCCCCAATGCTGTGCCCCTCGAGAGCATCCCGCTGGCAGCACCTGCCTCCGGCAAGGGGATCGCGTGGGTTGGCCGGATGTCACCCGAGAAGGGCCCCGATGTCATGGTCAGAGCCTTCGCCCTTGCCCACGCTCGGGATCCGGAGCTGCGCTTGACCATGATGGGTGACGGTGCCCTGATGGGAGCGATCCGTGACCTGGCAGGGTCGCTGGGAGTAACGGATGCCGTCGAGTTCCTGGGTGCGGTCCACAACCAGCAGGTCCTTGAGAACTACGTCGATGCTGCGGTCGTTGTGGTGTCGTCGCGTAGCGAGGGTCTCCCGGCGTCGGCGCTCGAGGCGCTGGCCATGGGCCGTCCCGTGGTCGCCACCGACGTCGGCGGGCTTAGGAAGCTCCTGAGCGGCGGAGGCGGCATCACGGTTCCCTCAGACGATCCCAATGCCCTGTCCGACGCCATCGTTGGCGCCGTCGACCGGTCGTGGGATCCGAACTTCCTGCGCACTCAGGTCGAGCACGCCAGCGTCGCCGCGGTGACGCGCACTTATCTGGATATCTACGAACGGATCATCACCGAGCACCCTCGAAAGCTTTTCGAGCGGGCCGGGTCGGCCTCTGTGTGAGCGAACTGACCGCTGGGTTGCTAGCTGGTGGGTTGCTTACGCGCTGCGAAGAACGCCTGGATGACGTCGGGATCGAACTGGGTCCCGGCCCCCTGAAGCAGGGTCGCCATCGCATCGGTCACCGGCATCCCTTCACGCCACGGGCGGGGGGAGATCAACGCATCGAAGACCTCGGCTACGGCGATGATGCGTGCCGCCAGAGGAGCCTTGTCACCGGGAAGGTTGTCCGGGTACCCAGAGCCGTCCCAGCGCTCGTGGTGTCCGCGGACGGCCATCGCGACCTCTTCGGGAAGTCCGGCACCGAGAACGATGGCGGCGCCCAGCTCGGGGTGCCTGCGCACCGCGTCCCGCTCGACATCGTCCAGCTTGATCTTGGAGAGAGCCTGCGAACCACAGAAGCCCGAGGCCACGTCGTGGAGCCTTGCGGCAACCTCGATCGTGCGGCGGGTACGACGGTCACAGTTCATCTGATGGGAGATCGACGAAGCGACCCGCATGACCCGGATCGAGTGTCCGAAGGTGTGCGAGGCGCGGGCGTCGACGGCGTCGGCCAGGGTCTGGAGGGTGCGATACCTCACCAGTCGGTCGTCGCCGGGGTTCGAGAGCTGCCGGATACCGTCCTCGAGGATGGCAACGGCGGTGGGAGAGCTTCTGCGGGCCGCGATGACGACCAGTTCGCCCTTCGGGTCGAGCTTGACCATGTCGGCATCGAGCTCGATCTTGATGGCGCTGAGGAGCAGCTCCTTGAGGTCTTCGATCGGGCCGGCGATGAGTTCGGCAGCCGCTTCCTCGGAGCGCTGGCGCTCGCTCTCTCCGGTGCGGCGCTCCTCGACGGAGGCCTGGATCAGCTTCTCGGCGCCGTCCTGGGCAGCCCTTTGGACCGCTCGGGTGCGCACGGGACCTATGCGCGGGCTCAGCCACGGACCCAGCCGGGCGAGGCCGGCGCGGCCCTGGTAGCCGAGGGGAACGATCAGGTAGTGGCCGTCGCCGCCCCAGAGCCAGCCCATCTCGGGCTCGACCCAGTGCATGCGGAGTTCGGCCGGCTGGCCTTCGGTCGACTTGCGATCCGCGGCCCAGAGGACGAAACCGCCGTCGGGGTGGGGGATGTAGACGGCGGAGGTGTCGGTTTTGGCGGCTCGACGGAGCATCGTGGCAGCCGAACGGGCGGCGGACCCCATGGGGGAGGCCACCATCGGATTGTCCACGCCTGTGGCGGACATCGTGTCGGTTCCTGGAGTTCCAGTCATGGTCGCCTCCCGGTCGCCGTTTTCGGGACCTTGGTTGTCTTTAGGGTTCACGTTGAAGTTATCGGCACTAGGAGCCGAAGGTTTAGGTATCAGGGCGACGTTCGTCCGTTTTCGACGCCCCTCAGGGAGGGATAGAGCACCCCCATGCGGATATTGGTAACCGGAGGCGCCGGCTTCATCGGTTCTCACCTAAGTGAGGCCCTCCTTTGGCGTGGGGACGAAGTTGTGGTTCTAGACGACCTATCGACGGGGGCCCAGGAGAAGATCCGCATCCTGGACGGCCGTGCCGGATTCCGGTTCGTCACCGGTTCGGTGACCGATGCGGGGGTGGTCGACGGACTGGTCAAAGGCGTCGACTCCGTGGTCCATCTGGCCGCGGTCCCAGGTCGCTTGGCCGCCTCCCGGCTCCAGGCCAACACCGAGGGCACCGCCAACATCCTCGAGGCCGCCGCTCGCTTCAATCGCCCCACGATCATCGCCACGACCTCGAACCACTCCTCGGCCGAGAAGGATGCGGCCGACGACGAGATGGCACACCGGCTGGCCGTCGAACGTGGGATCCCGGTGACCGTTGCTCGATTCCGCAATGTCGTGGGGCCGAGGCAGTCGATCGGCTACGCCAAGGTCCTCCCGCGCTTCGTCCGGCAGGCACTGCGCGGCGAAGACATCACCGTGCACGGAGATGGGAGCCAGATCCGTACGTTCTGTTACGTCGATGACGTGATCGAGGGCATGACCGCTCTCGTCGACGCGGACAACACCGCCGGCGGCGTCTACACGTTCGGGTCCGTGGAAGAGATCGCGATCGTCGAACTCGCGAACAGGGCTCTCGAGGTCACCGAGTCGAGTTCCAAGATCATCTTCGTTCCTCCCGAGGACATCACCGCGTACCAGCAGGGCGGCCACGTCAACGTGCCGGACATCAGCCGGGCGATCACCGATCTCGGATTCGAGCCGCGCTGGGCATTGAACGACTCGATGGCCGCGGTCGCGGCTGCGTTCCTCGGTCGCCCCATCGTCAAGCCGACCGACCTCGACGCGGTGCAGGAACTACTGCTGTTGCAGGAGATGGCCGACCTAACCTCCGAAGACGAGGCGGCTCAGACCCCACCCACGGCAACGACCGCTCCTCCGATCGCCACGGTTCAGACACCGCCGGCGGAAGTCACCCCGGCTACCCCGGTTGTTCCCTCCAAGGACGAGCCCGAGATGCCGGTGTTCGACCTCGGTCCGCAGCCGGTGAGGTTCGAGCCCGAGGTCGAGGTCAGGCGACCGATCGCCGACGACTCCTTCCTGATGGGCGGAACCGGACCGGCGATGCCCCTGAAACATTTCCCACCGCCTCCCCCTCGCACCCCGCGCGAGAGCAAGGAACGGCCGTTCGTCTCGGTCATCGTGCCGGTCTACAACGAGGCACCGTCGATCGCGGAATGCATCCGCAGATTGCGTGCGCTCGACTCGATCGACGAACTCATCGTGGTCAACGACGGATCGGACGACGGCACCGGGAACGAACTCGGCCGCGTTACCGATCTGATCGATGTGTTGATCGACCTTCCGAAGAATAGTGGGAAGGGGGCCGCGGTCAAAGCCGGTATCGCTCGCTCCCGTGGCGAGATCCTCGTCGTCCACGACTCCGACCTCGAACTCGACCCGGCCGATATCCCACGCTTGATCCGCCCGATCATCGACGGCGAAGCCGATGTCGTAACTGGCAACCGGATGCACGACGGGAACCGTGACCTCGTTCCTCCGAGACAGTGGGTCGTCAACCGACTGCTGACAGAGTTCGGCAACACGGTTTACGGGATGTTCGTCCACGACATCGCAACCGGCTCACGTGCGATCCAACGAGACCTGTTCAATGCCATCGATCCCGTCTCCGACCGTTTCGAGTTCGACTCCGAGCTCCAGGCCAAGGCAGCCCGCATCAAGGCCCGCGTGGTCGAGATCCCCATCACCTTCCGGCCTCGTCAGAAGAAGCAAGGGAAGAAGGTCCGCTGGACCGACGGTGTCCACGCAGCCCGAGCCCTGCTCAAGTACCGGCTGTGGAAGCCCTCGGTTCCGTGGGAGAGCCCGACCGCGATCGACATGCCCGCCGCCGCCGCCGGCCTCAAGTGGAAGGGACCCAAGGTCGCCTACCCCGGCGATGCCCCTCCGCCGCCGCTCAACCCGCCCAGCCGGGCCGCCCCGGGAGAACCGCCGGCGCCACCATTCACCGTCCCGCTCTACCTCCGCGGGGGGAAGATCGTGCGCCCCGAGAGCCACCCGGTCCGCTGGGATCCCGACCGCACCGCCGGCCGCGAAACCCGCTCCTAGTCCTCTCTTTCCACCAGAACGACACTGGGTGTCACCCGACTGGATAAGAACGCCTCCGCCTTCCGAAGCGTCTAACGGGAAAGACGATGAAGGGGGCCGAACGTGTTCAAGAGACTGATCCCGATGCTCGCATTGATGATCGCAGGCACTCTCGTGGTGCCCGCTCCGGCGCAAGCGGGCGGCGGGGCCGTCTGGAGCTTCGAGGGGCACGGTCCGTTTGTCGAGCCGGTCTTCGTGAGCGGTGAAGAGGTGCACGCGTCTACGAAGCTGCTCATCAGTGAGATAAGCCCCAAGGAAGAGGGATATCCATGGGGAGGCGGTCCTCAAAATGGCCCATTCTTCGGCTACATCGCGCCTCGAATCGGATCGAAGTGGGCTTCAGTGCCACCCCTCCCGGGAGATGCAATCCGGGTCGGACAAGTGAGCTTCCATGAAACGGATAACGAGTCCATGAACGTGACGTTGGACTTCGCCCTACCGCAGCTGGAACCAGGTCACTATGTGCTGCTGCACTGTAACGAACCGTGCACGCGACGGATCGGGTTCACGATGGTGTCCGGCTTCACCGTTGTCGAGAGCCAAGGGCAAGCTTTCATCGCCAACCGGCTGAACCGAGTCGAGCGTAGTCACCTTGTCGGCCGTGGCCGACTGGCGTCTCGCGTCCGAACTCTTGAGAAGCGCGCTGAGAAACTCAAGGCGGTCGTTGTGTCGATGGGAAGCAGGATCGACTCCCTGGAGCAGGCTGCAATGTCGGCTACACGGCGCGATCTGGCGCCATCAAACTCAAACCAGCCAGTCCTCCCGTGGGCTCTGTTTGCGGCAGCCGCCGTCGGCCTGATCCTGGCACTGAAGCGCCGGTTCGGCTCGCTCTTTTCCTCTAGAACGACCTCACAGGGCCGTCTAGAGGAAACGAACGCGGGTTAGGCGTTCTTCGAATACCACTCGTAGGTTCGGGTGAGGCCTTCGCGGAGGCCTATGCGGCTGCGGTAGCCGAGGACCGAGCGGGCCTTGGCGACGCTCGGGATGCGGGCGAAGACCTCGCGGCCTTTCTCTCTCACGCCGGCGTCGCCGAACTCGCGGAACTCGGGCTCCATGGGCCGCCCGGAGATCTCGCCGATCAGGCGGGCGAGCTCGATGAGGCTGATGGTCTCGGCGCCGCCGATGTTGAAGACCTCGTTGATGCCTTTGTCACTTCCCGCGGCCAGAAGGGTGCAGTCGATCGCGTCGGAGACGTAGGTGTAGGTACGGACCTGCTCACCGGTGCCGAAGATGATCGGCGGGAGTCCCTCGGCGAAGCGTGCGAGGAACTTCGAGATCACGAACTCCCGGGCCTGGCCCTCGCCGTAGACGTTGAAGTAACGCACCGCGGTGTACTTGAGGCCGTGCTGTTGCGCGTAGCCCTGGCAGTAGGTCTCGGCCGCCAGCTTGCTCACGCCGTAGACCGACACCGGTGAGGGAAGGGCGTCTTCGGGTGTGGGGATCACGCGCGGCTCGCCGTAGATCTCCGATGAAGAGGTGAGGACCATCCGCTCGACTCCGTGTTCGGCACAGGCCTTCAGCGCGTTCACGGTCCCGCCGAGGTTCACGTCCATGACGTCGAGCGGGATCTGGAGGATGCGTTCGACACCGAGGATGCTCGCGAAATGGAAGACGACTTCCTGTCCCTTGATCGCGGAGCTCATCGCCGCGTAGTCGCGCACGTCGCCCTGGATGTACTCGAGATCGCCGTCATACTCGGAGCGCGCATCCATCAGGGTCACGTCCGCGCCCCACTCCTTGAGCCGGTTCACGAGATGCCCGGCGATGAAGCCCAGGCCCCCGGTCACGAGGACCTTCTTGCCGGCGAAGGTCGCGGCGGTCCTCTCGAGTCCTTCGGTCATCGTGGGCATGTGGTTGCGCTCCTATCTGATGTAGTAGCCGAGGACCTTGCGAAGCGCCTCGGCCACAGTGTCGATGTCAGACTCCGACAGCAAGGGGTAGAGCGGAAGCGTGACGATGGCCTCGCCGAGGCTCTCGGTTACGGGAAGCATCCCATCGCTCGTTCCGAATCGTTCCTTGAAGTAGGTGAACTGGTGGATCGGACGATAGTAGAGGCCGACCCCGATGCCTTCGGCGAGTAGTGCCCGGACGATCTGGTCGCGATCGACCGAGAGGCGCTCGGGCTCGACCAGGATGTTGAAGAGATGGAACACGTGGTCGCCCACTGTCTCCGGGAGCCTGATGCCCTCGACGCCCTCGAGCAACCCGGTCAGCCGCCCGGCGAGGTTCTTGCGCCGGGCGTTCATCTCGTCGAGCCTCTTCAATTGCTCGAGGCCGAGAGCGATGTTCACATCGCTGAGGTGGAAGTTGAAGCCCTCCATCGTGACGTCGTAGAAGCCCGATGCCCTCGGCGAATCGTCCAGAGGAACGATCCCGTGGGCGCGGAGGCGCTCCATCCGCTCGAACAACTCGGGGTCCGAGGTCGTAACGAGGCCCCCCTCGGCGGAAGTCATGTTCTTGGTGGCGAAGAAACTGAAGCAGCTCGCATGCCGGATGCCGCTGCGCAGCGGTGTCCCAACCATCCCGGCCGAGTGCCTTGCTCCCGCGGCGTGCGCCGCATCCTCGATCACCGCGAGATCGTGAGCCTCGGCTAGATCCCACATCGAGTCCAAGTCGCAAACCTGACCGGCGAAGTGGACCGGGATGATCGCCTTCGTGTGGTCGGTGATCTTGCGAGCGACGTCGGCGGGATCGAGGTTCAGTGTCTGCGCGTCGACCTCCGCGAACACCGGCACGAGATCGTTGTAGGTGGCCGCGAACGCCGTCGCTACGAACGACAGGGACGGGACGATGACCTCGTCACCCGGCTCCAGCCCGAGAGCGCCGACCGCAAGATGCAGGGCCGATGTACCCGAGGAGCAGACCAGCGAGTGGGCGGCGCCCGTGTACGTATTGAACGCCTCGGCGAGCCGGTCGCGCATCGGTCCACGCGAGATGAACCCACTCTCGAGAACCTCTAGAACGGCGGCCCGTTCGGCCTCGGTGAGACTCAGCTTGAAGATCGGCAAAGGATCGGTGCGCACGGGTTCGCCGCCTTCGATCGCAGGTTTGTCCACGCCCGTGAGCCTAACGGCGGCCCCGTCACTCCCTCTGGGTTTCATAGCCCTGCCTCGGGCCCGGGACCTAGGATGGGCTTACGACCAACTCCAGACTTGAGGAGCACGCCCTGAGCCAGGAACGAGATCCCCATCCCGAAACGATCGCGATCCACTCGGGTCGCGGGGCTCGTGAGATCGGTGCGCCGTCCTCGGTGCCGCCGGTCCTGACGTCGACCTTCGTCAAAGGTGGCGAGGTTGGCTACTCGCGTGACGGCAACCCCACTTGGTCGGCCCTCGAGGAAGCGATCGGTGCACTCGAGGGGGGCCGGGCCTTGGTGTTCTCGTCGGGGATGGGCGCGGCGTCCGCGGTACTCGGTGCGGTTGCCCTCGGGTCCGTCGTCGCAGCCCCGTTCGATGCCTACACGGGGGTGCGGTTCCTGCTCACCGATCTCGAGAAGAAGGGTCGTGTCAGGTTCGCTCCCATCGACGTGACCGACCCCGGGGGAGTGCTCGACGCGATCGGTAGCAACGATCTCTTGTGGATCGAGTCGCCCACGAACCCGATGCTCCGGATCGCCGATATCGAACTTCTCGCCGCCGGCGCTCACGAGCGGGGAGCGACGGTCGTCGTCGACAACACCTTCGCTACGCCGTTGCTGCAGAACCCGCTCGAGCTCGGCGCCGATGTCGTGGTTCACAGCATCACCAAGTACCTTGCGGGGCATTCGGACGTTCTTCTTGGCGCCATCGTCACGCGGAACGATGAACTCTTCGACGAGTACTACGAGGCGCGCGTGCTCGGCGGTGCGATCCCCGGCCCGATGGAGACGTTCCTCGCTCTGCGCGGCATCAGGACCCTCGGGGTCAGGTTGGAACGCCAGATGGCCAACGCGATGGTCCTCGCCGAGCGGTTGGACGCCGATCCACGCGTCACGAAGGTCCGGTATCCGGGATTGACCGAGGATCCGGGGCACGAGTTGGCGGCGCGTCAGATGCGGGGATTCGGCGCGATCGTGTCGTTCGAGATGCCGACCGTCGAGGCTTCGGATCTGGTGTGCGAAGCGGTCCGACTCATCGTCCACACGACAAGCCTCGGCGGAGTCGAGACATCGCTCGAGAGACGTGGAACCTGGGAGGGAGAAGAGACGACGCCCGGCTCACTGATCCGCATGAGCGTTGGATGCGAGAACGTGAACGATCTGTGGAGCGATCTTTCTTCCGCACTCGGTCCTCCATCGCGGGCCTCGTAAGTCGAACGATCGGAGGGGGAGACTCTCGGGAGCCCTCGTGACCCAGGTGGTGGGTTTCGCAACTTGTCCAGGGGAGAAGAAGTGTGCGTCACGACTGCTTGATCCCGGTGCCGTCCCCCTCCTTTCGATCGCTATCGGTTCTTGTCACCGATATCGTCACGTTAGAGGGGCGGCGCCTCCCGGGCATCCTCCGCAGGTCCAGGGATAGCGAACTGAAAGTCCCAAAATCAGCCGCCGGATGGCCTACCATCTCAGATGGCTAAGTAGTTATACGTAACTAGCCAGGGGATCGGTATTCCGATAGATAACTGAGTAGGGACGTTCAACGACGAACGGGGAGATGGGATCGGTCAATGAAGACCGCAGATGAGCTGGGACGTCGTTTCGATCACCACCCACCGCACCACCCGGTGCAGGTCGGGCTCTTCACCGCAGATTCGCACTACGACCATGTCGGTTGTCTGGTGCGCCCGTGCACGACCTGCGGAGGGCACGCGATGGCCGATGTCTATGCGGCCTTCGTTGAATCGTCTTCCGGGGAGCATTCGTTCCCGGTCACCGCGAAGATGACCGCGACCGCCGCGGCGGACCAGCCGCACTGGTTCGTGTGCGCCGCTTGCGGATGCTTCGGGGCGCTCGACCGCCAGGCCATCGACGAGGCGTTAAAGCCGGGGTTCAAGAAGGTCAACTGACTCCGGTTCGGGGACGCCGGCACCCGGCTTGTAGCGTGTGCTGCATGTCCCAAGCTACGGAGCGCGTCTATCTAGTCGTCGTGGGTCTGCTCGGCGGGCTCCTCGGGGGCCTACTCGGGGTCGGCGGCGGGATCGTCATGGTGCCGCTCCTCGTGATCCTCGCGGGAGTTAGTCAGCACGAGGCGCACGCGACTTCGCTGGCCGCCATCATCCCTATCGCCATCGCCGGGGCCGCGCGCTTCGGGTTCTCGGGAGAGCTGGACTTCACCGCGGCCATCTGCCTGGCGGGCGGGAGCCTCCTGGGCGCACCCCTCGGTGCTCGGATGATGGCGAAGGTCTCAGAGGGAACTCTCAAGATCCTCTTCGGCGTGCTGTCGGTCTCGATCGGGTGCGTGCTCCTATGGAACTGAGCATCGGCCTGGTTCTCGTCGTCGTGCTCGCCGGTTTCGCGGTCGGCTACTTCTCGGCGATGTTCGGCGTCGGCGGCGGAGTGATCATGGTTCCGTTCATGGTCCTGGTCGTCGGGCTTACGCAACATGCTGCGGAGGGCACCTCGTTGCTGGTGATCATCCCGACCGCGATCGCCGGAGTCGACGTCCATCTGCGCAAGGGATTCGTCTCCCCGGCCAGGGCGCTTCCTCATGGGGGCCGGAGGTGTAGTCGGGGCGATGCTCGGAGCGAGCCTGGCGCTTCGTATCGAGGAGGGCTCCCTGACCAAGACGTTCGCTGTCTTCATCATCCTCTTCGGGGCCCGCACGGCCTTTTCCAGGGCTGGAAGCTCCGCCGGGCCCCCGGCTGAGCGAGAGGTCCGCGGAGCCGGCCCGGATGGGTCACTATCTCCCCACACCTATCGGCGGCGGAGGAGTCTCCTATGGACGGCAAGACGGTACTCATCACCGGAGCGTCGACAGGCATCGGCCGCTCCACGGCCATCTACCTCGCGGGGCGCGGGGCGACGGTGTACGCGGGGGTCCGCAAACCCCAGGACGGAGCATCGATCGAAGAAGAGGCGACCCGCAACCTCAAGAGCGTCATCGTGGACGTAAGTGATGCGGCCACCATCTCGAGTTGCCTCGCTGAGGTTTCGGCAGACCTGGGAGCCAAGGGACTCGATGGGCTGGTTAACAACGCCGGGATCACGGTCCAGGGGCCGCTCGAGTACCTGCCGCTCGACGAGCTAAGACGGCAGCTCGAGGTCAATGTGACCGGGCAGCTCGCCGTCACCCAGGCCTTCTTGCCTCTGTTGAGGAAAGCGCGCGGAAGACTCATCTTCACCAGTTCGATCGCCGGCCGGGCCCCCGGGCTTCCCCTGGTCGGTCCGTACTCGGCGTCGAAGGCGGCCCTCGAGCAATTGGCCGATGCCTTGCGGGTGGAGCTGATGTCGACCGGGATCCGGGTCTCGTTGATCGAACCTGGCAGCATCGCCACGCCGATCTGGGAGAAGGGTGACTCGACCTACGACGAGCTCGTGGCCGCCCTGCCGCAAGAGGGCCGCGACCGGTACGGGGTCGCCATGGAGCGCGGCCGGAACCTGGCCGCGGCGACCGGCCGCCGCGGGATCGATCCGATCAAGGTCGCCAAGAGGATCGAGCACGCCCTGGACTCCAAGCACCCGCGCGCCAGGTATCTCGTGGGGCTCGATGCGCGAGCACGGGCGTTCATCGAGGCTCCCATGCCGGAACGGATCCGGGACAAGATCGTCGCACGTGCGGTCGGTTTCAGTTCGAAGAATGGGAATGGCGGGTAGTCGGAGAGGGATGTCGAAGAAGCTCAGCGAGTACGAGAAGAAGCGGAAGCGCGGCGCGACCCCCGAGCCGTTCGGCGGCCGGAAGGGCAAGGGGAACCGATTCGTGATCCAGAAGCACGACGCGACGAGCTTGCACTACGACTTCCGCCTCGAGGTCGACGGCGTGCTCAAGTCATGGGCGGTCCCGAAGGGGCCCTCGACGGATCCGCGCGATAAACGTCTCGCCATGGAGGTCGAAGACCATCCGCTCGACTACATCGATTTCGAGGGCGTGATCCCCAAGGGGAACTACGGCGCCGGGACCGTGATCGTGTGGGATGCGGGAACCTACGAGAACCTTTCCACCAGTGACGGCGAGCCGATCTCGATGAGCGAGGCGCTCGAGTCGGGCCATGCGATCGTCGGCCTCCACGGGCAGAAGATCAGCGGCGGGTACGCGATCACCCGGGTCAAGTTCGGCACGGGCAAGGGCGAGAAATGGCTGCTGGTGAAGAAACGCGATCCCGAGGCCGACGCGCGCCGGAACCCGGTCAGCACACAGCCGGAGTCGGTCCTCACCGGCCGGACCAACAAGGATCTCGAGGAGAATTGAGCCCCTCGCGGTTCCTGGACATCCTCGACCCTGCCGATCGGAGGGAGGCCCGCCGCGCCAAGCAGCCGTCGTGGCTGGTCCCGATGAAGGCGGTCCTGGTCGACGAGGCGTTCTCCGACCCGGACTGGATCTACGAGGTGAAGCTGGACGGGGAGCGATGCCTCGCGGTCGTGTCCCGCGGCAAGGTCGATCTCCTGTCGCGCAACCAGAAATCGATGAATGCCTCGTACCCGGAGATCGTGGAGTCACTGGGGGGACAGGAGCCGCGGAACTTCATCGTCGATGGTGAGGTCGTCGCCTTCGAGAAGGGCGTCCCGAGCTTCTCCCGCTTGCAACAGAGGATGCACGTGAAGGATCCGATCAAGGCGAAGCGGATCGGGGTTGCAGTCTTCTTCTACGTCTTCGACGTCCTCCACATCGATGGCTGGGACGTTACGGGGGTTCCGCTCCGGGCGCGGAAGTCGTTACTCAGATCGGCGCTCTCGTTCGAGGATCGGGTGCTGAGGTTCGTGGAGCACCGCAACCAGCACGGCGAGAAGTACTTCCGGACCATCTGTGCGAAGCCCGGATGGGAAGGGCTGATCGCCAAGCGCGCCGATTCGACCTACCAGCACTCCCGCTCGCGCGACTGGCTCAAGTTCAAGTGCAACAACGAGCAGGAGTTCGTCATCGGCGGCTATACCGAACCGCAGGGAGCGCGGGAGGGTTTCGGCGCGTTGCTGCTCGGCGTGTACGAGGGTGACGACCTCGTCTACGCGGGCAAGGTCGGGACCGGCTACACGGACGCGACGTTGCGTGACCTGACGGCGAAGCTACGCTCCCGCGAGCGGAAGACCTCGCCGTTCGTCGATGACGACGTCGCCCGTATCAAAGGGGCGCACTTCGTGAGGCCCGACCTCGTCGCTCAGATCGGATTCGCCGAATGGACCCCGACCAACCGCCTTCGACACCCCCGCTTCCTGGGCCTGCGGCGCGACAAGCCTGCCCGGGACGTGGTGAGAGAGCGACCGCGCTAGATCACCGGTAGGGCTTCGAGCCTGCCGGGCGCGGTGGCGGTTGGCAGCTCGGGATCCCGTTGTTGATCGGGTTGTTGTCGGTGATGTAGTAGCCGCGGTTGCAGACATCGAGCGTCCAGCCGGTGAGGAGGAAGTGCGCCTCCTGCCAGGATGCGGCCGGCTCGCTGCGGGGATGTCCGTGCGGGTCGCCGCCCTCGGACGGAGGCAGGTTGCCGTTCGGCGGCGTTGCGTTGCCGCTGTCCCAGTAGACCAGCGCAGATCCTTTCACCGGATACCTCGCGCCGCGGCTCCAGTAGAGTTCATCGCCCAGTGCCGTCCCGGGGCCAGCCCCGGCATGATCTTCGCCCCGATGGTGCGGGCTTCGACCTCGGCCGCGACGTTCGCCACCTGGTGATCGCTGAACGCGGCCTGCAACATGATCTCGTGCTTGGGAGTGTTCGGATACGGATCCCTCGTCATGTGAGCTGCGTAACCGTTGGCCTCCCCGCGGTCCCAGAGCATCTGGAGAAGAGCGAAGCCGAGCTGACGCTCGAGTGGGTCGCGGTAGCTCTCGTAGTAGGGAACCGAGTAGGCGGGGATATCGGCTTCGAGGGCGAGCTCGCCTTCCCAGTCGACGCTGCGGTTCAGGAGCGTGGAGTAGTTCATCCCCGGCACGCCGAGGATGCCGCGCGAGAAGTCGGGGGCGATGGCCATCAAAGAGCCACCCATGATGCCGCCCTGGCTGTTGCCGTCGTAGAACGCCTTCGTGCGCTCGCCGGGGTCAGAGACGTCGACGAGGGGAGTGCCGTTTGCGTCCTGGAAGGCCGGGTCGGTCGCGAATCCGTTCGGGTGCACACCTGCACGTCCGACGAACATGAAGTTGAGGAACCCCTGTTGCGCGCGGTCCGGAAGCGAGGGGAAGTGCGAGAGGTCGGTGAGGGTCGCGGCGACCGTCGGGAGGTCTGGACTCGACATCCCCCACCAGTCCGCGGCGCAGCCGAGGAACGGGCCGTCGCGGCGAGGCGTCTTGATGTCGCCGATCTGTTCCTTGCTCCCTAGGAGGCCGTGGCCGTAGAGGATCACGTGGTTCGGCTGATCGTTCAGTGGCACGTCGCAGACGAACGGGACCCTGACCGTGGACTCGACCGGGTTCTGGTCCGGGAGCCCATCGAGATCGAGGTCGAGCAAACGCGAGCCGGGGACGGGAAGGTCGTACGGCAGCTCGTTGCCGCGCACGTGGCCTTCGGTCTGCTGGATGCGGTCGAGGAAGTTGGGCACCGTGACGCGCCCTGTCACACGACGGATGGCTTGCGTGTGCGGTTGCCCGTAGGCGTCGGTCCAGGTGTCCTCCCGGTCCTCGGTGCCGTCGACGACGAACTCCGGCGAGTCGCCCTCGACCATGAGGTTCGCAAGATCGCTGTCGCCCAGTTGAGCGAAAGCGAGGTCTCGCATGTGGAGAACGCGCTCCGAGAGGTTTCGCTCGCTCGCGACCGTGAAGTCCCATGCAAGGAAGAGGTCGTCAGGGTCGATGCCGGCGTCCTCAAGCGCGGGGAAGATATCGGTCGTGTAGTGGGCTTGGCGTGGGATGTCGGTCGCGGTGCCGTTGACATACGCATCGAAAGCGCTTCCTCTCCCGATGACCGCACCGGATGAGTCCTTCAGGTTGCGGAGCGCCACGATGTAGCGGGTGCCCTCATCGAAGTTTCTGGCCGGGCGCAGGATCAGCGCCCGCTCGCCGGCCTCCACCGCGCCGGGGTGCGAGTCGAGCTCGGACCAGAACGGGTGCCGTCTGCCGGTCTCCGCATCGATGATCACGATCGGAGCGTCGTGCGACCGATACAGATCTATGTCGGCGATGTGGTCACGGTGATCGAAGTAGCCCTGCTCGTTGATCGCCGCCGTGCTGAAGGCCCGGTCGGCGGTTCCCCACGTTTGGTGGAGGTCGAGCCCCGGGACGTAGGTCATGACCATTGATCCGGGGGAGAAGCCGTCGTTGCGGTTCCACTCGGTCGGGTCGACCGGCTTGCCCTCTCCGCCTTCGGTCACCTCGGCACCGTTGCGGGGCATCGCCAGTGGACTGAAGTTCACGCGCCGGCCGGTGTCGGTCGTGGGGTCGGCGGTCGTGAACACGTCGTTCGGGAACGGGAAGAGGCACTGGGCCGGATCGAGCGGGTCGCATCCGGTGGTGGTGGGGACCGGCAGGATCGGTTCGATGATCTGGTCTCCGGCCGCCGCCGGCAGGGCCGAGATCGCCAGCAGCCCCCCGATAGCCGCCGCGGTCAGTCTGGATGTAACGCGCCGCACGATGTCCCCCGTCCTTAGGATGCCGGTCTGCGCCCAGCAGAGTGAGCACTCTCCCAGGGCGGATTCGCCCAAACGGGACGGAATCCTCTTTTATAGGCGGGCGATGTCGACCGGGGCGAGGCGAGGACCGTGCTTAGGGCGCATAGCTCCCTCCGGCCTCGATCAGGCGGATCGCCCGACCCCGGTGTCCGGCGAACGGAGCGAGGAGCTCGAGCATCCGGGCATCGTCGGCTCTCTCCTCGCCGGCGAGGTGCCAGGCGATCGTGTCGGGAAGGTGGTAGTCGCCGGTCTCGACCGCGTCGGGATCTCCGAACGCCGCCCTGGCAACGATCGCGGCCGTCCAGTCCCCCAGCCCCGGGAGCGCGGTCAGCCGGGCCCGCGCCGTCTCCGGGTCCATCGCCGAGGCCGCCTCTAGACGGGAAGCGTACGAACACGCGAGCCGGATCGTCTCGGCACGTTTGCGCTCGACCCCGAGGGGATGGAACGCATCGTAAGGAAGCGACTTCAGCACGGCGGGATCGGGAGGCAGATGGAGTGCCAGCGGGCCGGGGGCCGGCTCCGAGAACTTCCTGGTGATCGCCGCATAGGAGCGTTTCGCCGCCTTTCCGGTCACCTTCTGCTCGAGGATCGTCGGGATCATGATCTCCATGACCGCGCCGGTCCGCCCCATCCTCAGGCCCGGCATCCTCCGGTGGAAGTGCCGGAGGCGGGGATGCTCGGGATCGAAACCCGAGAGGTCATCGTCGGCGCCGACCAGTGCCGGCGCGTGCTCCAGGAGCCACGTCGCGCCCGGACCCCATGCTTCGACCTCGATGCGATCGCCGATCTTGCGCAGAGTGCTGGCTCGCGGGACCTTCGGGGGTGCGCGTCGCCATGGAGAACTCTCGCGCCCTCGATCCTCATCGTCGGGTCGACGCGACCGTGACGCCGGATCCCGAGTGTCAGCCCGAGGTCGACCGGGAGTCTGGTGGTGAAGGTCCGGAGCATGCGGGTCAGTCGAGACTGATGCCGCGGGCCTCCTTGGCCGCGTCCTCGGCGAGCTTGAGATCCTTCTCGATGATGGCGAGTCCGCCGTCCCAGAAACCGGGATCGGTGAGGTCCACATCGACGATCTTCCCCAACTCCTCCGGCGGCATCGAACCTCCGGCCGACAGGAGTTCGAGGTACTTGGGCACGAAGTCATCCCCGCGCTCCTCGTACTTCTTGTAAACGCTTGAGCGCGAGCAGCTGACCGTACGCGTAGGCGTAGACGTAGCCGGGAACCCCGATGAAATGTGGGACGTAGGACCACCAGTTGCGGTAGCCGGGCTGGATCTCGATCGTCCCGGCGAACATCTCTTCTTGGCTCTCCTGCCAGAGGTCCCCGAAGCGTTCGACCGAGAGTTCCCCCTCGGTGCGACGTGCGTTGTGGACGAGATGCTCGAAGCGGTTCATCGAGACCTGTCGGAAGACGGTTGCGATCGCACCCTCGATGTTGTCGGCCAGAAGCGAGAGGCGCGACTCGGCACTGTCGGTCATGCCGAGAAGCCGACCGAAGATCACGGTCTCGCCGAAGACGGAGGCGGTCTCGGCGAGAGTGAGGGGCGTCGACTGGTGGAACGGGCCTTGCGGCCGGGCGAGTGCCGCATGGACGCCGTGGCCGAGTTCGTGAGCCAGGGTCAAGACATCGCGGCGCCGGGAGGTGTAGTTGAGGAACACGTAGGGGTGGTGGGACGGCACCGTGTAGGAGCAGAACGCCCCGGGACGCTTCCCCGGCCGCACCGGAACGTCGATCCAGCGCCCGTCGAAGAACTCATTGCAGAGATCGGCGAGTTCGTCGGAGAAGGAGCGGTAGCCGTCCAGCACGATCTCCTTTGCGCGGTCCCACTCGACGGTCTCGTCGACCGCGTCGAGCGACGCGTTGCGGTCGTAGTCGGCCAGCACGTCGACCCCGATCAACTTGGCCTTCAGCCGGTACCAGCGTTGCGCGATGTCGTAACGGTTCCTCACCGCGCTGACGAGGGCCTCGACCGACTCGTCGGATGCCTCGTTCGACAGGTTGCGCGCCCGGAGCCAGTGCTCGTACCCGCGGAGACGATCGTTCGTGGCCTTGTCGTGAAGCAGCGTGTTGAACACGAACGCTCGGGTCTTGAGCCCCGGCTCGAGTCCCTCCGTCACCGCCAGCGCGGTCTTGCGCCGAAGTTCACGATCGGGGGAGCTCAGCATGCTGAGCCCTTCTTCCAGCGGCTTCTCCTCGCCGTCGAGCGATGGCGCTGGCTGGCGCAGTTCGACGTATTGCTCGTTCCAACGCTACCCTCAGCCCATGTAGTTCATCACCCAGACGACGTTCGTCACGCCGAGCGCGTCGAAGCGTGCCCGCACGTTGCCCCACTCCCGACGTAGTCGGCGATCTTCCCGGCGGAACCGGAGTACGACGACCCCGGGCAGGAGAGACGCCCACCCGGAGGATGTCGTTCTCGGGTTCGTGGTGCACGGTGAGCATGATCTTCGTGGTCCCGAGCGCCTTGATGCTGTCGCGCCCATCGCTCGATCTGCGAGTTGACGGTGGCGCTACCGCCCGTGCCGTCCGCCCACTTCGTCAACACGCGCCAGTTGACCAGGGCAATGGTGTTGGCACGACGAGCGAGCGTCAGGATGTCATTGGTCAGTACGACGTTGCCGGCGCCGAGGTACTCGTGGACGATGTCCAGCTGCCGGCCGATCTTCGCCTCGTGCTCGAGCATCGCCGCCCGGAAGCCGGACTGGCCGTAGCCGCCCGACTCGGCGCCCAGCCACGGACAGCAGGGGGTCGCCAGCTTGGCGGAGATCGTGCAGGCCGGAGCGTCGGCCCCCGAGGCCGGGCCTGACGGCGGCCTAGGCGCAGCGGACCGGCAATACCGAGACCACCCACCAGCACCCCGGCCACTATTCGGCGACGCAGGACGAGCGCCTATCCCTATCCCATTTCGGCGCATTTCCATTTCCCCAAAGAAGGCTGTTGCGAGCTGCACTCCACCGAGGAAAACGCTGGTCACCTTCTGTGTACGTCACCAAATGCCCGGTGGGCAAGAAATGCTCCCACCGTGGGCCGTCCCGACCGTGATGTTCTAGACCAATGCGGGTCAAACGGCGGTCAGATTGCCGACGCACCAAGCCTCAGCTGGTGCTGGAACCACCCGGGCCGAGCGGGAAGGTCATCCGGAAGGTGGTGCCCCCTGGCCCGCTCTCGACGACCTCGATCGTGCCGGCGTGGGCCTCCACGATCGCGAGGGCGATGGTGAGTCCCAGGCCGGCACCCGGGCGTCTGTTGGGCCACCGCCGGAGGAGCGGAACACCGCTCGAACAGCGCGTCGGGATCCTCCTCGCCGATGCCGATGCCGGTGTCGATCACGTCGATCTCGGCGGACCCGCGGCCAAGTCGGAGTACCACGCGCACGCGCCCGGCGACGGGGTGAACTTGATCGCGTTGGAGAGCAGGTTGTCCATCGCCTGGCCGAGGCGGTCGCGGTCGCCGAACATGGGTACGGCGGTGCCGGGGGTCCCATCGACAACGCAGCTGCGCCTCCTCGGCTCGGGCCGGGCCGCCTCGACTGCCTCGCGGACCACCCGCTCGAGGTCGATCTCCGCCGACCGGATCGCCAGCCCCGACTCCTCGATCGCGACCAGGGTGAGCAGGTCGTCGACCAGTCGGAGCTCACGTTCGGCACTGCGGACGATCACCGAGAGGAAGCGCTGGCCCTGGGGGCTGAGCTCCTCGAGGTCTGTCATCAGCTCGCCGTACCCGATCATCGAGGTCAGTGGAGTGCGCAGCTCGTGGGAGACCGTGGCGAAGAACTCGTCCTTGACCCGGTCGTTCTCCTCCTGCATCCGTCGGCGCTCGGAGATGTCGCGGACGGCGGCGGAGACGAGCAGGCCCTCGTCGGTCTCCAGCGGGGAGAGCGTGACCTCGATCGGGAACTCGGACCCGTCCTTGCGGCGCGCGTGCAGGTCGCCGGCCAGGCCCATCGGACGGGTGCGCGGCTCGCTGACGTAGCCGGAGCGGAACGCCATGTGCATGCCGGAGAAGCGGTCGGGGACCAGGATCTCGACCGGCTCCCCGACGAGCTCCGCGCGCTCGTAGCCGAAGAGCTTCTCGACCTGGGCGTTGACCAGCACGATGACGCCGTCACGGTTGACGATGACCATGCCGTCGGGCGCGGCCTCGAGCAGGCCGCGGAACAGCTTGGTCTGCCGGTACTTGTCGTTGGGCTCGCGCATCCCGATGGCCACGATCGGGCCCCGGTCGGTGCGGGTCGGGCTCAGCGTCAGGTCGACGGTGCTCGAGGTGCCGTTGGTGTGGAGCAGCTTGGCGTCACGGACGGTGACCTCGATGTTGTTGTCCACGACGGCCGCGACGGCGATCTTCTGGAAGGCGTGCATGGACTCCCGGCCGAAGTCCTCGACGGTGTGCCCGGCATCGCTCGTGGGGGACCCGACGATCTCGCCGGCCGCCTTGTTGGCGAGCACGACGACACCATCGGGGTCAGCCAGGACGATCGCGTCGTCGGACGTGAGCACCATGTCCGCGAGCGCGTCGTACTTCCACTGCTCCTCGTCGTGCAGCATCTCCATGTGTCGATCCGCCTTGCGTCGAGCCCGAGGCAGCCGTGTCTCCCGGCCACACGTGACGTCCTGACGCACACTACGACGCCGGAGGCCTCTCCGCAAGGCGCAACATGGGGGCAAGTCCGGATTGACCGGACCGTTTTCTAGACCAGTTCGTTGGCCGCCCGGATCGCCCGGACGATTCCGGCCATTGCCTGGGTCAGGCTGAAGTCCTTCGGGGTGAACACCTCGGCCACCCCGAGCTCCTTGAGCGCACGGGCGTCCCGGTCGGGGATGATGCCGCCGACGATCACCGGGATGTCCTCGAGGCCGGCTGCCTTCATCTGGTCGAGGACGTCCGGGACCAGCTCCATGTGGGACCCCGAGAGGATCGAGAGGCCGACGCAGTGGACGTCCTCGGCGACGGCGGCCGCGACGATCTGCTCGGGCGTGAGCCGGATGCCCTGGTAGACGACCTCGAACCCGGCGTCGCGGGCGCGCACGGCGACCTGCTCGGCACCGTTGGAGTGACCGTCGAGGCCGGGCTTGCCGACCAGCAGCCGCAGCCGACCGCCGAGCTCCTCACCGGTCTCCCGGACCTGCTCGCGCACCTCGGTGAGCTCCTGGCCGGCTTCGGCCACGCCCACCGCGCCGGAGACCCCTGTCGGGGCGCGGAACTCGCCGAACACCTCACGCAGCGTGCCGGCCCACTCCCCCGTGGTCGCTCCCGCGCGGGCGGCGACGAGGGTGGCCTCCATCAGGTTCGTGTCGGTCTTGGCGGCGTCGGCGAGCGCCTGCAGCGCCCGGTCGACCTCCGCCTGGTCACGCTGCTCGCGCCAGGCCTCGAGGCCGGCGATCGCGGAGCGCTCGGCCTCGGGGTCGGCGGCCTGGATCGCGGCGTCGAGGTCGGCGGTCAGCGGCGACGGCGCGGTGGTCTCGTACCTGTTCACGCCGACGACGATGTCCTCGCCGCTCTCGATCGCGGCCCGGCGGGCGGAGTGGGAGCTGACCAGCTGCTTCATGTAGCCGGACTCCACCGCCGCGATGGCGCCGCCGAGGGCCTGGACCCGGTCGATCTCGGCGCGAGCGTCCTCGCACAGCTCCTTGACCTTCGCCTGGATGACGACGGACCCCTCGAAGATGTCCTCGTACTCGAGGAGGTCGGACTGAAGGCCAGCACCTGCTGGAGACGCAGCGACCACTGCTGGTCCCAGGGGCGCGGGAGACCGAGCGCCTCGTTCCACGCAGGCAGCTGGACGGCGCGGGCGCGGCGTTCTTCGACAGCGTGACGCCGAGCATCTCGAGCACGACCGCTGCACGTTGTTCTCCGGCTGGGCCTCGGTGAGGCCGAGCGAGTTCACCTGTACGCCGTACCGGAACCGGCGCATCTTCTCGTCCTCTGACGCCGTAGCGCTCGCGGTGATCTCGTCCCACAGGCGCACGAACGCGCGCATCTTGCACGTCTCCTCGACGAACCGCACGCCCGCGTTGACGAAGAACGAGATCCGGCCGACGATCTTCTCGAAGTCATCGTCGCGACCTGGCCGGCGTCCTTCACGGTGTCGAGCACGGCGATCGCGGTGGTCAGTGCGTACGCGAGCTCCTGCACGGGTGTCGCACCGGCCTCCTGCAGGTGGTAGCTGCAGATGTTGATCGGGTTCCACTTGGGGATCTCGTTGACGGTGTAGGAGATCACGTCGGAGATCTGGCGCAGGGAGTGCTCGGGCGGGAAGACGTAGGTCCCGCGGGAGAGGTACTCCTTGATGATGTCGTTCTGGGTGGTTCCGGCGAGCTGGTGGGCGACCTCGAGCGGCTCGAGGTGGGGTTCTGCCTCCGCGACCACCTGGTAGAGCGCGAGCAGCCACATGGCCGTGGCGTTGATCGTCATCGAGGTGTTCATCTCGGTGAGCGGGATGTCCTTGAACAGCTGGCGCATCTCGCCGAGGTGCGGGATCGGGACCCGACCTTGCGACCTCGCCCCGCGCGAGCGGGGAGTCGGGGTCGTAGCCGGTCTGTGTGGGGAGGTCGAAGGCCACCGACAGGCCGGTCTGTCCCTTGGCGAGGTTCTTCCGGTACAGCTTGTTGGACTCGTCTGCGGACGAGTGACCGGCGTAGGTCCGCATCACCCAGGGACGGTCCTTTTGGGTCGCGCAGTGGGGTTCTCGTTCATGTGGCTGAGGGTAGGCCGAACCGGCACCCGGTAAGGCTTGTTGGATCAGTCACCCTGCGAGATGGGTCACATCGCGGAGCGTGGCGCGGCCGGCGGGTGGTACGACGACTGCGCTGCGACCTGACCACGGCTCGATCGGGATCATCCAGCGCATGTGGGAGAGGTGCAGCATCCGTCGGATGCCGGACGAGGCCCCGCGCAGCACGACCTGCGGGGCCTTCGTCGGCCACGCGGTTGGCCACCGCGACATCTTCAGCGTCGTCATGTCGATCACTCCACGCGGCTGATGTCGACGACGACGTCGCGGGTGGTCCGGGCCAGCCCGCGTAGACCAGGGCGCGCACCTCAGCGGTCCGGCGTACGTCGAGCACCCGGAGACCCCAGGGCCTTGCTCATCGTTCCGTCTTCGCTCGCGTGCTCCATGGGGCCTCCCCGCTGCCCTACTACGGCGCGCGTCGCGCCCTTTCGAATTCATGACGCGCGGAGCAGTACCGAAAATACTCCTCGGGGCCAACAGTCTCGGGTCAGTTGGGCAGGCGGCTGACGTCGGCGCCGACAGCCGCCAGGGCCTCCGCGAACCACGGATAACCGCGGTCGATGTGCTGCGACTCGGCCACCACCGTTGTCCCTGGGCAGCCAGCCCGGCGAGGACCAGTGCGGCGCCGGCACGGATGTCGTGGGCGACGACCGGGGCTACGGAGAGCATGGGCACGCCGCGGACCACGGCGTGGTGGCCGTCGGTTCGCAGGTCAGCCCCGAGCCGGGCGAGCTCCTGGGCGAACATGAACCTGGCCTCGAAGACGTTCTCGGTGATCATCGCGGTGCCGGAGGAGACCGAGGCGAGCGCCGTGGCGAACGGCTGGAGGTAGATCGAGGAAGCCGGGGTAGGGCAGCGTCGCGACGTAGAACAACGTGAGCCGCTGGTGCGTGCTGACGGTGAAGCCGGTCTCCCCCGTCACGATCTGGGCGCCGGAGGCGACCAGCTTGTCGAGGACGATGTCGAGGTGGTGGGCCATCCCGCCGCTGATGTGCAGGTCGCCGCCGGCGATGGCGCTCGCGGAGGCCCCGGTGCCTGCCGACGATCCGGTCGGTCACGGTGGTGTGCTCGGCAGGATGAAGCCGTTCGACCCCGTCGATGACCCCGGTCAACTGGGCGGTCCCGCCGATGCTGGCCCCGTTCGCGACGAGCATCTCGCACAGGTCGATGATCTCGGGCTCCCGGGCCACGTTGTCGATGACGGTGGTGCCCTCGGCCAGGACGGACGCCATCAGGAGGTTCTCGGTCGCTCCAGCCGACGGGAAGTCGAGCCCGAGGTTGGCGCCGCGGAGGCCGTCGGGGGCCTCGGCCACGACCTGCCCGTGTTCGATGCGTACGACGGCGCCGAGCCACTGCAGGCCGAGGATGTGCATGTCGAGTCCACGTGAGCCAATCGCGTCACCGCCGGGAAGGGCCACGCTTGCGCGACGACACCGGGCGACGAGAGGACCGAGTACGGCGATCGACGCCCGCAGGCGGCGTACCAGCTCGTAGGGGGCCTTGTGCTCGAGCTCCTCGGGTACGTCGATCGTCGCGCGGCCGGACGTCGACTCGCGCGTCGGGTCGGCGTCGCCCGGGTAGGCGATCTCCACCGTGCACCCGAGCTGTCGCAGCAGCTGGCCCATCACCGCCACGTCGAGGATGTTCGGCACGTTGCGGATCACCGACCGGCCCGGCGCGAGCAGCGCCCCGGCCATCAGCTTCAACGCGGAGTTCTTGGCCCCTCCCACATGGACCGTCCCTGAGAGCGGACGCGTCAGCGGCCCCTCGGAGGACGCCACCCAGAAGCTCTCCACGTCGGCCACTCTGGTGAGAAGGATCCTCGCCCGCTGACAGGCACCGGCGCTGCGTGCGGACCCTACTCTTGGGACATGGTCAACCTGACGCGGATCTACACGCGCACCGGTGACGCCGGGACGACGCGGCTCGGCGACATGAGCGAGACGAGCAGACCGACTCGCGGCTCCGGGCGTACGCCGACGTCGACGAGACCAACGCGCACCTCGGGGTCGTGCTCGCGACGGGCGAGCTCGACGATGACGTCGTCGCGGTGCTGACCCACGTGCAGAACGACCTGTTCGACGTGGGCGCCAAGCTCTCCACGCCGGTGGTGGAGAAGCCGGAGTACCCGCCGCTGCGCGTCGAGGCCGACTACGTCGACAGGCTCGAGGGCTGGTGCGACCACTACAACGAGGACCTGCCCAAGCTGCGCTCGTTCATCCTCAACGGCGAGCGCCGTCGGGGCCGCCCACCTGCACATCGCGCGCACCGTGTGCCGTCGGGCCGAGCGCTCGGCCTGGGCGGCGTACGCGGAGTACGCCGACTCGATGAACGTCCTCGCGATCACCTATCTCAACCGGCTCTCCGACCTGCTGTTCATCCTGGCGCGCTACGCCAACCGCGAGAACGGTGACGTGCTCTGGGTGCCCGGGGGCGAGCGCGGCGAGTCGAAGCCGACCGACTGACGGCCGAAGGGACCGTCACCTCTACCGCGAAGGCCGCGACCCCGGTGGCCCGGCCTCGAGCCACGACTGAAGACCGGTGAGCGAGCTCGGGCTTCATGGCGAGCTCGGCGTCCCCTCGCGGGGTGTGGCACATGACGACCACGTGGCCGGCGTACAGCGCGAACTCCTCGGCACCCTCGGGCTCACGCTGGAAGAGTCTCACTTGAGGTCGTTGCGGCGCCAGGTACGGCGCGGTCCGGGCAGCGAATAGAAGATGATGAACCGCTCCGGCCGGTTTCCTGGGGGTAGCGGCCCATGCCCAGCACCCAGCCACGTCCCTCGACCCGGCCGCCGTCGCGGAAGCTGAGCTCGAAGGTGCCACCGTTTCAACAAAGCACCAGTCAGCCGTACGACGAGGACGAGGCCGAACAGGATGATGACGAGCAGCACGGCGCCTGCTGAGTCCAGCAGCCACTGCCATACCGGCATCGATTCCTCGTTCCGCCTCGCGTTGGGTGAGGTCACAGACTAGAGAGATGGTTCGAGAAACGAACGAAGGCCGCCCCGGAAACCGGGACGACCCTCGCAATGCTCAGTGTGTCGAGACGATCAGGATGACTTCTCGGCGGCACCGCATGTAGGCCTCGAGCCGTCGTACCTCGGCATCGCTGCGGTGGTCATCGCCGTCGCCACGTGCCTGCTCCAGCTCCGACTTCGCCGCACTGGCGTCGATGTCCTGGGCCAGGTCGGCACGACCGGCCAGGATCGAGACGCGGTTTGCCGCGACGGAGATGAAACCATCGCCCACTGTCCAGCCACGGTGGTCTTCCCGTCGGCCGTCTCCACCTCGACGATCCCCGCCTCGAGCAGGGAGAGGATCGGCATGTGGTTGGCCAGGATGCCGATCTCGCCGCCCGCCGTGCGGGCATTGACCACGTTGGCCTCGCCCGACCAGACGAGCCGATCGGCAGCGACCAGCTCGACGTGGAGAGGTGTCGTCGCTCACCAGTCGTCGCCCTGGCCGGTCTGCTGCTGGATTTCCTTCCACTTCTTCTCGACGTCGTCGAGACCGCCGCACATGAAGAAGGCCTGCTCGGCCACGTGGTCGTAGTCGCCGTCCGCGATTTTGTTGAACGCCTCGATGGTGTCCGCGATCGGAACCGTGGAACCCTCGAGCCCGGTGAACTGCCTGGCCACGTAGGTGTTCTGCGGACAGGAACCGCTGGATGCGGCGCGCGCGGGACACGATGACCTTGTCCTCCTCGGAGAGCTCGTCGACGCCGCGGAGTCGCCGATGATGTCCTGGAGCTCCTTGTTCCGCTGCAGGATCTGCTTGATCCGGACCGCGCAGTCGT
>CAWGWA010000015.1:0-25766 GCA_963826105.1 uncultured Actinomycetes bacterium | reverse complement strand
TGGCGATCGCCTGCGCCGCCGCCCACCGCGGCGACGCTATGGACGCCGCCCACTTCCTGATCGACGAGATCAAAGCGACCGTCCCGATCTGGAAGTCCGAGGTCTACGGCGACGGCTCTGCTTGGGTAGGAGCCACGCCCTAACGCGCGTTCTTATCCACGTCAGTCGGCTCTGGTCCGACTCACATGGAAATGTCGCGTCACTCCAGACGGTCGAGATCGGCGGGGTTGTCGATATCGAGCGGTGGCTCCATATCGAGGGCGACCTCCACGACATCCGGCGAGGTATCGAGCACGACCCTGGCCCCCACGTCGCCGCCGATGTCGCCGAAGGCGCCGAACGACTCCCGGGCAACGATCACCGGGTGCCCGGGGGTGCCGCGGTAGACCGCCCGAGCCACATGCGCACCCGACGACCGGAACACGTCGATGACCTGCTGGATCGCGGTGGCAGAGAGGCGGGGCTGGTCGCCGAGGAACACCGCGGCAGCACCCGCGTCGGGAGCGACGCTCGCGAGGCCCAGGCGCAGCGAGGTCGACTGGCCCTCGGCGTACTCCGGGTTGACCACGACCCGGGCTCCTTCCGGAAGGGCGAGAGCAGCTTCGATCTCGCCGGCGGCGTGGCCCAGGACCACGACGATCTCCCCGAAGCCGCAGGACGCGACGACGTCGACCACGTGCTGGAGCAGCGGCTTACCGTCGACGACCAGCAGCTGCTTGGGCTCGCCGAATCGCTCCGACGAACCTGCCGCCAGGATGACGGCTGAGATCTTGGAGGCAGACGGCTCGCTCACGATCCGAGTCTAGGGTCAGCCTCCGGCGACTGCCGGGATGATCGAGACCTTGGCTCCTTCGGGGACCTCGGTGTCGAGGTTCTTCAGGAAGCGCACGTCCTCCCTGTCGAGGTAGAAGTTAAGCTCGGGTGCCACGCAGCCGCCCTTCTTTCAGTCCGCCTCCGATAACCCCTCACGCAGTCTTCTCCGGGCTCTAAAGAGCAGTTGATCAAAAGCCGACCGAGAGAGGCCAAGTCGGCGGGCAGCATCATGTGGATCGCGCTCCTCAATGTATCGAAGCACTATGGCGATGCGTTGCCTTCGCGGGATGCCTTTTAGAGCTTGAATCAACACGATAGATTCCTCGCAACTCTTAATCGCGGCGCAATTGCTTGGCTTGTCGACCTCAACAAGAACCTCTCGGCGGCTCTTCCTACGAGTATCCGTCGCGATGTGAAGTGCCACCGTCTTGAGCCAAGGCCAGAACGAACGAGAATAGTCGAAGGTCTCAAGTCGATCGCGCACCCTCAGCATTGCCTCTTGCGCGACATCCTCAGCAATCGCCGAATCGCCAGCGGCGGCGCCAACAGCTCTAACCAGGCGCGGATAGAACCGCCGATACAAGTACTCGAATGCTCCATCTTGTCCCCGCTCCACCTGTCTCAGGAGGTCTTCCTCACTCAATTCCGTGAGGTCAACGTCACAGGAGCGCTCTATTGCGCTAGCCACTCAGGGTTCCGCCCTCTAACCTCGCCCCAATCTCTCTCCGTAGACTGATTCCTCTTTTGACGCCTCTCTCCTGCAACAAGCTGTTGCGAAATCCAACTATCTCTTCGGCCGACCCGAGGGGTGAGGACTTGGCCCCATCTTCGCGACTGATAATCAAGAACCCGGATATATAGTCTGTCCATGGAAACCACCGACAAGGAATCCATGGACATGGCATCCACGCTATCTTTGGTGATTGGTGTTTTGTCCCTAGGTGCATCTGCAGTAGCAGGATTCGCTTGGGTACTCGTCCTTCCGGTTGCCATGGGCGGCCTGCTTTTTGGTCTGTGGGCGAGAGGGAACGAGGGTGCCAACGCAAGGCGAGCCGCAATCGGAGCTTCTCTTTGCGCGCTTGCAGTTCTGGTTTCATTGGTTTGGGCTTTAGTTATCTAGGGTCAACCCCTCAAACAACGCCTGTGGAGTCGGGGTTCCCTAAGGTCCGGGCTGGAAGGGAGCAGCCTTAGTCGGTGAGACTTCCTCGATCCTCCTGGAGGTCGTTACCACGCCCGTAGTCCAATTGTGATTTGAACGATCTACTCAACTCCGTAGGAGAGCCAAAACGCGAAAGCCTCAACGGAGATTCTTTCCTCTGCCGCAGTCATCGCCCAAGCCCCAAGCCCCGCAGGGAGGGGGCCTTGTTGCGGCGTAACAAAGCTTTCCCTGAAGTTCCCCATGGCATCGCCTAACGTCAGTTCGGGTGCCTCTGGGTTCTGCGGACACCCCGGCGCCCAAGTGAGCAGCCCTGAGGGAACATAATCTTCGTATGAGCACGAATCCGCGCGCTTGCGTAACAACCTTGCGGCCTTGAGAGAGCAGGCCGACTATTGACAGACCGTTGCCCGTCAGTTGGGATCGGCTTCCCGCTGAATACAGTGTGTTCTGTCCCAACGGATTCGTTCTGACCGGCAAATCCCTAAGTCGGAACAGTGGCATGTCGTCGGGCCGGATCCTCTTCTTGCCATCGAGACCCTCAAGGTTCAACCGCACTCTCACGGGATACCCGTCAGCCAGCAGGAAGATCCGGTAGGCGCCGGCTGGCAGGATCAGGAGGACCCGTGTAGATTCTCGCCGAAAAGAACGAAATCCTCAGATCGTTTGCTGCATGTCCGGGCGGTGCATATGTCTAGCCTTACTGCCCCGAGTACCGCCGGATCACTCGATGATTCTTCCACCAGAACAAAACCCGCAACACGGCCGCGGCCTTGAATGCTTACTGGGCGTGTCAACCCACTGCGGCTGGTGAAAACTCGCGCTTTGCTCGGAACGGTAACCCGCGCTGATCTCGTCACCCTTCCAGCAAGAATGCTTCTGCCTCCGAGCGATGGTCGCTCGGAGGCAGAAGCATTAACCTGACTTGGCAGGGCAACAAGCAGAATAGAGAATGCAGCAAGGAGCGGCTTTCTCCGGCGCGAAATCCAAACTGTAATTGCGCTCCGCATCCTCTATCTCCTAGTTTTTCGTAGCCGTGAGTTTGCGACCACCCTCGCAGATAAAGTTCCATCCATAGGGGCGTTTACCTTGGCTGAGACTGCAATCGTAGGCCCAGAATCCGGCCCACTGGTTGTACATGTTGTGGTGCGTGTAGTCGGGCCGGGGAGGAAGTCCACTGTGAAATTCTCCCCATGATTCGAAGCGCACCTGCGCAGGAGATTCATCCCAAATCTGGACGTCACACCTCTGAATAATCCACCACGACGGGTCATCCACCCAGCAGTCGCCATTGGGGTTATGGATGTACCGTGGGTTGTCGACCTTGTACATCGATCCGTCTTCAAAATAGGTCACGTAGCCCATTTCGTCGCTAGACCTAGTCGTGTGGATGTTGACGTATTCCTCCATGACCGAGTTAACCCAGCCGTTATAGACCTTCCAAGTTCTTTGGGAGTCATTGGGAGCATTGGTAATCACGCCCACGTCATTGTTCACGGGGCTACCAGGTAGTTCCGGCTTCATTGAAGCCAAGCCAACCTGTGCCGCGGCTGCAGTCGGCTGCTCGACTTCTGGCCCTAACGTAATCTCGTCCACGATCAACGAGCAATTCTCGTCGAGCGATACACTGATTCGCGATCCCGAGCGTGTCACCCAACTCATTCGGCACGGAAGCTCCTATGACTACCTCGTCCATCTCGCAAAGTCCCCCTGGGAGTGGGGTTCCTGAATAGATCGTGGAGCCCCCAGCCCTTGGCTCTCCACCTCCAGGCCATCGACCACAGCGTGAGGATCAAACCCATCTTCCTCAGCCAGCGCCTGAGAGCTGCCCGGAACACCTACCAGGCCCGCGGTCGCGACCGTCAGTGCGGCAACCCATATTCCGATCCCTCTAGTCCCTCTAGAAGATACTCCTTGACCATGATGCCCTTTGTTACGGGGTTTGACTCTCAATGACCCTCCTCACGAATGGGCCACGATGACTCGCGGCCTCCCCACTAACCGTCCTCTTGGGCCTGCCCTGCTATGAGTACGTACGAGAGGGCCATTTCCTTACGCGATTGAATTCAAAGAACCTGAGCTTCTTTCGAATCCCACGGCTTAAAGCAAGGCAGCCAGGGAGCGGATAAATCCCTAGCCACCTTGGTCCAGTGGCCACACGAGTCGGGCATGGTCGAGAATCTCGGAGTGGGTTAACCCCCGGCGACGGCCGGGATGATCGAGACCTTGGCCCCCTCCGGGACCTCGGTCTCGAGGTTCTTCAGGAACCGCACGTCTTCTTCGTCGAGGTAGATGTTCACGAACCGGCGCAAGGCCCCGGCCTCGTCCACGATGCGCTCGGTGATGCCGGGGTGCCTCCGGCCGAGTTCGGCGACGAGATCGCCGATGGTCGATCCGCTAGCTTCGACCTCCGACGCACCCTCCGTGAAGGTCCTCAGCTGCGTGGGGATCCTGACGGTGACGCTCATCCCATTTCCTCCAGTGCTCTGTCCACTGCATCGACATTGGCGCCGATCACGTGGGATGGTCCGATGTCTCCGAGAGCTTCGATCGTCTTGAGCCCTACGCCGGTGATCAGCGCGACGGTTTCCTGGTCGGGAGTGACGGCTCCCTCGCGGATCAGCTTCTCGAGGGTTGCGATCGTCACTCCCCCGGCGGTCTCGGTGAAAATCCCTTCGGTGCGGGCGAGGAGCTTCATCCCCTCGGCGACCGACTCCTCGGGAACACGCGTGACGGTGCCTCCGGTTGCGCGGACATCTCTCAGCGCGTAGTAGCCGTCGGCGGGGTTCCCGATCGCCAGGGACTTGGCGATCGTGTCCGGCTTCACCGGTCGGAAATCCTCGGCGCCTTCTTCGAACGCACGAGCCACCGGTGAACAGCCGTCGGCCTGCGCACCGTGGATCGCGGTGTGTGGAGCATCATCGAGGAGACCCACCGTGTGAAGCTCGCCGAGACCCTTCTTGACCTTGGTCAGAAGCGAGCCGGAGGCGACCGGGATGACCACGGCGTCCGGGCTCCTCCACCCAAGCTGCTCGACGATCTCATAGCCCAACGTCTTTGATCCCTCTGAGTAGTAGGGACGAACGTTGACGTTGACGAACGCCCAGTCGTCCTTCACACCGCAGAGCTCGGCACAGAGCCGGTTGACGTCGTCATACGAACCCTTGACTGCGATCAGGCGCCCACCGTAGATCGCCGCGGCGGCGACCTTGCCGGTCTCGAGCCCCTCGGGGATGAACACGACGCTCTCCATCCCGGAGGCGGCTGCGTGAGCCGCGACCGCACCGGCGAGGTTCCCGGTGCTCGCGCACGCAGCGACCTTGAACCCGAACGCCCTCGCCGCGGTCAGCGCCACGGTCACGACGCGATCCTTGAAGGAATGCGTCGGGTTGGTGCCCTCGAACTTCAGCCACAGCTTCTTGAGTCCGAGCTCGGCGGCGAGGCGAGGCGCCTCGATCAACCTCGACCAACCGGCGCCGATGTCGATCCACTCCACGTTGGGCGCCGGAAGGAAGTCGGCGTAGCGCCAGATCGTGGGAGGTCCAGATGCGATCCGCTCCCGGCTCGTCGTCGCCGCGATCCGCTCGTAGTCGTAAACCACCTCGAGGGGGCCGAAGCAGAACTCGCATACGTGCTGGGGCTGGAGCGGCGTCTCGTTGCCGCACTCCTTGCAAGCGAGTGCTCGGGCGTTCCCCCAATCGAGGACGTCCGGGATCTCTGGTGTCGACGCGGTGCGGCGACTCAGAGCGCGGTCTATGAGAGCGCCGGGTGTTAGGTGGGTCACGATGTTGCCTCCTCTCGTCTACTCGACGGACGGAGGGGCGCATCGCACCATCTCATCTCCCCCGGGCGTCTGCTCGGGCCAGATTTGGCACCTTCCCCCTCATTGGGGTGGGTTGCCGGGGCTTCGCAGGGCTGGATCCCTCTGCCCCCTCTTGATGAGGTGACCTCTTTGTACCCGACCCGAGTCCCAAAAACAAACGAGTCCGGCTACTCGATGCTCCGCGCGATCTCCAGGGTGGCCTTCAGCGACAACATGGATTCGATCCGATAGGTGATCTCGCCCTCCCGCCAGATCAACGCGTTGCCCGAGGCCCTGACGTTGCCGTCGTAGGTGAGCCGGTGCTCGGTGCCCTTGGTCCAAAGGCCCTCGAACCCATTGACCTCCACCACGCGAACGGTGCCGTCGGCACCGAGTGTCTTGTCGAGATAGGCACCGGGCGGGACTCCGGGAAGACGGATGAAGACCAGACCTGCATCGATGCCGTCGATCTTCGGCAGGCCTTCGCTCGCCTCGTAGATGAGGGCAACGATGTCACCGAAGTCCGAGAGGAATACTGCATCCGGCTCGCCGACCGACCTCGGGTACTCGAAGTCACCGAACCTCTCGAGTGCTTCCCCGAGGGTGATCTCCCGACCGAGACCGATATCGGCAGCCGTCGTCGTGGGCTCCGGAACGCTTCCGGTCACCTCGACCCTGACCCGACCGATACCGAGGAAGTCTGCGACCGCCTCGCGGGCCCCGGACGACACGACCAGCGGGGCGACCAGCGCGATGACCGCGGCGGCAGCAACCAGCGCAACCCTGCGGGACCAGATGGTCGGACGGTCTGCGATCCGCGCGACAACGCTGGGGGAGACATCGGGAGTTTCCGGGAACTCGACGGAGAGCGCCAGATCGCCGAGCGCGGCTTCGAGGTTGATCTCGGACCACTTCACTCGCTTCTCCCACCGTCGGTGAGAGCATCTCGTAGCCGGGCCATCGCTCGGAAGAGGCGCGACTTCACGGTGCCCTGCGGGCAATCGAGTGCTGCGGCGGTTTCCGCTTCGCTCATCTCGAGCAGGTAGCGGTAAGAGATCACGAGGCGGTCGTCATCCCGGAGCGAGACGATCGCCGCGAGCAACTCCTCCTTCGATTCGGAATCAAGGACCACCGATTCGGAAGACGGGGCCGCGTCCTCCGAACGGCGGTCCCCCGCAACTCGCAGGGCAAGTCCGGTGCGACGACCCGCCGAGCGCGCTCGGTTGCGGGCTTCGTTCCCGACGATCGTCAGGAACCAGGTTCGGAACGAGGCCCCCTCTCGGAAACCACCAAGGGCTCGATGAGCCTTCACGAATGCCTCTTGCACTACGTCCTCGGCCTCTCTCTCGTCGCGGACGATGAGGTACGCAACTCGATGTCCGACGCCCTGATGCAGTCGGACGAGGCGCGCGAAGGCATCCACGTCACCCCGCCGCGAGCGCTCCACAAGCTCGGCGTCATCCATGGCTCCATCATCCAGTGGTCGGCCCTCCACCGTCGTGCATCTCTCCACATACACCGGCAGGGGCATCCGGGTTCCGTGGGTGGGTGAGGGACAATGCACGGATGGGAGAACAGGCGGGCCGGGTGGCCGTGGTGACGATCAGTGACGGAGTGAGCGCCGGGACGAGGGAGGACACCTCGGGGGATCTCGCCGTAGAACTGCTCGGGGCCGCTGGGTTCGAAGCGTCTCTGCGCTCCGTGGTCCCGGACGACCGCACCGCGATATCCGGGGAGCTACGCCGCTTGTGCGAGGCGGGGGTCCTGCTTGTCGTTACGACCGGAGGAACCGGGTTCGGACCGCGCGACGTGACGCCGGAAGCGACCAAGGACGTGATCGATCGGGACGCCCCCGGTCTCGCCGAGCTGATCCGGGCCAAAGGCACCGAGAAGACGCCGTTCGCGGCTCTTTCCCGTGCCGTTGCCGGAGTGGCGGGATCGACACTGATCGTCAATCTTCCTGGGAGTCCCAAGGCCGTGGGAGAGGGTCTCGAAGTGCTCGTGCCGCTCCTCGCGCACGTGCTCGACCTCTTGGGGGGCAACACCGAGCATCGCTCGGAGTAACCCCTAGGACTCGCGCCCCCAATGCTCAATCGCTTCCCTGCGGTCCCTGACCTGCAGCTTCCGATAGATGTGATTGATGTGGTTCTTCACGGTCTTCTCGGAGAGGAACAAGGCGGCTGCGATCTGCCGATTCCGCAACCCCTGGGAGACCAGGCCCATGATCTCGCGCTCCCTCTCAGTGAGATCTCCCCCGGGCCCAGAGATGGTTTTCGGAGACCGCCTGAACTCCTCGAAAAGGCGGGTGATGATCGCCGGGGCAAGATAGCTGTCCCCAACGGCCGCCTTGGTGACGGCCTCCACGACCTGCTGGGGAGTGATGGTGTCGATCACCAGGCACGCAGCCGCTCCCGCCTGCAGCAGGCTCGGGATCTCGGGATCGTCGTTGCTGGCGGCGATGACGACAACCGGGAAGGACACTGCAACCTCACGAGCGGCCGCGGGCGGATCCTGAACCCCTTTGAGATCGAGAACGATCACGGGCCGGTCTCGACGCCCGCGGGCTGAATCCACCGCATCCCCCGCGGTGGCAGCAGATGCTGCCACCAGCACCCTGGGGTGGTTGCCAATGAGTTCTGATATCCGATTGCGGCTAGCCGCCTCGGCGCCCGCCACGATCACGGACACGACACCTTCAGGATCCAAATCCGACTCCTCAGCCAGTCCAGTCAGGGGTGAAACTATGCCGCGATGGGGCTTATGTGAAACATGCGCCCCCTGGCCTAGCCCGTTCCTCCGTCGGTCACGATCCGTCCTGGATGTGTGTAGATGTTGAATCCATCGTCTCGCAGGAAGCCGACCAAGGTCAGCCCGAAGCGGTTGGCGGCCGCCACCGCGAGGCTCGACGGTGCCGAGATCGCGCACATCACGCTGGCCCCGGCAGCGAGGGCCTTCTGTACCAACTCGTAGCTCGCCCGACCCGAGACCGCGACGACCCGGTCGGTCAGCGGGAGCTCTCCAGCAAGGAGCTTCGCTCCGATGGCCTTGTCTAGGGCGTTGTGCCGCCCGACATCCTCGCGGACGACCTCGGGGACTCCATCGGCGGTGAAGATGCCCGCGGCGTGAAGACCGCCGGTGACCTCGAACACGCTCTGCGCCGATCTCAGCGATGCCGGCAGGGACGAGACGATCTCGGAGGAGATCCGAAGATCACCGGTCACCGGATGGCACATGCCTTCGAGTTGATCGAGTGACGCCTTGCCGCAGATCCCGCAACTTGACGTCATGAAGAAATTGCGTTGCAGGGTGGAGGCGTCGATCTCGATCCGGCTTCGTACGGTGACAACGTTGAACTCGCTGGGGTCGTCGCCATCGCCGGGGACCTTCGGTTGCGTCGGAGGAGTGAAGCCCACATCGCAGTAACTGACCCTCGCAACGTCCCCCGCTGAGATCAGACCCTCGGAGAATAGGAAGCCGGCCGCAAGCTCGAAATCGTGGCCCGGCGTCCGCATGGTTACGGCGACCTGGACGGGAAGCTGGGACATCCCGGCGGCACGGATCTCCAGGGGCTCCTCGCCGGCGAGACGATCTCGTCGTTCCCCCCCGGCCACACCGTCTGGGCCGACACTGATGATGTCGGCACGCACGACCTTCAGATGGGGCATGGGGCCATTATCCTCTCGATGCGACGTGTCCTACCTCGATGCATCTACCGTAGGCTCGGTCGAAACTCCAACCATGTGAATGGGGGGCGAGAATGGTCGAGCGCGATGTCGAGAAAACGATCGAGGCCCTGCTAGAGGAGCGGCGCACCTTCGCACCCCCCGAGGAGTTCACCAAGCACGCCAACGTCCGCGACAACTCCGTGTATGAACAGGCCGAGACCGACCCCGATGCCTGGTGGGCGTCGCAAGCGGAGCGTCTCTATTGGTTCAAGAAGTGGGATCAGGTTCTTCGTAGGGACCCCCCTCATCACGAATGGTTCGTAGGCGGGAAGCTGAACGCGTCCTACAACTGCCTTGACCGGCACCTCGAGGAGAACGGCGAGCGGGTCGCGTACTACTGGATCGGTGAGCCGGGCGACAAACGAACCATCACCTACGCCGAACTCCATCGTGATGTCAGCAAGCTCGCAAACGCCTTGAAGTCTCTCGGTGTGAGGAAAGGCGATCGCGTCGCCATCTACCTGCCGATGATCCCCGAACTCCCTGCCGCGATGCTCGCGTGTGCTCGCATCGGAGCCGCGCACTCCGTAGTGTTCGGCGGCTTCTCGGCCGAATCGCTCAAGGACCGCATCAACGATGCAGAGTGCAAGGTTCTAATCACGGCCGACGGCAGTTACCGCCGTGGAGGACTGGTCCCCCTGAAGCAGAGTGCGGACGAAGCAGTCAAGGGTTGCCCCTCGATCGAAAAAGTCGTCGTCGTGCAACGAACCGCTGAAGACATCGGCTGGTCCGACGATCGAGACGTCTGGTACCACGAGCTTCTCAAAGATGCCTCGATCGATTGTCCGGCCGAAGAGATGGATTCCGAGGACATGTTGTTCATCCTCTACACGTCCGGGACCACAGGGAAGCCGAAAGGCATCGTGCACACCACCGGCGGCTACATGACCGGGGTGAGCTCGACGCACAATCTGGTTTTCGATCTCAAACCCGACGTCGACGTGTACTGGTGCGCGGCGGATATCGGATGGGTCACTGGGCACTCGTACATCGTTTACGGACCCCTGGCCAATGGGGCCACATCGGTGATGTACGAAGGCGCGCCGGATCATCCCGACAAGGACCGGTGGTGGCAGATCATCGACGAGTACGACGTATCGATCCTCTACACCGCCCCCACTGCGATCCGCACCTTCATGAAATGGGGCACCGACTACCCGGCCAAGCACGACCTGTCGTCCCTGAGGCTGCTCGGGAGCGTTGGTGAGCCCATCAATCCGGAAGCGTGGATCTGGTACCAGGAGTTCATCGGAAGCGGCAAGACCCCCGTTGTCGACACTTGGTGGCAGACCGAAACCGGGGCCATCGCTATCACTGCGCTCCCGGGCGTAACGACCCTCAAACCGGGTTCGGCCACCAAGCCCTATCCCGGCGTGTTCGCGGACGTCGTCGACGAGAAGGGCGAGTCAGTCGGGCTCGGTGGTGGTGGTTATCTCGTACTCACGCGGCCCTTCCCCTCGATGTTCCGCACGATCTTCGGAGACGACGAGCGCTACGTGAAGACGTACTTCGACAAGTACGGCATCGAGACGTATTTCCCCGGTGACGGCGCCAAGCTGGACGACGAGGGCTACTACTGGCTGCTCGGCAGGGTTGACGACGTGATGAACGTCTCGGGCCACCGCATCTCGACCTACGAGGTCGAGAGCGCCCTCGTGGATCACCAGGGTGTCGCCGAGGCGGCGGTGGTTGGGCGCAAGCATCCCCAGGAAGGCGAAACGATCGTCGCGTTCGTTACGCCGAAGGGAGATGTGACCGGCGACGAGGCCCTGATGAAAGAACTGAGGGAGCACGTCGGCAAGGTGATCGGCAAGATCGCTCGCCCGCAGTCGATCGTCTTCACCGACGATCTTCCCAAGACACGTTCCGGCAAGATCATGCGCAGGCTCCTCCGCGATGTCGCCGAAGGGCGGGACCTCGGGGACGTCACGACCTTGCAGAACGCGCCGATCCTCGACGAGATCCGTGCCAAGTCCGAATCACAGAAAGCATCCGAGGGTTAGGAGAGATCGATGACGCAAACGGTTGAAGCAGTGATCGAAACGAAGGCACCACTCGGGAGGCGGCTCCTGGCCGAGTTCGTCGGTGCCGGACTCCTGGTGGCGATCGGCGCCGGCGCGGTGACGGCATTCCTCCTCGGTCCTCTCAAGGAACAAGCCGCACGAACCGCGGAGATCGCTCAGGGATTCAACGCCGAACAGCTGCAGCAGTTCGAGGCCGATAGCTTCGTCCAGGCGCTGCTTCGTGGAGGCTCGGCCGATCTCCTCCCGATCGCACTTGCTTTCGCTTTGGTTCTGGCCGTCATCGCGTACGCGTTCGGCGGCGTTTCCGGTGGTCACTTCAACCCCGCCGTCACGTTCTCGCTCGCTGCGGTTCGCAGGTTCCCGTGGACCGAGGTGGGCCCCTACATGGTTGCGCAGATCGCCGGAGGTATCGTCGGCGCCCTCCTCATCGCGGGGGTCTACGGGCAGGACGGAGCCGCGTTCGCCGACGTCGACATCCTGTTCGGTGCCACGACGGTCGCCGCAGGCGTCAGCCAGTGGCAAGCATTACTCGCCGAAGCCCTGGTCACTTTCGTGTTGCTCACCGCGATCATGGCCGTTGCGATCGATCCTCGGGGGCCCAAAGCCATCGCCGGCTTGATCATCGGTCTCTCCCTCGGCGCCGGCATCCTCATGGTGGGACCGATCACGGGCGCATCGGCGAACTTCGCACGGAGTCTCGGCCCCATCGTTGCGTCCCTCCTGTACGAGACGGGAGACCCCGCGTGGGGCGATCTCTGGATCTATGCGGTCGGCCCGGTGGTGGGAGCGTGCGCAGCTGTCTTCATGTACGAGAGCGTTGCCGGGCTTGAACGGATCCCTCCGCCGATCGCACCTGAACCCCTCGGTGAATCCTCGGTCTCGGTCTCCGAGGAGGGTGACGGCTGACCGCGACCTTCCCGGTCGAACTGCCGGTTGAGAAGAAGGGTGGTCACTGGCACGCACGCGCCGGAGATCGCAATCTGAGGCTGTCCAACATCGACAAGGTGTTCTGGCCGGAGCACGGCTACACGAAAGGCGATCTCCTCACCTACTACTTCAACATCTCGCCGTACATGATCCCCCACCTCCAGGAGCGCCCTCTGACCATGAAGCGGATGCCCAACGGGATCCATGGGGACTTCTTCTACGAGAAGAACGCTCCGGTACATACGCCTGAGTGGATGCCGAGGCTCCCCGTCAGAGCCGAAGGCGACACGAAGACGATCAACTACCTCGTGGCCAACGACGTCGCCGAGATGCTGTGGGTCGCCAACCTCGGATGTATCGAGTTCCACCCTCTTCACGCCCGAGGCGAGGATCAACTGCATCCCACCTACGCCTTCTTCGACCTCGACCCCTTCGAACCAGCCGGTTACGACGAGGTCCGCCATGTCGCGAAGCTGATCAAAGTCGTCCTAGATCAGCTCGGGCTCGAGTCCTACCCGAAATGGTCTGGCGCCACCGGCATGCAGATCATGCTCCCGCTCGACCGTTCGCATACCTACGACGAGGTCCGTGGCGTCATCGGAACCATCTCCGATCTCGTACACGCGGCGGACAAGCAGGCGACGACCCTCGAATGGGAGGTTAAGCGCCGCACCGGGAAAGTCTTCCTGGACGTCAACATGAACCGGCAGGGAGCCAACATCGCCGCCGCTTACTCGGTACGGCCGGAGATCGGCGCTCCGGTCTCCACCCCGGTGACCTGGGACGAGATCGACGAACTCGATCCTTCCGACTACAACATCGAAACCATCTTCGACCGCCTCGCCGAGGTCGGTGATCTCTTCCTCCCGGTGGCCGAGGGACCGGGGCAATCGCTGGACGATGCGATCGAGAACCTCGGAGCGACGCCCCGGAAAGCCCGCGAGATCAAGCGGTAGCCTGAAGCGATGAGTCTCTTCGTCGGTACCTCGGGATGGGCGTACAAGGAATGGAAGCCGGATTTCTATCCAGCGGACATCCCGCAGCGGTCATTCCTCGAGTACTACGGGACGAAGCTCACAGCTTGCGAGGTCAACGCGACCTTCCGGCGGATGCAGTCCGACGAGACGATCGCGAAGTGGCGAGACACCGTGCCCGACCCGTTCAGGTTCTCGACCAAGGCCCACCGCGGGCTCACCCACACCAAGCAGCTGACGCCTTCCGAGGAGAAGCGCGAGTTCTTCAATGCATTCGTGAAGTCGGTCGGAGGGCTCGACGGGAAACTCGGGGTGATCCTGTGGCAGTTTCCCCCGTTCCGGAAGCGCGACGACGAGGATCTCGCCGGTTTGCTCGAAGCCCTCAAGGGCGGTCCACGATTCGCGCTCGAGTTCCGCGACGACTCGTGGGCAGACAACGACGTTTACGACGCGATCGCCAACGCGGGAGGTACCGTCTGCATCTCCGAGATCAAGGGTGAGGTACCCGAAGCGTTCCCTCCCGGGCCCCTCGCCTACGTGCGGATGCGCTCGGAACGCTACTCGGAGGCCGCCCGGAGTGGGTGGCTCGAGCTCCTGCGCACAACGGCAGCCGAACGCGATGTCTTTGCCTTCACCAAGCACGAGGGCATCCCGGCCGGCGACCCGTTCGGAGGGATCGGCCTCGCCCAGTGGCTGGTCGCGGAGCTCTAGCCCTTGCCGGACGAGCGTTCGAAGACCTATTCGGAGAAACGCTCCTTCGATGTAACTCCTGAGCCCGGTCCGGAGGTCGAGGGCAACGTCGATCCCGGCACCGCGGTTCCGGGTGAGACCTTCGTCATCCATCAGCACCACGCCCGGCGGCTCCACTTCGATCTTCGACTCGAGATGATGAACGGTGGCGTTCCCGTACTGGTGTCGTGGGCCGTACCCAAGAATCTCCCTCGTCATCCCGGGGACAAACATCTCGCGGTGCATGTCGAGGATCACCCCTTCGATTACGGGTCATTCGAAGGCACGATCCCCGAAGGGGAATACGGGGCCGGGGAGGTCCGCATCTTCGATCGTGGTACCTACACTGTGCTCGAACAAGAACCCGGCAAGCTGACCATCCGACTCCATGGCGAACGTCTCTTCGGCGAGTACCACATGTTCCGTACGGGCTCTTCGTCGAAGTCATCGAAGTACGGCGTCAACGATTGGCTCGTCGCATTGGGCACGGATAACCGGCCCGAACCCGATCCGCTGCCGGAGCTGAGTCCGATGCTTGCGACCTTGGATCGCGAGCCCTTCGACGACGATCGTTACCTGTTCGAGGTGAAGTGGGACGGGGTCAGAGCGCTTGCGGTGTGCACCGACGAGACGCTGCTCCTGTCGCGCAAGCGCAACGACATAACGGCGACCTACCCGGAGCTGGGGCGTGCTCATGATCGTCTGGTCGCTTACGACGCCATCCTCGACGGCGAGATCGTCGCATTCGAAGGCGCTCGACCATCGTTCGAGAAGCTCCAGAGCAGGATCAATCTTCAGAACGCGAAGGACATCGAGCGCATCGCACGCAAGATCCCGGTCCAGTTCATCGCCTTCGACCTCCTCTATCTGGACGGTCGATCGCTAGTGGGGAAACCGGTCGAGGAGCGCCGCGCTCTTCTCGAGAAGATCGTGGTCCCGGGGGAGCGCGTGGCGGTTTCCGAGGCGGTGAAGGGAGACGGCGTGGCGTTGTTCGCTGCGGCCGAAGCCGCCCGACTCGAAGGTATCGTCGCCAAGAAGCTTGGTTCTCCCTACCGACCCGGGAAGCGGACCAGGGAGTGGATCAAGATCAAAGCGGTCCACGACGCGGACCTTGTCGTCGGGGGATGGTCCCGGGGCGAAGGCTCCCGATCGAACTCATTCGGTGCGCTACTCATGGGCGCGTTCGACGGTGACGAACTCCACTTCGTGGGAGCGGTAGGGACCGGTTTCTCGGACAAGACGATCGCAACCATCCTCGAAGCACTGAAGACGATCGAGACCGACGAGTCGCCCTTTGCGGGCGGTATCGAGGCGGTCAGGGCAGGCAGATTCGGGAAACCCATCAAGGATCCGCACTGGGTAAAGCCCCTCGTCGTCGCCCGCGTCGAGTTCCGCGAGCTCACCTCGGGCGATCGTCTGCGCGCCCCGTCCTTCAAGAGCCTGGCGATGGACCGAGAACCGTCCGACGCCACCCTCGCAGAGCTGCGCACGATCGCCGGCATCGACGCGTGAGGACGATCCGCCGCCTCTGGACCCGCCTGTTCCGAGGGATCTATTCGGCCATCGCCAACAACATCTACGAACCGCTAGTCGTGAAGACCGCCTTCCCTCTGTTCGGAAAAGACCTCCCCGGTCGGGTCGTCGAGCAAGGACGACGAGCGGTTGCCTCGGCGGGCGGCGGTCCGATCCTCGACCTCCCAGTAGGCACCGGATACTTCGCCGTCGATCTCGCCACCGCTCATCCGGGGATCGCAGTCGGCGCCGATGTCGCATGGGGGATGGTCGAGCGTACGAAACGCACGGCGATCGAAGCCGGAGCGAACCGGTTGGTTCCCCTCCAGGCAGATGGCTTCCATCTCCCGTTCGCCGACGGGACCTTCGCATCCGTCGTGTCCTCGAATGGACTTCAGGTGATGCCCGACCTCTCCGGCGCGGTCGCGGAGTTGCATCGCGTGACGGCACCGGACGGGATGGCCTACGTCGCACTTCCGACTATCCCGGTGGGGGCACTCCTCCCTCGATTCATCTCCTCGAGGCTACCGACGTTCTTCCGTTCCGGCCGTGACGTTAGAGACGTGATGATCAAGGCGGGATTCACTTTGACGAGCCTCGAGAGAACCCGGTTCGCCTATCTGATCGAAGCGCGTCGCGGCGCTTGATCCTCAGATGAGGCGCACCCGGATACCGCAATCGAGGAGGAACTTCCGCACGTTGTCCCACTCGTCGTAGGGATCGCCGGTCGTGACGATCTCGGAGATCCCCGAATTGGCGATCAACTTCGCGCATGTGAAACACGGAACCCCGGTGATATAGATCGTGGCTCGCTCACGCTCGGAGGGGCTCGAGTAGAGGATCGCGTTCGCCTCGGCGTGGATCGCGATGCAGTTGTCGTGCCCCCAGCCACTCGGGGCGTCGGAGGTTGCTCGAGGGCACGCCCCTTCATCGCAGTGGGCGTGTCCCGACGGAGGTCCGTTGTAACCGGTAGAGGTGATCCGGCGGTTCTTCACGATCACAGCCCCGTGCTGGCGCCGGACGCAGTTCGATCTGGTGGCGGTCTCCCTCGCGATGTTGAGGAAGTAGTGATCCCAGTCCGCCCGCTGCCGCTCGGTCTTCATCTCCATGCCATGAGGGTACCGGACGCTCCTATGCCCGGCGCCGCCGTATCCTCGGCGGCATGACGGACGACCTAGCGAACGACATCCTGACCGACCTCGTCCGCTCCGCATGGATCATCGAGCGGAGCCGCGCGTCGATCTATGAGGCCTGGGCCGAGCACGACGATCGCTTCGGTGCCTCGGCCGAGCGAGCCCTCAAGCGAGCGAGCATCGTCGAGCGCTCGATCGCCTCTCGGAACCAGACACCCGACGAGTCCTTCATCGAACCCCACACCGGCTGGATCAGGAATCTCGTGGGCACCCGGCCGGACAGTGTGGCCTTCGGTGAGCTGTTCGTGATCCGCCTGGCGGACTGGGTCGATGGACATGCAGGGCCGTTCCTCGACGACGGGGTCGATGAGATCGCGGCGATCAACGAGGAGGAGAAGAGCTTCGTGCCCTTCCCTGAGTCGATCCCGCAATCACCACCGTTCGTCCCCCTCGATACGATCGATCTGGAGCCGCCAGGGAAGGTGCGTTTCACCTTCGGGATCCTCGCCGACACGCACATCGGATCAGCGGGGGCGGAGGCGATGACCAGGGCCGCCGTCGCCGACCTCAACGCGTCAGGGGCCGAACTGGTCGTCCAGCTGGGGGACATCACCAATCATGGGAATGAACGAGAGTTCATCCGCGCCAGCGAGGTGCTCTCCGAACTCGAGATGCCGTACCTGACGACGATGGGGAACCACGACGTCTATTCGTATCGCAAGGAAGCACTGATCGGACGGCGCTTGTACGAGAAGTACTTCGGACGCGCCCCCGACGGACTCCTCCACGAGTACAAAGGCGTCAGATTCGCGGTCCTCGACTCGGCCGAGGAACTGACGTCACCGTTCCCGCCCTTCAATCTCGTCACCGGAACGTTCATGGAGGGCAAGGGTGGGGCGGTCGTCCGCGGCGTCCTATCAACCCCGCAGCACGAGATCCTGGCCGAGGTCGCGGCGCCGGGTTCCCCTCCGGCCTTCGTGTTCCTCCATCACCCCCCGCAACCGTTCCACGGATTCCCGCCGATCCTGTTTGGACTGCGAGATGCGGACTCGGGGAGACTTCACGCAGTGTGCGACTCCGGCAATGTCTGGGGCATCTTCGCGGGCCACACCCACCGCAACACCATCACGACACACTTCGGCAACGTCCCTGCGGTCGAGGTCGCCATCCCGCGAGATTTCCCCTTCGGCTATGCACTGGTGGACGTTACCGACGCCGGCTACTACTACCGCTGGGTGCAGATATCAGACAAGGACCTCTGCGCGGAAGGTCACAAGACGGTGAGCGAGATCCACCACCGCTATGGATTGGGCACGCCTGAAGAACGAGCCTTCGTATGGAGGAGGTCCGGGTAGGACTTCTACGCGCGGCTGTTCTCGGGCTCGTCGAGGATGATCTCTCGCCTGCCCTCGGAGGTCACCACGGTGATGTCGCCTTCGGTCCGCACGCGAGGCGGAGGCGGGGGCGGAGGGGCCGCTACTGCTGCTGCAACCACACCTGCCGTCTCCTGGGGTACAGCACCCTCTTCGGTCGCTTCGGAGGAAGCAACCGCTGCCGGAGCCGGACGACTTACACGGCGCTTGCGTCCGCTGCCGGGGGGCTTCCACTCGACAACTCGATACGAAGCGGGCTCTGCGGTGCTGAGCCCCTCGGCGAGTTCGCGCGTGCCGCCGCGTTCCGTTCCGTGCTCGAACCCTGGGTAGAGTCCGCCGCGCGTTCGGCTGTTACGGAACCCGCGCAGCGCGAACAGGATGACCAGGACCGCGCCGACGATGACTACCGTGATGGCGACGCCGATGATGAACGCCGCAAGCTGCGTATTCGTCATTTCCCCACCTACCTCCGGCCGCCCCGGCCGGTTCGTGCAACGTTCGCGGTGCAGCACATCGATCGTACCTTGCTGCAACCTGCGAACCCTTACAGGACCCCTACTTCGTCGTCCCCGGAATGACACCTGCCGGGAACCCAGAACCTGCAAGAAACAGGAAAAGTCTACCTGTTTACTCGCTCTCCAGTCTGGCGTTTGAGCGCTCGTTTCCCCTGGCCCCGGGTGGGGTAGGGATGCCCGCGACCGTTCAACGCCGAACAGTGGAGGGGAAGAACATGGACAATCTGCTCGTATTGATCATCGTCGGAGCCGTCATCGGCTTGCTCGCTCGGCTTCTTATGCCTGGAAGCGACCCGATCGGCATCATCGGAACCATCGTCGTGGGGATCGTCGGAGCCATCATCGGCGGCTATCTGTGGAAGGCCCTCTTCGGCAACACCGAAGGTGTCGAGTGGATCGGCGGCATCGTTGTAGCGATGGCGCTGTTGTGGGTGTACCGCAAGCTCACCTACACCAACCGGCGCACCTCGGTCTAGGCAACTCCGTTCCGACTCCGGCGGGCCCGGCTGGAACGTCTAGTGGTAGACGTAGACCGTGTCACCGATCTCGGTCAACGAGTACATCCACGTTGCCGACCACATCGGGATACGGGCACAGCCGTGGCTCGCCGGATAGGTCGGGACTTCGGGCCAACCGTGGAACGCCCGGCCCCCATCCCAGTAGCTCGGGTAGTAGAGGCGCCCGGGGCTGTACCCGGCGAGCTTCCTGAACACCGTGAAGGTTCCGTCGTGGGTGGCGCCGTTCGCACCCGTTGACGTGTGCAAGATCCACTTGACCTTGCCGTTCTGAACGACGAACACGACCTGTCGGGTCTGATCGATCTCGAAATGACGACCCTTACCTCCGTGGCGTGCCTTCGGCCTGTTCGGTGACACGAGCTTGTTCCACGTACCCGAGCTAACCGATCCGACGCGCGACATCCGCTGAACCTTGTGGAACGCGAGTAAGGCATCGCTGGTCTTCTCGTCGAACGACTCGTTCGCCGAGGGGAGGTAGTAGCCGAGCTGGATCAGGCGTTTCTCCAGCGACTTCACGAGCGAACCGCTCGATCCCTGAGACAGGCTCCGGAACTCTTCGGTCGTTCTGGTCCCGGTCCACTCGGCGGCGGGGGCAAGCGCCGCGTGCGAGAGCACAGCCTTGGACCTGAACGTGCCGGTGTTCGGCACCCTGAACTTCGTCCGGAAACGGCGGCCCTCGTTCAGCTTCACCGTCTTCTTGGCGACGACGTTCCCGTGGCGACGGAAAGAGAGATGAACGCGGCCTCCAGGCGCAGCCGGGCGGACCCAACCGCTGACCTTCGCCCGGCCGAACACCGAAACATCCTCCAACCTGACGTGGACCTCGGGCTTGACTCTGACCTTCACCTCTTCGCTTGAGACGAGTTGCCATTCAGCATGGAGGATCCGATTCTTTGCAGGAGCGAAGCTCGTCTCGAAGTGCCCGTCGGGATCGGTGAGAACCGTGGCGACCTCTTTGCCCTCGGCGTCGAAGATCGTCACTTCCTCTGCTTCCGCCGGTGGATCGATCGTCCCGGAGAGGGTTACCGAGTCACCGATCGCTACCTGTTCGGGTTGGGCTTTCAAGGTCACGGCCGTGACCTCTTCGCCGGGACCGGAACCCCTGGCTTTCTTGTCCGAGGCAGCGGCGAAACCAGCCGGCCATAGGGACAGCGCCACGATGACGCCGATCAACACCGGCTTGGAACGGACCTGCACCGAAGCCTCCTGAAGTTCGAGATGGGAAACTCGCGTCGTTCGCCCCGACTTGAGCCTTTGCCACTACTTGGGGAGTATCGAGAGCCCCCACTGTGCCGTCAATGTTCCGGGGGCCCATATCGCCTTCTGGAGGAGGATGACCCGCTATCCTCGACCCGTATCCGATCACGATCACTGAAAAGTTGGGAGTAAGCATATGGCCTTTAAGAAGCTAGCGGCGCTGGAGGAGAAGGGCTACGTCGAACTGAAGACGTTCGACGGGGACCTGGATCCTTCGGAGTGGGAATCGCTCGAGTACGTCGACTGGAAGTCCGGTGGAGACACCAACTTCGCGATCCTGGCCTCGGCTAATGGAGAACATGACCCCCGAGGCTTCTGGGAATACGGCAAGCCCGACAAGGGTGGCGTCTGGGTCGACGACAACGTCGAGAAGAGCCCAACCTTCAAGAAGTGGACCGAGTCGGTTGGTGCCGACTTCGGCCGGGTCCGCGTCATCAAGCTGAACACGTCGGCCGACTACGACGAGGCCGTCCGCAACATGCACAAGGACGACAACAACCGCCTCACCGAGGACGGCACGGGTTGGGTCGTGCGAGCGTGGCTACAGCTCACCGACAACCCCGACAGCTACATGCTCCTCCGCGAGAACAAGGACGACGTCGACTCCGAGGTGCACGTCCACCTGCCCAGGGGTGCCGTCTTCCTCGTCGACTCCGAGCGCCTCGACCACGCGGTCTACCACCCGGGTGAGGAGCCTCGCTATGCGGTCATCGCGAGCTTCGAGTCCGGCCCGGAACTGGAAAGCTGGGTCGCAGCCAACCGGAAATAGCGGGGTAATCGCGTCCTGCCAGATCAGGCCGCAGGGTCGACGAGAGCTATTCGTCTCGGCGAATGGCGAAACAAAGTGGCTAGCAGCCCGGCAGCGGAGACGCTGCCGGGCTTTCTACTTCCACGTGTACATGCGGGTGGCCGCCCGGGACATAGCGATCGACCTGGTCCGGGAACGACGTGAACGAGCGCGGTGTGCCGAGGACCGTGTAGGCGAATGCCACGCGTTGGCCGGCATGGACGCGCACGTCGGTGACGTGGAGGACCATGACCCGGATGTCGGGGCGCCCACGAGGCTTGATGAGGATGCGGACATCGTTCTCGCTCCCGCAGTACAAGCGATAGGGCGTCACGCTCACCACCTTGCCCGAAACCGGAGCCATGACCTTGGCCCCCGATCGCATGACGACATCTGCCGCCGAGGTTGCCGGTGTACCGCGGCCGCGCGAGGACATCACGAAGAAGGAATCGGACCGGGACGTCATCGCCGCTGCGGTCGAGAACAACGACTCGTGGAATCCGACGCCCTCTATCCGGCGACCGGGGAGGAACACCTCGAGGCCGACGGCACCGGCCAGCGCGGGGGGACGCCATCCCCGTTCGCATCGAGCGAGGTCCGGACCTTTGAGACAGGTGTCGACGCCGGATCCTCCGTCGACCCGATCCTCACCAGGGCCTCCGGACAGATCGTCTTCCCCGCTCCCACCCATCAGGGAGTCCGGCCCCCGGCGTCCCACGATCTTGTCGTATCCGGCGCGCCCGTCGAGGGTTTCGCCCGATCGACCGCCCCCCAGGAAGTCGTCCCCGGGAGTGCCCCGCACCGCCTCGATCGATGCGAGCCGCTTACGCCCTCCGCCGTTTGAGTGTCCTCGCGCGAGGTCCACGACCACTGCGTTGCCCTGGTCGAACACCAGCTCGTCCACGCCGCCGTCCCCGTCGAAGCGGTCGGCTCCCCACCCTGCGAGCACCTGGTCCGCTCCCCCGCCGGCGAAGACCCGATCGTCACCGGCGCGCGCTTCGATCCGATCGTCACCGGGACCCGCGCAGATCACATCAGCTCCCCGAGTGCCTCGGAGAGCGTCGTCTCCGAGTGTCCCCAAGAGCGTGCAGGCAGGGCCACTGGAACCGATCGATGCCCCTCCGGTACTGACCACGTCACCACTGATCACGGTCCCGTCGGCGGTCACCGATCCGGGAATCGCCACCAGTCCGGATAGCACCACGGAGCGCCCCTCTGTCGGCGGGATGTTCCCGAGGGAACAGGAGTCGCCGGCCCACGACTCTAGGCAACCGGCCGGCTCGATCGCCGCGAGCCCTTCGACCTCGAAGGTGATCTCGATGCCGGTAGCGGTGTCCGACGACGGGTTGGTCACCGTTACGTCGATGGCCACCGCCTCGCCGGTACGCACCTCATCGGAGCGTGGACTGAGAACGATCTCCAGGGCGATGTCATCGGCCAGCGCGCGGGTAGGAACCCCGCCGCAGTAGCCACCGCGGCGAAGAGCACCACGGACATCACCGCCGGCCACTTGCCCATCAAGCCATGGATAACACCATCGAAGGCGTTACGGATCCTCTTCCGGGGCGATCCGGGCGGCGATCTCGAAACGGTTGTCACGGTAGTAGTGGCGTCCGCGCGCCGCGGCAACGGCCGAAGCACCGAGATAGGCGGGAAGCATGAACGGACCCCAGCGCTCGTACTGGCCAACGTGGACCAGCTCATGTCGCATCATCTCGTCGCCGATGTCGTCGACCGACAGGACGACGTGCCCCAAGGTGATGGCGGAGAACTTCCACCCGAGTTTGCGGGGCCATGATGCGCCCTCACACAGCAGGACGCCTTTGACGATGTGTCGGCGGCGGAAGAAGGGGGCCAGGAGCAACCCCACCAGTGAGGCCGGCGATGCCCATATCAATCGCAGCGCACGCACGTGTCCTACAGCGCGATGTTGGACAGGACGAGGATGCGGGGCTCGGTCATCTCCTTCATCGCATACCTCAGCCCCTCGCGCCCGGCCCCCGAGTCCTTGCTGCCCCCATAGGGCATCTGGTCCGCCCTGAACGCCGACACATCGTTGACCACCACCCCGCCGGTCTCGATGTCCCGGTGGGCGAGCATGATGCGCTCGAGGTCGTTGGTGAACACCCCTGCTTGGAGTCCGTACTTGGAGTTGTTGACCTCATCGATCGCGGCGGCGAAGTCCGAGTACTCCCCCACCGTGATCACCGGGCCGAAGATCTCCTCGCAACGAACCTTCATCCGTTCGTCCGTCTTGGTCAGAACCGTTGGCGAATATGCCGGGTCCTCGCGTTTGCCACCGATCAGGATCTCGGCGCCCGATTGCACTGCCTCATCGACCCACGCGGAGATCCGCTCGAGCGAGTCATGATCGATCACCGGACCGACATCAGTCTCGGGGTCCATCGTGTCGCCGGTCTTCAGGCTCCCGACCTCGGCTACCAGCAACTCATTGAATCTCGCGGCCACGTCCTTGTGGACGAGCACCCGTTGCACTGAGATGCACGACTGTCCGGCCTGGTAGTAGCCACCGAACGCGATCCGTTTGGCCGCGTGTTCGAGATCGGCGTCGGAGTGAACGATCACGCCCGCGTTCCCACCGAGCTCGAGAGTGACGGCCTTCTTGGGGGCGTCGCGCTTGATCCCCCAGCCGACGTCCGACGATCCGGTGAACGAGATCTTGGCGAAACGGTCGTCCTTCGCCATCTCGCCGGCCATGCTTCCTCCGACCGGGAGCACCGACAACATCCCCGCCGGTAGATCGGTCTCGGCGAACAGCTCACCGAGGAACAGCGCCCCTAAAGGTGTCTTGGTCGCCGGCTTGATCACGATCGGCGCGCCGACCGCCAGGGCCGGTGCCATCTTGTGGGCGACGAGGTTGATCGGGAAGTTGAACGGCGTGATCGCGAGTACCGGTCCCAGCGGGAAGTACCGGATGATCCCCAGGCGAGAGCCGAGGGCGGCCTCCGTGTCGAGACGCATCACCTCATCATGACCGCGCCGGATCTCCTCGGCGGCCCAGCGGAAGGTTGACACCGCGCGTGCTGCTTCTCCCTTCGCCCACTTGAGCGGCTTGCCGCCCTCCCGGACGATCAACTCGGCGGCTTCGTCCAAACGCTCCTCGAGAGAGCGAGAGATCTTCATCAGCGCCTCGGCTCGAACGTGGACCGGGAGCTTGCGAGACTCGTCGAACGCGGCGTGTGCGGCCTGGACGGCTCTCTCGACGTCCGCGGTCGTGGGCGAGGAAACCTCGGCGACCAGCGCGTCGTCGTAGGGGTTGCGGACCTCGAAGCTATCGTCGCCGGTGCGCCATTCCCCCGCCACCAGGTACTTCTTCGTCTCGGCCATCAGGGCACCCCCCAGAGGTGTAGTCGTCGCCGCTCGACTCGATGGTAGCGCCGTGGCCGGGTCACGGAACCGCGCTGGAGGTTGATACTTTTCAGAGCACTTGTACAAACTGGCTGGCTACTTCGCTTGGTAGCGTCACTCCGTGGCAACCCAGGCGGAACTGCTCGAGGTCGACGGCCGCGAGGTAAAGGTCAGCAACCCGGACAAGATCTTCTTCCCCGCGCACAACATCACCAAGCTCCAGCTGGTCGAATACTTCATCGCGGTCGGGTCGGGGGCACTCAACGGCGCGCTGAACCGTCCGACGACACTGCATCGCTTTCCCGACGGCGTCGGGGGCGAGGACTTCTATCAGAAGCGCATCCCGAAGCACCGGCCGGATTGGATCGAGAGCACGACGATCCGGTTCCCCTCTGGTCGTTCGGCGGAGATGCTCCGGGTGGTCGACGTCGCTCACATCGCGTGGGCGATCAACCTTGGGTGCCTCGAGATCAACCCGTGGCCGGTGCGGGCGACGGACGTCGACCATCCAGACGAACTGAGGATCGACCTGGACCCCACTCCGGAGATCTCCTTCACCGACGTGAGAGATGTGACCCTGGTCCTCAAGGAGGTCCTCGACGAGCACGGCCTCACCGGATGGCCGAAGACCTCGGGCAAGCGTGGCATGCACGTCCTTGTCCGGGTTGTTCCCGAATGGGAGTTCACCGATGTCCGACGAGGGGCCCTCGCTATCGCACGGGAAGTGGAGCGACGTGCCCCCGGGATCGCGACCACAGCGTGGTGGAAGGAAGAGCGTGTCGGAGTTTTCCTCGACTTCAATCAGAACGCGCGCGACCGCACGGTCGCGTCGGCCTACTCGGTTAGACCGTTGGAAGACGCGCGGGTGTCGTTCCCGATCAAGTGGGACATGGTGGCTGCAGTTGAACCGGAGGACTTCACGGTCCTGACCGTGCCCGACCTCTTCGCCGCGAACGGAGACGCCCATGCGGGCATCGATGCATCGATCGCTCCGCTCGACAGCGTCCTCGAGATGGCGCTGGAGGACGAGCGGGGGGGCCTGGGCGATGCGCCGTGGCCTCCTCACTTCCCCAAGATGAAGAACGAGCCGAAGCGCGTACAGCCCTCGAAGGCAAAGAAAAAGGACTAGACAGATCGCGCCAGAGCCTCGAT
>CAWGWA010000014.1:0-26012 GCA_963826105.1 uncultured Actinomycetes bacterium | reverse complement strand
AGTGAGGATCGAATCCGCCCCAGAAGGACAGAGGGGCGTCGAGGACGACGACCTCGCCGGTCGCTTCGCCCGGGTGGAGACCCCGGTCACCCCCAGAGCTCCGTGTCACGCCACACCCTGCCCTCGATCGCGGAGCGCACGCACTCCTTAAGGCTGCCAAAAACGACGTCCACCCCGATGTTTCCCGGCGCGTACCAGGCCCACTTTGCCGAGTTCGTCATCACCGACCCCGGCTTTGGCTCGAGGATCGGGGTGATGTAGGTGCAGGTATCGACCACCATCCGCACACCCGCCGCTTCGAGGTCCGCCAGCCAGCCCCGCCGTTCGACCTCGGCGAGAATGTCCCGACCGGTCGAGACCCAGAGGTCGATCGTCCGGGAGCGACCGCCCCGTCGAGCAGGGAGACCAGCTCGGCGAACTCGTCGATCGAGAAGTGGGGGGTTCCGATACTGACCGCGCCGAGTTCCTCGGTTCCAGCCGAGCCGAGTTGATCGCGTCGCGCGCTCGAGATCGTCGAGCGTCACCGCGACGGTTCGATTCGGCTCACGGCCCCCGAGGGCGGCGGCGCGATCAGGGGCCTCGGGAGTCGAGCCGACCGCGTGGAACATCGCGACGGCTCCGGACGACGCCGCTCCGGCCCCTAGCGCCTTCAAGCGATCCTCCGATTGGCCGCCCGGCAGACCGTCGATCACCGGGATCTCGGTGCCGGTCGTGGCCGCTCCGACGAAACATCCGAGCACCGGATAGAGGACCTCCTCGTCGAGAAGGCCGTCCGGGACCGCGGTCAGATCGAACAGCACGGTGCCGTGCCGGTTGTCATCGAGATGGAGCCCGGCCTCCGGAACCCGCCCGGTGAGAGCCGCGCAGATGTCGATGAAGTCACCGTAGCGATCGGTCCTCGCACCGAGCACCGAGTTGGCGAACACGATCGCATTCGACTCCGCCCAGGCGATGTGCTCCCCGAGGGACGGCCGCTCGCGAATTGATAGGGGGCACAGGTCCAGGTCGCTCGGCAGCCCATGGCAACGTACGCATCCATCAGCCGCCGGGCATGGGCTCGGTCTTCATCGGGGCCCCGGAAGAGTTCGGGGTGGATGAGATCGAGGGACGAGACGTTGAGCGTCGTCGGCACCACGACTCGTCCCCCACCGGCGGCCAGCTTCTCGGCGAAGTCGAGGCCGGCGATCCCATGGAACAGGCACGAGTCGATGTGGGCGCCGCTGATGTCGATCAACCGCTCCGCCCCCGAGATCCCGGCCATCTCGACCAGGATCTTCATCGCCAGCGAGGCAGCCTCTCCTCGCTTGCCATCCAAGATGGCCCGGTCGTCGGTGGTCAGGGAGAGGTCGGTCACAGCGGGGAGTCTACGTTCGGCCCCCGGAGCAGGCAGGTAGCATGTCGCGATAGTTGGGCGGAGGGGGAGTCCTCCGGTTAAGGTTCATCAAACCGAGCTACCGCACCAGGGGGAGAACGCATGATTGGTTCCAGGAAGAGCCGTTGGTTGAAGCTGTTCACGTTGCTTGCGGCGATGCTGATGCTTGCCGCCGCTTGTGGTGACGACCCAACCGAAGCCGAACCGGAAGAGCCGGCGGCCAGTGCCTCGGAGCCGGAAGAAGAGGCCCCCGAGTTCACGACGCTCGAGGAAGGCGTCCTCCAGGTCGCATCTTGCCTCGATTACCGCCCCTTCGAGTTCGTCAAGGACGGCGACGAGCAGGGCTTCGATGTCGAACTTGCCGAGGAGATCGCCAGCCGGCTTGGCCTCGAGGTCGAGTGGGTTCGGGCAGACTTCGACACGATCTTCGACAACATGGCAGCGGGTCAGTTCGACATGGTTGCCGCCGCTTCGACCATCACGGAAGAGCGTCTCGAAGTGGTCGACTTCTCCGACGCTTACTTCAACGCTCGTCAGGGCTTTACGGTGAACAGTGACGAGACCCCCGACCTCACCAGCACCGATCAGCTTGAGGAAGGCGACGTGGTCGGCGTACAGAAGGGCACCACGGGTGAAGCTTGGGCCAAAGAGAACCTGGAACCCAACGGCGTCGAGATCAAGAGCTTCACGGCCGTCACCGGCGCCTTCACAGACCTTGAAACGGGCGGTGTCGTCGCGGTTCTCAATGACGAGGGCTCGTCCATCGCTGAGGCCGCCGAGCGTCCGGGTCTGACCGTTGCCCAGGCGATCGACACAGACGAGCACTACGGGCTCGCCTTCTCCAAGGACAACCCGGATCTGACCGCTGCGGTCAATGCGGCGCTTGCCGAGATCATTGCCGACGGGACCTATGCGGAGATCTTCACGACATGGTTCCCGGAGCTTCCGGTTCCGGAGGAGTACGCAGGATCCTGATCGATCAGAGAGAGGGGCGCCGGCTTAGGAGTCGGCGCCCCTTTATCAATCCCCCGGCAGAAGGCGCGGCGTGAACACGGCAACGTTGAAGAGAATCGACGGCCCCCCCGATACACGCGGCGGCACCGGCCCGATCCCCATGGGGACCTTCATGGCCGGGGCCCTCGCCCTAGGCATCATTCTGCTGGGCACTTTCGTGGTCCAGCTGGGTTACCACTTCGGGGGCGCCGGGGGCATGACGCCCGGGTGTCGTGCCGAGCTGACCGTCACGATTGCCGAGGAAGAAAGACTGATCACCGGAGCTGAGGGCGTCTGCAATGTCGTCCGCGGATTCGTCTCACCGACCCAGACCGCGATCGTATGGACCGCGATCATTCTGGGCTGCCTGGTCACCGCAGTCGGATTGCTGCTCTACAAACGGATGCCCTCCCGGAGGATGCGCAACCAGTGCATCTCGGGAACCGCGATGGGAGTTCAAGCAGTCTTTGCGGCCGTCGTATTCCTTTGGTTCCGAACTGGGGACATCTTCGGGTTCGCCAGGAGCTTCATGAACTTCGGGATCCTCGAGGGCTCACTCGACGGCTTCATCTTGGGTGCCAAGAACACTATGCAGCTGGCGATCTTGGGCGAGCTTGGCGGGATCATCCTTGGCCTTCTGCTGGCCCTCTTCTTGTTGTCGAACCATCGAACCGTCCGGGCGCCGGCGCGTGCCTACATCAACTTCTTTCGCGGGACCCCTTTGATCTTTCAGCTCGGGTTCTTCAATCTTCTGTTCGCGTTCGGATTCAACATCCGCTTGGATGCCTTCAAGATCGCGACCCTGGTGTTCGTGTGGAATACGGGCGCATACGCCGCTGAGGTCTTCCGTGCCGGGATCCAATCGGTGGAGAGAGGCCAGATGGAAGCAGCCCGTAGCCTCGGTATGTCCTATCTGCAGGCCATGAGGTACGCGATCGTTCCCCAGGCGGTAAGGCGCGTTATCCCACCTCTGATGAACGAGTTCGTCATCCTGATCAAAGACACTGCTCTGGTGGTCGTGCTGGGTCTCTTGGCCAGCCAGCTTGAGATCTACGGATTCGCCCGTCAGGGGCAGGCTGCCACCTTCAACGCCACCTTCTTCACCGCGGCCGCGGTCGCGTATCTGGTGGTCACCCTGCCGTTGATCCGGTTGGTCAACTACGTAGAGAACCGGATGCGTTCCGGACTTACCGGGAGGGTTGGCTGATGCCGAATCCCGACGACTCTCTGATCAGGCTCGAGAACATCCACAAATGGTTCGGTCAGAATCACGTGCTCAAAGGGATCGACATGTCGGTCAACGCGAAGGACGTCGTCGTGATCATCGGACCGTCAGGTTCCGGCAAGTCGACCCTGCTGAGGACGATCAATCTGCTCGAAGAACCATCTGAGGGCAAGGTCTTCTTCGACGGCGCTGATATCACAGACATCCGAACCGACGTCAACGAGGTGCGTACCCACATCGGTATCGTGTTCCAGGCCTTTAACCTCTTCCCTCACATGACAGCCAAGCAGAACATCACGATCTCGCTCCGGAAAGTGCTGGGGAAGAGGGAAAAGGAAGCAGATGAGTTAGCGATGCAGGAACTGAAACACATGGGACTTCCCGAAAAGGCCGACTCCTATCCCTCGCAACTCTCGGGTGGACAGCAGCAGAGGGTCGCGATCGCCCGGGCCCTCGCCATGCGGCCGAAGCTGATGTTGTTCGACGAGGTGACCTCGGCTCTTGATCCTGAGTTGATCAACGAGGTCCTTGAGGCGATGGCTCGCCTCGCCGAAGAGGGCATGACGATGGTCATCGTGACCCACGAGATGGGGTTCGCCCGCGAGGTCGGGACGCGTCTGCTCTTCACGGACGGAGGCAAGATCGTCGAGGACGGAATACCGAGCGAGCTCTTCGACAACCCGCAGGACGAGCGGTTCAAGTCGTTCCTGTCGCATGTCTTGTAGGCGCCTGGCGAAGATCACGCTGTTCGTCGCCGCGTCCCTGCTCTTGAGCGCATGTGGCTCCTCAGAGGAGGAACCCGGAGGAGGGCGGACGATCCTGCCGCCGACGACGGGGCCATACACCTCGGTGGCGGTCAACAATCATTTCCACGATGTGCATCCAGCCGATGATGTGCAATTGACCGGCGATCGGTCCCTCGTGATCCGGAACGAGGGCTCCAACCTCCACAACGTCACCCTCGCGGAGGCGGACATAGACGTGGATCTGGAGACGGGGGAGGAGTTCTCGATCGGCCCGCCGCTCACCGAGCAGCTCGAGGTTGGAACGACCTACATCTTCTTCTGCAAGTACCACCCCGAGGACCGGATGCTCGGGCAGTTCACTGTCACCGAGCCGGCTAACTGACGATCTGCTCGACGATCCCTGCGGCGAGAGGGCCGAGGAACAGCGCGGGTAGGAGGTTGACGACCCGGATCTGTTTGATCTCGAGGAGCCGCAGCGCGATCCCAAGCACGAGGAGACTCCCGACCGCACCCAGCTGAGCGATGACCTCGGTCGTCATCAGGGGTTCGACCGCGGCAGCCGCCAGGGTCATCCCTCCCTGGTACACGAGGATGACCGCGAGCGACGCCATGACCCCGATCCCGTAGACCGACGCGAACCCGAGCGCCGCGAAACCGTCGAGTGCACTCTTGATCGCCAGGAGTTCGATGCTGTCACCGAGGCCATCCTCGATCGCGCCCAGGATGGTCAGGGGGCCGACGCAGAACACGGTCGATGCGATCACGAAGCCTTCGACGAAACTCGAGTGGTCGGCCAGATGATGGGCGTGAGGGTCCAGCATGTCTCCCGGTCGCTCTCGCTCCGCAACCCCGAAGCGCTCCTTGATCCGGTTCCCGAAGCGCTCGAGGCGATCTTCGAGGTTGAGGGCCTCGCCCAAGAGGCCCCCGGCGATGATCGACCCGATCAGGATGATGAAGCGTCGTAGTCCGAGGTCGGCGTCGTAGAGCGGCTCGAGACCGGTGATGCCGACCGCAAGAGTCACGAGCCCGAGGCCCTGCATGATCGTTACCCGCATGCGCTCGGGCAGTCGGTCGCCCACGAATAGGCCGAGGGCGCCGCCGAACGCGACGGTGCCGAGGTTGATGAGAGTCCCCAGGCCCCTCACTGGAGCACCTGGGTCGTTAGGGTCATCGTCATGGCTCGCAACGATGACATAGAAGCGCCTACCCCGGCGCGTACCCCGGCTTCCTTGGTCGCGCCATCGCTGAGCGAGCTCTCCGAGATCGTCACCACCTGCAGGGCGTGCCCCCGGCTTGTCGCCTGGCGGGAAGAGGTGGCGAGGGAGAAGCGCGCCGCGTTTGCCGACCAGGAGTACTGGGGCCGGCCGGTGCCCGGCTTCGGTGACCCGGAGGGTCGTATCGCGATCGTCGGCCTCGCTCCGGCGGCGCACGGAGCCAACCGGACCGGGAGGATGTTCACGGGAGACCGCTCCGGCGACTTCCTCTACGCGTCGCTGTTCCGGTGCGGTCTCGCGAACCAGCCTCTGTCGGAACACCGCGGCGACGGCCTGACCCTCAAGGATGCGTACATCACCGCGCCGGTTCGTTGTGCTCCTCCGGCGAACAAGCCGACGCCCGAGGAGCGGGATCGCTGCCACCCGTACATGGTCACTGAACTGGCACTGCTCGAGAACCTGGCAGTAGTCATCGCTCTCGGTTCATTCGGATGGGACGCCGCCGTACGCGCCGACGGAGTCATGGGAGGGGAGCGGCGCAAGCCGAAGCCTCGCTTCGGGCACGGCGCCGAGGCCGCGCTCGACAACTTCACCTTGGTCGGCAGCTACCACGTGAGTCAGCAGAACACCTTCACCGGCAAGTTGACGCCGGAGATGTTCGATGAAGTCGTTCGCAGAGCGATGGTTCTAGCGGGCCGGTGACCCGGAGCGCCTCCGGCGCCGCGGTCGGGTGGGCGGTGGCCGCGATCTCACCGGTGGCGTCCAGGTACGGTTCCCCGGCGCACCACCGAGCACGTATCCGTGGATGGTCTTCAGGTAGTGGTGATGGGGACACAACCAGTCGAGGTTGTCGAGTTTGGTGTCATGTCGGTCACCGTTGATGTGATCGATCTCGAGATGCCGCCTGTTGCCACACCCCGGTACCGCACAGATGCGCCCTCGGGCGATCAGTGCGCGCCGCACCCGGGCGGGGATCGTGCGCTCGAGCCCGGCGACGTTCTTGATATCGATGCCATCGCTGATAAGAGGTGAGACATAGGCATCCTGAGCCATCGCCTGAGCGATGACCGCCGGCACCGGTCCGACTCCCTGGATCTCGCAGGTCTCGCCCTCGAGCACCTCACCCCGGACCAACGCGGCGTGATCGACGACCACATGGATCATCGAGGCCGCACCTCGTCCCGCCGGGGCCTGATCGCAATCCCTGGAGTGCTGGGCGATATCGACCAGAGCATCGGCCAGGTTCGCCTCGTCGCCGTTCCGCACTCCCTGGCGGGCGTTCTCGTAACGGATCCGCTCGGCGACCGGCTTGAGCGCCGCCAGCACGGCTGCTCCCGCATCCGGAGTCAGCAACGCGTCCAGCCGGAAGGCCCCGTCCGGATCACTCCAGTGCCGCAACCTCCGGCGCCGACGGATGTCCTCATAGCGAGCCTTCTCGTCCGGAACGCCGCCGCACGAACCCTGAGCGCAGGTATCTCTGAGTGAGGCCAGGTCTTCTGTCGCCGCCGCCTTCAGCAGTTGCTTCTCTGCCTTTGGAGCCGCAGCAGCAGCCGAAGCGACTTCCTTGACCTGTACCTCCGACAGTTTCCCGGCGCGGAAACTCCGATCCACGGAGGGAAGCTCCTTGAGCGCCTCGGCAGTCTTGAGCACGCCCATCGCTTGACCAACCGACGTCCCGGTCGCCCTGGCCATCCAGTTGGCGGCGCTTCTCTCGCCGGAGGAGCGCCAGGCCCCCGAGGCAGCCACCCGGCGAGCCACCAGGGCCTTGCCGGCGGCCGCCTTTCGCTCCAGGGTCGCGAACCGCTCGACCAGGGCTTGGGCATCCCGGGAGTCGAGGATCTCGGGCTCCAGCTTGGCCAGCACCTCGTCGAGTCGCGCCTCGGCTATTTTCAGATTTCTTGCGAACATGCCCACGACACTAATGAGGGGGTGTGACACGAAACGGGTGTTTGGGACCCCTTGCAGAGATCATCTCTACGACTGGGCCCCCTCAGCGGACGATGCCGTGCTCCACCGCGTGGAGCGCCGCCGCCGCTCGGGTGGAAACCCCGAGCTTCGGATAGAGGTTCTGGATGTGACGGTCGGCGGTCTTGACCGAGATCGACAGGGCACTCCCGATCTGCTTGGTCGTGAGGCCGCGTGCGAGCAACCTCAGCACCTCGACCTCACGGTCGGTGAGTCCGGCCGGGTGCTCGACGCGGCCCCTCTCATGCCCGGTGACCTCGAGGACCGCGGCTACCGCCTCGGGATCCATCCGGCCCGCTTGAACCTCGTCCCTGAGCGCGCTCGCGGCCTCATTTGCGTTCAAGGAGGGGCGGTGCGGACGCTCCTGGGTCATGGCCTGATACGCGTCTGCCGCCGCCAGGATCCGAGCCGCCGGAGATAGCTCCGGGGCGCGACTTCCTCGGTGGTAGCCGGACCCGTCCAGCCTCTCGTGATGCATCGATGCGAGTCGACCGATACGAGCCAGGTACGGAGATCGAGCCGTGATCCGCTCCGACTGGTACGCGTGGAGGCGGACCTTCTCCCAGTCGTCCTCGTTGAGCGGGGCCTTCTTTTCCCAGATGAGACCGCTCACAGCCACGCGACCGACGTCGTGTATGAGTGCAGCGCGGTAGACGCCGACGACGTCCTCGCTCGGAAGGCGACAGATGCCGGCCGCGGAGCGGGCCAGGTCGGCGACCCCCGTTGAGTGTCCGAGGGTGTAGGCGGACTTCATGTCGGTGAAGGCGGCTACTGCACTTAGGGCCCGGTCCGTCTCTACATCGGTGAGGACCGATTGATCTCCGGGCTCGGCGGCGAGCACTTCGTCCCAGGTCGCGGTGTCGGCCGGGGCGGTCAACTCGTCGAGGTTGCCGATGAAGAGCTGGACGACGTCTGGATCCAGGGATCGCCCCGCGGCCGCCTTCAGCGCGGCCAGACCCTCGCCGTTCGTTTGACTGGACAACACTACGGCTTGGGCGACGTGGAGGAAACGAGTCGGGAGCGGGATGTCGACCCCGCGAGTGTGATTGGGGCCTCCCGAACCGTTCCAACGTTCGAAGACGCACGCGAGCGGTTTCCTGACATCGGATCTCAAACTCAGTCGATCACTAAGGAGCTGGGCGACTTCGCAGTGGGTTCGGTTACTCGTCTCGAACGTCTTCTTGAGCTTCGGGAGATCGCGCGCCACGGAAAGGAGACCAAGTCCTCCCGGATGGGCGTCCCGCATCGATCGAATGGTTAGGGACGCAACCTTTGATCGAGGGCCAAAGATGTGAGGTTCAACCGTGCGAGAGAAGTCGTGTTCGTTTCCCACCAAGGAGATAAGAGCGTCGCTCTCGGCCGTGCAACCCGCATAAACGAGCAGAGCAATGTTGAACGTCTGAACCGCAGTCTCGACTGCCTCTCCGCTCAACGACGCCAAACGGGTGGCCAAAAGACAGGAGCGAAGGCCGGTCTCGAGGGGCATGCCCCGAGCTAGATCGGCCGCGATGGATAACGTCGCTACCACCTCGGCGCGTCTCAGCGCCCGCTCGGTTCCTGCCCCCTGGGTCATCAAACGGCTCCTTCGTTGTGGGGAGTATTCCCGATAGCGGAGCCGACCGCCCGGCACCCATGCTTCGAGTGTCAACCGGAGCAATCGCACCGGCAATCGCAAGGGGGACCGAGATGGAGGACCGAAAAGAGATCGTCCGCAACCTGTACCGCGCGATCGATGCCCACCAGTTCGATGATGCTGTCGCTCTTCTGACGCCGTCGTTCAGGGCCACGATGCCCGGATTGCCGGAACCGTCGCCGGTTGAGGCCTACCGGGCGGCCGGGGAATCGCTGATGGGGGCCATGCCCGACGGTAGTCACGAGATCACCCGTTTCCTCATCGATGGGAACACGGTTGCCATCGAGGCAACCTTCGAAGGCACGCATTCGGCCTCCCTGGGGTTCGGAGGCCAGGAGATACCGGCAAGTCACAATCGGGTCCGGCTTGGATTCGCAGCTCTCATCGCCTTCGAGGGAGATCGGATTGCGGCGATCGACATCTACTTCGACACGCTGGCGTTGATGGTGCAGATGGGAGCGGTCAGCGTCTAAGCCGCCGAGACGGCCGTTCCCTCGAACAGGGCTTCGATTCGGGCGACTTCGGCGACGGGAGCGACCCTCTTGAAGTGGAGGGAGGCCTCGGCCCAAGTGTCCAGGATCGCCTGAGCGATCGGGGACTCCGTTGCCTCGAGGTGACGGATCACGACGCGCTGGAGCGACGTCAGTTGCCCCTCGGTGGGCTCGTAGGCCGCCACGAGCTGACCGTTGAGGTTTCCTTCGAGCTCTCCGTCCGGATCGTAGACGTACGCCTCTCCGCCGCTCATACCGGCGCCGAGATTGCGGCCCGTCGGTCCGAGGATGACGACCGCTCCTCCGGTCATGTACTCGCAGGCATGGTCACCGGTGCCCTCGACGACCGCTACGGCACCGGAGTTCCGGACCGCAAAGCGCTCCCCGGCGCGCCCGGCGATGAACAGCTGACCTCCGGTTGCTCCGTAGAGGACGGTGTTCCCCGCGAGCACCGGGTTCCCGGCGTCGTTCTCCGGCGGCTTGATCGTCACGCGTCCGCCACCCATGCCTTTGGCAACATAGTCGTTGGCTTCACCGGTGAGATTGAGCCCCATCCCATCGGACAGGAAGGCGCCGAACGACTGCCCCGCGGCGCCGGTGAAGTTCACGCCGACCCCGCCCGGTGGCCGCCCAGGACTCCATCGCGACGCAGCCCAACATCCGAGTCGTGCGCCGACGGTTCTGTCCGCGGTCGAGATCTTGTATTCGAGGGTGATCTCCTCGCCCGCTTCGAGTGCGGGAGCCCCCGCGGCGAAAAGTTCGTCGCCGAGGCTGGAGCGCGGCGACTGGATCGGAAGGCTCCCGGTGAAGGAACGCTCACCAACCGGGGGCACGAGGAGCGACGCAACGTCCAGCGATGCGGCGCGCGGATCGTCCATCGCACGCGGCTCGAGGAGATCGACACGCCCTACCGCTTCATCGATCGACCTCAGACCGAGTGACGAGAGCAGCGTCCGTGCTTCCTCGGCGACCGACAGCAGGTACTCGGCGACCATCTCCGGGGTCCCGGAGAACTTGGCTCTGAGTTTCTCGTCCTGGGTCGCGATGCCGACGGGACAGGTATTGCGATGACAGGTCCGAACCATGATGCAGCCCTCGGCGATCAGGATCGCGGTGCCGAACGAGAACTCGTCGGCGCCGAGCAGCGCGGCCACGACGACGTCGCGTCCGGTCTTGAATCCACCGTCGACCCGGACCCGGGCGCGCCCGCGAAGGTCGTTGCCGGTCAATGCTTCACGGACCTCGGCGAGACCGATCTCCCACGGCAATCCTGCGTTCTTGATCGAGCCGAGGGGGCTCGCGCCCGTCCCGCCGTCGCCACCGGAGACGTGAACGACATCGGCGAGTCCCTTGACGACTCCGGCCGCGATCGTTCCGACGCCCTCGCTGGCAACGAGCTTGACCGAGACCTTTGCCTCCGGGTTCGCCTGCTTCAGATCGAAGATCAGCTGCGCGAGGTCCTCGATCGAGTAGATGTCGTGGTGCGGCGGGGGAGAGATCAAGGCAACGCCCGGGACCGTGTGGCGGAGGCGAGCGATCTCCACCGAGACCTTCTTGCCGGGTAGCTGACCGCCCTCGCCCGGCTTGGAACCCTGCGCCATCTTGATCTGCAACTCCGTGGCACCGGCGAGATAGGCAGGCGTAACTCCGAAGCGGCCCGATGCGACCTGCTTGATCGCGCAGTTGCGGTCGTCGGCGAACCGCTCGGGGGCCTCGCCACCCTCACCGGAGTTCGCCGCTCCGCCGATCAGGTTGAGCGCACGGGCCATCGTCTCGTGAGCTTCGGCCGACAATGCTCCGTGCGACATCGCGCCCGAAGAGAACCGGCGAGCGATTGAGCCGGCATCTTCGACCTCGTCGAGTGGCACCGGCGTGGCATCCGCGAACACGAGCAGATCCCGGGGTTCGGCCGCGGGACGCTCGTTGACGAGCCGTGCGAAGCGATCGTACGCGCCCGGCACGCCTCGCACCGCGGCCCTCAATTGATGCGCCGCGGCCATCTCTGAGCTCGAAGGGTCTACCGGGCTTTGCTCGGCCCCGTTTTCGATGATCCCGACGTGTTCGTGCAGCGCTTCCACGACTGGGGGCTCGTACGCGTGGTACTCGCCGCCCTTCTTGAACTTGATGAACCCCGTGCTGACCAGCTTTGGCTTGAGCGCGGCACCAGCTTCATGCCGGATCAAGGCATCGGCCCCCAACTCGACTAGGGAGAGCCCACCCAGCGGCGAGCTGACGCCCAGGAAGCAGAGATCGATGACGTCGGGTCCGAGACCGATGGCCTCGATGATCTGCGCTCCCTTGTAGGAGTCGAGGGTTGATATCCCCATCTTGCTCATCACTTTCAGCACGCCGTCTTCGACCGCGTGAGCGAACCGCTGCTGCGCCTCGACCGGCCCGGCGTCACCACCGAGCCGCCCGTTGACAGCTAGGTCGCAGAGCGACTCGAGAGCGAGCCGCGGACAGACCGCATCGGCCCCGTTGGCTAGCAAGCAGGCGAAGTGATGCGTCTCGCGCGCGTCGTCGGTCTCGACGATGATCCCGACCAAGCCTCGCAGTCCGGCCCCGAGTAGTGCGTGATGGACCGCTCCGGCAGACAGGGCCGACGGGATCGCCACCCGCTCGTCCGATGCCCCTCGATCCGAGACAACGACGATCTCGGCTCCCGAACTCGCGGCCGAGCAAGCTGCTGTTGCTATCGCACGGAGTGCGGGCTCGAGTCCGTCTGGTCCTTCGAGGACATCGAAGGTGGCATCGAGCAGCATTGCCCCGGTTGCGATCAGACCCTCGACGGCATCCGGGAACAACACGAACGACGGATACCGCCTGAGCCGCGCGGCGTCACTCCTCTCGTGCAGCAATGCCGCCTGCCGGCCGACGTAGGTCGAGGTCGACATCACGTGTCGTTCGCGGAGGTGATCGATCGGAGGGTTCGTAACCTGAGCGAAGCGCTGTTTCAGATACGAGAAGACCCCGCGGGAGGTCCCGGAGAGAGGAGGCTGAGCGGTGTCGTCACCCATGGATGAAGTCGGCTCCGCGCCGTCGCTCCCCATCGGTCGGATGACGACGGTGAACTCCTCTTTCGAGTAGCCGGCGGCGACCTGCCGAGCGGTGACATCCGCCGGCGCCTCGGTTACCGGCGAGCCGGTGTTTGCCGGGATGCCGGATGCGTCGATCCAATCCCCGTAGGGACGCCGGCGGGCCAGCCGAGTCTTGATCTCGGTATCGCCGAGCAGTCCTCCCTCTGTCGGGGAGAGGAGCAGCATCTGTCCCGGACCCAGGCGATCGCGGGTGATGCGGCCGTGGCCCCTCGTCGAGACCGCTCCGGCCTCCGACGAGCAGGCGACGAGTCCGTCTTCGCAGATCTGGACCCGCAGTGGTCGGAGCCCGTTGCGGTCGAGGGTCGCCGCAACACGCAGACCGTCGCTGAACACGAGACCGGCTGGACCGTCCCAAGGCTCGACCAGAGCCGAGTGATAGCGGAAGAAGTCACGTACCTCCGGAGTGATCCCATCGACGTGTTCCCAGGCTGCCGGAACGAGCATCGCAGCGGAGTGGTCGAGTTCGCGCCCGCCTCGTACGAGGAGCTCGAGCGCCTCGTCGAGCATCGCAGAGTCGGAGCCGCTCTCGTCGATGATCGGCACGAGCAGATCTTCGGGGGCCAGGTCCTCGGCCCCCAGTCGTCCTTCTCGCGATCTCATCCACGCGACGTTCCCTCGGATGGTGTTGATCTCGCCGTTGTGTGCGACGAAGCGGAACGGCTGAGCGCGTTCCCAACTGGGAGCTGTGTTCGTCGAGTAGCGCTGATGGAAGATCGCGAACCACGCTTTGTAACGATCGTCGGCAAGGTCCGGGTAGAAGCTGGCGAGTTGATCGGCCGCGCACATCGCCTTGTAGGTGATCGTCCGGAACGAACAGGAGGCGACGTACAACCCGGTGCCCTGCGCTCGCGCTCCGGCTTCGATCCTGCGACGCACCCGGAAAGTGCGTCGCTCCCCTTCGGCCTCATCGATCCCAAGCGGCCGGAGGAAGAGGGCCTGTTCGATGTGAGGGAGTGTTGCGAGCGCGGCCCCACCGAGAGCATTGCCGTCGATGGGAACGTCTCGGAAAGTCAGATCCTCGATGCCTTCCGCGTTACACGCCGCGGCCACGAGATCGCGAGCCGCGGCAGCATCGTCCGGAGCCACGAAGAGCATCGCGGCGCCGATCCGCTCGGGCTCGCCAGCACCCAGGGACGCTCCGAGGATGCCCCGGGGCAAGGGGAGAAGGAGCCCGGCACCGTCTCCGGTGAGGGCGTCGGCCGCGATCGCGCCGCGGTGTTTTACGCGGCACAGAGCGTCGAGCGCGGCATCGACGATAGTCCTCGAGGATCGTCCCTGCAGGTCGGCGACGAAGCCGATCCCGCACGCGTCCCGTTCGTCCCCTGGGGTCCAGAGGGCCATGCGGTGGTCCTTTCCGGCGCCCCCGGAATAGGAAAAGGCGCCCTGCTGTGCAGAGCGCCTTTGCTCACGAAGTATTCGTTGGCCGCAAACTACCGGGCACACCGGGCCGTGTCAAAGACCCGCGAACCTCCGGGCGCCGGACCCGAGAGGTTCGCCCCACCGAAGCCTCCGTCCGCGGTCACCCGTGCTGGCCGAAGCGCGCCAACCGCCCTACCATCGGGTCAGGTTTGCGGCTAGCAAACGAGGTCAGGTTTGCGGCTAGCAAACGAGATCAGGTTTGCGGCTAGCAAACGAGATCAAGAGAGAGGTATCACCATGGCGATCCCCAAGCGGGTCGAAGAAGCGATGAACCGCCAGCTTGCGTTTGAGGTCCACAGCGCGTACGTGTATCTCGGGATGTCGGCGTACTGCGAGGCGGAGAGCCTCCCCGGTTTCGCGGCGTGGCTGCGGACTCAGTACCAGGAAGAGCTTGACCACGCGATGAAGTTCTACTCCTTCATCCTCGACCGCGGGGGCCGGGTAACGCTCGACGCGATCGAGAAGCCGGCCACCGATTACAAATCGCCGCTGGCGGTGTTCGAGGCAGCTCTAACGAACGAGGAGTCGGTCACCGCGGCGATCGACGATCTCTACACCTTGACCGATGAGGAGCGCGACTACGCGAGCCAGGCGTTCCTGAACTGGTTCGTCACCGAGCAGGTCGAGGAAGAGAAGATCGTCGGCGGGGTCGTCGACTCGCTTCGGCGCGTTGGTGAGAAGGGCGAAGCGTTGTTCCTGCTCGATCGGGAGCTCGGCGGCCGCGAGGCGTAGTTACCGAGCGTTGCCGGAGGAGAACTCTCCTTCGAGCATCCGCCCGGCGGTCACTCCCATGGTCGAGGCCACCCTCTGACAGAGAGAGGTGAATCCACGCGCCGCGCTGCCGGCGTGGGCGAGGACCAGCACGCCGATGTCACCGTCGGTTCCCAGCGGCACCGCGCAGCGGGCCACGAGTCCGTCGTGCATCGAGAGCGGGGGATAGGGGAACGCGCTCTGACTGAGATCTTGCTCGACCAACATGCCCTCCGACGCGGCCTGCTGGAGGGGAAGGAGGGCGGCGATGACCTCGTCATCGGTTCCCGTAGGCCGCCACCCTTCGTCAGCCATGAAGAGCCGTGCGTGTGATCCATTGAGGAGGACGGCCCCGAACTCACACGACAGAGCGCGGGCCGCCAGTCCGGCGATCTGGGCGGCGGCGTTCTCGACCGTAGACGTATCCATGGCCTCCAGCGCCTCTACTGCTTGGCGCAACTCGAGTGCGTCGGCTTCGGTCTTGCCGGTAGGGACCTCGTGCATGGCTTTCGTGAGGTCCACGGCTGCTTCGGTGAGTTTCCCCTCGTCACAACTGGCGACCGATCCTTCACCGAAAACCACGACGCCATTCTCGACCGGGACGATCGCAACGGAGCTCGACCAGTAGGGTCCGAAGACGCGGAACGGGACCCCCGACCGCTTGCGAACCAGGTTTCCTTGCAGAGCCTCATGGAGCAACGGTTCTTCGGCGGGAGCGACGGAGATGTTGCCCGCCCATCCGGCACCGCGACCGAAGCCGTCCAGGTTGAAGAGCCGGCCGTCATCGAGCTTCCTAAGGATGAAGATGTCCTTGGCTCCGGTGCGTTGGGCCATGGATGCTGGGCTCATTCCGGTGATCCTTCCTTGGGGATCGTGAGGCTGAACCTGGTCCATTCGTGGGAGCGCGAGTACCTGACCTGCCCCCCCAGTTCTTCGGCAAGCTGACGGACGGAATGGAGACCTAACCCGGTACCGTCGCCCCTCTGCGGGTCGGTGGCGTAGGCGCCGAACAGACCCGGCAGGACCTCGGGGGAGACTCCGGGGCCGTTGTCTGCGACCGTGAAAGTCACGTTCGATCCCTGGGCCTCGACGATGATGTGAACCGGTACGTTGGCCGGCGAATACTTGAGGGCGTTGTCGGCGAGGTTGAGGAGCGCACGCTCGACGCGATCGGGGTCGGTAACAACCTCAAGATCGTCCTCGCACTCAACGACGACCTCGCCACCCCGACCCGTATGCGCCGCTGCGGCCACGCGTTCGGCAACGTCGGCCGCCGTGACCAGTCTGAGCCGCAGCGGACCGCTGATGTCGCCAGTCTCGCGGGCGATCGCTTCGCCGATCATCCGGTTCAGGCGTTCGGCCTGACAGATGATCGATTCGAGCAAACTCCCTTGTTGTTCCGCCGGGATCTTGTCGGGGTGCTGCTTCAGGGTGTAGGCGTAGCCGAGGATCGAGGTAAGCGGTGACCTGAGGTCGTGCTGCAGGGTGGAGGCGAGAAGCGATCGGTCCTGTGACATGTGGTGGACCTCTCCACGGAGCCTGGCTATCTCGCGTTCCTGAACGACGGCTTGCACCATGAGGCCCACAGGTGCAGAAGCGCGATAGAGATCGTCAGGGTCGATGGGATGGTCCGAACCCGCGATGAGGACGCAGGACGAAGAGTCACTGAGAAGCGTGCTGATCCCGGCGACGTGTTCGTTCTTGGACCATGGCGGACAATTGCCGAGAGCAGGGGAGGCCTCGGTGATGGCGACCTCCAAGGAAACCGCTCGGACCAACGAACTCTGACGGCCGGAGACGTTCCCCGGAGGGCCCAAGACGGCCGCTTGAGGGCCACCGGATGCAAGCATCTCTGCCGGATCGTTCCCCGGAGGGATCAGGTACGCGGCGACCATGCAGGCATCCAACTCGGGGGCCACCGCCGCAAGAACCGCGGCGAGACCGGTCTGGGGATGCCGTAGAGCTCTGAGCGCGGTAGAGATAGCGCTCTCCTGCGATCGCATGGCCATGCCCACTAATCGGCATCCTAGGGTTGGGATTTAGCTACTACATGAGTAGTTGGCTCAAACTGAGTATGGGGTTTTCCCAATTCGGCGGGACGATCAGGCCGGCAGTACCCAGAGGTTGTCGGCCAGTCGGCTCCCGAGGGCCACCTGGCGACCCCCGACCTCCAGGGTGCGGGTGCCGTCGGGCGCGACCTCCAAGAGGGTCAGGTCGCGACCCGGTAGGAGATCGTGCTGCTCGAGGAAGTAAAGGACGTCATGATCAAGCTCCACATCCTCGAGGAGCCTCGTCAGTCTGCCCTTGTCGCCCGCGGTGAGGGCGGCGACCGGAGCGAGTTCCGACCACGCCACGGAGGATGGCTCTCCAGGGATCGGGTTCCCGTGGGGGCAGGTAGCGTCGCCGTCGAGCTTGGAGAGGATCGCGGTCTCGACTTCGGAGGTCATCACCTTTTCCCAGTCCTCGGCCTGCTCGTGGCACTGATGCCAGGGGATCCCGAGGATGTCTACGAGCATGCGCTCGGCGAGGCGGTGCCGCCGCACGAGCGTCGCGGCGATCAGCTCGCCTTCCTTGGTTAGCTTGATCTCCTTACCGCCCTCGATCGTCACATAGCCATCGGCCACGAGTCGCTTGACCGCCTCGGAAACCGTGGCCGGTGCCAGCCCAAGTCGCTCCGAGATCCGTGCCTGCAGGATGCGCTGACCCTCTTCGCCGAGTTCGAAGATCGCCTCCAGGTACTCCTTGGAGGCCGGATTGAGGTCGCGAAGATCGACGGGTGCGCGTGTCGGGGGAGTCGTCATAGCTCGATTGTAAGCTGAGTCGGATGCCCCCCACGAAGAAGAAGTCCCGACCGAAGCTGTTGCTACTCGACAGTTACTCCCTTGCATTCCGAGCGTTCTACGCCTTGCCGGAGGACCTTCAGACATCCGACGGTACGCACACGAACGCCGTCTATGGGTTCACATCGATGCTGATCAAACTGCTCCAAGAGCAGAAACCCGACTACATCGCTGCCTGCCTCGACGTCGGTGCTCCGTTGCAGCGTTCCGAGGAGTACACCGACTACAAGTCCAATCGCAAGGAGACGCCCGAGTTCTTCTCGCCGCAGGTGCCTTTGATCCGTGAGGTCCTCAAGGTCATGAACATCCCGATGTTCGAGCTCCCCGGTCACGAGGCAGATGACATCATCGCGTTCCTGGCCCACGCTGCTGCGGCCGAAGACCTCGACGTCCGCATCGTTACCGGCGACCGCGACTTCTTCCAGTTGGTTGGCGGTCGCATCAAGGTTCTGTACAACCGGCGAGGGATCACCGACATCGTCGAGATGGACCCGGCCGCGGTCGAGGAGCGCTACGGCGTGCCGCCGGCGAAGTACGTAGACCTCAAGGCTCTCGAGGGCGATAACTCCGACAACCTTCCCGGGGTACCGGGTGTGGGAACCAAGACGGCGGCGAAGCTGATCCAGAAGTACGGAAGCGCGGAGGAGGTCGTCGCCCACGCGGCCGAGCAGACGCCGAAGCTGTCGCAGAACCTCATCGAGTACGCCGAGCAGGTGGCGATCAACAAGAAGCTTTCGACCCTCGGGGAAGTTTCGCTCGACGACGTTCTGATCGAGGACCTGAAGATGGGGGCCTGGGATCTCGAGCAGGTGCGCGAGCTGTTCACCTCCCTCGAGTTCCGAACCCTGCTCGAGCGACTTCTCTCCGATCTCCCGGACGCGGCTGAGGGTGAAGGCGAACCGCTCGAACTCGAACTCACCGTCGCCGACAGTCCGCGAGCGATCGAGGAGCTGGCGGCCGAGTTGATCGCGGGGGGACCCATCGCGATCGACATGGTCCCGTTCTCTCCACGCGGTAAGCCGCGCTCGCTCGCGTTCGTGTGGGGCGATGAAGCGAGGGCTGCGTTCGTGCCCATCGGCCCCGACGGCGTGACCTCCGAGGACGCGGCCGATGGTCTGCGGGCGGTACTCGAGGATCCGAAGGTCGAGAAGTTCGTCCACGGCGCGCGCTCCCTGTACCTGTCGCTCGATGCGACGGGCGTCGCGGTCGACGGGGTCGTGCTCGACACTCACGTCGCGTCCTACCTCCTCGACCCCGGGGCCCCCGGGTATGCACTCGAAGAGGTCGCGCGCAAGTACACGGGCCGCGAGCTCAAGGCGGTATCTGGGACCGATCGGACCGACGACGGTGATCAGGGGACCCTTGATCTCCTTGGCGGAGAGCCGGATCACACCGCGGCCGAGGACGCCGGTCTTCGAGCGCGCGCCATCCTCGAGATGGCCGGAACGATCGCCCCGGAACTCGATCGCCTCGGGATGGCCGATCTATACCTCAAGGTCGAGCATCCGTTGATCCCTGTGCTTGCTCATATGGAAGAGCGAGGGATAAAGGTCGACCTCGACTACCTCCTCGGGATGGCTGAAGACCTCGACAAGCGCGTCGCTCAGCTCGAGACCGAGTGCTACGAACACGCAGGTGAGGTCATCAACCTGGGATCACCGACGCAATTGCGGGTCCTTCTGTACGACAAGCTGGGATTGAAGACGACGCGGCGCACGAAGACCGGCCTCTCGACCGACGCCCGCGCGTTACAGACCCTGGTCGATCAGCACCCGTTCGTTCAAACCCTGCTCGACTACCGTGAACTCGCCAAGCTGAAGAACACATACGTCGACGCGTTGCCTCCGCTCGTCGATCCCGAGGACGGCCGCATCCACACGACCTATGACCAGACGGTCGCGGCGACCGGACGATTGTCTTCCACCAACCCGAACCTCATGAACATCCCGGTGCGCACCGACCTCGGCAAGCAGATCCGCCGGGCGTTCATCGCCGAGGAGGGCGACGTTCTCCTGTCGATCGACTACTCCCAGATCGAGTTGCGCGTCATGGCCCATCTCTCCGAGGATCCGATCTTGATCGACGTTTTCAACCAGAACCAAGACATCCACTCGGCGACCGCGGCCCAGATCTACGATCTCCCGCCAGAGGGGTTGAAGGCCAAGCACCGCTCTGTCGCCAAGATGGTGAACTACGGCCTGGCCTACGGGATGGGGGCGGCCGGCCTGGCGGAGCGACTCAACGTCCCGGTCGCCGAGGCGGAGCAGATCATGGAGACCTACTTCGAGAGCTTCGGTGGGGTCGCCGACTTCCTCGATGAGGTCGTCAAGCAGGCGTATGCGGACGGTTTTACCACCACGATGTTCGGCCGCCGGAGGTACCTGCCGGAACTCGGCAGCGGCAATCCCAGGGTGCGGTCGATAGGGGAGCGCCAGGCCCTCAATGCCCCGATCCAGGGCAGCGCCGCCGACATCATGAAGCTGGCGATGATCAACGTAGAGAGGGAACTCGAGAAGTCGGGCCTGGGGACCCGCATGATCCTCACGGTCCACGACGAGCTGGTTTTCGAGGTCCCGAAGGGTGAGATCGCCGCCGCCGGCGAGCTGGTCGAGCGTGAGATGACCTCTGTTTGCGAGATGAAGGTCCCACTGGCGGTCGAGTCATCGACCGGGGTGAACTGGGCCGAGGCAAAAGGCTGAGCGTCTCGAACGGACCCTAGTTGAGCCCGGTTGAGACACTTGCGGGCTGGCCCTTATACTTCTTCGGCCCCCCTGACGGGGGGTAATCCCTGTAAGGAGGAACCCTTTCCATATGAGTGACCAGCTAGACGGCGCTGCGCAAGCGTCGGGCGAACCAGAGCAGACATTGCCGGACGGCCACGGGGGCACGATCACCCGTACCGCTCCATCCACTTCGGGCGAGAGCTTCGCCGGAGGCATCATCGTCGAGAACGACGTCGGCGAGACCATGGAAGAGCTTATGGCGGCGATCGACGCCACCATCAAGCCCTTCGACGACGGTGACCTGATGACCGGAACCGTCGTGAAGATCGAGAAGGATGAGGTCCTTCTCGACATCGGCTACAAATCCGAAGGTGTCATCCCATTGCGAGAACTTTCCATCCGCAATGATGTCGATCCATCCGAGGTCGTTTCCATCGGTGATGAGATCGAGACCCTAGTACTCCAGAAAGAAGATGCGGACGGCCGCCTCATCCTGTCCAAGAAGCGGGCCCAGTACGAGCGTGCCTGGGGCCGCATCGAAGAGATCAAGGCCAAGGACGACACCGTTACCGGACCGGTCATCGAAGTGGTCAAGGGTGGTCTCATCCTCGACATCGGCCTGCGTGGTTTCCTCCCCGCATCCCTCGTCGAGATGCGCCGGGTCCGCGACCTGCAGCCCTACGTCGGCCAGGAGCTCGAGTGTCGGATCATCGAACTCGACAAGAACCGCAACAACGTTGTGCTGTCCCGCAGGAAGTTCCTCGAGGAGTCTCAGGCCGAGCAGCGCCAGGAATTCCTCACCTCGCTCGAGAAGGGCGAGATCCGGACCGGAACCGTGTCCTCGATCGTCAACTTCGGTGCCTTCGTGGACCTCGGTGGCGTCGATGGTCTGGTTCACGTTTCCGAGCTGTCGTGGAAGCACGTCGATCATCCGTCGGAGGTCGTCGAGGTCGGCCAGGAAGTTCAGGTCGAGGTTCTCGATGTCGACCTCGAGCGCGAGCGTGTGTCGCTCTCGCTCAAGGCAACACAGGAAGACCCGTGGCGCCAGTTCGCACGCAGTCACGAGGTCGGCGACGTTATCGAGGGGCGCGTTACGAAGCTCGTCCCATTCGGTGCGTTCGTCGAGGTTGACGATGCGATCGAGGGCCTGGTTCACATCTCCGAGCTTGCCGAGCATCATGTCGAGAAGGCCGAGGATGAGGTTTCGGTTCACGATCGGGTTCCGGTCAAGATCATCGACATCGATCTGGATCGCCGCCGGATCAGCCTGTCGCGCAAGCAGGCAGTGCGCGATTCCGAAGGTCCAGGTGAGGGTGAGATCCCCGCAGCCGCGGCGACCGAAGAGGGAGGAGACCTCGCGGTCGAGCCGGAGGCAGCTCCCGAGCTCTCGGTCGAGCCCGAGATCGAGCCGGAGATCGAGCCCGAGATCGAGCCCGGGGTGTCTGTCGAGGACACCGCGGAGGCGACCTCGGAGCTTCCTCCCACTCCCGCAGAGGAGAAGGAAGAGGCTGCGATCTCTGAGCACATGGATCCCGACGTCGCCCCCGAGACCGGCGAGCACCTCACCGCGGCCGAGGGCAGCGACGATCTCGACGAGGCTCTAGAGCGCGAGGAGCCCGAAGAGGGCAATGAGCCGGGAACCGCCGTCGAGGCGATAGCGGAGGACGAGGCGCCCGAAGAGGCCGCCGATGCCGACGGAGATTCGCTCGAGTCCATCGTCAAAGATCTGAAGCGCGAGCGCGGCCAAAGCTAGCGTCGGGCCGCACACAGATGCTGTCTGTCGGTCTTACGGGAGGTATCGGCTCCGGTAAGTCAACGTTTGCAGCCTTCCTCGCCGAGCGCGGCGCCGAGATCATCGACGCCGATGCCATCGGCCGGGCGGTACTCGAACCGGGAGAGATCGCCTGGCGAGGGGTCGTGGATCAATTCGGACACGACATCCTCGTGCCGGGCACGATGGAGATCGGCAGGAAGCAACTGGCCGAGATCGTCTTCAACGACCCGGCCAAGCTCGCGGTTCTCAACGCCATCACCCATCCGCGGATCGTGGAGCGGATCGCGGAGACCTTCGAGATGCTCAGCAACACGAACGAGATCGTCGTCCTCGACGCCGCCCTGATCGTGGGCACCGGGTTCGAGCAACTGGTCGAGGTCATCGTCGTCGTGGATGCCACCGACGAGGTTCGAAAACGACGCCTCATCGCCGAGCGAGGGATGCTCGCGGCCGACGTCGATGCGCGTATGAAGTCGCAGGTTCCCCGCGAGGTTCTTCTCGAGAAGGCGGACATCGTCGTGACGAACACTGGTGGCGTCGAGGACTTGGCGGCGGCAGCCGCCCAGGTGTGGGACGAACTCACGGCCCGGCGCGACGCGTGATCGAGATCGTGTTCTTCGATGCGGGAGACACTCTGCTGAGGCCTCATCCGTCGTTCGAAGAACTGTTTGCCTCGGTATGTTCGGCGCGCGGTTACGAGCTCACCCCCGAGCGGGTTGCCGAGGTTCGCGAGCGGATGGCTCCGCATCTCGTGGACATCGCGGAGGCCACCGGGGTCGAGAACCCCTCACTCTCGGCCGAAGCCAGCCTGACCTTCTGGTCGTACCTCTATCGCCGCTTCCTCGAAGAGTTGGAAGTGGAAGACGAGGGCTTGGTAAAGGAGCTCTTCTCCGTGTTCTCGAGCTCGTCGTCCTACAAGCTCTACCCAGACGTCCTCCCTGCGGTGGAAGACCTTCGATCTTCGGGTTACCGCCTGGGCCTCATCTCTAACTTCGAGACCTGGCTCGAGGACATGCTCGTTGACCTCGAGCTGGGTGGCGTGTTCGAGCCGGTCGTGATCTCGGGGCGGGAGGGGATCGAGAAACCGGACCCGGCCCTCTACCAGATCGCGGTCGAACGAGCCGCTATCGATCCGGCCAGATGCGTCCACGTGGGCGACTCTCCCCAGATGGACGTCGAGCCGGCATTGGAGGTAGGCCTCAACGCGATCCTCCTCGACCGGTTGGATCGCTATCCCGACGCGCCTTACCCGCGCATAGAGTCCCTTGCGGAACTCATCCCAACGATCGGGAGGCTGTGAGGTGACCCAAGAGCTCGCATTCCTACCGGCGACCCGCCAGGCGGAATTGATCAAAGCGGGAGAGCTGTCTCCGGTCGAGTTGACCGAGTTGTATCTGTCCCGGATCGAGAAGCTCGACGGCGAGTTGAACGCGTTCGTTACCGTCACCGCGGAGGATGCACTGGCCGACGCAGCCCGCAAGGAAAAGCAGGTGGCCGCCGGAGAGGATCTTCCGCCGTTCCACGGGGTCCCGATCCCGATCAAGGAACTCGATGATGTCGCCGGCGTGCGCACCACCTATTCATCGCGCTCGTTCGAGACACATGTGCCCGAGACCGACGCGGCCACGGTCACGCGCCTGAGGGCGGCTGGGTTCGTCCTGCTCGGCAAATCCAACTCTCCAGAGTTCGGCACGATCCCGATGACCGAGTCCGATCTCAACGGTGTGTGTCACAACCCCTGGGACGTCACCCGGACCCCGGGGGGCTCGAGTGGCGGAGCGGGGGCGGCAGTGTCGTCCGGCATGGCGCCCGTCGCGCACGGTTCCGACGGCGGCGGATCGATCAGGATTCCGGCGTCGTGCTGTGGACTGTTCGGACTGAAGCCATCGCGCGGGCGTGTCTCGCAGGCTCCCGGAGGCGAGGGATGGGCAGGGTTCTCGACCCAAGGTGCCCTGACGCGTACGGTGCGCGATTCGGCCGCGATCCTCGATGTGCTAACGGGTTACGAGTCCGGCGACCCCTACTGGGCGCCTCCTCCGGAGCGTCCGTTCGCCGATGAGGTCGGTGCTCCCGTCGAGCGACTGAGGATCGGTTTCACGACGACCTCGCCCACCGGATCTCCGGTCGAGCCTGAGCCGGTAACCGCGGTCGAAGAGGCGATGGTGCTCCTCGAAGAACTGGGACATCAGGTCACTGAGGTGACCCCGGATTGGTCCGACCCGAACCTGACCCCTATGTTCCTCGCCGCGGTGCAGACAGGCACCGCGTACTACCCGGGAACGGACCTCGACAAGATCGAACCCCTCAACCGGATGCTCGCGGAGACCGGGATGACTACCAACAGCCTCGACTACGTGCGCGCGATGGAGGGCCTCAAGGCCCTGTCGCGCCGGATGGTGGCGCTCTGGAACGAATACGACGTGGTGGTCACGCCGACCCTCGCGATGGTGCCGCCCAAGACTGGGTGGATCCGCGACCAGGAAGACCCCTTCATGCAGATCGCATTCGCCGGCGCGTTCATCCCGTTCACACCAGCGGCCAACATCACCGGTCAGCCGGCGGCCTCGGTCCCTCTGCACTGGACCGACGAGGGTCTACCGGTCGGAGTCCAGCTGATAGGCCCACCCGCGGGCGACGCGCTACTCCTGAGGCTGTCGGCTCAGCTCGAGGCCGCGAAACCGTGGACCGACCGTCGTCCGCCCGTGTCCTGATCCGAGGATCTGGGGAGTCGTTCCGATAAGGTGACCGTTCTTCTAGCGGTGGAGGACAAGTGACCGAGCAAGATATCGATGCGTTGGTTGATCGCGTCCTGGATGAAGCCAAGAAGTTCGCTCACGAGAACTCCGGAGATCCGGGGATGTCTCACACATTCGGGTACTTCACCGATCACCCAGTGGCACGCCTCAACCGTGAACGACTGTCGCTTACCCTCCTAGAGATCGCGGAGCGTGTTTCCTCCGGTGCCAGAATGCTGGATATGGGGTGCGGGGGTGGCCTTTTCACCGCGGCATTCGCCTCAGGCGGTTACCGGACCGCCGGCGTCGATCTTGCCCCCGAGGAGATCTCCCGCGCCCATCGATTCGCCGAGCGCATGGGAGTCGCTTCGGCACTCTTCGCCGGCGATCTCCAGGCCGATACGTGGATACCTGAGGTTGAGGCCGCTCTTGGTGGGCTACCGGAGGTGCTGTTCTACGGTTACTGCCTCCACCACCTCCCCGACGTGCCGGCTCACCTGCACGCTATGGGGGCCTGGCTTCCGAGCGGAGCGGTCGTGGTGGTGAACGAGGAGAATCCTCGCTCACCAACCTGGTTCCTGAAGAATGCCCTCCGTAGTGTCATCCAACGCGATACCAAAGAGGAGCATCAGTTGAGCCACAAACGATGGAGCGGGTTGTTCGCCGCGGCCGGCTTCGAACCGGTCGGGAAGGTGCGTGGGGCGGACATGATGCCCGGGGTCCCCGTGGGTGCTCGGTGGTCCCAGGTCTTCAGCTACCGGAGACCCTAGCGAGCCTGTGGCCCAAACCACGGGAGCGGGGGCCGAAGGCCCCCGCACAATCATCCCAAGTCAAAACCAACCCCAAAAACACCGCAGAGAACGCCCGCGTTTCCCGCACAGAATCCCCGCCTAGGGCCCCGATCTCGAGCCCGAACCAGGGGGCTCCGCCCCCTCCTCAAGGCACCCATTTCCGGCACAAAACCCCTTAAGCAACCGATAAAGCAAGCCCCGGCGGTTTTGAGCGGGAAATGGGGGGGCTTGGTTAGGAGTGCT
>CAWGWA010000013.1:0-573569 GCA_963826105.1 uncultured Actinomycetes bacterium | reverse complement strand
GATCGCCCCCGGCCGCGGCGGTCGACACCAGAGCACTGGCGGCAAGCTGGGGAACGTGACTGAGCCGTGCGATCAGGGCGTCGTGAATCGTTGGGTCGAGGGCAACCGGCAGGGCGTTCAGGGAGCCGACGAGGGACCGGACCCGCGCGTAGGCGTCCGAGGAGGTCTGCTCGGTCGGAGTCAGGATCCACCACGCTCCCCCGAACAACTCCGCGTCGGCAGCGTCGATGCCGTGGCGCTCCGAGCCGGCCATGGGGTGGCCACCGACGAAGCGTCCACCGAAGGCCTCCTCGCCCGCGGTCACCACATCGAGCTTGGCACTGCCCACGTCGGTCACGGCTGCGTCGGGATGGACGTGGCCGGCCAAAGCCCGGCACGAGGCAGGGATCAGGTCGACCGGCATGGCAAGGACGACGAGCCCGGCTCCGGCGACCGCCGCCTCGGCGCTATCGGCGGCCTCCTGAATGATCCCGCGCTCGAGTGCCGCCGCGAGGCCTTCGGCGTCCGGGTCGTGCCCCACGATCGCTACCTCGGGGTCCGCCGCGGACAGCGCGAGCGCGAACGAGCCCCCGATGAGGCCCATCCCGAGCACCGCCACGCGGCCGGGAACCGAGGTGTCGGGAGCCATGCTCACTCCGGCAGATCGGTGCGCAGCTGGCGAGCGTCGCCCAGATACACGTGTCTAAGAGCCGAGTAGCCCTTGTCGGTGTAGAGATGCATCAGCACGCGGATGCAGTGCTCGACCGCCCCCGGTACGTCGATCTCCTGGGAGCAGAGGAGAGGGATGTCCGAGATCCCCGCCTTCCGCGCTCCGAGGGCAGGGAACTCCGCATGTAGATCGGGAGTGGTCGTGAAGATCATGCTTACGAGGTCGTCGTGCTCCACCCCATTGCGGGCCAGCATCTCCTCCAGCAGCTCGACCGTGGCGGCGACGATCTCCTCGGCATCGTCTGCCGTAGTGGTCGTGGCTCCGCGCAACGCCCTCAGGCGACGTTCGGCCACGGCGTTCTCCCATCACTAGAAAAGCTATCGATTTGTCTACAAGTCATCCGTGATCCTAGAGGCCGCACGCTCGGTAGAGCGAGCGCACCTCCTCGGGCGACAGGCGCCTCAGGTCACCGGGTTTCAGCCGACCGAGCCTAACCGGGCCGACCGCCGTTCGGGCGAGGCGCGCGACCGGGTGCCCGACCGCTTCGAACATGCGCCTGACCTGGCGGTTGCGGCCCTCGTGGATCGTGATCTCGATCAACGCCGAGCCGGCCATGCGATCCAGCAGATCGACCTGAGCCGGTGCCGTGGTCCCGTCCTCGAGGTCGACCCCCCGGGCGAGTGTCCGGAGGGTCCGCTCCTTGACCGAGCCTTTGACCTCGGCCAGATAGGTCCGCGGGACCTCGAAACTCGGATGGGTGAGGGCATGGGTGAGATCACCGTCGTTGGTCAGGAGGATGAGGCCCTCGGTGTCGATATCGAGACGCCCGACGGGCCAGAGACGATCGGGGACTTCGAGGTACTCCATGACCGTCGGCCGCCCCTCGGGATCGTCGGCGGTGGACACGACCCCCTCGGGCTTGTTCAGCATGTAGTACCGGAGGTCGGCCCCCAGGGGCACGCGCGAACCATCAACCTCTACTACATCCTTTGTCGGATCGACCCGTTTCCCCAGGATCGCCTTGGTCCCGTTCACCTTGATCCGGCCCGCCCCGATCATCTCCTCGACCGCGCGGCGCGAGCCGACCCCGGCCTTGGCCAGGACCTTCTGGAGGCGTTCGCCTTCTTGGGCGGGGTTCGCGGGGGTCATACGGCCAGACTAGGCGTTCGGGGAGAGCTTGAGCTCCATCTCCTCGACCGCCTCGGTGTCGGGCATGAAATCCCTAAGGGGCGGGAGCTCGTCGACCGAGCGCAGGCCCATCCGCTCGAGGAACTCATCGGAGACCCGGAACAGCACCGGCGAACCGGGCCCGGTGTCGTGGCCCACGTCGACGATCAGGCTCCGCTGCTCGAGCGTCTTCACGACCCCATCCGAGTCCACGCCCCGGATATCGGCGATCTGGGCCCTCGAGATCGGTCCCCGGTAAGCGATGATCGCCAGGGTCTCGAGCGCGGCGCCGGTGAGGCGCGAGTGGGTGTGGCGGGTGACGAACTTCTCGAGCCAGGGGGCGCATTCGGGGTCGGTGTAGAGACGCCAACCGCCGGCGACCTCGCGGAGCACGAACCCCCGGTCGTCATCCCGGTACTCCTCGGCGAGGCCACCCAGGATCGCCTCCACCTCGTTCTTGGGACGCTCGAGGACCTCCCCGATCAGGCGGGCGGCCACCGGCTCGTCGGCCAGCAGCAGGATGGATTCGACGATCTTCCTCTCGGGCTGCACCATCACGATCTCACGCCTCCCTGGGGCTCGTAGAGACACCGGGCTGCTTCTGGCCGCCCGTCGAGACGACCGGCCGCGGTACGGGAATCTCGACCGTGTACTCCTCGGCATCGGCAACCACCTCGTGGACGTCGACCTCGCCGGTCCACGTGGCCACGATGTCCCCGAAGCGATCGGCCTGGCCGAGGTCCACGGCACCGGCCTTGAAGAGCTCCAGGAGGGCCAGGAACCGCACTACGACCTCGATGCGCTCGGTGATGCGGCCACAGAGCTCGTCGAAGCTCACCCGCGAGGAGGTCTCGAGGCGCTCGCACAGCTCCACGATCGCATCTTCGACCGACGCGGTGACCGGGTTGACGTGGGTGGTGTCGATCGATCGATCCGGCTTCGGCGCCAGCGCCACGCCGGCCCGCCGGGCGATGTCTTGAAGGCTGACCCGGGCCAGGAGATCGGGGACCAGATCGAGGAATCGGGGCTCCAGACCGGCACTACGGGCGAAGAACCGGCCTCCGGAAGCGAGCCCGGCGTTAACCCACGAGCCGGCCTCCCGGTAGGTCGCGCACTCGACCAGACGGGCGAGCAGCAGGTCCCGCTCTTCGAGCAGGCGCCCCTCGGACGGGTCCCCCGCCCTCGACGGCAACAGCCGCAGGGATTTGAGCTCGAGGAGGGTTGCGGCAACCACCAGGAACCCGGTCGCCGATTCGAGATCGAGCGTTTCCATCCGGCGGGTCGCGGCCAGGAATTCGTCGGTGATCTCCGAGAGCGAGACCTCGTAGATGTCGACGCGCTGCCGGGTGATCAACTGCAGCAGCAGGTCGATCGGACCCTGGAACACGTCGGTCTTGACCTCGTACGCCACCTACCGGTCCTCTCGATAACTATTTGTCGACAAGTCTATTCATCCCCGCCGTTTGCCGCCTGCGGACGCCGCTCAGGCTACCTCGCGGGCGCTCATGGGGGGCGGAAATCCGCCCTTGCGGGAGCGAACTACGCTCCGGGACGGGCGCCCAGCCCCACTCTGTCCCACACCGTAACCATCGTTGCTTCGGCCACCTCTACGGCGGCCGTAGCCCCCTCGCTCAGGAGCCGGTTCACCTCTCCCGGATCCCCCATCAGCTCGAGGTACCGCTCCCGGATCGGGCGGAGACCCTCGACCACGACCTCGGCGAGGGCGGTCTTGAAGTCTCCGTAACCGGAGCCGGCGAAGCGCTCCTGGAGCTCCGGGATCGTGGCCCCGTCGAACAGGGAAAAGATCGTCAGGAGGTTGGTCAGGGCCGGTTTCTCGGGCCCCGCCACCACCTCGCTTCCGGAATCGGTCACCGCGGACTTGATCTTCTTGGCCACCAGAGCAGGGTCGTCGGTCAGATTGATGACCGAGTTGGGCCGGACCGAGCTCTTGCTCATCTTCTCGGTGGGGCCGTCCAGGGCCATGATCCGGGCTCCTTCCTTGGCGATGAACGCCTCGGGGACCACGAACGTGTCCCCGAAGGCCGCATTGAAGCGGATCGCCAGGTCCCGCATCAGTTCGATGTGTTGGCGCTGGTCCTCGCCTACGGGGACCCCATGGGCCTGGTACAGAAGAACATCGGCCGCCTGGAGGACCGGGTAGGTGAACAACCCGGCGCCGATCGACTCGGCGTCGCCCCCCTTGGATTTCTCCTTGAACTGGATCATTCGCCGCAATTCACCCATGCGACCGATGCACGTCAGGATCCAGGCCAGTTCGGAGTGCTGGGGGGCGTGGGACTGGCGGAACACGACCGAGCGGGCCGGATCGACCCCCACCGCGAACAGCGCCGCAGCCCCCTCCACGACCCGCTGGTTCAGGGCTGCGGGATCCCACGGCAACGTCAGCGTGTGCAGATCGACGATGCAATAGAAAGCCTCGAAGTCCTCCTGGAGCGGGACCCAGTTCCGGAACGCCCCGAGGTAGTTCCCGAGGTGCGGCGTTCCGGTGGGCTGTACTCCGCTGAATACTCTCTTCTGCATCCCTAACCTTTCACTTGAGACTTAGTATGGAGAGGCGGTCGCCGGAGGTTCCGGCAGGCCCATACAATACCGGGCGTGCTCGACCTCTTGCGGAACGATCCGATCGCCTTCGTCCTCCTGGCCGCCGCTCTGGTGGTGGCGCTGTCGATGCACGAGTTCGCCCACGCCCTCGCCGCAGACCTCCAAGGCGACCGTATGCCCCGTGCGATGGGCCGCCTCACGCCCAACCCGGCCCGTCATCTCGACCCTCTGGGCTCGCTCATGCTGCTTCTGGTGGGCTTCGGGTGGGGCAAACCGGTCGAGTTCCGACCCGAGGCCCTGCGGTCCAGGCGCTTCGGAGCTGCCCTGGTGGCGTTCGCGGGGCCCCTGATGAACCTGTTACTGGCCTTTATCGCCTCTTTGATATGGGTTGCCCTCGATACCCCCCTGTTCACCACCACTGGGGACTTCCTTACCCGTTTTATCTCCCTCAACGTCTTCTTGGCCGTGTTCAACCTCATGCCCCTGCCACCCCTGGATGGCTCGAGGTTGTTGACCATCTTTCTCCCTCCCCGGCACCACCGGATCATCTACTTCCTCGATCAGTACGGGTTCTTGATCCTGCTCGCCCTGGTGTTCTTCGGGGGCCTGACGATGCTCGAGCCGCTCCACGATTCGGTGACCGAGTTCATCGTGAGGCTCGCCGGCGCCTAAGCCCCTGATCCCCTCGTCCCCAAGCCCCCACAGGGATATGTCGAGAAGTCCCTAGAGCGACTAGTCCCTCCTGGTAGGTGGCGCTGAAGTCGATTAGGGGACTTCATGACACATCACCTTGTGTATGCGTGCCGAGTCATTGATTTGGCCCCTTCTCGCTAATTCGACTTATCTATATAGCACCAGCTCCCTCCCAATCGATTAGGAGCTTTGTCTACAAAAGCCCACGGATCAATCCAGGGACCTCACTATCGACATATCGACAAGGAACGCACCACAGCCTTGCCGGCCGGAATGGGGGTCGCCCAGGCAAGAGGGGGCGTGATTGTCTACTTATTGACTCCCCTACCCCTCCCCAGGGGCTGAGGCGAGCCCTGAGGCGCAGTCCGGACCCCAAGAGGCACGCCGGATCGGCCCTGACTTCCCTCGACCAACTACTCTCCGCATCCAAGGTGCCGACCGAGTGCATGGATATCCATAGTCGATATATCGACAATCCCTTGCACAGTACCCAAGGTCACTGGGTACCCTACATATCGACAATGCGACTTCACCACTTATAGATAGACCTGGTAGATGTATAGCTAGAGTTACTTATCGCCTTTTCCCCTAGTCGACAGAGCAGGCATCTTGTGTACAATACGACTTAGTGATGAATACCCAAGGAGCCTCTGCGACAAAGAGACGAGGCGATTTGCCCACCCATCCCCAAAGTGCCTGGAGATGGTTGCCGTCAAGGCCCCACATGGATTTGGGGATCTGCCTCTATGTCGGCTTGTCCCCCGGCCCGAGAGGGCCCGGTCACATCCGGGCCCGTTCCTCCATCCGTCAGCTCCCGATCGCCGGATCTGCCTTGAGCTCGGTCACCTCTCTCCGAAGGACCTCCTCTGGGCCCCATCGGTCGAGACCGTCTGGGGGATCGTCGGGTAAGTGGTCGGATAACGGAAGGAATCGGAAGGGTGCCGACATCGGATCGGCCGGCGCGCGGAGAATGCCGCGTAACGCCCGAAACGGGCACGTCAGCGGCTAAGAATAAGGGTTTACTGGATGCTTAGAGAAAGTCTCTATTGAGACTTGAGGGTTATACTCCACCCCTGTCGGCGTTACCGCTCGAGCGCTCCCGTCGATCCACCACCGAGGCCCGCCCCTGGCTGCAGGGACGACGGCGCTGACGCCTTCTGCTCCCCCACCCGGGCCTATCCGGCATCCTGGGGTATCGGCACTCGATTGTCAACTTCTTCCCCAAGATATCTATCCCTGAGGCATGATGTCGACAAATAGACTGGCGGAACACCCTTGTTGCCCAGGTCCTGAGCCTGCGGCATGTCGCTCTGTGCCTTAGGGGCCACTCCCCTAAGTAGACTTAAAGACAAGTGCCTTGGAGCTGGGCCTGGGGGGATCGCCCTCCAGGACCCCCGGGAAGAACCCCATCGGCCCCCAGAGCGCCGGAGGGCCCGCGGGGAGGGCTCCCGCGCTGACGTCGGATCCGAGGCGGGGCACCGGTAAACGTGAGCTACAGGGGCAGAGAGAAAGGCCCCCGCCCCGGAGGGCGAGGGCCTGATCTGGTCCCGAAAGGGGTGCTATCGGGACAAACGGCGCAGGAGGATGGAGTCCTCCGAACGGGCCTCGAAGTCCTCGAGTACATACGCCAGGGCGGCCCGGACGATCTTGCCCCGGTCCACTCCGATCCCGTGCTTGGCCCGCAGCTCGAGGCGGGCTTTCTCGATCGAGGTCAGGTCGTCGGCGGTGCAGTAGAAGGTGACCTTCTCGTCGTGCTTGGGCCCCTTCTTCGGCTGTGCCGGCCGCTCATCGACCACTGGGGTCGGGTCTGCGACTTGTAGATTTGGAGACTTAGCGACTTCTGTCCTGGTCTCCTCAGGAGCCCTGTCGGCGTTGCTGGTTCTCCGGAAGAGCTCATCAGCTCCCGGCAGGCTGGCGCGGCGAGACACGGCTCATCACCTCCTCGGCGAGTTTGCGGTAGGCCTTGGCTCCGGTGGACGAGGGAGCGTAGGTAAGGATCGGCTCCCCCGCCACGGGGGCCTCGGCGAACCTGATCGTCTTGCTTATGACGGTGGAGAAAAGCTGGTCTCCGAAGGCCGATTCGACCCTTTGGTGCACTTCTCGAGCGTGGAGCGTGCGGTTATCGAACATCGTGGCGAGGATCCCATCCACGACCAGACCGGGGTTGATCCGCTCCTGGACCCGCTCGATCGAGTCGAGCAGGAGGGCCATGCCCCGTAGGGCGTAGTACTCGCATTCCAGCGGGATGATGACCCCATCTGCCGCCGCCAGGGCGTTGATCGTCAGCAGACCGAGCGAAGGCTGACAATCGATCAAGATGAAGTCGTATTTGTCCCTCAATGGGTTCAAAACTCGAGCCAGGGCTTGCTCTCTGGCCACTTCGGTCACCAGCTGGATCTCGGCGGCCGACAGGTCGATGTTGGACGGCATGAGGTCCATGTTTTCGACCTTGGTGGACACCACGGCGTCCTCGGGCCGCACGTTCCGGTCCAGAAGGGCGTCGTAGACGGAGATATCGAGGTCCCCCGGCTCGATCCCCAGGCCTAGGGCACACCCCCCCTGGGGATCGAAATCGACCAACAGGACCCGCTGGCCCCGCTCGGCCAGGCCGGTTCCGAGGTTGAGCGTGGTCGTGGTCTTCCCGACCCCACCCTTCTGATTGGCCAGGGCGATGATCCGGGCGTGGTGCCCGCTGTGCGCCGAAAGATCGGCGGTTGGGGGGCTGGGCCTACGCTCCCCCATCTCCTCCGAGAGTTCCCCGACCTCGAGCGGCGCGCTCGAAGCCTCCTGCACGCTCTTCCCCATACGGCCTCCCCGGCTGCTGACATAGGAACTTATCGACAAATCTCCTGAGGACCGGACTGTACAGGACAAGCGCGGACGAAGACAAGCCCCACTTGTTCTGCCGGTCGTCGAGACGACCGGCTTCTGAGCTCAAACGGAGCGGCGAGCGTGCGAGCAACTAGCTCAGAAGCTGAGCGGCGAACGACGAGCCGCGGGTTTGGGTTGGGAAGCCCAGGAGGTCGGTGACGGTGGCGCCGCAGTCGGAGAAGGACTCCCTGGTTCCGAGGTCGGTTCCAGGGCGCACGGAGTCCCCCGTCACGAGCAGAGGGACGAGTTCCCTCGAGTGGTCGGTGGAGTCGGTGGTCGGGTCGTTACCGTGGTCGGCGGTGATGATCAGGATGTCATCGGCATGCAGCGCCCCGGTGATCTCGCCGAGGCGCTCGTCGAAGCGCTCCAGGGCCCGGGCGTATCCCTGAGGGTCGTTCCGGTGCCCATAGGCCTGGTCGAAGTCGACCAGGTTGGCGAAGACCAGTCCCCGCTCGATCGCCTTGATCTCGGCCACGATGGCGTCGATCCCGTCGTCGTTCGAGCGGGTGGGGTGCGAGAACGTGATCCCCCGGCCCCCGAAGATGTCCGAGATCTTCCCGACGCCCCTGACCTCGAGGCCGTGGGCGACGATCTCGTCGAGGATGGTGTCGCCCTCGGGCAGCCTCGAGAAATCGTGCCGGTCGGGGGTCCGGGTGAAGGCCCCCGATGCGCCCTCGAAGGGGCGGGCGATGACCCGACCGACATCGTGGGGGCCCTTGAGGATCCCACGGGCGATCCGGCACATCTCGTAGAGGCGTTCGAGCGGGACCACGTCTACATGCGTGGCGATCTGGAAGACGCTATCGGCCGAGGTATAGACGATCGGCCGGCCGGTGGCGACGTGTTCGTCCCCGAGCCGGGCGATGATCTCGGTCCCCGAGGCGACCTCGTTGCCCAGGATCTTGGTGTCGGCCCCCGCCTCGAACGCCTCGATCACGTCCGGTGGGAACCCGTTCGGATAGGTCGGTAGCGGCTCGCTGAGATAGATGCCGGTCATCTCCCAGTGGCCCGTCGTCGTGTCCTTGCCCGCCGAGGTCTCGGTCATGGTCCCGAAGGCGCCGCTCGGGGCATCTACCGGAGCGACCCCCCGGATATCGGCCAGCCGCCCGAGGCCCAGGGCACCCATGTTGGGGAGCTCCACGCCCCCGACCGCTCGTGCCAGGTTCGGGATCGTTGCGGATCCGACGTCTCCGAAGGCCTCCGCGTCTGGCGCCCCACCGATCCCTGCCGAATCGAGGACGACCAGGACGACCGCACGGACCGTCATCGGCTCGGTGGGCACCCAGGGCGGAGCCCCGGCCTCACTCGCTCGCTTCCTGCTGATCTTCCAGGCACAAGCGGGCGGTGGGTCGGGCTTCGAGGCGGTCTTCCGAGATGGGCTTCCCGCACTTCTCGCAGATGCCGTAGGCCCCGTCGTCCATCCGCTTGAGAGCGGCAACGATCTCCGTGTGGGTCTCCTGAAGACGCTCAACCATGCCCAGGACCTCGGAACGCTCGGTCGTGGCCTGTGCGGAGTCGGCGAAGCCGTCGTTACTGGAGACTTCGAAGCCCTCCTCGCCCACCGCCGCGCCGTACTCGGCCAGCTGTCGCTCGGTCGCGGACTTCTCCTCCTCGAGAACGCCCCTGATCCCTTTTTGCATGCTCTGGTTCATCTGCATCCATTCCGGCGATCCTCGAGAGGATCGCCTTCTGTATCTTCAAGTGCCTCCCCATCGAGGCGTCTCTGACTACCTCTTCGCTCGCGGATGCGAGGCCAGATAGACCTCCCGCAGGCGGGTGTCGCTCACCAACGTGTAAACCTGGGTGGTGGCCAGACTGGCGTGCCCCAATAGCTCTTGAACCACCCGGATATCCGCCCCCGCGTCCAACATATGCGTTGCGAATGAATGACGCAGGGTATGGGGCGAGACCCGGGAGCCCAGCCCGACCCGACCAGCGTACCCCTTAAGGATCTTCCAGCATCCCTGGCGGCTGAGGCGCCCACCCCGGGAGTTCAGGAACAAGGCCCCGCTTGAGGATCCGGCTTTCGACCGCTTGAGGAGCTCCGGGCGGGTCCGGACCAGGTAGTCGCCGACCGCCTTGCGGGCCGCCCGGCCCACGGGGACGCGACGGGATTTGTTGCCCTTTCCGGAGCGAACCAACACGGTTCCCGAATCGAGGTCGAGGTCGTCGACATCGAGGCCGATCAGTTCGCTGATACGAACCCCGGCACCGTAGAGCACCTCGAGGATCGCTCGGTCCCGGCGACCGAGCAGTGAATCGTCGGGGGCCTCGAGCAGGGCCTCGACGTCCTCCAGCGAGATCGCGGTGGGGATCGACTTCGGTTTCCGGGGCGAGCCGACCGTCGTGGTGGGATCCAACTCGAGGATCTCCTCCCTGGCGAGGAAGCGGTACAGCGCCCGCACCGCCACCAGCATCCGGGCCACCGACGAAGCTGCGTACGGGCGATCGAAAGGTGCCGTTCCCCCGCGGAGCGCCTCGAGATAGCCCGTGAGGTCCTCTCCACTGAGGGCAGATGGGTCGAGCCGCTCGGCCAGGCAGTACGCCCTCCACGACGCAAGGTCGCGGCGGTAGGCCGCGATCGTGTTCTCGGACAGGCCTCGTTCGAGCCGCGCGTAGGCGAGGAACTCTTCGATCCAGGGATCGAGGGTGGCTGCAGCCGTTCGGCCGGCCACGGATCTAGAGGAGGTCGTGGAGGTTGGCGGAGTCAAGCCCGTGTGCGTCCGCCACCGGCTCGTAAACGATCTGACCATCGAAGACGTTGACCCCCAACCCGAGCGCCGGATCATCGGCCACCGCTCCCTTGACGCCCTTGTTGGCGAGATCGACCACGTACGGAAGCGTTGCGTTCGTGAGTCCGTAGGTCGAGGTGTGAGGAACGGCCCCCGGCATGTTCCCCACGCAGTAGTGAACGACGTCGTGAACCACGTAGGTGGGGTCGGAGTGCGTCGTCATCTTCGAGGTGGCGAAGCATCCGCCCTGGTCGATCGAGATGTCGACGACCACGGAACCCGGCTGCATCTCCTTGATGACCTCCTCGGTCACGATCATCGGCGCTAACGCTCCGGGGACCAGAACGGCTCCGATCACGAGGTCGGCGGCGGTCACGGTTTCTTCGACCGACAGGGTGTTCGATGCCAGGGTCTTGATCTTGCCCTGGTGGATCCGGTCGACATCGCGCAGCCGGTTGATGTTCTTGTCGAGGATGATGACCTCGGCCTCCATCCCCTGGGCGATCCAGGCGGCATTCTGACCGGCCATCCCGGCGCCGATGACGACGACCCTCGCAGGTCGAACGCCGGAGACGCCACCGAGCAGCACACCCTTGCCCCCGTTCTCACGCTCCAGGTAGTGAGCCCCGCATTGCGGAGCCATACGGCCGGCGACCTCGCTCATGGGGGCCAGCAGAGGCAACGACCGGTCCGGCAGCTCGACGGTTTCGTAGGCGATCCCGGTGGTCCCCGAGTCCATAAGAGCTCGGGTCACGGACTCGCTCGCCGCGAGATGCAGATACGTGAAGAGGATCAAGCCGTCGCGGAGACGGTGGAACTCCTCCTCGATCGGTTCCTTGACCTTGAGGACCATGTCCGCGTCGGCGAACACGGTGTCGGCGTCGGGGACGATCGAGGCGCCGGCCCGCTCGAACTCACTGTCGGGAAGGCTGGAGCCGATCCCGGCGTCGTGCTCGATGATGACGTCGTGGCCCGCGACCACCAGCTCGCGCACGCCGGCAGGCGTGATCGCCACCCTGTACTCGTTGTCTTTCAGTTCCTTCGGGACCCCAACCCTCATGACCGCGACCTTATCCCGAGCGCATCCCCGATGGGAGGAGGGCCGCTACTCGGAGGTGACGTGTTCCGCGTCGGTCTGACCGGGGTGGTGATATCGACGACCTCGCCCCGATGGGCGATCGCGGCGCCGACGAAGTCCCTGAAGAGGGGCTGCGGGCGGTCCGGGCGGCTCTTGAACTCGGGGTGGAACTGGCCCGCCACGAACCACGGGTGGTCCTTGAGCTCGATGATCTCGACGAGGGTGCCGTCGGGTGACTCGCCGGAACACACGAGCCCGGCATCCTCGAGGCGCCGGCGGTACTCGAGGGTTGACCTCGTAGCGGTGTCGGTGACGCTCGAACACCAGCTCGGAGCCGTAGGCATCCTCGGCCTTGGAGCCCGAGGTGATCCGGCAGGGATAAGAGCCCAATCGCATGGTGCCGCCGAGCTTGTCGAGGTCTTGGCCCGCGAGGATGTCGACCACGGGGAAGGGCGAGTTGGCGTCGAACTCGGAGGAGTTGGCGTCCTCGAGTCCGGCGACATTCCTGGCGAACTCGATGACCGCACACTGCAGTCCGAGGCAGATCCCCAAGAACGGGATCTTGTGCTCTCGGGCGTACTGGACCGCGCGGATCTTGCCTTCGATGCCCCTGACTCCGAAGCCCCCGGGGACGAGGATCCCGTCGAGTCCTCCGAGAACCGCGTCGAGGTCGGCGGTCTCGAGCTCGTCGGATGCGATCCATTCGATCTCGACCTGAGAGTCATGGTGGAAGCCGGCGTGCCGGAGGCTCTCGACCACGGACAGATATGCGTCGGGGAGCTTGATGTATTTGCCGATGAGGCCGATGCGGCACGGCCGCTTGGCGCCGTCGATCCTCGCCACCAGTGCCTTCCATTCGGTGAGGTCGGGGGCCGGGACGTCCTCCATCCGAAGGTGATCGACGACGAAGTCGTCGAGGCCTTCATCCCGGAGCACGAGCGGGATCTCGTAGATGTTCGGGGAGTCGACCGCCGAGACGATCGCTTCGATCTTGACGTCGCACAGAAGCGAGATCTTGCGCTTGAGGTCGGGGCTGATCGAACGGTCCGAGCGGCACACGATGACGTCGGGCTGGATCCCGATGCTGCGGAGCTCCCGGACCGAGTGCTGGGTCGGCTTGGTCTTCAGTTCCTCGGCCGGCGCCATGTAGGGCACCAGGGTCACGTGGAGGTAGCAGGTGTCGTCCCGGCCCAACTCACCCTTGAGCTGACGGATCGCCTCGAGGAACGGCAGGGACTCGATGTCACCGACCGTGCCCCCGATCTCGGTGATGAGGATGTCCGCTCCGGAGTCCTCGGCCAGGCTGAGGATCCGGTCCTTGATGGCGTTGGTGATGTGTGGGATGACCTGGACGGTGTCCCCGAGGTACTCGCCGCGACGCTCCTTGGAGATCACGTTCGAGTAGATCGCGCCGGTCGTGACGTTCGAGGCCTTGCGCATCGACTCGTCGAGGAAACGCTCGTAGTGGCCGAGGTCGAGATCGCACTCCGCCCCGTCCTCGGTGACGAAGACCTCGCCGTGCTGGAACGGGTTCATGGTGCCGGGGTCGACGTTGATGTACGGATCGAGCTTCTGCATCATGACGCGGAGCCCACGATGCTTGAGGATCCGGGCGAGGGAGGCGGCCGTGAGGCCCTTCCCGAGACTCGAGACCACCCCACCGGTCACGAAGATGTGCTTCGCCACAGACCCTCCTCTACGCTTGAATCGGTCGCCGAAATAGATATCGACCGGCGCGGAACGATCCGGGTCCGGGCACGGCTTCGCCCGAGCGGGTCCTTCTGTGGCGGTCATCACAAGTTAGCACGCGCGTCGACGCGCGCACTTTATTTCCGACCCAAGTCGTCAAACTTCTTCAAGAAATCGACACGTTCGATGACCGCGGAGAACGAGATCTTCTCGGAGACGAGATTGAGGACCAGCAGTACGACGATGGCGGCGACCCTCCAGGGGCGCTCGAGCGCGAGGGCCAGTCCGAGCCCGAGGGCGGCACCGAGGGCGTTGGAGCCCATGTCCCCGAGCATCGCCCGCTCACCGAGGTCCGCCGGGAGGGCGCAGAACACCACCCCCAGGACGCCAGACGCAGCGATCGCCCACATCGGCTCGCCGAAGACGAACAGAGGGGCCGCGATCAGGAGCCAGACCTTGAGCGCCCGGCCCGGCGCCCGGTCGAGCAGGTTGATGAGGTTCGCGCTCAGCGCCACTAGGAGGATGACCTCTCCCACGATCACGAGGTCGTCGGTGAGGATCAGTCCGGCGAGAAGTCCTGCGACCCCACCGGCGGCGATTTTCACCAGGCCCCCGGTGAGACGTCCCCCCTTCAGGGCACCCAGGTGGCCCCCGAACCCGCGTGGCCTCTCGTCGCCACGGAGATCGTCCCAGCGGCCCGCGAACGCCATGACGGCGACGACCGTTGCCAGCGCCCCGAGGATCCGGGCCCCTTCGATCGCCTCCCAGCCGAACTTTCCGGCGAGCAGACCCACGAGGGCAACTCCGGCACCCCCGACCAGCACCGGCTCCCCGAGGATCGCGGGGACCTCCGCCCCCGTCACGTTGGTCCTCAGCAACCGTCTTGGGGTTCGCCCTATCCGACGCGAGTTGATCCATCCGGTCACGAGCCCGCCGAGGAGGACCCCGCCGAGCACGGCAAGTGCGTTCTCACCGCTCATGAGTCACCTCGGGTATGACCTTTCCGATCAGTAGGTGGATCAACAGGGCGGTCGGAACCAGGAACGACAGGATGACGGCCGGGATGACGATGCCGGAATCGTTCGTGGCGAACCCGAACACGGCGACGATGAGGCCTGCGATCATCCCCTGCCACAGCTTCGGATAGCGCGCGGCCATCTCGTGCCACTGCCCGACCGGCCTCCTCAGGAGCCAAGCCATCGCGCCGAGGGCGGGAGGTACGAAGAGGGTGTAGATCGAGGTCCGGAACACCCTGAGGTTCGCTTCCGCTTTCCGCGCGACCGTGTCCCACAGGACCCCATAGCCGCGAGCCTGGATGTCGTTAAACAGTCGCCCGAGGTGGGTCCGTGACCCCGCGGGTCGGGCGAGGTCGATCACCAGAAAGAGGCCGACCGCGGCCAGGGCTCCCAGGAGCGCAAGACCGATCGTCCGAAGGCTCGGCCGGACCCCGGCGAGGAGCATCCACGTGACCGTGAACCCGGGGACCAGGGCGATGACTCCTCCGACGTCGCTCCCGAATTGAGGAGCTCCGTCGACGATGACCACGAACAGGAACAGCAGCGCGATCGAGATCAAGGTGCGCCGGGTGCTCCCCCACCGGTGGACGACCAGGGCTGCGGTCAGGACCGCGGTGCCGGCGAGTATCGAGAAAGCGATATTGCCGGCCCCCGAGAACCGTCCCGCGACGATGGGCGAATACCCGAACACGGTGTTCATCTGGAGTCGGGCTCCGAGCATGAGATCGAGCGACAGAAGACCGAGGGTGCCGGCGCTCAGGAGCAGTAAGCGGTCGAGCGCCTGCCTCCTGGTGAGCCACACCATCGTCACGAGCACGGCATCGATCGCCAGGATCGCGCCCACGTACCGCGGCAGCCCGAGGTCGTGCGCGGGTAGGGCGCCGGCGAGGAACGTCGAGATCGGGAACGCGACGATCCCGAGGCCCGCCGCCTCGAGGGTCCGACCGAGGGCGGCGCCGGCGACCTCATGCTTCCGCCGTTCGCGCCACGACAACAGAAGGAGGGCCAACAGGTAGATCGCTATCTGGAAGATCACGAAGGTCGCGTTGATTCCGTTCTTGACCCGGTCGATGAACGTGCTCTCCTCATCGAGGGCGACCGCGGCGGCGATCCTGTCTGCGTCCGTGGGGATCGACTCGAACGGACGCCCGTTCATGGAAGCCGGGCGGTCGATCCCTAGGAACTCGAGCACGGTCGGAGCGACCCCCGGGAGAGTCACGATTCCGGTTCGTCGCGTTGAGGCGGAGCGGAGCGTGTCGCCCGGCTCGTAGCCGGGGCCCACGGCGATCGCAACTCCCAGATGGGCGACGTCCCATGCTGGTGCCGTCGGCGACACCACCAGCAACAGATCTCTGGATGGGTCCAGCTGACTGGTGATGTGAGCCAGGGTCTCGTCGGCCCGTTCCAGGGCCTCACTCCGCTGAGCGGTGAGAGGCACATCGTTCAAGCCGGCGAGGAGGTCGGCCCGCAGGAGATCCCCCTGGTCGACGACGATGACGGCGCAATCCTCGGCGAGCGCCTCATCCAGAGCCTCGCCCAAGGCGTCCTGGTCGGTGCGCACCGCGAAGGGAGAGTCGGGGTCCTCCTGGAGCAGCGAAGGTCCGGTGGCGGCCAGCTCAACTACCCCCGAGTCGTCCATCGCAGCGAGGAGCGCGAAGCGCCCGTCGCGACCCGGCAAGGGGGCCGGATGACCCGGATCGCCGTTCCCGATCGCGATGACGGGCGCATCGACTGCCGTCGCCAGCGCTCCGGGTACCGCTCCGTAGCCGGCCTCCTCGGCCAGCTCGTCGATCTCGCTCATCCCGGCCACCTGGACGTCGACTTCGAAGGGGCCCTGAGTACGTGGCCTTCCGATGGGGCCGCCAGACATCGCTCCCCCGTCCACGCGTGCGCCAGCCCCGATCGTCGCGAAGCCCGACGCGTAGGTGGTCCTTGCCGCGTTGGTCCGCACCGAGATGGAACCGGCCGCACCGACATCGGTCAGCCTCAGGAGTTCGGGTGGTTGGAAGGTCTCGATGTCGCCCCACGTCACCCCGGGGAGGGTGAAGATCACGGCGCGGCCGCACGATTCCTCTTGTGCGGCGGCGGTTCCGGCCGGCATGACGATCGTGGCCAGAACCGCAACGAGGATCGCCGCTCTGAGTCTCATGAGGCAAGCTCCCGGTAGATATCCATCAACCGCGCCAGCATCGCCGAGGTCGAGAAGTTCTTCCTGAGGTCCTCGGCCGCCCTACGGGCGTAGCCCTCGGCGGCGGCGCGATCGTCGAGCACCTCGGACAGCGCCGACGCCAGAGCACCGGGGTCGTCGCGAGGAACGAGACGTCCGGAGACGCGGTTCTCGATCAGCTCCGGCATCCCGCCCACATCGGTGGTCACGATAGGAGTGCCCAGCAGGATCGCTTCCTGCGCCGACAGCGGCACGCCTTCCCAGATCGACGACAGCGCGTACGCATCGGCTGCGGCGAGATGATCGGCAACATCAGACCGGAACCCGAGGAAGTGGACCCGGTCGGCGATCCCCACAGCCTCCGCTGTGGTCCTCAGTTCCCCCTCCAAGCGACCCTCTCCGAGGATGGCGAGGTGAACCGTTCGCGGGAGTTGTGCGACGGCATCGAGCAGCACGTGGAGCGACTTCTGCGGGACCAAACGGGCGACCGTCACGACCATCCGGTCGTCCACGTCCAGCTTCAGGTCGCGGCGTACGTCCTCCCTGCTTCGGGCAACGGCGGGTGCCTCCCCCACTCCAAGATGGAGGACCTCGATGGTTGCGGCGCGCGCCGGTGCTGCCGACTTGAGTCGATCGGCGATCTCCTCCGACACCGCCAGTGTTCTGTCACTGAGCTTTGCGACCAGGGGCTCGGCCATGCGGAACGCGCGTGCTTTCAAGGCGCCGGCGATCTCGGGCTGCACGAGGTTATGGACCGTGACGACGGCTGGAACCCCGGCGCGCCGTGCCGCGCGCGCGGCATCGATCCCCGCTCGCAGTCCATGCCCGTGGATGACGTGGTAACCGCGCTCGGAGATCAGACCCTCTAGTGCCCTTACCGCTTGCCGGTGTCCGAACGGGCTCTTGGGCACATGTAGGGGGTGTACGTCTCCCGGCATCTCGGCGGGAAGGTCGGGAGAGCCAGCGATCTCGATCTCGAAGCCGGCGTCTCGGTTCAACTCCTCGGTGACCCTCGCGACGTGTGCCGCCACCCCCCCGGTCGATGTCCCGAGCACTTCGAGCACCTTGATCGCGCCGGTCACGACGGTCCCGGCAAGATCCGGCGGAGTTGTTTCAACTCCGGAGCCTTCAAGAGCACCATCGCAGCGAGGTAGACGATCGCCCCAGCAAGGCCCGCCGCGGCGAGCTCGGTGAAGGCCGCGCTCTTCGACGTCCCCTCCATCAGACTCGCCACAACGAGCATCGCCCCGAGGGCAGCGACCGAGACCGTCGTCGTCCTCATCAGAGAGGTTCGAAGGGCCGCCGACCGGGTGGAACCGACCCGGGCGTGGAACGTCCGGCCGAGGACGATCGCGCCGAGAGCAAACCCGAGCGAGTGTCCGAAGGCGAGCCCGGCAACCTCCCAGCCTTGAGGAAGCGTATTGAACAGGACAACGCCCGCGACACTGGAGACGACGACCGTGCCGGCATTCACCAAGGTCGGCGTCTTCGTATCCCCCAACGTGTAAAACCCACGCGTGAATACGAGGAACGAGGAGTACATGGGCAATCCGACCGCGAACGCGAGTAGAACCCGACCGACCAGCTCGGCTCCCGCAGCGGTCATCACTCCGTACTGCAGGGTCACCTGGGACAAGGGCTGAGCGAGGGCGACCAGCGCGGCGGCCATCGGTAGCAGAACGAAACCGAGCATCCGAAGGCCATCGCGCATCCGGACCAGAAGCTGCCCTTCCTCTTTGCGCGCTACGTGCTCCGACATCGCGGTGAACAGCACCGAGAAGATCGGGGCCGCGAACAGCGCATGAGGCAGGTAGAAGAACGTGTAGGCCCACTGGTACGCGGCCACCCCACCCTCGACCTTGTTGGCCAGCACCAGGACCACGATCAGTCCGGCCTGGTACCCGCCCGCGTAGCCGAGGGCCCAGATGCCAAGCCTGGCTCCGCGCTTGACCGCGGGATGGCTCGGATCGAAACGGAAACGGAAGTGCCAGCCGAGCCTGACGAGCTGTGGGATCAGAACGACGGTCATCGCGACGACTCCGAGGGTCGTTCCGATACCAAGGACCAGGATCTCCCCCGAGGTGATGCCCTGCACCGACGGGGCCCGGCTCCCTCGCATGGAGGCGTAGAGCAGGTAGGTGCCGATGACCACGAGGTTGCTGAAGATAGGAGCGACGGCCGCCAGAGCGAATCTCCTGCGAGCGTGAAGGGCCCCGGTCATGATCATCCCGGCGCCGTAGAAGATCACCTGCGGGGCGAACAGGCGCAAGAACGTAGACCCGAGCTCGACCTCCTCCTCGCGCAGCGCCGCGTCGTTCACGCCGATCGTCAGGACGCGGATGATCAAGGGGGCCGCCAGCGCCAGGAGCCCTCCGATGACGATCAGCCCGACCAGAGCAACAGAGGTAAGCGCATTGGCTGCGTCCCACCCCTCCTTCTCCTCGCCCTTCACCAGGTATTCGACGAAGGTCGGGACGAAGATGGAGGTGAGCACGCCGGCGGCAACCAACTCGAAGATGACGTTGGGCGCGGTGTTGGCGGTCTGGTAGGTGTTCGCCAGGAAGGTCGTGCCCATCGCGGCTGCCACGACGATGACGCGGATGAAGCCGGTGACCCTCGATGCCGCGGTCGCAAGGGTGATGATCGCCGCACCCCGCGCCAGGGATGGAGTTCCGGAACCGACCGTCACCTTCAGCCCGACGGTACGGGCTGCGGGAGGATGCTCTCCGCTCCGCTACCCACGCCGTAGTGACGGCCCCTTATCCCGCCGATGGCCTCCTGGAGGGTGAGGATCGTGGCGGTCCCTCCCGCCTCCGACCCTGCATCGTCGACCGTTGACACCAGGGCCGCAGCGTCCTCATCGGAACGGATCATCTGAACCGCGGCCCAGATGCTCGAGGACGCCTCCGCCAGAACCACCGCGACATCGTTCTGGGCGATCGAACTCCCCAACGACCTGGTGAACTCGTTGATCCGGAACGGCGGGTCGGAGTCCGAGCCTGCCAGCATCAGAACGGTGGCTCCTTCGTTGATCAAACGCTGATCTTCAACCACCTGGGTTTCGAGGAACCCCTCCTCCTCTAACTGCACTGCGAGCTCTTCGAGCCTTTCCTGAGCCGTAGGCTCCTGGGGTTCGGCCTCATCCGCTTCACCCAGGGACGCCTTACCGATCAGATCGCCGACATCGGCTCCCAGTTCCTCTCGCAGCTGATCGGGATCGCTCTCCGACGATCCCAGCAGGAGCGCGAGCTGATCGACGGTCGCCTCGTCGGACAGCGAGGCCTGCTCGAGGAACGTGATCACCGAGGTGATCTCTCCGCCGGCCTCTCCGATGAGCGACTGAACCTCGTCGACGAAATCGCCGCTGGTGTCCTCGAACTCGACGATGACGAACTGTTCGCCAGATAGCGCGCCGGCGATCAACAAAGGCTGAACCTCGGATGCGAAGTCCTCGCCGTCCTCCAGTTGTTCCTCGAGCGAGAGTGTCTGCTGGCGCAGGTCCTCGTTCGTGATGCGGATGTCCTTGAGGTCGTTCCGGAGATCCTTGATGAGGTTCTCACCCAATACTGCGGAACCCATCAAGACGCCGATCCCGAGCGCGAGGAAGATCGCGACGATCGAAACGAGGTGGTACCGAAAATCGATCAACTAGATCTCTCTCTCACCCGAACACGGCCTGCGTGAATTTGAACCATAGGTTCTGCAGCTGCAGCCAGTACAACTCGAGCCTCAGGCGCATCGGCTCCGACAGGGACACCACGATGGCCATCGTCACGAGGGCCGCCACGACAAGGAGAGCGAGGTCGCGCCTCCGCACGCGGCCACGATAGAGCCGGCTGACGCCCTTGGCATCGATCAGGATGGTGCCCACGCGCAGACGTGTCAGGAAGGTCGAAGCCATCCCCTTGCGCCCCTTGTCCATGAACTCGACCAGGTTGGCATGCGTCCCCACCGCCACGATCAACTCCGCTCCCTGCTCGTAGGCGAGCAGCATCGCTATGTCCTCTGAGGTCCCCGGTGCCTCGTAGACGACGTTCGGCACCTCAAGGGCTTCCAGCCGCTCGAGACCGGGGGCCTCTCCCCCCGGATAGGCATGAACGATCAACTCGGCGCCCGACAACATCGCCTCGGTCGTGACGGAATCCATATCCCCGATGATGATGTCCGGCTTAAGCCCCACGTCGAGAAGCGCGTCCGCGCCGCCGTCCACGCCAACCAGCACCGGCCTCATCTCCCGGATGTAAGACCGCAAGGCTCGGATGTCGTCCTTGTAGTCGTAGCCGCGCACCACGATCAGAACGTGCCGGCCGTGGAACGTCGTCTGAACATCCGGCAGACGGGCCGCCTCGAGCAACACATCGCGTTCCTCTCGGACGTATTCGATCGTGTTCTCGGCGAAGCGCTCGATCTGGGTCGCGATGGAACGCTTCGCTTCGTCCAGCGTCGCCTCGACCGCCTCGGTGGTCAGTACCTGTCCCTTACCGAGTTCGATCCGGTTACCGCCAGATTCACGGAACACCAGCCCGTCATCGATACAGAGCCTGGCCCCCTCAGAAGTGTCCATGATCCCCTTACCGATGTCGTCGATCACGGGGATGCCTGCGCTGACGAGCAAGAGTGCACCGATGTTCGGATAGCGCCCGCTGCTGGACCGAGATGCATTCACGACCGCGGCAGGTTGGCGTTCGATGATCCCTTCGGCAGCGATACGGTCGATGTCCTGGTGATCGATGACCGCGATCTCACGAGGCTGCAGCCTGGTGAGGAGGTTCTTCGTCCGCTTGTCCACGCGCGCGCGGCCCCGGATCAATCCATCATCGTCGGCAAGCGCGTCGCGCGACGAACGCCAGCGCCAAAGACTCATCGCGCGGCCTCGGAGATCTCGAGCAGTTCCTGCGCGTGCTCGCGTGCCCGTTCGCTCTCGGGGAGCCCGGACAGCATCCGAGACAACTCTTCGACCCGCTCCTCGCCGGCGACCTCGGTGACATCTGAGATCGCACGCTCGTCGCGGGTGGACTTCTGGATCGTGAAGTGCCGGTCGGCATACGCCGCCACCTGAGGCAGGTGGGTGACGACGATGACCTGGCCCCCGGTCCCGAGTTCGCCGAGCGCCTTCCCGACCGCCCCCGCCGCCGCTCCCCCCACCCCGGCATCGACCTCGTCGAACACGAGAGTGGAGCTGGTCGCGTTCTTGGTGAGGAGATGCAATGCCAGGGCGATACGGGACAGCTCGCCGCCGGACGCGACCTTAGAAACCGCGCGAGGGGCCTCACCGGGGTTGGCGGCGACCCGCAGCTCGACGGACTCCGCCCCGCCTTCATAGAGATCGCGCAGCTCGAAGGACACCTCGAAACGGGCCTCGGGCAACGCCAGCGTGCGTAGCAGTCCCTCTACCTCGGTCTCGAGACGTCCCCCGCCTCCCGACGGATCTTCGTGAGATTGGCGGCAAGTTCGGCCGCGCGGTCCTCGAGTTCCACAAGTTCCTTCTCTCCGCTCTCGAGGCCGAGGCCGGCCGATTCCAGCTCCGCGGAACGTGCCTGAGCTCGCTCGAGGTAGGCGAGGATCTCGTCCTCGGTGTCGCCGTACTTGCGTTTGAGGCGTGCGATCTGATCGAGCCGCTCCCGCGACGATGCAAGGGTCGCCGGGTCGGCTTCCACAACCCGAGCGGCGAGGTCCTCGGCAACGTCTTCGATCTCGACCGCAGCCGACTCGAGTCGAGTGACGGACTCGGCGAGTCCGGGGTCGAAGTCGATGAGCGAGCGGAGGGTACCGATCGCCTCTGTCAGGCGCTCGACGGCGCCGTCCTCTCCCTTGATCGCATCGGTAGCTCCCGACAATCCCTCGGCGAGCGCCTCGGCATGTTCGAGCCGGCGCGCTTCGGAGCTCAGCTGATCCGATTCGCCGCTGGCGAGTTCCGCCGAACCGATCTCCTTGATCTCGAACTCGAGGACGTCGAGCTCGCGCCGTCGTTCGCGCTCCCCCGCCTTCAGCTCCTCAAGGTGGCGGCGCGTTCGAGCCGCGGTTCGGACCGCATCGGCTACATCGAGCGACAGCTGATAGGCCTCGGGCCCCGCGAAGCGATCGAGGATCTCTCGTTGGGCGCTCGTCGAGTTGAGACGTTGATGCTCGTGCTGTCCGGCGATCTCGGCGAGTGCGGAACCGACCTCGGACAACAGAGCGACCGTCGCCAGCCGACCGTTGATGCGCACCTTCCCCGCGCGCCCGTCCGCAGAGACGACCCTGGCAACGAGTACCTCGACCTCCCCGGCCGCGTCGTCATCGACCATCCCTGCCGCTCTCAACAGCCCTACCGCGGGGTGGTCGTCGGGAAGCGTGAAGCGCCCCTCGACACGCGCCTCACTCGAGCCCTCGCGGATCAGTCCGCGATCGGCCCGCCCTCCCAGAAGAAGGGACAGCGCGGCGACGACCAGGGTCTTCCCGGCCCCGGTCTCCCCCGTGAGAGCGTTCGACCCCGGCCCGGGGGCGAGCTCGGCGTGGTCGATAACCCCTAGGGAATCGACCACCAACTCATTCAGCATGTATGAATCCTACGGGCAGCCCAGGACGTGGACCGGTACCCTGGGTTGATGGGCGGAAGGATCAGCAGGTCTAGGGGGGTCATGCTTCTGGCGCTCGTCGGCGCCCTGCTGCTTCCCCTCGATGTCGGGGCCAAGAAACGAGAGCGCTGGGGCCCCGATTCGATAACGCTCCGGACCAATGGGCAGACACAGCCCGCCGGACTCTGGTACCTCACCTGGTCGAACGAGCAGAACGGCGGTGACACCTGCCTGGTACTGAATGCCGACGGTACCGGCGAGTATCCGGAAGCGATCACCCATCAACTCGGCGACGAGGTAAAGATCCGGTTGGTGAAGCGCCGCCGACCGGTTGACGCCCTGATCACCGGCTACCAGGCGGTCGACGGGAACGGGCGTCCCGTAGGCCCCGGTGAGGAGATCCCCTTCACCCTCGTCCGCCACCAGGACGCCGAGGGCAAGACGCGAGCATGGCACCTCGTGTTCACTCCCGCCTCAGTAGGTGACCTGTACCTCGATGCCTACGCCGAGTGGGACGACTCCTGTGGGGACCGCCAGGGACTGTGGCCCTTCCACATCCAGACCGTAGAGGTCGAACCCCCCGCCTAGAACCGCCTCAGAAATCATGAAAAAAGCCGCGTAAAGCCTTGCCCTGCCCCGGCTTTTGTCATAGTATCGAACGTATGTTCGCTATGCAAGGAAGTGAGCCAGATCCCCGCTCTCGGGAGGAGGCCCGCCTCGCCCTGGAAGACGAGATTGCCGAGGCCCAGGCGGCGGTCAACGCCGGCCAGGCCCGATTGGTTGGCTTGATCTCCGAACACCTCCAGCATGAGTACTGGGGCGATCACGTTGGGATCCGCTCTGCGACCGGGTATCTCACCTGGAAACTGGGCCAGACCCCCTCTGAGGCCGCTCGGCTCCTCGAGGTCGCCTCGAAGCTGGGGTCCTTCCCCAAACTCAAAGCATCTTTCGAGGCCGGGTCGTTGTCGTTGGCTCAACTGAAGATCCTGGTCTCGATCGCCGAGCCCGAGACCGAGGAACTGCTCCTCCACTACGGACTCCACCTCTCGGGGGCGCAGCTGGCCCGATTCGCCGGTCACTACCGCCGAGCGATCACTCTGCAGGAGGACACCGCTCATCGGGACCGGCGTCTCACGAGCGGGCATCGCGACGACGGCTCCTGGGCAATGTCTTTGTGCAATGCCTCCGAACACGGCGAGATCATCGAGGCGGCGCTGCGCCAGGCTCTTTCCGAGATGTACGAAGAGGGCATCGACTTAGATGAAGACTCGCTCGATCCCTGGGGAGCGCGCAGAGCAGATGCGCTCCTCAAGATCGCCGAGTCTTACCTGTCGTCCGCGCCTCGTAAGCCGCACGAGCGTCACACCGTAGTGGTGCATGCCGAGCTCGAGACGCTGCTCGGCAAGGACGGACTCGGAAAGATCGAAGGGGGAGGCGTCGTCTCGGGCGGGACCATCGAACGGCTACTCGGTGACGGAGCCTCGATCATCGAGATGATCGAGCACGGCGGAAACATCATCCACGTCGACAAGAAGAGGCGCCTCCCCAACACCGCCCTCAAGCGGGCGCTGAAGGCGCGCGACAAGTGTTGCGTGATCCCGGGGTGCAACCGGGTCGCACATCGTCAGTCCCATCACGTGATCCCCTATCGAGACCTCGAGGAGACGACCCGGGACGGCACCGTGCTCGCCTGTCCTCCACACCACAAGGACCTCGACGCGGGTCGCATCACCATCGAGCGGACGGAAGCGGGTCTCGTCTTCCGGGACGACCGGGGACGAGTCATCGAACGCCCGCTTCTGACCGCCGTGAAGGATCTCTCGGAACGGAACCGAGAGCGCGGGGTCGAGGTCGACTCCCAGACCTGCCTCCCCGGATGGGGCGGCGAGCCCGGGAGCATGGTCTATTGCGCCGATCTGGTGATACGAGAACGGAACCGAGGACTCAGGGACTCGGGAGTGCTCCGCCCCGAAGACGATCTCGAGGCCGGCCCGGACCGGCATAAGACCAGGAAAATCCCTTTTGTTGTCATATATCCCCTAAGGCCTTGCTTCGCTTTAGAGGAGGAGATCGATGCGCCGCGCCGCACTGCTGCTCGGATTGACCCTGCTGATCGGAACCGTTGGGACCGTTCCGGCACCGAGGAGTGCGGCGCAGACCGCGCCGATCCTCCTCCTGGCCTCCGTGACCGGCGCCTTCGCCCTCCCGGTCGCGATCGCGCAGCATCCCGACAGTGACGACCTCTACGTTGTGGAGAAGACCGGCACGATCCGAGCGGTGCGCGACGGACTCGTCTTCGATCCCGTTCCCGTGCTCGACATCTCGGCCGAGGTATCGACGGGCCTCGAGCAAGGTCTGCTGGGTCTCGCCTTCTCGCCCGACGGCGACTTCATGTACATCAACATGACCGACGCCGCGGGCGACACCCACGTCCTCGAGTTCGATTCGCGAACGGTGTCGCGGTCCCCGCCTCGCGCCGCGAGGTCCTATTCCTCGATCAGCCCGAGGCGAACCACAACGGCAGGACGCTGATCTTCGGCCCCGACGGTCACCTCTACCTCGGCTTCGGTGACGGCGGGGGTAGCGGCGATCCGAACTACAACGCGCAGAGCAGAACGTCCTCCTCGGCAAGATGCTTCGCATCGATCCGCGGCCATCGGTGGTGCTCCTTACACGGTTCCGGCCGACAACCCATTCGTTGGTGGCGAAGGGCGCCGGAGATCTGGGCGTACTGCCTCCGCATCCGTGGAGTTCTCGTTCGACCGCGACCCGTGATCTGTGGATCGCCGACGTCGGTCAGGCGGCCGAAGAGGAGATCGACTTCCAACCGGCCTCTTCGTCCGGCGGCGAGAACTACGGCTGGAACCACATGGAAGGTCTGCGGCTTTATGACGGACGCCCTGAAGGTGCCGTTGAGCCGGCGGACCACGTTCCCACGATCCACATCTACTTGTACGGGGATCGGTGCGTGCTCGGTCACCGGTGCCTACCTCCACCGCGGCACCAGAGATCCCCTGGCTCCAGGGGGCGTACGTCTACTCCGACTGGTGCGACGGGAAGCTCCGCTACCTTCGTCAGGAGAATGGAGCGGTGAGCGAATCTGGCGCGCTCGTCGTGACCGTTCCTCTGCGGCGTCATTCTTCGAAGATCACGCAGGTAACCTCCACGCGGTATCGCTACCGGCACGTTCAAGTACTAACGAGGGCTTGGCGCGTCCTAGCCGGGCAGGTCGAGCTTGGTGCGCAGGCGCTCGAGGAACCTCGGGCCCGATAGGCGGACCAGGTTCAGCGGCCTCGGATGGCGTCGGATCCTGATCGATTGTCCGGGCGTGACGTCCCACCCATCGGCACCGTCGAGGGCGGTTGCGGCGGTGTCGCCTCCCGGATCGACGTCGATCTGAACCTCGTCATCGGGTGCGAGTACCAGCGGGCGTGAGAACAGCATGTGCGCGCTGACGGGTACCAGGACCATGCATTGCGTGCGAGGAGAGACGAGCGGACCACCGGCCGACAATGCGTAGGCGGTCGATCCGGTTGGGGTTGCGAGGATCAGTCCGTCGGCGGAGAAAGTTGCCAACTGCTCCCCGCTCACCTTCACCGCGAGACGCACCAGCCGGTGGCGCGTGGAGCGTTCGACCAGGACCTCGTTGAGGGCAACCCGCTCGGCCCCCGAGGGGTCCTCGCACACCAGCATCATCCGTTCCTCGAGGTTGAAGTCTCCCGAGGAGATGCGCGTCAGGGCCTCGTCCTCCCCGCCGACCTCAACCTCCGGCAGATAGCCGAGGCGCCCGAGGTTGATCCCAAGGAGCGGAGCATCCTCTCGATGCGCGATCTGGGCAGCGCGCAGCATCGTCCCGTCTCCGCCCGCGGCGATCACGAGATCGGGATCGTCCTCGGAGATCGCGATGTTGTGCGAGCTTGCCCACCGCTCGATCTTGGAGGTCACCGAGGACGACTCGGACTTGCCGGTATGAACGATGAGAGAGATCCGCTCGAGCTTCACGGCGCCTCCTCGATGGCGCGGTCGATCGTCGATTGATCCAGGCCCCCATCCTTGCGCAGATGGACGAAGAACTCGCGATTACCCGAGGGGCCGGGGGGCGACGAGTATGTGGCCCCGGCACCGTGCCACCCGAGGGACTCCGCCGCAGTGATCACCTTGACGAGCGCTCTGCGCCACAACTCCGGGTCGCGGACCACTCCGCCCTTGCCGACCTCGGCACGACCGACCTCGAACTGCGGCTTCACCAGCAGGACCATCTCGCCAGTGTCCGTGACCAGATTGCACAGTGCCGGTAGGACGGTCACCAACGAGATGAACGACAGGTCCGCGACGACCCCGTCGGGCAACCACGGGAGGTCAGTTGGGGCCAGGGCACGGATGTTGGTGCGCTCGAGCACCGTCACTCGGTCGTCCTCGCGCAGGGTCCAATCGAGTTGCCCGTAACCGACATCGGCAGCGATCACCTCGAGTGCGCCACCTTGAAGGAGCCGATCGGTGAACCCGCCGGTCGATGCGCCGGCATCCAGCCATCGGCGGCCGGCCACATCGAGGCCCAACCGTTCGAGGGCGCCGTCGAGCTTTTCACCACCCGCGAGACGAACCGAGACGGGTCGGCGGCCATGACGATCGAAGCTTCACGATCGACCATCGTCGCGGGTTTCATCGCCGGCATGCCACCGACGACGACGAGTCCCTGCTCGATGGCCCGCTGCGCGTCCGAGCGAGAGCGAGCGAGACCTCGTCTCACGAGCTCACTGTCGAGGCGGGTTCTGCTCGACGATGCGATCGAGCTCCTCCTCTAGAAGGCCGTGGAGATCCTCGAGAGCCTTCAGACGCGCCTCCGGGTCCGCGGCCTCGGCAGACTCAAGCAGGTTCCGCGCCCGCAGAAGGAACGCTTCGACCTCGCCTCCGCCATCGGCCGTCATCGTCAGGAAGACGCCGGCTTGGCAGTTGACTTCTTGGCGGTGGTCTTCTTCTTCGCCAGTCGTTTTCTTGGGAGCGGTGGTCTTCTTCGCTCGCTCCTCGAGGCGTCCCACGCGACGCTCCAGACGTTCGAAGTCACGCTTGGTCGCGAGCCCGAGCGACTCGATCTGCGAGCGGATCTCGCCGCGAACGAAGGCTGCGATCTCCCGACGGTTGTCCTTGCTCCGCTCCATCAGGTCTTTGACCACGTGAGAGGCCTGTTCCCGGCCGACCTCGCCCTTCTTGACGAGGTCCTTAACGATCTGCTCCACGCGGGCCTTGGTTAGCTCGGCAACGCCCGAGCCGATCAAGGCCATCCTCCGCAACTCGTCCCGCATCGGGTCCTCCCCTGGGTTGGTTCCTGAGTGGGCACGGCCCAAAAGCCGCCTACTTCCGGACTGAAACCTATACTCGATCGGTGCTCAGTCTCATCCCGATCTCAGACGTCAATCCAACCCGGCGCACCCCCTATGTCACGATCGGGCTCGTCGCGGCCAACGTGATCATGTTCTTCATGACTCCCGGACTGGGCCAGACGCAGGCGTCCAATCGTTACTTCGTGGAGCATGCGCCGGCCCCCTGCGAGCTCGTGGAGCGTTGCACCTCCGCCATCCCCCACCCGGACTCCACCCTCGAGGTCCTCTTCGCCATCCTCGTAGCGATGTTCCTCCACGCAGGGTGGTTCCACATCATCGGGAACCTCTTGTTCCTGTGGGTGTTCGGCAACAACGTCGAGGACCACCTGGGTCACTTCAAGTACCTGCTGTTCTATCTGGCGGGAGGTTTCGCCGCAGCGTTCGCTCACATCTATACGCATCTCGATTCCGTGGCACCGCTCGTTGGAGCGTCGGGAGCGGTGGCGGCCGTCATGGGTGCCTATCTGGTCCTCTATCCGAAGGCGAAGGTCAACGTCCTCGTTCCGATCATCTTCATCTTCACGATCATCCAGATGTCGGCGGTCATCGTGCTCGGCGTGTGGTTCGTCTATCAGTTCCTCATCGGGACGCAGGAACTGGCCGGCGAAGGCGGAGTCGCGTGGATGGCGCACGTCGGGGGGTTCGCCTTCGGGGTCATCGGCGTCTTCCTGCTCGGCGGACGTCCTCATCCCCCCGTGTATCACAACCCCTATCCATCCTGGCGCTAGCGGGTACGCGTCGCGGTCGTGGGACACCACGAGTGGATCGAGGCGCTCCGCGTCGACCACCTGCCCACCCCCGGAGAGATCGTCCACGCCACGACGTCGTGGTCGGCGCCCGCAGGCGGTGCACCCGCGGCCGCCGGACAACTTTTCAAGTTGGCGGGAAACGTCGATCTCTTCGTCGCCCTCGGTGACGACGACCTCGGGCATCGAGCCGAGCGCGAGATGGAACGCATGGGCTTCACCGTTCACGCGGTCTTCCGCGACGAACCCACCAGGCGAGGAATCGTTCACATCGATGACAACGGCGAGCGCACCATCACCGTGATCGGTAGTCGCCTCCACGCCAACGGCGCCGATGACCTGCCCTGGGACCTTCTCGACGCCGCGGCGGGTTGCTACTTCACCGCGGGTGACAAGGAAGCGCTCGAGCACGCGAGGCGAGCGAAGGTTCTCGTATCGACAGCTCGGGTGCTCCCCGCGCTCGCCGAATCCGGCGTTCAGCTCGATGCCTTGGTCGGCAGCTCTTTAGACGCCGGAGAGAAGTATCAAGACGGTGATCTCGATCCTCCTCCTAACCTCGTCGTGCGCACCGCCAGCGGTTCCGGTGGGACGTTCCAGCTGGCAGGTGAGGAACCCCAGAGCTACGACCCGGCCCCCTTGCCCGGTCCGATCGTGGATCGCTACGGAGCCGGCGACGGCTTCGCCGGGGGCCTGACGTTCGCTCTCGCCGAAGGACGTCCCCCCCAGGAAGCGGTCGCGTTCGCAGCGCGCTGCGGCGCGGCCGTGCTCATGGGACGAGGACCATACGAGACGCAGCTGACGCTCACTGCTTGAGCGCTCAGATCGGTTCCGGAAGCCACCGGTAGCCGAGTCCCGGCTCTGTCGTGATCCACACGGGGGCCGAGGGCCTGTCGCCGAGTTTCTCTCTCAGCTGTTTCACGTACAGACGCAGATAGTGGGACTCCGTCCCGTACCCCTGGCCCCATACCTTCTGTAGGAGCCACTGATGAGTCAGCAGCTTCCCAGGATTGGAGGCCATCGACTCGAGGAGCCGGTACTCGGTCGGCGTGAGATGGATGGGCTCGTCCTCGAGCTTGACGAGCTTCTTGAGTACGTCGACCTCCAGTCCCTTGAAGCGCAGAACGGTTTGAACCTCTGCTTCGCCCGTGGCTCGCCGTAGTACCGCCCGCATACGCGCAAGCAACTCGGCCATCCCGAAGGGTTTGGTTACGAAATCATCGGCACCCACGTCCAGAGCCGCGACCTTGTCTTCTTGTGACTCCCTAACCGAGATCACGATCACCGGTACTTCGGAGAACGATCGGAGGCGTTCGATCACCTCGTGTCCTTCGATCCCCGGGAGTCCGAGGTCGAGGAGTACGAGATCGAGATCTCCTTCTGCAGCCAGATCCAGAGCTCCTTCACCACTCCCGGCCGTCACCACCTCGTATCCGCGCGCGGTGAGAGCGTTCTTGACCGCTCGGAGCATCTGCCTGTCGTCGTCAACGACTAGAACCCGCGCTGCCATCGATCACCGCCTCGGGGAGACCGTCGGGCTCGCCCGGCAGCTCGAAGGTGATGGCCGCGCCGCCGCTCGGCGCCTCACGTACCCATAACCGACCTCCATGAGCGATGACGATCGCTTTCGATATGGCAAGACCTAGCCCGGTGCCCGAGTTCGCGGTCCGTCCGGTCTCATAGGGTTCCAGGATCCGATCGCGGTCCGAACTCGCGATGCCCGGTCCCCTATCCTCCACCGTCACTCTTATGCCGCCAGGGTGGCCGACGGCCGACAGGAAGATGGCACTTCCGTCAGGTGTGAACTTGATCGCGTTCTCGATCAGGTTCGTCAGCACCTGATCGATCTGAACCACGTCCATCGGGATCTCTGGGACCTCATCCCCGACCCGGATGTCGACCTCTCGGGGACCTAGACTCGGGCGAAGTCGATGCACGACACTCTCCATCAGCTCATCGATCGGGCTCGGGACCTTCGTAGCTACCAGGGCTCCAGCGTGGAGCCGTGCAACATCGAGCAGGTTGTTGACCACTCGATGGAGTCGCTCGGCCTCCTGCTTGATGGTCTCGAGGTGTTCGCGGTGTTCCTCCTCCGAGAATCCCCGGCCATCGATAAGGCTCGTCACTGATGCTGTGATCGCGGCCAGAGGCGTCTTGACGTCGTGCGTGACCCCCGAGAACAACGCGGCCTTCAGTCGGGTGGCGCTGACCTCCAACTCTGCTCGGCGGACCTCGAGGCTCAATCGCCAACTCTCGAGAGCTAGCGCCAGTTGAGTCGCGAGCGACGCCAGCAGCTGCTCCTCACTCTCGCCGAGACGGGTGCCTGAACCGAACCACAGCCGCATGGTCCCGATCTCGCTCCCTCTCGCCACCAGGCGCACTTCTCTGGTCGGCTCCGTAACGACGCTCTCCCGGGCCAAGTCGGATGAGTCCCCACTGAAGACGGTCTCGATCTCGCAATGCGCCAGACCCAGAAGATCCACAACCCCAGAGCTGAACCTCGACAATGCCTCCTCCGGCGGATCTCCAGACAGCAATCGGGTCGCCAGCCGATTCATCAGGCGCGCCCCGAACTCACGTCGCTCGCTCTTGGCTCGTGAGGCAACCACGGATGAATACAGGAATCCGACGATCACCGAAACGACGAGGAACACGAACAGAGAAACGACATCCTCCACCGTCCCGACTTCGAAGGTGTGGAGAGGTGGGGTGAAGAAGTAGTTGAGGGCCAAGAATGACACCAGCGAGGCACCTACTCCCGCGAGAGAACCCCCGAGTCGCGCCGCGACCACGATCGACATGACGTACAGAACGGCCACAACGGATCGGGAGGGTTGTGCGTCGGAGATCGCGAGTGTCGACACCAGCGCGGGGCTGACCACCGCGACGGCCATCCCCCGCCAGGGAGGTGTGCGCTGCCCTCGGTGTTGTCCCGGATCGGTCATCGATCTCATTGTCTGCCCAATCGAACCCCGAAAGCACGCTCGGGCCTGATGAAACTTACGGAATCCTTACGCACGCAAGGGGTTTCCTAACGCCTTCGTCATGGCGGGGTCGCGACACTGAAGTCGACATCCTCCTCTAGGAAGGCTCGCCCGAGTGGCCGCTTCGATGAGCAAGACCAGGATCTTCAAGCGAGTGGTCCTGGGTCGGGAGATGGCCTCGAGCGAGCTCGAGCACACTCTGCTTCCCAAGACCCTGGCTCTTCCCGTCTTCTCCTCGGATCCGCTGTCCTCGAACGCCTACGCAACGCAGGAGATCCTGCTGGTTCTGGCGATGGTGGGCTCCAGTGCCCTCAGCCTGGTCTTACCGATCTCACTGGCAGTCGCGTTCCTCCTGGGAACGGTAGTCATCTCCTACCGGCAGACCGTGCACGCGTATCCGAGCGGGGGTGGCGCCTACATCGTCGCCCACGAGAACCTCGGGACCTATCCGGGCTTGCTCGCGGCCGCGGCTCTGTTGATCGACTACATCCTGACGGTCTCGGTTTCGATCACCGCCGGGGTCGACGCGATCACCTCCGCCGCTCCAGGTTTGGCCGATCGCAAGATCGGCCTCGCTATCGCGTTCATCGTTTTCGTGACCCTGATGAATCTGAGGGGGACGAAAGAGTCGGGAACGCTCTTCGCTATTCCTACCTATGGCTTCGTCATCTCGGTGTACGCGCTTCTCGTCACCGGATTCGTGAAGTGCGTTGGTGGTTGTCCTCTGGCAGAGAGCGCCGGAACCCATCTCGAGTCTGAGCAAGCGCTGACGTTGTTCCTGATCCTTAAGGCGTTCTCCGCCGGCACGACCGCTTTGACCGGGGTCGAAGCGATCTCGAACGGGGTGCCTGCATTCCGCTACCCGCAGTCTCGGAACGCCGCATCAACCCTGACCGTGATGGGCGTGATGTCGATCACCATGTTCCTCGGGATCTCATGGCTCGCCAACAAGACCCAGGTGGTCTACACCGAGGAATCGGCCCGCACGGTGGTCGCACAGATCTCTCACGCGGTGTTCGGCGGCGGATTCATGTTCTATGCCCTACAGACCATGACCGCCGGCATCCTGATCCTGGCTGCCAACACCGCCTATCAGGACTTTCCGCGACTGGTATCGATCCTTGCTCAGGACCGCTTCATGCCTCGTCAGTTCGTGAACAGGGGCGATCGACTCGTCTTTTCCAACGGGATCTTGATCCTGGCAGTTCTCGCCTCACTCCTGGTGGTGGTCTTCGACGCCGACCTCAACAAGCTGATCCAGCTCTATCTCGTTGGCGTGTTCATCTCTTTCACACTGTCCCAGGCGGGGATGGTGGTTCACTGGAAACGAACGCGTGAGGCGGGCGCCGGGCGCCGCATGCTCATCAACGGTGCAGGAGCGGCCATCACCGGACTCGTTTTCCTTATCGTGGTGACGACCAAATTCACTCACGGCGCATGGATCGTCGTTTGCATGATCCCACTGCTGATCCTCCTGATGCGCTCGATCGAACATCACTACCGCGACGTTGGTCGACAACTTGCGAATCCTTCCCGACGTCCGATCGACCGGCGCGCAGGACATCATTCGATGGTCATCCTGTTGAGAGGTGTGGACTCAGCCACCACCAGAGCGGTTGGTTATGCCCGTTCGGCGCGACCCCGCGAGATCACCGCGATCGCGTTGAATGAGGCGGATGCCTCCGGGTTCGATCTGATCGCGCCCGACATCCCGGTCACGATCGTCGACGGGTCCGGTCGTCCCGAGCAGCGGATCAAGTCGCATCTCAACGCAATGAAGGAGCGACTCCCGGCCGAGGACTTCTTCAGCCTCCTGGTTCCCGAGATGCTCGAAGGCGGCGGTCTCTGGGAGATCCTGCGTCGTCCCAAGGTGCATCGCCTCAAGGCCTCGTTCCTCGCCGAGCGTTCGATCCAAGTGATCGATATCCCGGCGATGAAGGGCGACCCGGCAGTGACTCGGGAGCCGGCCAGGAACCACGTAGTGGTCCTCGTCTCCGGTGTGCACAATGCGAGCCTCCAGGCGCTGGAGTACGCCGAGACCCTGGGCGCGGTCGACCTCCGCGCTCTCAACTTCGGACTCGATCCGGCTGCCACCGACCGGCTGGCCGAAGAATGGTTGGGGAATCAGATCCAGGTGCCCTTGGAGATCCACGACTCGCCGTTCAGGGATATCGGGCGTTCACTCGTGGACTACATCCGGCAGTTCGAGGCGGACGGCACCGATCGGGTCGTGACCGTGGTCATCCCGGAGTTCATCGTTCGGAAACGGCGGCATCATCTGCTTCACGGGCAGTCAGCACTTCTCGTGAAGCGGCATCTGTTGTTCGAGCGTGGCGTCGTCGTGGCGAGCGTTCCGTACCACCTCGCGGACTGATCTAGGAGAGATCGATGCGAGGGCAGCGGTCCATGACTACCTGGAGGCCGGCGTCGGCGGCGCGTTGAGCGGCCTTCTCGTTGATCACGCCGAGTTGCATCCAGACCGCCTTGGCTCCGATGTCGATCGCTTCTTCGATGTGAGGCTCAACCTGGTCCGGTCTCCGGAAGATATCGACGACCTCGATCGTCTCTTCAACCGAATGGAGATCCGGATAACAAGGCAGACCTTCGATGCAGCTGTCGTAGTTAGGGTTGATACACACGATCTCGAAACCGCGTCCCTGGAGGAAGGTCGCCACGCCGTGGCTCGGCCTGGCGGGATCGCTAGAGCAACCGACCACCGCCCACGACTTGTAGCTCTCGAGGATCCCGGCGGCGATCTCGGGGTCGTCCCATCGTGTCATGACCTCATCATGCCCCCTCGGGCGGCGCTCTAGACCCGCCCGTCGAACTCATCGCCTATCCGGTAGCAACAGACAGGAATCCCCAAACTCATGCCACAGATAGCCCTCCGCCTCTGCTGCCTGGTACGCGCGCGCCACCAACTCGTTACCGGCAACCGCATGCAGGAGCTCGATGTGAGACGCCTCGGGGGCATGCCAACCGGTCACGAGACCGTCGACCACGCGAGCCGGCCGGTTCGAACCCAGGACCAGGTCGGTCCAACCCTCCACCGGGATCACGGAACCGTCCTCTCCCACTGCCGATTCGAGAGCCCGGGTAACGGTGGTTCCGATCGCTATCACGCGTCCACCGTGGGCCCGGGTGTGATTGATCAACTCCGCGGTTGCGGCCGGAACCTGGAATCGTTCGGGCAGTGGGGGTTCGCCGGTTTCCTGTGACGAGACTCCGGTGTGCAGGGTGATCGGAGCGATGGCGATCCCCCGAACGATCAGCTCGGTAAGCAGATCAGCGGTGAAGGGGCGGCCCGCGCTCGGCATCTCTGCACTGCCGGGGTCGCGGGCGAACACGGTCTGGTACATCGCCAGGGGCCAGCGCTGCTGCACGTAGCAATAACTGATCGGACGACCGAATCGCGCCAGGTAGTCGCTCACCCGTCCCTCGACAGCCAGCCGCGCACGCAAGATGCGGCGAAAGTCATCGGTGCCCGGGTACGCCGACACGATCTCGAGGTGCGCTCCGCCGATCAGGTCGATGCGCTCTCCGTCGTGGGAATCCGTCTGTGGCCCCGAAGCATCCGGTTCGCGGAGTTCGATCGTCCACGTCCCGTCGTCGAGCGGTGCCGCCAGGTGCACGACGGTCCATCGCGAATCGGCTCTGATCCCATCGATCGCGGCGGGCAGCGTCGCCGACGTATTGACGACCACGAGGTCTCCCGGAGTGAGGAAGCGCGCGAGGTCGAAGAAACGCGTGTGCTCGAGGCCGTGGCCGGAAACGACCATGAGCTTGACCTCGTCCCGGTCCAGGCCGCGAGCCTCGGGCGGCTCGGTCGCGTCCTCGAGCCGACGGGGTTCCTCGATCAGAACCTCGGCTCGGACGGCCGTCACGATGTGCTCCCCGAGACCAGAAGATCGCTCGACCGGTAGCGACCACTTGGGGGTCGTTCGTCGAGCAGTCTCAGGAGCGACGGGACCACGAACTCGGGCTCGGGGCGATCGGAGATGTCTTCGTCCGGGAACGCTTCCTGATGCATCCGCGTACGCATGTCACCCGGATCGAACGCGTAGAAGTGAAGGCCGGGGTGCTCGGCGCCCAAGATCCTCGTGAGTCCTTCTAGGGCCGCCTTCGACGATCCGTAGCCGCCCCACCCGTCGTAGGCCTCGACCGCGGCGTCAGAGGTCACGTTCACCACGACGCCTCCATCGCCCAGTACCGGCAGTGCCGCCTGGATCAGTGCCAGAGGCGCGTACACGTTGACCTCGAAGACCCGCCGCAGGACGTCGAGGGGATAGTCGGCTAGAAGGGGCTGCGGACTCGGCCCGAGGGAACTGGCGTTGTTGACCAGGAGATCGAGACCGCCCTCCTCCGCGACTGCCGCGATCAAGGCCCTCCGGTGACTCGGGTCGGCGATGTCTCCACGGATCGCGCGGATCGCTCCGGAGGGCATCGCCGCGACCGCCGTCTCGAGGGCGGTTGGGTCGCGCCCATCGATCACGACCTTCCAGCTGCGTCCTGCCAGGGCGGCTGCGAGGGCGCGTCCGAATCCGAGGGAACCGCCGGTTATCAGTGCAACGGGCATGTGAAGACCTCCTGCTAGACGTTCTGCGCATCCTAGAAGTTGAAGTAAGCTTTAAGTCAAGCAATCAAGGAGGCGCCCACTTGCACCTCACCACCCACGATTCCTTGTCCGTTGGCGAGGTCGCCGAGCGGAGCGGGTACGCGGCCTCGGCCCTCCGCTTCTACGAACGAGAGGGCCTGATCTCGGCCTCGCGGACCGACGGCAACCAGCGCCGGTTCCATCGCGAGGTCCTTCGCAGGCTCGCGTTCATCCGAGCGGCGCGACACGTCGGGTTGACCCTCGAAGAGGTGAAAGACGCGCTCGACTCACTCCCCCACTCCCGAACCCCCACGAAGGCCGACTGGTCACGACTCTCGGGGGCCTGGCGTCGGCGGCTTAACGCCCAGATCGAGTCCCTCGAGGCGTTGCGCGACGGCCTCGACGGCTGCATCGGGTGCGGGTGTCTCTCCCTCAAGCGGTGCGCCATCCAGAACCCGGACGACTTCGCGGCCCGCTACGGACCGGGGGCAAACTTCCTGCCCAAGAAACTCCGAGAACCGGTGCCGCCCGAGGTGCGCTAGTCGGGGAAGCGACAGAAGCCGTCACAGTCGCGTGGGACCATGGCGTTCGTGAGTGAACCTGTCTCCATCACCGAAGCCGTCCGATCCGACCGCGAGGCCTTTGAGGCCCTCGACTGGATGCTGTTCAGTGCGGTAGGGCTCATCTGGGGGTCGTCGTTCCTCTTGATCAAGTGGGCCCTCGAGACCTTCCATCCGGGACTGATCACGTTGGGTCGGGTGGGGCTGGGAGCGATCGCCCTGATGGCCTTTCCCGCAGCTAGAAGGCCGGTCGCTCGCGAGGACTGGGGGCGCCTGACCCTGCTGTCGATCGTCTGGGTCGGGATCCCATTCACCCTGTTCCCCCTCGCCGAGGAGCACATCAACTCGGCGGTCACCGGGCTCCTCAATGGAGGAACCCCGCTCTTCGCCGGTCTCTTCGGCGCCCTCTTCTTCTCCCGGGTTCCCCGCGGGTCGCAGCGTCTCGGGATCGCGGTCGGCTTCACCGGGATCGTGCTCGTGAGTGTGGGTTCGAGTGCGGAGGGTGGAACGGCGTTCGTTGGAGTTCTCATGGTTGTGTTTGCGACCATTTGCTATGGCTTCGCTACGAACGTCATCGGTCCCCTACAGCAGAAATACGGATCGATCCCCGTCATGGCCCGCGTTCTGGCGCTCGGCACCCTGTGGGTCGCACCTTTCGGCATCCTCGGGGTGATGCGCTCCGAATTCGCCTGGAAGCCATTCGGCTCGGTCGTCGTCCTCGGAGTCCTGGGGACGGGGCTGGCGTTCGTCTTCATGGGAACGCTGGTCGGTCGCGTCGGGGGCCCGAGGGGCTCGTTCGTTACCTACCTGATCCCGGTCGTCTCGCTGATCCTCGGCGCCGTCTTCCTCGACGAGAAGGTCGCGGCGATCGCGCTAGGAGGCGTCGTTCTGGTCATCGGTGGAGCCGTACTCGCCTCACGTCGCGAGCACTAACCACACAACTATCTCTTCTTCTTGACCTTCAACTCGTGAACATCCTGGTACCTGTATGTGTCGGACCCAAGCTCCGCATCCATGAAGCAATCCACGTGAACCGTATAGGTACCGGCGGGATACTTCTTCTTCCGGATCCTGACCTTGACCGTGTTGATGGCATCGGTGTCGTCGCCCGGGACTGAGGACGAGTACACCTCATCGCCATCTGAGTTCACGATCGTGGTCTCGACGAACGGGCTCTCGAACGGAGCCGAGGTACATCCGAATGCTTTAATGGTGACCCTTTTGCCGTGGCGAACCGGGTTCGGTCCCACGGTCGAGGTCGCCGCTCCCGCCGTGACCGGCACCGCGCCGCCGATCATCACGCCTACAACGAGCCCCGCGGCCAAACGTTTCATGATTCCCCCACTCCCAGTTTTGGTTTCGGTACAGCCTAGTCAGTACGGATCGGGAGGAGAAGGTACTTCGCCGGTCGAAATGCCTGCTATCGGCGTTTAAAGGCTCCTCGGCCACCGCCCCAGATGCCCAGATCGATGAGGAGGGCGACGATCACGACCGCCAGTCCCCATCGACGAAGCCCGTTCGTTTCGTTCTGCGCGACCGCATAAGCCAGGGTCGTGGTCGGGAGGAAGAAGAACCCCAGGAACGGCAGAAGGAAGTTGTCGTAGGCGCGACTGAGGTAATCGCCGAACAGCCACAACACGACCATGATGAAACGAGGCATGGCCAGTGCGATCAGAACTCCCAAGCAACCCATCTCGCGCAGCCCTAATCGAACGTCGGCGTCGACGAGTGGCCCAGCTCGACCGCGCCGTCGAGCTGTTCTCTGAGGATGTCGGCTTGGCCCGCGTGGCGTGCGGTCTCGGCGATCATCCGAGTGACGATCCAACGAAGGCTGACGTCCTTGCGAGCACTGGGCCTGGGATCGTGACCGAGATCGTCGAGGCTGGCCGCGGTAACGAGCTCATTGCTCTTGTCACACTGTGCTGCGTAGAAATCGAGGATGTACTCGGTCGACTCGTGGGGCTCGATCCGGAAGTCGGCGTTCGGATCCTCGACCGAGGACGGTCCGATGTCCGGCTGGGCACCGAAGACCGTGTGGAACCACCAGCCTTCGACAAAGGCAAGGTGTTTGACGATGCCAAGGATGGTCGTCTCCGAGGGAACGAGATGCTTGCGCAGATCCTCGTCTGAGCAACCTGCGCAGATGGCCACCATCGCGGCGCGCTGCTGATCGAGAAGGGCACACAGGGTTTCCTTCTCGCTCACTGCGAACGGCACTACCGGTACGTCTCGCACCCCCCGAATCTAACGGAGGATGGGCTACCTAATGCCTCCTGGCCCTCTTTACCTTGAGGTCGTGGTCGGTTTGGTACCAGTAGTCGGAGCCCCCCGCGTCGAACTCGTGGACGCAGTCGACGTAGACCACGTAGTTGCCCTTGGGATACTTCCTTTTCTTGATCTTGATCGATTTCACCGTGGTGCCGTCGTCATCCGCCTCCTGATAGCTCGAGTACACGAGGTCTCCATCCGCGTTCAGGATGGAGACGCTAACGAACGCCTCCCAGGAATCCCCCGAAACGCAGTCCGATGCCCTCACGGTGATCGACTTGTTCTGTCTCACCGGATTAGGAGTGACGCTAGTTACGTCCCCTGCCGAAGCCGGAACGCCGGCTCCCAGGAAAACCGTGGTCAGGATCACCGCGAAGATCCGCTTCATGATGCCCCCCATCTCGCTCGTACTGCTGTCGGTCAAGCCTAGCGAACCGTTCACCGAGGGAGAAGGCCTTTGGGTCGGCTTTCGCCGCTCAGCCGCCCAATACTTGCGGCAACTCAGCGATGCTCCCGAGTACGAGATCGGGGGTGGGATGGACCTCAGCGGCTTCCTCAGGCGAGATGATCCCGGAGGTCACAAGAATGGTCGTCCAACCCCGGTCACTTCCAAGAGCCAGATCGGTGTCTGGACGGTCACCGATCGCCGCGATGTTGGAGGCACCCGCGAGCCGACGCTCGCAGAGCTCAGCCATCGGAGTCGTGGGCTTGCCCACCGAGATCGCTTCGCGGCCCGCCGCGGTCTCGATCGATGCCACGATCGCGCCGGCCCCCGGCCACAGGCTTCCGTCGGTCGCCGGGAAGGTCGCGTCCTTGTTGGAGGCGTAGAACAGTGCCCCGGCTCGCACCGCGAGCGACGCGGCCCTCATCACCTCGTAGGTGAAATCGACGTCCCACCCGACCGCGACCAGGCCGGCTTCTCGATGGTCTTCGACGACATGGGCGCCGGCGGCCTCGACCGCGCTCCTGAGACCCCCGCCGCCGACTACCAGTGCTCCCATGCCCTCGACCCCGACGTCCTTGAGGACCTCTTCGAGGACGACCCCCGAGGTGACGATCTCGTCCGCAGCGGCGGCGACCCCGAAAGCGCCCAGGCGGGCGACGTACTCCTCGACGGTGTAACGCGAGTTGTTGGTGGCGAAGAGGAGTCGAATGCCCCTCTTTCTCAGGACCTCGAGCGCCTCAACGGCACCCTCGATCGCCTCATCTCCCCGGTACACGACCCCATCGAGGTCGCAAACGAGAGCGTCGATCTGAAGGCTCATGGGCGTTGTGGGCTCCTTATGTAATCGCGTTCGGATCTGTACCTAACCGCACCTACCGAAGGCTCGCAGGGTACGGGATGCCCTAGGCTGAAGGGAATCGAACCCGAAGGAGCATCAAGGACGATGAGCACGAACGCAAAGAAGGTCACCCTCAGGCCCAAGGACTTCCTAGACGTCGACGCCCTCCTCTCCCCCGAGGAGAGGATGCTGCGGGATGCGGTCCGCAAGTTCGTCACCGAGCGCGTTAACCCGGGCATCGAGAAGTGGTTCGAAGCGGGAGAGTTCCCCCGCGAGATGGCCACCGAGATCGGTGCCATCGGGCTTCTCGGGATGCATCTCGAGGGCTACGGATGCGCCGGGACCAACGCCGTCTCCTACGGCCTCGCGTGCCTCGAGCTCGAAGCCGGCGATTCCGGATTCCGGAGCTTCGTCTCGGTCCAGGGGTCGCTCGCCATGTTCCCGATCTGGAAGTTCGGCTCCGAGGCCCAGAAGGAGCAGTGGCTCCCCGGCATGGCCAAGGGTGAGCTGATCGGCTGCTTCGGACTCACCGAACCCGACGCCGGCTCGGACCCCGGCTCGATGAGGACGCACGCCAAGAGGGACGGGGACGACTGGATCCTCGACGGAACGAAGATGTGGATCACCAACGGCGGGATCGCCGACCTCGCCATCGTGTGGGCAAAGACGGATGAGGGAGTGAAAGGGTTCATCGTTCCTCGAGGCACTCCCGGTTTCACCACACGGGACATCCACCGGAAACTTTCTCTGCGCGCTTCGGTGACGTCAGAACTGATCATGGACGGCTGCAGGCTGCCTGCCGATGCGGTCCTTCCGGGAGTGACCGGGATGAAGGGTCCTCTATCGTGCCTGAGCGAGGCTCGCTACGGGATCATCTGGGGAGCGATGGGTGCCGCGCGATCCTGTTACGAGACGGCGCTCGAGTACTCGAAGACCCGCAAGCAGTTCGACACCCCGATCGGCGGCTTCCAGCTCACCCAGCAGAAGCTCGTCAACATGATGGTCGAGATCAACAAGGGCATCCTCTTGTCGCTCCACATCGGGAGGATGAAGGACGAGGGCAATGCGGCCCCGGAACACATCTCGTTCGGGAAGCTCAACAACGTCCGCGAGGCCATCAAGATCGCTCGAGAGGCGCGCACGATCCTCGGCGCCAACGGGATCACGCTCGAGTACCCGGTGATCCGCCACGCCAACAATCTGGAATCGGTCCTGACCTATGAGGGTACGAGCGAGATCCACACCCTGATCCTCGGCAAGGCGATCACCGGCCTCGAAGCCTTCAGCTAGAGCGAGGAACGGATCTCCCACAGTTCGGGGAAGAACCGCTTGCTCAGGGTCGAGCGCAGGTAGGGCGCGCCGGCCGAGCCTCCGGTCCCGGACTTCGTGCCGATCTGCCGTTCGACCATCAGGACGTGGCGGTAGCGCCACAGCGAGAACTGCTCGTCGTGGGACAGAAGCGCCTCGGAGGTGAAGAACTCGTCGAGGTACTTCGGATCCTGGGCCATCGTCAGGAGGCTTGCGTGCCGGACCTCCTCGGAATCGGCCGGCATCGGCAGTCCCCTGCTCTCGAGCAGCGCGCAGAACGCGTCCCAGAGCGTCGGTTCGTCGAATCGCTTGCGAAGGCGCACCAGCTCGTCCTCGCTCATCTCCAACCGGGTGAAGTAGCGGTCGTCCTTGATCCCCGAGATGAACTCCATCTCGCGGAACTGGACCGACTGGAACCCCGAGGCAGGCGCCAGGTTGTGCCGGAACTCGAGGAATGCCTGCGGTGACATCGTCTCGAGCACGCCGATGTGCTCGATCATCACGCGCTCGATCGCCGCGACCCGCGTCATCAGGTGGCGGGCGGCAAGCGTGTCACCGGCGAACAGCGCCTCTCGCACGCTCTCGAGTTCGAAGATCGCTTGCTTGAACCACAGCTCGTAGGCCTGGTGGGTGATGATGAAGAGGAGTTCGTCGTGGGCGGGAGGATCGGACTCGAGCACCTGGGCCGAGAGGATCTCTGGCACCTTCAGATAGCTGCCATAGGACAGCTTCCCTCCCTGTTCCCCGAACGATCGCTCCACGTTTCGGAGGGTAACCGTTCCGGGCCCGCCTCAGGCCGCCGTTATCATGCGCGCATGCCGGAGATCAGACCCTTCAGGGGCGTGCGCTACGCGGCCGAGGACACCCTCAAGCCGATCGTGTGCCCCCCTTACGACGTCATCTCCCCGGAGGAGCAGAAACGGCTCCACGAGCTGAACCCACACAATGCCGTGAGGATCGAGCTGCCCTTCTCGGATGCAGAAGACAAGGTCGATCGCTACCGGAAGGCGGCCGAACAGTTCCGGGCCTGGCTCGATGATGGCGTACTCGCCGCCGATGACGCCCCCTCCCTCTACGTCTACCGACAGGATTACGAGCTCCCCGACGGAACCAGGGGCCGGGTCGCCGGAGTAATGGGCGGACTCGTACTCGAGGAGTTCGGCGAGGGTGCCGGCGTTCTTCCCCACGAGCGAACGATGCCGGGGCCGATCGAGGACCGCCTGGCCCTGATCCGCGCGTGCCCGGTCAACATCTCCCCCATCTACGCGATCTACCGGGGCGGCGGTGCGCTGGCGCCGTTCCTCGACTCCCTCGAACACCGACCGCCGGAGGTTCGCTTCGCAGACGACTCCGGCACCCTTCACCGGATGTGGAAGATCTCCGCCCCCGGCGAAACCGAGATGCTCGCTGGAGGCCTCGCCGACGGACCACTCGTGATCGCCGATGGGCACCACCGCTACGAAACCGCGCTGGCCTATCACCGCGAGCGTGCCGGCGAGCCGGGAGGACACGACGCCGTCCTGTGCTTCTGCGTCGATGCCGACATCGAAGGCCTGGTCGTGGCCGCCTTCCATCGCGCGATCAACGTTGACGAGGAGCCGGCGGCGGTGAAGTCTCGGCTGATCGACGAGTTCGGGGGTAAGGAACTCGGTCGTGACGAATCCGTTGTCGCACAGGATGCGTCCGGAGCGGATCATCCGCTGGTGTTCCGGTTCCCCGATGGTGACGTGCTGGTCGAGTTGTCGGCCGAGCAGGTCACAGAGACGACCGGAGACCGAGCCGAGGCCTGGCGGAGGCTCGACGTCGTCGCCCTGCACGAGGTCGTGATCCCGCGCATGTTCCCCGACGGACCGCCGCAGATGGTGTTCACCCGCGAGACCGACGAGGTCGAGCGGCTGATGAAGGAAGAAGGGTGGACCGCCGGCGTTCTCCTCCGTCCCCCGAGCGCCACAGACGTCATCGATGTCGCCAGCGCCGGCGAGCGGATGCCGCAGAAAGCCAGCTACTTCTGGCCCAAGGCCATCACCGGTCTCGTGTTCCGCTCCCTGGAGAACTAGAGCCCCAGCTCCGTCCACCCCGAGTCGGCGCCGAGGTCGACCGTCAGTCGAGGCTCGCCCGCGAGGTCGTCGGCCGCGTCGATCGCCTCAGCGAGGCGCTCCGGCGTGATCCGGTCCCGGCCGAGCAGCGACTTCTTCGGAAGCACCACGATCACGTGCGAGAAACCGCTCGCGACCAGCGTTGACGCCGTCTCTCCCCCACCGTCGCCGGTGACCACCACGATCCGTCCGACACCCGCCACACGCGCTCCCGCGATGACGGCCTCGACGACACCGGGACGAGCGCGATCGAACAGGACGACCGTGCGCGCCTCGTAGGCCGCTCGCTCGATCAGATCATCGTCGGCCGGATCACCGGCGGCAACGAATGCTCCGTGGTCCCTCCATGTCTGCGCTGCGAACCGATCCGGCTCCACGAGGCGTACCTGGTCGCCTTGACCGAGGAGCCTGCGGATGACCGCCGATGCCTCCTCGCCCTCGAACCCGACGAGGAGCACGCTCACGCGCGGATCCTCAACACGTCCTTCACGAAGGTGAAGCTGGCCGAGGTCGACCGGCCCAGGGGCTCCCCGTCGACGTGCCGGCTGAAGGGCTCATCCGCGGTGAGCTCGAACTTGTCGAGGTCGTGCTGATAGAAGGCATCTCCGTGTGACGAGACCGCGGTCGGTGATCACGCGCAGGACGTAGAACGGCAATGCCTCGATACGCATCCGCTTGAGGGCGAAGACATCGAGCCCGGCATCGATTGAGACCTCGGGCGCGAGATCGATCGGACGGCCGGCGAAGTACGCATAGGGACCCGCCTTGCATGCGATCGCCATGGCGACGGGGACGTCGCCGAACTCACCGTGCAGGACCATGGATGGATTCCTGTGCCGGTAGGTCCCCGCGAGGACGCGGAACGCGCTCCAGAAGAAGTACATCTGGCCGAACCGGCGCTTCGAGTTCAGGTACTCCTCGACGCGCTCGGCGGCCTCGGCGTCGAAACCACAACCGGCCGACGAGGTGAAGTATCGGCCGTCCATCTGACCCAGGGAGAGCATCCGTGGTTCACCGTCGAGCTTGCCCATCAGGTGATCGATCGCCTCCAGTGGATCCAGAGGGATGTTCAACGCCCGGGCCAGAACGTTCATCGTGCCTCCCGGGATGATCCCCAAAGCAGACGCCGAACCGGCGATCCCGTTGACGACTTCGTTCACGTGCCCGTCGCCTCCGTAGGCGATGACAAGAGGAGCCCCGTTGTCAGCCGCGTGCGCGCCGAGGGCGATCCCGTCCTCTCGCTCGGTCGTCCCGAGGACCTCGAGTGCGAATCTCTGGGAGAGCGACTCGACGACCGCGGCCCGTTCCTTCTCGGGCATCCGCCCCGCGTTAGGGTTGACGATCAGGACGGCCGGTGGTCGTTCGGAAGCGGACATCTCACCAACCGTATCCCCTGCCAACCGCCCCGCGAGGAGGCCCGACCGATGGACCGACCGATCCTGATCGACACCCAGATGCACGGCCGACCGGGCATCACCGGATGCTTCGTCGTGCGTGGGAACGAACTCACTGCATTGGTCGAGACGGGGCCCAAGTCATCCGTCGATCACGTCCTCAAGGGACTCGCCGATGCCGGAGCGGAGCCCGATTGGCTGGTCGTCACGCATATCCATCTCGATCATGCGGGAGCGGCCGGGACCCTGGCTCAGCATTTCCCGAAGGCGCGCATCGCGGTCCATGAGGTCGGAGCTCCGCACCTCGCGGATCCAACCAAGTTGTGGTCCAGCGCGGCACGCATCTACGGCGACAAGATGGAGGAACTCTGGGGCGGCATGGATCCCATCGACCCCGACCGCATCACTAGCCTGAAGGACGGAGACGAGATCGATCTCGGGGGCCGGAAGTTGACCGCGATCGACACACCGGGCCACACGCGTCACCACCACACCTACCTCGACGATGCCACCGGGATCGCCTTCACCGGCGACGCGATGGGTGTCAGGTTGAGCGATGTCGGCGTCGTGCGACCCGCAACCCCTCCTCCGGAGTTCGACCTCGAGGACGACATCGCATCGATCGAGAGGATCCGGTCACTGCGCCCGACGGAGATGTGGCTGACGCACTTCGGCTCGCATGAACCGCAACCCGTCGACGAGGTTTGCGACGAGGCGATCGCCGCGGTCAGATCGTGGGAGGAGTGGGTAAAGGAAGCACGCACCCGCTCCGACGATCTCGACGCCATCGCTGCCGAGGTTCAGAAGCAGGCCGAAGATGCACTCGGGGGCCGGCTCACGCCGGAAGCGATCGATCGCATGGAGCAGACGACGTCGTACCGGATGAACACCTGGGGTTACGTGCGCTACCTCGACCGAAAGGCGAAGGGTTAGAGCTTGACGAACGAGCGCATGCGGCCGGTGTCGGCTTCGTAGGTGCACTTCCAGCCGAGCGGGCTGAACGAGAACTCCTTGTTTATCTGTTTGTGGATGCCGCCGCCGCGCTCGAGGCCGAATGCCTTACGGCAGCTCGAGGTCCCTCGCTTGGATAGATCGTCGGCCATCGCGACGCCCATGAACCCCAGAAGGACTACGAGCGCGGCAGTGATCAGCGACCAACAGATCGCCTCGTAAAGGGTGCGCCCCGTGCGTGCTGCTACCGCCATGCTCATGGTTCGTTGAAGGTAGCGAAGCGCGCCAAGAACTTACAGGGGACGAATTAGACTTTAGTCGCATACCGACTACGACGTTATGCGTAGTTACAAACGAGCGGCCCGTTCGGGAGCGTCGGTCACCTCTGGATCGGCTCCGGCGACCGCTTCGAACAGCTCCTTCGCCTGGGTGTAACGGCCGCGCCGTTCGAGGAGATCGGCGAGCACGTACCAGGTCCGGAGGTGATGGTCACGCGCCACCGAGGGTCGCAGGTCGAGACCTTCGAGGCGCGCGATCGCCCGGTCGAGCTCCCCCATATCGGCAAGTGCGCCGGCGGCCACGATCTGGGCCTCGAAGAAGACCTGCTCGTCGACCTTGCCCTTCTCGACCATGTCGACGAGATCGAGGGCCTTGTCCGACTTCTTCAGTGCGCGGTAAGCGTCGGCCAGAACGTGGTTCTGCTCTTGGCTACCGGCGATGCGACGGAACGTGGAGATCTCGCGCACCGTCTCGCTCCACTTACCGGTCCGGTAGTAGGCGAGGCCGAGAACCTCTCTGACGCTCGCCGAGCGCAACGCCATCTGCTTCGACTGCTCGCCAAGACGGATCGCCTCGGCGTAGTCCTCCTCGAGGAACGCCTGCGCCGCCTGGCCAAAGACCCGGACGAGATCGTCGGCCTTGCCCGGGCGGGCGGTTGCCTGGAGCTCGCCAAGGATCGCCTTGGAGAGATGGGCCGCTTCCCGATTGCTCGGAGACTCGTCTCGCGGAGCCCCCCGGTCACGCCGGTCTCGCTCGGGTTTGGGCTTTCCCTGGTAGCCCTTGCTGCGCGCTCGACCGCGTTCCGTTGCCATCGCACCACCCTACCCGCGCGCTTCGGGGCCCCCGTAGGGGCCCCAGGTTCAGGGTGGTCCGCTTGGTTCAGCCTAGTAGTAGCACTCGATCAGGTCGTCGATCGTGACCGTCCCGTTCTCGTGCACCGCCGGCGGGTTTATGTGACACACGGGCTGGCACGGGTTCTTGTCGCAGGCACTGGCCGGGCTCGGGGCTACGACCCAAAGCGACGAGAACACGGCCACGGCCGCCAGGATGGATCGAACACGCTTCATTGCAGGGTTCCTCCCCACTAATCGGACATGAGCGAGCGGGCTGGCTCGCTTGTGGGGAGGTTGGACGTCGAAATCAAGACACCTGCATCAGTCTGCGGTTGCGTACTCCGGGCGCCCGGTGGGCCGGTAGACCTGGATCGTTACGCCCTTCGAGGTGGCGCGCGAATCGACCAGCTCAAGCGCTGAGTCAGTGCCGCTGTCGGGGAACAGCCGCGTGCCCTGGCCGATGACCATGGGATAGGTGAGCAGGGTGATCTCGTCGACCAGTTCGTTGTCGAGCAGCCAGCGAACCAGCGCGCCGCTGCCGTGCACCTGCAGCTCACCCCCCGGCGTGGCTTTCAGTTCGGCGATGTCCAGTGCTAGCTCTCCCGAGAGGACGGTCGTGTCCGCCCACTGCGGGTCGGTGAGCGTGGTCGATGCCACGTACTTAGGCCGTGTGTTCAATGCCGTCCAGATCGGGCTGTCACCCGGATCCGGCCACGCGCCCCACGACCCGGCGAAGATCTCGTAGGTCCGCCGGCCGAAGAGGAACGCGTCGGCGCGCGCGTAGACCTGGCTGAGGTAATCCGTGCCCTCGACGTCGACGTTGAACAGCGGGAGGGCCCATCCGCCGCGCTCGAAACCGCCCCTGCGATCCTCATCCGGCCCCCCGAGCCCCTGCATCACTCCGTCCACGGAGACGTTCGTGGTGGTCGTCAGCTTCATGGGTTCGCCCCTTCTGTCGTGGTGAGCCTTCTCTTATGACCGTCCCGAGGCGCGAATCTCATCGGTCGTTCGAACGCGAAGAAGCCGCCCCGAAAGGCGGCTTCTCCTAGGAAAAATCCGGCGGCGTCCTACTCTCCCACCCCGTCTCCAGGGCAGTACCATCGGCGCTGGAGGGCTTAACTGCTGGGTTCGGAATGGAGCCAGGTGTGACCCCTCCGCTATAGCCACCGAAAACTATTCGATTGTCATGTGTCTCTCGAAAGAGACTGGTGCCCTGTTCAGGACGCTCAAGAAACAACCTTGAACGCTCCAGAGCGAGCGCGAGCGAAACCAAGCCCTCGGCCTATTAGTACCGGTCGCCTGAACACATTGCTGTGCGTACAGCTCCGGCCTATCAACCTCGTCGTCTAGCGAGGGGCCTTACCCCATAAATGGGTGGGAAATCTCATCTTGAAGTCGGCTTCGCACTTAGATGCTTTCAGCGCTTATCCGATCCGCACGTAGCTAATCAGCATGCCCTTGGCAGAACAACTGACACACTAGAGGTGCGTCCGTCCCGGTCCTCTCGTACTAGGGACAGCTCTCCTCAAATTTCCTACGCCCGCAGAGGATAGGGACCGAACTGTCTCACGACGTTCTAAACCCAGCTCGCGTACCGCTTTAATGGGCGAACAGCCCAACCCTTGGGACCTGCTCCAGCCCCAGGATGCGACGAGCCGACATCGCACGTTGTGTCCACTGTTTCCAGTGGCGCAGACTATGTCTTCTCCCTGCTTGATCAAAAGCGAGGGGTCGGCGTGTTGCGGTGATCATAGATTTGATCGAGTCGGCCGAAGCCGCTCGATCAGTGAGTCACCGCCGGTGGAAAAACCACTCAGTCGTTACGGGGTCACACAGAGGTCACTGCAATTGATCTACCTATTCTGTGGACTTCCCACGGCATTGCCATCTCGCAAGGATCCATTGGATCCGAGCAGTTGCGAGGAAGGTTTCGCCGTTATAAGCCGATGCTTAGGTCAGCATTTCTGCTGCCTCACCCCAAATTGAGGTGCCAAACCCTGCCGTCGATATGGACTCTTGGGCAGGATCAGCCTGTTATCCCTAGGGTACCTTTTAGCCGATGAGCGACGGCCCTACCACGAGGGACCGCCGGATCACTAACTCCTACTTTCGTACCTGCTCGAGATGTCTCTCTCGCAGTCAAGCTCCCTTGTGCGTTTGCACTCAACTCCTGATGGCCGACCAGGATGAGGGAACCTTTGAACGCCTCCGTTACATTTTAGGAGGCCACCGCCCCAGTGAAACTGCCCACCTGACACTGTTCCCGAACCGGATCACGGTCCCGGGTTAGAAGCTCAGAACATTCAGGGCGGTATTTCAAGGACGACTCCACGAGAACTAGCGTCCCCGCTTCAAAGTCTCCCGCCTATCCTACACAAAACGTCCCAAACTCCAATATCAAGCTGCAGTAAAGGTCCTAGGGTCTTTCCGTCCTTCTGCGGGTAACGAGCATCTTTACTCGTACTGCAATTTCGCCGAGTCTCCAGTTGAGACAGTGCCCAAGTCGTTACGCCATTCGTGCAGGTCGGAACTTACCCGACAAGGAATTTCGCTACCTTAGGATCGTTATAGTTACGACCGCCGTTTACCGGGGCTTAGGTTCAAAGCTTCGTTGGACCGAAGTCCAACTAACCTTTCCCCTTAACCTTCCGGCACCGGGCAGGCGTCAGTGCGTATACGGCGCCTTACGGCTTAGCACGCACCTGTGTTTTTAGTAAACAGTCGCTAGGGCCTGGTTTTTGCAACCATAGTCAGCTCCAGGAGCAAGTCCTTTCACCAACCATGGCGCCGCTTATCCCGAAGTTACGCGGCCAATTTGCCGAGTTCCTTAACTGGAGTTCTCTCGATCGCCTCGGTATTCTCTACCTGTCCACCTGAGTCGGTTTGGGGTACGGGCACCACAGAAGCTCGCTAGAGGCTTTTCTCGGGAGCATGGGATCATCAGCTTCCCCTTAAACGGGTCGGCATCGCGTCTCAGGATATGTGACCCCCGGATTTGCCTAAGGGTCTCCCTACTCGCTTACCCCACGTCAACCAACGCGTGGGTCTGACTACCCTCCTCCGTCACCCCATTGCTACCCGCCATAGGTGGGTCGGTAGGCCCCGAAGGGCTTTCCTTAGCAACCTATCTTGGGTTGGGCGCGTCTGTGGTGGTACTGGAATATCAACCAGTTGTCCATCGCCTACGCCTCTCGGCCTCGGCTTAGGTCCCGACTTACCCTGGGCGGATTAACCTTCCCCAGGAACCCTTGGACATACGGCGCGCAAGTTTCTCGCTTGCGTTTCGCTACTCATGCCGGCATTCGCACTTGTAACCGCTCCAGCAAACCTTACGGTTCACCTTCACTGCTGTTACAACGCTCCCCTACCGATCACATTAAAATGCAATCCCGCAGCTTCGGTACTTTGCTTAGCCCCGCTACATTATCGGCGCGAAATCACTCGACCAGTGAGCTGTTACGCACTCTTTCAAGGGTGGCTGCTTCTAAGCCAACCTCCTGGCTGTCTGGGCAACTTCACATCCTTTTCCACTTAGCAAAGATTTTGGGACCTTAGCTGGCGATCTGGGCTGTTTCCCTCTCGACTACGGAGCTTATCCCCCGCAGTCTCACTGCCGTGCTCTGAAGTATCGGCATTCGGAGTTTGGCTGAGTTCGGTAAGCTTGTTGGCCCCCTATCCCATCCAGTGCTCTACCACCAATACTGAACGCACGACGCTGCACCTAAATGCATTTCGGGGAGAACCAGCTATCACCTGGTTTGATTGGCCTTTCACCCCTATCCACAGGTCATCCCCTCCGTTTTCAACCGAAGTGGGTTCGGCCCTCCACGAAGTCTTACCTCCGCTTCAGCCTGCCCATGGATAGATCACCAGGCTTCGGGTCTAGGACACGCGACTAAGTTCGCCCTATTCAGACTCGCTTTCGCTCCGGCTACGGCTCTCGCCTTAACCTTGCCACGCATCGCTAACTCGCCGGCTCATTCTTCAAAAGGCACGCCGTCACAAGACACAAGTGCCTTGCTCCGACTGTTTGTAGGCGTACGGGTTCAGGTACTATTTCACTCCCCTCCCGGGGTACTTTTCACCTTTCCCTCACGGTACTGGTTCACTATCGGTCGCTAGGGAGTAGTTAGCCTTACCAGGTGGGCCTGGCAAATTCGCACGGAATTCCTCGGGCTCCGTACTACTTGGGAACAACATCGGGAGACAGGTCGGTTTTCGCCTACCGGGCTATTACCGTCTTTGGCCTAACTTTCCAAGAAGTTCGGCTAACCGCCTGTTTTGTAACTCCCTGATCCTTCTGGTGCAGGATCAGATGTGTCCCACGACCCCCCTGTGGCAACGCCACCAGGCTTTAACACCACAGAGGTTTGGGCTCATCCCGTTTCGCTCGCCGCTACTAAGGGACTCACTATTTGTTTTCTCTTCCTCGGGTTACTGAGATGTTTCAGTTCACCCGGTTCCCTCCACGTGCCCTATGTATTCAGACACGGGTACCAGCGCATTACCGCTGGTGGGTTTCCCCATTCGGACATCCTCGGATCAAGGGTTGCTTGGCGCCTCCCCGAGGCTTATCGCAGCCTGCCACGTCCTTCGTCGGCTCCTAGCGCCTAGGCATCCACCGTACGCCCTTATTAGCTTGGTATAGATGCTCGCGCTCGCTATGGAGTTTCCAAGGTGCTTCTGAGGAAGGATCTCCCCTGACCTGAAGGCGTTTCTGGGGCAAAAAAATCCGCCGGCTGAGCTTCTGCCGGCGGGCGTGTACCTCGTGCGTGGTCGCGTTGACCGAGCTAGAGGCACTCCCCATGGGTCTTCAGCAAGGATCGATTCCTTTCTCGTCCTGAACAGCTCACGCATTCTAGCCACGCCTGGGGAGGCGGTCAACTCGGGTGAGAGGTTGGCTCCAGACTTCGGATCCGGGGAGTGTCAAACATGCAAGGTGGGCCGGTAGATGAGCTCTTGGGTGTTGCGGTCGAGCGTCCGGTGATCGATCAGCTCGAGGTCGAAGTCGGACCCTCCCTGGAAGATCGGGTCCTCCCCGGTCTGGCCGGTGATGACGGGGAAGAGCGTCACCTGGACGAGGTCGACCAGACCGGCGGCCATCAGCGCCCGGTTCAACGACAGGCTGCCGTGCGAGCGCAACGGCACCCCAGACTCCTCCTTAAGCCGCGCGACAACATCGACGGGGTCGCCGCTCACAAGAGTCGCGTCCGGCCAGTCGAGGGGTTCTTCCAGGGTCGTCGACACGACCGTTGCCGGTAGGTTCCTCATTCGCATGACCCATTGGTCACGGACCTCGTCCCCCTCGGCGCTCTTGGCCAGCATCTGCGCGTGCGCACGATACGTGTTGGCTCCGAAGACCATCCGCTGCGCCTCCTCGAACAAGGCGAAGCGTCGCTCGAGAAACTCGGGGCCTTGCTTGCCCCAGTAGCCGCCCCAGTCTCCGCTGTGGGCGCCGTACCCGTCGAGACTGGAGAAGACGTCGAAGGTGTATGTAGTAGTCATGATGCCTTCCTCGGGTTCGGGCCGATCTGACGTAGATAGAGACTGGAACGTGGGCCGAAACTCATCGCCGTGAAGCTAGGACTTGATCCGATCCCTCAAAGCTTCGATCTGTTCGGCGACACGTGCTGGAGCGGTGGCTCCGTGGGAGATCCTGGCCCGCATGCCACGGTCTGGATCGATCAGGACGGCGTCGCCCGGGACGAAAGCATCGTGCACTCGTCCAAGGAGGTCATCGTCGAGCACCGTGCCCGAATTCTCGAGCACTGCGACCACACCGCCGACGATCTCGTGAGCCTCTCTGAAGGGCACGCCGCGCGTTACGAGGATCTCGGCGAGGTCGGTCGCCCACATCGCTCCCTTCTCGGCAGCGGCAGCGAGGCGGGCCTCGTCGAACTTCAGGCCCCCGATCATCGCGGTCATCCCCTGCACGCAGCCAAGCGCCCGATCCACCGAGCGGAACAGGAGCTCCTTGTCCTCCTGCAGGTCGCGGTCGTAAGCCAAGGGAAGTCCTTTGAGGAGCACCAGCATGGAGGTGAGGTCGCCGATCGCCGGCGCGGCGCGGCCCCGGATCAGCTCGGCCATATCGGGGTTGCGCTTCTGCGGCATCATGCTCGAGCCGGTCGACCATTCGTCGGGGACCCGAGCAAAGCCGAACGCGGGCGACGCCCACAGGACGATCTCCTCCGCGAGGCGCGACAGATGAACGCCGAGCAAAGACGTCGCGTAAAGCATGTCGCAGACGAAGTCCCTATCGGAAACCGCATCCATCGCGTTGTCGAAGGTCGCCCCGAAACCGAGTTCCGCGGTCGCGATCGTGGCATCGAGCGGGAGGGTCGTGCCCGCCAGGGCACCGGCCCCCAGGACGTTCACATCGGCGGCCCCCCCGGCACGCTCGATCCGAGAGAGGTCCCGGAGGAAAGCGAAGCCGTGCGCCGCGAGGTGGAAACCGACCGATATCGGCTGCGCCGGCTGCACGTGGGTGAAGCCGGGCATCACCGTCTCGGTATGTGCCTCGGCCCGGTCCGCAAGCGCGGTGATCAACCCCTTCACCGCGTCGGCGAGGGCGATCGCCGCGTCCTTGCTATAGAGACGCACGTCGGCCGCGACGAGGTCGTTGCGGCTGCGTCCGGCATGGACCTTGCGGCCGGTCTCCCCCAGTGCCTCGGTCAGGGTGCGCTCAACGAGAGAGTGAACGTCCTCGTCCTCAGGGGCCAGGAGGAGCTCCCCGATCCCCCACCGCCGGACGAGCTCGTCGAGCACTCCATCTATCGCATCCACTTCATCCGCCGACAGGAGGACGGCCTTCGCGAGCACCCGAGCGTGCGCCTTCGTCGCGGCCGCGTCGGCACCGAGCAGCACGATGTCGACATCGGTCGACCTTGTGAGGACGAACATCTCAGGATCCGGACCGGCGCCGAAGCGACCACCCCACATGTGCGGCAACTAGATCCCCGGGCCGTTCACCTTCGACCAATTACGGGTCGGCATCCCCCACAGCCGCACGAACCCGGCTGCATCGGACTGGTCGAAGACGTCGCCGTCATCGTAGGTCGCGAGATTGAAGTCGTAGAGGGACTTGTCCGACCGACGGGCGGTCGGGGCGCACCCGCCGGAGAAGAACGAGAGCTTGACCTCGCCGGAGACGGGCACCTGGGTTGAATCGGCGAACGCATCAAGAGCGACGCGGAGCGGAGAGAACCACAGGCCCTCGTAGACGAGTTCGGCCCACTTGAGCTCGAGGTGACGCTTCTCGCGCGCTACCGAGCGCTCGAGGGTGAGTCCTTCGAGATCGCGGTGCGCGGTGATCAACGACAGCGCCGCCGGGGCCTCGTAGATCTCGCGGCTCTTGATCCCGACGAGACGGTCCTCGACCATGTCGATGCGGCCGAACCCGTAGCTTCCGGCGATCTTGCCCGCGGCCTCGATCGCGTTCAGAGGGGTAACCGACTCGCCGTCGATCGAGACAGGGATGCCGGACTCGAACCCGACGATCATCTCGCCCGGCCCCTGGGCGTCGCCGGAAGTCAGCTCGTAGATGTCCGCGGGAGGAACCTCCCACGGGTCTTCGAGCACACCGCACTCGATGCTCCGACCCCAAACGTTCTCGTCGATCGAGTAAGGCGACGACTTCGTGCTGGTGATCGGCAGTCCACGCTCGTTCGCATACGCGATCGTCTGCTCGCGGTTCATGCCCCAGTCCCTCACCGGCGCCAGCACCTCGATGTCGGGAGCAAGTGTCGATAACGAGACCTCGAAACGAACCTGGTCGTTGCCCTTGCCGGTGCACCCGTGAGCGACCGCGGTCGCTCCGGTCTCCTTGGCGATGTCGACCAGGACCTTCGAGATCAATGGGCGAGACAGCGCAGACACGAGCGGATAGCGGCCCTGGTAGAGGGCGTTCATCTTCAGCGCCGGCAGGAGGTACCCGGAGACGAACTCGGAGCGCGCATCGACCAACCGGGACTCGATCGCCCCGAGGGTCGAGCCCCTCTCGATCGCCCCTTCGAGATCGCCCGGCTGACCCACGTCGACCGCCGCAGCGATCACGTCGTATCCCTGCTCCTTCAACCACGGGATGGCTACGGACGTGTCGAGGCCCCCGGAGTACGCGAGCACGACCTTCTTGTTCGTCATCTACATCTCCTCTTCTTGTTCTTGGTCACGCGACCATGTGGACGCGAGCCTGGCGGCGTGGTCGGGTGAGGGCGTTGCAACGAAGATCGTGTCATCGCCGGCAACCGTGCCGACGACGTCATCCAGTCCTGAGAGATCGATCGCACGTGCGACCGCCGAACCATGGCCCGGTGCGGTCAGGACGATGACGAGTGAATTTGCGGCGCGAACGTCGAGTGAGAACTCGTCGAGTGTGCGCTCGAGGTTCCGGATCATCAGGTCGCTCCCATGGGCACGACCGAGTTCGTCCGGCAGCAGGTACACGAACTCGTTGCCGGATCGGATCTTCGTGGCCCCAACCTCGCGCAGATCGCGCGACACGGTCGCTTGAGTAACCTCATGGCCCGCCGCGCGCAACGCGTCGACGATGTCCTTCTGGCTCGACGCCTTTCCGGTGTGAAGGATGCGCAACAGATCTCGCTTCCGATCAGATCGCATCGAAGACCTCCTCGAGTATCCCTAGTCCCTGATCGATCTCATCGTCAGATATCACCAGCGGGGGGACGAACCTGATCACGTTGTCACCGATGTCGTTAACGAGGACCTTGCGCTCGAGACAGGCCTCGGCTACCGATCTCGCTCCCCCATCCGGCAACTCAAGACCGATCATCGCCCCCATCCCTCGCACGACCGATCCCTCGGGAGCGATCGCCATCAGACCCTTCATCAAACGCTCGCCGCCAACCTGGGCGCGCTCGCACAGACCCTCCTCCTCGATCACCTCGAGGACGGCGATCGCGGCCGACGATGGCACCGGCCCCCCGCCAAAAGTGGAGCCGTGGTCTCCGAGTTGGAACGCCTCGGCGATCTCGGGTCGCGCGAGGCATGCCCCCATCGGCAGACCCCCGGCCAGTGCCTTGCCGAGGCAGAGGATGTCGGGAACGACGCCCTCATGTTCGTAGGCGAAGAGTCGGCCCGTTCGACCAAGGCCGGTCTGGATCTCATCGAGGATGAGCAGCACGCCGGCCTCGGTCGCACAGCCGGCGAACCTCGGTGAGGTAGCCGGACTGGGGAACGATCACGCCGGCCTCGCCCTGGATCACTTCGAGGATCACTGCGCACACCTCGTCGCCGAGCGCTTCTTCAAGGGCGGGGATGTCGTCGTAAGGAACGTGCTCGAACCCGAGCGGCAGTGGCGCGAACGGCTCCTGCTTCTCGGGTTGCCCGGTCGCCGCGAGGGCGCCGAGCGTGCGGCCGTGGAATCCTTTCTCGGCCGCGATGATCGACCGCTTCGACCCACCCCACCGGCGCGCGAGCTTGATCGCGCACTCGACGGCCTCGGCCCCCGAGTTCCCGAAGAACGCTTTCATCCCGCCGGTGATGTCCGCCAGACGTCCGGCGAGTTCCGCTTGCGGACGCGTCAGGTAAAGGTTCGAGACGTGGACGAGCGATGCCGCCTGGTAGGCGATCGCAGCGGTTACCTTCGGGTGGCAGTGTCCGATGCTCGCGACCGCGATCCCAGCCATGAGATCGAGGTAGCGATCTCCGGAGGAGTCCCGGAGCCACGCACCCTCTCCGGTCAGGAACTCCACCGGCCACCTTCGGTAGGTCGGCATCGTTACGTCATCGAGCACGGCGACCATCACGAGATCCCCAACTCCGAGCCGAGAACCTGGGTCCCAACTCCTTCATCGGTGAAGACCTCGAGCAGCAAGGCATGTTCCACGCGCCCGTCGATGATGTGGGCCTTGTCCACACCTTGGTCGAGCGCGTCGAGGATGGACGACGCCTTGGGGCGCATCCCCGACGACAGTTGCGGGAGGAGCGAGCGCAGTTCCTCGGCCTCGAGTTCCGAGATCAACGAACCCTCTTCACCAAGATCCGCGTAGAGGCCCTCGATGTTGGTCAGGTAAACGAGCTTGGACGCCTTCATCGCCGCCGCGATCGCTCCCGCGGCCGCGTCGGCGTTGACGTTGAGTGGAGCCCCCTCACCGTCCGGAGCGACGGATGCAACGACCGGCGTGTATCCACCCTCGAGCAATGAATCGAGGAGTGACGCGTTCACGCCGGTCACGCGCCCCACCATCCCGATGTCTTCGCCACCCGGGCCGGTGGTCACCTCGGCACTCAGCAGCCCCCCGTCGGATCCACTGAGCCCTACAGGGGCCAGGCCCGCGTTCTTCAGCAGGCCGACCAGCTCGAAGTTGATGGTTCCGATGAGAACGCTTTTCACGATGTGGATCGACTCTGGCGTAGTGACGCGAAGTCCTCCGACGAACGAGGGCTCGAGCCCGGCAAGGTCCATCGCTTGGGATACCTGCGGACCACCTCCATGGACAACGACGAGTCGCATGCCCACTAGAGCGAGAAGGGCCAGATCGCCGGCGACCGAAGCCGCCTGCTTGGGGTCGACCAGCGCCTCTCCCCCGATCTTCACCACCACGGTCGCGCCGTGATGCGCACGGATCCACGGAAGCGCCTCAGCAAGTACGTGCGTCTTGGACGCGATCGAGGCATCCATCAAGTCGTCCCAAACGCGTTGAGCTTCACGTAGTCGGGAGTGAGATCGCAGGCCAGCACGGTCGCGGTCCCCGTCCCAGTGCCCACGATGCACGAGAGGCCGAAGTCAGTCTCCATCTGAGCTGCGGCAGCCTCGATGTCGCCGGTCGGAGCGCCGGTTGCAAAAACCTCGACATCCCCGATCGAAACCGAGATCTTCTCGAGCTCCAGCGAACGATCGACCGAACCCATGGCCGAGAGCACGCGCCCCCAGTTGGGGTCCGAGCCGTGTATCGCCGCACGCCATAGATCCGAAGCAGCGATCGCTCGTCCGAGGAGAGCGGCGGCCTCTTCATCCTCTGCTCCGCTGACCTCGATCGAGACGACACGCGTTCCACCCTCGGCATCCCGGACGATCTGCTCCGCGAGCGTTGCGCACACATCGTCCAGTGCGGCCGAGAACTCATCCAAAGACACCGGAGCACCGTTACCGGTTGAGAACAGATAGACGGAGTCGTTGGTCGACTCGCACGCGTCGATACAGATGCGGTTGAAGGAGCGATTCACAGCTCCCGCCAGCAGGCCTTGCATGACATCCGTCTCGATCGGGGCATCGGTGGCCAGGAACGCCAGCATCGTTGCCATGTTCGGAGCGATCATCGCGGCGCCCTTCGCTACCCCAACGAGGGAGCCCGAGGCGGCGAGCTTCATTCCGCGAGTCGGTCGTACGGATCGCTTCGAAGAAGGGCTCCACGTCCTGGCGACAACGCTCCCGAGACGTTGGGAAGGGCAGCCACGATCTTGTCGACCGGCAACTCCATCCCGATCGGACCGGTCGAGGAGATCAGGATCTCGTCGGGAGACAAACCGAAGGCCGCCGCAGCCGCCTCTGCCGTGGTTGCGACCGCGGCATCACCGGCCGGCCCGGTGCAGGCGTTGGCGTTACCGCTGTTGACGACCAGTGCGCGCACCGGTGCCCCGAGATGTGACCGTGACCACTGAACCGGCGCAGCGGCAGCCGCGTTCTGGGTGAAGACTCCCGCCCACTGGACGGGTCGCTCGAACAACAGAACGCCGAGATCCGGTCGTCCGCTGCGCTTGATCCCGCACGAAAGAGACGCCGATGCGATGCCTTGGGGCCACTTCACGGCCACACCCCCACCGTCGAGAGACCGAGTGACTCCTCGAGCCCAAGCGCCAGGTTGGCATTCTGCAAGGCCTGCCCGGCGGCGCCTTTCACGAGGTTGTCGATGGCGCACGAGCAGATGAGGAAGCCGGCGCGCTCGTCGACGCGCGCGGACACGATCGCGCGGTTCGAACCCGACACCGCCTTCGTCTCCGGCCATCCCTCGATGACCTCGACGTACGGCTCCCCGGCGTACGCGTGGCCCAGCACGTCTAAGGCGCCGGCATCGTCGAGCTCGACGGTCAGCTTGGCGCGGGCGGTTACCAGCAGGCCGCGCGGCATAGGAGCCAGATGGGGAGTGAACGACACCGCGATGTCCAGGCCCCCGAAGCTCGCCAGTCCGCGCTCGATCTCGGGCACGTGCCGGTGGGTCGTTGTCCCGTAGGCCTTGATCGATCCACTCAGGCTCGCGAGCGAATATGCATCGTCCGCCTTACGCCCCGCGCCCGAAGTTCCGGAGATGGCATCGATCACGACCGGTGCCTCGATCAGGCCGGCGGCGGCGAACGGAACCAGACTCAGGAGCGACGCGGTTGGGTAGCAGCCGGGGTTGGCGATCCTGGTGGCACCCGGAAGTCGATCCCGCACGTACTCGGTAAGGCCGTAGATCCACCCCTCATCGGCACGATGGTCATCCGAGAGGTCTACGACCAGGCTCGCAGCCGGCTCCCCCAACTCCTCCAACGCGCCCGAGGGCAGACACGAGAAGAGGACGTCGACCTCGGCCGCGACCGCCTCGTCCGGCGACGCGAACGTGCCCCCCGCCCCCAGGTGGGGATGCGACGAGGCCACCCCCGTGCCCCGGGCCCGGTCGGCCGCCACGGGGCCCAGCGACAAGGCGGGATGGGCCGCGAGAAGCCTCAGCAGCTCGCCCCCGCTGTATCCCGATGCGCCTAGTACCGCTACCTGCTGTCCCATGGTCTGCAACTATATGCAGAATCCTGCATACCCGCAAACACCTAGGCACGTGGGTCCTGGTACACCTTCCTCCGGAAGACGTCGGTGGCCAGCGATGCGACCCGGTCGAGGATGAGGAGGCCGTCGAGGTGGTCGAGTTCGTGCTGAAGCGCCCTGGCCTCGAACGCATCGGTGTCGAACCTGAGCTCCTCATTCTCAGGGCTCCGCCCCCCGATCACCACCCTCTGGGCCCGGACGACGTTGGCGGTCAGGTCCGGAACGCTCATGCACCCCTCGCGTCCGAGCTCCCGCCCACTCGACTCGAGCAGCACGGGATCGAACACGACAACGAGTCCGTGGCAGGTTCTCGTCTTGGGGTGGCCGGTGACATCGAGGGCGAAGGCTCTCCGCGAAACCCCGATCTGGGGGGCGGCGAGCCCGACGCAACCGGGTGAGGCGCGCATCGTGTCGATCAGATCAGCGACGAGCTCCTCATCGGATGTCTCCCCCATGGGTTCCGCGATCCGCTTGAGGACCCGGTCGGGGATCCTGAGCACTGGACGTATCGCCACGGAGCTAGAGGATGTCCGCCTCGATCGGGTGGACGCTGACGTCCACGCCGATCTCGGAGGCGATGTCCGTGAGCTTCTCCTCGAGGTCGGCATCCGCCGAGGCGGCCACCTCGAGCATCAGTGCATAAACGGGTTCATCGGCCGAACCGATGATCCGAGAGGTCATGTCGGTCACATTCGCACCTGCCTCCGCGAGCGCTTGTGAGATGCGGAACACGATCCCTGGGTGGTCGGCTCCGTAGACCGAGACCATGTGGGTCGGGGCGTCGAAGTCGAGGGCCGCCTCTTCGACCGGCCGCGACCGTGATCGTCACCCCCAGCTCTGAGCCAACGTCTGCCAAAGCGCGCTCGATCTCGTCCGCATCGGCGGCCGACGACACGACGAGCATCATCGAGAAATGGCCCCGCAGGATCGTCGACGTCGCGTCCTCGAGATTGCAGCCCGTTTCGAATAGTGCCTTGGTGACCCCCGCGACGATGCCGGAGCGGTCGTTGCCGATGACGGTTACCGCATACAGACCAGTTGCGCTCATCAGCGCAGGCTACTCAATCGGGCCGGAGGAGGCAGCACTCAACCCACTCGTTAACTGAGGTCGTCGACCCGGAGGGTGAGCATGGCGATGTCATCCCGGCCTCGCCGGCGAAAGCAAGCACCGCCTGCTCAACCTTCTGGGTCAGCGTCTCAGGGTCGAGTCCCCCACATGCCTCCAGGACCTCGACCAACCGATCCTCACCAAAGATGTCGCCGTCAGTCCCGGGCCTCGAGCACTCCGTCGGTATAGAAGACGATCGCATCGCCTGCCGACAGCGATACCTCGTCGACCTCAACTTCGATGGCGTCAAGTACGCCGAGCAGAGTGCCGCCCGGCCCAACCTGTTCAACGCGACCGTCGGCCCGAACGACCATGGGGACCGGGTGGCCCGATCTGGAGATCCAAGCGACGAAACCTTCCGCGTGGTTCCTCTCGAGGCATCCGTACGCCATGGTCACGAACTCCGAGTCTCCGGACTCACGCAGGATCGCAGCATTGACAACGGGCAGAACTTCATCGGGCCGCGGAGAATTGAGGGCGGCCGCTCTGATCGTGTGGCGGGCCAGCCCCGTAAGTACCGCGGCATTTGCTCCTTTGCCACAGACGTCGCCGATCACGACGCCCCAACTTCCGGAGGCCGTCTCGAAGACGTCGTAGAAGTCGCCTCCCTACCTCGTTCCCTTCGCCAGCCGGGAGATAGGAAGCCGCCATCGAGATGCCATCTATGTTCGGCAAAGCAGCCGGGAGGACGGCGCTGCTGCAAGATCTTCGCGATCTGAGCTCGTTCTTCGTACAGACGAGAGTTCTCAACGGCGATGGCGCAACGCCGTCCGATCTCGCCGGCGAACTCCAGGTCTTGTTCGTCGAAATGACGGTCCGGGGATGAGCTCGCCAGCGTTAGAAGCCCGATGATGCGGCCCCGTGCCGACATGGGCACCACGAGGATGGAGGTGAGTCCGAGTGCCCTGAGCGTCTCCGCATGTCTCTTGTCCTTTGCTCCCTGCTCGATCATCTCGTCCGTGACCTCGGGATAGAGCTGGCCTTCGCCCGTCCTCAGCAAGAGCTTCATCGCGTCACTTTCCATATCGGTCGGGTAATTCGCGCGCAGTGATCGGATCAGGTCGTCTTTCGTGGGGTCCACGTGAACGCCCGGCGACCCATTCTGAAGTTCCATCACTTCTGATCAGATCGACACCGCACCAATCGGCCAGACCGGGGAACGGCGAGGGTCGTGATGCGCTCGAGGGTCTCCTTGTAGCTCAGGGACAACGACACCACTCCTCGTCGCTTCGGCCAGGAACGCGAGTCGTGCGCTCGCCTCTTCTGCCTTCGCTCGAGCGCGCCGACCGTTCGATCTCTACGGCACGTTTCCCCTCGGTGACGTCCAGCGCGAAACCGATCATCGAGATGGGGTTGTTACTGGCGTCGGTCAGAACCGCACCGCGACCCATTACCCAATGGTCGGTTCCGTCGCTCCATGGAACCCGGAACTCAGTCGAAGCATCTCCACGTTCATCGATAGCCGTCTGGATCGATGCCATGACCGCGTCCCGATCGTCCGGATGCACGAGGGCCATGAAGCCGTCGAAGCCCGCGGGCGATTCACCCTCGCCCAAACCGAGTATCGGTCCCAATCCGCTGGACCAGATGAGTTCACCCGAGGAGATGTCCCATTCCCAGGTACCCATACCTCCAGCTTCAAGTGCCAGAAGTAGCCGCTCTTCTCCCCAGTTCGCATGCGCGGAAGCGGAAGCCAACTCCATTCTCCGTTCCCACGACAGGCGGATCCACCGCCGCCGTGCTTGGACCTGCTGGACCCTCTCGATTAGCCTATCGCGCAGGGGAAACGATGGTCCTCGGATCAGAGCCCTGACGACCCCCAGACCCTCCAATCGTCATCGACCATCACCATGTAAAACGCGATCACCACTCCGGCCTCCGCGTCGTCGCCACGCTGAAAAACCTCAGTCTTGATAGAGCGCCGGGCCACCTCTCGGCCGCACGTCCTGACCAGGTCCGGGTCGGCGGATCCACCCGTGATCTGGATGACTCCCAGTCCACTTGACGATCCATGATGCGGCCATTCATGTACGGGAGGAGCTCCCGGAGAGCGATGGATGAGTGCATCGATCGTCTGCTGGTAGCCGCGCCGGGCAAGCGCGATATCGAACCGAATGACGGTTTCCCCGAACGCGCCGGCTGTCTGCGGCTCGAACCGGCTGGTCCCCGCCAGAGATGGGCACCAGCCCGGCGCTCCGAAGCTCGCCAGGTCGGTCCGCGAGTCGGAGGCGTCTTGCAGACCCGGAACCCGGATGTCATCCACTTCAGGAGTGTTTGATGCCGTCAGTGATCGCACACCGACGAAGCCGGATACCAGAAGGAACATCACGGTCGCGATGGACGACACCGCCCTTGAGCGCGACGCTCGCTTCAGTGCTCTGATCTTGAGCGGAGGTACCGGGAGCTCGGCCCCGTGTCGGCTCAACTGGACACGGCTCGGTGGTTCGACCCCCGACTTCATGAACGATCTCTCGGCCCCCTCGAGGAGCGCGATCGCTCCACCCGGTGAACAGTCGAGCGCATGGGCCATAGCGCCGGCGTCGAGATCCTCGTAGACCGATAGAACGTATGCCGCCCGCCTGCGGAACCGAAGAGTGCTGAGCGGATCCGAGGGCCGCGTGGTTCGGCGCCTGAAGGCCTGCAAACGCACACGGGAGTGGCTGAGTCTCACCACGGTTCGTAGGGTCCATCGTTCGTGCCCCTCATCACCGGAGACATTCCTGTACCGAACATGCGATCGGACGAAGGTTCTCTCTGCGATCCGCTCGGCGAGCTGAAGATCACCCACGAGAAGGTGCGCGAGGCGAAAGGCCCTGGGGAAGGTGCGCCCCCAGATCTCAGCACTCCGGGCACTGGATGACCGACGCATAAAGGCCAGCTTAGGCTGAGTTGCTCCTCAATTCTCAGCCCTTAGGAGGCCGCTATGCCCGCGGTGAGCTACGAGACCCAGGATGAGATCGCGATCGTCTCCATCGATCGGCCGGAGGTACGGAACGCGGTCGATCGTGACACCGCAGAGGCCCTGGTGGCGGCGTTCCGGGAGTTCGAGTCCGATCCCGATCTCAAGGTCGGGATCCTCACGGGAGCCGGCGGAACCTTCTGCGCGGGGGCGGATCTCAAGGCGATCTCCGAAGGTCGCACTCCGAACATCACCGAAGAAGGCGACGGCCCCATGGGTCCGACCCGCATGCTCCTCGAGAAGCCGGTGATCGCCGCGGTCGAGGGCCACGCGGTTGCGGGTGGGTTCGAGTTGGCGGTCTGGTGCGATCTTCGGGTCGCTGCGAGCGACGCGACCTTCGGCATCTACTGCCGGCGCTTCGGCGTTCCGCTGATCGACCTCGGCACGGTACGTCTGCCGCGCTTGATCGGACACAGCCGTGCACTCGATCTGATCCTCACCGGCCGGGGGGTCTCGGGCGATGAGGCGGTTGCTATCGGATTGGTCAACCGTCTTACCGAACCCGGTGAAGCGCTTGCCGGTGCGATCGATCTGGCCCGCACCATCGCAGCCTTCCCTCAGACCTGTTTGAGGAACGATCGTCTGTCGTCTTACGAACAATGGGATCTCGACGTCGAAGCGGCGACCGCCAACGAGCTTGCCCGCGGCCTCCAAACGATCGCCTCCGGGGAAACGGCCGGAGGAGCGGCGCGCTTCAGCGGAGGCGAGGGGCGCGGGGGCCGCGCGGTCGGTTAGAGGACGTCGAGATCGCGCGGAGCAAAGTTCCGCTCGAGCGCGAACGGGTTGTCGGCTCCGTCGATCGATCCGCTCATCACATCGACCATGTGTCTGCTCCCCGCGGCGCTGCCCATGATCCCGTGTCCGCTGTACCCGCTGTTCACGAACAAACCTTCGATGGGAGTCGGGCCGAGCAACGGACGGTGATCCGGGGTGATCGTGTACTGCCCGGTCTGAAGCATCCAGTTGACCGAGTTCCTGCTCCAGATGTCGCGCCAGAAGGGAGCGATGCGCGCCACCGAGAAGGGAGAGTCGGGATCGAGTAACTGGAAGATGGCTCGGTGATCGCCGGGCACGTCATCGGACGGCTCAGTCGGCTCGGTTCGAGGGTCGGTGAACAACACATACGCGCCGCTCAACGCCGGACGCCAGTGAGCACCGGTGTCATCGTCGATCGTCATCGGGGCGTCGGGCGGCACCAACGGGACCTCGGGCATTACCAGTTTCTGACGCGGCACGGTTACTACCGGGAGATCGAAACCTGCCATCTTCGAGACCACCCCTGAGAACGGTCCCGCCGCGATCACCGCTCGCTCGCACGAGATCTCCCCAGCCGACGTCTGCACGCCACGCAGCCGACCACCCTCCACGCTGAATCCCATCACCCCGCACGACGTCACCACCTTCGCCCCGGATGACGCCGCTAGACCCATCGTCAGTGCCTTCGGATCGAGGAATCCATCGCCGGCACGGAACCGGGCGAGGACTGCATCCTCGGTCACGTAAGGCCAGCGCTCCTGAATCTCATCGCCTTCGATCAATTCGATGTCGGTCTGCCCCCACGAGTGCTGCAGGTCGACGAGCTCGCGTGCCCTCGCCGCACGATCCTCATCGGTGGTGACCCACAGATAACCCTGCTGCTTGACATCGAGCGAGTAGTCCGACTGCTCCGTCGCGTCCTCGAAGTTGAGGAACAGCTCCACGGACTCACGGACGAGGGTCAGCTCCTCGAGGTTGTCGAACTGGAGACGGAAGGCGCCCGTCGATGCGGGTGTCGTCAAGGTGCACAACGCCGGACGTTTCTCCACGAGCGTCACGTCGAAACCGGCACGGGCGGCGTAGAAGGCGGTCGCGGCTCCCACGACGCCTCCCCCGATCACGATCGTCTCCGCGCTCTTGGGCGGACCGTCGATGTACTTCATCCCCGAAGGTTAGTTGAAGCGGCTCTTCACAACCGGACCCCTTCCGTAGATGCTGCAAGGCATGCATAAGAGCGACGTCACCGTGGTCGGGGCCGGCTTATCCGGATTGACCGCCGCCCGCTCTCTGGCCGAGGCGGGACGATCCGTAACGGTTCTCGAGGCGCGTGATCGCGTCGGGGGCCGAACCTACACACGCGTCATCGGGGATGCCTACTTCGATCTCGGAGGACAGTGGCTCGGCCCGACCCAAACACGGATGCACGCACTCGTTAAGGAGTTCGGCCTCGACACCTTCCCGACGTTCCATCAGGGAACCAAGGTGCTGGACGTCCGCGGGGTGATCTCGACCTACAAGGCGTCGATCCCGTCGATGCCACCGTTCCAACTGATAGTCCTGCAGAGAACGATCACAAAGGTTGAGAAGCTAGCGGCCGCCTTCGACGAGAGTCAGACGGATTGGGATCGGCAGAGCTTCGGCGAGTGGATGAGGAAACACGTTCCTTCATCGAAGGTCAGAGACGTAGTGGAAGCAGCGGTACGGGTCGTCTTCGGCGCCGAATCCAACGAAGTGTCGATGCACTACTTCCTCGCGTACGTTCGCGCCGGTGGAGGGCTAACCAGCCTGGTCGAGATCGAAGGCGCCGCGCAACAGACGCGCTTCGTCCAAGGGTCTCAGCAGGTCGCTCATGGGCTCGCCAACATCCTGGGCGATCGAGTGGTGCTCGACGCGCCGGTGAGGAGCATCGAGCAACATTCCAACGAGGTCAGCGTGCATTCCGACGCCGGGGAGTGGCGCAGCGATCACGTCATCGTCGCGGTTCCGCCTCTCCTCGCCGGGAGGATCGCGTTCGACCCTCCGATGCCGGCCCTTCGCGACGCATTGACGCAGCGTTTCCCTATGGGCGCCACGACCAAATTCCACGTCCTCTACGACCACGCCTTCTGGAGGGACGCGGGCTACTCGGGCGAGGTGGTCGCCACCCATGGTCCCCTATCGGTCGTGTTCGACAATTCGGCCCCCGACGGTGGCCAACCGGCCCTCTTAGGGTTCTCGGTCGCCCGACCGGCTCGCGACCTGGGCACGCTGTCTCCATCCGATCGTCGAGCTCAGGTGATCGAGGCGCTGGTGAGGTGCTTCGGTCCACGCGCGGCGAACCCCACCCACTTCGTTGAGATGGACTGGTCATCCGAGGTGTGGACCCGCGGATGCCCGACCGGCTTCATGGAACCTGGCTCGGCCTACACCCGCGCGATGCTGCGTCCGGCCTTCGATCGGATCCACTGGGCCGGAACCGAAACCTCCGACGTATGGACGGGTTACATGGAGGGCGCGGTCGCGGCCGGCGAGAGAGCGGCGGCGGAGATCCTCGATGATCGTCCCGCAGGGGCTGCGTAGTATCCTCACTCCCCCGCGGGCGGTTAGCTCAGTCTGGTAGAGCACTACCTCGACAAGGTAGGGGTCACTGGTTCGAACCCAGTACCGCCCACACATGATCGACATGAGAGCCCATGTGCTCGACCTGTGCTCGAGCAAGCGATCGACCACTCCTACGACCTAGTGGTCAGCCGCCTACCAAAGAACAAACGAACCGGGTTCAGCGCGTCGTAACCCGACTAGACGGAAGAAGACGGCGAGAGCGGGTCGCCTCGGCGAGACGCAAAACAAAGTGTCGAGGCGGCGAGCGGAATCGAACCGCTGTACAGGGCTTTGCAGGCCCTTGCCTAAACCACTCGGCCACGCCGCCAGTACTCGGGACCAGGGGCGAGGATAGCGGACCTTCTGCTCGGTCAGCGCGGGCGGAACGCGGCGAGCGACACCGAGACCCAGAAGGCGCCGAGGCAGAGACCGCCGATGATGTCGAGCGGCCAGTCGGTCGAAAGGTAGACCCTCGAGAACGCGATCAGGAAGGCGGCCAGCCCGAGTCCGCGCCAGACCCACAGGGTTTCCGTACGCCCGCGGCGGTTGGTGAGGAAGTATCCGAACATCCCGGCCATCACCGCGGCATTGAGCGAATGTCCGTTGGGGAAGGTGAACCTGTTTCCCTCGACCAGGCCCCCGCGTGGTCCCCGGCGCTCGACGAGGTCCCGGACGATGTCGTCGAGGAAGATGGCGCCAACCACGGTAACGGCGATGAACACCGGCCACAGCGGATCGCGGGTCTTTAAGAAGGTCCACACCGCCAGGGCGATGCCGGCGATGATGAGGACGAGGTCGGTACCGAGCCAGGAGAAGAACTTCATCAGGTCGGTGAGGAGGTCCACCCTGCGCTCCCGGATGAAGTCCAGGACCGGTCGGTCGAAGTAATCGAGTACGAAGTTCTCGGCCGGTCCGAAGGTGAAGATCCCGATGATCCAGGCACCGACCACTCCGATAGCGAAGCCGATCAGCAGATAGACCACGGTCACGGGGGTCGCGCCGAACCAGCTAGCGCGGGAGTTCCTCGGAGCCATCGCTGTTCCCATTGCGGCAACGCTACCTGCACAAAGGCCCCGAATCCACAACCCACCCATCCAGCGCGTCGTAGCCCGATCAGACACCAGAGGACGGCGAGAGCCGGTCGTCTCGACGACCGGCCAAACAGATAAGGTCGCGCACCATGACGGACTGGATAGCGCGGGACGAGGCCAGGGTGTGGCATGGGTTCACCCAGATGTCCTCCTACGCGACGAACCGGCCGGTCATCGTCGAGCGGGCCGAGGGCCATTATCTGACCGACGTCGATGGCAACCGCTATCTGGATGCGATCTCTTCGTTGTGGGTCACTACCCTCGGCCATCGCGTTCCCGGAGCTCGACGCCGCGATCGTCGATCAGCTCGGGAAGGTCGCCCACTCGACCCTGCTCGGCAATGGGAACCGGACCGTGATCGAGCTGGCCGAGGCCTTGACTCCGCTGGTGCCCGTGGACGACCCTCGTTTCCTCTTCGCCTCCGACGGGGCTGCCGCGGTCGAACAGGCACTGAAGATCGCCTTCCAGTACTGGACCAACCAGGGGGTCACGACCCGCTCCGCCTACCTCGCCTTCGGCGGGGCCTATCACGGGGACACGATCGGTTCCCTGTCGGTCGGGGGTGGTGGCTTCGGCACCGACGTCTTCGATCCGTTGCGCTTCCCGGTGGTTGCGCGCACCGGGCTTCGACGATCCCGATGCGTTCGTGATCGCAGCGAAATTGATCCGGGACCGCGCCGACGAGCTCGCCGCCGTGGTGGTCGAGCCCCTGGTGCAGGGAGCCGCCGGCATAGTCACCGCCCCGGCCGAGGAGTTCGCGGCCCTCCAAGAAGCCTGCGCCGACACCGGGGTCCTGCTCATCTGCGACGAGGTGGCCACCGGGTTCGGACGAACCGGAACCCTGTTCGCATCGGAGCGGTGCGAGCTGCAACCGGACATCATGGCGATCGGCAAAGGGATCAGCGGCGGCTATCTGCCGTTGTCTGCCACGGTCACGTCGGGAGCTGTGGCGGCTCGCTTCCTCGGCGATGACCTCTCAGAGAAGACGCTCTATCACGGGCACTCGTACCAGGGAAACGCGCTGGCGGCCGCGGTCGCGCTGACGGCACCTCGAGTTGATCGCGGAATGGGATGTCCTAGCGAACGTACGCGCCCGCTCCGACGAACTGCGTTCGATGCTGGCAGAGCGGATCGAACCGCTGAGGGCAGTGAAGGAGATCCGCCTGCAGGGATTGATGTGCGGGGTAGAGCTCCATCCCGGCGACAAACGCGGTCGCAAGGTGTGCGCCGCGGCGGTGGATCGCGGCGTTCTGCTTCGTCCGTTGGGAGACGTCGTCGTTCTCATGCCGCATCTCACCGTCGGAACCGAGCACCTCGAGACCATCGTCGTCGCGCTCGAAGCATCGATCCTCGAGGTCGCCCCATGAGCTGGGAAGCATGGGCCAAGGAACGGAACCTCGAGATCCTCGCGTCCGGTCGGTGGCGTCAGATCCGAGACTTCGAGCCGGCCGGGGTCGAGGGGGTCATCGACGGACGCTCCGTGGTCTCGTTCGCTTCCAACGACTACCTAGGGCTCGCATCACATCCCGACACGATCGCCGCGGCCCGAGACGCGGTGGAGCGCTGGGGAACGGGGGCCGGCTCGGCTCGATTGATCGCCGGCTCACGGTCGCTTCACGGCGAACTAGAGGGCGCCCTCGCGACGTGGAAGGCGGCCGAGCGCGCGCTTCTCTTCCCCACCGGCTTCGCCGCGAACCTCGGGGTCCTGACCGCCCTGGGTACCGCCGACACCCTGATCTGTTCCGACGAGCTCAATCACGCGTCGATCGTCGATGGCTGCCGTGCCGCGGCCGCTCGGGTCAAGGTCTATCCGCACTGCGATGTTGATGCGGTGGACCACATGCTTCGGGGCGAAACTCGGGCGATCGTCGTGACCGACGCGGTGTTCTCGATGGACGGCGACGTCGCTCCGCTTGATGACCTGGCCGCCGTTTGCCGACGGCACGGAGCGCTCTTGGTGATCGACGAGGCGCACTCGGTCTTCGGGACGGCCCCCGATCTCACCGGGACCGAAGTTCTGAGGGTCGGAACGCTTTCCAAATTCCTCGGATCCTCCGGCGGGTTCGTTGCAGGCCCGAACTCCTTGATCGAGCTCCTCATCAACTCCGCACGTTCCTTCATCTTCACCACCGCGTCCTCGCCGGCCGATGTCGGAGCCGCCCTCGCCGCGCTGCAGATCCTGCGCTCCAACAATGGAGGGATGCTGCTCGATCGTCTCCGGGCCAACATCGACCTCGTGCGTCCCGGCCATCCGTCACCGATCGTCCCGATCGTCGTGGGCGACGAAGACGCCGCCGTGACCGCGTCCGCCGATCTCCTCGAGCGCGGGTTCTTCGTCCCTGCGATCAGACCACCCTCGGTTCCTCGCGACTCCTCGCGCCTGCGCGTCACCTTGTCGGCGGCGCACACAACCGAGCAGGCCAAGGGTCTCATCGCGGCTCTGGACGATGTGCTGAGCGAAAGGACAGAGCCATCACTGAGATATGCGTCGTCACCGGGACCGGGACCGAGGTCGGTAAGACCTGGGTTACGTCGTCCTTGATCGGTGCGTTGAAGGGTGCCGGCGTTCCTGTGACCGCGCGCAAGCCGGTGCAGTCGTTCGACGTCGAAGGTGGGCCGACCGACGCCGACGTCCTCGCCGGTGCCCTGGGGATCGAGCCGCACGAAGTCTGTCCCTTGCATCGCTGGTACGAGGTCCCGATGGCCCCACCGATGGCAGCCGAGGCGCTGGGGCTCCCGCCGCTATCACTCGACGATCTCGTCGCCGAGTTGTCGCTGCCCGAGTTCGGACTCGTTCTCGTCGAGGGTGTCGGCGGCCCGCGCTCCCCTCTCACCGACGACGCCGACACGGTCGACCTTGCCGAGGCTCTCGACGCTCGCATGGTTCTACTCGTCGCCGACTCCGGCCTGGGAACGATCAATGCGGTCCTGCTCGCCGTGGCCGCGCTCGAGAAGTGGGACACGATCGTCTTCCTCAACCGCTTCGAGCCCGGCAACGAGCTCCACCAGCGGAATCTAGAGTGGCTCCGCGAAGCTGAGGGCCTCAACCCGATCACCAACGTCAAGGAACTGAGCCATCAGGTACAGCGTAGGAACCCAGAACGAAAGGCGATGTGAATGACCAGCCGGACGATGTTCGCCCAGGCACGGGGTGCGTTGCTCGATGACGGGCGCGATCTGTCACTAGCGGAACTGAGGGCACTGGCGGAGGTTCCCGTCGAGGACGTGCCGGGGCTCGCCGCACTCGCCCATGAGGTCCGGCTCGAGCGATGCGGTCCCGAGGTCGAGGTCGAGGGGATCCTGTCGGCCAAAACCGGGGGTTGTCCCGAGGACTGTCACTTCTGCTCGCAGTCGTCGAAGTTCGAGACGCCGGTCCGCCCGACCGGCTACCTCAACATGGACGAAGTACTTGCCGCAGCGCGCGAGACGAAGGAGATCGGCGCGTCGGAGTTCTGCATCGTCATGGCACTTCGGGGCCCAGACGAGAAGACGATCGACAACGTGCTCGAGGCTACGAAGTTGATCGGAGCCGAGACCGGTCTGAACGTCGCTGCGAGCCTCGGCATCCTCACGCGGGATCAGGCCGAGAGACTCGCTGCCGGTGGCGTGCACCGCTACAACCACAATCTCGAGACGAGCCGTTCGTTCTTCCCGGAGATCGTAACTACGCACTCGTGGGAGGAGCGGTACGAGACCTGCAACATGGTGCGCGAGACAGGCATGGAACTCTGCTGCGGTGCCCTGCTCGGGATGGGCGAGACGGTTGACCAGCGCATCGAACTACTCGGGCAACTGCGTGAGGTCGACCCGACCGAGGTGCCCTTGAACTTCCTGAACCCGCGACCCGGAACACCTCTCGGAGATCGTCCCGTGATGGAGCCGCTCGATGCGATCCGGTGGATCGCTCTGTTCCGGCTCGCGCTTCCCGAAGTGATCCTTCGCTACGCGGGTGGCCGCGAGGTGACCCTCGGGGAGCTGCAGGCGATGGGGATGACCGCGGGGATCAACGCCTTGATCGTCGGGAACTACCTGACCACCCTCGGCCGCGGGCCCGCTCCAGGACATCAAGATGCTCGGCGATCTCAAGATGCCCATCGGAGCCCTCTCCAAGGTGATCTAGATGTACTGCTCGGGCTGCGGGCGTCCCCGGGGCGAATGCCCCGGAGACTGTCTCGGTCCACTCGATCCCCCGCGCTTCTGTCCCCAGTGCGCCCGGAAGCTCGACGTGCAGGTCACCCCGCAGGGATACCGCGCCGCCTGCCGCCGCCACGGCCCCCTCCGGGAATAGGGGGCGCTGGGGGCGGGTTTCCTTCCTTGTAATCGTGTAATCACTACCCGAAGGAGCCCGCGTGGCCGACACCGACGTCCTTACTCTTCCCCTCCTGAGCCTGAACCGGGGTGTTGTCCTCCCCAACATGGTCGTGACCGTGGCGATCGAGAGCCCTGAGGCGAGCGATGCGATCGCCGCCGCCCTGAATGGTCCGGGCAGACTCTTCTCCTGGTGCCGAAGATCGATGGCGTTTACGCGCGCGTCGGGGTCGTAGCGAGTGTCGAGGACGCCGGGCCTCGCAACGGTCCGCAGGCAGTGGTCGTTCGAGGACTCCATCGAGCTCGGGTCGGCAAAGGCGTTCCCGGCGAAGGAGATGCAACCTGGGTCGAGGTCGAGCCCGTCCGTGATCCTGCCGTGTCGTCCGAGCGGGCCACCACACTTGCCCGCGAGTACCGGGCTGTGATCGAGAACATCGTCGAGGCCCGCGGCAATCCCGAAGTTGCGATGTTCCTCCGCAACATCCGCGAGCCGGGAGCACTTGCCGACATGGCGGGGTACTCCCCCGATCTGACCTTCGAACAGAAGATCGAGATCCTCGAAACTCTCGACGTCGAGGAACGCCTTGAGCAAGGTGCTCGAGTGGTCGCGCGAAACCCTGGACGAGGTCCGAGTCTCCGAGAAGATCCGCGGCGAGGTCGAAGATGGATTCCGCACCGCGCAGCGCGAGGCGATCCTCCGGCAGCAGATGGCCGCTATCCGCAAGGAGCTGGGCGAGGACGACTCAGGCGACATGATCGAGGCATATCGCAAGAAGATCGAGACCTCCGGGATGCCGGAAGCCGTGCGAGCGGAAGCCGAGAAGGAACTCAAGCGTCTCGAACGCACTCCCGAACAGAACATGGAGCACGGCTGGATCCGCACCTACCTCGACTGGATGACCGAGATCCCCTGGGGCGTTCGCTCCGACGATCTCCTTGAAGTCACCGAGGCGCGCCGAATCCTGGACGAGGACCACACCGGCCTCGAGGAGGTCAAGGATCGGATCATCGAGCACCTCGCGGTCCGAAAACTGAAGAAGGAACGCGGGATCGAGGACTCCGGACGTTCGGGGGGAGCGATCATCACACTCGTCGGCCCTCCGGGGGTCGGAAAGACCTCGCTTGGAGAGTCCGTCGCGCGCGCACTTGGGTCGCAAGTTCGGGCGCATCGCTCTCGGTGGCATCCGGGACGAGGCTGAGATCCGCGGACACCGGCGCACCTACGTCGGCGCGTTCCGGGTCGTCTGGCTCGGGCGATGAAGGATGCCGGAACCATGAATCCCGTTCTCTTGCTCGACGAGGTCGACAAGGTGGGTGCCGACTGGCGCGGCGATCCATCGTCGGCGCTCCTCGAAGTGCTCGACCCGGCGCAGAACCACACCTTCAGAGATCACTACCTCGACGTCGACCTCGATCTCTCCGAGGTCCTGTTCATCGCGACTGCGAACGTCGTCGAACAGATCCCCGGCCCCCTCCTCGACCGCATGGAACTTCTTCGCCTCGACGGTTACACCGAGGATGAGAAGGTCGAGATCGCACGAGAGCACCTGCTCGAACGACGCATCACCGACTCGGGATTGTCCGAGGACGAGATCGAGGTGACCGATGAAGCACTCCGAGTCGTCATCACCGATTACACACGGGAGGCCGGCGTTAGGAATCTCGAGAGGCAACTCGGGAAGCTGACCCGCAAGGCCGCGACCCGGATCGCCTCCGGTGAGGACACTCCCCCGGTCAACGTCGACGTCGATCAGGTGAAGGACTTCCTGGGGCGCTCTCGGTTCCACCCGGAAGCGGCCGAACGCACCTCGGTCCCGGGCGTCGCTACCGGTCTGGCGGTCACCGGCATGGGTGGAGACGTCCTCTTCATCGAGGCGACCGCGATGGACGGCGAGGCCGGTCTGACATTGACCGGGCAACTCGGGGACGTGATGAAGGAGTCGGCCCAGATCGCTCTGTCCTACGTGAGGAGCCACGCGGTCGAGTTGGGTCTCGACCCTTCGTTCGGCAACAAGCGCTTCCACCTCCATGTCCCGGCCGGTGCAGTCCCCAAGGACGGACCCTCTGCCGGGATCACCATGACGACCGCTCTCGTTAGCCTCCTAACCGGGCGACCGGTCAAGGACACCGTCGGGATGACCGGCGAGGTGACGCTGCAGGGTCGCGTCCTTCCCATCGGAGGGATCAAGCAGAAGGTGCTGGCAGCGCATCGAGCGGGACTGACCGAGGTCATCATCCCGGCACGCAACGAAGCCGATCTCGAGGATGTGCCTGAAAAGGTCCTCAACGAGATGACGTTCCACCCGGTCACCGACGTCGCCGATGTGCTCGCACTCGCACTGGATGTGGAGAACGCGAAAGCTGCTTGAGATGAACCCTTGACACTCCCGGCGAGCGCGCGGAGCATCGGGCCATGCTTCACGCGCTCGCCGTAACCATGTTTCGCGACCTTCTCCCGGCCCCCGAGGTTCCCCGTCCCGAACGGTTTTCCTTGCGTTCGTACGGCGAGTCCTCGTTCTCCGCGCTCGTAGCCCTGCACAACCGGACCGCGGAGGAGTCGTCGTTGTGGACAGATGACGACTTGAAGGAACTCCTCGAGGACCCCGCGCTCGACCCTCGCGGACTGTTCCTCGGCAGCGACCGTCACGGGCCGGCCGGTTATTGCTGGATCAGGGTGGCCGGCACCGAGACCGAGGTTGCCCACTTCGGGACCGATCAACGAGCCGGCGGCTCCGGTCTCTCCGCCTCGCTGGTCGCTCGAGGACTCCAATGGGCCGAGATCCAGGGGGCCAGGACCGCGGTCGTACGTCTCCACGAGGACGACGAGCGAGCCGCCCGGATGTTCCGGAGGCTCGGGTTCCTGACCACACGCGACTAGCGGAGCGCTAGGCAGGCAGCTCCGCGACCATCCTGCACCCCCCGCCTTCACGACCCTCGACCCAGATCTCTCCGTTGATGCAGTTCCACGATCCATCGGGCGATCGCGAGGCCGAGGCCCATCCCGCCATCCGCGGGCCGCGCTGCATCGGACCGGTAGAAGCGCTCGAAGACCTTGCCTCGATCCCCCTCTGGGATCCCGTGTCCTTGATCGAGGACCTCGAACCTGACTCTGTTCGCCGCCGCCGTGCCGACGAGCTCGACCGTTCCCCCCGGCGGTGAATGCCGGACCGCGTTCGCGACCAGGTTGGTAAGAACCTGATGTAGTCGCTCGGGATCGCCATTCATCACGAGGTTGGGCGGAGTGACACCGGTCTTGAAGTTCACATCCGAAATCTCGGTTCCTGGCCCACAGGTCTCACGCACGACTCGGTCAAGAAGTTCCTCAACAGCAAACCTCGTCGTCTGCAATGGAACGGCACCAGACTCGAGGCGCGAGAGATCGAGAAGCTGGGTAACCAAGCGACCAAGACGCTCGACCTGCTCGAGCATGGATGACAGGGTCTCGGGATCGGCCGGTTCCACTCCGTCGACGAGGTTCTCAAGAACTGCCTGCAGGGCCGAGATCGGCGTCCGCAGCTCGTGGGACACGTTGGCAACGAGGTCGCGGCGCAGTCGGTCCGTTTGGGCGAGTTCGGCGGTCATCTGATTGAAAACCCGAGCTAGCTCGCCCACCTCGTCCCTGGACGTCTGGGTGACCCTCCGGTCGTAATCTCCGCCGGCCATAGCCTTGGCCGCCGCGGTCATCTCTCGCAGAGGGGAAGTCATCCCTCGAGCGAGGAACTGCACCATGATCAATGCGATCGCTCCGGCGATCGCTCCCCCGACGATCCAGGGAACCCCGGCCCACGTACCCAATCCCGTAACGACAACCGTCGCGGTCACCGCGCTGACGATGACTATCCCAAGCTTGACCTTGATCGAGGAAAGATGATCGAGAGGTCTCACGAGCCGTCCTCGATCGAGTACCCAACGCCATGCACAGTCCTGACGAACTCGTTGCCCAGCTTCTTGCGCAAGGCGGCGATGTGGGAATCAACGGTGCGCGCTCCCGACGAGTCGCGGTACCCCCAGACATCGAACAACAGCTGCTCGCGTGTGAAGACGACACCCGGTTCGCTGGCCATCCTCAGAAGGATGTCGAACTCGATCGGCGTGAGGTGGACCTCGCCTCCCGACAATCTGACCTTCCGCGATGCGGGGTCCAGTTCCAGCTTGCCGAGCCTCACCGGTTCGACGTGAGTTGTGGCTCGCTCGGCCCGCCGGCGGAGAGCGTGAACCCGGGCAACCAGCTCGCGGGGACTGAACGGTTTGGTCATGTAGTCGTCGGCACCTACCCCGAGCCCAACGAGGAGGTCCGTCTCCGAGTCCCGGGCGGTCAGCATCAGCACCGGCACGGGGCGGTCCTTCTGGATCTGGCGGCAGACCTCGAGCCCGTCGAAGCCGGGAAGCATGACGTCGAGAACCACGACATCGGGGGTTACCCGCCGGCAGAGCTCGACGCCCGAGGGTCCGTCGTGAGCGATCTCGACCACGAATCCTTCGGTTCGGAGACGATTGCCGATCGCCTGAGCGATCGTGCGTTCGTCCTCGATGACGACGACCGTCGCGGGGGGCATCCCTCAACTCTAGGGGCAAGGTCGCCCATAGGGAGGCTCCAGATGTGGAGAAGTCGTGCAGACTCTGGGCTCTCCCATAGGATTCGGGGCATGGATCTCTTACACATCGCGGGACTCGAAGGTGAGATACCCGATAACCCGGTCCCCGAGGGGCTCTCCGAGAACGACCTCATCGAGATCTTCAGGAACACGGTCCTCCTAAGAACATTCGATGAGCGTGCGGTCGCCTTGCAGCGCCAGGGTCGTATCGGCACCTACCCACCCTTCTGGGGTGAGGAGGGCATCCAAGCGGGCCCGGTTCATGCTGCGGCTCCCGAAGACTGGCTCTTCCCCAGCTACCGGCAGAGCGCGGTTGGCATCCTCCGCGGACTTCCTCCTTCGAAGATCTACAAGTACCGGCGCGGGTACGGCGGCACTCACGGATTCTGGAACGCGCGCGACTACCGGGTCGCTCCGATGGTGGTTGCTATCGCCACCCAACTGCCGCACGCCGTGGGTCTGGCCTGGGGCGCGAAGCTCAGGGGAGACGATGTTGCATCGCTCGTGTGGTTCGGAGACGGGGCGACCTCCGAGGGCGACTTCCACGAGGCGATGAACTTCGCCAGCGTGCATAAGGTGCCGACCGTGTTCTTCAACACCAACAACCAGTGGGCGATCTCGACGCCCTACGGACGTCAGACAGCGACGGACACGATCGCCGAGAAGGCCGCTGCCTACGCGATGCCGGCAGCCAGGGTCGACGGATTCGATCCGATCGCGTGCTGGAAGGTGGCCCGCGATGCTCTCGATCGGGCGCACAACGGCGGGGGCCCGACCTTGATCGAGGCATTCTGCTACCGGCTGGCCCCCCACGGCACCGCCGACGATCCCGGACGCTATCGCGACGAGACGATCACCGACGCCTGGAAACGCCTCGAGCCCGTGGGTCGAACCGCGGCGTTCCTCAAACGCATCGGCGTCCTCGACGACGAAACGGAAGAAAAGGTCATGGCGGAAGCGAAGGACAAGATCGCGCAAGCCGTGATCGAACTCGAGGAAGGTGACCCTCCCGGCCCCGACGCGATGTTCGAGCACGTCTACAAGAACGGGCGTCCCTACTCGTTCGACGAGGCACTCACCGAGCTCGAAGACCTCCGTTAGAACAACGGTCGTGTCGGGCACTTGACAGCGTCGATGTCGGCCCGACGACTCCCTCAGCACTCGTCTCGCGGCATCCTCGATAGGTCACAACCCCTATCGAAGGAGAGAGCGATGAGTATCGGTCACCTGACCGCAGAGATCAGCCGGCTGTACGCGAAGGAGATGGGCGTCCGAGGGAACGCGAAGGAGAACCAGGTTCGCCCCGAAGGACGACAGAAACGCTCTGTACCGCGCGGCGGACCACCCGGTATCCATCCCGACAAGGATCGCCGGTAAACGAAGAGCCCGGACCGAATGGTCCGGGCTCTTCCATGTGTCTCTTTCCTCTAGCCGGAGACCTCCGGAAGGGAAACGCCGATCACGTGAACGACCGAGCGAAGCTTCGGATCGAACATCGGGCCGCCCTTGATGAAGTACTCGACACCGCTCGGCGTAACGAACTTGGCCGGGATGTACCCCTGCCATGAGTTGCGCCGGGTGCCCCTCTTCATCTTCACGGTCTTCCACGTGTCGCTACCGTGGATCCGGAACGACAGCTTCACGCTGTTGACCTCCTTGAGGCCTTTGCCGATAACTACGGCCTTGACCGGAACCTTGGTTCCCGACAGGCGGTTGCGGACCGACGGGTGGAAGATCAGGGTCTGATTCGCCCTCTGGTACCCGCCGGTGTCGACACCGAAGTAGCTCATCGCCTTCTTGATCGCGATGATGGCGTGATCGGTCTTGTCCATCTGCTGCAGGTTCATGCCGAGGAATATCGACTTGAAACCGCCGTGGGCACCATCGCCCTCGACCCGGGTCGCCATCAGTGCGTCGTCGCCGCCCTTCTCCCAATCGGCAACCGGCGTGGAAGTGCCGATCTCGCTGGTGCCGAGGGCGAACACGTCCTGCAGCGGGCGTCCGGGGAAGACGTCGGTGGTGAACTTCTTGGTACCGAAGATGTCTCCAAGGCCTGTCACCTTTCCACCGCCGACCTGGCGGGTGTCAAGGTAGGTGGCTCCGAAGTAGTCACGGAGGAACAGCGGCATGCTCGGCGTCGAGCCGGGGTTGGTGCTCGCCGGCGGGGCGCCCAGAGCAGCGGCAGCACGAGGGCTGGTGTACAGCACATTGCCGCCGCCATCGAGGTACGACTTGATCGCCGCACGATCATCCACATCCAGTTGTCCCTGGTAACGCTCGAGTCCCGACTCCCAGATGACCGCGTCGTACTGGTTCATCTGCTCGGCGGTGGCATGGTCGTTGACGATCGCGTAAGGGATCCGCTGCGCAGCGAGGGCGCCGGCGTAGATCGCCTCGGAGTCCGTGGAACCGTCGTCATCTACGATCAGCACACGGGCGTCGTTCGGACCAACCCAGAGGTTCGTCTTCTGGCTGTTGTTGTCTTCGATCTCCTCGTTCACGTCGTCCTTAGCGTCGACCACGACGAACAGGTCGCTGGGTCCTTCGCCAACCGGCGAGTACTCGAACGTGAAGTCTCCTCTCGAGTAGCCATCCAGCTGCGCGTTGCCCTTGGAGACGAGTTCACCGTCGGCAGAGCCGCTGCGAACCTCGACCGAGGTCGTGGTTGCCTGGCCCCCGTTGTTGAAGATCGGAACGGTCATCTCGTTCGAGCGACCCGAGTTGACGCTGCCCTTCGGAACGATGAATCCCGGGGAGACATCGCGCTCGTTGTTTCCGAGGTTGACGATGTCCAGCGTGATGCTGCCGTTGGTGGATCCGTCGGCACCGTGATCCAGCTCATCGAACCCGCTGGTCCGGACGTTGGTGAACGCCCATCCGGTCGGCTCGGTGGTCCAGTTCGACCACGTGTCGGCCGCGCCGGTCGTCAGGAATGACGTCCCGGGCGACTCGAATTCCACCGTCCCCGAGTAGTTCCCACAGGCGGCGAAGTCGCCGACCCTGGCGATGTAGGTTCCCGCCTCGGGCTTGTTGACGAAGAGGGTCTCCGTCTCGCCGACGAATCCGGCATCGGTGGAGCCGAAGGTGACCTCTTCGTCGCCCTCGACCTTTAGAATCTCGAGCGTGCAGTCACCGGTGCCGGTGGCCGAAACGGCCATCCGGTAGTTGGCCGGGTTGTCCTCGACCTCGAACTCGAAGTCGCTGGTCTGGCTGGGCGGTACCACTCCGCTGAACTCCATACCTTCTTGCGGATCGCCGCCCGCTCCGAGAACGTCCGGAGGGAGTTGCCTGGTACCGGAAGTGATCCCGGTCGCGGCTCCCCAGATCACGTCGCTGGGTTCGCCACGGGTCAGGTTGAGCTGCAGCTCCTGCGTGTTGTCATTGAAGTCGAACTCGAGCGGGTCCATCTGCGGCCGGTTGGGGTCGCTGCCCGCGTTGTTCGCACCGCCATAGGTGTTGGACCTGGCGACGTAGTCGAAGTGCCAAACCATGAGACCGGAGGCCAGTGCCTGGCGGTCGAAGTAAGGACCGCGGGACATCGCTTCGTGGATCGCGGGACCGTTCGTCGTTCTGCTCCAGTTCTCGACGAAGTAGCCCTCCACCACGAATCCGTTGTCGCCATCCTCGACCAAGCCGTAGACATCTTCCTCGGTCCACGTGTGGTCGTACTGGTCGGTGTCACCGACCTTGATCCACTGGGTCGGAACGAGGATCACGTGCGGGTTAACCTCATCGACCGTGTAGTTGGGCGTCGGCATGAGCTCGCGCGGCTTGAGCGTTAGGTTCTTGACGTCATCGTGGACGATCCGCGGCGTGATCCATCCCTGGAAGATCTTGCTCGCCGGCTGGAAGCCGGTCGGGTTCGAACCCGGTGGGTTACCGAACCACGAGCCTCCCGCCATGATGTCCCAGTCGCCGGTACCGGCGGAGGTGTAGCCGGGGTTGTAGTAGTCGGGCTCGCCCAGCGCGTGCGCCATCTCGTGCGTCGCGACGCCGATCTCGAGATCGATCTCGGGCATCGTGAAGACGCGCTTCACGAGAACGCCCTCGTCGGTCGGGATCCCACCGGGAGTTCCGAGTGAAGCATCGATCGCGTGCGACCACGTGTGGCACGGGTCGCCCGTCGCGGCCATGTCCGGGCCCGAGTGGATCAGGCCGGTGAAGTCGACCGAGCCGTCACCATCGTTGTCGTAGACGGAGAAGTCGACCTCGGGGTCGGCCTGGGGTACGGCCTCAGCCGCCATGCCGGCGGCGCCACCCCCGCCGACGCCGAGCGCGGAGTCGATCGGGTCGAGGTCGTCAACGGGGTCATTGGAAACGTCGGTGCCGCCGTAGTAGCACGGGTCCTCCATCGAACGCGACGACGTGTACGGACCGAAGACGTCTACCTGAACGAGGAACTGCCCGTAGGAATTCTCGAAATAGAACTCGGTCAGGGTCCCGGTCGGGTTGCCACCGAAGCCGTCGAGGATCTTCTTGAAGAACTCGGCGTCGTGCCCCTCCTGGAACTGAGGAGCGGTCTGTCCGGCCTCCTCGTCCCACCAGGTCGCGAGCATCAGAACCGGGAAGCGGAAGAGGGTGGGCTCGCCGGGGGCGGCTTGCGCCTGCTGAGCCTGAGCCTTGGCCGATGCGATCCGGAGCTGCTCGAACATCTGCGTGCGGATGTCATGGCCCGTGGACCGGGTCCAGATGTTCTGGGTGCGACCGACCGACTGCTTGATGCCGTCGGGGCGGGAGTCGAGCCCGACGCGGGCGTCGGAACCAACCAGGCGACCCTTGTCGTCGCGCCCCGTGGCGTAGACCCACCAGCCGTCGGCCCGCTTGCGAACCGTGTAGCCCTGGTACTCGAGGTTCCCGCCGATCTCGGCATCGGTGAGGCTGGCCTTGAAGGTGGAACCGTCAGGCTGCTTAACGACGATATCGGCCGGGGTCGCGGGATAGAGATCCCCCCACACCATCGGTCCGCTGTCCTTCTTCTGAGCGTTGCCTACCTTCTTCCCAGCCGAGGCGGCCGGCGACAGCAAGGTCGCTACGAGAAGGACGGCGAGGATGGATCTGAATACGCGCTTGGTTCGCATCTGTTCCCCCTTGAACGAATGTGGGTGGTTCCGTGCGAGAGGTTCGCCGCCTCGAGCCGATTCCCTCCGAGTCAGCCGATATCTGCTCCCTCAACCCAAAAGCAGGGGTTGGGGCCCTTTGTGGCGAACTACTCCCTTGTCCTCGACACCGATCCAGGAGGAACCATGCTCAAGCGCTTCCGCTCCATCCTTCCCATCGTGGCCATCCTCGCCGTCGTGGCGATGCCCACCCAGGCCCAGGCCGCCCCCCCGTGGGCCCCGGCAGCCACCGCAGCAATCCACCCCGGAGTCATGACCTTCACCCAGGGTGCTCAGTGCACCTCGAACTTCGTCTTCTACAACGGCGCGAACGACGTCTTCATCGGCCAGGCTGCTCATTGCGCCGGCACGGGTGGCTCCACCGAGACCAACGGGTGCGACTCGGGCAGCCTGCCTCTCGGGACCCCGGTCGAGGTCGACGGAGCTTCACAGCCCGGCACCCTCGTGTACTCCTCGTGGTTGACCATGCAGGCCAACGGCGAGACCAACGCGAACGCGTGTCAGTACAACGACTTCGCACTCATTCGTTTGGCTCCCGGCGACTACAACAAGGTCAACCCCTCGATCCCCGTCTGGGGTGGCCCGGTATCGCTCGGCGCGACCACGGCGCTGGGTGACACGGTGTACTCCTACGGCAACTCCAGCCTGCGGTTGGGACTCGCCCAGCTCAGCCCCAAGACCGGATACAGCCTCGGCGCCGCAGCTGGTGGCTGGACCCACGACGTCTACACCCTCACCCCGGGTATCCCGGGTGACTCGGGATCGGCGTTCCTGTCGGCGAACGGCGCAGCCCTCGGCACGCTCAGCACGGTGGCGATCGCTCCGTTCCCGGCGTCCAACGGCGTTGGAGACCTCAGCCGTGAGGTGTCCTACATGCTCAGCCACGGTGGACCCAACGTTCAGCTGGCGCTCGGCACCGAGCCGTTCGTCGGTGGCGTCGGCGGTCTGCTTCCCTAAGGAACACTCAGCGTTACGACGAGCCCGGGGCTTCCACCCCGGGCTCGTTTTCTTTGCGCTACTCGACCTCGACGTTCGCCGATCCGCAGTCGGCTGGGAAGCTCTGGTAGGTCGCGTCGAGTGTGATACCGAGGATCAGGTAGTCCCCATGTGGGGCCGAGTCCCTGACCTTCACCTTGACCGTGAAGAGCTTGGACGACTTGCCGGGTTCGAGGGATCCGATGTCGTAGGTGCCACTCGTGTGCACCGCCTCGGTCACGTTCTCGCTTCCGTAGAAGTAGGTCGTCTTGAAGTCGGGGTCCTCGGGGCCGATGTCGAGCGTGTAGTAGTCCTCTCCCGCGCCGAGGTTCTTGACCTTGGCTTCGAAGACGGCGACCTTGCCTCGTTTCCGTAGAGCCTCAGGGCCGTTGCCACCGGAACAGGTCTCTTCACCGGCGCCAACCCATCCGGCCTTCTTGAGCCGCACTTTGATGTCGCCCTGGTAACCCGACCCGCCCGCCAGTGCTCCGGGACCACCCATCACCATCAGGAGGCCGATCAGGCCCCCAATCACCGATCTCCGACCCCGGATCATCCGGTCTCCTCTCCGTATGTTCCGAAAGAACAGCACGAGGGCCGGCGGGGGTCAAGAAGGTACGAGGGGTTTCCCCGTTCAGGAGGCTCCGGCGAGAACCTCATCGAGGGTCGAGAGCAGGAGGTCGACGTGCTCGGGAGCGATCACGAGCGGTGGGCGGATCTTGAGGACGTTGTCCTCCCTCCCGGTAGTTCCGATCAGAACCCCACGATCCCGCATCCCGTTCATCACGCGACCCGCGAGGGCGGCGTCGGGTCGACGAACCTCGTCATCGGAAGTGAAAGCGACGCCGATCAGGAGCCCCAGACCCCGGACCTCGCCGATCGACTGGTGACGCTCGGCTAGCGAGAGGAGACCTTCGAGCATCGCGCCGCCGGCTGCGGACACGCCCTCCTGGATGCCTTCGTTCTCGATCACATCGAGCACCGCAAGACCGGCGGCGCAGGCGACCGGATTGCCCCCGAAGGTGCTGAAGAAATCCATCGTCTCGGCGAAGCGGTCGACGATCGTGGACGTGGTCAGCACTGCGGCCACTGGGTGGCCATTGCCCATCGGTTTGCCAAGGGTGACGACGTCCGGGACCACCCCGAAGCGCTCGAACCCCCATAGGTGTTCGCCGAGTCGGCCGAACCCCGTCTGCACCTCGTCCGCGACGAAGAGGCCACCTGCGGCGTGGATCCGATCGACCAGGTCACGCCCGTACTCCGGGGGCGGCACCAGGATCCCGTCGCTGGTGAACCCCGAGTCGAGGAAGAACGCCGCCGGCCGCAGTCCCCCAGCGTGGAGGCGATCGATGGCATCGCTCATGTGAGCGGCATAGGCGGTGGCCCAGTCCGGATCCTCTCGCCGGTGGATGCCGGCGTGACCGTCGGGGGCCGGGATCGTCGCCACCGCTTCGGGCTCATACCCTCGTGCCCAGTGCTCCGGCGACAGATCCGCTACCGCGGTGGTGACCCCGTGATACGCGTATTCGGTAACGATCCCGCCCGTGCCTCCGGTGGCGGCTCGAGCGAGCTGCCACGCGAGATCGTTGGCCTCGCTTCCGGAGTTGACGAACATGCAGACATCCAGTCCCTCCGGAAGCGTTCTGCACAACCGTTCTGCCAGCTCGATGGAGTTCTCATGCAAGTACCGGAGGTTCGTGTTGAGAGCGCGGGCTTGTTTCGCGATCGCATCCGCAACGAGTGGGTGGCAATGACCGACGACCGGCACGTTGTTATACGCGTCGAGATATCTGGCTCCATCTGTGTCGAACAGCCACGGCCCCTCACCCCGCACGAGATGGAGAGGTCGCTCGTATGACAACGGAGACATCGCGGAGCCGAGCACCCTGCGGCGATCGCTCAGCTCGTACGTGGGGACGGTTCCCGAAGTGCCACTCGAAGACGAACCGAGACGATCCTCGAGTTCCGAATAGCCGCCTCCGTTGAGCCACGCAAGCAACGAATGAGCCTCGGCAACGGAACCCATGATGTAGTCGCGATTCTCGGGGAAGGACCTAACTCTCCACGCCGCGATCGAGATAAGCGCGACCAGCCGCGCCGCCAGGAGGTCTGGCAGAAGGCTCAGCTCGAGCTCCTCAACCGGGGTGATCGAGGCATAGCCGGCAACCACCGCCCCGCCGGCATCAGCCGGATCGTCCCTTCCGAACATGACCGACGACATCGCGGTCGACAGATCGCACATCAATGCGGTGTGCGTCAGGTCGCCGAAGTCGAGGATGCCGCTGACCCGTCGATCCGGCCCCATCAAGGTGTTGTCGAGCGAGAAGTCGTTGTGGATCGTCTGAGCTCGCAACGAGCCGACCACCGGCAACACCCTCGCGTCGAAACGGTCGAGCGCGGACCGCGTTAGCGCCGCCTGTCCCCCGTCGGTGATGTGTTCCAGCAGGGGCCGGAGGTCACTCGCATGCTTCTCGTCCCACAGCAGCTTCCGTCCCGCGGCGGGATGGAAGAATCCCCGCAGCGACCGGCCGAGTCGGGCGAGCGTTTCTCCGAACGCGGCAATCTCATTGAGGTCGAGATCGGGAGCGGCGGCCGGGGCACCGTCGAGGAAGGTGAACATCCTGATCAGATGCGAGGCGCCACCCGGCGGATCGACGCGTGCCCAGTAGGACCCGGTCGCCGTCCTCACAGGTTCCATGACCGGAAGGCCGGGGTCGGTGCCCACGATGTGGAGCAGCGCTTCGGTCTCGTAAGACACACCGGCCTCGTCCTCGGCCGAGTTGGACAGCTTCAGAAGGAAGCGCTCGCCGGAGCCGTCCTCGACCATGAAGTTCTGATCGCGCTCGCTCCCCAGCGGACTCAAGCTCCCGGCGACACCGAAGACCTGCTCCGCCAGATCGGCGGCCGCCTCCGCCTGGAACGACGGAGGCGCGGACGTGAGAACGGAAGGAGACTCGGACATCGGCACATCTTCCTTCATGGAGGACGTGCCGAGCCATCAGTTCGTTAGTTGTCCGATGCGGAGGTTGACGCCGAGGACGACGAGGGGCCACAGGAACACGGCCAGGATCGCCGAGACGATGCTCTCGAGATCGTTGAGGTTGTTGAAGTAGTTGTGGTCGTTGGCCACGAGTAACCCGATCACGACATAGAGGATGAATAGTCCGGATCTGAGCATCGAGGAGCTCCTTCTGTAGTCGGTCTGGCAGTAGCGCTCGTTCTAGATACCCGGATCCCCCCGGAGCAACCCAACCTAGCCTAGGTGGGTGTCAGGGTCTCTTCCGGCGCCACGACCGGCTGGGTCCGGCTCCCCGCGAGGCTGAGGGCGGTGATGCTGGCGCCAAGTACAACGAACCCGATCCATTGCGATCTCACGAGGGCGCCGTCGAACAGGATGAGGCCGAGGACGACGGAGCTTAGTGGGAAGGCGAGCTCGGCGAGCGTTGCGGTGGACGCCGGGGTTTGTCTGAGCCCTCGGTAGTAGAGCGACACCGCGATCAAGCCCGGGACCACCGCCAGGCAAATCAAGAAGGGGGTATCGCTCAGTTGCGCCTCCGTCGTGCGGCCCTCCGGCCCGAAGACCCCGAGCAGGATCGCCGCCATCGGCAGGCCCACGACGAAGCGCAGAGCAGTCTGGGTCATGAAGGGGATGGTGTTCAGGAGCCCGCGACCCAGCACCGTTCCGAGACCCCATAACGTCGCCGCCCCGATCGAGAGCAATGCCGGCGTCAAGGACTCGATCGTCACATCGGAGGGCACCGGAGTCGCCAACAGGTAAGCCCCCACGACCGCCGGTATCGCGTACAGCCAGAAGTTCGGCTTGAGGCGTTCACCGAGCATGGCGCGCGCCGAGACGATGACGACCAGCGGCTGGACCTTCTGGAGCAACACCACCGTGGTCGGCTCCCCGTACGAGAACGCTTTGGTGAATAGAACCGTGGCAACGACCGACGCACCGGCTCCCACGAGCACGACCGAGATCCAGTCGCGGCGCGTCAACCCTCTCAGATCGCTCCTCACGAGGATCGGGAGACAGATCAGGGCCAGGATCAGGTGTTCCCAGAACACGACCTCGGCAGCCGTGAGTTCTTCGGACAGTTCCGGCCTGAAGATCAGATCGGTTGCCCACAGCGAGGAGCCGAGGGCGACCAGGAGCGTGCCTTTGCGTACTGCGGTGGGCGAACTCATGCGTCGCTCGGGAGCCGGGAGTACACCGCGGTATCGCCGCGGCGTCCCTCTTTGAAGTGCAACGAGCGCAGGGTGCCTTCGTAGGTGTACCCCGCCCGCTTCGCAACCCCGGCGGACCCGACGTTCTCGGACGACATGCGTAACTCAACGCGCTCAAGGCCGAGGTCTCCGAGCGACCAATCGGTGATGAGCTTCAGGGCCTCCGACGCAACTCCCCTCCCGCGTGCCCGCGGCGCAACGATGTACCCGATCTCGCCCTGACGCTCGTCGTCCTCGATCCGGATGACGGCCATGAACCCCTGGAACTTGCCGTCGCTGCTCTGGATGCTGAACCCGGCCCTCGTTCCTTCCGCCCAGCCGTCGATGTAGCGCTGGATCCACGCGGTCGCATCGTCGCGGGTGAATGGAGCCGAGACGTAGGTGAAGCGGAGGACCTCGGGATCGTCCCCGAGCGCGTGCATCTCGTCGAGGACGTCGAGATCCAACGGCACTAGCCGGAGGTCATCGCCCTCGAGGATCGGTGCATTCATCCCGCGATGTTATGGGACTGCCGGGCTGCCCGAAATGCATCGCGCGTAACCCTGAAGGAATTTGCCCGGTTTGGTGGAATCTCTCCTCAGCAGACAACCAAGGGGGGCTCATGAAGCGCATCGTGGCGCTGATTGCGACGGCATCGATCATGTTGATAGGGGCTATTCCGGCACAGGCTCAGGTGATCGCGGTTGGTGAGGTCCAGCAACTCGCCGATTCGGCCTGGATCAAGAGAGAACACGGCAAGCAGGTCTTCTACTTCGCGATGGCCTCTCGGGGCGGGGACGTCTGGGCGTGGGAAGGAGTCGAACCGTATCTTTACCCCGACGGCATCGGGGTTGTAGGCAAAGGGTCATGCCACACCACCGGCCACTTCACCATGTGCCGGGCAACGGGACGTGGCTATGCACTGGAACCTGGGGACCTCGAGTTCGACCCGCTGCTGTCATCTGCACGGATGGCGATCGACGCTCGCTCGGCACATCACGAGGTGCTGTGGACGGGTGAGGGCGACAACTTCTCTCCCGAATACGGAACCGGCGGCGGCCTGGGTTACGCAGGAGTCGGCGCGGCCCTGGGTCGCTATGCCTCGATCGAAGGCACTTTGTACGACAAGCCCTTCAAGCGCACTCGGCCAATCTTCAGCATGCTGGCCGAAGGAGCCAACTTCTTCGGTGCGGCATCGATCGAGGGCCGGCGTTACGTGATGAATGATGACGGAACGGTGACGCTGACCTACAGCTTCGCCAGTCACTAGCGACCCAAGTCGAGTATCCAGTTGTCCCATCTGTCGATTGGCGACATCCCGACGCGTTCGTAAAGTCGCAGGGCACCGGTGACGTTCTCGACATCGACCCCAAGCCCAACCCGCGGGATACCGCGGGCGTGGAGCTCGTTGAAGGAGGCGCGCAGCAGCGCCTCTCCCAAGCCGCGTCGCCGCCACGGGGCACGCACACCGAGGTTGCCGACCCAGCCGAGCTCAACGTTTCCGGAGTGTTCCGGAAACGTCATCGCGAATCCCGCGATCTCATTTTCGGCCCAAGCGAGCAGCCACAGCGTTGGGTCGTAGCCGCGCGCCTTCAGATGGAACTCACGGAAAGCCGACTCCGATTCCTCGTGGAAGAAGGGATCCTCGGCGAACGATTCGTTGAGTGCCCGGCGCAGCGGCTCGGCGTCGGCGTCGGGTCTAAAGCTCCGAAGCTGGAAACCGTCTGGGAACGCACTCGGTTCCGATCGCGTGAGGGCCATCTCCATGGTGTACGACGATCGCCACCGACGGTAGGAGCGTTGGGCAACGATCTCGGCAAGCTCGTGACCCGAAGGGATGAAAGCGCGCACTTGCGAGATTCCATGGCTCTTGGCCGTCTCTTCTGCCCAATCGAAGAACGGGTCCCAATGCCCCGGCGCGGCCACATCCAGAGCGACCACGTCAGGCTCGATCGTGACGTCCCCGTAGCCCACAACCCGGCCATCAACTTCGAGGACCTGCAGCCACTCTCGCTTCAGTTCCTCATTGCGCAACCAGGTACGGATCTCCTCGGCATCGGTCGGCCGCGCCTCACCGAATGCGGCGACGAAGAGTGCAGCAACCTCCTCCGCATCGTGGTCCTGAAGCTCTCGTAGTTGCGGGTTCATGAGAGTCATCCCCCATCAGATCGGAACACAAGATCCGTGTAGCGCTCAAGCGATACAGACTCCGAGGCATCGTAATCTCTCGTAATGGGACCCCTTCGGTATTCCATCAACGTCACTTTGGACGGGTGCTGCGATCATCGTGAAGGTGTGGTGGACGAAGACTTGCATCGTCACGCGGCCGAAAACCTCGCGCAGGCCGATGCCCTCCTCTTTGGCCGGGTGACCTACGAAATGATGGAGGAGGCTTGGCGGCCGCCGACGCTGGCGGGAGCGAGGCCCGATTGGATGGAGCCCTTCGCCCGGACGATCGACGCGGCAAAGAAGTACGTCGTGTCGAGCACCCTGGAGCGGGCCGGCTGGAACGCAGAGCTCGTGCGCGGCGATCTGGGGGAGGCCGTACGGCAGCTGAAGCGGGAATCGGGTCAGGGACTGTTCGTGGGAGGCGTGAAGCTCCCGATGGCGTTGGCAGAGTTGGGATTGATCGATGAGTATGAGTTCGTGGTGCACCCCAGGCTGGCAGGCCATGGGCCGACGTTGTTCGCAGGGCTATCGAAGCGGATCGACTTGAAGCTCGTGAGCCGGCTGGAATTCGGCTCGGGGGCGGTGGCGATGCGGTATGAACCGAGAAAGTAGCCGGAAGGCTGTGTCCCGTCTAGGGCTGATCGCTCTCGTGCTCCTCACCTCGTGCACTGGAACCGGTCAGGACGCGGTCGTTACCGCGTCGCCGCATCACGAACTCCGCTGGGTGAGCATCCCTGAGGACGGCGGCGGGTTCGGCGTCCCGGCCGACTGGCACAGTAAGGCTGCCGGCACGAAGTCCTTCGGAGGCTTGGTCGCCGCCACCCGGCCGAAGATCACCCAGAACGTCGTCCACGCGAACGAAGACGGGCTCGGCGGCTTCGTCCGCTACGTCCGTCTCGAGAGGCTCCGCCCCGCTGACGCCTTCGTATCTCTCACGTTCCACCTCGCGTTGACGGGCAGAGGAGTGAAGCATCACCTCCCCGGCGAAGTCGCCGCCGCAGACTTCTCCGACTCGGTCGACATACATCTCGAGGTCCCGTATCGAGAGGTGCTGGGCTGGCGGCACGGCGATCTGAGCGTCAGCGTTCGCTACTGGATAGGTCCGAAGGCGTCGGATGAGACGAAAGCCGAGGTTGAGATGATCCTCGAGAGGATCGAACTGCCCTAGGCGCTGGTTCAAAGAAAAAGGCCCTGTGACCAGGGCCTTTTCTTGGAGCGGGCGACCAGATTCGAACTGGCGACCCTCACCTTGGCAAGGTGATGCTCTACCACTGAGCCACGCCCGCAACGATTGGTCATTATAGGGGAAGCTCCCCCCTCGAACACCCCTTTCAGGCCCGCGCGCTAGCCCTCCGGAAGGCGGAATTCGCCGGCCGACAGACCGACCTCCAGAAGTGCCTGGCCCTCGCCGATCTCGAGCGAGCGGTAGGTAAGTCCCTCGGCGATGACGGGCAACGGCAACGAGATGGACTCGGGGAACAGCGAGGAGCTCAGGACCAGGTTCCGGCCCTCGAGGGTGAGTTCGCCCGACGCCTGCTCGAGCGAGCCCTCCGGCGAGACGATGACCTCGCCGTCGATGAACTCGATCGTGGCATCGACACCCTCTCGACGAAGCAAGCGGCTCAATGTCGTCGCGGACATCACCGCCCTCCCATGCCCGCCTCCGATCGTGATCGACTCGGCTTCGCCCGAGATCAGCGCGGAGGTGTCGAGCCTGACGTTGCTGAGGTTGAGCGTCACGAGATCGAACCTGACCCGCCCCCGCCCGACGTTCTCGGCATCCAATGACACCTCGGGGACGACACCGTTCAGCAGGTTAACGATGAAGGGGAAGCTTCCGATCGCGACTCCGGGCTCCTCCTCCAGTTCGAGTCCTTCCTGCACCGAGGTCGCCACCGCGCGCTCGGCCATGCCCTTGGCGAAGATGTCAACAAGGACCGCAGCGGTCACGATGATCCCGACGACGATCAGGACGATGATGGAGCGACGCATCAGATCCCCGTACTTCCGAACCCACCGTCGCCGCGGGAGGTCTCATCGAGCGTCTTGGTCGTTTCGATCACGGCGTTCTCGACCTTCTGGATGACCATCTGCGCGATCTTCTCGCCCTTACGGATCTCGATCGGCGTGTCGGGATCTAGGTTGACGAGCAGCACCTTCAGCTCGCCGCGGAATCCAGCGTCGATGAGACCGGGCGCGTTGGGGAGCGCCAGCCCTTCCTTGAGAGCTCGTCCCGAGCGGGCATGGACGAACCCGGCGTAACCATCGGGGATCGCCACCGATAGGCCCGTCGCGATGGCGGCGCGCTGCCCCGGCTTGAGGACGACATCCTCAACCGACCGCAGGTCGAGGCCCGCGTCACCTGGATGCGCGTACGAAGGGGCCTGAGCGTCGGGGTGGAGCAACTTGATCTGAAGCCTCACCCGCTTTTGTTCCTCTTCAGCAGTGAGAGGAGTTCCTTCTCGAAGTCGGTAAGTTCCTGGAAGCCCTTGTACACCGACGCGAATCGCAGGTAGGCGACGTCGTCCAGGGCACGCAGCCGGTCGAGAACCTCACGTCCGATCTCTGCCGAGGTGACCGTGCGCTTGCCGTTGGACCGAACCTTCTGCTCCACCTCATCGACGATCGCTTCGATCTGAACATCGTCAACAGGCCGGTTCTTGCTCGCCATACGGAGGCCCTCGGCGATCTTCTGACGGTCGAAGGCGACCTCGTCCCCGTTCCTCTTGATGACCATGAGGGGGGCGTCCTCGATCCTTTCGAACGTCGTGTAGCGGCTGGCGCAGCTCAGGCATTCGCGTCGGCGCCGGATGGCCCGTCCGTCCTCCGTCACGCGCGAGTCGACGACCTTGTCTTCCTCGTGGGAACAGACAGGACAGCGCACCTAGAGCCCCTTCACGATCGCCATGGCCTCCATCGTAAGGGGGTGTGGTAGTCACGGTGGATGAAGACGAAGAGTCGCGCCGAGGCCCTCTGCAACCTTGTGATCTTCGGGGCCTCCGGAGACCTTGCCTCTAGGCTGCTGCTGCCGGGCCTAGCCGAGCTCCATGCATCGGGCGAGCTCCCCAGGGGTTTCCGGATCGTCGGAGTCGACATCGCGGATCTGACCACGGTCGAGTTCAAGACCCACATGACCGCGGAGCTCGCCGAACACGCCGGCGAGATCGAGGGGGCCTCTCGCGATGCGATCGTGGAAGCCCTCGACTATGCCGAGGCGGACGTCACCGACCCCCATCAGGTCGAGGCGGCCATCTCGGACATCGACTCCCCTCTGGTCGCCTACCTCGCGCTTCCGCCGAGGTTCTTCAAGCCCACTATCGAGTCCCTCGGGCGCGCCGGTCTTCCAGAAGGCAGCGTCATCGTCATCGAGAAGCCGTTCGGGGAGGACCTCGCATCGGCCCAGGATCTGAACCGCAGCCTGCGCGCTCACTTCCCCGAGAACATCATCTTCAGGACCGACCACTTCCTCCACAAGCAAACGGTGCAGAACATCCTCGGGCTTCGGTTCGCCAACCGGATCCTCGAGCCACTGTGGAACAACCAGCATGTTGAGTCGGTCGACATCATCTGGGACGAATCCCTCACCGTCGAGAACCGCGCGTCCTACTACGACCGCACGGGAGCTTTGAAGGACATGCTGCAGAACCATCTCCTGCAGGTGCTCGCCCTGATCGCGATGGAGCCGCCCTCCTCGCTGCTCGAGAAGGACTTCCGCGATGCGAAGGTCGCGGTTCTGCGCTCGGTCCAAACCATGTCCCCGACCGACATCAAGGCGGACACGGTCAGGGCTCGGTACACCGCCGGGAAGATCGGCGAGCGCGAGGTTCCCAACTTCGTCGACGAACCGGGCATCGACGGCACGAGGAACATCGAGACCTACGCGCAGGTGAAGCTATCGCTAGGGAACTGGCGCTGGGCGGGCGTTCCGTTCACGTTGCGCGCAGGGAAGTCGCTCCGTGACGCACGAGCGTACGTGAAGGTCACGTTCAAGGAAGTCCCTCACCTCGCCTTCAAGGACACTGCGGCTTGTCAGAACGTCCTCGAGATCTCGTTCAATCCCGACGAGGTCCACCTCAGAGTCAACGTGAACGGCGAGGGAGATCCCTTCAAGCTGGAAGACATCGACCTCTCGGTCGCGTTCCCACCACAGCATCAACACGCCTACGCACGTCTGCTTCTCGACGTGCTCGAGGGAGACCCAACCCTGTCGATCCGCAACGACGAAGCCGAGGAGTCGTGGCGCATCATGGAACCGATCCTCGAGACCTGGGCTGCGGGCACGCCCGAACTACTGGAGTATCCCGCCGGTTCCACTGGCCCCTGAGTCAATCGGTTCCGGGGAACCTCGACCACTCGAAGTGCATCCCGTCGGGAACCAGCCATCGCCCGCCCCAGGTGAACCCCTGCGACTCGAAGATCTCGACGATCCTCTGATCGAGCCGAGGCTGACGTCCGTAACCGTTCTCCGCCACGTTGAGGTCAACCGCGATCCCGTAGGCGTGATGCGACAACCTCGCGCCCGGGCCCGAGATGATGGTTCTGGGTGAGTAACAGCCGCCGAAGCTACTGGTGATGAGATGCTCGAGGCCGCGCCCGACTATGACATCGAGCACGCTGCGCAGCTGCGGGATGAGCGCTCGGTTGCAGGTCACCTCCCCGAAGATCGGAACCGGGCGGGTCACGATGTGAGCGGCGCGCCAGCTCGGATCGACATCGAGGGTCCCATCGGGAAGCGGGGTCGCCGCGAACTCTCCGAAGCGTTCCTTCACGTACGCCTCGGACATGACCGAATCTCCGTAGCGCAGGAACGGCGTCTCTCCCTCTCCTCTGATGCGAAGCGGCGTGCCGATCCCGACCGAGTCCTCCAGACGCGCTCGGATCTTGGGGCGCACCGAAGAACGTTCGAGGGCCACGAGCAGGAATGGATAGGTTCGGGACCACGAGTCGGGCACTCCCCCACCGATCAACGCCTCGTACCCGCGGGCAGTCTCGTCGGCGACGATGCCGGCGACGGTCACGACGCGATCGCGGAACTTGATCTTCATGCCGGGGCGCGCACGGCGGAGTTCCGCTCCGGTCTCAGACAGCGCCACGTGATCGGCGTCTAGTGAACGGATCAGTTGTCGCTCGGAGGGTTTGACGAACTCCGAGTACCCGACGGGATCGACGATCGCGATGTCGAGTGGGATGAACCGGCCCTCACCAGGGAGGTCCACAACCGTTCCGTCTTCGGTCTTGGTCTTGGCGATCCAGTCGGTGCCGGCCACCAGCCGTGTCGCTCCCGCGACCCCGGGAGCCTTTGCCACGGTGCGCAGCGCCGCAGTATCGATCCCGCTGGTCGTCCACGCGAGCAGCGTGGTTCCCCCCTTCTTACCGCCCCCCTTGTTGCCGGTGAGTTCGGGAGGTGACGGAGTTGGCGACGAGCGCGGCGCAGGAGTCGAGTTGTCGTCTGCGATCTGGCCCCCGAGTCCGAGGGTGATCACCGCACCGATGACGATCCCTACGAGGATCGATGAGACGGTGCCGGTCGCTTTCCTGAATCCGGTCACCGCAATCCCTCGGCGATGGCCGCCACGGTCCCAAGATCGAGAGACGGGGCGGTGATCGACCGGTACACATCGCCATCGATCCACTGAAGCTCTCCGGCCTCCGGTGACCAGCGAGCGAGGGTGCCGTCGATCCGGATCGTCTCGAAATCCAGGGACGAGGCAGGGAGGAACGCCACCGAATCCGATTGGACGAGTTCGATACCGAGCCCGTCGAACTCGATCTGAGGCCGCCGGTACACGACCACGCTCGAGCCATCGGGGGCCAGGTACGCGGCACTCGCGCGGTAGCCCTCCGGGAGGTACGACGGGGTCCGGGTGAACGGCAGGTCCAAGGCCTCATCGACGGTCACCACTTCGGCTCGCTCCTGAGCGGGACCCTCGATCGTTTCCACCGGGATGGAGCCGGCGACATCGATCAGAACCTCGCGCGGCAGGTTCGATTCGATGAACAGGTGCTCGTCCTCCGTGAAGAGGTCGACCCTGCGTCTCAGATCGGATGCGGCCGGCAGGTAGTAGGCGGGCCGGTTCCCGGAGAGCCTGACGGGCTCGGCTGTGAGCGGATAGGAGTCGCGGCGTCTTTGCACGCACGTGATCTTCAACCACGTCAGCCCGCGGGTGTAGGTCAGCACATCCCGGCCGGTCGAAGTGGTTCCGGCGCGGTAGGGCTCGAGACCAGCGAGGTACTCAGGGGTCGGAACGTCGAGCGTTTCCGGGTTCTTTGGCGCCCAACCACCGTCCCTGATACTGCCTTCAACCGGCACCACGAGATCGGGCGTCTCGGGAGGATCGTCATCGAGCGTTACCGCGCTCACGGTCAGGGCGGGGCGGGTGGCCGAGCCCGGCGTAACACTGACCTTCAGGGGGAACCAGGTCTCGCCATCGATGAGCATCCGCACCCGGTCGGTCGGCTCGAACTCTCGCCACGATCCTCCCGCCTGGATCGCAGTGACGAACGGCAGCGCGTCGCGGAACTCCATCTCGAGCTCGTAGGCATCGCGTCCGGCCACTGTGGTCTGCCCGACAACCGAGAAGCTCTCCGACGCGGCGAGCGTCTCCAGCGGCACGATGAGGTCGGTCGGAAGCCGGTTGGTCCCGTCGAACGGTTGGCGGCTCGTGACTCCTCGTTCGTCGGTCTGGGTGCTCTCGCAGTTCGGCAATGCATCCGTGGGGCAGAGACTCGGCTCCTGGATCCACCACCCGTCCGCGTCGGCGAGGAGCTCGACGTCGTTCCTCGGCCAGATCGATGATGGATAGGGGGTCTCGTCGTCGATCGTCAGGCTCATAGTCTCCGGTGAGCTGAAGGAGACCTCGACGTTGAAGCGCCGGACCGGGACGTCGGGATGCCAGCCGCGCTCCACGATCTCGTAACTCGCCTGGTACGACTCGAGACTGCGCGCCGCTTCCCTCACGGAACCGGTGATCTCGGCGGCCGAGGCCATGTTTCCCTCGCGCAGCCAAGGGAACGGACGATCCGATCAGAAGGGCGATCGTCACGGCCGCGGCCACTCCGGCGATGCGGATGCGACGGAAACGTTCCGCCCGCCGCAGGACCACCGGTCTTTCGGTCGCCGAGGCGTTCCATGATGTCGCCGGTGAGATTCGGGACCGGCCCGACGGGATGCAGCCTGACGGCACCGTCGACCGCACGCAGCCGAGTCTCGAGCGCCCGGCACTCGGCACAGCCATCGAGGTGTTCCTCGAGTGCGCGCCGTTCGTTCGCTGGCAGCTCCCCGTCGATGTAGGCGGAGAGATCGTCCCGATAGTGCTCGTGCATCTCAGAGCTCACCGGTCTCCCCCCTCTCACCTTCGGCGAACATCCCCGCCAGCAGCATCCTGGCGCGATGGACCCGGCTCTTGATCGTTCCCACCGGAACCCCCAATACATCGGAGACATCTCGGTAGGTGAGCCCGAAAAGATCGATCATCACCAGTGGCTCCCTAACATCGAGTGAGAGCGACTTGAGTGCTTCGCGGATGTCGTAGCTGCGCGTCTGGTCGAACTCGGGGGCATGAGGCTGGAACTCCATCTCGGCCTCGAGCTTCCGCCTCCGTCCGGAGCGACGGAACTCGTCCATCGCGCAGTTGCGAGCGATGGAGAACAGCCAGGTAGAGAACCGGGAATCGCCCCGGTAGCGCTTGATGTTGCGGAAGGCTTTGATGAAGGCGTCCTGAGTGATGTCGTCCGCGATCCCCTCGTCTCGGGCGAGGTGGAACACGAACCGCCAGACGTCGGCCTGGGACCCGCGCACGATCTCCTCGAACGCCGCGAGGTCTCCGCGGCGAGCCGCTTCGACGGTTCGCGGATCCGGCTCCTGCACAGTTCCCCCCGCCGGCATCTATCTGGGACGGATGTCATCTTCGCACCTCACGCCCATCAGACGCCGCCGGACCCCCAGAAGTTCGGCCCCAGGCCGCACAGAAATCGCCTTTGAGCTTCATTTCGTGCGGCGGGCCGCACGGAATGGTACTCAAAGTGTCTTTTTAGGCGGCCCCGTCCTCTCTCAGCTTCCTCAGTTCGTCCCGGAGCTTTCGGACCTTGGCCTGGTAGTCACCCTCCTCGGTGATCAGGGCCCCGGTGGGTACGGCCGCATCGGCACCGCAGAGGGGGCACGCGGTGAGGCCGGGCTCGAGCCCGACCCCACATTCGGTGCACTTACGTTGCTTGCTCTTGGCTGCCATAGGCCCCTCGCTTACGAGCACCCGCTCGTCGAGCCGCAGGACGGGCAAGCGAAGCACGAGCCGGCGGGGTTCATCTCGACCCCACAGGTCCCGCAGTAGGGACGGGAGCCGGCGCTGACGTCCTCGGCAACCGGGCCGAGGATCACGACGCCCCCCGACTTGTCACCTCCGTGTCCGTTGCCGTTCCCATTTCCGTTGCCGTTGCCGTTCGTGTGGCCGTTGGCGCTGTCGCCGTCGGCGAGCGGCGTCTCGCTGAGCTTGCCCTCGATCTCGGCCTGACGCTCGCCCGAAGCCTTGATGCCGAGCGCCTGACGGTCCTCCGCCGGCATGTACTCGTAGGCCAGCACCCGGAAGACGTAGTCGAGGATCGAGGTCGCGATCCGGAAGTCCGGGTCGTCGGTCATGCCCGAAGGCTCGAAGCGGGTTCCGACGAACTGCTTGACGTAAGCCGAGAGCGGCACGCCGTACTGGAGCCCCATCGAGATCGAGATTGCGAATGCGTCCATGATCCCGGCGAGCGTCGAGCCCTGCTTGGCGACCTTGAGGAACAGCTCGCCGACGGATCCGTCCGGGAACTCACCGACGTTGATGTAGCCCTCGGTGTCGGCAACGCGGAACTTGATCGTCTGGCTGCGGCGCTTCTTGGGCAGACGCTGGCGAACCGGCTGAGGAACGTCCGTCGACCTTCGCTCCCGGTCGCTCCCCTCCGCAGCTTCCTCACCCGACTCCTTCTTCGTGACCGACAGCGGCTGGGCAGCCTTGCAGTTGTCCCGGTAGATGGCGAGGGCCTTGAGGCCGAGACGCCAGCCCTCCATGTAGGCGGTCTCGACATCCTCGACCGTGACGTTCTCGGGCAGGTTCACCGTCTTCGAGATCGCTCCCGAGAGGAACGGCTGCGCCGCGGCCATCATCTTGATGTGTCCCATGTAGCTGATCGAACGCTCGCCCATGGCGGTGTCGAACACGGTCATGTGCTCCTCGCGGAGGTGGGGAGCTCCGACCACGTGGGAGTTGTCGTCGATGAAGGCGATGATGTCGGTGACCTGAGCCTCGGTGTAGCCGAGCTTGCGGAGTGCCCGCGGGACGGACTGGTTGACGATCGACATCGTGCCGCCGCCGACGAGCTTCTTGGTCTTCTTCAGTGCCAGGTCCGGCTCGATCCCGGTCGTGTCGCAGTCCATCAGAAGCCCGATCGTGCCGGTCGGCGCGAGGACCGTCGCCTGGGCGTTGCGGTACCCGTGCTCGGTTCCGAGCGCCAGGGCGTCGTCCCACGAGCCTCGGGCGGAGGCGAGGAGATCATCGGGGGCCAGGCCCTCGGCGATCTCGTAAGCGGCGTCACGGTGCTTGCCGATCACCCGGAGCATCGGAGCCTCGTTGATCTTGTACTCCTCGAAGGCGCCCATGCGCTGCGCGATCTTGGCCGAGGTGACGTAGCAGTGACCGGTCATCAGAGCGGTGATCGCTCCGGCCCACGCACGACCCTCATCGGAGTCGTAGGCGAGGCCCTGGGTCATCAACAGCGCGCCGAGGTTGGCGTAGCCCTGACCCAACTGACGGAACTTCTGCGAGTTCTCGCCGATCGCATCGGTCGGGTAGGAAGCGAAGCCCACCGAGATCTCCTGAGCGAGGAACATGACCTCGACTGCGTGCTTGAACGCATCGATGTCGAAGTGGTCATCGTCATCGAGGAACTTCATCAGGTTGAGCGACGCGAGGTTGCAGGACGAGTTGTCGACGTGCATGTACTCCGAGCACGGGTTCGAGGCGTTGATGCGCTCGGTGTTCGGGCACGTGTGCCAGTCGTTGATCGTCGTGTCGTACTGCATTCCGGGGTCGGCACACTGCCAAGCAGCCTCGGCGAGCTCCCGCATCAACTCACGAGCCTTGAGGGTCTCGACCGTCTCACCGGTTGTGATCGCCTTGAGGTCGTAGTCGGCGTCGTCGACCACTGCCTTCATGAACTCGTCGTCGACTCGGACCGAGTTGTTGGCGTTCTGATACTGGATCGAGTGCGAGTCGGCGCCGTCGAGGTCCATGTCGAAGCCGGCATCACGCAACGCGCGGGCCTTGTGCTCCTCGAGCGCCTTGCACCAGATGAAGTCCTTGATGTCCGGGTGGTTGACGTCGAGCACGACCATCTTGGCCGCGCGTCGTGTCGCTCCACCAGACTTGATCGTTCCCGCCGATGCATCGGCGCCGCGCATGAACGAGACCGGGCCACTTGCGGTGCCACCTGACTTCAGTCGCTCCTTGGACGAGCGGATGCGCGACAGGTTGATGCCGGCACCGGAGCCGTGCTTGAAGATGCGGCCTTCCTCGGCGTACCAGTTGAGGATCGAATCCATCTCGTCCTCGACCTTGAGGATGAAGCACGCACTGACCTGCTCCTGGCCCTTGGGACGCCAGCCGACGTTGAACCACACCGGCGAGTTGAAGGCGGCCTTCTGCGTGACCAGGAGGTGGGTCAGCTCGTCCTTGAAGACCTGAGCCTCGTCGGCATCCGCGAAGTAGCCGCGGGCGACACCCTCCTCGTGGTAGCGGTTCACGACCCGGTCGATCATCTGCTTGACCGAGCGCTCGCGCTCGGGGGTGTCGGGGGAACCACGGAAGTACTTCTGAGCGGCGATGTTGGTGGCGTTCTGCGACCACGCCTTGGGGATCTCGACGCCGAGCTGCTCGAAGGCGACCACGCCGGTCCGGTAATTCTGGATCACGGCGTCCCTAAGCTCCCATTCCACCTCGTCGTAGGGATGGACCCCCTCCGTGGTGAAGTACCTGCGGATCTTGAGCTCGCTTCGACCTTCGATGGCAGCCTTTGGTGTCACCGGCGAAACCCCCCTTTATGCCTTTCGTTCCAACCCCGATTATCCCATCCCTGGCCCGCTATCCGAAGCCCCAAACCACGAGATGTTGGGCCTCCGGCGGCCCGAACCACAAGATGTGGTGTGAATGACAAGAGTGAAATTACGCCCGTGCGCCATCAGAATCAAGCCTATGGGGAAAAAAGATCCGCTTGATTTCGCGAGCGCGAACGCTAGCCCCGGCCGGGCCCCGGAAGCTCGATCCGGAGGCCCGCTTGAGGGGCGCCGGAGATGCCGTTGAGGGCGTAGATCGCGTCCACGTAAGCCCGCTTGTCGATCCCCACGGGGGCGAAGCGCTCGGCCAGTCCCCACAGGGTGTCCCCCGACTTGAGCACCACCGAATCGGGGGCCCCGGGCCTCGAGGCGATCGACGAACCCCCACCCATCAGGACCATGACGATGATCGTGACCATGACCACGCCGGTCGAGAGCCTCCGCCGAACGACGCGCCGGCGCCTGCTCCGAGCCCGGGCTCTGATGCGGGCGGCTCCTAACGAAGGCCTCACCGGCCTGAAGCTTGCCTCGACCTCCTCGTACGTGACCGCCATTCCCATCCCTCCGAATCCGGCTACCTGACCGCTTCAGCCTAGGAACGGGGTGTGACACTTTTCTCCCACAGCTCCCGGTGGCCCAAAGCGAACGTCTGTTCGCTACATTAGCCGAACATCTGTTCGCATGCAACCACCACTATCGAACACCTGTACCCAGGTTTTGCGAAGATCGAGCGCGTCCTACCCGGTTGAGCACCCGAGGTCGGCGAGAGTCGGTCGTCTCGACGACCGGCCAATCAAAATTGGAAGTAGATGAAGGGTTTGGCTTCGCCGCCGGACCACATGACGATCCAGGCGAGCAGGAGGGCGTAGGCGGCTCCCCGGGCCAGGGCTGGCCAGCGGAGGACGACCGCGTGATGGCCCGAGATGCGTTGGGCGATATCGAGGGCGACGATGAAGAAGACCGAGATGCTGAGCAGACAGGACGTCGTTGGGGTCCACGGGGCCGGGACGCCAGCTGAAGATGCCGGCGAGGTACTCGGTCGCCTGCGACATCGTCATCGACCGGAAGAAGACCCATAGGAGGCAGACGAGGGCGAAGGTCCGACAGGATCTTCGGGATGTCTCGCACGCGCAATGGCGGCAGCTCCCCTCGCGGCACGTACCCCCCGAGGGCGCGATGAACCGCGAGGAACAGCCCGTGCAGTCCGCCCCAGATCACGAAGGTCCACGACGCGCCGTGCCACAAACCTCCGAGCAGCATCGTGAGCATCAGGTTGCGATAGGTCTTCGACGGTCCGCCCTTATTTCCGCCGAGCGGAACGTACAGATAGTCGTGCAGCCAGGTCGAGAGCGAGATGTGCCAGGTCCGCCAGAACTCGGTGATACTGCGCGACAGATAGGGCTGCTCGAAGTTCCGTTTGAGCTCGATGCCGAACAAGCGCGACGTCCCGCGGCGATATCGGAGTAGCCGGCGAAGTCCCCATAGATCTGCAGCGCGAACGCGACCGCGCCCAGCATCAGGGTCACCGCGCCCGCGGTACCGCTCGCCTCGAAGGCCTTGTCTGCGATGCCCGCGACCGCATCACCGATCGCTACCTTCTTGAACAACCCGAGGAGGATCAGAAACATGCGCCGAGCGGATCTTCTCGGCATCCGGCTTGTCGCGCGGATTCTCGATCTGCGGGAGCAACCACTTCGCAACCTGGATCGGTCCGGCGACGAGATGGGGGAAGTAGGCGACGAAGGTGGCGAAATCGCCGAAGTGACGGGCAGCGTCCATACGCCGGCGATAGACGTCGATCGTGTAGCTCATCGACTGGAACGTGTAGAAGCTGATCCCCGCCGGCAACAGGATCTCGAGTGTCGGCCGATTCGGCTCGAATCCGATCCAGTTCAGCAGCTCGACCGCCGAATCTACGAAGAACCCGAAGTACTTGAAGACCGCCAGCATCCCGATATTGGCCGCCATCGAGACGAACAGGATCCGCTTGCGGAAGGCCTCGTCGTCGGACCGGCTCAGCATCCGCCCGGCCCAGTAGTCCACCGCCGTCGTGATGAAGATCAGCGACAGGAAGCGGTAGTCCCAGGTTCCGTAGAAGACGTACGAGGCCACCAGGAGGAGCCGGTTCTGCCACCTGTGCGACAGGACCCAGTACAGCCCCAGCACGATCGGAAGGAAGATCGCGAACTGGATGGAGTTGAAAGTCACCTGTCTAGATCTCCCATTTGTTCTGCGATTACGCCTAGGCGAATCGCTACACCCGAACACACGTTCTTGATTACCGGCTCCGGGAGTTCGCTACCCTTACGAACATAGGTTCGCTACCGGACGGCGCTGGTAGGCAGCACGCAGCAGCGGGCTCGGCAGCCTACCAACCACCGCCCGGGGCTTGATAGCTCAGGACGAGGAAGAGACAGGAAACGCTGCCACGGAGGACAAGGAGGATCGTCATGGTCGAGGGACTCACCGATCGCCAGCGCCAGGCACTTCAATTCATCGCCGAAGAGGTCGCCCATCATGGGTATCCCCCGTCGGTCCGCGAGATCGGCGAGGCGATGGGCCTGGCCTCACCGTCCACCGTTCACAGCCACCTGCAGGCACTGGTCAAGAAGGGCTACCTGCGGGTCGACCCGACCAAGCCGCGGGCGATCGAGCTCCTGTACGACGCGGAAACCGATCTGGCCCGAGAGCGTTCGGCGACCCGAAGCGTCCCTCTGCTGGGCCGCATCGCGGCCGGTACCCCGATCCTGGCCGAAGAGCAGGTCGAGGAGATCTATCCGATGCCGGCCGACCTCGTCGGGGACGGCACCGTCTTCATGCTCCAGGTCCACGGGGATTCGATGATCGATGCGGGCATCCACGACGGCGACTATGTGATCATCCGGCAGCAGCCGACCGCCCATTCCGGTGAGATCGTCGCCGCCATGGTGCCCAGCGAATATGACGAGGCGCCCGAGGCCACGGTCAAGACGATCCGGCATCGGGGGTCCGCGATCATCCTAGAACCGGCCAACGAGCGTCTCGAGCCCTTCGAAGCTCCTCCCGGGACCGAGATCCTCGGGAAGGTCGTAGCGGTTTTCAGAACCCTCTAGGGGGCTCTACTTCTCAGCATCCAGCGGCGGTGGAGCGTGCGGGGCGGTCGATCGCATCCGCCGCCCACCTAAGGCCGGCCGCCAGTGCGGCGGTTGGGCCTCCGGGGGAAGGGCGCCGGACGGCGGCGGCCGCTCTCGAGGACGTCGCACGAGCCTCGAGGTCACGCCTCTTGGCGTCCGCTAGTTCGCTACCGGGATACATCACAGCACCACTCCCTCTCCTCACGGCGGCCGGGTCGTCCCCGGCGAAGTAACTTGAAATGAAGATACTTCGTTTTTACCTGCTAGTCAAGTAACTTCTTTTGCAGTAACATCGGGGCATGCGAGACCGGATGGACGCCCACATCGAGGAGGCCGTCAAGACCTGGCCGTTCCTCGATCCCGAGGTCGAAGCCGCGGTGAGCCGGGTTTCCAAGGTCCACCGGCACCTCGAAAAGAACATGTCCGAGAAGCTCTCCGAGATCGGCCTCAACAAAGGCGCCTACAAGGTCCTGATCCGGCTGGTCACCTCCGGGCCCCCCTACCAGCTCTCCCCCAGCCGCCTGGGCGAGATGCTGGTGATGTCGTCGGGGGCGATGACCAACCGGCTCGATTCACTCGAGAGCGCGGACTGATCGAGCGGACCCCAGACCCCGGTGACCGCCGCGGGGTTCTCGTTCGGATCACAGACCGCGGACGATCGGTGCTGGACGACGCGATGGCGGTCATGGCGGAACGCGAGGTGGGGATGATGAGCGTTCTAGAGCCCGACGAACAGAGGACCCTCAACGAGTTGCTCCGCAAGGTTCTGATCGGGATCGAGGGACCGTTGCGCAACGACGAACCCTGTTAGGGAGAGGACTACTTTCACCTTCAGGTTCGAGCTTTGCGCTCCCCAACTGAGATCGGAGCCGTCGTAGACCGCGCGGAACTTCGTGTTGCTCCTGGGGGCGACATCGAGATGGATCTGACCGTAGCCGTCGGTCGTCCCACTCCCTTTGACCGACCATCCGTCGCCCCGCTTCACCCAGATCGTCAGAGGTTGTGACACCAACGCTGTCCCCGTGGAATCCGTGACCTGGGCGGTGAGGGTCGTGACGTCTCCCTTGGTGATGTTCGAGTCCGACGCACCCATCACAACCTCGGGGACGTCCTTACCCGGAGCCGCCAGTTCGGCGATCTTCCTGCGAAGGCGCGGGAGCTTGTCGTAGACCTTGCCGCCGGGACACGCGGTCTGGCCCGCATCGCGGTGGCCAGCAACGACCGGCAGCCATTTCCTCTTTCCGGTCGCCGGATTCACGTACGAGTGCTTGGACGTGGGATCGAGTTCGTGACGATCGACCTCCCAGGCGAGGAGTCCGACGAGCGCATCCTTCATGACCTTCGGGGCGCCGACGTTGACGAAGTTGCCCATCAGGGCGACCCCCAGGCTCCCGGTGTTGAAGTCCTGTGTGTGAGCGGCCACGACGACGTCACCAGATGTGTTCTCCGACGACGGCACCTCCCACGGCCCATAGTTACGGGCCCAGCGACCCTCGTAGACACGGCCGTCCCAGCCGATCACGAAGTTGTAGGCGATGTCGCAGTACCCGCGCGACTTCACGTGATAGGCGTAGATCGCCCGCATCGTCGCTTCGGGGTCGTAGTCGTAATTGGAGCCGGCGGTGTGGTGGACGAAGATCTGCTGCAGGGGACTGAAATCCCGCTTACAACCACCGCTCGTCTTCTTGATGCTCTCGTCGGCCAACCACTCCTCCCGCGAGACGATCGCGGGTGTCGAAGCGGATGCGGCGGCGGTCGCAGGCACCACCTTCGTTATCCCCGGGCCGTCCACGGTGTTCAGGTAGTCGACCGTCACATCGGAGATACCTCGTCCGATCGGCCGCCAGCGAAGTCCTTCGGGGCGAGCCACCGAGAAGATGCCGCTGTAATGGCGCGACCCGTCTTCGAGATCGTGCGCCTCGGTTGCTTCGGTCCACTGGGTACCGTCAAGCGAGAACTCAACCCCGGTCCCCTCCGCACCGGTCCACGAAAAGGCAACGTGGGTTGGAGTGAAGCGGAAGGCTACCGAGCGATCCCCATCGGTGGAAACTTTCCCGCTCATTGTTCGCGGGATGGTGATCGTGCTTGCGGGAGCGACGATCGCAGGCACCAGCACGGTCGCGAGGGTGGCCAGAACTACGGAAAGCCTGACCGACGCTCGGCGGAGTTGATAGCTCATCCGATCCCCTCATGACGACCTTGATCGCGGCGCTGGTTACTCGACGGGCGCCGCCATGAAGTCTCCCAAGTCGGCAAGGGACTCACGTCGAACGCGCGCAACGAGGTGCGTGCCGCGCTCACTATAGGACTCCTTAAGTACTTCGCCCTCATCGTGGATCCTCGCAACGAGATCGCCCCTGTCGAAAGGGATGTCAAGTGTGACTTCAACCTTGAGACGCGACAGTTCGGCATCGAGACGTCCGAGCAACTCTTCGGTCCCGTAGCCCCTGTGGGCGGAGATCAGAACGGCATCTCGGTGCCGCCCCTGCAGCCTCTCCATCTCCTCATCGGAAAGAAGGTCTGATTTGTTGAGCGCGATAACGGCGGGGATCTCCAGCGCTCCGATCTCGGTCAGAACCTGCTGTACGGCAGCGATCTGGCGCTCGACGTCCCGGCTGGCATCGACCACGTGAAGGAGAAGGTTCGCCTCCTTGACCTCCTCGAGGGTTGAGCGGAACGCCTCGACCAGCTGGTGAGGGAGTTTCTGAACGAATCCCACGGTGTCGGTGAGGAGAACCGTCCGATCGTGCGGGAGGCTGAGCTTGCGTGTTGTCGGATCGAGCGTCGAGAACAGTTGGTCCTGGATGAGCACTCCCGCGTCCGTCAGATGCTTGAGAAGCGTCGACTTGCCGGCATTCGTGTATCCGACCAGCGCGATCACAGGGACGCCCGTCCGCTGACGCTGCTGTCTCTTTATCCGGCGAGTGCGTTCGAGATCGAGTAGGTCCCGCTTCACGCGCTCGATGCGCCGGAGGATCGATCTGCGCTCCGCTTCCAAGGCGGACTCTCCCGGCCCCCTCGTTCCGATGCCGGCACCAAGTCTCGAGAGAACATCACCCCACCCTCGAAGGCGCGGAAGCCGATAGTTGAGCTGCGCCAGCTCAACCTGCAACTTCCCCTCGGCCGACCGTGCGTGCTGGGCGAAGATGTCGAGGATCAATCCGGTGCGGTCGATGATCTTCAGCTGCTTGTCGGCCAGCGGGTTGACCCCCGCGATCTCTTCGAGGTTTCGGCCCTGTGCCGGAGTCAGCTCGTCATCGAAGATGACCATGTCGGCCTCGAGGACCGCCGCCGTTTCGACGACCTCGCGTGCCTTCCCCTTGCCGAGGTAGGTGGCGGGGTGCGGACGATCGATGCGCTGGATCATCCGGTCCACGGTGTCGGCCCCGGCGGTATCGGCCAGGGCCTCGAGTTCATCGAGAGAGAATTCGGCATCCTCGAGTCCGCCGCTTCCGATGGCGGCGCCGACCAGGATGGCGGTCTCGCGTTCCTCTTCGGGTCCATCCAGGTGGTTACGCGTCAGCGAAGACAGTCCTCAAACGCTCGACTCCCTCTTCGAGGCGTTCGTCCGCCAGGGTCAGGGAGAAACGCACGAACCCCTCGCCGGCGGCGCCGTAACCATTCCCCGGGATAGCGACGACGCCGGCCTTCTCGAGCAACTCCGTCGAGAAGGACTCGGAGGTGTGGCTTTCGGGCACCGGGGTCCAGACGTAGATCGAGCCGCGCGGTGGCTCAACAACAACGTCCATCGACTTCAATGCATCACACAAGAGATCCCTACGGTGACGATAACGATCGATCGTGGCGAGAAGATCGTCTTGCGGACCATTCAGAGCCGCGATCCCCGCCCGCTGCACCGCATCGAAGATCCCGGAGTCGATGTTGGTCTTGAGTCGCTTCATAGCCTCGATCGCCTGCGGCGCTCCCGCCACCCACCCGATCCTCCAGCCGGTCATGTTGTAGGTCTTCGAAAGCGACCCGAACTCGATCGTGCAGTCCATCGCGCCGTCCACCTGCAGCGCACTCGGAGCGACGTAGTCGTCGAAGGTGATCTCCGTGTAGGCGGCATCGTGGCACAGGAGGATGTCGTGGTCGCTGCAGTAGTTAACGGCCTCGGTAAAGAAGGACTCGTCCACGCATGCCGCGGTCGGGTTCGATGGGTAATTCAGCCACATCACCTTCGCTCGCCCCGCCACGTCATCCGAGATCGCGGAGAAGTCCGGCGTGAAGCCGTTGGTGGCGAGTAGCGGCATGGATACGGGCTCGCCCCCGGCGAGGATGGTCCCGGTTTCGTACACCGGGTATCCGGGGTCGGGGATCAGGGCGACGTCACCGGGGTCCACGAACGCGACCGGGAGGTGGAAGATCCCCTCCTTGGTCCCCACGAGTGGCTGGATCTGCGTATCCGGGTCGAGAACGACGCCGAATCGCCTTTGGTACCACTCCGCGATCGCCACCCGGAAGTCCGGCATCCCCGTGTAAGAGGGGTACCGATGGGTCGCCGGGTCCTTCGCCGCGCTGCAGAGTGCCTCGATGACGTGTTGAGGGGTCGGCAGGTCGGGGTCACCGATACCGAAGGAGATCACGTCGACGCCCTTCGCCTGTGCGGCCGCGATCTTCCGATCCATCTCCGCGAACAGGTACGGCGGAAGACGATCGATCCTCTTAGCCGGTCTCAAAACTCGATCTCTCCATCGAAGGACTTGACCGCGGGACCGGTCATGAACACCGACGTCCCGTCGCCCGGGGTTCCGGACCACTCGACCACGAGCTCGCCCCCCGGAAGAACGACGGTCACTACTTCAGCTGTGTCTCGGAGAAGGTGAGCGGCGACCGCCACGGCGCAGGCTCCGGTCCCACAAGCAAGGGTCTCGCCCGCGCCGCGCTCCCATACGCGCATGCGGACGCGCTCCGGAGACTCGACCACGGCGAACTCGGCGTTGGCGCCCTTAGGGAACATCGCGTGCTTCTCGATGGCGGGACCGATCGTGGTGAGGGGAACGGCTTCTGGTTCATCGACGAACACGACTGCGTGCGGATTGCCCATCGACAGGCATGCGGCTTCGATGACGGCGTCCTCGAGTTCGATCTTTGCGTGCAGAGGGTCACCGCTCCAGTCGACGGGAACTTCCTCTCGGGCGAACGCCGGCGGTCCCATATCCACGCGGACGTTGCCGTCCTCGAGGACGGTCACAGTCTTGACCCCAGCCCCCGTCCCGACCTTGATCTCGGACGCCGAGGTGAGCCCCTCGGCCCGGGCGAAGAGTGCCAGGCAGCGGATGCCGTTGCCGCACATCTCACCGATCGAACCATCGGAGTTGACGTAATCCATGATCAGGTCGGAATCCTCGCCGCCCGGAGCCACACGGATCACTCCATCGCCACCGATACCGAACCGGCGGTCGCAAAGACGCCGGACCATCTCGGGGTCCAGCACCATCTGGTCGGAGGGGTCGGCGATCATCACGAAATCGTTGCCGATCCCCTGGTATTTAGAGAACCTCATAGCCTCTAAGGTACCTCGCGTAGGGGCGATAATCGGTGCGGCGAACACGACAGGGCCTCAGGAGGATCGATGAACTCAGGAACAAGATGCGCCTAAGAACAAGAGCAGGGCAGCTTCTCCTCGCCCTTCTGTCGATCTCCCTGCTCGCGTCCGCGTGCGGCGGAACCGAGGTGTTGGACACCGATGACGTCGCGGCTCAGCTTCAGGAATCGTTGACCGACGCACTCGGCGGAGAGGTCGCCGTCGAGTGTCCCGATGAGGTCCCCCTCGAGGAAGGGCCCGAGTTCACCTGCGACGCCACCTCCGCCGAAGGAGACTTCGGCATCATCGTGACCCAGACCGACGATCAGGGGAACGTCTCGACGATCCGCGAGAGCCTCGACATGACGTCCATCGAAGAACAGATCGCAACCTCGATCGAACAGTTGGGCGGCATCGATATCCAGGTCGAGTGCCCGGACGATGTCGAGGTCGGCGAGGGCAACAAGTTCAACTGTCATGCGACCAGCGAACGTGGCGAGCTCGATTTCGTGGTTACGCAGGAAGATGACTTCGGCACCGTGACCTTCCGTCCCAAACCCGCCAAGGACTAGGGCCCTCCGTCCTGTAGCGCATCGATCGCTGCATCCGGAAGATCGTGACGTCCGGCTTCGAGCCACGTGACCCTCGGATCGGATCGGAACCACGCCTCCTGCCGGCGGGCGAACCGCTTCGTCGCCCGTACGATCTCGTCCCTCAACTCGCCGGTCGGCACCCCCGGCATCTCCAGCACTTGGCGATAGCCGAGCGCCTGAGACGCGGTGCGTGACAGGCCGGCCTGCTTCAGTCGCTCGACTTCTGAGACGAGACCGGCGGCGAGCATCGCATCGACCCGGGCGGCGATCCGCTCGTACAGGACCGGTCGCTCGCGGCTCAGCCCCAGGATCGCAAGGTCGTAGACGCTCTCGTACCGATCCCACGACGAGTCGAACTCGGAGAACAGACTGCCGGTTAGCTCGATGGCCTCAAGCGCACGGACCGTCCTGCGTACGTTCCCCACCTCGATACGTGCCGCCGCGGCCGGGTCGACCGCGGACAGTTGCTCGTGCAGAGCCTCGGGTCCATCGGTATCGGCCTGTGCCTCAAGCCTGGAGCGAACCGCAGCGGACCGAGGCGGGAACCTGAGGTCGTCGACAACGGCGCGGAAGTAGAGACCCGAACCACCGACCAGCAGGGGCAGTCGCCCACGGGAGGCGATGTCGGCTACCGCATCCCGCGCCATGTCGCGGAACTCGGCGACGCTCACCTCCGACTTGGGGTCGCTCACATCGATCATGTGGTGAGGAACGCGTGCCAGTTCCTCGGCCGTGGGCTTGGCGGTACCGATGTCCATCCCGCGATATGCCTGCATCGAATCGAGCGACACGATCTCTGCATCGAGTCGCTCGGCCAGGGTGAGCGAGAGTTCGGTCTTCCCGACCGCGGTCGGTCCTACGATCGCGACGACCCGGATCCGATCGGTCACGGCACCTGGGCCACGAGATAGCCGACGCCGACGGGTGCCTCGTACGCGAGCACTTCGCAGGACCGCCCGGCGAACAGACGACCGAACAGGGTCAACGGCCCTGCCCCGCAGGCGCCACCGGCGCCCCACTCCGAGGCTGGGATCTCCAGCAAGCCTCCCGGATCGCTCCGCAGCGCGCCGAGGATCCGTTCGTCGAGCCGCGGGCCTTCAGGCCGTTCGGTCAACGGAGCGCGAGGAGAAAGTGCCGCCGAGGAATGTGCGCTCGCCACGACCAGGATGGACCGATCGACCGCCAGGGACACGATCGCATCACCCAACCGCGTTGCGCTCGCCATGGAGTCGCCGGGATCGCCCTCGGTGCCCGGGCCGGTTGAGTTCCCGGTCCAACCTTTCAAGGTGCAGGCGACGACCGGTACCGGGGGGAGCGCATCGAGCAATAGAGGAACGACCACGCCGTGGTCGGAGCCCTCGATCTCGGATACACCCCACGCGTCGGCGAATACCTGCGACATCTCACTCTCCGCGGCATCGGCCTGCAGGTCCGGCGCCCCGGATCCGCCCAGGGAGCCGCCCGGACTCCGATAAACACCGTCCGTGGCACCGTGGGGGCCGACGAGGACTACGACATCGCATGCGATCGAACGAACCTTCTCGAGCGCGTGGCCGATCATAGTTATCGCTTCCGGGATGCCATCGGAGTTCGCGCCGATCGCAAGGAGAGGTGCATGCGGGACGATCGCACCGCTCAGCACGAGGTCCTCGTGGCTACGAGCAGCTAGAGCAGCCGGTGGTGGCGGACGCTGCCACGAGCGGTAGCGCCATGCGCGACCGCGACGTCGCGGTAGTCGTCGCAACGGGAGCGCCGGCCGATTCACCTTGGAGGTGGTGCGGGTGGGTCGCGGTGATCACGACATCTCTGAAGGTGCCTTCGGTCGCCCCGTCATCCGGGAAGTGGACGAGCTTGTTGGTCCGAGTGCGTCCGGTGAGACGCCCGGGGTCCTTCTTGGAGATCCCCTCGACGAGTAGCTCCGCGGTCTCGCCGAGGTGACGGGCGTTGCGTTCGACCGCGATCTCATCCTGGAGAGATGCGAGACGTTCGTAACGTTCCTGGACGACCTCTTTGGGCAGGTGGTCGGGCATATCGGCCGCCGCGGTCATGGGTCGGGGGGAGTACTGGAAGGTGTAGGCGCTGTCGTACCGGACCTCGGACACGAGCGCCAACGTCTGGGCGAAGTCGGCCTCGGTCTCCCCGGGGAAGCCCACGATGATGTCGGTGGTGATCGCCACGTCGGGGATCGCGGCTCGCACCATGCGGACCTTCTCGAGATACCTCTCCTGGGTGTAGGCACGCTTCATGAGCTTCAGCAGGCGATCGGAGCCCGACTGCACCGGAAGATGGATGTGCTCGCAGACGACACCGCATTCCGCCATCGCCCTCACGCTGTCGGCGCGGAAGTCCTTCGGGTGAGGGCTCGTGAACCGCACTCGCTTCAGTCCTTCCACGTTGTCCAGCGCGTAGAGGAGCTTGGCGAACATCGGGGTCCCATCGAGGTCCCGCCCGTAGGAGTTCACGTTCTGTCCGAGGAGCGTGACCTCAACGACTCCATCGTCGACCAAGCGCTCCACCTCGCTGACGATGTCCCCCATCCGCCGGGACTCTTCGCGTCCCCGGACCGCCGGAACGATGCAGAACGTGCACGAGTTGTTGCACCCGATCGAGATCGATACCCATGCGTGCCACGGTGAGTTCCTGCGGGTCGGCAACGCCGATGGGAACGTCTCGGTCTGCTCGAGGATCTCGAACGAGGGCCCCGTCTCCGAATCGCGCAGCAGCCTCGGAAGGCTCGACAGGTTGTGGGTCCCGAGCACGACGTCGACGTACGGCGCCTTCTTCTGGATCAGGCTCCGGTCCTTCTGGGCAAGGCAACCGGCCACCACGATCTTCTTGCCCGGCTGCCGGTCCTTGATCGACTTGACGTGCCCGAGGTTGCCGTAGAGGCGCGTGTCGGCGTTCTCGCGGATGCAGCAGGTGTTGAACAGCACCACGCTGGCGTCCTCGGTGCTCGAGGCCGGGGTGTATCCCTCAGCCTCGAGCATGCCCGCGAGACGCTCGGAATCGTGCTCGTTCATCTGGCACCCGAAGGTCCGGATGAAATACGTACGATCCTCGGTCTTCACGCCGACGACCCTACTGACTATTTCGGCATCCTCGTCCCACCATCGCTCCACCCGGTGGGATTCGGACGCCTCATTTCGCGTAGGCGGAGGCTCGTAGTTCCCGGATGACCATGATCCTGATCTGGCCCGGGTACTGGAGCTCTTCCTCGATCTTCTTGGCGATGTCTCGGGCGACGACCTCAGCCTGCAGGTCGTCGATGTCCTCCGGCTTGACCATGACCCGGACCTCGCGCCCGGCCTGCATGGCGTAGACCTTCTCGACGCCGGCGAATTCGGAGGCGATCGCCTCCAGGCGTTCCAGGCGCTTCACGTAGGTCTCGAGCGTCTCGCGACGGGCCCCCGGACGTGCTCCGGAGATCGCATCGGCGGTCTGGGTGATCACGGCCTCGATGGTCCGCTGCTCGACCTCGTTGTGGTGAGCCTCGATCGCGTGGCAGACCTCGGGCTTCTCCTTCAGTCGTCGGGCGATCTCGGCACCGATGATGGCGTGGCTACCTTCGACCTCGTGGGTGACCGCCTTCCCGATGTCGTGCAACAGAGCACAACGGCGGGCCAGCTGAACGTCACTGCCCAGCTCAGCCGCGATGACGCCGGCGATGTGAGCGGCCTCGACGACGTGCTTGAGCACGTTCTGTCCGTACGAGGTGCGGTACTTGAGGCGACCCAGGACCCGCACGAGCTCCGGATGCATGTCGGAGATGCCGGTCTCGAGGACCGCCCACTCCCCGCCTTCGCGGATCTCGCCTTCGATCGCTTCGATCGACTTCTGATGGATGTCCTCGATACGGGCCGGCTGGATGCGGCCATCCGAGATCAGCTTCTCGAGCGTCAGTCGTGCCTGCTCTCGCCGGATCGGATCGAAGCACGACAGCACCACCGCCTCGGGCGTGTCGTCGATGATCAGGTTGGTGCCGGTCGCAGCCTCGAACGCGCGGATGTTGCGGCCTTCACGACCGATGATCCGGCCCTTCATGTCCTCGTTGGGCAACGTGACCGTCTGCACCGTCGACTCGGTGGTGAGTTCGGAGGCGACTCGCTGCATCGCGATCGCGGTGATCTTGCGAGCGCGCTTGTCGCCTTCCTCGCGCGCCTGCGCCTCGACGTCACGAACCAGCACCATGGCGTCGCGCTTGGCGTCGTCCTGGATCTGATCGATGAGCATCTGCTTGGCGTCCCCGGCGCTGAGCCCGGCGACCCTCTCGATCTCGGCCAGGGCTCGCTGCTCGAGCTGGTCGACCTCGGTGTTGCGCCGGACCAACTCCTGCTCGCGCGCCTCGATGGTCTGGTCCTTGCGGTCGAGTGAGTTGGCCCTCGAATCGAGGCTCTCCTCGCGCTGGGCCAGCCTGTCTTCCTTCTTCTCTATCTCCGAGCGACGCTCTTTGAGGTCTGCTTCGGCCTCGATCCGCAGCTTGTGGGCTTCATCTTTCGCCTCGATCAGGGCTTCACGCTTCGCCTGTTCGGCGGCTCGCTGAGCTTCGTCCAGCACGGTCTTGGCACGTTGTTCGGCCGATCCGACAGCTTTCTCGGCCGACGACTTCCGCACCATGTATCCGATGCCGACACCAGCGAGCAATCCGAGGAGAAGACCGACGATGATCTCCATCCCTTTGCTCCTTTCTCAGCTTCCCCGGGTTGAACACGGCGTACAGCCGGGTCACCCGGTACGGCCGAGCAGGCGAGTTCAGGCGGCGAGAGTCAGCCGCGTGAGGTTAGAGAAGCTCTGTGGTCGGTAAGCGCAGGTCAGGGCAACAGGACAAATCGGGCCCCAGGGGGCGTTTGGCTGTTGCGGTGAACTCGAACGGTCTCAAAGATCTCTCTCGCTTGTTCGTTCGTACGTCTGGGAAGACATGGTTTTTGTTCTTGAGCCACATGGTAAGCCCTTCGGACCCCTAAAGCACCCACTCTCGGCCGGGGCTGAGCCTCAGTCCCAGCCCTCGGGGGGCAGTACCGCCCGGATGGCGGCCTCCGCGGCGTCACGTTCGATACCCCTGCGGGCCAGCATCTCCATGATCTTGCCCGCCTGCTCGCGGAGGGGGCGATGAGCCACCTTCCTGGCGAAGCGGACCGCCAGCTCGGTCGCCTGGGCGGTCTCGTCGAGATCGGACTCCGCGAGGACGTCCGCGGCGACCTCGCGGGAGATCCCCTTGCCCTGAAGTTCGGAGATCAGTGCCCGGGCCCCCAGTCCGCGTCGCCGGACCCGATCCTCGATCCACTGCCGGGCGAATTCGTGGTCGTCGACCAGCTCGAGCTCGACCAGGCGTTCGATCGTGCGCTCGACGACGTCCGTGGTGAAGTCGCCTTCGACGAGCTTGGCCCGGACCTCTCGCTCGGAACGAGCTCGTCGGGCCAGGAACTTCCCGGCGAGTTCCATCGCGTCCTTGAAAGCATCGGCTTCCGTATCGACCACCAGCCGCAATTGCGGTCGGGGCGAGGTCTTGCTGATGGCCATCGGCTACGCCGTCTTCGCGGTGCCCTCGTCGTCCTCGAGCTCATCATCGACTTCAGCCCGGGAGTCGGTGACGTCGACCACCTCGTCGTTGGATCGGATGAGTCCGAGCTTGTCCTTGATCTTGAGCTCGATCTCGGCCGCGATGTCGGCGTTCTCGGCGAGGAACGTCTTGGCGTTCTCCCGACCCTGTCCGAGCTGGTCGTCCCCGTAGATGAACCAGGCCCCCGACTTCCGGACGATGCCTTCTTCGATCGCGACGTCGAGGAGGCTGCCCTCCTTGGAGATACCGGTCCCGTACTGGATGTCGAACTCGGCCTTGCGGAACGGAGCGGCGACCTTGTTCTTCACGACCTTGACCCGCACCCGGGAGCCCACGATCTCGGCGCCGTCCTTGAGCGAATCGATCCGCCGCACGTCGAGGCGCACCGACGAGTAGAACTTCAGCGCACGTCCACCCGGCGTCGTCTCGGGAGAACCGAACATGACCCCGATCTTCTCGCGCAGCTGGTTGATGAAGATGAAGATCGTGTTGGATCGGTTGACGTTGCCGGCGAGCTTGCGCAACGCCTGGGACATCAGGCGAGCCTGGAGCCCGACGTGCGAGTCGCCCATCTCGCCTTCGATCTCGGCCCGGGGCACGAGCGCGGCGACCGAGTCGATCACGATCACGCTCATCGCACCGGAGCGGACCAGGGTGTCGGCGATCTCGAGGGCCTGCTCGCCGGTGTCCGGCTGCGACACCAAGAGGTTGTCGGTGTCGACCCCGAGCGCCTTCGCGTAGGCCGGGTCGAGCGCGTGCTCGGCGTCGATGAAGGCCACCAGGCCCCCGGCCTTCTGAGCCTCGGCAACCACGTGCAGCGACAGAGTGGTCTTTCCGGAACCTTCGGGACCGTAGATCTCGACGATGCGACCGGTCGGGAGTCCGCCGACCCCCAGCGCGAGGTCGAGGGCGAGCGAACCGGTCGAGATGACCTCGACGTCACCGATCAGGCCACCGTCGCCGAGGCGCATGATCGCCCCCTTGCCGTGGGCCTTCTCGATCTGCGCCAGCGCGCTCTCGATCGCCTGGTCGCGTCCCTTCTCGCTGCCCTTGGCATTCGACACCGCGTCCCGAGTCTGCTTGATCGCCACTTGAGTTCCTCCCGTTGCTCGTGCCAGCTATCTCATCGGTCGGCTTCGAACCTAAAGAGGGGGTGTGACACGAAACCGGTACACGCTCCCCGGCCCCTTGTCTTTGCGGTCCGGCAGCCCCCCAAAGAGGCCCACTCGGTACTCTATCGAACATACGTTCGATAGCAAGCATCTCCGGCAAGTGACCCGCCTGTAACTACCAGGCTGTGATTCTACGCCCGGGAGGACCCGGGAGGGAAGGCATCGACGCCATCTATTCGAGCTCGGCGTCGTCGTCGCCGAGGACCTCGGGAAGCACCAGGAAGTGCACCAGGGATCCGATCGCCCACCCGAGGGCCGCTCCCCCGATGACGTCGAGCGGGAGATGGGCCCCCACGTAGATCCGGGCGAAGGCGACTCCTGCGGCGAGGACCGCGACGATGACCGTGAGGGCCGGACCGGCATAGGCGGCGATGACCGTCGCCAAGGCGGTCGCCACCGCGGAGTGACCGGAAACGAAACCGAGCCCGCTCTCCGGCGCATTGGCCCGGAAGATCACGTCGAGGAGGAGGTCGCCCGGACGGCCCCGGCCGAATGCCTGCTTGAGGAGCATGGCGACAAGCCACGCGCCGACCCCGCTGAGCACGAGGTCGAGCGCGATCCGCTTGCGCTTGGTCACCCACAACGCAACCAGAGGAACCAGGAGAACCGCTAGGAAATTCCCGAGTTCCATGATCGGCGCAAGGACCCACACGAGGGCGTCCGGCAACTGGTTGATCGTTTCGAAGATGGAACGCTCGGTCTCGCCGATCCCCAACGGCTCGATGGGTATCGCCGAGATCAACAGGATGACGATCGCCGCGATGACCCTGATCCCGTGAGCGCGCCGCGACGGATGGATGACGTGGTCCCATAACCGCCGAAGTCGACTTCGCTCGTCCATCAACTCTCCGTATCTGGTCCCACATCGATGGTTCCGGTTTGATGCTACGCCCACCTCTCTTCTTCGCGCTGCCCGAGATCGCCGATTTCTCGGAGGTCTGGACCGAGATCGGCGCGATGACCCTGATCGAACTCGGCGTCATGATCGTCGCAACCTTCTGGAACATCTTCACCTATTGGTTCTGATGATGTCCTCGCTTCCGGGGAGCAACATCTGGCAGACGATGAAGGTGAACCTCTGGAACAGCTTCGTGAAGCTCGGGATGCCCGTGGAGGTGCCCGATCTCCCGATCCTTGACCTTGAAGTCAAGCCGACCGGCGCACTTCGTTCGGTGCGCCGGTCGGTGAGCGGGACCTCGGCGGCTGTGGGAAGGAGGCGGGGGGACCTCCTTCCCACGGAGCCGGGTTCAGGACTTGCGCTCTTGCTTGAGAACTCCCAATCGCTTGCGGTACTCGTCTTCGTCGATCTCGCCCTTCGCGTAGCGCTCGCCGAGAACGCCCTCGGCCGAGTGGGTGTGGTGCCACGGGCCGCCGAAGCGCCGGCGACGGAAGATCGTGAACACGACGAACCCGATGAACAGGAACCACCGGATGGGGAAGATCGGCCACCATCCTCCGTGGTGCCCCCATTCACCGGCGCCGGCGAGTAACTCTGCTGCAAATGTCATCTCGACCTCCTCGATCGTTGCGGCCGGACTCTCCGACCGGACCTCACCCATGGTCGAGAAACGGAGGTGAGAAGTCGTCGCCCGGAGGGATGCACTTGGCTTACGACGACCGGCGCAGACGGGCGCCGTAACTACCGCGGAGGGAGTAGGCCTAGCCCTGCCATCCCGGGCGAACGAGGCCCGATTCGTAGGCGAACACGACCAATTGAGCGCGGTCGCGGGCGTGGAGCTTGACCATCGCCCGGCTGACGTGGGTCTTGGCGGTCGCGGGGCTGACGACGAGGCGCTCGGCGATCTCCTCGTTGGAGAGCCCCTCGGCCACCAGAGACATCACCTCGCGCTCGCGGTCGGTCAGCGCGTCGAGCGCCGGGGTCTCCTGCGGTTGCTTCGCCTCCGCGGCGAACTCCGCCACGAGCTTCCTCGTGATGCTCGGTGACAACAGCGCCTCGCCCTCGGCGACCACTCGGACCGCGTGCAGCAGCTCTTCGGGCTCGGTGCTCTTGACCAGGAACCCGGCAGCGCCGATACGCAGGGCCTCGAACACATACTCATCGAGATCGAAGGTCGTGAGGATGATGATGCGGACACCATCGAGAGCAGGATCGGTTGCGATCGCGCGCGTCGCCTCGAGGCCGTCCATGTTTGGCATGCGGATGTCCATCAGAACAACGTCTGGTTTGAGACTCGACGTCAGCGCCACCGCCTCGGCACCGTCCGATGCTTCGCCGACGACCTCGAGGTCACCTTGAGCATCGATCAGGGCGCGGAATCCGGCGCGCACGAGAGCCTGGTCGTCGGCCAGCAACACCGAGGTCACGATGTTCCCTCCTCATCGTCGACCGGGAGAACCGCCCGTACCCGGAAACCGCCTCCGGCACGGGGGCCGGCGTGGAGTTCGCCGCCGAGCGAGGCCGCCCGCTCCTTCATCCCAGGGACGCCGTTCCCACCGCCCGCGGTCCCCGTCGGGACTCCCTTCCCGTCGTCGTCGATCTGCACGATCAACTCATCCTCGCGGTAGGTGATCTCGATCGTCACGGCCGCGTCGCCGGCGTGCCGGGCGACGTTGGTCAGGCTCTCTTGGACGATACGGAAGGCGGCGAGGTCGACGTCCAGGGGCAGCTGCATCGGGGATCCCGATACCTTCATCGTGACTTCGATCCCGGCGGCCTCCGTGGGTCCGATCAACTCGTCGATGTGAGCCAGTCCCGAGGTCGGGCGGCGCGGGGCACCTTCCTCCCCGAGCCGGAGGACGTCGAGGACCGAACGCAACTCCCCCAGAGCCTCGTTGCTTGCGTCCTTGATCGCGCTGAGGGCGGTGCGCGCCTGCTCGGGGCGCTCGTCCATGAGGTGCAGGGCAACACCGGCCTGCACGTTGATCAACGAGATGTTGTGAGCCAGCACGTCGTGGAGGTCGCGCGCGATGCGCAAGCGCTCTTCGCTCTGTTGCCGGCGCGACTCCTCGCGCCGGGTCCGCGCCATCTCGATCGCTTCGGCGCGCTTCGAGCGCATGAACTCGGTAACCACACCGAGGAACAGGAGCCACGCCCCGACCCCGAGGATCTCCCCGTACGAGGGCGATGGCCCGGTCCCCACCACCACGGGACCCCACAGGAAGGAGACGAAGATCCCCACCAGCGTCGCGACGAAGGCGATCCGGTGTCCCCGCATCACCGCTTTCATCGAAGCGAAGAACAGAGCAACGAACATCGGCCCACGCGGGTAGTCCGAGATGCCATAGGCCACGGTCGAGACGAAAACGATCCCAAGGACCGGGACGGGATAGAGGTTCCGGAACACGAGTGCGGCGGGACCGGCCAGCAAGAGCAGCACGGCCACAAGGTCGAAGTCCCGGAACCCGGTTTGGTGGTCAGAGGCGAAGTACGTACCCAACACCTGGATGAAGGCGACCACTGCCGGAAGCACGTAGGTCCGTCCCCGGGAGTGTTTGGTCCACCGCTCGGGAGGGCCCCAAGCCCGTGGGCCACCCCATCGGGGGTCGTGGCCCCACTGCGGCCGCTCGTGTCCTCGTTTCGTTTCCACCGACCAACGGTAAGCCGCCGCCCGCCCGCTGTCGTCGCCCGCCCGGAGTGCGCCCCCCTACTCCCGAGGGCGTATGCCGGCGAACCTAGGAGGTGGGCGGGTCGTGGACTGTTCGTCTTGCGTCGTACCAGGTCTCCCCGACCGGCTCGCCCGCCCTGTTCCAACTCCGGAGATCGAGGCCACCGCCCACCCACTCTACTTATGCTGCGCGGCATGGATTGTGTGGAGGCGATCGTCTGTCCGTTGTGCGGCGAGGGCTCTCGCTCGAGAGGAGCTCGCTCGTCTGTCCCGCACGCCATACCTTCGATGTTGCCCGGTCGGGTTACGTCAATCTGTTGCCGTCGACCCGGAAACTGCCCGAGACCGTCGGGGACAGTGCGGAGATGCTGGCGGCCCGGGCCCGATTCCTCGACGGCGGCCACTTCGATCCCTTGACCGAGCACCTCGGAGAGATCACGCCCGGGCCCGGCTACATCGTCGAGGTCGGCTCCGGGACCGGTCACTATCTCGCCTCTGTCGGAGACGGCAGTGCGTGTCGATTCGGCATCGACGTCTCCAAAGCTGCGGCCGCGGATGGCAGCCGCGCGGCACAGGGACATCACCTTCCTCGTCGCCGACGTGTACAAGGGGATACCGCTCGCCTCGGGAGGAACGGGGCTCCTTCTCGATGTCTTTTCGCCTCGCAACCCCGCGGAGTTCGCCCGCGCGCTCCATCCGAAGGGGACCGCGGTGGTGGTCATCCCGGCCCCCGACCATCTCGCCGAGCTGATCGAGACGTTCGATCTCCTGCGGGTTCAGGACGACAAGGAGGACCTCGTACTGGCGAGCTGCGAAGGGCATCTCCAACCGCGGGATCGCGCCCACATCACCTTCGAGATGAGCCTGGATCCGGCACGCGTTGCGAGACCTCGTCGGGATGGGACCGAGTGCGCGCCATCCGAACGCGGAGAGGACGCGGGCGCTCGACGAAACCACCGGTGCGACCTGCACCGCGTCGTTCGTCGTGCTCAGCTTCGGGGCTCGCTCTTAGGCCTCTTCAGTGTCTCGATCCGCTCTTTGACGTAAGGGGTGAGGACGTGGCGCGCCATCCACCGCGCCTGACCGAAGGAACCGGCCCCCACGCGCTCGCCTTCGACGGGTTCGGGGATCTCGAGTCCGAAGCCGAACGTCTGATTGAGCAGCTCGGCGGCGCGTACCGCCATCAACCGGTGTCCCCAAGGGCTCGGGTGCAAACGGTCGATGCTCATCACCCGCGGGTCGGGGGTCTCGACCCACGCATCGACGCACAGGGCATCCTGATCGGCAGCCACCCGGCGGATGACATCGCACACTTCCTCGAGCCGACTCTGGATGGTGGCGCGGGCCTGTGGAGTGATCAGTCGTCCCCATCTCACGTTCGGGAACGTTGCGGTGAGTACCGTCGCTCCGGCCGCATTCAACGGCTGGATCAGCGAGATGAAATCACGTTCGAAGGCGCGGGCATCGAACCCCGGCCGCAGCGCGTCGTTGACCCCGCAGATAACGCTGGCGAGATCCGGCTTCATCTCGAGGGCACGCGGGAGCTGGGATTCGCGGATCTCCGCGGTAGTGAGACTGCGGAGCGCGAGATTCTCGAACTGGAGATCGGGATGCTGTTCGGTCAACCAGCCCGACAATCGGGCAGCCCATCCCAGCAGGGATCCATCGGGCAGCGGATCCCCGACTCCTTCGGTCATGCTGTCGCCGAGGGCGACGAAGGTCCAGGCCATGTGGTGTGAGTATATGAACCCCACAACTCCTAGACCCCTAACGAAAGAGGTTTCGATGGAAGGGATCTTCGAGTGGGACGGACACGCGACCTGGTACCAGGCCTCAGGTGAGTCCGAACCCGACAAGTTTCCGGTCGTGATCCTCCACGGTGGTCCGGGAGCGACCCACGACTACCTCGAGGATCTTGAGGTTCTGTCGCGGTCGGGCCGCCAGACGATCCTCTACGACCAGCTCGGCTGCGGTAACAGCCAGCATCTCCCCGATGCCCCGGCCGACTTCTGGACCGTCGACCTCTTCAAGCGTGAGCTCGTCGGCCTGCTCGAGCACCTCGGCATCGAGCGCGCCTACACGTTGCTCGGCCAGTCATGGGGAGGGATGCTCGCGATGGAACACGCTCTCGATCATCCCGCAGGGCTGAAGGGCATGGTGGTGGCGAACTCGCCGGGCAGCATCCCCCTGTGGGTCGAGGAGGCGAACCGATTGCGCGCCGACCTTCCGCCCGACGTGCAGGAGACCCTCCTTCTCCACGAAGCCAACGGGACGACCGAAGACACCGACTACGAGGCTGCGGTGATGGTGTTCTACCAACGCCACCTCTGTCGGGTGCCGTGGCCCGAATGCATGGATCGCGCGTTCGCCAAGATGGAGGAAGACCCGACCGTGTATCACACGATGAACGGGCCGAGCGAGTTCCACTGCATCGGCAGTCTCAGGAACTGGGACATCACCGACCGGCTTCCCGAGATCGACGTTCCCACGCTCCTCATCTCGGGCGAGTTCGATGAGGCGACCCCGAAAGTGGTCAAGGAGATCGCCGACCGGATCCCGGGGGCCGAGTGGGTGCTGTTCGAGGGGGCCAGCCATTCGACCCACCTCGAGGAGCCCGGGAGGTTCGTCAGCGCGGCCGAGGGGTTCCTCGACCGCCTCTAAGTAGATAAACCTAGGCGGGAAGCAGGAAATCCGACTAAAGCGGGCAAGGGGGCCTGCCGAACCAGTAGAGGTGGGCCCCTAGGGGGGAATCTGCACTAGTCGGAGAGAGAAGGCTTCACGATGGGACTACGCACGACACGATCTGATTTCACAGCGCGTCGTCGCGGGATGTCGCTCCTCGCGATCGTGGCTCTCGCCACGCCCATTTTCCTGTTCGTGATCCTGCGCTCGTTCCCCGGGCTCGACAAGGCCTTCATGTCCGCCAACTTCCATCTCGTTGTCGTAAGTGCCATCGCGGCCTGTGCCGTCGGCATCGCGCTCATCGCGGGAATAGCTGCGGGTCGATCTCGGGACGCCGCCCTCGTCTTCGTCGCTCTCGGCTGCCTCGCGGTCGGAATGATCATGCTGGCCCACGGACTGGTGACGCCCGGCGTCGCCGGTGTCGGGGCCAACCTCTGGGTCGGCCGCCTGCCTAACTTCGCGATCGCCGCTTTCGCCCTCACGCAACTGCTTGCCGTCCTACCGGTTACTCGCCGGCTGGCTCCGTTGGTCGCTCGTCATCCGTGGCTCTCGTTGACGATCCCCACACTTGATCCTCGCCCTGACCCTTGGATCGGTTGTCCTTTCGACCCGCATCGAATCCCTTGCGAAGACCGCCGCGGCAGAGACAACCACGGCCGCGGCCGAGGAACCCGTCTACGGATCGACCGGGACCGCCGACTCCTACGGTGCGGACGATTCCTATGGCGCCGGCAACTCCTACGGAGCGAGCTCGTCCGGGATTCCAACCCCACTCGGTGAGCCTCGGCGCATCAGACCACTCACACGCCGGCACGACGGGCACGACCCCTTCGGCGGCCGGAGACGAACCCGCCGCCGCCGGACCGACCTCGACCGAGAAGATGATGATGGACCTACTCAGGCTTCTGGCCGGAGTTGCGCTCGTCGGCGTCGGCTTCGTCCACTGGCGGCGCTGGCGACTGAGCAACGACACGGTCGTCCTGGCCCTCGCTCTCGCCTGCTGGCTGGGGGCCGAGGCCTTGATGTCGCTCCGCTTCGGTACCGTGTGGCGCATCTCGTGGTGGGACTACCACGCTCTCCTCCTGATGGGCTTCGGAAGCGCGGTGTACGCGGTCGTTGCCGGTTTCCTTCGCACCCGAGAGAAGGACTCGCTGCAGCACGCGTTCCGTCACGATCCCCTCGATCACATCGCTCGCGGCTACCCCGAAGCGCTCCGCACCCTCGTGGCTGCGGTCGAAGCACGCGACTCGTACACGAGTGGTCACTCTCACCGCGTCACCGAAACCGCCGCCGCGATCGGACAGCGTCTAGGGCTTCCCTCAAATGAATTGCGGCGTCTGGTCTGGGGCGCCGAGCTTCACGACATCGGCAAGATCGGGATCCCGGACCACATCATTCACAAGCCGGGACCACTCACGGCCGAGGAACGCCTCCTCGTCCAGGAGCACCCGGTCATCGGATGGGAGATCGCTCGGCAGGCTCGTTCGCTCAACGAGGTCCTCGAGGTCGTTCGCCATCACCACGAACGGATCGACGGTACCGGTTACCCCGATGGGCTCGCCAGCGACGAGATCCCCCTCAATGCCCGCATCGTCGCGGTTGCCGATGTGTGGGACGCCCTGACCTCAACCCGCGCCTACCGACCTGCGTTCGAGGTCGAACGCGCGCTCGAGATCATGACCGAGGGTCGCGGTACGCAGTTCGATCCCGCGTGCCTGGTCGCGTTCCTCGACTACATCGAGAGCAAGGGGATCCGGGGCACGACCCGACGGGAACCGGAGACGACCCCGCGGCTGGCGATCAGCAACTAGCTCCGATCTCGTCGCACCCTCCCGGCATCATGGGATGGGATACCTCACTTATCAGCCCACCGCTGATCTGTTTGACTTATCAGGTAATACCTTATTAGGATGATTCATAAGACATCTCCTTATTGAAGGGCATCCCATGGGCGACGACCCTCGCAACTACGCATCGCTGATCGGCGACCTCGTGGCGTCCCGCGCCGCCGGGGGCCGGGCCGCCCTTCAGGCCCGCGTCACCGAGGTCCTCGGCGCGGTCGATCGTGTCGTCGTCGGGGTCCAGCCCCTGGCCCAGACCGTCGGCGACGAGTTCCAGGGTCTCTACGGAAGCGTCGGCGATGCGGTCGAGGCAACGCTTCGGATCCGGCTTCTTCTCCGCGGCACGAGCGACGTTCGGTTCGGCATCGGCTGGGGTGGCCTCGAGGTCTTCGATGCGAAGAGCCTCCCCTTCCAGCAGGACGGCCCAGCATGGTGGTCCGCCCGCGACGCACTCGATGCCATCGGCAAGGCGCAGCGCGGTCGCGAAGCACCCAAGGGGTGGCGCACCGCGATCGCTAGCGAGACCTTGGGTGGAGCGGTTCCGGTCATCAATGCGTTCCTGATCTGCCGCGATGAGATCATGGACGGATTCGACGACCGGGACGCTCGGATCATGGCCGGGCTCCTCGAGGGCCTGACGCAGTCGGACCTGGCCGCTCAAGAAGGCGTCACGCAGTCCGCGATCGCGCAGCGGATCACCAAGAACGGGACCTACGCGCTGATGCGCTCCCACGAACTCATCAAGGACGCGACGTGGAACCCGTAGGCATCTGGCTCCTTTCGATCGGTCTCGGCGACATGATCGCCGGCTACTCCGGCGAGGTCGCGACCCGGCCCCGAGGCTGGTGGGCGTGGGGGATCGGGACCACCACGACCCTGTCGGTGTCTCTCCTTAGCGGATTGGGCCCCGGCGCCGTCCTGGGACTGACGGCGTGGTCGTGCCTCACGATCGGGCTGTGGCTGTGGGCACGGCTGCCCGCGGCGTGGTCGACGACGCGCGCTGCCTCGATCCTCGCCGGGGTCGCCGGTGGCATGTCGGTCTTCGCTATCTCCGGTGGATGGTGGCCGGATGCGAAGAGCGGCGCGATCGGCCGCTTGATCGACGATCTCCCCTACCCGGTCCTTTCTGGTCAGTCGCAGGGACGCGTGCTCACGGTCCTCGGCGCGCTGATGTTCCTTCAGGCGAGCGCCAATGCGCTCGTCCGTCTGCTGCTTGCCGTCGTCGGCACTCCGGAAGCCGATCAAAGTTTGCGTGGCGGTCGCTTCATCGGACCCATGGAACGGACCTTGATCTTCGGGCTCGGGGTCGCCGGCTATCTGACCGCTGCTGCGGTGGTGGCGACCGCCAAGGGGTTGCTCCGCTTCCCCGAGATCAGCAAGGAAGACAAACACGACATCCACGCCGCGACCGAATACTTCCTCGTCGGATCGCTAGCCAGCTGGATCCTCGCCCTGGCCCCACTCGCTCTCTTCTGAGCGGAACCTGGCTCAGAAAGATCGCCGAACGGCTCAAGTTCTGGTCCAGGCCGTCGATTGCAGGTAGTATGAGTTCCCATGGAATCCCATACATTTCGAGGAGAACCCACCTGACGGCAGGACAGGAACACCAGCCCGATAGCGTCCGCGGGGCAATGCCGGCCTCGATCGAGCCGCTGCTGCGTCGATTCGTCCAGCTGGCTCGCGAGATCGAGCCCTACCTCCAGGACCACTCCGCCGAGAGCATCTACATCGATTACCGGCAGGGCTCCTGGACCGCTTCAATGCTCGAGCAGTTCAGGCGCGAGATCTACATCTATCCCGCGGCGATGGAGTTGCTTCAGTACGCGGCCGACAACGCCGGCGTAGAGGTCAACTACCGAGAGTTCCTCGCCCACTCCTCATCCACCGACACGCAGGTTCGATCCGAGTTGGGAGCCATCAGCAAGGTCTCCCGGAAGCTGTTCGGCAACAAGGTATGGCCCGTAAGGACACGTCAGGGGAAAGACGGAGTCATGCGCTACTACATGCCCGAGGGCATCGCGGAATGGTGGACGGGAGGAGCCGCACCGCCGCGCAGCGATCGCTAGGCATCATCCAAGTTCCATTTTCGGACAACCGTCCGCAGAGAGCAGGTCAGCAATGCAGCAGTCACTCCGCCTCAAGAGGCCTAGGTTGGCCTTGGCACTTATCTTCGCGGTTTCACTTATCTCAATGTTCTTCGTTTCAGTAGCGCCGTCGGCTAGTGCCGATGTTGCTCTCAACCAGTGCAACGGTGTCGACAACGTTGGGGGCCAGGCCGTCGAATGTCACTACGTGATCACGAACAACATCGATGGTGCCGAGCGCAGCTCGACCGTCTCACTCACCGAGTGTCACGGCGCGGCCAACGATCCTCCGACCTTGACCTGCACCACCTCAACGACGACCTCAGCGGATGTCGTGACCACCGTGACCCAGTGCAACGGGTCCGGCAACGGTGGTGGTGGAACGGTCCTCTGTACGGTCGATGTCGTTAACAACATCGTGAGTACCGAGACTCCGACCGCGGCCACGGTCAACCAGTGCAACACGGCTGGCACCGGCGGAGGGACCGAACCGACGATCCTTTGTAGTCCGTTCCCCGCCAACACCACCGGAGCAACGGTCACTCAGTGCAACGAGGCTGGGACTGGCGGCGGTGGGACGGTTCGCGTGCAGTGCTCGGTCGACTCGGACTCGACGTCGGCCGCAGGAATGACCGTCACGGTTAACCAGTGCGTCGGATCCGGTAACGGTGGAGGCGCAACGGTCACCTGTCGCACCGGCATCACAAATGTCATCACCGGACCGGGTCCCGGTCCGGGACCATCACCCACCCCGACCCCGAGCCCAACCACCACCGACGGTGGCGGCGGCGGGACGCCCGATGACGAAGAAGACGATGACGACACCGACAACCCGGACGATTCCTCGACGAACCAGGTCACCCAGGTTCCCGAGGGCGGTCCCGAAACCGGTGGCGGATCGACCAACGGATTCGAGAACGGGACGATGATGCTTCTCGGTCTCGTCTTGATGGCAGCTGCGGTACCGGCCTACGTTCTCCGCCGCCGAGCCGGCAACGATGCCTGACCGATCGAACGAAGTTACGAAGACCACTAAGCGGGGTGCCCGTGGCTTGATCGCCACGGGCATCACCGCGGTCTTGCTATTCAGCGGACTCGGGCTCATCGGCGTATCGCTTGCATCTCAGCGTGAGATCCCGCAACCACCGACGAGCTTCGGACCCGAGGTCGCCCTAGCGAGCGTCGGAGATTTCGTCGGCCCTCGACTGGTAGGGACTCCACCGATCCCGGCGAGCCTTCCTGCATCGAAGCCGGTCGGTCTCGACATCCCTTCTATCGGGGTGCACTCGGACCTCCAGCATCTCGGCACCACCTCGACGGGGGCCATGGAAACCCCGGCCCCCGGCCCCCTCTACGACACCGCCGCTTGGTACCGCTACTCCCCCACTCCTGGAGAGCTGGGACCGGCGATCCTCCTCGGTCACGTCGATTCGGCCGCCAATGGGCCATCGGTGTTCTTCCGCCTCGGCGAGATGAAGCGCGGCGATCGCGTTTCGATCACCCGAGCGGATGACTCGGTCGCGGTCTTCATCGTCGATGAGGTCCGCCGGTACTCCAAGAACGACTTCCCGACGAAGCTCGTATACGGGAACATCGACCACGCGGGACTGCGGATCGTGACCTGCGGAGGGGCGTTCGACGAATCGACCGGTCACTACCTCGACAACATCGTCGTGTTCGCGTCGCTCGTCGGCCGCTGATCCTCAGGTCCCCTCGATGTACTCCTCGATACCTTTGAGGTGGATCGAGACGTAGGGCACGTCGCCCACGACCTCAGAGTCATGGCCCGGACCGATCTCGAAGACGTCTCCTGGGCGCATCATGTGCACGGTCCCGTCCGCCATCGTTACCTTGTTCTCACCGGCGAGCACGATGCCGAGATGCGATGCCTGGCACAACGTCTGACCGCTCTCGTCACCGGCGACATCGCGCGACCACCGCCACCCCGGTTCGTACTCCGCGCGCCCGAGTGCCATCCCACCGATCTCGATGACCTCGAGCAGGCCCTTGACGAGCTCGACCGAACGATCGGCGTCATCGAACCGCTTCAGTCTGAACATCGCGAAAAAACCTCACTTTCGAAATCAATGCATGTCGGACTTGCATACATACCGATAGGTAACACCTTTGCAGGGACAGAGTCCTACCTTCCCCGAGGCCAACGATGGCCTCACGAAAAGGAAGGAGTCACGGCATGAGAATCCTGAGGAACAAGATGGCTGCCGTTTCCTTCGTGGTAGCTGCTGCGGTTCCGACGCTTGTCGGGGTCGAGACCGCGTCGGCCGCTCCATCTGCGGCAACGACATACTCCTACCGTGTCGTTGGCACCGGAGGCATCGGCGTATGCCGCCGAGTCTCCCCGAATCTAAGTGCTGCTCGGGATGGATGCATCGCCGAAGGCGCGAAGGTAACCGTGAACTGCTGGGTCACGGGAGGCGCGGTCACCGACTATTGGCAGGGTCGGCTGATCACATGGAACCGCTGGGCAAGGACGCCAGACTCGCGCTACGTAGCGGACATCTATCTCAGTTCGACCTCAACGTCCTATCCGAGGTGTACCTCGACTCCCAACCCAACCACAAGGGAGACCAGAGCGGTTGCTTGGGCGAGGACCCAGCTCGGCGTGTCCTACACGACGTTGACACCCGATGGAAAATGGTCGGGCTGGTGTGAGTTGTTCGTCGAGAAGGCCTTTGGGACCAGCGGACGATACGGGAGCGCTGCCGCCAACTATCGTGCACAGCTGGCGGCCGGTCGTATCCACACGACCGGAACCCCTCCAGTCGGAGCGATGTTGTTCTACGCCTGGGGCACTTTCGGTCACTCAGCCTTGTCTATCGGTGGCGGTCAAGCAATCTCAACCCAAGGATTCGCCTCGGCACTTCCCGTGCGGCAACACTCGGTCACCGGACTTGGCCTTCCGTACCTGGGGTGGGCGTACGCGCCGTCCAGCTGGCCAGGACGCTGAAAGCGAGTTGACTGTCGGGACAAGGGTTTTCGCAAGGCTCGAGATCCCGTGAAATGAGCGGAGGGGCGGACTAGCCGCCCCTCCGCTTTCGACGTTCTATCTAGTTGGGTCGTTGCAGCGTGAAGTTGTAGCTCCCGCTGCCGTTATAGGAGTAGACCCGCCAGTAGTAGTAGCCGGCAGAGCCGCTGTAGGTGACGGTCTCGGTCGAGGTCGAACCGATGCCTTGAGCCGCCAAGGACCACGACGAGCCATTCCACCGGTACAGGTAGAGGTCGAAGTCGGTACCGGCAGGGCCGACCAGGCAGCCCTTGTGCGTGCCTGCGGTCGTCGTCTGGAAGTAGTTCCCGTTCGGGTGGAGGTCGTAGTCACCCGTGCCCGAGAGCGAACCGGAGTAAGTCGTTCCCGAACACCCGGTCGGTGGTGGATTCGTCGGCGTGGGAGTCGGCGTCGGCTCGGGGTTCGGGTTGGAGGTTAGCAGCGAGTACAGGAGCCGGTTCGGCGAACCGCTACCCGGCGATCCCACAACCCCGGTGGTCGCGGACGAGATGATCGTGTTGGTGACCGTCGCGGGCGAGGCACTGGGAGTCGCCTGCAGCGCCAGAGCCGCTACTCCCGCAACGTGTGGCGTCGCCATCGATGTACCGCTGATCGTGTTGGTCGCGGTGTTGCTCGTGTACCAGGCCGAGGTGATGCTCGAGCCGGGAGCGAAGATGTCGACACAGGTCCCGTAGTTCGAGAACGACGAGCGAGCGTCGGTCGAGGTTGTCGATCCGACCGTGATCGCGGTTGCGACCCGCGACGGCGAACCGTTGCACGCATTCGCGTTCTCGTTGCCTGCGGCGACCGCATAAGTCACGCCGTCGGCGATCGAGCTACTCACCGCGTTGTCGAGCGCGGAGCTGGCGCCGCCCCCGAGGCTCATGTTGGCGACCGCAGGCTGTCCGGCACTGTGGTCACTCGTGACCCAGTTGATGCCGGCGATCACCTGCGAGTTGGTTCCGCTGCCGGCGCAGTTGAGCACCCTGACGGCCACGAGGCTGACGCCCTTGGCAACCCCGTAGGTGCTTCCACCGACGGTGCCTCCGACGTGGGTTCCGTGTCCGTTGCAGTCATCGGCCGAGCCACCATCGATGGCGTCGTAGCCGCTGACCGCACGGCCCCCGAACTCGTTGTGGGTAAGGCGCATTCCAGTGTCGATGATGTACGCCTTCACGCCGGCGCCGGTCACGTTGTAGGTGTAGCTGTTGTTCAGAGGGAGGTTCCGCTGATCGATCCGGTCGAGTCCCCAGGTCGCCGGTGACTGCGTCGCCGAGAGCCTGATCCTCTGGTCCGCCTCGATGTAGGCGACCCGCGAGTCCTTGCGCAGCGACTCGACCGCCTGCTTCGACAATGTCGCGGCGAAGCCCTTGATGGCGCTGTCGTAGCGATAGTGGATCTGACCTCCGCGAGCCTGGACCCTCTGGCTCTCAGACTTGACCGCCGCCCCCGATACGGACTTGTTGAACACGACGATGTAGCGACCTTCGATCGCTCCCGGTGCGTTCGTGCCGAGGAGCGGAGCCTTGCCGCTGCGAGTCGGCGGCTTGTTGCCGGGAGCGGACGAGCCCGCCCATGCCCCCGAGACAGCAGCAACCATGAGCACGGCGAGCGCAAGGCCGGCCAGCATCATTGCTGTTCTCCTACTGGTCACCACCTTCAGATCCCCCTTCTGATCGGGGATGCCGGCGGTAACGAGCGCGCAAGGATGCCGAGCGTGGTGCTGCGGCATTCATCCTCTCGTCCCCCCAGGCACCCAGAGATATCGGGAGGATTGTAGAGTTTTGCCCGCTTTGCCGCAAGGATTTTAGGTGGTTTACATCTCTTTTTGACTGTTTTGCCCGAAGGTCCTAGCCCGGGTACGGCCGGGCGGACCGCTGGACCCCCGCTTGGGGGGCCGGGCGGTCGCTGGATCGATCGGCTACCAGGTCTCGCAGCCGAGGAAGTTGTCGTAGTACTTGTCCATCTTGGCGCAGACCGTGACAACAACCGGACAGGCTTCGCCGGTGCACTTGGCGCTGGCCGGAGCCGCGCTCACTACCGAAAGTGCCGACGCCATCAGGGCGGTGGCCAGAACAACGCGTAGCTTCTTCATCCCCATCTCCGATCTAGAGCTTTAACAGCTGACGGGGACCGATTCGTGCTTGCTCGGCTCGCTCCTGCCTGGAACGCGGAGATTTAGGCGGATATCAAAAGGGAGGGAAAAAGGAAACGGTGCCTGGAGGCCAACTCGATGGCTGGTCAGGCCAGCTTAAGAGGACGAGCCTGGCGATCGACTAGGTCATCACGCTTCGGTCTACATCCTCAGCATCGGTCTTAGAGTTAGCCGTCGGTTGCGTCCTCCAGGCACCGTGTTGCTGCATACGTCGGCCGCTCGTTACCCCGCCTTTAGCTCCGATCCGTTCGGTGGGTGATGAGCCAAGCGATGCAGTAGATGGTGAGCCCCAGGCAGGAGAACGCGAAGACCCCCCAGCCGACGAGCAGACGTGGCGAGTGGAAACCTCCGCTCAGCCAGATCAGATTGTTGATGAACCCGATCGCACAAACGACCCCGGCGAAACCGAAGACGATCACCGCCGCGACCGCCGCCCATCGTCGCCCCTTACCGAATCCGCTCGCGATCACCGCAACGACGCCCGAGGCAAAGGCAAGCGCGAAGAGGATCGCCATCATGCCGACATCCTGAAGACCGTTCGACCCAAACCCCGGCGTGGAGAAGAATTCGAACGCCCACAGGAACAGCGAAGCGGGGATGTGGGCGAACATGACCCCGGCCGCGATCTTCGCGTCGGCAGCGACCTGCTCGTCCGACATCAGGCCAGGAAGAACGGGCTCGTGTAGGCGATGGCGTTGCCGAGCGAGGTCCAGTCGCCGGTCGCTCGTGCGTCGGCCGGAACCGCCGGATCGGTGATCCGGAGAACGACCCAGTCGCCATCGTCACGGTTGATATCGCGAGTGAAGGAGATAACCGGCTCCTCCGGGATCGGGATCGTGATCTCGAAGGAATCGACGATCGTGGGCATGAAGGTTCCGGACTGGAGGATCTGCACGTTGAGGGCGTGCCCCCACCACTCCTCTCCCCTGTCGATATCAAGCGAGAAGGTGATCGGGCCGCTCGAGTGCTGAAGGGTGCTCCCCATCCGGCCCCCATTGGCCGACGCGTCCACACGCAGTCCGCGCAGACGCGTCGAGAAGAAGCGCCGGGCGACCATCGCCTCGCGCACCGATCCGCGATCGAGAGAGTTCACCCACAGGCCGGTACGGCCCTTGCCGTCGGGGTACCCCCAGTCGGTTCCGTGCTCGTCGGTGACCCCGAGAAGTCCGACCTTCCAACCGGCGTTGAGACACTCGTTGATCGGCGAGCCGACGCCCGAGTTGGTCCCTTCGAAGAGGTAGTCCTCGTTGCGGTTGAAGACCTCGCAGCTGACGAGACGGTCGCGAGCGGTTGGCTCGAAGTGGAAGTAGCCGAAGCGGCCGGTCTCGCGGCCGGGGTGATTGAAGCCGGCGATGCCGTCGAGTCCACCGCCCAGCACGGGACGGGACGGCTCCGCGTTGAACCAGTCGTAGAACGGAACCATGGTCACTCCGGTGGTCGGCAGGGCACGTACGGCGGTGTCGAGAGCGAGACTCACCGGCGCCGGAGTACCCATGTTGTCGTGAGCGAATTGAGCCACGCCCTCGCCGCTCGTTGCCCCGGCGGTGTGCAGTGGATCGGTCCAGTTCTCCGAGAACCACACGTTGATGTGCCCGAGCGTCGGGCTCGACCACTCGAACCCACGGATCGCGGTGAAGTTTCCGTCGTCGTTCGCTCCGTCGGCAAGAGCCTTGGATTCGGCCCAGGTCTGCTCGTTGATCCCGGCCAGGCCCCCGGCACCGCAGCCGTCGGGACAGATCGTGCCCATCGGCATCCCGTAGGAGACCGTTGCGTGATCGGTCAGCGCGGCGACATCGAGTCCCGCGGCCCGCATCGATGCGAAGGCGTTCTCGGGCTCGCCGTCACCATCGGAGTAGAGCGTGTGGTTATGGAGGTCGGCATGCACGAGACGCGTGCCCGGGAACAGCCGCGACTCTCGTGAGGTAGAGAACTCGGCGGTCGGGCCGAGACTCCCGGCGAACGCTCCCAAGGGGCGAGCCACCAGGAGCGCGCCGGCAGCGGCTCCCGTCTTCATGAATTCCCGTCTGCTGAGAGGCATTGGAAGCTCTCCTCGGATGATCCGAACCATCTAGGTGGGTTGTTCGTCTCCGATCGGCTCGGTTCCTGCCTGGACCTTCGATCATCAGGACTCCAAGTTGTTGCGTGGTTATCCTTCTGAGGGAGCGGAAGGAAAGTGAGAATGGCTTACGACGAAGAGCTCGCGGGCCGGGTCAAAGAGATCCTCCTTGAGCATGGGGATGTCGACGAGCGCAAGATGTTCGGTGGGATCGCGTTCATGGTCAAGGGCTACATGTGCTGCGGGATCGCGAACGATGACCTCATGCTGCGTCTGGGGGAAGAAGGAGCGGTGGACGCTCTGAAGGACGAGAACGTCCGTCCGATGGACTTCACCGGCAGGCCGATGAAGGGCTATGTGTTCGCGGCACCCGCCGGAGTCAAGACCGAACCCGCACTACGCAGGCACGTGGAAGCAGCACTCGAGTTCGTAGCCTCCCTGCCGCCCAGGTAGAACTACCACTCGACGAGTTTCCAGACCTCCGGGAGCATGCCCGTGGGTTCGTCGCCGATCCGAGCGAGCACGGCGGCCGCGGTCTTCAGCTGTTCCATCGCGCCGTCCGAGTCGCCCTTGCCGTGTAGGAGGTCGGCAAGGTTGTTGCGGATCGCCGCCTCGTGGTGGCTGTCACCCTGCCGGATGCAGATCTCGAGCGCCTCGCGGGTCAGATCGAGCGCCCTGTCGATCTCTCCGCGCAGCCGCGCGGTCTGGGCAAGGTTGTTCAGCGCTGCGGATCGCACCGCGGCATCGTCGAGCTCCGCGGCCACCCGAAGGCTCTCTTCGAGGTGGATCGCAGCCTCGTCGTACCGGCCGCGAGCGTTCTCGAGGATCCCGAGTTGATTCCTGGCATGAGCCAGAGCCTGTGGATCGTCCGAGCGTGTCGCCGCTTCCAGCGAGCGAACGCCGAGATCGACGGCATCGTCGACCGCACCGTTCCGGTAGGCGTTGAAGCTCAGAGCGGCGAGGATCTTGGCCCGCAGATGTTCGCCGTCGCCCTCTTCCACAAGCTCGAGCGCCATCACGAGATGGCTGCGGGATTGCTCCCAGTCACCGCGACGGAGGTGGACCTCGCCGAGCTTGTGTTCGAGGCTGGCGATCGAGTCCGGATCGGCCGTTGCCGCGGCGGTCTGGTAGTCGCCGATGGCGGCCTGGTAGTCACCCAGGAGCACATGCATGTCGCCGGCTCCCTCATGGAGCACCGAGCGATTCGGGTGATCGAGGGCCAGCGCGGCGAGGTAGTGGTCGAGGGCCGCGGTGTTCGCCGAGATGGTGCGCGCGTAGGTGGCCGCTCGCTCGTGCTGTAGGGCGGCTTCCTTCTCGAGTCCGCCGAGCTCGAGATGCCGTGCTGCCAGTGCGGACACTGAGGTGGCACGATCGGCGGGTGCCCCGTCGGTGAGCAGGGCTTCTCCCACCCGTCGATGCAGCACCCGACGGCGCGCGGGACTCATCTCGCCATAGATGTAAGTGCGTAGCTTCTCGTGGGAGAACTCGTAGGTCGCGCCCGTCGACGCGGTCGGCTCGGCGGGCACGACGAGACGATGCCCCACGAGTTCTTCCAGGGCATCTACGGTCTCGAACTCGGTTCGACCACTCGCCTTCCAGACGGTGTCGAAGTCGAAAGAGCGATCGATCACCGCGGCCGTGCCCAAGATCTGTCGTGAGGTTTCGTCGACCAGTTCCGCACGCGATCGCAAGAGCTCCTTGATCGACTGAGGCAATCGCCAGTCCCCCTCCCCTTCCCCGGCCACCGCGAGATACTCGACGATGAAGAAGGGGATGCCCTCGGTCTCGACCATCAGGCGATGAGCGAGATCCCCGACCTCGGCTCCGGTGTTCTCGGTCGCGTCGTCAACGAGGGCCCGGACGTCTTCTTCCTTCAACCGTTCGAGTTGGACCGAACTGTTCCGCTCCGCGGCGGCGACCAGATGGTTGAGGGGATGGCTACGGTCGATCTCCTCGGTCCGCCATGACGGCAGCAACAGGATCGGGGTCTCGTCGAGCCGGCGAGCCAGGTAGGTCAGCACCTCGAGCGAAGCGGAGTCGCACCATTGCAGGTCGTCGGCGAACAGCACGCCGGGCTGGGACCCGGCGAGGGACGCGGTCAATACCTCTCGTATGCCCTCGAAGAACCTGCCCGTCGCGCCCGGATCATCGATGGGGCCGGGAACGGCATCCGGGCTCAGTGACGGAAGCAACCTCGAGGCCTCGGTGAGAGCTCCCTGAGGAACGCTGGATGGAAGCCGGTCGGCGACCCGCTCGAGCAATTGCGTGATCAGCGCGTACGGAAGACCGCTTTCGCCTTCATGACCACGTGCCGAGAGACTAGGCGCCCCGCGTTCGGTGACCGCGTCGAGGAACTCCTCGGCGAGCCTCGTCTTTCCGATCCCCGCTTCTCCCTGGATCGAGACGAGTGCCCCGCCGTCTCCGAGACGCGAGTAGAGCTCGAGCAGACCGTCCATCTCTGCCGTCCGTCCGCGCAGCGGGTATCCCGCTGGGGCGCGGGCCGGGCGACGGGCTCCGGGCTCCTTCAAGCGTGGTGTCTCGCGTGTCTCGACCTCGCCCTCCGCGATCGCGTCGTAAAGCGCAGTGGTCTCGGGAAGCGGAGGCACTCCCAACTCGCGATCGAGCACCGCGACGCACTCCCGGTACTGTTCCAGGGCCGCGCCGCGCATGCCTCTCCACGCGTTGAGCTGCATGAGTTGCCGGTGGGTCGGCTCGTCGAGAGGGTCGAGATCGAGCTTGCGGCGCGCGGCATCGACCGCGGCCCCCAGGTTCCCCGCAGAGGTATGCGAGTGGACGAGCATGTCGAGGACGCGGGTCAGTTCACGCGTGACGCTGTAGGCCTCGAGCGATCGCCATTCGTCGAACGGTTCGGCATCCCGCAGCGAGAACCCCTGGAGGAACTCACCTCCGGCGACCTCGGCCGCCCGAGTCAGAGCCGTCAGGCATTCGGCGCAATCGGTCTCCGGGTCATGGCCATGCGACGCGACGAGCTCGAGTGCACCCCGGAGGGTCCCGAGGTCGAACCCGACATCGGCGAGATCGAGGGTCACGGTCGATCGATCGGCCGAGACCCACCGGTCCCCGAGTGCCTTCTTGAGCGTCGAAAGGGTGCGTCGCAGGGCGCCGCGGGCCTTCTCCTCGTCGTAATCGGGCCACAACAGGCCGACCAGGCGGTCCCGGCTCTGGGGCCGAGCGGTTGTGGCGAGGTAGGTCAGCAGGGCGGTCGCCTTGCGGGTGTCGACCTGAAGGGGGGCGCCGTCGACCTCTATCCTCGGAGTGCCCAGGACCGATATATCCAGTTTGCTCACCCCCACCTTCCCTCCCACAGCTAGAGACTAAGGAATCCTCGCAACGGCATTGTCCTTCATCCCCGATTTCGTAACGATGCTTGGACGAACAACGTGCAACCTCTGGGGCATGACTGAAGGGGATCGAGAGATGAGCAGCGCGAGTTCCGGCCGGTCCGGACCCGCGATGGGGGCCGGCCCCCTGAACATCGTGGTCGTCGTCCTCTTCGGCATCGCTCTGATCCTGGGCGTCCTGACCTGCTACTTCGCGTGGACGAGCCTAGATGTGGCCGTCGACGGGGGCTGGGGGTTCCGGGGGTTCCAGGGCATCCTCGTCTTCCCCTGGGCCACGCTCGGTGCCTTGCTGGTGTGGAGACAGCCGCGGAACCTGGTGGGCTGGATCCTCCTCTCGGTCGGGGTCTTCTCCGGCATCCAAGGACTCTTCGAGGAGTTCATCCCCTACGCCACCGCCCACGATCTCTCGGTGCCGGGCCTATGGGTCTGGGGGAACGACTGGTGGTGGATCGCTCCGACGACCACTTCTCTGATCGTGCTCCCACTGGTCTTTCCTCAGGGCAAACCGCCGCTCGCGATCCTCTGGCTTGCGGTGCCCTTGTTCCTCACCGGAATGACGGTGATCACACAGACCCCGATCACGGACGAACCTCCAGTGGTGACGATCCCCTTGATGCTCTCTTCGTTTGCAATGGCGGGATCTGCCATCGTGATGCGCTTCCGCAGGGGTGACGTCGTGGTGAGGAACCAGATGAAGTTCTTCCTGTTGTCGGTGGCGCTCTCGGTGCTCATGACCTTCCTCTCCCCGACCCTCGCCGCCTTGGGCGAAGGGAACCTCTTCATCCAGTCGGCGTCCCAGATCTCGACGATCGGGATCTTCCTCATACCTGTGGGTATCGCGGCCGCGGTGCTGCGTTACCGCCTCTACGACATCGACCTCCTGATCAACCGCACACTGGTCTACGGTCTCCTGACAGGCGTCCTCGCCGGGTCCTACTTCGGGCTGATCGCGCTGTTCCAGCTGATCCTCGATCCCTTCACCTCGCAGTCCGACCTCACGATCGCCGCATCGACCCTGGGAGTAGCGGCCCTCTTCCAACCGTTGCGTCGAGGGATCCAGGCGTTCATCGATCGCCGTTTCTACCGAGCGCGCTACGACGCGGCCGAGACGCTCGATCTCTTCACCGCTCGGCTCCGCGATCAGGTCGACCTCGAGTCACTCACGAACGAACTCGTCGGTGTTGTTGGAACCACCATGCATCCCGCGCACGCCTCGCTGTGGCTGAAGAACACGTGCAGATGGATAGCCGGGCACGATGGTTCCGTGCGGCCTGGCTGCTCCTGATCCCGCCGATCATCGCACTGAACCTCTGGGGCTTCTTCCTCAGTTTGCTGGACCCGACAACCATGGGGACGCCACAGGTCCTGACCGTCATAGAGAGTGCGGGGCTCCCGATCGGGGCGGTCATCACGGCTGGCCTGATCTTGCCCTTCACGATCGGGGTAGTTCTCGGCATCCTCATCTTCGTCAGACGATCCGATGATCCTGCAGCCATCGGATTCTCCGCCGCGATCGTTCTGATGGAAACCTATTTCTGCAGGGGTGTCGTCGCTCTGCGGAATGAGGTCCCGATTTTCGACGTCCCTATTGGGGTTATCTGGGTGGTTGCCTTCGCCGCCCTGACCTACAGCCTTTGTACCTTTCCGACTGGGACTTTCGTGCCTCGATGGCTGGCGGTGTTCTTCCTCGCAACCGTGATGATCCTCGCTGTGTTTCCGGGGGTTCCCGACGCACTCATGTCTTTGGTTGAGGGAAAGGAGCCACACGGATACGTACGTATCGGCGCAGCCGCTATGACTACAGTCCCACTCGTCGCAATCGTCGGGCAGCTCACGCGTTATCGGAGAGCGGGGTGGGTCGAACGCCAGCAACTCAAGTGGGCGATGACACCGATACACCTGCTCGTCGGGTGGGTGTTCTTCGCAATCATCATCCCCGGGCTCTTCTTCGAACCATCCAAGACGTTCGTCGGTGTCGTGGTCCTCCTGACCGCACCCCTCGGTGTGATGATTCCTTTGGGTATGACCAGAGCCCTCCTTCGATACCGCTTGTACGACATCGATGTCGTCATCAACCGGACCTTGGTCTACGGTGCCCTCACCCTCGTTCTGGCTCTGACCTACGTCGGCATCATCTTCATTCTGCAGGCTGTGCTGAGCCCGATCGCAGCGGACTCCGACCTCGCGATCGCGGGGTCCACCCTGGTCGTGGCCGCGCTGTTCCGACCGCTGCGCTCCAGCGTCCAGGCCTTCATCGACCGACGCTTCTACCGGCGCAAGTACGACGCGGCACAGACGCTCGAGGAGTTCTCGGACCGGGTGCGCCGGGACGTGGACTTCTCCTCCTTGAACTCCGATCTGCTGGCCGTGGTCGCCTCCACGATGCAGCCCGCCCACGCTTCTTTGTGGCTTCGTAACGATTCCCAGACGGCAGGGGGCTAGAAAGGGATCATGAGCAAACTAGGTGAATCGCTCCGACGGGTGCGGCCCGGTGGCCGGCGGAAGAAGAGGGGCCTGGAGACCGAGGCGGTGTCCCAGGTCGCCCAGTCCCCGCCCATCGATATCGCCCCCAACGACCCGGTGATCGCCTTCTTCCAGGGCGCCTCCGGGGCGGTCGACGTCGATGCCCTCGAGCTCGAATCCCCCGGCGTGCAGGCCCTCAAGGACGCCGGCATCAAGCTGGTCGTCCCCTTGATCACCCACGGTGAGCTGATCGGCCTGTTGAACCTCGGCCCCCGGCTCAGCGAGCGGGAGTACTCGGGCGACGATCGCAAGCTGCTCGACAACCTCGCCGCCCAGGCCGCTCCGGCGGTGCGGGTCGGTCAGTTGGTCCAGGAGCAGGAGGCGCAGGCGAGGTCCCGGGAACGCCTCGAGCAGGAGATGGCGATCGCGACCCTGATCCAGCAGCAGTTCCTGCCGAAGGAACTCCCCAACCTCCCGGGCTGGCAGGTCTCGGCCTTCTATCGTCCGGCACGGGCGGTCGGCGGCGACTTCTACGACTTCATCCAACTCCCCGACGGCCGCATCGCGATCGTCGCCGGCGACGTCACCGACAAGGGCGTCCCGGCCGCGCTCGTCATGGCCTCGACCCGGAGCATCATCCGGGCGGAAGCGGAACGCCTCCAGTCCCCAAGCAAGGTGATGGAGCGCGCCAACGACCTCCTCTTCCCCGACATCCCGGCCCACATGTTCGTGACCTGTCTCTACGCGGTCCTCGATCCGGCGACCGGAAAGGTTGTGTTCGCGAACGCGGGCCACAACCTCCCCTACGTGAAGACGGACGACGGTGTCATCGAGCTACGGGCGACCGGCATGCCGCTCGGATTGATGCCCGGCAGCAAGTACGAGGAGAAGGAAGCGGTCCTCACGTCCGGTCAGACGATGCTGCTGCACAGCGACGGGCTCGCCGAAGCGCACAACGGCGCCGGCGACATGTTCGGGTTCCCCCGCATGCACGAACTGATGGCCGCGGTGGACGGGGGCCAGGAGACGATCGACAAGCTTCTCCTCGAGCTCGACCGCTTCACCTCTGGCGTCGAAGAGCAGGAGGACGACATCACGCTCGTGACGGTCCAGCGCTCGTCACGGGCCCACGTCTCCGGTGACGACGATCGCATCAGAGTGCTGGCGGAGTTCGAGCTCCCGAGCGAGCTGGGCAACGAGCGCGAGGTCATGGACCGCGTCGCCGCAGCTGTCGATGGCATCGGACTTCCCGGGTCCCGCCTCGAGAACCTCAAGACGGCCGTCTCCGAGGCCGCCATGAACGCGATCGAACACGGCAACGGCGCCGACTCCGCTCTGAAAGTCGGCGTCCAGGTCCGACTGTCGCAGGAGGATCTGCGAGTCCTCATCACCGATCAGGGCGGCGGCAAGGAGATCCCCGAGCCCGAGACCCCGAACATCGAAGCCAAGCTGGCGGGGTTGCAGAAGCCGCGCGGCTGGGGGTTGTTCCTCATCGAAAACATGGTCGACGAACTGGAGGTCAGCAACGACGACATCCATCACACCGTCGAGCTCGTGCTCTACCTGAAAGGAGACGGAGATGGCGACAGCGATGGCTGAGGCACAGGTACGGCTGCTCGACGGCCGTGCGGTGATCGACCTCTCGGGTGACATCGACCGCAACGCCGAGACGGTGCTCACAGCGGCTTACACGGAGGCGACCGAGAGTGGAGCGAAGGCGGTGGTGCTGAACTTCGCCGGCACCGAGTTCATCAACTCGACCGGGATCGCGGTGATCGTCGGGATCCTCGCCCGGGCCCGGCAGGAGGGTGTCAACGTCGGAGCCTGCGGTCTGACCGACCACTACCAGCACATCTTCCAGATCACCCGGCTGGCGGACTTCATGCCGATGTTCGCCGACGAAGCCAGCGCACTGAGCGATGGAGAAGGAAGGGATTGACGACATGGCAGAGATGACCGTGACGATGACCGCGCGGAAGATCGGGAACGACGTGAGCGTGATCGACATCAATGGAGACGTGACCTCGGCGGCGGAAGCCGTGCTGATGGAGGCTTACGGCGAGGCCGGCGGCGAGAACCTCAAGTCGGTCCTCCTCAACTTCTCGGGCCTTGCGTACATGAACAGTGGTGGGATCGGCATGCTGGTGACGCTCTTGGTTCGAGCCAACCGCCACAAGCAGAAGCTCCTCGCTTGCGGTCTCAACGATCACTACCGCCAGATCTTCGAGCTGACACGCCTCGATGATGCGATCGGCATCTACCCGACCGAAGCCGACGCACTGTCGGCCGTCGGCGCCTGAACGAAAGGACAGAGGAATGACGACGCCGGAATCCCCCGAACAGCTCCCGACCGAAACCCCGGCGATCGCTCGCGACGCCGCCAACTGGGCCGGCCCGGTCTCGAGGCTCGAGGTCGGAGACCTCCCGGCCGACGCACTCAACCGCAACGTCGCCGGCCGCCGGGTCACGAGCCCGATCCAGGGCTTCGGCAAGCTGTGGCAGAAGACCTATACCTGCAGGATGTTGGGGGCCGGCGCCTCGCCCCAGGAGGTGATCTCCACTTGGAAGACGAAGTTCCCCGACTTCTGGCCCACCGGCAACCGCTTCTACGGCCCGATCACGGGGATCGCACCGGGTGACGTGGCGGTGCTCAACCTCGGGATGCCCGGCGGGATGAAGCTGTCGACCGGAGTCTTCGTCCTCTACGCCGACGACGAGTCCTTCACCCTGATGACTCCCGAGGGCCACATGTTCGCTTCGTGGATCACCTTCAGTGCGCTCGAGCAGGACGGCGTCACGGTCGCCCAGGTCCAGATCCTGTTGCGGGCCAGCGACCCGATCTTCGAGGTCGCGATGGCCATGGGCGGTCACCGCAAGGAGGACAAGTTCTGGGAGCACACACTGAGAGCCCTGGCGAACCATTTCGCCGCAACCGCGGAGTTCTCGCAGACCGCGGTGTGCGTCGATAAGAAGCGCCAGTGGAAGCGGGTCAACAACATCTGGAAGAACTCGGCGATGCGCTCCGGCATCTACATGACCGGCGCACCCTTCAGCTTGATGGCGAAGCCTTTCAAGAAGAAGCCGAAGCCGGGGGCCTGACCGACCCGGTCTAAGGGCACGAAGTACTTCCTATGGCCGTGCCTTGGCAATACCCTCGAACGATGGCCAAGGTGATGATCTCCCTCCCCGAGGAACTGCTCAAGGTTCTCGATGACTCCTCGGGACGCGTCATCAACGTGGGAACCCACACGGCTTCGACCTAGCCGCTAGAGGTCCGGTCAGCGGTACTTCGCAATCGTTTCCGGGTCTTCCTCTTCCCAACCGCGATCCTCGATCAGGCCCAGCAATCGGGCCGGGATCCGTCCTCGTCCGTCACCCCGTACTCCTCGGACAGTTGCCGCGCGGTGAGGACCTCTCCTCGGAAGCGGCCGTGGTCGGCGTCGGCGGCGAGTGCGGCGACCCCTCGGGCGACGTAGATCGGCGACTCGGAGATCGCGAACCCCGGGACCTTCTCGAGCGCGTCGCGCCAGTTCTCCTCGGTGACCCCGAACCCTTCGAGCATCCGCTCGGAGCGGAGCCACCCCGGCGTGACACCGACGGGAACCACCGGGTGATCGGCCAACTCCGATGCGAGGTTGCGGACGAAGCGATCGACGCTCGCCTTGACGAAGTCGTAATAGAAGCTGTTGCCCGGCCGGATCTCGGTGTTGACCGAGCGGGGGCCGTCGGTCACCTCCACCAGCAGCCCGCCGCCCGTTTCCAGCATCAGCGGCAGAGCGATCGAGCTGGTGATGATGTGCGTATCGATCCCCATGCGCAGCATCCGGAGGCCGCCCTCGAGATCGTGCTCCCACAGCGGCGTTCCCCACTGCGCGTAGCGATCGCCGCCGAAGATGTTGTTGACGAGGATGTCGAGGCGGCCCCGATCGGCACGGATCTTCTCGACCAGGGAGCGGACCTCATCGATCTCGAGATGGTCGACGACCATCGCAGCGCCCTCTCCGCCCGCAGCGCGCATGAGGTCCTCGGTCTCTTCGATCGTCTCGGGCCGGTCCATGTCGGAAGGACCGGTGCTGCGGCTGCTCCGGCCGGTCGCATAAACGAACGCTCCCGCCCGAGCGAGCTCAACCGCTATCGCGCGCCCCGCCCCACGCGTGGCCCCGGCCACCAAGGCGGTACGGCCGGCGAGTTGAGACATGGTGGTGCTCCCTTCGTTGCGAGCATGGGAGGTGGGAAACGCCCCTTATCGGACTCAACCGACCTTACCGGACGCTCCGCAAGCCTAAGACTGGAGTCAGCACCTCGGTTCGCTTAGGCGCGGGGATCAAGGAAAGGTGTCTCAACTGACTTCAGGCTCCACGCCATCTGCAATGGGATGCCATACAAGTGGCGCCCCAATGCTAGGCAGGATTCCGTGGCACGAAAGCGGTCTTGGGAGAAGGAGGCGGGGGCTCTGCAGCCAAAAGGTCGGGGTTGCGCATCATCAGAACGTTAAGGCCCTGCGGCTGACCTGGTGGTGTAGGGAGCTTCCCGGCTAGGTATCCAGCATGGCTGATGGCCAGGAGTGTCGTAAACGTCGCCTGAAACCCGGGTAGTTGCTTTAGGTCGCTAATCTCTTCAACCTGATCCAAATGGGCGACCGTCAGCGCGACATACGTCCCGACGAGGACCAGAGTGAGCCAGAAATTCTGGAACTTCGTCACATCGATGACTTGATCAGCGAGAGCGCCCTCCTCTACAAGGAACATCTGGGAAAAATGAGGACGGTCCAGTGAGTTGCTGGCGGCTATGAGCTCTGGATGCGATCGGTCCTTGCCCGCCTTGATCGCACTAGCTGTCGCCGTCGACCCGATACTGATCCCCATGACGATGAGCAATTCATTGGGGATACTGAACTCCAGTGCACTACTGAGGGACCCTTCAGCAATGCGAGCAGCGACCACGGCGGCAATGAGTGACAGGACTAGAACGCTCCAGAGAAACACCTGCAGATTCGCCAGACTGTACCGACCTCGGGAGTCGACGAGCACACCAAACACAGAATTCCTCACCCTTAGGCCAAGCACTCCGCTAAAGATCAGAATGACGCCACTCATTAGGGCCCACATCCAAAGGACATCAGACACGGCTCGACTCCCTCCCGATGGGGGTGGTCTGTTGCGGAACAGCAATCATCCTCGGGAGTGCCGAAAGAATCAATGGGTTTAGTGAATTCCATATACTGGCAATGGCGTTCTCAAAGTGCGGGAGTGTGCAGCCAGTGTCATACTCCGCCTACCCCGACCCCACCACCCATTTGTCTTGTGCCGCCGTCGGCTCGCTAATTGTGAATGCAGAAAGTGTCGGTCCTGAGTTGATTCCACTATCGAACCCTGAGAGCCTGAAGAAGGCCCCCTCTCCATGGGTGCGGCCGATTGGCACACGGTGGTGGCTGAACCTCGGGGTCGGTGGCGTGCGGGACAATGGTCACCCTGGCCTGCAAAGAGGGGTGGTTGACCCGGTGCATGACACCGAAGATGTGCTGATCGATCGGATCGCGTGGCACGACCATGAGCTCGTGTTCAAGCGCTCCGGGGACGGCGAGCCGCTCGTCCTGATCCACGGGATCGCCGGGAGCTTCGATACCTGGGATCCCGTGCTGCCGGCTCTCGGGGCCAACCACGACACGATCGCCCCGGACCTTCCCGGGCACGGGCGCGCACCCAAGGGGCGCGGCGACTACTCGCTCGGAGCCTTCGCCACCGGAATCCGGGATCTGCTCGGAGCGCTCGACATCCCGTCGGCGACCATCGTCGGCCATTCGCTCGGCGGTGGGATCGCGCTGCAGTTCGTCTACCAGTACCCCGAGCTCTGCAATCGCCTGGTGCTGGTCAGCAGCGGCGGGCTCGGACCCGAGGTCTCCCCCATCCTCCGGGCTGCGACGCTTCCGGGCTCGGAGCTGTTCCTTCGCATGGCAACCAGCGATCGCGTCGAGAACACCGCCCGCGCGGTGTTCGGCAAGCTCGGTAACTGGGGACTCCGCGGCTCGCCGACGCTTAACTCGATGGCTCAGCACATGCTGGCGCTCAAAGATGCGGAGTCCCGGCACGCGTTCGTGACCACGGCTCGTAGCGTGATGGACCTCCGGGGCCAGCGGATCGACGCCACCGATCGTCTCTACCTCGCCGACGAACTTCCGCTGATGATCGTGTGGGGTCGAGCGCGACCGGCTCATCCCCGTCGCCCACGCGCACCGAGCGCACGAACTGGTGCCGAACAGCCGGCTCGAGGTCTTCGAGAAGTGCGGGCACTTCCCCCACGAGGAACACCCGGAGCGATTCGTCGAGGTCCTCGAGGACTTCCTCGCCACGACCAAGCCCGCGAACCTGAACCTCAAAGACATGACCGGCAAGGCGCTGCGGCGCTCGGCCGGCGGATAAGGAGCGACGTGGCGGAGGAAAAGTACCTAGGGATCTATCTCAACGACCACCTCGCCGGCTCGGTCGCCGGCATCGAGCTGGCTAAACGAGCGGCCGGCAACAACGAGGGCACGCCGCTCGGCGAGTTCCTCGAGCAACTGGTCGTCGACATCGAGGAGGATCGGGCCGCCCTCGAAGCGATCATGGACGAACTCGGCGTCCGCAAGGACCTCCTCAAAGACACCGCGGCCTGGATCGCCGAGAAGGTTGGGCGCCTCAAGCTCAACGGGAAGATCATCGGGTTCTCGCCCTTGAGCCAGTTGGTCGAACTCGAAGGGCTCGCGCTCGGCATCGAAGGGAAGCTCTCGCTGTGGCGCGCCTTGCAGGAGATCCAAGGCGAGTACCCCGCGCTGGCGAACGCCGATCTCGACCGCTTGGCGGCTCGGGCAAAGGCGCAGCGCGAAGGGATCGAGCGGCTCCGGATAGAAGCGGCCGCGAACGCCCTCACCCAGAGCTAGCCGTGAACGTCGATGAGTACATCGACGAGATGAACAGAGACATCACCGACGCTCTGAGGTTGCGTCCGATCTAGCCGAGCCAGGCGCTTGCCGCCGCGATCTCTCCTTGCGTCAGCTGATGGCCCGCGTGCGACCACTCTATGGTCACGTCCGCGCCATTCGTCCTCAGGATCTCGGCGAGTCGCTCTGTCGAGGCCGGTTCGATCAAGGGATCGTTGCGTCCGGCTCCGATGAATACCCGCATCCCATCCAGGTCCACCGGGCCATCGGGTTCGAACGGCACCATCGGGTGGAGCAGTATCGCGGCATGCAGCGCATCCGGGTCGGAGCAGGAGCGTCGATGCGGCGATGTTGGCTCCGTTCGAGAAGCCGACCGCGATGATCTGCGAGCGGTCGAGGGCGTGCTCCTTCGCCGCCGTGTCGATGAACTCGACCAGTTCGTGCGTGCGTGCCTTGAGGTCGTCGACGTCGAGCACGCCTTCGGCATGACGCCGGAAGAACCGCGGCATGCCGTTCTCGAGGACCTTGCCTCGGGGACTAAGGAGCGGTGCCTCCGGATCGAGGGCGCGCCCAAGCGGGATGAGATCGTTCTCGTCGGCGCCGGTGCCGTGCAGCATCAACAGGGTGCGCGTGCCGGTGCCTTCCTCGAAGCGATAGTTGAAGCCGAGCATCTCTGAGTTCATGTGCGTTCGTCGATCTCCTTCCACAGGCGCATACCGATCGGGTGTTCCGCTTCCTCGGCGAGATGGCCGATCAACCCGGCGACGCGCGCAAGCAAGGCGAAGCCTCGGGTCAGTGCCGGCGGGAAGCCCATGTCGGCAAGCACTGCGCCGGCGGCTCCGGCACCGTTGATCGGGAGCTTCTTGTCGGTCTCCTCCTCGTACGCCGCCGCCACGAGTTCGAGCAAGCGGAGATGTGGGCCGAGGAGACCGGTCTCGTTCGCCAGCTCGTAGAAACGTGGGGTGCGCGGGTCGGTCTCGCGGTGGACCGGATGACCGAGACCGGGGATGCGCTTGCCGTCGAGCAGCGCGGCGGCGACGGCCTCCTTGGCCGCTTCCTGGAGCGTCGCCAGGTTCGCCTGTTCGACCTCGGGGATCCCGTCAAGGATCGCGTGGAGGAAGCGTGCCGTGTCCTCGACCGGGCCCAAGAACACGCTCCCGGCCCCCAGCAATCCCGCGGCTATCGCACCCTGCATCGATTCCGGAGCACCGGTGTAGGTGAGGCGGGAGGCGAGCGCCATCGGGGTCAGCCCGTGATCGGCCAAGGCGGTGAGGACCGCGTTGAACATCTTGGATTCGCCGTCACTCGGCATGCGATCGGCGGCGAGGAAAAATGCGAGGTCGGCGAACGACATCTCGCCCATCACCTCGTTCGCGAGGTCGAGACCTCGGACCGTGATCGAATCGGGCGTCGAACGCCCGATCTCGCTTCGGAGCCAGTCCTCTTTGTCGGTCACTGGGGATCGAGATCCTCCTCGGTATCGGTGCGCTCGGTCGGCAGTTCGGGCTTGGCGATCCGTCCGGTCGGTGTGTGGGGCAGATCGTCGAGCACCTCGAAATAGCGGGGCACCTTGAACTTAGCCACCTTCCCGGCAACGAACTTGCGGAGCTCGGTCATCGTGACGGTCTCTCCATCCTTCAGCACGACGAACGCCTTGATCTCCTCCTCGGAAAGTTCGGACGGCACCCCGATCACCGCCGCCTCGACCACACCGGGGTGGGCTTCGAGGGCGTCCTGGACCTCGAGCGGCGAGAGGTTCTCGCCCCGGCGCCGGATCAGTTCCTTCTTGCGTCCGAGGAACGTGAACGTCTCGTCGCCATTGACCTGAACGATGTCGCCGGTCTTGAGCCAGCCGTCGACCAGCACCTTGTCGGTCTCCTCGGGCATGTTGTAGTAGCCGAGCATGATTGCCGGGTTCTTCAGTTCGAGCTCCCCGGACCCACCGACCCCGACCTCATTGCCGTCATCGCCGATCACGCGACCCTGGTTGATCTCGCCCAGCCTCGGGTGCTGGCGCACGCTGCCGAGCGTCCCATAGGGGCGCGTGCCGCGTCGCCAGATCGTTGCGTAGGGCGTCTCGGACAACGCGTAGCCCGAGACGATCTTGAAGCCGAAGCGCTCCTCGATCTCGAGGTGGCGTTCCTTGGGAGGAGCAGGGCCGGTGTAACAGAGGCGTAGCGGGTTGTCGGCATCCGTGTCCCTCTCGGGCTGACGCATGAGAATCTCGATCATGGCTCCGATCGCGTTGAACTCCGTCGCTCCGTACTTGCGGGCGGAATCGATGAAAGTGCTTGCCGAGAACTTCGGGAGCAGGACGAGACCGGCCCCCGCAGCGACCGAGCCGAGGGTCGAGTACGCGGGGGCATTGATATGGAAGAGCGGCAGCGAGGTCATCAGGATGTCGTCCTCGGTGAGTTCCATCCACCAGGGGAAGCCCTCCCCCGCCATCGCGTAGGCGCGCTGAGTCTGCATCACGAGCTTCGAACGCCCGGTGGTGCCGGAGGTCGGGATCATGACCGCGACATCGTCGACCCGGGCAGCCGGTGGGGGCGCATCGACGGACGGAGCTTTGAACAGATCCCCGGCGAGTACGACCTGAGCCTTCGAGTTCACCTCACCCAGCGCCTCGTCGACCGTGGCGCGCAGATCCTCGTCGGTGATGACGACCGGCGGCTCGACCTGGCCGATGAGTCCGGTCAGTTCCTCGGCCGTGCTCTTGGGATTCACCGGCACGAACGTGGCGCCGAGACGGACGACCGCGAGCCAGGCCAGCAGGTACTCGGGTGCGGTGCGGGCGGTCGCGACCACGCGGGTCTCGCGCCCGACACCGAGGTCGGTCAGCGCGGCACCGATCGCAACGATGCGGTCCTGGGCCTCGGCGTACGTGTACGTCGAGTCCTCGTAGCGAAGCCAGGTCACCTCGGCCGAGCGCTCGACCGTCCCTTCGAACAGTTCGGGGATCGTGATGAAGTCGGTCACCGAACGATCAGGCGCCCTTGGCGCGGGAGCGATCTTCCTTGGCCGCTTCGGGAGCCACCCACTCTTCTGCCCACTGCTCGACCTCGGCGATCGCACGCTCGAGCGAGCGCCCCTTGTCGGTCAGCTCGTAGGAGACGCTCACCGGAGTGGTCGGCTCGACCCGTCGCATCACCAGACCCTCGGCCTCGAGTTCCTTGAGCCGCATCGACAATGCACGATCGGAGATATCGGTCACGTGCGCGCCGATCTGCGAGAACCGGCGCGGCCCCTCCATCAACGCCCGCAGGATGGTTCCGCTCCACCGCTTCCCTACCAACTCGATCGCCTTCTGGAAGTGGGGGCAGAAGTCCGCGCGCGGACTCGAGGCGCTCATCCGGCACGTGCCTCGGCACGCGGGTTCGGCAGTGGAGTGAGAGCCTTCTCGAGCTTGTCGCGCAGGTGCTCGTAGTCCGGCGGGAGAGCGATCTTCTCGCCGAGGGTCTCGAGCGGCTCATCGACCGCGAAGCCCGGGCCAAGCGTTGCGATCTCGAATAGCACGCCCGACGGCTCCCGGAAGTAGATCGACTTGAAGTAGAAACGGTCGATCACCGGCGTCACGTGCGTGCCGGACTCGGCGATGCGTTCCCGCCATTGCTTGTGCTCGTCCATCGGCGAGCCCCACGCGATGTGGTGCACGGTGCCGGCACCCTCGACTCCGGGCTCGGGCGGAGCCTCGTCATAGGTGTAGAAGCCGCCGCGCTGCTTGCCGCGCACGGTCCACGAACGGTCGCCTTCGCTATCGAACTCGAGCGTGTCTTCGAGCAGCTTCCGGCTCGCCTCAACATCATCGGTGTACGCATAGACGCCGTCGAAGCCCTGGATCGCGTGCTCTTGCGGGACCTCGGGGTGCTCGGCCATCAGCGGCTCGTCGGTCGTCGAGACGACGCGGAGCTCGAAGTCGAGTCCTTCGGGATCGGAGAAGAACAGTGAGCCGCTCTCCCTATTTGTCAGGACGCCCTCGCCCTCGAGTCGGGACTCCCAGAAATCGATCGATGCCTCGGAGGCGACCCGCCACACGATGCGATGCACCATGCCCGCGCCGGCCCGACCCCGCTGCGCACCCGGGTACTCGAAGAACGTGATGTCGGAGCCTGCGCCACCCTCTTCGTCCGCATAGAACAGGTGGTACACGGTGGGCTGATCCTGGTTGACCGACTTCTTGACCAACCTCAGTCCGAGCGTCCCGGCGTAGAACCTCACGTTCTGCGGAGCGTCCCCGGTGATGGCGGTGATGTGATGGATCCCCTCGAGCTTCATGCTGCCTCCTTGCCCATTCTTCCAGCGCCCCTTCTTCACCTCTGATAGCCAGGAGCTTGCCTAACGGGCCCCGGGGCTACTCAGAAGTGCTTTTGGTTCCTATCTGTTTGTAAGTAACTATAGCCAGTGGAGGAATGTTCCCATTGCGCGGGAGGCGTAGACATCGACGCCGCGCGTCGTTTCGGAGGGCTGTTCTTCCGGATCTAGAAGATGACGTAGAGCTTGCGGATCGTTTCGTGGATCTCCCAGGCCCCCGACCATCCCTTCGGGATCAAGATCGTGTCGCCCGCTTTCAGGGTGACCGTCTCGCCGCCCGAGTCGGGCGTGATCGTCATGCTTCCGGAGAGCACGTAGACGAACTCGTTGGTCTCGAGCGTCCAGTGCGACGGTCCGGCGGTGCACTCCCAGACGCCGACACTCTGTTCGCCCTCGCCCTTCCAGAAGCTGACGCCCGAGGTCTGCATCTCGGGACCGGTTGCCTCCTCGAGCGCACCCCAATCCTCAAGTTCCGTTAGACCTTCGGCCTGCAGAAGGAACGGTGCGCTGACGCTCATCGGTTCTCCTCACTAGAGAGGCGCCGGGACCGGCGCTCGGAAAGGCTAGGCTCATTCATCATGGCAGACCTTGACGGGGTGTACCGGGACACGCGCAACGACCTCATCGAACTGGTCCGTTCCCTGTCCGAGGACGACCTCCACAAGGAGGTTCCCGCTACCCGCGGGTGGTCGATCCGGGACGTCATCGCCCACCTGACCGGGGACGCGGCATGCGGGATCGTCGGCGACTTCCCGAACCAATACTTCGCCGCTTTCGGCGAGGCTGAGGTCATCCCCGGCCTCAACCAATGGACCGCGAAGCAGGTCTCGGACCGGGCCGATCGTTCCCTCGAGGAGGTTCTGACCGAATGGGACGCCGCGGGCACCGTGCTCGAGTCGATGATGCGGGGCGAGACCCCCTATCCGGACGGGTTACCGATGTTCTCCGATCGCATCCTCGTCACCGACATCGGCGTGCACCAGCAGGACATCTTTGGCGCCCTCGGCATCGAACGCGGCCGGGACTCGGTCCCGGTGAAGCTGGGGGCCTCGGGCTACTTCGCGACGATGGGCTTCCGCCTGGCGTCGGCGGGGATCCCGGCGCTGGAGTTCGACTACGGAAAGACCACGGTCGCCGGCGACGGTGACGCCCGGGGCGACGGTTAGGGCGAGCCGCTTCGAGTTCTTCAGATCCCTGTCGGGCCGCCGGAGCCCCGATCAGATCCGGGCTTACGACTGGACCGGCGATCCCACGCCGTACATCCATTACTTCTATCCCTACGGTGTGCGAGAGGAACCGCTGATCGAGTAGCGGGAGTTCGAGCATGACGACCTCAAGGGCACACCAATACCCTCGGTTAGGGGCGGTGGGCTCGGCCCAGGATGTGGGGCGCGACGAATCGGTCGACGGCGCAGGTCGTGAACATGAATTTCCGGTGATGGTCGAGGACGAAGCCGGCGCGCTCGATCGCCGCGGTGGTGTCCCGGCTGCAGTGGCATCCACCGCCGACGAAGGGCCAGATGGTCTTGTCCATCCTCCGTTGGAGCTTGGCGAGCCGGTCATCGTCGGCGAGAACGTGCTCGTAGTAGCGAAGCTCACCACCGGGCTTGATCACGCGGAACAACTCGGCGAGCGCCTCGTCCTGATCCGGGACCGAGCAGAGCACGAGAGAGGCGACACCCGCGTCGTAACCGGTCCCCGGAAGTCGGTTCGCGGTCCCTTCGACGACGGTCGCTTCGACCGCGGCCCACTCGGCCGCCTCCATGGCCTTGCCCCGGAGGTACGGCTCCGGCTCCACCGCCACCAGTTCGGTGACCGCCGAGGGGTAATAGGCGAAGTTCGGGCCGGGCCCGCAACCGACCTCGATGACCCGCCCGCTGAGACCCTCGAGCAACTCGACCCGGTGTTCCTCGCCCCCACGGGCGAGGTCGGCCTTGCACAAGCGGGCATAAACCCGGGCGAAGATCGGATGGTGGGTAGAAGGCACCTATCCTCCTCGGGGGAACGCGGCGACGGAGGAGAAACCCTAGCAAGATGCGGAATGTGAACAGGAAGACGGTATCGATCGCCGCGGTAGTGGTAGTCGCCGGCGGCGCAGTGGCGCTGGCCCTGAGTGGGTCGCCGCCTCGCGACCTCCAGCAGCTAACCGATGCCTCCGAGCGCGCCGGAAGCGCGTCCGAGACCATCACCGAGAATCTGGAGCGGATCGCCGCCAACCTCGAAGCGGGTGCATCGCTTCCGGACGCAACCGATGAGATCGGCGCGCTGACCGCCGAGCAACATGACTCGCTGGAACGACTCGCAGACCTTCTCGAGGACCAGTTGGCCGCACTCGAGGCGGGCACGGAGGCACTCGAAGCGACCGAGGAAACCACCGGCGAGCTGGCGCGGTTGAGCGAGGCGCAGGCTCGCATCCTTCAGCGTGCGGTCGAGGCACTACAGGAGCTCCGGGGCTACGCCTCGAATGCATCACGAGCATCGGCAGCGGTCGAGCAAGCCGCGCGCTACGGTGCCCGCCTCGCGGAAGATTCGCAGCGGGCTTTCGAACGATGAAGCGAACACTCCCGTGGATCGTCGTCGCTCTCTGCGGGCTGCTCGCCCTCGGCTCCGCCGTCGCGTTGATCGCCTCCTTCCAGGTGCGTGCCCAAGCCCAGGGCGCGCTGCTGTCGCAGATGAAGCTCTACAGCGCGCGGGAACACGTCGCGGAGGCGCAGGAAGCGCTCGGCGACGCCGACATCAGGGATGCCCTCACCGGTGCCCGCGAAGCCAACATCGCGGCCGAGCGCGTTGGGGTCGTCACGCAGCGCATCGTCAGGCTCCTGCGTCCGATGACCCGCACCGCGGACGTGATCGCGACGTCGGCCCGCTCCGGGCTCCGAGGTGCTCGATTCGCGCGGCAGCAGACCGAGGTGGCCGCACAGCTGCTCGGTGCGATCGCGGAGTACCAGAACGCCGCAGGCGTCTATGCGGACGGCACCAACGAAGCCCTCCGGCGGATCCTCGATGCACTCCGCCGAACCAACCGATCGTTCCCGCTAGGTGCCCTGCCGGAGTTCCCATGAGCCCCCGCCTCCGGACGATCTCACTCGGCCTCCTCGTGGCCGCCGTAGTGATGATGTTCGCGTCGTGGGGACTCCAAAGTGAGGCCGCCGGCAACCTCGAGCAGGCCGGCGCCCTGTCCGGAGCCGACCTCGAAGACGGGGGCCCGGAGGGCGAGTCGATCGGTGACTACCAAGCGATCCTCGATTCCCTCAATGAGTCGATCGAGATACGCACCGAGATCGACGCGATGCTCACCGACGTCGAAGGGATCATCGTTGCCCTCCAGCAGCAGAGCGACGCCGCCCGCACCACCGCCGACGAGTCGCGTACCGAGCTCGACATGATCGCTCGGACCCTTGGCGGAGCCGTCGAGGCCGCACGGTCATCGTTCGACGATCTAGCCGGGCTCGAGGACACCCTTCGGATCGCTGGACGGCTCGCTGATCTGATCGCCGACGAACTCGAGAGCCTGGACCGCAAGTTGGGGCCGACGCTGCCATGAGAGGACCGTCGATCGCGACCATGAAGGCTGCCTCGATCCTCCTCACCGTCGGATTCGTTGCCGGAGGAGTGGCGATCGGCGGTGGCGTTCCGCTCTCGATCTCCGAACTCGCCGCGAAAACGTCCGCCGCGGCCGACAACGCTCGGATCGCGGCAGAGAACACGGAGCGGGCGGCACGCGATACGGAAGCGCTCGCCTCGATCGCGGAGAGCGTCAAGTCCCAGCTCGACTCGAGCCGTCGGATGCTCGACACCCAACTCAAGATCGAATCGGCGACCGACGAGAACGCTCAGCGCTCGCGAGCGCTCACCAGCGTGATCAAGGAGATCCGCGCCGCCCTTATCGACCTCGAGACCCGCCTCACCCGGCTGTCGAGGGCGGCGCGAGCGACCGGGGGCACGGCGGAAGCGACCGCGGCCGCGGCGGCGCGCCTGGATGCAACACTTGCCGCCCTCTCGGCTCGCTTCGACGTCGTCGTGGCGCAGAGCCGGGAGCTCAACCGCAAGGCTCGGGCTTACGAGGGGCTCTCGCCATGAAGTGGATCGTCGCTCCCCTCGTCGCCGCTCTGTTCCTCGCCGGCTCCGGCTTCATGGACTCACTCGAACGCACCTCGGAAGCCTCGGTCAGGCTCGCGGAATCCTCGGAGGAGGCACCTGCACGCACCGCGGAGGCGGCCGAGGGTGTGGGTTCGCTGCCACAGGTTGCCGACCTCACCCGTCAGCAGGCCGATGCGTTCGAGATCCTCGCCGATGCTCTCGAGACTTCGGCGCAGCGCGTCGACGACCTCAACTCGACCGTCGCCGAACAACTGGACGGCCTCGCCGCCCTGGTCCTCGACATCGACGCCCTCGATCCCTCGGTCGCGTGTGTCGGACGGCGTCTCGATGCCTTGATCTCGGCCTCGGCCGACGGGCCTCGACTGATCGGGCGGATCTCCACGGTCCTCGAGGCCGTGAATGGGAGCCAGGGGCGTTCGATCCGACACCTCAGGAGCATCAACCGGAAACTGACGGCGTTGGGCTTGCTTGCCGACGCCACCGGGGTCGAGTCACCTCCCCCTCCGGGTGAACCGCCGGCGCTCTCGATCGGATCGCCGCCCGCAGGCCGCCCCTGCTAGACGGGCGGCTCGGGGTCGTACTGGATCAGGAACTTGACCTCTTTGGCCCGCTCGACCGAGTGGAGCCTCACGATGAGATGCAACGCCATATCGATCCCGGCCGAGACACCGGCCGCGGTGATGACGTCGCCCTCGTCCACGAACCGATCGTCGGGGCGGGGCTCGATCGAGTCGTCGATCGACAGCAACTCATCGAACGAACTCCAGTAGGTCGCGGCAGCTTTGCCCTTGAGCAACCCCGCATCGGCCAGCACGAGCGCGCCGGTACAGACGCTGGTCGTCAGCGTCGCTCGGTCGTGAACCGAGCGGACCCACGACCTGACCTCCTCGTCCCCGAGCAGGGGCCTGGTGCCCTGGCCCCCGGGGATCAGGAGCACGTCGATCGGAGGGGCGGTGTCCCACGAGTGATCGGCCAGCACTCGCAGACGCTTGGCGCAGGTGATCGGCTCGGAGTTGTCGCGTGCGACGGTGAAGACCTCGACGTCGTCATCGAACATCTGAGCCCAGAACGCCAGGACTTCCCACGGTCCGGCCCAGTCGAGCTCCTCGGCGCCGTCGAACAACGCGATCCCGATGCGGGTTGTCATCGTGCCTCCCATTCCGTGCGCATCAGTCCCATGTAGACCCAGTCGTGGTACGCCCCGTCCTGCCACACATGCTCGCGGAGCCGGCCCTCTTCGACGAAGCCGAGTCCCTTGTAGGTACGGATCGCTCGTTCGTTGTCGGCGTTGACGGTCAGCCATACGCGCCGGATGTTCCGCAGGCGGAAGGCGAAATCGAGCAGGAGAGAGACCGCATCCCGGCCATAGCCTTTGCCGAGGTACTTGTCTCCATGCAACGCGATCCCGAACGAACAGGTGCGCGAGTGCTCGACGAGATGATGTAGGCCACAGTCTCCGATGATCTCGCCGTCCACCTCGATCACGAACGGGATCACGGTTCCATCTTTGATCCACTCCTCCATCTCAGCCTGAACCTGCTTACGCGTGCGCGGCGCGGGTGGATCGTCGTCCGCCATCACCCAGATCTCGAAGTTGTTGTTGAACTCGGTCAACCTGTCGTAGTCCGACTCGCGGACCTCGCGGAGGGTGACCTTCTCACCTGTGAGCATCCGACCCCTTTCGTGTGGTCTTAGCCTGCATCATGGACGTTCAGTCGAGGGTCGGCCACCGGACAGGAACGGCCTGTTGGAAGGCGCGGGCGGCGATCATGGCGAGGTCGTCCCGGCCCGGGAGCGCCGTGAACTGGATACCGACCGGGAGCCCGAGGTCGTCGGTCCCCGCCCGCACCGTGACCGCCGGGAAGCCGGTCATGTCCCCCGGCACCGTGTACGGCAGCACGAGATCCCTGAAGGCGATGTCTTCGCCCTCGAGCGTTCCGGTGTCGGGCCGGTCGATCGTGGACGCCGGTCCCCCGGTCACCGGCGTCACGACCACATCGGCGTTCTGCAACAGCACCCGGAAGCGCGCCCGGATCCGGTCGCGCTCGGCGGTCGCCTCGATATAGTCCGCATCGGTCACGTGGCTGGCGGCCTCGAGATGTCTTTGCAGCGACGGCGAATACTCGGACATGCGCGACGGATAGGTACCGAGTAGTTCGGAGTGAACCTCGTAGGCCTCATGGCGCTGCAGCATCGCGTAGGTCGGATAGATCGTTTCGGCATCCTTGTAGGGCCGCTCTTCGAGCACCGCCCCGAGTCCCTCGATCGTCCCCAGCGCGTCGTCGAAGACGGCGAGGTGATCGCTCTGCGGTCCGAAGACGTGGAGGTCGGGCGAGCACACGACGGTCATCCCAGCAAGGTCGTCGCGCCACTCGGGCACCGGGATATCCGACATCGATGACAAGACGAGGGCGGCGTCCTCGATCGTGCGCGCCAGTGGACCGACGTGATCGAGCGAGGGAGCGAGCGGACATGCCCCCGAACTGTCGATCGAGCCGAAGGTCGGCTTCACCCCTGCGATGCCGCACAGCGCGGCGGGGATACGGATCGAGCCTCCGGTATCGCTCCCCAGCGCGATCGGAGCCATCCCGGTCGCGACGGCAACAGCAGATCCTCCACTCGAGCCCCCGGCGACCCGATCGGTCGCGTATGGATTCTTAGCCGAGCCCCGGGTCTCGTGCACGGTCGTGATGCCCCAGGCGAACTCGTGTGTCCGCGTCAGTCCGAGCACGATCGCTCCTGCGGCCCGTAGCGCCGAGACGGCCGCGGCATCCTTATCGGCGACGTGACCGTTGAAGAGATCGGAGCCGTAGGTCGTCTCGGCTCCGGCGACATCGAACAGTTCCTTGATCGCGACCGGGACCCCGTGGAGTGGACCCCTGATGGCCCCCGCCTTCAGCTCGGCGGTCCGCTCTTCCGCCTCGGTCCGGGCACGACCCGAGGTCATCACCGTGAAGGCGCCGAGCCGGTCGTTCAGCGCATCGACCCGCCCCAGGCACGCCTCGACGGCCTCGGCCGGAGACACCTCGCCGGCCCGATAACCGCGGAGTAGCTCGGCGGCGCTCATCTCCCAGATCTCGGTCACGCCGACAGGATACGGGGGTGCTTGACCTTGGAGTTGACTCCAAGGTTTACGGTGCTCGCATGGCTCTCAAGGTGTCCGAGATAGCAGACCGGGGCGGCGTATCGGCCGACACGGTGAGGTACTACGAGCGGGAAGGGCTCCTGCCCCCGCCACCGCGCTCCCCGTCCGGTTACCGGGAGTACGACGAAACGTCCGTCCACCGCATCCGTTTCATCAAGGATGCCAAGGGCCTCGGCCTTCGCCTCGCCGAGATCAAGGAACTGCTCGAGATTCAGGACCGCGGCGCCTGTCCCTGCGGACATACCCGAACCCTGGTCGAACGGCATCTGATCGAGATCGACGCCGAGATGAAGCGGCTATCCGAGCTCCGCGCCGAGCTCGAGGCGATGTCCGAACTCGAATGCTCCGTCCCTGCGGACGGTGTCCCCTGGGCCTGTGAGGTCCGATTCACCAAGAAGGGAGGTGCAACCATGAGCGACGCCAACTGCGACTGCGGCCCCGAGTGCCAGTGCGATCCCGACACCGGCTGCTGCTAGCGCGGTGAGGATCAGGCGTCGTTGCTAGCGCGACGCCGTCCCTCGTAACCGTGGTCAGTGCGGTCGGCGTGGTCAGTGCGGTCGGCGTGGTCAGTGCGGTCGGCGTGGTCAGTGCGGTCGGCGTGGTCAGGGGGCGTGGTCAGTGCGGTCGGCGTGGTCAGTGCGGTCGGCGTGGTCAGTGCGGTCGGCGCCGCGACCACACTTACCACCGCGACCACAGATTTCGGCGAGTGGGATAAGGGGCTCGTGTGTCCGGGATCCCAGCCCGGGCCCGAACGGCCCTTCCCCCGGGAGAAGCCCTCTGAGATGATGCCCCCCATGCCCGTTTCGAGAGCCGCCCTGGAGGCCCTGCCCAAGATCGAGCTCCACGTCCATCTGGAGGGGACGATCGCGGCGGAAACCGCTCGGGGGCTGGCGACCGCCCACTCCCTCGAACCCTCGGTGCTGCCCTTCGGGGAGGCCGGGTACCCAATCAAGTTCGACTCGTTCCAGCACTTCATCGACACCTACCTCGGAGTGAGCGCCCTGATCCGGACGCCCGACGACCTCGGTGCGATCGCGGCGGCGTTCGCCAAGGCGCAGGAGGCTCAGAACGTCATCTACACGGAGGTCACGTTCACGGCCCTGACCCACGTGCGCAACGGGATGGAGCCGAAAGCCATGTGGCAGGCGCTGACCGATGGGTTCGCCGAGACCGATGTCCACATCAGGCTGATCGTCGATGCGGTGCGCGACATGGGCCCGGGACACGGAACCGATACGGTCGCCCTCGTCGAGGAGGCCGATGCCGACATCTGTGCGCTCGGGCTGACCGGCATCGAGGGCTCGACCCCCGAGCGCGAGTTCCGGATGCTGTCGGATGCCGCGCAGGAACTCGGCCTCGGCTTGACGATCCATGCGGGCGAAACCAAGGGGCCCGAGATCGTGCGCGCCGCGCTCGACGATCTCGGCGCCGAACGCATCGGCCACGGCGTCGGCTCGATGCCGGACGATGAGCTCGTCGGCCGTCTCGTTCGAGACTTCATCCCCGTAGAGGTGTGCCCGACCTCGAACATCGTGCTCGGCGTGTTCCCCACGCTCGAGGACCACCCGTTCCCCCAGATGTGGAAGCGCGGGATGAACGTGACCGTGAACTCCGATGACCCGCCGTTCTTCTCGACGACCTTGACCGACGAGCTCGAGAACGCATCGAGGTTGGCGGGTCTCGAGATCGCCGACGTCGCAGAGCTCCAGAGGAGAGCCGCCCACGCCGCGTTCTGTTCGCAGGACGTCCGGAACAACCTCCTCGCAGCCGTTGGTGCGTGGGAACAAGAGCACACGGAGCTCGCATGACCGCGGTCTGGTGGACCTTCTCGGCGTTCTACTGGACTTTCTTCGCCCTGATGCTCCCGATCCTGTTCGTGGGAGATCTGATCGTGTGGCTTCTGACCTTCTGGTGGGACCGCAAGCGGAAGTGGATCAGCCTCTACACCGGTCTGTGTGGCGTCTTTTACATCTTCATCAACCCATTGTGGCGCCTCAGGGTGATCGGACGGCGGAAGCTCCCGAAGGACACCGCGGCGATCTACGTCGCCAATCACTCGTCGCTCGTCGATATCCTTGTGTTGTTCGGACTTCACCGTCCGTTCAAGTGGGTATCCAAGAAGTCGAACTTCAAGCTCCCGATCGTGGGCCTGTTCATGAAGCTCGCCCGATACGTCGAGCTGGAGCGCGGCAACCGCGAATCGGTCGAGCGCATGATGGCGACCTGCGAAGAGCTGCTCGGCGAGGGCGTGCCGATCCTGATCTTCCCCGAGGGCACCCGTTCGCCCGATAACCGACTGCTCCCGTTCAAGACCGGTGCGTTCCATCTGGCCAAGCGGACCGGCGTGCCGGTCTATCCGGTCGTGGTTCGAGGCACCGGTGAAGCACTCCCGAAGAAGGGGATGGTGCTTCGCAAGCACATCCGGGCGACGATCGAGGTGCTCGATCCCATCGACCCGAACGCATTCGCCAACCTCGAAGACCTCAGGGACGAGACCAAGAGCATCTTCGAGAATGCCCTGGCGGCCACGCCGACCCCTATGGTCGCGGCGGTCAGCAACTCTCTGATGTCGAGTGGATCGGTGGTCATCAGGATCTCCCCGTCGGGACCGAGTGGCCACTCCTCACGTGGGCGGTCTCGGTAGATCTCGATTCCGTTTCCGTCGGGATCGTGCAGATAGATCGCCTCGCTGACACCGTGGTCGGCAACCCCGTCGATCTCCACGCCCGCCTCGAGCAGACGCTGTCAGCGCGGTCGCGAGAGCGGCACGGCTCGGATAGAGGATCGCGAAGTGGAACAGCCCGGTGGAATTGGCGGGAGGGGTCGGGCCATCCTTGCTCTGCCAGGTGTTGAGTCCAAGGTGGTGGTGGTATCCGCCGGCGGACAGGAACGAGGCCGAGTCGCCGAGTCGGGCGGTCACCTCGAAGCCAAATGCGTCGGCGTAGAAACGTTCGGCTCGCTCGAGGTCGGACACCTTGAGATGCACGTGTCCGATAACGGTGCCGGGATCGATAGCGGTTTCCATGGACCCTCCTTGAGTCATCGTCGCAGTAGCCAACGCCAGAAGGGTCACGGGATTCCCGAGGGGGGCCGGGCAACCATCACCCGGCCCCCGACTTCACTCAGGACTTGGAGCCGCGACCCTTCATCCGGGTCGCTGCAAGCGCCGTCGCACCAAGTGCGATCCCGATGATCCCGAAGATCACGCCGAGGTTCGAATCGCCCCCGTCGTCCGCATCGTCGTCGGATTCGGCCATCATCTCGCCCATGTGCTGTTCCGCCTCGGCCACATCGGTCTTGAGGTCCTCGATCTCGTCGAGCGCCTCCGCGAGCAGGGCCAGCTGTCCACCCTCAGGCATGGTCACGATCTTTGCCCGCGGTGAAGGGTTGTCGGAGTCCTCCGGACCCGACCACGTCACGGTCTCGCCGCCGTCGTAGAACTGGTCGGCGGCGAACTCCATCTCCCCCTCCTCCTCGGGGACCCGGGCGCTGAAGTAGAACTCCTCGAACTCGCCAGGATTGATCACTCCACCAGACCAGGTGACCGTGTCGACGACCTCATCGATCGACGCGCCGAAAGCCTCGATCGGCTCATCGAGAGTCTTCATCGTCACCTTTCGGTTCCACCCCTCCTTGGGCTGGAAACTGACGAAGATGAGGTTGTCCGGGAACGTAACCGTGAGCTTGCGGTTCGCCACATCGCGCTCGTTGGGAACGCGGATGGCGAAACGGTAGAACGCACCCGCCGGAGCCTCGCTGGGCTGGATCGTTACGTGCGCGAGCGCCGGTGCGGCCATCATTCCGATCATCAAGACCGCGCCGAGCGCGGCCAGTGTCTTTCTCATCGTTGTTTCCTCCGTTTGAAGTAGTTGGTTGCTCGACTACCTAACCGAGGACGGAGGACCTCTTCGACTCACGCCCCCGGCCGCCACGAGCGGGCGTGGCGCGGGGATACCAACGGGGATGGGGAAAGTGATGGAACGAGAACGCGCTTCGGCGAGCCGGAGGTGGGCGACGAGGTAGCGGATCCCGGCGGCGAGGGCCGAAAGCAGCCAGACCTCGAGCACGACCAGGGCGAGTTGGAGCGTCACGCCGACGATGACCGGAACCTCGGATACAACACTTAGGGCGTTCCCGCCCGACAGCAGACGCTCCAGCGACTCGAGCCCGAAGAACGCGCCGGTCTGGAAGATCGCCAGCCACAGGGCGACGACGCGTCGGTCAAAGGTGGCGTCGGCCGAGGACTTCCTCCAGCGGTCGACCAACCCGCCGAGAGCGACCACGCCAAGACCGATCCCGATCGCCATGACCCCGGTCCACCACTTGTGCCCGGTGTGCTCGAGCAGCCCGTGACGGGCGTGGGGGTCCGGCTCCGCCAAGGCGTAAGCGAGACCGTGGGCGGTCACCACGCCAAGGGCCGCGATACCGCCCATCATCAACCGGATCCGAGCGTTCATCGTGGCATCATCCCTCAGCGGTCATCCGCCGTCACTTCGATCTCCTCGAAGATCCTCGGAGAGAACTGATGGTGATCGGGGGATACGAACTCGGCCGTGATCACGTGGACCCCACGTTCGAGTTCTATCTCGCTGGTCTCCGTGGTCGGCATCGACACGTTCACGCCGTCGACATAGATGTGTAGGTGACCGCCGCCCTCGACCGTGGAGTTCGGATCGGAGACGAGTTGGCCGCCCTCGATACCGATGGTCACTTCGATGTCCTCGTTAGCCGGAACCGTTGCCTCGTTCGTGGGCGAGACGAACGTGAGCGTAACGTCGGGGGCCGGTGGGTTGACGCTCGATTCCGACCCCCCCATCGTGAACGCGGTGATCCCAAGCGCGACCGCGACCAGAAGGAGAACGACGCTCACCTGCGGCTTCACCGCTTTCTGCATGAAGAAGGTGATCCCGAGGACCCCAGCGCCGAACGCAGCGATCAGGAGTTCCGCATCGGGACCACTACCGTTCGACAAGATGTGTGCCAGCGACACTAGGATCCTTCCCTTTCTATGAACTTACGAGCGGCTGTGCGAGCAGAGCCAGTGTTGCGACCGTGTAGAGGGTCATCAGACCGGTGAGCGCGTACTGGCTCCTGACCGCGGCTCCATGAGACGGTGCCAGCCTGACGGCGATGCGATGAGCCGACAAGACCCCCAGGATATGGCCGCCGACGATCAACGCGATCTCCAGGAACCAAACGACTCGCGGGGAAGCTTGGAAATCGGCGAACGCTCCCCCGGCCCCCAAGATGTTCCACCCGAGATCGAACGGATCGGCCAGAAGCCGGATCAACTGCGGGACCCCGGTGATCAGGAGCGGCGCGTTGTGCGACAGGACGTAGGCGATCCCGATCGGAACGAGCGACCACCCGAACCGTCGCCCGGCCATCACCACCGACTCTTCGCGCCGGCGGGCGGTCAACATCGCCAGTAGGAAGGGGGCCAGGAACAACAGGGCGAAGGCGGCGAACGCCAGCGAATCCACGAGGCGAGCATCGAGCGCGTCGAGCCCGGTCGAGTTGCGGAAATCAGTCCACGCGACCGTCTCGCGGATGTTGTCGAGCGTCGTCGAAGCAAGGACCACGAACAACGATGCGAACAGGGCTTTCGTCATCGGTTCGTGCTCGTCGATCCCGGCCAGCGGGCTGCGTGCGTAGATACCGTCCTTCCCCAGCCTCAGCGGTGCGATCCGGCCGGCGAATCCGAACAAGATCGACAGGGGATCTGCGGTGTCCCAGTTCTCGGCGAACACGGCGCGCAAGGTGAACGCGTAGATCGAGTAGCCGATGAGGACGGTTACGACCCAGAAGTCATCGAAGCCGACACCCGAAACCAACTCGAACCAGAAGAGCGCATAGACGAGGGCCGGCCCGATCCACCACGGCGGCGTCCGACGCGCGGTCTCGACACCCTCGATCCGGTAGAGATCCTCCAGTGTCGCCCATGGGTCGGTCGCCGCCCAGACCCCGCCGACGATCGATGACAGGAACACCATCCCAACGACGAGGCCGAGCCAGAAAAGCAGCGATGTCGTCGTGAGGCCCTCGCTCCGGACCACGATCCCGGCGATCAGCATCAGGGCGAGCAGAGCTACTCCCCCCACCTTGAACACGGTTCGCACGACCCCTGCGGCACGAGCCCCCGCCACACGACGCTCGGTCATCTCCGATGGTGCCTTGCGCGTTCAGCGCGCGCAGGATGAACGACAGGGCTACGACCAGGCCGGCTCCACCGAGATAGAGCCACAGCGGGATCGGGCTCTCGTACACACGACCTACGCCGTGAGCAAGCGCCGGTAACTCGGGGCTCATCGGCTCCCGAAGCGGCGGCCGACGGCCCCCAAGGCAACGAGGGCGACACCACCCAGCACCACCGGCACGAACGGGAACGAACCGTCATCGGTGTCGTCGGACGTTGCCATGGTCGCGTCGTCGTCATCCTCGGGCCCGGTCTCCGGAGAGTCGCTCGGCTCGGGGAGCGGCTCCTCCTCCTCGGTGCAGTCGGCCTCACCGGACACGGAGAACTTGAAGGTACCGGTCGTGCTGTGTCCGTCGACCGCCGAGATCGTCTCCCACTTGATCCGCCATTCGCCCGGTTGGGCTTCGGGAGACACGACCGCGATGATGTCGTTGTTGGAGACCGAGACCGACTCGACCGTGTTGCCGCATGGATCCTTGGCCACGATCGAGGAGTCCTTCGTAGGCGGCTCGCTGAGGGTCACGGTGATCTCGGCCGGCGCCGTGTCGAGCACTTCGTCCGGCTTCGGCGAGGAATCGAGGTAGTCGCCGTGGGCCAGGGCGCTCGAGGCCCCTACGAGGACCCACATGACGCCAACGAGTACTGCGAGCGGCTTTCTCATGAGGCTCGATTCAACCATCTCTGGGTCTTTATCCATGGAGCGGTGCCCGGAGAAGCTCCTCGTACCGGGCCCCCTTGGACGAAGTGTGGCTGCGATAGAGGACGACGTCCTCCATCGGGAACGGGTCGGTCGCCGGGGTCGTCAGCGGCGGATCGTCGAGCCGGATCGGAGCGCGGAATCGGGCCAGGGTCAGATGTGGAACGTAGGGACGCCGCTCGCTCTCGAAGCCCAGCGCGGCGAAGCCGGCCTCGAGGTCGGCAACCAGGCCCCCGAGGACCGCGGCCGGATCGTCGATCCCGGCCCACAGGACGCTGGCGCGCTTGAGGTTCGGGAATGCCCCGGCTCCCTCGATCGAGATGTCGCCGGAAGCGGCGCGCGAAGCAACTTCGACCAGTGCCTTTCCCACGATCGGGACGAGATCGATATCGGTCGCACCGAGGAACCTGACCGTGACGTGTTGGTTCTCGGTCGGGATCCAGCGGGCCGTCGGCCACTTGGCGCGCAGTTCCTCGGTCGCGGCCCGGAGGGCGGCAAGGTGATGTTCCGGCACATCGGCCGCAACGAACAGGCGCCACCGCTCGGCGTTCATCCCCCGAGGATGCGGCGTCCGAGATCGATCGCCGAGGTGACCGCGATGCCGCGGATGTGGTCGCGGGTGCCGTAACCCCTCGGGTTCCGGACCTCTGTCTTCCCCTTGTAGTGAGCTCCAACGAAGATCGTGCCCACCGGATGTCCGTCCTGAGCCGCCGGGCCGGCAACCCCGGTCGCCGAGATCCCGAGGTCGGCCCCGAATCGTTCGGCAGCCCGTTCGGCGAGTTGCGCCGCGGTCTTTTCGCTAACCGGACCATGCTCCTCGAGCACCTGCTGATCGACGCCCACTACGGACGCCTTGGACTCGGTCGCGTAGGCGACGATCGAGCCGAGGAAGAAGTCGCTCGCGCCTTCGGCCTTGGTGAGTTCGGCGCCGATGAGTCCTCCGGTCAGCGACTCGGCCGCAGCCACCGTCTCGCCGCGACCCTTCAGGAGCCAGCCGAGGACCTGGGCGACGGTGCCACCCTCCCCCGTTATCGCGTTGACGCCCGAGACGCGACCGGATCTCGGCCTCGACCGGCTGGATCAACGACAGCGCGTCGTTCTCGGTATCCGCCTTCGCGGTCAGCCTCACCTTCACGTAGCCAGACGAAGCGAGGTAGGCGATCGTGGGGTTCGTCTGCGCGGCGACGATGTCGGCGATCGTCTGATGAGTGTGGGATTCGCCGAGACCGATGACGATGATCTCCCGGGTCGCCAGGGTCGCCCCGCCGGTCATGCGCCGCAGTTCGGGGAGCACGGTCTTGTCCATCATCGCCTGCATCTCCCACGGCACGCCGGGGACACAGAAAATGATCTTGTCGCCGGCGCGAGCCAGGATGCCGGGGGCGGTGCCCTCCGGCGCGATCGGCTCGGCTCCCTCGGGCAGGTCGGCCTGCCTGAGGTTCTCCTCTGGCATCACCCGCCCGAGCGACTCGAAGATGCCCCGGATGATCCCGGCCAGGGTCTCGTCACGGACCAATGGAACGCCGAGCGCGGCGGCGACCGCTTCCCTGGTGAGGTCGTCCGGCGTCGGTCCGAGCCCGCCGGTGACGATCACCGAGTCGGAGCGATCGAGTGCGGTCTTGATCGTCTCGACGACCCGGTCGAGGTTGTCGCCGACCGCAACGTGATGGTGGACGTCGACCCCGATCGTGGCGAGCATCTGCGAGATGCTCTGTGCGTTCGTGTTGGCGATCTGCCCGAGCAGCAACTCGGTCCCGACCCCGACGATCTCGGCCCTCAGGTGACGACCTCCGGCGACCGAGCCTTCAGGAAATATTCAGACTCCGGATGTGAGCGTGGTGACGAGCACGATCCACATCAGCGCCCAGTGGCCGATGTTGATGTCGGCCCACGGGAGCAGCCACCATCCGACCATCAGGATCTGGAACGAGGTCTTCCACTTGCCGGCTTTCGAGGCGGGCATCGAGCCCCCGCCTCCGACGATCTGGGTGCGAAGGATCTGCACGGCGATCTCCCGGACACCGATCACCGAGCGCGGCCCACAGGGGGAACTCCCTGGTATCGACGAGCACGAGCAGTGCCGCACCGACGAGCAGTTTGTCGGCGAGGGGGTCGAGGAACGCCCCCATCCTCGATTCGAGCCCGCGGCTGCGGGCGATGCGGCCGTCGACGTAGTCGGACACCGAAGCGATGAAGAACACGACGAAGGCGGCAACCGCGCTCGCGTCCGAGTTCCCGTATGCGAGCCATAGGAACACCGGTACGAGGAAGACGCGCCCTACGGTGATCGAATTGGGAAGGTTCACCCAGGAAGCGTAACCGCGCCGCTCAGATCGGCGCCGTTCGCCCCGGTGATCTCGACCTCGAGATAGTCCCCCACCGACACGGGCAGTTCGGATTCAAAGCTGATCTCGCCGTCGACCTCGGGCGCCTCCCGCTGGGACCTGCCGATCCACGCGTTCTCGTCGATGTCGAAACGCTCGGCGAGGACCTCGAAACGGTGCCCGATCAGGGACGACGCCCGGCGTCCCATGGCGTTCTCGGCCGCGGCGGCTACCATCTCGGAGCGCTCGCGAGCCGCCGAGGGATCCACCTGAGCCTCCATCTCGTGGCTCCGGGTCCCCTCCTCGCGCGAATAGGTGAAGACGCCGATCCAATCGAGCTCGGAATCCTCGACACGAACGACCGGACCTCGAGGGCATCGGCCTCGGTCTCGCCGGGGAAGCCCATGATGAAGGTCGACTCGCACGCCGGCGAGCGGGTCGGCGGCCCGGATCCGACCGATCATCCTCTCGAACCGGTCGCGACCGCCCCAGCGCCCCATGCCCTTGAGTACCGATGGCGCTACGTGCTGCAGGGACAAATCGAAGTACGGAACCACGACCTCGGAATCGAGCATCGTGTCGACGAGTTCGTCGGTCACACCCTGGGGATGGAGGTACATGAGGCGCACACGTCTCAGCCCGTCGATCCCCTCGAGCTTCGTGATCAGACCCTTCAGCTCGCCGGCGCCGATGTCCCGGCCCCACATCACCGAGTCCTGGCTGACCAACGAGATCTCCGACACGCCCTGCGACGCGAGATGGCGGATCTCGTCGACGATGGTCTCCGGAGCGCGCGATACGAACTTGCCGCGCATCAACGGGATCGCGCAGAAGGTGCACCCGCGATCGCAGCCCTCGGCGATCTTCACGTAGGCCCACGGCGCGCGCCCGAACCTGATGCGCGGGCTAGCCGCGATCGTTGCGTCCCACCACGCGGGATCGAAGCGCGTGCCGGGATCACCCTGGATGCGTTCCTCGAGCGTTCCGTTCGCAACCTGTCCGACGATGTCGGCAACGCGCCCGTAGGCGGCGAAGTCGACGAACGCATCGACCTCGGGAAGCGAGTCGGCGAGATCGTCGGCCGCTCGCGCGACGAGACAGCCGGTCATGATCAGACCCTTGAGCGAGACGTCCTTGAGTTCGGCGAGGTCGAGGACCTCCTCGATCGTCTCGCGCCGTGCCGGATCGATGAACCCGCACGTGTTGACGAGCACGACATCGGCATCGTCGGGGGACTCGATGACCTCATGACCACCTGCCGCGAGCAATCCGCCGAGACCCTCGGAGTCGATGGCGTTCTTTGGGCACCCGAGGGTGACGATGGCTACCTTGGCCGGAGCGGCCCGTTCGGTGGGGACGCTCACTAGAGGGAGTCGATGTCCTCGGGAAGGTTGAGCACGGACTGATCCGGGCCCCCGGGGGCGCCGAAGTTCTGGCCGTTCACGTAGAGATCGATCCCCGGAGCGAAGCCGAAGATGATGGACATGTCATCCTCGGCATTGAACTTCTGCTCCTCACCCATCAACATCGTGTCGGAGAACACCATCTCGCCGTCGACGGTGACCTCGACCCAGCAATCGGCCCGGGCGGCCACGAGCTTCACACTCAGGCCCTCCGTTACCGCGACCTCACCGTCGTCTTCGGGCTGTTCGGTCGCGGACTCGGTCGGCGTAGGTGTCGGTGTCGCGCTCGCGATCGTTGTCGGGCTCGCATCGGCGGCGACGTCGTTGCTGGGATCGTTCCCACCACCCTGCGAGAGGCCGATGAACATGAGGAAGATCAAGACCACTGCCGCCGAACCCGCCGCGACTATCCAGCGATTGCGCGGGTTGCGCTCCTTCGGCATCTTCTTACGCTCTTTGACGAGGTATTCGGTCGGATCGATCCGGCTCGACGCGTAGCGGCGCTCGAACTCGCGGAGCAACGGATCCGGATCGGCACGCAGGTAGAGCGCGTACTGCTTGAGGAAGCCTCGGACGTAAGCGGGCGCGAGGAAATCGAACTCGTCGGACTCCATCCGCATGAGGAAGTCCGCACGGATCTTTGTATCCTCCGAAGCCCGCTCGATCGAGATGTTTCGTCTACGCCGCGCGCCGCGGAGGTATGCGCCCATCGTCTGGGGTTCGCTCATATGCCTCCGTCACCTAGGCTCGACCCGCGGTCTATCGACCGGGCCTGAGCAGGACCACCCATTATAGGTGGGATGTCCGAGTACCCGCCCAGCGGGCGCTAGAACTCTTCGGATTCGTCGTTGGCGTCGTCTTCGTAGTCCGCGTCTAGGCCGTCGAGTTCTTCGATCGTCATCAGGACGTCGCGGGGCTTCGAGCCGTGGGACGGGCCGACCACGCCGCGTTGCTCGAGGAGGTCCATGAGGCGCCCGGCCCTAGCGAAGCCGACCTTCAGTTTGCGCTGGAGCATCGAGGTCGAGCCGAGCTTGGAGCGAACGACGAGTCCGAGGGCCTCCTGGAGAAGTTCGTCGTCGTCACCGACGGAGCCGTAGGAGCCCCCACCGGACTTAACGTCCTCGACCGCCACGCCCTCGATGTACTCGGGGTCACGCTGGCGCTTGCAGAAGCCGGCGACCGCAGCGATCTCCTTCTCTGTCACGTAGGCACCCTGGATGCGGATCGGCTTGGGGGCCGACGCGTGAAGGAAGAGCATGTCGCCCTTGCCGATCAGCTTCTCGGCGCCTCCCTGGTCGAGGATCACGCGCGAGTCCTGCTGCGACGCGACGCCGAAGGCAAGCCTCGAAGGAACGTTGGCCTTGATCACACCGGTAACGACGTCGACCGAAGGACGTTGCGTTGCGATCACGAGGTGGATGCCGACCGCACGAGCCATCTGCGCGATGCGACAGATCGCTGCCTCGACATCGCGGGGAGCAACCATCATGAGGTCGGAGAGCTCGTCGACCACGACGAGGATGTACGGGAGCTGCTGCGGCTGCTCGCCCTCGTCGGCAGCGATCGCCTTGCGGGCGACGGCCTCGTTGTAGGACTCGAGGTTGCGCATCCCGTACTGGGCGAGCATCTCGTAACGCATCTCCATCTCCCGCACGACCCACTGCAGGGCGCTGGCAGCCTTCTTGGGGTTCGTCACGACCGGTGTGATGAGGTGAGGGACGCCGGCGAAGTGAGTGAGCTCAACGCGCTTCGGGTCGATGAGGATCATGCGCACCTGATCGGGCCTCGCGCGCATCAGGACAGAGGTCAGCATCGAGTTGATACACGACGACTTCCCGGAGTTCGTGGCGCCGGCGATCAGAACGTGGGGGAACTGCGTGACGTTGGTGAGCATCGCGTGGCCCTCGATGTCCATCCCGAGCACGACCGCGAGCGGGTGGTGGTCGGCCATGGCCTTCTTGGAGGTTAGGACGTCGCCGAGCGTCACGACGTTGGTGCGGTTGTTCGGCACCTCAACCCCGATCGCGGACCGACCCGGGATGGGAGCGAGGAACCTGAGCTCACCTGAGGCGAGCGAGTACTTGATCTCGTTGGCGAGCGATAGGACGCGGTTGACCTTGACGCCGGCCCCCAGTTCGATCTCGAACCTCGTGACCGCGGGCCCCGCGGTGAAGCCCGTGACGCGGGCGTCGACGCCGAACTCGGCAAGCGTGTCCTCGAGCGCGCGCTGCGTCGCCTCGATCGAACGAGCCGAGACCTGCGTGCCGCCACCGAGGTGTAGGAGATCCAGAGGCGGGAGCTTGTAGTGACCCCCGTGCCCCATCTGCATGGAGAGCTGTGCGGGTTTGCCCGATGGAACCGGGACCGCTGGTGCGGCGGTCGCGGCCGGCCGTTTGACCGGAGCACCGACCTCGTCGGCGTAGTCGTAGAGCTGCTCGGGAACCGCCGGTGCTGCCTCGACGTAAGGAGCCGTCTCGAAACCGGGCGACTCGTAGTCGTCCTCGGTCAGGTCGATCTCTTCGTCGTCGTCGTACTCATCGGCCTTGTCGGCCAGCCCGCGCAGGAATCCGATCGCCCAGCCACCGGCCGAGCGTCCGACTCCGACGAGGGTTCCGAACGAGGTCCTCGTCAGAACCATCACTCCGACGCCAAGCATCACCACGAGGACGAACCACATCGCCCACGCACCGATCAGGTCCGACAACGGCCGGGCAACGAGTGCGCCGAGGATGCCGGCGATGTCTTGCAACTTCTCGAGCGACGCCGACACCCGCTTGTTCCCTTGCCACATGTGGGTCATGCCGGCGATCGACAACGCGCAGAGGAGTGAACCGGTACCGATCCGGGCGGCGTGCGTGCGCAGAGCCGGGACGATGACCGTGGCACCGACCGCCAACAGGAGGGCCGGGATGATCCATGAGAGATCGCCGACCAGGAGCTGGGACAGCCATTCGACGCCCCGACCGGCGGGACCGGCCGCGTCGGCGTAGATGCCGAGTCCGGCGAGGACTCCACCGAAGACGACGAGCATCCCCCAAACCTCGGCGGGGGCATTGCGAACGTGGACTACGCCCCACCGCGCCGCGGAGGCCGAGGCCCGTCCGACACTCTGGACCGCGGAGGGCCGCTTCGCCCGACGCCGGGCCGGCGGCTTACGCCGGGCGGCCGAACGGGGGCGTCCCGAGGTGGAACGAGTGGGCTTCCGGGCACCCGAGGGCTTCCGGCGCGTGCGCGTGGCCACCTGCTGTCCCCTACTCTCTCGGCTGTGGGTTCTCGGCTTCCACCTAATTCATACCAGTGGCGGACAACAGTAACAGTAAGCAACACCCGCAACAAGAATCCCGACCGTCATGACCGTCCTGACATACGAACATGTGTTCGTCGCCTAGACGGTCGGCGTCAGAGACGTCGGGCGTCAGACTTCCATCACGATCGGCATGATCATGGGGCGGCGGCGGGTCTCGTGCCAGACGTACTCGCCGAGGGTCCGGCGGCACTTCTTCTTGATCGTCGCCCAGTCGGTGACGCCCTCCTTCTCGAGTTCGTCGAGGGCATCGGCGACCCGGTCGGCGGCCTCCTCGAGGAAGTCGCGGGACTCGTCCTCGTAGACGAAGCCGCGGGAGATGAGGTCAGGGCCGGCGAGGATCTCGCCGTTCTGAGCATCGATGGTCACTACGCAGATCAGGATGCCGTCGCCGGCAAGGACCTGGCGGTCACGCAGAACGACCGGCCCGACGTCTCCGACCCCGAGGCCGTCGACGAAGACCATCCCGTGACGGACCTTGTCGCCGCGCTTGATGCGGCCGTCCTTGAGCTCGATGACGTCGCCGTCCTCGACGATCTTGATGTGGTCCGCCGGAACGCCGTTGCGCATGGCGATCTCGGAGTGCAACGCGAGATGGCGATACTCGCCGTGGACCGGCACGAAGTTCCCCGGCTTGACCGTGCGGATCAGGTCGGCGAGTTCCTCCGAGGCGCCGTGGCCCGAGACGTGAACGTTGGCGTTGCCGGAGTGGAAGACGTTGGCCCCTGCCCGGTAGAGGCCGTTGAGCACGCGATGAACCGCGGATTCGTTGCCCGGGATCGGACTGGCCGAGAGGATCACCGTGTCGTTCTTCTCGACCCTCAGCTTCTTGTGGTCACCGGCCGCCACCAACGACAGAGCCGACAACGGTTCGCCCTGGGATCCGGTGCAGACCACGACCGTGTCTTCGGGCGCGTACTGATCGAGCGAATCGACGTCGAAGATCGTGTCACCCTTCACCTTCAGATAACCGAGTTCACGGCCCACCTCGATGTTGGCGACCATCGAGCGGCCGACGAACGAGACCTTGCGGCCCATCTCCTCGGCGATCTCGATGACCTGCTGGATGCGATGGAGGTTCGAGGCGAAGCACGCCAGCACGATCCGGCGCGTCGCTCCCTTGAAGATCTCGCGCAGCCCCTCACCGACCACGCTCTCTGACGGCGTGCGCCCGGGCCGCTCGGAGTTGGTCGAGTCGCCGAGCAGCAGGTCGACACCCTCGGCCCCCAGCTTGCCCAACGTCTCGAGGTCGGTATGGCGGCCGTCGATCGGGTTGGTGTCGAGCTTGAAGTCGCCGGTGTAGAGGATGCGGCCGTGTGGCGTTTCCACGATCACCGACATCGCGTCCGGGATCGAGTGCGACATCGCCACGAACCGGCATTGGAACGACCCGATCTTCTGCTCGCCCGGGGCCGAGACGGTCTTCATGTTCGACTTGACCCCGTGCTCCTGTAGCCGGCGTCGTGCGATCCCGAGCGTCAATGGGGTTCCGTACACCGGGACATCGATCTCGCGCAGGAACCACGACAGCGCACCAACGTGATCTTCGTGTCCGTGCGTCAGCACGATCCCGCGAACCATCTCGCGCCGCTCCTTCAGATACGTGAAGTCCGGGAGCACGAGGTCGACGCCGAGCATCTCCTCGGTCGGGAACGAGAGACCGCAGTCGATCACGAGGATCTCGCCCATGGACTCGATGGCGAGCATGTTCCGACCCACCTCCCCGGTTCCTCCCAGGAAGATGATCCTTACGGCATCAGAACTCACAGGAGCCCGGCCCCCTCGAGGCTCGCGCGGATGATGCGGGACTCCTCAGCAGTTGCGGGCACCAGCGGAAGCCGTGGCTCCCCCACCGGCTGACCGATCAACCCGAGCGCGTGCTTGACCGGGATCGGGCTGGCGGTCACGCCCATGATCACCGCGAACAGAGGGAGCAACTCAGCGTAGATGCGCTGTGCTTCCTCGACCTTGCCGTCGTGCCACGCGGTCAGGATCTGCTTGATCTGAGGTCCGGCGACGTGCGAGCACACCGAGATGATCCCGACGGCACCGGCGGCGAGATGGGGCAACAACATCGGGTCGTCGCCCGAGTAGATCTCGAAGTCCTCGAGGCCCGCACCGACGAGGTCGGCCCGCAGGTTGGCGGTCTCACCGGCATCGCCGACCGCATCCTTGACGCCCACGATCTGTTCGTGCCGCGCGAGTTCCACCATCGTGGGGCGCTCGACCCTGCGGGCAGTCCGGCCGGGGATGTCGTAGATGACCAGCGGAACCGGTGAGGCATCGGCGACCGCGGTGAAGTGCGCGAGCAGTCCGTTCTGCGGAGGCTTGGAGTAGTAAGGCGTGACGATGAGGCAGGCGTGGACACCCAGATCCCCTGCCGCCTTCGTCAGCTCGATGGTCTCGGCAGTGTCGTAGCTGCCGGTTCCGGCGATCACCGAGGCGCGATCTCCGACCGCATCGAGAACCGCGGCGAACAGTTCCATCTTCTCGTCGTGGGACAGCGTCGGCGATTCTCCGGTGGTCCCGCACACGACGATCCCATCGGAGCCGTGATCGACGAGGTACCGAGCCAGCCCGCGGGCGGCCTCGGCGTCCAGCGATCCATCCTTCGCGAACGGCGTCACCATGGCGGTGATCAGCTCGCCGAATCGGGCATCAGCGCCCATTTGCCCACCTCCGTGGTCTGTTATCGCTAGCAATCAGTATCCCTCTCCGCAGCCCGGGGGCTCGGAACCGCCTGGGCGGCACTTATTCGACGGTCGTTTCGAGGCGAAGGCCGAAGAGGCGTTCCGGGTCCTCGGCGGCACTCACCGTGACAGAGTTCGCCACCGGCCCCGCGGTATCGGGCATGACGAGATCGAACGTGATGCTCGTCGATTCACCCTCCTCGAGACCGGGGAAGCGATAGACGACTCCGGCGAGGTCGACCGCCAGTGGTTCGGGATCGATCGCATCGATCGCGGGGTTCTTGCTCTTGGCTCCCCCATCCACGATCGGCGTGTCGTTGCCCACTCGAGCGAAGGTGATCGCGAGTCCGACCATGTCTCCGGGGCCGGGATTGGTGATCCGGAAGGTCGCGGTCGCGATATCTCCGGGCGCCACCTGCTCGGGGAACTCAACCGTGAATTCCGGCAGGCCCTTGCCCGAGGCAGTGACGTTGGAGTCACCGACGCACGCACTCCCAACGAGCGCCAGTAGTGCGAGTGCAACAACGACACGGACGGATCACAGATCGAGGAGCCTCTCGAGTCCCACCGTGAGGCCCGGGAGCGACGAGACCTTCCTCACCGCCATGAGCACCCCCGGCATGAACGAGGTCCGGTTGAGCGAATCGTGTCGGATCGACAGGGTCTCGCCGGCGCCGCCGAACACGACCTCCTGGTGAGCGACCGAGTCCGGCAGCCGCAGCGAATGGATCGTGACTCCGTGGTGCTTCTCTCCGGGTGCACCCTCGTGTCCGGCCGCGACCCCCAGTGCCTCGAAATCTCCATCGTGGGCACCGGCCATCAACTCCGCAGTACGCAGCGACGTCCCTGAAGGCGAGTCGAGCTTGCCCGGATGGTGGCGCTCGACGATCTCGGCGGCCGTGTAGAAGGCGGCCGCTTGGGCCGAGAAATGCATCATCAGCACCGCGCCCAACGCGAAGTTGGGGGCCACGAAGACGTTAGTGCCGGTCTCCTCGGCCCACGAGCCGATCGTGGCCAGACGATCGGCATCGAGGCCGGTGGTCCCCACGACGGCATGGATCGAGTTGTTGGTCAGGAACCTGACGTTGTCAATCACGGTGTCCGGGGTCGTGAACTCGATGGCAACTTCGGCGCCGTTGGCGACCAGAGCGTCGAGGTCGGAGCTGCTCGCGACCTGCGCCACCAGCTCCATATCGTCGGCCCCGGTCACTGCAGTGCAGGACGCGGTTCCCATGCGTCCGTTCGAGCCGAGTACCCCGACCTTGATCACGCCGCGTAGCGGTCGAATGCGTCCTCGTCGAACGGACCCACGACCGTGACCCTGAACGTCTCCGACCCGAACACGGTCTGTGCGACCCGTGCGAGGTCGTCGAGCTCGATGGCGTCGAACTTCTCGATCATCTCGTCGATCGAGAGGATCTCGCCCGTGGTCAGCTGCTGCTTGCCGAGCCGGTTCATCCTCGAGCCCGGGTCTTCTGCGGAAAGAACGAGAGCGCCGCGCACGTGACCCTTGGCGCGCTGGAGTTCCGCCGGCGAGACACCTTCGTTCAGGATCGAGTGGATCTCGCTCCGAACGATGTCGATGACGGTCTCGGCATTCTGTGGGGTCGTCCCCGCATAGACACCGAAGGTGCCGGCATCGGCGAACAACGAACGGTAGGAGAACACCGAGTAGGCCAGCCCGCGCTTCTCGCGCACTTCCTGGAACAGACGGGACGACATCCCGCCGCCGAGGATGGTGTCGAGCACCGCGAGTGCGTGACGGTCATCGTGATTGCGAGGCAGGCCCTCGGTCCCGAGGACGATGTGGGCCTGCTCGGTCGGACGCTTGTGGACGGTGACGCCGGGCTGCGGGTGCGGCGGCGTGCCGCTTCTCAGGTTCCGGCGTCCGCCACCCGAAGCGAACAGCGCCTCGACCCGGGCGACGAGATCGTCGTGATCGACGTGGCCCGCGGCGGCGACCACCAGGTTCGGCGGTGAATAGCGATCCTGCCAGTAACCGGCGACCTGGTCACGGGTGACCGCGCCGATCGAGGAGTTGTAGCCGAGGACCGGACGACCCAGCGGGTGTCCGTCCCACATGCTCCGGTAGAACAGATCGTGGACGAGCTCGTCGGGTGCATCCTCGTGCATCGCGATCTCTTCGAGGATGACCTTGCGCTCGGACTCGAACTCCGCCGTCTCGATGGTCGAGTTATTGACCATGTCCGACAGGATCTCCATCGCCATCGGGAGGTCGTCATCGAGAACTCGCGAGTAGTAGCAGGTGTACTCCTTGCCGGTGAAGGCGTTGATATCCCCACCGACGGCATCGAACGCGTCGGCGATGTCCTTCGCCGAACGCATCCCCGTGCCCTTGAAGAGCAGGTGCTCGAGGAAGTGCGACGTTCCGGCCAGCTCGTCGGGCTCATCGCGAGCGCCGACATCGAACCAGAGTCCCGCCGTTACCGAGCGAACCTCGTTCATTCGCTCGGTAACAACGGTGATCCCTGAATCAAGCGTGGTGCGCTTGAACTCCGTCATGTATGACTACTCGCCGTCGACGCGAGGGGCACGCTCACGACGAGGGCCGCGGTCTCCGCCGCCCCCTCCGCCTCGGCCACCACGGTCACGGTCACGTCCGCCGCCGCCGCGTCCGCCCCGATCGCCACCACGGTCACCGCGGTCGCCGCCGGAACGCTTGCCGCCGGACACGGCCTGCTCGCGAGCTTCCTCGATCGTCTTGCCGCCCTCGACCTGACGCTCCAGCCATGCGACCGGGGTCAGGTTGATACGGCCCTGCGAGTCGACCTCGGAAACCTCGACCTCGAGGCTGTCGCCGACCTTCACCGCGTCCTCGACCCGGTCGATCCGGCCCTCTCCCAATTTGGAGATGTGGACCAGTCCGTCGCGGTTCGGGGCGATGTTGACGAACGCTCCGAAGGTGGTGGTGTTGACCACCGAACCCTGGATCCGCTCGCCGACCTCGGGAAGGTGAGGGTTCACCGTCTCTTCGATCATGCGGGCCGCCTCTTCGGCGCCTTCCTGATCGGCGGAGCCGATGAAGATGGTCCCGTCGTCCCGGATGTCGATCTCGGCTCCGGTCATCTGCTGGACCATCTGGATGTTCTTGCCCTTGGGGCCGATGACCTCGCCGATCTTGTCGGTCGGGACCTGGATCGACATGACGCGCGGAGCGTTGTCGGCCAGGTGATCACGGGGCGAGCTCAACGACTTGTTCATCTGCTCGATGATGTGAAGTCGAGCGACCTTGGCCGCTCGCAACGCATCCCGAAGGACCTCGGCGGGAACGCCCGAGATCTTGGTGTCGAGCTGAAGCGCGGTCACCATGTCCTCAGTTCCCGCGACCTTGAAGTCCATGTCGCCGAGAGCGTCCTCGTCACCGAGGATGTCGGTAAGGGGAAGGAACTTGCCCTCGTCGGCGATGAGTCCCATCGCGACGCCACCGATGTGCTTGCCACCGCGGAGCGGGACACCTGCATCCATCAGCGACAGCGAGGAACCGCACACGGCGGCCATCGAGGTCGAGCCGTTGGAGCTCATGATCTCGGAGACGACCCGGATCGCATAAGGGAAATCCTCACGTGACGGGATCGCCGGGAGGATCGCCTTCTCGGCGAGCGCTCCGTGACCGATCTCACGGCGCTTCGGCCCCCGCATGAAACCGGCTTCACCGGTCGAGTACGGCGGGAAGTTGTAGTTGTGCATGTAGCGCTTGCTGTCCTCGGGCGACAGGTCGTCGACCATCTGCTCCATGCGCTGCATACCGAGCGTCGTGATCGACATGCCCTGGGTCTCACCTCGGGTAAAGAGCCCGGTGCCGTGGACCCTCGGGATGATCCCGACCTGGGTCCAGATCGGACGGACCTCATCGACCTTGCGGCCGTCGAGGCGCACGCCCTCGTCGAGCACCCGCTTGCGGACGAGCTTCTTGTAGAAGGAGCGGAACGCGTTCTTGATCGCGCGCCCCTCCTCCGGGAACTCGTCGGCCAGCTTGGCGAGCACCTCGGCTTCGACGTCGGCCATCTTGGAGCGGCGCTCCTTCTTGACCGTCAGCGAGATGGCCTCCTTGAGACCGGCCTCGGCTTCCGCTTGCACGCGCGCGGCGATCTCGTCGGTGTAGTCGACGAACAGCGGGTAGTCGGTCTCGGGACCACCGAAGGTTGCCTTCGGCTTGCCCGCGTCGCCGACCAGGTCGATCTGCGAGTCGATCGACTCGGCGATGTACGGCTTGGACGCCTCGATGCCCTCAGCGAGGAGTTCCTCGTCGGGCTTGGTCGCGCCGGCCTCGACGAGATCGAAGAGACGGTCGGAACCGCCGGCCTCGATCATCATGATGTCGACCTCACCGGCGTCGTTGCGACGTCCGGCGACGACCAGCTCGATCGTGGCTTCGTTCTGCTCCTCGTAGGTCGGGTTAGCGACCCAGTCCCCACCGATGTGGCTCATGCGCACACAACCGACCGGACCCTCGAAGGGCATGTCCGAGATCGCGAGCGCTGCGGATGCGGCGTTCACGGCCAGGACGTCGTGAGGGACCTCGTTGTCGACCGACAGGATCGTGACGACGACGTGGACCTCGTGCCTGAAACCGTCCGGGAATGCCGGACGCATCGGGCGGTCGATCAGGCGACAGAGAAGGATGGCCTTCTCACTGGCGCGGCCTTCACGACGGAAGAACCCACCGGGGATCTTGCCGGCGGCGTACATGCGCTCCTCGACGTCCACGGTCAGCGGGAAGAAATCTCCGTCGCCGCGGGGGGCCGAGGATGTTGCGGTGGCGAGCACCGTGGTGTCGCCCATCTGAGCGAGAACCGCACCGCCGGCTTGGCCGGCGAAACGTCCGCTCTCGAGGCGCATGGTGTCTGCGCCGATCTTGCGTTCTACCGAAAATGGTTCCGGATTCATCTAGCTTCCTCCTTGGAAGACATGGCTCGTGGTTGAGCCGGGTGAGCCCGATGGGCTCATTCCAAGAAAAGGGCTAGCTGGGTCGTGGGTCGATTCTCAGTTGTAAGGCAACACACGAGCTTGCATATTGCCTTGCAACTGATAACCGACCGCCGAGCCGGCCCTCTTCCTTACTTCAGTTTCTCGTGGGCGCCGGCCTCCTTTTGTCTATTCGCTTGTCTGTTCGCTGCTTCGCTCCGTCGATTATCGACGCAGACCCAGCTTCGCGATCAGGGCTCGGTATCGCTCGATGTCCTCACGGCGGAGGTATTCGAGCAGACGGCGGCGACGGCCGACCAGTAGAAGGAGGCCGCGCCTGGAGTGGTGATCCTTGGGGTGGGTCTTGAGATGTGCGGTCAGCTCGGTGATCCGGCGCGTCAGTACCGCTACCTGGACCTCGGGAGAGCCGGTGTCGCCCTCGCTTCGAGCGTTGTCCTTGATGATCTCGGTTCGTTCTTCTTTGAGCAGTGCCATGCTGATATCAGGTCTTTCTGTTCGGGGTTCTTGGGATTTGCGTTGTTTCGGGCGCCGGACGCGAACGCTAGGGCCCGCAGGCAGGCCTCATGGTACCACCTCAGCCAACCAGGGCTCGGGTCGCGGTCACATCCCTGCCCATCTGCTCGATGAGGTCTTCGACCCGGTCGAACTTGAGCTCGTCCCTCAGGCGCTTCCAGAACTCGAGCCTGACCTTCTCGCCGTAGATGTCTCGCTCCATATCGAGCACGTAGGCCTCGATCCGGACCGGGCTGATGCCCGCCTCGCCCCCGAAGGTCGGGTTCACCCCCACGCTGATCGCAGCGGTGAACCACGATTCCCCGACCCTGAGACGGCCGGCGTAGACCCCCAGCGGGGGCCGAGCGACCCGGGTATCGCAGTCGAGGTTGGCGGTCGGGAACCCGAGGTCCTTGCCCCGGCCGTCGCCGTGGACGACCAGACCGTCGATGTCGAAATGGCGGCCGAGCAGCCCGGCGGCCTCCTCGACCTCGCCGCTCGTGACCAACGCCCGGGTCCGGCTCGACGAGACGCTGCGGCCCTCGGCCTGAGCCAAGGTCATCGCCTCGACCTCGAAGCCTCGGGCGGATCCCAGTTCCTCCAGGAGAGTGATGTTGCCGGCGGCTTTGTGACCGAAGCGCCATCCGTCGCCGATGACCACGGCCCTTGCCCCCAACCCCGCGATCAGAACGTCATCGACGAATCGCTCCGGGGGCCAGGTCGAGAACTCGTGATCGAACGGCAGTACCCAAAGGACGTCGGCCCCGGTCTCGCCCAGGAGCTCGACCTTTCTCTCCGGTGACGACAGCAGCGGCGGCGCCTTGTCTGGACGCAGAGTCTCTAGCGGGTGCCGGTCCCACGTGACGATCGCCGCCTCTACCCCGAGGCGCTTCGCGGTCGCGATGCAGCGGGCGATCAACGCACGGTGTCCGAGGTGTACACCGTCGAAGGTCCCGATCGTGACCGCGCAATCGAGCTCGATATCGCGCAACGCATCGACCCCGACGAACGACTTCATGCCGACACCACTCGGTCGGGCCTCAATAGCTCACCGTCGCGCCGGTAGACCGCGAGCAATCGCCGTCTTTGACGAACGCGACGAACGCGCCATCCGGATCGCCGTCATCGGGAGCGAACGCCCGGCCGTGCGTGATGTGTTCGGCATCCTCGGCGCTCGGCGAGCGTTGGGGAAGTTGCCTTACCGCGTCGGCGAGGGGCCGGAGGGTCTCGGGCGTCGCCGTGTCGAGCGGTACCGCTTCTTCGACCGTGAATCCCCCGGCCTCCGTGCGCCGCAGCGTAACCAGGTGCGCGCCACAGCCGAGCGCGTTGCCGAGATCGTGTACGAGGGTCCGCACGTAGGTCCCGCCCGAGCACGCAACGTCGAGCGTCGCCTCCGGGTTGGTGCCGGGAACGTAGGAGCGGAGTTCAAGGTCAGAGATCGTGACCTCGCGGGCGGCGCGCTCGACCTCCTCGCCGCGGCGCGCCTTCTCGTAGAGCCTCTCGCCTCCGACTTTGACCGCGCTGACCATCGGAGGGATCTGCTCGATCTCGCCTCGGAAGCCCTCGAGGGCCGATCGAAGTTCGTCCTCAGAGAACGCTGCCTCCACTTCGTGGATCACCTCGCCCGAGGCATCCTGGGTCGAGGTCGTGATACCGAAGCGCGCGACCGCCTTGTAGCGCTTGGGAGCAGCCTGCGAATAGGCGAGGAAGCGCGTCGCACGCCCGATCCCAAGGATCAGGACGCCGGTCGCATCGGGATCGAGCGTTCCCGCATGGCCGACCTTCCTCGTCCTGAAGGTCTTCCTGATCCTGTCGACGACATCGTGAGAGGTCATCCCGGCCGGCTTGTCGATCACCAGCACGCCGTCCATCAGGGCGAGCCCTGCTCGGTTAGTCCCGCGACGATCACTTCGATCGCGCCGTCGACCGTCGGAGCGGTGAAGCCGGCGGCGAGCTCGTGCCCTCCCCCACCGTTGGCCCGAGCGATCGCACCGACGCTTCGGGGACCCTTGGAGCGGAGACTCACCCGGAACGCGCCGTCACCCTGTTCCTTGAACATCGCCGCGATGTCCGCATCCCGGGTCGAGCGGACGAGGTCGATCAATTTCTCGGTCTCCTCGACATGGACGCCCGTCTCTTTCAGGTCCTTGCGTGTGAACCACGAGTAGACGAAGCCGTGTTCCTTGAGCAGCTTCGCCCGGTCGAGCACCCGCCCGGTGAGTTGCAGATAACCGAAGGGAGCGGACTCGAACACCTCTTGCGCGATCAGTGTCGCGGGAACGTCGTGGGACAGCAGATCGGCCGCCAACCTCAGCACCTCGGGCGACGAGTTGGCGTACTGGAACCTGCCGGTGTCGGTGACGACACCGGTGTAGAGACAGGTCGCGATGTCCTTGTCGAGTTCGACGCCGAGGTCCTCGAGTATCCGAGTGACGATCTCGGCGGTCGAAGACGCATCGGTGATCACGATGTTGTGAGTGGCGAATGCATCGTTGCCGGGGTGGTGATCGATGTTGATCGACGCCGGCGCATTCCGGAGCGCACCTTCGACCGATCCGACACGACTCGCATCGCCGCAATCGACCGCGACGAAGAGATCGACATCGGGAAGGTCGCCCGGCTGGACGATCGAGGTCGCTCCGGGAAGGAACGCGTAGTTCGACGGCACGTTCGCCGGCGAGCTCCCCCACGACGGGTAGGTCGTCTTCCCCATCTTCTCCAGGGCCAGCGACAGACCCAGGAGCGACCCGAGCGCGTCACCGTCGGGGTTCACGTGACAGGCGAGGGCTACGGTCTTCGCCGCGCGCAGGGCGTCGAGGGCCGAGTTCCACTCCGGTGGCTTGATCACTCGTCGTCCTCCGGGGTTTCGTTCGGATGGTGGATCTTGTGGAGGATCTCCTCGATGCGCTCGGCGACCTCGGGTCCCTCGTCGCGGTGGAAGACCAGTTCCGGTAGGTAGCGGAGGCGCACACCCCGGCCGATCTCGGAGCGGAGGAACGGCTTGGCACTTTCGAGCCCGGCCATGGTCTCCTTCTGCTCGTCGGGAGTCCCCAGCACGGAGACGAAGACGCGGCGCGCTCCGGAGGTCCGGCGTCACTCGGACCGCGGTGACGGTCACGAATCCGATGCGCGGATCCTTCAAGGCTTGGATGGATTCGCCAAGGATCTCCTTGGCGACCTTCTGGACCTTCTCGGTCCTTTGACTCACAGATCCTCCAGTGCGATGAAATGTCGTTGTCGGTCGACGATCTCGGCTCCCTCGATGGCGACCTTCTCCATCGTGCGTTCGACCTCGTCGAGGACCTGATGGCAGTGGTCCATCGATCCGGAGACACACGCTACGCCCAAGGCGGCGCGTTGCCACAGACCTTGGTGATCCACCTCGGCGATCGAGACGCTGAACTTCTTGTTCACCACCATCGTCACCGACCTCAGCACCCGGCGTTTGTCCTTCAGCGATTCGCTCGTCGGAAGGAACAGCTCGTAGCGACCGAGGCCGATGAACATGCCCTAGGCGACTATCGAGCGATTTCCTGGACCTCGAAGGCCTGGATGGTGTCGCCTTCCTTGTAGTCCTGGTAGTTCTCGAGGCCGATACCGCATTCGTAGCCGGCGGCGACCTCGCGGACGTCATCCTTGAAACGACGAAGGGTGGAGATGGTCGATTCGTAGACGACGGTCCCGTCGCGCACCAACCGGACCTTGGAGTTCCTCCGGATGACACCCTCGGTGACCATGCAACCGGCGGCGATGCCGACCCTCGGAACCTTGAACGTTGCCCGTACCTCGGCCTGTCCGATCGGGACCTCGCGCAGCTCGGGACCGAGAAGACCTTTGGCCGCACTCTCGATCTCCTGGACCGCCTGGTAGATGACCCGGTAGCTGCGGATGTCGACCCCGGCCTCTTCCGCCATCTTGCGAGCCTGTCCCGTCGGCACGACGTTGAACCCGATCACGATCGCGTCCGAGGCTTCCGCCAGGGTCACGTCGTTCTCGGTGATCGCGCCGACGCCCTTGCGGAGCACGTTGACCTTGACCATCGACTGGTCCAAGCTGGCTGAACTGTCCGTCGAGGGCCTCGACCGAACCCTGTGCGTCCGCCTTGAGGAGGACGTTGAGCTCGGGGATCTCGCCCTCGCGCGTCGCCGCGAGCAGCCCGGCAAGGGAGGTCGCGCGCTGCGAGACGTTCTCGGCCTCGCGCTTGTGATGCTCGCGCTCGGAGGCGATCTCGCGGGCCTCGCGCTCGTCCTCGAGCGCACGGAACTCGTCTCCGGCATCGGGAACCGACTGCCAGCCCAGGATCTGAACCGGCTGGCCGGGACTGGCCTTCTCGACGCTCTTACCGTTCTCGTTGAGCATCGCTCGCACGCGGCCCCATGCGGCGCCTGCAAGGATGGGATCACCTTCGTACAAGGTGCCGCGGTGAACCAGGACGGTGGCAACCGGGCCCCGGCCCTTGTCGAGATGAGCCTCGATCACGATCCCGCGCTGCCAGCGCCTCGGCATTCGCCTTGAGGTCGAGCTGCACGTCGGAGGTGAGCAGGATCATCTCGAGCAGCTGGTCGATGTTCTGCGTACTTCTTCGCGGAGACGTCGACGTAGACGGTCTCGCCGCCCCACTCTTCGGGCATGAGGTCGTAGTCGGAGAGCTGCTGGCGAACCCGCGTCGGGTCCGCACCTTCCTTGTCGATCTTGTTGACCGCAACGACGATCGGGACGCCGGCCGCCTTCGCGTGGTCGATAGCTTCGATCGTCTGCGGCTTGACCCCGTCGTCGGCTGCGACCACGAGTACCGCGATGTCGGTCGCTTGCGCGCCACGAGCTCGCATCTTGGTGAATGCCTCGTGACCCGGGGTGTCGATGAATGTGATTTCGCGCCCGCTCCGGTGCACCTGATACGCACCGATGTGCTGGGTGATGCCACCGGCCTCGCCGGAAACGACGTCGGCCCGACGGATCACGTCGAGGATCGAGGTCTTCCCATGGTCGACGTGACCCATGACCGTGACGACCGGCGGACGATCGACGAACACGACGCCCTCGTCCTCTTCGGCGAGGGACTCATCGACCTCGGCCTCGTCCTCGCCCGGATCGACGATCTGAGTCTTCACGCCCAGTTCCTCGGCCGCGAGCATGATCGCCTCGTCGCTCATCGACTGGGTGACGGTCATCATCTCCCCGGCAGCGAACAGGATCTTCACGACCTCCTGGCCCGATACCTCGGCGCGCTCGGCGAAGTCCTGGACGGTGATCCCACGATGGACCTTGAGGATCGAGTCGTCGGACGCGGCCGCGGCGGGCGTCGGCTCGCTCGGGGGCGGCTCGGGCTCGGGGGCGGGCCGCCTCTTGTACCGGCTCGGGTTGCTGGCTGCGGGCTTGGGAGCCGGGGCAACTTTGGGAGCGGGAGCCGGTGCTTCGGCCTTCGGCTCGGGAGCAGCCTTCTTGGGCGCGGCCTTGGGAGCAGCGGCCTTGGGAGCAGCGGCCTTGGCCGAGCAGCGGCCTTGGGAGGCGCCGCTTTCTTGGCGGCCGGAGCCTTCTTGGCCGGAGCGGCCTTCGCCGGAGCCGCTGGTCTTTCTTGGCTGTCGTCTTCTTCGCAGTGGTCTTCTTCGCAGTTCGGTCTTCTTGGGCGCGGCCTTCTTCGGCGCAGCCTTGGCGGCCGTCGTCTTCTTCTTCTTCGTCTGGCTGCCGTTGCCGAGTGCGGACCTGACCTTGTCGGCCACGTCGTCTTCGAGCGTGGAGGCGTGGCTCGTCGCCGGTTCCCCGATCTTCTCGAGGTGAGCGAGAACCTCCTTCGATGACAGCCCGAGTTCTTTAGCTACCTCGTGGACCCTGGGCTTCGCCATGCATTCCTTTCCTCGTCCTGAATCCTATTCGTACCGCTCAGACCTCTTCGGCGGCGGGCTCGTCGGCCACCGGTTCTTCGGTTGCTTCTGCGGGCTCCTCCGGTGCGGCGGCAGCAGCGGCCGCTTCGCGCATCTGTGCCTCGGACTTGATGTCGACCCGAAGCCCCGTCAGACGGGCCGCGAGGCGGGCGTTCTGCCCCTCCTTACCGATCGCCAGCGAGAGCTGGTGGTCGGGCACGACGACGAGGGCGGTCTGCCCGTCCTCCTGGAGCTGCACGTCCTTCGCCTTGGCCGGGGACAGGGCGTTCTTGACGAACTCCGCCGGGTCCTCGGTCCAGGGGATGATGTCGATCTTCTCGCCGTGGAGCTCGTTCGTGACCATGCGCACGCGCGATCCCTTGGAGCCCACACACGCGCCGACCGCGTCAACGTTCCGGTCGTTCGATACGACGGCGACCTTGGAGCGGTGGCCCGGCTCCCGGGCGACTCCCTTGATCTCGACGACGCCGTCGAGGATCTCGGGCACCTCAAGCTCGAACAAACGCTTGATCAACCCAGGGTGCGTACGGGACACGATGATCTGAGGACCGCGCGATGACTTTCTCACTTCGACGATGTATGCCTTTAGGCGAGCACCGTGTTCGTAGCGCTCGTGCGGGATCTGCTCGGAGGGAGGCATGAGCGCCTCGACCTTCCCGAGGTCGAGGATCGTGTAGCGGTGATCCTGCTGCTCGACGATGCCGGTGACGATGTCGCCCTCGCGACCGGAGTACTCACCGAAGGTGATGTCACGCTCGGCCTCCCGCAGTCGCTGGAGGATGACCTGCTTGGCGGTCTGCGCGGCGATCCGGCCGAAGTCCTCGGGTGTGTCCTCCCATTCCTTCAGCACGGTGATCTCTTCGCTCTCTTCGTCGACCTCGATGTCCTGCGCGAAGACCTTGACGTCACCGGACTCTCTCTCGATGACCGCTCGGGCTCCACGGGTCTCATCGGCATTGGTCATCCGGAGGTATGCGGACGCGAGTGCCTTCTCGATCGCTTCGACGACCGTTTCAAAGGAGATCCCACGCTCACGCTCGAGCTCCCTCAGTGAATCCATGGGGATCTTCATCGCTTGTCCTTTCCCTTCCATTCGAAGACCGTTCGCGCCGTCTTGACCGACCCGAACGGCACTGCAACCACGCCTTCTTTCGTTTCGATCTGCACCGCAGAGTCATCGAGGTCCTTTATGACCCCGTCGACGCGGTTGCTGTTCGCAACCACCGGCTCCTTCGTCTTGATCGTGACTTCCTTGCCTTTTGACAACCTGTAATGCTCTGGTTCCTTAAGCGCGCGCTCCAGCCCTGGCGAAGACACCTCGAGCGTGTAGCGAGTATCGAACGGGTCCTTCAGGTCCAGGGCCCTCGAGAGCTCGTCGGCGACCGTCGCGACGGTGTCTAGATCGACCCCGTCATCGGCATCGACGAAGACCCTCAGGACCGAGGATCCTCCCCGACCGGTCATCTCCACATCCCACAAACGTAAGGAGTGCCGTCGAGCAACCGCCTCGGCGAGGTCCCTGACCTCCTCGAGAGCGCCCATCCGACCTCCTCATAAATTAAGCCCCTCCTCTGAGGGGCTTCCCTTCCGATAGTCCCAGCTAGCGTGCCTGTTAACGTTCGAATTCGCGCCTAGACTACGGCGCTCACAACGGTTAACCAGAGTAACAGATGGAGGAGAGATGGCGAAGAAGGGCCGCAAGCGCCGGGCACGGCGTAAGAACAAGGCGAACCACGGCAAACGACCCAACGCGGGCCGCAAGGGCTAGTCGCCCGGGGGCCCCATCCCGATAGGAACGATGGGGTCCTGTCTCCGTCCCGCACCCTTCAGGACGGTCACCCCACCGTCCCGTCCTCCCTCTCCCCCGGCGCCCGAAGCCCTGATCTCGGCGGCCACCTTCTCGGCCTCCTCGATCAATGCATCGACGAGCCGGTCGTGAGGCACCCAGCCGATCTGCTTGCCCTTGGAGAACAGCAATCCCCGTCCCGGGCCGGCCGCGATCCCGATATCGGCGTCCCGAGCTTCACCCGGACCGTTGACCTCGCAGCCCATGACCGCGATCTGCATCGGCGGCAGGTCCATCTTCTCGATCCGGGCCTCGACCTGACCGGCGAGTTCGAAGACATCGAGCTCCGCCCGGCCACATGACGGACAGGCGACGAAGTCGAACCCGTCCTCCTTCAGTCCCAGGGTCTTCAGGATCTGCTTGCCGACCTTGACCTCTTCGACCGGGTCGGCGGTAAGGGACACGCGGATCGTGTCCCCGATCCCCTCGGCCAGCAACGTGCCGATACCGATCGCCGACTTCACGATCCCTTGCTTCGGGGTCCCGGCCTCGGTCACGCCAAGGTGCAGCGGCACGTCGGTCTGCGCCGCCAGGAGCCGGTACGCGTTGATCATCTCGGGCACGTTCTGGTGCTTCACCGAGACCTTGATGTCCCGGAACCCGTGCTCTTCGAGGAGCGAGATCTCGTAGAGCGCGCTCTCGACCAACGCCTCCGCGGTCGGTCGCCCGTACTTCTCGACCAGCTTCTTGTCGAGGCTTCCGGCGTTGACGCCGATGCGGATCGGGATCCCGCGCTCCTTGGCGGCCTCGGCGACCTCCTTGATGTGCTTGGGGTTTCGCATATTGCCGGGGTTGAGGCGCAGGCCGTGGACGCCGGCCTCGATCGCCATCATCGCCAGGCGAACCGAGAAGTGGATGTCGGCGATGATCGGCACGCCGCCCTCCCGTGCGATCGTCGGTAGCGCCTTGGCGTCGCCCTCGTGCGGCACCGCGACCCGAACCATGTCGGCCCCCTGGGTCGCTAGTGCATGCACCTGGATCAGGGTTTCGTCGATGTTGTCGGTCTTGGTCGTGGTCATCGACTGGATCGAGATCGGCGAATCGCCCCCGACGGGAACTTTCCCGACGTGGATCAGCCTGGATTTTCGTCGTTCGTGCGTGATCTCGACCATATGTGTCCAGTCTAGGTGGACGGGCGCGCTAGAAGGGCGTCTGGATCGGGTGCGCGATATCGAGGTAGAGGACCGCCAGGAACAGGATCACGAAGAAGGAGATGACCGCGGCCGCGACCGGGATCGTCTTGCGGATGTCGACCTTGCGGCCGGTGATCTTCTCGTAGGCCAGGATCGCCAGATGCCCGCCGTCGAGCGGCGGCAACGGGAGGAGGTTCATCAGCCCGATGAACACCGTGAACGCCGCGATCATCCCGATCAGATCGAGATACTGGCCCTGCTGCACCGTCTCTCCGGCGATCTTCCCGGCCCCCACCAACCCGAGTGCCCCTCGGGGGTCTCTTTCTTGAGAGCCGGACACCTGGGCCCAGAAGTCGCCGTCGAAGACCGTTCCGAACACGGTCCCGATGCCCTTGAACGAGAGGTACGTGAGCTGCCACGTCTCGCTCCCCCCGCGCTCGATCGCTCCGAGGATCGAGTCCCTCTTGTACTCGGGCTCCGGAGAGACGCCGAGGAATCCGCCGATCGTCTCGCCCTCGCTTGGCGCCCTTACGTCCTCGCCAGGCGGCGCGTAGTCGACGATCGTCCCATCGTCATCGAACAACCCGGTGCCAAGCTCGATCGCCTCGGTCCTCGTGTCTCCATCACGTTCGATGACGAAGGTCACGGTCTCGCCGGGGTGTCCCTGGATGTGCGCTCGGATCTCGACCCAGGTATCGGCCCCACCATCCGGCACGCCCTCGATCCCGACGATCTCGTCGCCGGGGGTCAAGGCACCGTCGGCCGCCGGCGTTACCTCACCATCCAGAGATGACGTGATGTTCTGAATCGTGGTCGTCGCGTTGCCGGTCGGATAACCGATCGCCGCGAACGCGACTGTCAGGAGAAGGAACGCGACGACCCAGTGGGTTGCGGAGCCAGCGACCAGAACGATCGCACGCTGCCATGCGGGCTTATTGGGATAGGAGCGCGGGAGGTCTTCCTCGGGGATCTCCTCGTACGGGTTCATCCCGACGATCTTCACGAAGCCGCCGAGCGGAAGCGCCTTGATCCCGTACTCGGTCTCTCCGCGCTGCGTGGACCAGATCGTTGGCCCGAACCCCAGAAAGTATTGGGTCGCCTTGAAGTTGAAGTACTTCGCGCTGAAGAAGTGTCCCGACTCGTGGATCATCACGACCGCGAGGATCGCAAAGATGAAGATGAAGATCCCGAGACTCATAGCGAACTTCCGGCGGGACTTCCGGCGACCGCTGCCGCGTTGACCAATCGAACGGCTTCGGCACGAGCCCAGGCGTCCGCCTCGAGCACGGAGCCCAGGTCGGTCGCATCGAGAGGGTCGTGGGTCGACAGGGCTTCTTCGATCACCCGGGTGATGTCGGTGAACTTCAACCGCCCCTCGAGGAACGCCTCGACCGCGATCTCGTTCGCCGCGTTGAGCACCGCCGGGTAAGTCGCAGCCTTGCGCCCCACTTCGTACGCAAGGTCGAGGGCCGGGAACTTCTTTCGATCCACCGGTTCGAAGTCGAGCGAGCCGATCGACGCGAGGTCGATGCGCTCGGCATCTCCGCCGATCCGATCGGGGAACGACAGCGCGGCCTGGATCGGGATCTTCATGTCGGGTGGGCCGGCCTGCTGGAGCACCGAGCCATCGACGAAGCAGGCGATCCCATGGATGACCGACTGCGGATGCACAACTACATCGATCTGGTCGTAGGAGAAACCGAATAGGAAGTGCGCCTCGATCACCTCAAGACCTTTGTTCATCAGGGTTGCGGAATCGATCGTGATCTTGGGGCCCATCGTCCAGGTCGGATGGCGAAGCGCCTCGTCGGGGGTCACATCGTCGAGCGAAGCCCTGGTTCGGAACGGCCCTCCCGACGCGGTGATGATGATCCGCTCGACGGTCTGTAGGTCTCGACCCGCGAGACACTGAGCGATGGCGGCGTGCTCGGAATCGACCGCCTCAACCCGGCCGCCTCCGGCGGCCGCGGCGGCAAGACACAGTTCTCCGCCGGCCACGAGGCTCTCTTTGTTGGCGAGCGCGAGGACCTTGCCCGAGGACAGCGCGGCAAGCGACGCTCCCAAGCCCGCGGCCCCGACGATCGCGTTGAGCACGACGTCGGCCTCGTCGAGAGCTGCGAGTTCGGTCGCCGCCTCGGCTCCCACGCCCCCGCGATCGAGATCGAACTCTCGCAGTTGAGCTTCAAGAGTCCCCGTATCGCTACCAACGCAGAGTCCCACCACGCGGAAGCGATCGGGGTGCTCACGGATGACTTCGAGGGCCTGAAGCCCGACGGAGCCGGAGGAGCCCAAAACGACGACGTTCTTGATCTCGGTCACTGGATGATTGTCACACGGTGAGCGTTTTGCCTAGAGAACTGCGAAGTGAAGGTAGAGGAACACCAGCGGAGCGCCGAACAGGATCGCATCGAGCCGATCGAGCATCCCGCCGTGTCCCGGCAGCATGCTCCCCGAATCTTTGATCCCGAGCTCTCGCTTCACGAGAGATTCGGCGAGGTCCCCGGCCGGGGCGAGGAACCCGATGATGGCCCCGATAGCAAGACCGTGAGTCGTCCCCAGCGCGTCGATGAAGGAACCGAAGCCGGCCCCCGCGATCAGCGCAGCGATGAAGCCGCCGACGAATCCCTCCCAGGATTTCGCCGGTGAGATCGACGGCGCCATCTTGTGCCGCCCGAGCGCGGTTCCTGCGAAGAACGCACCGATGTCATCGGCCGCGGTGGTCAGAACGTGCGCGAGCAAGATGACTACTCCATCGGGAAGCGTGAGCATCGACACTGCGCCCGCGCCTCCGCCCCCGATCCAGAAGACCCCGAGCACGGTCCAGGCGATGTCGGTCGCGGGGGCCGGTCCACGGTTCGGCCGGAGGGTAAGGATGAACGTCAAAGCCACCAGCACGGCCGCTGCGGCAACGAGGTACCCGATCTCCCGTGGTCGGAAGTACGCGGCAGACATCAGGGTGACGACACCGAGCGGACCCATGAACGTCACCGTTCGTTTGCCCTCTTCCCTCAGGGCGATGAACAGCTCGAGACCGGCCAGCGCGACGACGAGCGCGGCGAGCCAGAAGAACGCGGTGGGACCGCTAGCGACGGCACCGAGTAACAGCGCGAGGAGAACGAGGGCGGTGACGACCGCCTGCGTGAGATTGCGTCCCGGGGCCGATGTCAACGCGCTGCCTCAGACCTCGGAGAGTTCTTGTTCCTTGTGCTGCAGGTTCTTATCAACCTCGCCCACGTGCCGGTCGGTGAGCTTCTGAAGTTCGGCCTCGGCACCCCGCTCCGCATCTTCGGAGAGGGTCCCGTCCTTCTTCATCCGCTCCAGGTCCTGTTTGGCATGCCGGCGGACACCGCGGACGGCGACGCGGCCCTCTTCCGCCCGAAGGTGAGCGACCTTGATCAGTTCCTTGCGCCGGTCCTCGGTCAACTGCGGGAACGCGAGTCGCACCACGGACCCGTCGTTCGCCGGAGTGACCCCGAGGTCGGACGCGAGGATCGCCTTCTCGATCGCCGCGATCGAGTTCGGGTCGTAGGGAGCTATGACCAAGAGACGCGGCTCAGGCACCGAGAGGTTGGCGACCTGGTTCAGCGGAGTCTGGGTCCCGTAGTAGTCGACGGTCACTCGGTTGAGGAGCGAGGGGGCAGCGCGCCCCGAACGGATCTGGGACAGCTCCTCGAGGTTCACGGACACGGCTTTCTTCATCTTGTCCTCCGCTTCGCGGAGAACCTCAGCTTCCGTTTCAGCCATCGGTACCGACCCCTCCCCTACCTGGTTGCTTCGGCGTGAACGAGGGTCCCGACTTCCTCGCCGGAAAGCACCCGTACGATGTTGCCCGCCTTGAGATTGAAAACGATGATCGGGAGCCGGTTGTCCATGCACAGCGACACGGCCGTCGAGTCCATTACCTTGAGGCCCCGACTGAGAACCTCGAGGTAAGCCAAGGACGTAAACATCTTGGCGTCTTTGTTCACCATCGGATCGGAGTCGAAGACCCCGTCGACCTGGGTCCCCTTGAGGATCGCCTCGGCATTGATCTCGAGTGCACGGAGTGCCGCGGTCGTGTCGGTCGAGAAGTATGGGTTGCCGGTCCCGCCGGCAAAGATGACCACACGGCCTTTCTCGAGGTGGCGCATCGCCCGTCGCCGGATGTAGGGCTCGGCCAGCTCCTGCATCCAGATCGCGGTCTGCACGCGGGTCTGTACGCCCTCTTTCTCGAGCGCGTCCTGCAAGGCCAGGGCGTTGATCACGGTGCCAAGCATCCCCATGTAGTCCGCCGTCGTCCGGTCGGTCCCTTGGGCCGAGGCACTCAGACCCCGGATGATGTTCCCGCCGCCGACGACGATGCCGAGTTCGACGCCCAGCGACTTCGCCTCAGCGAGCTGCCTCGCGATCGACGCGACGATGCGAGGGTCGATCCCGAAGCCGTGTGACGGGTCGGCGAACGCCTCCCCCGAAAGCTTGAGCAAGACCCTCTTGTACTTCGGGGACTTGGTTTCGGCTTCGGGGGGAGTCGTCACCTAGGAGTCCTCGCCGACCCGGATCCTGGCGAAGCGTCCGATCGTGATGTTCTCGCCCATCGTCGCCTTCGCCTCGTTGATGAGATCGGCGATGGACTTGGACTTGTCCTGGATCCACTCCTGGTCCAGAAGGACCCGCTCCTTGTAGAAGCCCTCGAGCTTGCCTTGGACGATCTTGTCGATGATGTTGTCCGGCTTACCGGAGTCCTTCGCTTGCTTCGCGTAGATCGCCGACTCCTCGTCCAGCACGCTCTGAGGAACCTGGTCCCGGGTCGTGTAGTCGGGGTCTGCGAACGAGATGTGCATCGCGATGTCCTTGGCCAGGCGCTCGAAGCCCTCAGTCTTGGCGACGAAGTCTGTCTCGCAGTTGAGCTCGACCAGCACTCCGAGCTTCGCGGGGTAGTCCGGCTGGGGCCGGTGCATGTAGGAATACACGAGCCCCTCGGTCGCGGCCCGCGAGCTCTTCTTGGCCGCGTCGGCCAGTCCCTTCTCGCGGAGCAGTCGCTTGGCCGCCTCGAGGTCACCGTTCGCCTCGGCGAGAGCCTTCTTGCAATCCATCATTCCGGCGCCGGTCGCCTTGCGGAGCGCCGCTACGTCTTTAGCGTTGATGTCAGCCATCGTTCCTGGAACCTTCCTCTACTGGTGTCGGTGCTACTCGTCAGTCTTGGGCTCGTCGGCCGGTGCATCTGTCGCCGGCGCATCGGTGGTGGTCGCTTGAGCAGCCTCTTCGGCCTCGAGCTGGAGTTCCCACTCTGCCTTCGGCTGGGCCGCGGCACCCGGGAGCACCTGATCGGCGTCGCCCGCCGCCGGAGCTGCAGGAACTTCCTCGGCAACCTGATCCGAGGCGTCCTCCCGGAGCGACTTCCCTTCGATCACGGCGTCGGCGATCACCCTGGTGAGCAGCTGGCCGGCGCGGATCGCGTCGTCGTTGCCCGGGATGCCGAAGTCGACGTCGTCCGGATCGCAGTTCGTATCGAGCACGGCGATGATCGGGATCCCCAACTTGCGGGCTTCCCGGACCGCGATCTCTTCCTTCTTGGTGTCAAGGATGTAGATCGCATCGGGGAGCTTCGTGAGATCTCGGATGCCGTGGAGGTTGCGCTGGAGCTTCTCGAGCTCGCGGCGGAGTTTCAGAGCCTCTTTCTTGCTGAAGCTTTCGAGGGCACCAGTCGCCTCCATATCGGCGAGCTCGTTCATGCGCTTGATCCGAGCGGCGATCGTCTGGAAGTTCGTCATCATGCCGCCGAGCCAACGGAAGTTGACATAGGGCATCCCAGCACGGTCGGCTTGCTCCTGAACAACATCCTGGAGCTGCTTCTTCGTGGCCACGAACAACACCGACCCGCCTCGAGCGACGAGGTCGCGGGTGAAGAGGTACGACTTCTCGATCCCAGACATCGTCTGCTGGAGATCGAGGATGTAGATCCCGTTGCGCTCCGCAAAGATAAATCGCTTCATCTTCGGGTTCCAACGGCGCGTTTGATGGCCGAAGTGAACCCCGGCCTCGAGCAACTGCCTCATCGTGACGACGGGCATGGTGGTACTACCTCCTTCGGTTACGCCGGCCCTTAACGCAGGACCGGACTCCTCCGCCCGCCGAAACCCGGCTACGGCTCGCAAGAGCCAGTCGGGACCGAAAGCCTCCAGAGTGCCCGTGGGCGCGCAGGAGGAAGCGGACGTGCGTGATTGTGGAACCCCGAGAGATTACCAGTTGGGCGGAGCAGGCGGTTCTAGGCGCTTCTAAGAGGTGATGGCCTCGTTCATCTTGCCCTTGAGGGCAAGAACCGCCTTGGTGTGCATCTGACAGATCCGGGACTCAGTCACGCCGAGGACCTCGCCGATCTGGGCCAAAGTCAGGCCCTCGTAGTAGTAGAGAGTGACGACGATCTTCTCTCGCTCCGGCAGCCGACTGATGGCTCCGGCGAGGATCTCCTTCATCTCGTCGACCTCGAAGGCGCCCTCCGGGCTGACCGTCTTGGTGTCCTCGAGGGTGTCGACCAGCGAGATCTTGTCCCCGGAACCGCCCTCGACCGCCATGAGCTCGTCGAGCGCGACCAGCGAGACAGTGGACAGCTTCGTGTAGATGGCATTGAGCTCGTCAACGGAGATGTCCATCTCCTTGGCGATCTCTGCATCTGACGGGGGACGCTTGAGCTTGTTCTCCAGAGCGTTGTAGGCCTTCTCGACCTCTCTCGCCTTGAAGCGAACCGAGCGGGGCACCCAGTCGATGGCCCTGAGCTCGTCGATGATCGCTCCACGGATACGGCTGATCGCGTAGGTCTCGAACTTGATCCCTCGGCTGAGTTCGTACTTCTCGATCGCGTCGATGAGTCCGAAGATCCCGTAAGAGATGAGATCTGCCTGTTCGACATTGGCCGGAAGTCCGACTCCAACTCGGCCCGCGACGTACTTCACGAGCGGCGAGTAGTGGAGGATCAGGGAGTCACGGGCGCTTCCCGACCCACTCGACTTATATTCCTCCCACGCCTCTTGGACGGGGTCGGGCGTTAGGTCCACCTGAAGGGTGGGACCTTGGTCCGATTTAGGCTCTGGGGTGACTCTGCTCATATACCGTCCTCGCCCGCTCGTTCGAAACATGTGTGTAGATCTGCGTCGTTGCAAGACTCTCGTGTCCAAGAAGCTCCTGCACTACACGCAAGTCTGCACCGTTATCGAGCAGATGTGTAGCGAAAGAATGACGTAGGGCGTGTGGTCCCACGCCATTACGACCTTCGACCGATAGATAGGTAGTCATCCGAGCCCGGACCGTCCGTGGATTGAGTCTTCGCCCCGCATGATTGAGGAACATGGCGTGAGTCCCCTGCTCTGACTTCCCCTGTTCGAGAAACCATCGACGTCCGTCGTCCCGGTACTTACGTATTGAATCAGCCGCGGTCGGCGTCATCGGCACCCTACGTTGCTTGCGTCCCTTACCCATCACCTGGACCATGCCGGCGCGCAGATCGACATCATCGAGGTCGAGACCGCACAGCTCGCTGACTCGGAGACCGGAGCCGTAAAGCAGTTCGAGAATCGCTCGGTCTCGCTGTCCGACCGCATCGTCGTCCGGAGGGAGTTCGCACAGGAAGGACGCTTCTGCCTCCTTCATCACTTTGGGCAACGGCTTGTCGAGCTTCGGAGACTCAAGTCCATCGGCCGGATTGGTCTCGAGCTTGCCTTGCACGACCGCCCACCCCAGCATCGATCTCAAGGAGGACACTTTGCGGGCGATCGACCGCCTCGAGTACTCCTTCGTTCCCATGAACGCGACATACCGGCGAAGTATCCGCCGATCGATCGAATCCAGATCGGTGACGCCGCTCCGAGAGAGCCATTCGATCGCCTGGGCCAGATCCGAGCGGTAGGCATCGAGGGTGTGCGGCGAGAGGTCGCGCTCTGCGCGTGCGGCGCGCAGGAACGCTTCGGTCGTGTCCTCTAGTGTCGCCGCCGCTACGGATCGATTCCCCATCGCCGTTGAAAGCATGCGGGCGCCTGTTACTTCTGTCAACTAATGGGAGTTCCTGGGCGGTAGGGAAGCCTGAAGCCGACCTCGTTGTTGAACCCAATGGCGGACCGAATGCAAATCAACGAAAGGAACGGCCATGGCCGACTTCAACCACAAGATCATCGAAGAGTTCAGGGCGAACGAGGGTCGCGTCGGCGGCCCCTTCGAAGGGATGCCGGTACTGCTCCTCCATCACCAGGGAGCCAAGACGAAAACGAACCGAGTGAATCCACTCGCGTACAGGAACCTGGGCGACGGAGCCCTTGCGGTCTTCGCTTCCAGAGGAGGCGCCCCCACTAACCCGGACTGGCTCTACAACCTCAAGGCGAATCCCGATGTAATGGTCGAGGTCGGCACCGAGACGGTTGATGTCCGGGCCCGGATCGCCGGAGACGACGAGCGGGAGCCGATCTGGGAGCAGCAGAAGAAGGACATGCCAGGCTTCGCCGAATACGAGAAGAAGACGTCCCGGCAGATCCCGGTCGTGATCCTCGAAAAGCGCTAGCGCTCTCTCACCACTCGCCGATTTCTGTGGTCGGCGTGGTCAGTGCGGTCGGCGTGGTCAGTGCGGTCGGCGTGGTCAGTGCGGTCGGCGTGGTCAGTGCGGTCGGCGTGGTCAGTTGCGGTCGGCGTGGTCAGTGCGGTCGGCGTGGTCAGTGCGGTCGGCGTGGTCAGTGCGGTCGGCGTGGTCAGTGCGGTCGGCGTGGTCAGTGCGGTCGGCGTGGTCAGTGCGGTCGGCGTGGTCAGTGCGGTCGGCGCCGCGACCACACTTACCACCGCGACCACAATTTTCAGCGAGGCTTCGTCAGCACCGCGATGACCTGCCGGACCCGATACGGCCGGGAATCCGAATTCGAGAAATACCCCAGTGATATCCACGGCTCTTCGTTCACCCGCCAGCGCGCCTCCCAGACGACGTCGACGGTCAATTCGTAGTCACCACGAGTTTCGTAGACGTGACCGATGCTTCCGCCTTGGGATTCACTCCAACGTCGCCCGGAGCCGTTCGTAACGAGGTCGGAACCATCCCCGAAGTCCCACACGAACTGAGCCGGTCGTGCCTGTGCGGTGACCACGATAGGGCCCGCTTGAGCGACGGCTTCGATCGTCTCAGGGCGATCCGCAAGCCAGAAGAAGGACTCAAGCCCGGCGAGCCCGATACCTGAGGGGTCACCTCGAGACTCGGCTGCGGTGCCATCGACACCGCCCGATCCGCCAACGACCGGGCGATCTCCTCCGGCGACGGCCGCGCCGGAGGCCCGCGCCGCCCAGGTTGCTGTGCAACCGGTTCTGGGGCAGCGAACGTCGCACAGTCCCCCACGGTCTCCGAGAAGTCGTAAGTCAACGGAACCCCGCCCGTGTCATACCGAGGCGCACAAGTATGGGGAACCAACCCCACCGGCACGACAACCACATCAGCCGAGCCGCCTGCTCCAAGGACTCCGGCTCCGGAATGAATTGGCACCTCGTCGTAGTGGACTCTGACCGACACGCCACGCGCAGCTCGTTTCGCCAGAAGTCGAGTCTGCTCCTCCCTCTCTCCATGCTCAGCAGTGCTACCCAGCAGCAAGACGAGATCAGACGCCGCGAGTAGAATCCGACTTCATCCTTTCCTCCCAGCGACCACCATCGTCCGTGACTACCGCATCGAACAACTTCCAATCTGAATCCACCAACGCCATGGTCCAATTCCGATTGTGCGCAACTCGGCCGCCGCTGGCTGGTTATGTCTTCGCCATCTTCGGTCAGAAACAAGGTGCTCGACGAACGAGTTGCCTCAATGACGATTTCTTCAGGATTGCTTCAACGACGCTCAAGTACGCTCTATGTCAGTCTCGGTTCAGTCGAAGACACCATCGTTTCGAAGTAGGCTCGAATCTCCGCTTGACCGCTGTCCCGTAGATGCACTGTCCGGCGACGTAAACACTGGAATCAGCGTTGCATCGCGCTCGGAGTATGACCTGCGTCGAAGCTCATTCAATTCTTCGAAGCGGGCTAGGGCTTCTTCGTCGGTTAGTGAGAAGTCTGGGGGTGAGCTGGACTCGGTTGGGATTGCGTTCGGGGATCCTTCGCCGTTGGCGGTCATCAAGAAGATGACCGTTGTGAGGATGATCAGGGCGAGGATGATCAAGAACGCCTTGATAGGCGATGCGCCCGGAGGCGCAGGGTTATCGGGTCGGTCCATCAGGCTGCCCCCTGATTTGTCCGCTTTGCCATATATCCCCGCTTACTCCGAAGCATACTAGGCAGGCTCTTCGAGTGCTGTGGCCCGCGCCTCAGCTCCCGTAGCCGTGATCTCGTATCCCATCCGGCGCTTACGGACGAGGCCCCTAACCTCCAGCTTGGCCAAGACCATCGAGACCCTGCCTGGGGCCAGCTTCGCGGCCGCCGCAGCGATCCTCTCCGGGATAGTCGGGATCTCGTCGAGGGCGAAAAGGGCCGCCAGTTCCTCTTCATCGACCGAGGGAGTCGGCCCTCATACGCCTGGGTATCGCAGGGCTCCAGCCATGCTTGCTGTGGGGCGAGCACCTCGAAGACATGTTCGGGACACGCCGCAAGAGCCGCTTGCCCGGTTCGGATCAACTCGTTCGGTGCGATCGACATGAGGTTCCGAGGGTTGCCGGGCACCGCGAACACTTCGCGGCCGTATTCGATGCCGAGTCGGGCGGTGATCAACGATCCGCTCTTCGTCCCGCCTTCGACCACTACGACCGCGTGAGACAGACCCGCGACGATCCGATTGCGCTTCGGGAAATTGAAAGCGTGCGGTTCGGTTCCGCACTCGTACTCGGTAACGAATGTCCCATGGTTCGCAATGACTCCCCGGAGCTTCGCGTTAGCCCTGGGATAGTCGATGTCGAGTCCGCACCCAAGCACGGCAACGGTGTGCCCACCCGCTTCCACACACGCCTTGTGTGCAGCGGCGTCGATCCCCATCGCAAGCCCGGAGACGACCACGAAGCCCGCTTCCGCGAACGCCCGAGCCATCGTCGTTGCAATCTCGATCCCAGAGACGGTCGGTCGTCGGGTGCCGACAATGGCGATAGCAGTCCGACCAGGCTCCAGGAGGCGGCCCCGAACATGGAGTTTCTCGGGTGGGTGGTCGCCGGCCAGTTCGTTCAGGCGGGACGGCCATTCCGGGTCGGTGGGTCGAAGGATCCGGGCATCAGTCATGCCGGCACCGCCTCGGCCTCGAGGTAACGATGACCGGACGCGACTCCGATGTGCTCTTCCTCGATGGACTCCGAGCCTTCGAGGTCGGCGACTGTTCGGGCGAGCCGCTTGATGCGGTCGACCCCTCGGCCCGTTAGGCCCAGTGCGTCGATCAAGGCTCCCAGCAGAGAAGACGCATCCGAGGTCAATCGGACGTGCTTTTCAAGATCGGCCTTGCAGCAGCTGGAGTTCAGGATGAGCGACGAGTCATAGCGCTCACGCTGAACTTCGCGGGCGGCTTCGACTCGTGCTCGGATCGCGGCGGATGGTTCCGAAGGCTCGCTGCCCATGAGCTCCAAGCGCGTCGGGCGGGCCATCATCGCTTGGATGTCGAACCGGTCGATCAACGGACCTGACAGCTTCTCGTTGTAGTAGCGAAGTCGTGCACCGGTGCACCGACACGATCGCAAGGTGTCGCCGAGGTACCCGCAGGGGCATGGGTTCATCGCTGCCACCAGCGAGAAGCTGCACGGGTACTCGATCGTCGCTCCGCTGCGTGCGATGCGGACCTTGCCATCCTCGAGTGGCCCTCGAAGGCTGTCGAGTGCGTCACTCCGGAAGAGGGTGATCTCATCGAGGAAGAGCACGCCGTGGTGAGCAAGGCTGACCTCGCCGGGGCGCGGGAGTCCGCTCCCTCCGCCGATCAGTCCGGCGAGCGATACGCCCTGGTGCGGAGAACGGAACGGGCGTCGCCTCATCAGTCCCGCCTTGTTACCGAGGAGCCCCGCCACCGAGTACACGCTCGTGACGTCTAGCGACTCCTGGAACGACATCGCCGGCAGGATCCCGGGGAGCCGTGAGGCGATCATGGACTTCCCCGAGCCCGGGGGGCCGATCATCAGGAGGTTGTGCCCGCCTGCGCACGCGATCTCCGCCGCCTTCTTAGCCTCGGAGTGCCCCTTCACCTCGGACATGTCTTCGATCTTTATTGGCGTCTCGGGCGCGGGCAGCACCGAGGGAGGATCCCAATCGCCCCTCAGGAACTCGATCGCCTGTTTTAGCGTCCGAACGGGCACCACCGTGAGGCCCTCGACGATGGCGGCCTCCGCAGCGTTGTCCTCGGGACAGATGATGCCTTTGTTGAAATGCTCCTTGGCGGCCATCGCCGCCGCCATGACCCCGCGGACCGGGCGCACCGCACCATCGAGGCCGAGTTCACCGACGATCATCCAACCCTCGAGAGCCTCGGCACTGATCTGCTTCCCACCGGCGAGGGCGCAGAGAGCGAGCACGAGATCGAAATGCGTGCCTTCCTTGCGGAGATTCCCCGGCGCCAAGTTGGCCACGATCCTGTTGTTAGGCCAGTGGTAGTCGTTCCTTGGCAACGCCTCGATCGCCGAGCGGATCCGCTGATCCGCCTCCCGCACCGAGGCCGTCGGTAGGCCGACGGTCTTGAACGTGGGGATGCCGCCCTGGGCAACATGAACCTCTACCTGGACGGGGTGGCCAGCGGTTCCGATCAGCGCCACCGTCTCGGCCTTCGCGAGCATCTCGATCCCTTCCTCTCCTCTTTGAGTGTCGAGGAAAGAGGTTAGGAAGGGGGTGCGACACGAGAATGGTTAGCGGAGCTTGAGCCTCCGCTTGTCCTTCCTTATGACGCCGACCACGTTGCGGCCGGGGATGCCGGTGACACCGCCGCCTCCGTGGGTCGCCGAGCCGCACTGGTACAGGCCCCTGATCGGGGTGCGGTAGTCGGCGTAGCCGGGGGCCGGGCGGAGGTGGAAGAGCTGCTCGGGCGAGAGTTCGCCGTGGAAGATGTTGCCGCCGACCAGCCCGTACTCCTCTTGCATCTCGTGGGGGCCGATGACCTGGCGGTCGATGATGGCGCTCTTGAGGTTCGGGGCGAACTCCGAGTAATGATCGATCACACGGTCCGCGTAAGCATCGAGCTCCGCAGGCTTCGGATCGTCGGCCCATGTGTGCGGAACCCACTGCGTGAACATCGACAGGATGTGCTTGCCCTCGGGCGCGATCGTCTTGTCGAAGAAGCTCGGGATGCAGCTGTCGGCGAACGGATGCTCCGCGGGAACTCCGGCGCGTGCGTCCTGGAACGCCTGCTCGATGTAATCGACCGTCGGCGCCATCACGATCGTTCCGCCGTGGACGCCGGCCGCCGGTTCGGGGTGCGCCTTGTAGATCGGGAGCTCGGACAACGCAAGGTTGACCTTCACGACCCCTGACCGTGTGTTCCATCGCTCGATGTCCTGACGGAAGTCCTCGGGTAGATCCTTCGCTTCGAGATGATCGAGGAACGCGATCTTCGGATGCGTCGAGGTCACGACGACCGGCGCACGTAGTTCCTCACCACTCTTCAGCGCGACGCCGACGGCCTTGCCGTTCTCGACGATGATCCGAGTTACGGGTGCATCGGTGCGGATCTCGGCTCCCATCTCGCGGGCGCCACCAGCGATCGCGTCGGACACTCCGCCCATGCCGCCTTCGGGGAACCCCCACTTGCCGATCTCGCCGTCGCCGAGATCTCCTATGTGGTGATGCAGCATCACGTATGCGGTGCCCGGTTCCGCGGGACCGGCCCACGTGCCGATCACTCCGCTGACCGCGAGCATCGCCTTGACCGCGTCGGATTCGAACCAGTCATCGAGGAGGTCGGAGATGCTCATCGTCAGCAAACGCGTGACGTCGGCGACGCCGCGCACGCCAAGCTTCCTCATCCGCCATGCGATCGAACCCTGCTCGAGTAGATCGACGGGACGCCGGGACCCGACCTTGGGAGCCTTCTCCGAAAGGAGCGGTCCCATGATCGCTCCCAAGCCCCCGAGCCATGAGTCCCACCGCTCGAGAGCGTCGGCATCCTTCTTCGAGAAGCGAGCCACCTCGGCCTTCTTCTCCGCCGGCGTCTTGCCGCCGAGGGCTAGAGCGTCATCTCCGCCCGGCTGCGGCATGAAGTAACCGTCCTGCGGATAGACCTTGTAGCCGTGCTTCTCGAGGTTGAGGTCCTTGACGATGCCCGGCGGCATGAGGCTGACGACGTACGAAAGTGACGTCACCTTCCAATCGGGCCCCCACGGCTGCTCTGTGGTCGCCGCCCCTCCGACGCGATAGCGCGCTTCAAGAACGACGGTTTTGGCACCACCCTTGGCGAGATATCCGCCGGCGACGAGACCGTTATGTCCGCCACCGATGACGATCGCGTCGTACCTGTTCGAGTCCTGCCTGTTCGAGGTCACGGGCTCGATTGTAGACTCGGGCCCGCGCATGACCGAAGAACGGACCTTTATCCCGCTCGCCGACGGCACGCGCCTCGCGACAAACCTCTACCTTCCTGACGAACCGGCGCCCGTGATCCTCGAGGCACTCCCCTATCGCAAGGACGACCTCACCGCGAACTATGCCGGCGAGTACCGGCGACTCCGGGACGAAGGCGGCTATGCGATCGCACGCGTCGACCTTCGAGGGACCGGGAGTTCCGACGGCATCGTGACCGACGAGTATCCCGAGCAGGAACAGAAGGATCTCGTCGAGGTCATCGACTGGCTCGCCAAACAGGAATGGTCGACCGGCAATGTCGGGATGTACGGAACCTCGTACTCGGGATTCAACGCGATCCAGCTCGCCATGGAACGTCCTCCCGCACTCAAGGCGATCTGCGCGATCTATGCAACCGACGACCGGTACACCGATGACGTGCACTTCGAAGGTGGCGCGCTGCGCGGCATCGATCAGATCGACTACTGCCTCTACATGACCGCCATCAACGCGCTGCCGCCGGTTCCCTCCCTCTACGGCGATGGGTGGCGCGAGGCATGGGCCGAGCGAGTTGCGAAGGGCGAGCCCTGGGTCCTCAGATGGATCGAGGAACAGCACGACTCCCCGTACTGGCGGCATGGGTCGCTTCGCCCCGACTACTCCTCGATCGCCGCAGCGACGATGATCGTCGGAGGGTGGGCGGATGGCTACCGCAACGCCACCTTCCGGATGTTCGAGCAACTGACCTGTGACAAGCGCCTGTTGATCGGGCCGTGGAGCCACGCGTCGGCCGAGACCTCGCTGCCCGGCCCCCATATCGATCTCGTGCCCGAGATGATCCGGTGGTGGGATCGCTGGCTGAAGGGCGAACGCAACGGGATCGAGAACGACGATCCGATCCAGTTGTTCGTGCGGCGCTCGACCCGGCCGGCACCCGATCTGTCCAAGCTGCGCGGTGAGTGGCGCACCGAGGCGACCTGGCCCCCGGACCGTCTGCGCGAAGAGTCGCTCGACTTCACATCGATCTCCAGCGGGAACGACCGGATCGAGGTCATGGGCCACGTCGGAGCGACCGCGTCCTTGTCGTGTGCCGGCGTGCTGCCGTGGGTGCAGCCGTTCGACCAACGCCCCGACGACGCGTTGTCCCTCTGCTACGACTTCGAGCCTCTGACCGAAGACCTCGAGATCCTGGGCTACCCGCGTCTCGAGGTGACCGTGACCTCCGAGGTACCAGTCGCGTTCCTCTCGGTGAAGCTGCAGGACGTCTTTCCCGACGGGACCTCGGCGAACGTGAGCCGGGGGTTCCTCAACCTGACCGGCCGCGATTCCTTCACGAACCCGGAGCCACTCTCGCCGGGGAAGCCCTATTCGGTGACGATCGATCTGACTGCGACCTCGTGGGTGTTCGAAGCCGGTCACCACATCCGGGTCGCGCTGGCGGGGAGCGACTGGCCGAATGTCTGGCCCCCTCCAATGAACAATGCCCTCACGGTCGATGCGGCAACCTCGAAGATGGTGCTTCCGGTCGTTCCGCCACAGGAGCACCCGAACGATCCGGGCTTTCTCCTCCCGCCGGCAGAACGGGGAGATGCACCCGAGGCGACCAAAGCCGTCGACGCGCCCCAAGAGGGAAGCAAGGATCCCGTGTACCGGATCGAACACGATGCCATCGCGCACCGTGCTCATGTGGTCGTAGATCACGGCGGTCCCTACGAAGTGGAACTCGGAGCGAAGGTCCTGGAGTTCTACTTCGGGAGACTCACCGTCTCGACCGACGATCCGGCCGACGCCCGCGCCGAGGGACGCGCTCGCTTCGAGATCGCGTGGCCCGAGACCACCGCGGCCGCCGAAGTGAGCATGACGCTCGAGAGCACGTCATCGGCCTACAAGGTTCATCTCGATCTCGACGTGACGGAGAACGGCAAGACGTTATGGACCAGGCGGTGGGACCGGGACATCCCCCGCCGCCTCCAGTAGCCCCTTCTCTTTGGCGGCGAGGTGGCAGGCGGCGAAGTGGTCGGATGCGAGCTCGAGGAGGCCGAGATCCTGTCCCGTGCACAACGGCAGGATCCCCGCCGTCTCGGCGCGACCGGAGGCAACCTCCGGGCAGCGCGGGTGGAAGCGGCAGCCCGGTGGGATGTTGGTCGGATCGGGCGGCTCGCCGGCGAGGATCGGTCGATCGGTTCCCTCGGCTTCCGGGACGACCGCGAGGAGCGCCTTCGTGTAGGGATGGAGCGGCTCCGTGAGCACCTGCTCCGCGGGGCCGACCTCGACGATGCGCCCGAGATACATGATCGCCACACGGTCGGCGACGGTCCACGCCAGACCGAGGTCGTGGGTCACCACGAGGATCGTTAGCCCGAGCTCGTCGCGCAGCTGCATCAGCAACCTGAGGATCTCGCCGCGCACCGAGGCGTCGAGCATCGAGACAGGTTCGTCGGCGACGATCACCTCGGGCTCGAGCGCGAGGGCACCGGCGATCACGACTCGCTGCCTCTGGCCCCCGGACACCTCGTGCGGATACAGAAGGTAGAACCTCTCCGGGGGACGCAGCCCGGCACGCGACAAGGCGTTCGCGACGAGTTCCTCTTCTCGGCCGGGGACTTTGTGGATCCTTAGGCCCTCGGCAACGATCTCGTAGATCGTCTGGCGCGGGTTGAGCGAGCCGGTCGGGTCTTGGAAGATCATCTGGACCTTGCGCCGGTAGGCACGCAGGTTCTTGATCGGCTCGCCTTCGAACAACACGTGGCCGCCCGATGGTTTCTCGAGACCCATGATCGTGCGAGCGAGCGTCGTTTTGCCACAGCCCGACTCGCCGGCCAAGGCGACGATCTCGCCCTTCTTGAGCGACAGCGTCACGCCGTCCACCGCACGCGCGCCGGCGGCCTTGTGCCCGAGGAGGCCGGACATCAGCCCCTGGCGCCCGGCGAACGAGACCTCGATGTCGTGGACGGCGAGGACGTGATCTTCCCGGGGACCATGAGTCATGGTCGCTCCCCTTTCGCCATCGGGACGAGCAGGCAAGCCGCCCGTCGATCGGGGCCTGCCGTGTAGAGGTCGGGGTCCTTATCGGGGCACTCCTCGAACGCCAGAGGGCAGCGTGGGTGGAACTTGCATCCGGTTGGCAGGTTCGCGGGATCGGGCGGGTCGCCGCCGAGGCCCACCGGCACGCCCCTGAACTTCGGGTCTCCGATCGTCGGGAAGGCGGCGGCCAGCGCGCGCGTATAGGGATGCGCCGGATCCTCGAACACTTGCTCCGCCGGCCCCTCTTCGACGATCTCGCCTGCGTACATGACCGCGATGCGGTCGCAGACCTCGACGAGAACCGAGAGATCGTGCGTGATGAACACCATCGCCAGACCGAAGTCGGCCTGTAGTTGGTTCAGCAGCTTGAGGATCTGCGCCTGCACCATCACGTCGAGCGCGGTCGTCGGCTCGTCGGCGATCACGAGGCTCGGGCGGCACGCGAGCGCCATCGCGATCATGATGCGCTGACGCTGGCCTCCGGAGAGCTCGTGCGGGTAGTCGCGTGCGCGCCGTGCCGGGAGGCCGACCTGCTCGACCAGCTCCCCGACCCTGACCCGTGCATCCTTCTCCGAGATGTCTTCGTGCAGGAGGATCGCCTCGACGATCTGATCGCCCACGCGGCGCACCGGGTTGAGCGCGTGCATCGCTCCCTGGAACACGACCGAAGACTCGCTCCACCTCACCGCGCGCAACCGACCGAACGACATGTCGAAGACGTTCTCGCCGTTGAGCAACACCTCGCCGGTGATCTTGGTTCCCTCCGGATGGAGCCGGAGCAGCGCGTGGGCGATCGAGGACTTGCCGCAGCCCGACTCGCCGGCCAGTCCGAGGACCTTTCCCTTCTCGACGGCGAAGCTCACGTTCCGAACCGCCGGGACCAAACCACCCTGGGTCTGATACGTGACGCTCAGGTCGTTCACCGAGAGGACGCTCATCGACGCCTCAGCCTCGGATTGAGGATCTCGTCGAGCGCGTAGCCGCACATCGTGAATGCGAGGACGACCAGCACGATGCAGATGCCAGGAGGCAATAGCCACCACCAGGCCCCCGTGGTCGCGGCGCCGGCGGAGAATGCGAACTCGAGGATCGTGCCCCACGAAACGCTGAACGGATCGCCGAGGCCGAGGAACGACAGAGTCGTCTCGCTCAGGATCGCAACCGCAACCACCAGGATCGTGTTGGCGAAGATGATCGGGAACACGTTAGGCAGAACGTGGCGCGTGACGAGATGCCAGTTCGACGCCCCGAGAGCGCGGGCCCTCTCCACGTAAGGCCTTGTCTTGACCGACAACGCCTGCGCGCGCACGAGGCGCGCGGTGCCGGGCCACGAAGTGATTCCGATCACGAAGATGATGTTCCAGATCGAAGGCCCGAGCAGCGACGCCAGGACGATGGCCAGGGGAAGGAACGGGATCACGAGGAACCAGTCGGTCAAACGCATCAGCGCGTTGTCCTTCCACCCGCCGAAGTAGCCCGCCGCGATACCGATCGTGGAGCCGATCAACATCGACAGCAGCGTGGCGAAGAGTCCGACCAGTAGCGAGATGCGCGCGCCCCAGATCGTCATGGTCAGTACCGACCGTCCGAGATCGTCGGTCCCGAGGAGGAACTCACCGGAGGGCGGTTCGGTCGGGGATCCGGTCGCCTCGGTCGCCTTCAGTCCATCGGCATCGGCCAGGATCGGGGCAAGAAGAGCGACCGCGATGAAGAAGACGAGGATCACGAGACCGGTCATTCCCATCTTGCTCTTGCGGAATGACTTCCAGGTCCGCGACATCGCCCTTCTCCGTCGAGCGCGTGCGATCGACCGCGGCGACGCGTCGACGATCACTGGAGGGGGCGATCATCCGGCCCGATCGGGGCACCGGCCGGACCCTGAGGGGGTAGAGGGACGGTCATGCGTTCCTCACCCTGGGGATCGAGATACGTGTACAGCAGATCGGCGGCGAGGTTGGCGACGATCACCGACACGCTGAACAACAGGAACAACCCCTGCAGCAACGGATAGTCCGGGGCGCCGATCGCTTGATAGCTGAGTAGCCCGAGGCCCGGCCAGGAGAACACCGTCTCCACCGTGATCGCTCCCGACACCACGAATCCGAGGTTGAGAACCACGAGCGTCATCGTCGGCAGCATCGCGTTTGGAACTGCGTGCTTGCGCAGGACGAGCGCCTCACGCATGCCCTTGGCGCGCGCGGTCGTGAGGTAGTCCTCGCCCATCACATCGAGCAGGGACGATCTCATGATCAGTGCGTATTCACCGATGAACGCGAGCGTGAGAGTCAACGCCGGAAGCACCATGTGGTTGAGCGTGTCGACCACGGCGTCGAAGCCTGTGAAACCGGCGCTGGGCGACGTCATGCCCCCTGTCGGGAACATCCCCAACCCGGATGCGAACGCGATCAACAGAAGGATGCCGAGCCAGAACTCGGGCATGGCATAGGTAACCAGCGAAAAGCCCAGCGACGAGACATCGAAGCGAGACCCGCGCCTCCACGCGCCGAAGATGCCGATGAGCAGCCCTATCACCGTCGACGCGATGGTCGAGACGCCGATCAGCAGTACCGTCGGCCAGATCCGCGACCCGATGACGTCGGCGACCGGCTCCCGGAACGTGTAAGAGATACCGAAGTTACCGGTCACGGTGTCTCCCGCGTAGATCAGGAACTGCTGCGGTAGGGCCTTGTCGAGTCCGAAGTCGCGCTCGAGTTCCTCGACCGCCTCCTTTGGGAAGCAACTTGTTGCGCGCGAGGACCTGTGCGGGGTTACCGGGGAGGACCCGGAACAACACGAAGTTGAAGACCAGGACAAACAGCAACGTGAAGAATGCGTTCGCGACCTTCCACGTCAGGTACCTGCGCGTTCCCACCTAGGCTCGGTCGTCGCGCCCCGAAGAGTTCCTGCCCTTCATCAACACCGCTCCCCCGATCACCACCAGCAACAAGACACCGATCCATACTGCCGGGGGAAGTCCCTTCGAACTGTCTCTGGCCGCTTCGGCCGCCGACGCCTCGCTCACCGGTCGGAGCGCGATGAAGCTGAACGGCCCGTATTGCGCGAGGAGGTCACCACCCTCTTCCGGCTGTGTGATGAAGCCCGTCCATCGGTCCGACCGGTACGCCTGGAGGTTCGGGTCGTCGTAGAGCACGATGTAGGGAACGTCGAGGTAGGCGATCCGCTGCATCTCCTTGATGACCCCGGCGCGTTCATCGAGATCGAGGATGGCCTTCTGCTCCTCGAACATCCGGTCGTATTCCTCGTTGCAGTAGAAGCTGTCGCTCCAGATCCCCTGAGGCGGGCGCTGTTCGCAGCTCAGCACCGAGAGGATGAAGTCGGGGTCGGGGTCCGGGTACCAGCCCCAATGGAACATGTCGAAGTTGCCGTTGTAGATGACGTCGGTGAGCTTCGTGTCCGTCAGCGGCTTCACCGCCGTCTCGATCCCGATATCGGCGAGCCACTCTTTGATGAACTCGCTCGCCTTCACGGTGGACGCCATCTCACTCCGAACGAAGTAGCGGAACGACAACGGTTCGCCGCCCCCCGGCATCTCCCTCACTCCGTCGCCGTCGGTATCGACGTATCCGGCATCCTCGAGCATCTGATTGGCGAGATCCGGGTCGAAGACGAGCTCCTCTTCGGGCGTCGGCTCGTAGTGATAGAACGCGATCGCGGACGGAACGATGCCGTGACCGATAACTCCATTGCCGAGGAGTACCCGGTCGAGCAGGGTTTGCTTGTCGACCGCGTGGGCCATCGCTTGTCTGACGACCACGTCCTTGAGAGCCGGATGCCCGTCGGAGTCCGGTAAGACCTCGTCCGCTCCGGTGTTGAAGCCGATCTCCTGGAAGCTCGGGGTCACCGCCGGGTTGGTGCCGATGTTCGGCTCTTCCTCAAGTGATTCCCACAGCGAGGGACCGAGCGTGTCGGCGAAGTCAACCTCGCCCGCCTTCAGCGCCTGCACCAGAGCGTCTTCGTTGTTGAACACGCGGTAGACGATCTCGTCGATCTCCGGAGTACCACCCCAGTAATCCTTGTTCGCTTCCATCCGGAAGAACTGACCCTTCCTCCATTCGACAACGTGGAAGGCTCCACTGGTGACCATGTCCGGGAAGTTCTCGAACGTCTTTCGCTCCTCCGCATCGATCTCGGACCAGACGTGTTCGGGCAACGTATAGATCGCGGCCGACAGGACGCTGCTCGTCGGTTGTTCGGTGTGGACGATGAAGGTCGTGTCGTCGGGAGCCTCAACCGATTCGACGAGCTTGAGATACGAGAAACAGCATCCGACGTGCTCCTCGATCACCCGGTTCCACGTATAGGCGATGTCGTGCGCGGTGAGCGGAACACCGTCCGACCACATGACCCCCTCGCGGATCTTGAAGGTCCAGGTCAGCCCGTCCTCCGACGTCTCCCACGACTCCGCCAGAGCGGGTGCCGGCGACAGGTCTTTGAGGTCGTAGCCGACGAGGAGGTCGTAGTTCAGGGCGTACATGAAATAAGCGGGTGCTTCGACGCCCACGAATGGGTTCATCGAATCGATGTCGTTGTCGTCGCCCATCGTGAAGACGAGCTTCTCGTCCTCCCCGGAGTCTTCGGTCTCATCGGGGCTCTGCGCGGTGGCCGATCCGATGAGGGCGAACGCGAGCACCAACGTCAAGGTCAATGCCCTGAACCACCTGCTGCCGATCGACATCCGAACCTCCCCCGAGCCATGACGGCTCCCGACCCGACGACCCTCCCCCCACGATGGGCGAGCGAGCCCACCCATGCCTTGTCCAAGACGTACAACGAACCAGGTTCAGCGCGGTCAAGCCGTAGCCTCGAGGACCTCCCGATTGTGCTGAGGTACGGGAACAACTGTCAAGGCAAACCCCTAGGATGCGCCGATGCGTTTAGGACTGAATCTCGGTTACTGGGGCTCGGGCGCGCAGGACGGCGTCGGCCTAGCCCAGGAAGCGGAGCGTCTCGGATTCGACTCGGTGTGGGTCGCCGAGGCCTACGGCTCCGATGCCCTGACCCCTCTGACCTGGGTGGCGGCGCAGACCTCCACGATCAAGGTCGGCACCGCGATCATGCAGATGCCCGCCAGGACCCCAGCGATGACCGCGATGTCGGCGGCGACACTCGATCTGCTCACCGGGGGGCGGATGCTCCTCGGACTCGGACTCTCCGGCCCCCAGGTCGTGGAGGGATGGCACGGCGAGGCTTACGGCAAGCCGCTCGTGAAGTCGCGCGAGTACGTCGAGATCGTGCGCGAGATCCTGAGGCGCGAGAAGCCACTCGAGCATCACGGCGACCATTACGACATCCCCTACCGCGGTTCCGACGCGACCGGCCTCGGGAAGCCGCTGAAGTTGATCATCCATCCCCTGCGTCCCGAGATCCCCATCTACCTCGCCGCGATCGGGCCGAAGAACGTTGCGCTGACCGCGGAGATCGCCGAAGGATGGCTCCCTACCTTGTACTCGCCGTCGCGACACACTGAGCTCTACGGCGAGTCGCTCGCCAAAGGCTTCGCGGCCGCCGGCAACGGGAAGTCCACCACGACGTTCGACATCGCCCCATCGGTACCGGTAGTGCTCGGGGACGATCTCGACAACTGCCGGATGATGGTCAAGCCCTACATCGCTCTCTACGTCGGCGGCATGGGGGCCAAGGGCCGCAACTTCTACTACGACATCGCGTGTCGCTACGGTTACGAAAGCGCCGCCGACCGGATCCAGGAGCTCTATCTCGCGGGCGACAAGGTCGGGGCGATGGCCGCGGTGCCCGACGAATTCGTGGATGAGGTTGCGCTCGTTGGTACGAAAGAACGAATCACCGAACACTTCGACAAGTGGAGAACCTCGCCCGTGACGACCTTGATCTGCGCCGCGCAACAGCCCGAGGCCCTACAGGTCATGGCCGAGCTCGCCCTGTGACCGACCTTCAGAAGGTCTTCGATCGGATCGATGAGACCTTCGAGGATCATCTCGAGACGATCCGCTCGTATCTGCGCCAGCCGAGCGTCTCGGGGACCGGCGACGGCGTCCCCGAGTGCGCTGAGATGACCGCGGCCCTGATCGAGGGGGCCGGAGGAACGGCCGAAGTGATCCCCACCGACGGTCATCCCGCGGTCCTCGGTCACATCGAGGGGGCCGGACCGACACTCCTTCGTTACGGGATGTTCGACGTGCAACCGGTCGACGAGCCCGATTGGGTGAGCCCACCGTTCTCGGCCGACATCAGAGACCATCCGGGCATCGGTCCGTGCGTGTTCGCTCGCGGGCGCGGCGAACTCGAAGGCATGCCTCGCCGCGTTCCTGCTGGCGGCAGGAGTAGCGCGGGAGGTCACCGAACTTCCCGCTTCAGTGACTCTCCTGCTCGACGGCGAGGAGGAGCTTGGAAGCCCTCATCTCCGCGGCGTGGTGGACGCCCATCGGGACCGACTCGAAGCGGACGCTGCGTTCGATCTCGATCTCGGTGGGATGCCGAACGGGTCGAGCGCGGTCTACCTCGGGGTGAAGGGGATCCTGTCGTGGAAGCTCATCTGCAGGGGCGGTGATTGGGGCGGGCCGGTGAAGGCTGCGCATCACTCGAGCTCGGGAGTCGTGCTCGCCAATCCGGCTTGGTCGGTGGTCCGCGCCATAGCGACTTTGGCCGATGAGCGGGAGCGCCCCTTGATGTCGGGACTCGAGGTCGACATCCCGCCGGAGGACGAACCACTGATCGCCGCCCTGGTCGAGGCCTGGGACTTCAACGCGGAGCTCGCCGGAGCCGCAGGGGCCAAGACGTTCAAGACCGACGATCCCGAGGCCGCGGTCAAGGCGATGCTGTACTCCGCCGCCCTCAACATCAACGGGCTCCGCGCCGGCTACGCGGATGGCGGCAAGACGATCATCCCGCACGTCGCCGAGGCGGTCCTCGACCTGCGCGTCCCCTACGGTTGCGATATGGACGCCATCGATCGCGAGATGCGCGAGCGCGTTGCGGCGGTCGCCCCCGAGGTCGAGGTCACCGAGGACGAGCGTTGTCTTGCCGGCCAAGACGCCATCCGATTCTCCGGTGGCGCGGGCGGTCGTCCGGTCGCACACCGATGTCGGGCCTCCGGCCGAAGTGTGGCCGACCGCCCCGTGGTGGGCGCCCTACTACCTCTTCGAGCAGGTCCTCGGCCTCCCGTTCGCGAGCGGCGGCGTCGGCTACTCCGCCGGCGCGCACGCCGCGAACGAGCACGCCTCGGTCGCCGGGATCAAGGACCACATGAAGCAGTCGGTCGCCGTCCTCTTCCACTACGCCGCGGCCCACGGGAGCGACTCATGAGCCTGACCGTCGTTCGCGCTTCGGGATCGCCCCGCGACTTGGGCCGCGCCCAGGGTGAGGGTTCGGCAGAAGGGACCGCCGCCGCTCTCCGCTTCTACGACGAACTAGGCCCCGACGTCAGGGCGCTTGGTTCGGCGCGCCACGCCGTACATCGACGCGGCGCGAGCCGCGCTCCCCGATCTGGTCGACGAACTGGAGGGACTCGCCGAGGGAGCCGGCGTCACCTTCGAGGAGATCGCGTTCCTGAACTGCATGGAGGAGGTCTGGAACTTCGAGGCCTGCACCACGATGGTCCACGGTCGCTTCTTCCTCCACGCCGAGCAGTGGTATGCGGGCCACGACGATGTCACGGTTGTATTCGCCGCTCCCGATGGGGGGCCGGGGTTCGTCTCGCCTACCTGTTCTGGGTTCCTACCTGCGGTCGGGATCAGCGCCGCGGGATTCGCTCAAGGGATCGATTCGCTGAGCGCGGACGACGACACGGTTGGCGATTCCGCGGGTCATCCTGTCCCGCAACCCGCTGGGAGCGAGTGACTTCGATGCCGCGGTGGCGGCGACCGAAATCTCCGGGCGAGCCGGAGGCTACGCACACGTCTTCGCTTCAGCCTCACGATCGGCCGCGGTCGAAACGAGCGCTCGGTGGCGAGGCGTGGTCCGGGGGGTTCGGGCTCACACCAACCACTACCTGATCTCCGATGCGCCCGGGGGCCGGACGAGCAAGGGGTCGGAGTCCCGCCTGGCGCGCGCCGAGCAACTCCTGACCGACGCTCCGCCGGAGAGCCTCGAGGATTGCGCCCGCCTGCTGAGCGATCACGAGAGCATCCCCCAGTCGATCTGTCTTCACGAGTCCGGACCTCACGCAAGCGGAACGGTCTTCGGCGTCGCATGCGATCTCTCGAACGGGCGCATGATCGTCTCCGACGGCCCCCCGTGTGAAGGGCAGTGGGAAAGCTTCGAGATCCCCGATTTCGCGCCGGAGGTTCCCAGTGTGGTCTGAGGTGCTCGAGTACGGAAAGCTCTCGTGGCCCGAGGTCAAGCGGGCCGCGGACGAGGGGCGCGTGCCCGGTCGTCCCCATCGGGACGCTCGAGGATCACGGCTACCACCTCCCGATCGACACCGACGTCACCCTGGTCGAGGCGATCTGCCGCGGCGCCGTTGCCGCCCTGCCCGAACAAACAGTGCTACTCCCGCCGATCGTCCACGGCTACAGCCCGCACCACATGGACTTCCCCGGAACGATCACGATCGGATGGGACACCTTCTGTAAGTACGTGACCGACGTCGCTCTATCGCTCGTGCGGCACGGGTTCAAGAGGGTGCTGCTCGTAAATGGGCACGGCTCGAACCAGAACCTCGTCGAGATGGCGGCCCGCCTCACGATGGTCGAGGAACCGAACTCGCTCGTCGCCGCCACCTTCTATCTCGTGACGCCCGCCAGCCAGTACGTCATCGACATGCGTGCGAACCACGACCAGAGGCGGCATGGCCCATGCGTGCGAACTCGAGACGAGCCTCTATCTCCATCTCCATCCCGAAGCGGTCGACATGAGCAAGGCGGTCGATGAGCGCGGTTACCCGGAGACCGAGAACTCGTGGCTCGACTGGTCCGACGGACCGCTGAAGGCGATGCCGTGGTGGTCGAGCTTCTCGGAGTCCGGCGTCCAGGGAGATGCGACGCAGGGAACCGCGGCCAAGGGCAAGGCCCTGTACGAGCAGGCGGTGAAGGAACTGGCGGGCTTCGTCACCGAGGTGCGATCGATGTCGATCCAGGAGAGGAAGGACCACCATGGCGACTAAGGCCAAGACCCTGAAGCCGGGGGGGACGATCGGGGTACCCGCACCGTCGTCTCCGTACTTCAACATCTCGGAGGTCGAGCGCGCGCAGGAGTGGTGGGAGGGCAAGGGCTACAAGGTGAAGCTCGGCGATGGGATCCACGCACGCACGATGTACACCGCAGGCGATCCCAAGACCCGTGCCGACGACATCACCGCGATGTTCGCCGACGATGAGGTCGATGTTGTCATGACCCTCCACGGCGGCTACGGCGCGCAGCAAGCCGTTCCCCTGATCGACTGGGACGTCGTCAAGGCGAACCCAAAACCGTTCATCGGCTATTCCGACGTCACCGCGCTTCACGTTCCGATGTACATGAAGGCCGACCTCGTGACGTTCTACGGCCCGACGTTCGCCGATTCCACCCACCCCAAGTCCAAGCCCTTCACGCGCGAGCGATTGGTCAAGGCACTCACCTCGACCGAGCCACTCGGAGAGGTGCCGCTGAACCCGGACGACAAGTTCGTCAGCCGGATCGCCCCCGGAAAGGTGACGGGCGAGATGGTCGGCGGCTGTCTCTGGCTCCTCGGCCAGGCCATCGGCACGCCGTGGCAACTGGACCTCGACGGCAAGATCCTCTTCTTCGAGGATGTCGACTGCCCCATCTGGTACATGGACGGGCTTCTGAACCAGATGACCCAGGCCGGCCTCCTCGAAAACGTGATCGGGGTCGTCGTCGGTGAACTCGAGAAATGCGACTGGCACGAGGGCCGCCCGGAATGGCCCCAGACGTTGTCCCTCGAGGACGTTCTCCACCAGTACATCGACCCACTCGGCGTCCCGTCCCTCTACGGTTTCCCGATGGGACACGGCGACTACCTGACCACCACCCCCCTAGGCGTCCAGGTCACCCTTGACGCCGACAACAAGAAACTGACCATCGACGAACCTGCATTGGTCGACTAGATCGGAAGGAGACGCGTCATGGATATGAAGCTGGAGGTTGTAACGATCCCCGTTGCGGATCAGGAGCGCGCCAAGAACTTCTACGCCGACAAGGTTGGCTTCAACGTCGACATCGACTTCGAGGTCAACGACGACCTACGACTCCTCCAGCTGACCCCTCCCGGATCGGCATGCTCGATCCACATCGGGGGCCCGATCAGCATGGAGCCGGGCTCCTTGGAGAACCTGTTCCTCGTCGTATCCGACGTTCGTGCCGCACGAGCCGAGATGGCCGAACGTGGCGTAGATGTTTCAGAGCCACAAGTCTTCGATCAAGGGGCTTACCGTCCTGCCGAGGAAGGCGAGAGCCTCGACATGGTCGGCTGCGTCTTCTTCAGCGATCCCGACGGGAACCGTTGGATCGTCCAGCAGATCCCGCCTAAGGAGTAGCCGATTCGGCGACCGCGTTGATCGCTTCTTGGATCACTTTGGCGAAGCCGTCGCTATGAACGATGGCGGAGTCGTGGTCGCCGTCGAACTCGAACACCATGGCGTCGGCGGCATCCGCAAGGGTTCTTTGCTTGTGCGGAGGGACGAGCGTGTCGGACGTTGTGATCACCACTGCGATCGGGCAGGTCACCTGCGCCAGCTGCGAGCGGCCGTCGTACCGGCTCAGGGCGCGGCCGGCATCGGCTAGATCGCTGGGGTCACTGCGGCGGAATTCGCCTTCGAGCCACGAGCGATGTTCGAGGATCACATCGGAGACTTCGCCGGTGTCTCCCATGATGCGAGCGAGCATCAACCTGCCCGCCTGCCAGCGGAGCATCACCGAGAGGATCCCCATCGAGCGCCATCGGGCGCGTTCGAACGCCGACCCATTCCATTCGAGTGCAGTTGCGGCCAGCACGACACCGTCAGCTTTCTCCGGGTGCCGAGCCGCGAACAAGGTAGCGATCGGTCCGCCCATCGAGTAGCCGACGACGATCGCACGCTCGACCCCCAACGTCTCCAGCAACGCGGCGGCATCGTCCGCGCAAGCTTCTAGCGTGAACCGATGGGGCGAGCGGATACCCCGACCGTGTCCACGGTGGTCGCACACGATGACGGGACGCTCGCCGGCCAGTTCCTCGTAGAGCCGGTACCAGTTGAGATCGGCCGAGGCCATCCATCCGTGCAGCAACAGAACCGGTATCCCGGGTCCCTCACCGAGCGTGCGAACGAACATCTCTCCACGGCCCGGCACCGTCACGACACGACCCTCCGGCAGCGAAGGGGGAACCGGCGCTCCCATCTCGAGGTCGCGGAACGGATCGAGTGCCCGAGCAACGCGCGAGCCGCGCAGGATCTCGCCGGTCTCTTCGGATCCGGGCGGCGCCTGGCGCTTCCGGCGACGCAATGCCCGCGCTCCGAGGACTCCACCCAGAAGTAAGGCAACGGTGCGAGCCTTCACTAGAGCCTCCCGGCGTCGATGATGCGCTGGAGGAAGCGGCGGGTTCTCGGCTCCTGGGGATCGGTGAAGATCCGCTCCGGGGGCCCGGCCTCGGCCACGACGCCGGCATCGAGGAAGCAGACGCGCGAGGCGATGTCTCGGGCAAAGCCCATCTCGTGAGTGGCGATTACCATGGTCATCCCTTCGACCGCCAGTTCTCGGATCACCTGGAGAACCTCGGCCACGAGCTCCGGATCGAGCGCACTCGTGACTTCGTCCAACAACATGATGTTAGGCCTCATCGCGAGGGCCCGGACGATCGCCACTCGCTGTTGCTGCCCACCGGAGAGCCGGTCGGGGTACTCGTCCCGCTTGTCGATCAGTCCGAAGCGTTCGAGCAAAGAATCGGCGCGCTCCTCGGCATCCTTCTTTGCGATCCCGAGGGCCTCGGTGGGGGCCAGCGTGATGTTCCTCAGAACGGTCATGTGGGGGAACAGGTTGAAGGCCTGGAAGACGATCCCGATCCCCCGCCGGACCCGATCGACGTTCACCCTCGGGGCCGTGATCTCCTCACCCGAGACGACGATCTTGCCGGCGTCGACCGGTTCCAGGAGGTTGATACAGCGCAGGAGCGTCGACTTGCCCGAGCCCGAAGCTCCGATCAGGCAGACGACTTCATGTTCGTCCACCTTGAGGTCGATCCCGCGCAGTACGTGGTTGTCACCGAAGGACTTGTGCACCCCCTCGACAAGGATGCCGCCGATCGTCGGTGTACTCATCGAGCGAATCCCGCCTCACGCCGCCGACGGTCGCGCGCTATGAGGTGATCGGTGAACCGAGCAAGAGGGATCGTCATCAGGACGAAGAGCGCGGCGGCGATGACGTAACTCGCGTAGTTGAAGTTCTCGGCTCCGTAGATCTGAGCGGCCCGAGCGGCTTCGATGGAACCAAGCACCGATACGAGGGCGGTGTCTTTCTGCAAACCGATGAAGTCGTTGAGCAACGGTGGGATGACGCGCCGTATCGCCTGAGGCAGCACGACGTAACGAAGCGACTTCCACCGCGACAAACCGAGCGAGCGGGCTGCGGCAACCTGGCTCTCATGGATCGAGTCGATGCCGGCGCGATAGACCTCGGCGACGTAAGCCGAATAGACCAGCACGAGGGCGATGATCCCGTAGGTCACGTCCTCCATGCTCGAGAAGAACTTGAGACCGAGCCCCGGCACCCCGAACCCGATCATGTAGAGAACGAGGATCAAGGGGATGCCGCGGAACAGGTCCGTGTACACGACCGCCATCGCTCGGAAGGGGAAGAACACCGGGCCGGGGATGCTCCGCACCACCGCGATCAGCAGCGCCAGCGCCAGGATGATGACCTCGGCAGTCATGAAGATCCTGACGTTCAGCATGAATGCGCTGAGGACCGACGGCGATGTCTCGGTGCCGAGGAACGACTCCTTGAGGTGCTCCCACGAGAAGAACCGCTCTCGAACGATGTCGGCCCCCGGCGAAGCCGCGATGGCGAGGCCGATGAGCCCCAACACCACGATCGTGGACGCGGTCGACACCAGCACGCCCCGGTTGCCGAGCATGCGCGACCCACGCGCTGGCGGCGGAGCGGGGAGTAGCCCCTCAGTCACCTATCCCAGAGCTCAGTCGCTGATCAGCGGGACGCTCGTGTAGTCATCGAGCCACTCGTCCTCGAGTGCCTGCAACGTTCCGTCATCGCGGATCTCCGCCAGCACCTCGTTAACGCAATCGACCAGAGGGTTGTCGGTCTCGAAGAGCAGCCCGAAGGGCTCCTCGGTCGGGTACTGACCGATCACCTCCGAGCCTTTGATCTCGAAGTCCCGGAGATAGACGGTGGTGACCACGTCGGTCACCAACGCGTCGATCTGACCCGAGTCGAGCGCCGACTTCACATCGTTGGTGGTGTCGAACACCTTCGGCTGGCTGGTCGGCTGGATCACTTCGTTGATGAACGCCAGGCTCGTGGTCCCGACCTGGGCACCGAGCTGGAACTCCTTGAGGTCCTCGACCGTCGCGGCGCCGGAGATGGCGTTGCCCTCGAGGGCGAGAAAGCCCTGGTTGTCGTTGAAGTAGCCGTCCGAGAAGTCGACGGCCTCTTCACGTTCCGGTGTGATCGAGATCTGGTTGATGTCGAAGTCGTAATCCTTGGCCCCCGGGGCGTACGACTTGTTGAAGGGCTCGACGACCCACTTGATGTCGAGGCCCATGCGATCGGCGATCTCGTTCGCGAGATCTCCCTCGAAGCCCGAGTAGTCCTTGGGAGAGCCGTCGAACCACGGCGGGTACGCGGGGCGATCGGTGCCCACGGTCAGTACACCGTCGGTCATAACGGGGGGAGCAGTCACGTCGCACGCCACGGTCTCGTCGTCGCCGGACCCCGATGCGTCGTTGTTGCTTCCAGCGGGATCTTCCTCGGCGCACGCGGCGAAGAGTAGGAGCGAAGCCGTCAATACGACGAGCACCTTACGGAGAACCATCTGCAACCTCCTCGATCGAAGGCACTAGCGCCTTCACCAGGCGTGAACTCTAGAGGAAGGACAGCGCGAACGTAAGGACCCTTCGCTCAGCCGTGGGTGGGAGCGAAGTACGGGTTCGTGCCACTGGCGTGATCGGTCACGTCCACGACCTCGGTGATCTCGGGAACCGCCTGAAGCAGCGCGGTCTCGATCCCTTGGCTAAGGGTGACCTTGGCGGCCCCACAACCCTGGCACCCACCGCTCAGCCGGAGGAAGGCGGTCGAGCCCTCGACCCGGTCGAGGTCGGCACGGCCCCCGTGGGAGGCGATCGCCGGATTGATGTGGAACTCGAGTACCTGGCTGACCCTTTCCTCCACGCTTCCGGATAGAACGCCGTCGTGGCCCACACCGACTGCCGGGCTGGGGGTGTTGGGGTTCTCGATCTTCAGGTTGCCGACCACGAGGTCGCCGACGAGGACGATGCGAGCGCCCCGGAGGTCCTCGATGCTCGCGGCAGGGACGACCACGCTCAGGTCGTCGTGATGCGAGATCAGATCGTCGGGCTCAGCCTCGTCGACCGGCTGGAGGAACATGTCGTAGACGAACTCGAGCCCGTTGACCCCGGTGACCTCGAGCCACAGGGCGAGTTTCTCGGCGTCCGGCTGCCCCTGACGGAAGGAAAGGACCTTCTTGCGGGCATCGTCGGTCAGCTCAACCAGCGCCTCGTTCGTCTGGGATCTCACCTCAACCACTGTTCCATCACCGCTCTCGCTAGATCTTCGGGTCGGCACTTTTGGGCCGTCTCCGCCCCATGATAGGGCCGTCGCGTGGTAACGGCGTCCTTGATCGGGTTGTTAACGACTGTGAAGACGAGTGGCTGGAGGTGGCAGTGGTGCCAATTCCTGGAATGACTAGATATCACCGACTAGTCCGAAAACCACCCGCTAAGACTATTGTCCCATTGAGGGGCAGGTGACATGGTTCTTCGTCGTAGGACATTCGGAATCGGGAGGCTCCGAAGGGAGGCACCAATGGACAAGCTCGGACGCACTTGGAGCTAGTAATGAAGATCGTTGAGGGGCCGGGGTCATCGACGCCGGCCCCTTTGCGCTCCCCCCGTCCGGGGGTCTCCGTACACCCATCTGGGCCCTTTATGGCTACCTATGCCTACCTCGGAAAACCACCTGGCCAGAGTCTTGTTTGGACCCCGACGAGAGTGGGACCTTGAGGACATCACATCGGCTGGGAGATTCCGAAGGAGGCACCATGAACGGCAACACCTGGAGTTAGTCCTGTCGCGGCCCGGGCCGGAGACTGGGCCGCTGCTAGCCCTCTCCAGGGCCGTGTCATGGAGATCACAGTGAGCGATAGCGACCTCCAAACCACTCACGACCTCTCGGTCCACACCGACTCCCCCACCACTTCCGATCAGGTCATCCGCCTCGACGAGCCGAAGCGACCGCGCCTAGGGTCCGACTTCGTCCGCCTCTGGGCGGCAACCGCGGCATCGAACGTCGGCGACGGCGTGAGGATCACCGCACTCCCGCTTCTCGCCGCGTTCCTCACCCGGAGTCCGGTGCTGATCTCGGGCGTCCTGATCGCAACGAGACTGCCGTGGCTGCTGTTCAGCCTTCACGCGGGAGCGATCGCCGACCGCGTCGATCGCAAACAACTCATCGTCAGGGTCAATATCGGGCGCGCTCTGGTTATGGGTCTGTTGGCCCTGAGCGTCGCCACCGGATTCGGCGGGCTCGCAGCCCTTTACCTCGTCGCGTTGCTCCAGGGCATCGGTGAGGTGTTCTCGGACAACACCTCGTTCGCGATGGTTCCTTCGGTCGTTCCGAAGGAACGTCTGGAGGATGCCAACGGCAGGCTCGAGGGCGCCATCATCGTGACCAACGAATTCGCCGGGCCTGCGCTCGGAGCCCTCTTGTTCGCACATTGGGCCAGCGTTCCGTTCGCAATCGACGCGGCGACCTTCGTCATCGCGGCGTGGTTCTTCGCAGGGATCAAGGTCACCTCCCAACCACGCCAAGAGGTGTCGACGACCGTCGGTCAAGACATCCGCACGGGGCTGAAGTGGCTTCGCAGCCACACCCTGTTGAGGAACCTCACAGTGATCGCGTCCCTGACCAACCTGGCGCTCCAGGCGACGTTCGCGATCCAGGTCCTGTTCGTGCTCAACACACTGGGACTAAGCGCCACAGGTTTCGGCTTGATAATGGCAGCGGAAGCCGGAGGGTCGCTGATCGGCAGCTTCGCCGCCGCACCCATGAAGCGTCGCCTCGGGACGCGGATGACGGTGGTCATCGCGCTCGCAACAGTCGCGATCGCCAACCTCGTAGTCGCCACGACTGGATCGTGGAGCGTCGCCGCCGCGATGTGGATCGCGATGACCTTCGCCGGAGCGGTATGGAACATCGTTACCAACTCGTTGCGACAGACGGTCGTCCCCGACGGACTCCTCGGGCGCGTTCAGAGTGCACACCGGCTGTTCTCCTGGGGAGCCATGCCGCTCGGAGCGCTCATCGGGGGGATCACTGCCTCGGTCTTCGGGCTCCGTGCCCCGTTCTTCCTGGCCGCCGGAGTCCTGTGCATCATGACGATCGCAGCCGCCGGCCTGCTGCGTCGCGAAGCGCCGGTCACGATCCGGCTCTGAGTTAGAGCCGCTCGAACACCAGCTCCCCTGTCGGGCCCCCGATCGCGACCTTCGTAACCGCGGGCTCGCCGGCAACGACCTCGATCGGAACCGCGTCGTCACCGATCCACACACCGATGCGGTCCGGGTCGCCGGACAGAACGACTCTCGAGATCCCGGAAGGGGCCGAGGTGTGCGGGGCGGACGCGGTGCCCGGCATGTCGGCCGGGTCGATGTCCCACTGGATGAAGAACGGAAGCGGTGGCTCCACGATCGCGACGTCCAGGCCGGCCAGCCGCCAGGAGAGGACCATCCCGTCGGGACGGGACCGCGTCATCGGCATCGCTGCAAGATCGCGCGCTGCGGCCACAGCATCGATGTCGTCAGACCTCAGGCACACGGCCAGGAGGCGGTCGCCGCCAGAGGCTGCCGCCGTGATCCACCTCCCCATCGGAGAACCTTCAGCCTCGGCATCGTCGACGACCGCCATCAACTCGATGTAGTCGTCTCCGAGTGGAACGATGCGGTTGGCGGTCCCGTGGCCCTCGTGCCGTCCGCCTGGGATCGATGCCAGGCCGAAGCGATCGAAGAGCCCGGCGGAGGCCTCGTCGAGATCGCGCACCGCCACGATCACGTGGTCGATCTTCAGGGGCATCTCAGCTACCCGTGAACCTGGGCTCGCGCTTCTCGACCCACGCGAGCACGGCTTCCTTGGTGTCGTCGCTGGCAAAGCACAGGGCTTGAGTGAGGGACTCCATTTCGAGACTGTCGCTCAGGCTTCCATCCGTCGCTCGATTGAGGTTGTCCTTGATCATCGATGCGGTACGCGGCGGGACCGCCGTCAAGCGGGCCGCAAGTTCGGCGGTGACGGAGTCGACCTCGTTCGGTGCGCAGAGCCGGTTGATGATCCCGAGCCGATCCGCCTCCGCGGCCGAGATCGCGTCGCCGAGGAGCGCCAGCTCCTTTGCCTTGGTGAGGGGGAGCAGGCGGGTCAAGACCCACGACCCGCCGAAGTCCACGACCAGCCCGCGCTTGATGAACAGTTCCGCGAAGCTGGCTTCGGTCGACGCGACCACCAGATCCATTCCGAGCGCCAGGTTGCACCCGGCCCCCGCGGCGATGCCCGTCACCTTGGCGATCGTCGGCACCGAACAGGTCAATACCGACTGCGCTACTTCGTGGATCTTGCGCATCCGGTCCTTCAGCTCGAACGGCGAGGCCACCATGTTGGCCGGATCGGTGAGATCGGCGCCGGAACAGAACGAGCCACCCGCGCCCGAGATCACGAGGCAGCGGACCTCGGGGTCGAGGCTCGCGCGATCGAAGGTCGCCTTGATCTCTTCGAACATCACCCCCGACATCGCGTTCTTCTTCTCGGGACGGTTCAAGGTGACGGACGCGACGTGGCCGTCTTGCTCCCAGAGCAGCGACTCGTATTCGGACAACGTGCCTCCTAGAACGCATCGGCCACGACCGACACCTCGGTCCGGGTGGGCGTCACGATAACGGAGACCACATCGAACCTCACGTTCACGCGGCCCGGACGCCGTTCCGACAGCCACGCGGCTGCGAGCCGGCGGAGCCGGGCCTGCTTGCGGGCATCCACCGCCAGCATCGGAGCGCCGAAACGATCCGAGGACCGAGCCTTGACCTCGCAGAACACGATCGTCGATCCGTCACGCAGGATCAGGTCGATCTCGCCCGAGGGGCACCGGTAGTTCCGTTCGATCACCTCGAGACCGGAACCTCGGTAAGCCTCGGCCGCGGCGTCCTCACCCCGGCGCCAGATCCGATCGCGAGAGTTCATCGCCCGACCGTAGAGGGCCCCTGCGACACGAGCGGAGGTTGGGAGCCGCAAGTTACGCTGCCCCTATGCCGCACGAGGTATCCGGAGTCATCGCACGGTCCAAGAAGGAACCGGTCGAGATCACCACGATCGTGGTTCCCGATCCGGGACCGGGTGAGGCGCTGATCAAGGTGGGAGCCTGCGGCGTCTGCCATACCGACCTGCACTACCGGGAGGGCGCGATCAACGACGACTTCCCCTTCCTCTTGGGGCACGAAGCTGCCGGAGTCGTCGAGGAAGTGGGTCCGGGGGTCACCGAAGTCGCAGCAGGTGACTACGTGATCATCGCCTGGCGCGCTCCCTGCGGCACCTGTCGTTCTTGCCTGCGCGGGCGACCCTGGTACTGCTTCGCGAGTCAGAACGCGGCGCAGCCGATGACCCTGAAGGACGGAACCCCGTTGAGCCCGGCCCTCGGCATCGGGGCGTTCGCCGAGAAGACCCTCGTGGCCGCCAAACAGGCCGTGCCCATCGACAAGCGGGCGCGGCCCGAGGCCGCCGGGTTGATCGGCTGCGGGATCATGGCGGGATACGGAGCCGCGGTTCACACCGGCGAAGTCACCCACGGCGACACGGTCGCGGTGTTCGGCTGTGGAGGCGTAGGCGACGCGGCCATCGCGGGAGCCGCACTCGCGGGAGCACGCCAGGTCATCGCCGTGGACCTCGATCCGAGGAAACTCGAGATGGCTCGTGGGTTCGGTGCGACGGATGTGGTCGATGCATCGAAGTGCGACCCGGTCGAAGCGATCAAGGAGTTGACCGGTGGCTTCGGCGTCGACGTTGCGATCGAAGCCGTCGGCAGGCCCGAAGTGTTCGAGCAGGCATTCTTCTCCCGCGATCTCGCCGGGCGGCTCGTGCAGGTGGGCGTGCCGGATCCGTCGATGACCTACGAGCTACCGATGATCGAGTTCTTCGGCCGGGGTGGCTCGCTGAAGCCGTCGTGGTACGGCGACTGCCTCCCGACCCGCGACTTCCCGCATCTGATCGATCTCTACCTCGCGGGCAAGTTCGACCTCGACGCGTTCGTCTCCGAGACCATCCAGCTCGATGGGGTCGAGGAGGCATTCTCGAAGATGCAGGCTGGGGGCATACTGCGTTCGGTAGTGGTGATGTGAGTCTCCGCAGCGCGGCCGCTGCGGACGGCGGCGGTTAGCTCTCGAGACCCGGAGGATCCGGGATCAGATCTCTCTCAGCGAGTTGAGCCAACTCTTCGACGTTCATGTCTCGGAAGGTGACGACCTTGACGTGCGATACGAATCGGGCAGGCCGGTGCATATCCCAGACCCAGGCGTCGTTGAGCTCGACCTCGAACCAGACCTTGGCCCCGGCGTTCTTGGTCTCGACCTTGACGTCGTTCGCCAGGTAGAAGCGCCGCTCGGTCTCCACGACGTACTTGAACATCGGAAGGACATCCCGATACTCCTTGTACAGCTGGAGCTCCATCTCGGCCTCGTACTTCTCGAGGTCCTCGACGCTCATCCGATCTCCTTTAGATCCACCGGTACATCCACGTCTTCTTCTACGGTCGGGATCCCCGCCCGCGACTCCCCGTAGTCTCGCGCCACAAGACCCCTATCGGTAGTCTCTTCGGAGCGAAATCTCCCTACCAGAGCGACCTCGTCGGCCGATATCAGAGGTTCATCCGGCGCCCCGGCATCGTCTTCCGGGAAGCCGGCCACCCCGTAGAACGAGCGGCGGTGGATGTCGCAGGGCCCATGCTCCCTAAGGGCTCGCCAGTGATACCGGGTGCCGTAGCCGACATTGCTCAGGAAGCCGTACTGCGGATACCTGCGGTGATAGCGGCGCATCGCGGCGTCCCGATGCACCTTGGCAACGATCGATGCCGCGGCCACGGAACGCGAGACCGCATCGGCCTTCTTGATCGCCAGCGATGGGACCTTGAGTCGCTTGAGCGGAAAGCCATCGACAAGCACGTAGTCGGGACCGACGTCGAGGCCGGCCAGTGCCTTCCTCATCGCCATGAGATTGCATCGCTGTAGTCCGATCCGGTCGATCTTGTTGGGATAGACCCGCACGACCGACAAGGCCTCGGCCCGCTCCTCGATCTCTCGGACCAGTCTCTCTCGCTGGAGTCGCGTGCACATCTTGGAGTCCCTCAGCCCCTCGATCTCGGTCCCGGGTAGGAGGATCACTGCGGCCGCAACCAGGGGGCCGGCCAGTGCTCCTCTTCCGACCTCATCGACCCCGGCAACGTGGAGGAACCCGGCGTCGTAGAGGCGCTTCTCCAGCAGCCCCGACGCATCCGACACCATCTCTCACAAACCGCCTAGGTGGCTCGGGGGCCAGGCTATGGCGAACGCCCGGCCCACGATCTTCTCCTTGTGGATAGGTCCGATCACGCGCGAATCCTCGGAGTTGCTGCGATTGTCACCCATCACGAAGACATCGTCCTCTGGGACGAGGCAGCCGTCCTCGGTTGCTTCCATCTGTAGACGTTCGCAGTCGCGCCTGGTCAGTGCTTGGCTCCCGTTGTCGGTCCCGCCGCGCACCCACGGCTCATCCACGACCTCGCCATTGACCCGGAGCTGGCGGGGCGAGCCCGTGTAGCTGATGACGTCGCCACCTACGGCCACGACACGCTTGATGTAATCCTCCTCGGCCGAGGTCGGTAGTCCCAGTAGATCCCGAGCGAAGTTCCGCACGTCCTCGTACCAGGAAAAGTCCTTGTCGGGCCCGAAGACGTCCCTGGCGAAGACGACGACGTCGCCGCGGCTGGGCTCGCCGAAGCGGTAGCCGATCTTCTCGACCAACACGCGGTCGCCGACACGCAAGGTCGGATACATCGAGGCCGACGGGATGTAGAACGCTTGGGCGATGAACGACTTGATGATCACCGCGATCACCAGCGCGACGGCGATCAGGATCGGCAGCTCCGCCAGGCCGTGACGCCATCCCTTCTTGCGCGGCTCATCGACCGGAGGTTCGTCGCCGGGGGCCGAGGGGTCCTGAGGGGGTTGTACCGGAGTGAGTTCGGTTCGCTCCGAGTCGAGATCCCTAGGGAGGACGACGTCGGTCGCCGGTCCCTTCGTAGGTTCCTGGTTGGTCATGACCTCAGGTTAAAGCCCACCGAGGTTTGAGAAGGGCCAAACGATCACGAAAGCGTTCCCGATGACCTTGTCCATCGCGTATCGGGCCATAGCTGCGTGAATCCTGGGAATCCATACGGTTGTCCCCCATGACGAAGATCGTCCCGTCGGGGATCACGGTCTTGGTGAACGATGACGTCACGATCCCTTCGTCGAGATACGGCTCGTCGATCGCCTCGCCATTGACCAATACCTCGCCGTCGCGGCATTCGATCGAGTCTCCCTCGACCGCGATCACACGCTTGATGAAGTCCTCGTCTCCTCCGGTGGGGAATCCGAACAGTCCCTTGAAGGCATCGGTCACGCCGGTCATGAAAGAGCCGTCGTCCTCGGTCTCGACGCCGGGGGCCGCATCTCTTTCGAATACGACAACGTCACCGCGGCGTGGCTCGTGAAACCGGTAGCTGATCTTCTCGACCAGGACCCGGTCGCCGACGTGGAGCGTCGACACCATCGAGACCGACGGGATGTAGAAGGCCTGGAGGAGGAACGTCTTGATGACCAGAGCGACCACGAAGGCGATCACGACCAACAGGGGCAGCTCCACCCAGAACGGGCGTTTGCGCTTGGCGGTGGGCTCCGATGGCGTCTCCGCCGGTTCCTCCGACAGCGCCTCAGTGGGTGCTGCGGGAGGGGGCGGTGGTGGAGGTGGCGGTCCTCGACGGGGGCGATCGCCGGGTTCGGTGGTGCCGGTGCCCGACGGGTCCACGTCCCTCACTACGCCTGGCGCCGCTCTTTGATCTTGGTCGCCTTCTTACCGATCCTCGATCGAAGGTAGTACAGCTTGGCCCGGCGGACCTGGCCATGGGCTGCGATCTCGATCTTGGAGATCATAGGAGAGTGGACTGGGAAGGTGCGCTCGACTCCGACCCCGAACGAGATCTTCCGCACGGTGAACGTCTCGGACAGCTTGCTCCCACGGCGGCGGATGACGATCCCCTCGAAGACCTGGACGCGCTCGCGCTCGCCCTCGACCACACGCACGTGGACCTTCACGGTGTCACCCTGCCGGAAGTCCGGCAGGTCGTCGCGGAGATGCTCCCGCTCTACTTGATCGATCGTCTTATTCATCTCGGTATCCCATTCTGTTCTGCGTCCCGCCGAGGCGGCCCGCTTCTGCGTCCTCGCCCCCTGGAGGGCGTGCTCGTTCTCTATCCATGATTCGTAGCCCGGACGGGATTCGAACCCGTGATCTTCGCCTTGAGAGGGCGACGTCCTTGGCCAACTAGACTACCGGGCCCTGTTTGTCCGTTTCTTCCCGCGCTGTCGCCGGAGCTGGGGCGCCTGGATTCGAACCAGGACTAGCGGTACCAGAAACCGCCGGGCTGCCAGGTTACCCCACGCCCCATCTGTTCTGCGTCCCGCCGAGGCGGCCCGCTTCTGGATCCTTGCCGCCTAACGGGCCTGCTCGTGCTCGATCCCACTTCCCAGCGGGCCGGTATTGGCTGCCGAAAGAGGATAACAGCCTGCCTCAGGCGGCTCGGCGGAGGCGCTCCAGGGTTCGCTCTTTCCCGAGGATCTCCAGGGATTCGAACAGTGGGGGCGATACCAGTGTTCCCGTTACGGCGGCGCGGATTGGCTGGAACGCTTTCTTCGGCTTGAGTTCCTTGGCCTCGGCCAGACTCCGCAGCGCCGCTTCGATTGCAGCCGCGGTCCACGGCTCGATGCCCTGCAGGCTCTCGGCCACCGCAGCGAGATAGTCGCCCTGGCCCTCTAGGGTCGCCGCGGCTTTCTCGTCCGGAGCTACTTCTTCGAAGAGGAACTTCACCATGGGCGGGGTTTCGGTCAGGCGCTTCATCCGCTCGATCAGGTGGGGAGCGATCTCGCTGAGGATCCGCTTGCCATCCGGGGTGTTCGCATCGGGGATCCCATGCTCGACGCACACCTCGGCCATCGCATCGATCAGATCCTCGGGGGCCGAAGTTCGGATGTAGTGACCGTTCACCCACTCGAGCTTGTCGACATCGAATGCGGCCGGGCTCTTCCCCACTCGTTCGAGCGAGAAGTTCGACACGAGTTCGTCCCTCGAGAAGATGTTGGTCCTCTCGTCGAGCGACCACCCCAGCAACGCGAGGTAGTTGACCACGGCGTCCGCGAGGAAACCGTTCTCGCGGTAGGAACGAACCGAGACGTCGCCCCACCTCTTGCTAAGTGGCTTGCCGTCCTCGGTCACGATCATCGGCAGGTGGGCAAAGACGGGTGGCTCCTTGAAACCGAGGGCCTCACGGATCAAGAGCTGCCGTGGGGTCGAGGCCATGAGGTCGTTACCGCGGATGATGTGAGTGATCTCCATCAGCGCGTCATCGACCGTTACTGCGAGCATGTAGGTCGGCGTTCCGTCGCTGCGCATGATGACGAAGTCCGGAGTTCTACCCATGTCGGTGGAGATGTCGCCGAGGACCTCGTCGTGGAACGTGATCGTTCGTTCGGAGGGCACGATCACCCTCACCGTGAACGGCCTGCCTTCGTCGGCGAACCGCTTCTCGTCGGCCTCGGTGCTCCGGAAGCTAGGAGGTCGCTTCCCGGAGTCGGCACTCTTGCGCTCGGCGTCGATCTCTTCGTCGGTGAGATAGCAGCGGTAGGCGAACCCGCCGTCGAGCAACTTGTCCGCGTACTCGCGATAGATATCGAACCGCTCCGACTGGCGGTAGGGACCGGCGGGTCCACCGACCTCTGGTCCTTCGTCCCAATCGAGCCCCAACCAGCGAAAGTCTTCGAGCACCGCGTGGTAGTTGTCCTCATTCACCCGTTTCGCGTCGGTATCTGCGATCCGAAGAACGAACTTTCCTGCGTGATGACGAGCGTACGCCCACGAAAACAACGCGGTTCGGGCATTCCCGACATGGATCGAGCCGGAAGGCGCGGGTTCGATGCGAGTTCGGACGGTCATTGCCGCAGGTTACACAAGGAGTTTCCTCGAGGAGCGTCGAATACCACTTAACCGGCTTGTTGCTTGGTATGCGCGGGACGCGAGTCGGAATGAATAGGAACCTGCCGCAACTCCAAGAAAGACTGAGGAGGCCTAGGTGCGCAGATCGTCCACGACCGGCCGTTTGGGTCAACGACTTCAGTGCGCCCTGATCCAGATCTCGGAGCTCGAGCGCATCCTGATACTCGTACTTCTCCTCGAATCGGTCGTCTCCTTCCTCTTCATCCAGGTCGGTCACCTCGCGCCGCAGACGACGAGTGCGTGGTTGGTCTATCTCGTCATGTTCCTGATCCCGCCGCTCGGTCTCGTGCTGGCCGGGTTGACTCTGCGAAACCCAACAACCAGCGCCGACGAGAGCGAAGAGATGACGCTCGATCAGATGAGGAAGACGCAGACACTGGATCTGTTGGATCGAGGCGACGACGACTCCCTCGAGATGGTGTTCCAACCGATCTTCGATCTGAGCACCGGGCTCCCCGACGGGGTCGAAGCACTGGCCCGGTTCAAGGCGGAGCCCCTGAGCCCTCCCGATAGTTGGTTCGCGACGGCCTACCGGCTGGGTATGGGTCTCCAGCTCGAGAAGTACGTCATCGAGACCACATTGAGACTCCTCCCTCAGTTGCCTCCGTCGCTCTACATGTGCGTGAACATCTCGCCGAGTCTCTTCATGGAGATCCCGATGCGAGGATCGCTGCTCAAAGGGATGTCTGGACGGCTCGTCCTCGAGTTGACCGAGCACGATTCGATCCCGCAGGGCCACTACTCGATCATCAGGGCGCGGATCGAAGTCATGCGCCGTATGGGCATCCGGATCGCGGTCGACGACACCGGTTCGGGGTTCGCCAGCCTCGCCCACGTCATCGAGTTGGGCCCGGACTTCATCAAGCTGGATCGTTCGATCGTGCATGCGATCGATACGGACCGTGCTCGTCTTGCGCTCGCGACATCACTCGCTGGGTTCGCCTCGAACATGGGAACGCAGGTCATCGCTGAGGGCATCGAGACCTCGGGCGAGATGCTCGGGACTCTGGCGGCGGGCATCACCTTGGGCCAGGGATTCGGCCTGGGCCGACCCGCGGCCTTTCCGATCGCGTCGCGCTCGCTACTCCACGAGCCGAGCTTGAATACCGAGGTTGGCTGAACCGACTCGCGTCAGGAAACGATGTCGAGCCAGTGGGCGTACTTCTCGTCGACGCCCTTGACCGCATCGAAGAACTTCTGCTGGATCTCCGTGGTCACCGGACCGGGCTTCCCGATCACGCGTCCGTCGATCTCGCGTACGGGCGTCACCTCCGCAGCGGTACCGCAGCAGAAGATCTCGTCGGCAGTGTAGAGGTCGGAGCGAGAGATCATCGTTTCCCTCACAGGATTGCCGAGGTCAGCGGCCAAGGTCATCACCGAAGCTCGCGTGATGCCGCTCAACGCACCGGCAGATAACTCCGGCGTTGTGATCTCGCCGTCCTTGACCACGAAGATGTTCTCGCCGGTTGCCTCCGCCACATAGCCCTGAGTGTTCAGCATGATCGCCTCATCGAAGCCCTTGTGGATGGCTTCCTGCTTGGCGGCGACAGAGTTGATGTACGCGCCGGTGACCTTCGCGGCCGGCGGGATGATGTTCGGATCGTGCCGGCGCCACGACGAGATGGTCATGCGCACACCGTGCTCCAGCGCGTCATCTCCGAGATACGCACCCCACGGCCACACGGCAATCACCACGTCGATCGGGTTAGCTTCGGGGTTAACGCCGATCTCTCCGTAGCCACGGAATGCGATCGGACGCACGTAACAGCTCTGCAGCCCGTTCGCTCTGATCAATTCGTGCGTCGCTGCGATCAACTCATCGGCCGTGTACGGAAGGTCCATCATGAAGATCCGAGCGGAGTTCTCCAGGCGCTTCATGTGGTCGTCGAGCCGGAAGACGGCAGGACCTTTCGGGGTCTCGTAGCAGCGGATGCCTTCGAAGACCCCGGTCCCGTAGTGGAGGGCGTGAGAGAGTACGTGGACGGTCGCCTTTTCCCACGCGACCATCTCTCCGTTCATCCAGATCACGTCGACCGCTTGGATCGGCATGGACCCTCCTAGTCTCTCGGCTTCTAGTTTCCGCGTTCGTCGGTCATGACCACGAGCCTGGCGTCCTCAAGCTTGGCCCGTTTCTTGATGTCGTCCAACACATCTTGAGGTATCGGCGAGTCCACGGCCAGCCCCATGAGGGCCTGGCCCCCTTCGTTCTGCCGGCTGACCTCCATCGTGGCGATGTTGACGCCCGCCTCGCCGAGGAGAGTACCGACGATGCCGATGATGCCGGGCCGGTCCTCGTAGCGAAAGAACGCCAGCGTCGGGGCGAACGACATGTCGAACTCGTAGCCGTAGACCCGAACGAGCCGCTCGGTGTCCTTCTTGCCCACGAGCACTCCCCCGACCGAGACCGTCTCGCCCTGGCACTGGGCGCGCACCTCGACGAGGTTGACGTAGTCAAGCGATTGACTCGACTTCGACTCCTCGACCGAGATCCCACGCTCGCGTGCCAGCAGCGGAGCGTTGACGAACGTGACCGGTTCGTGAACCACCTTGGAGAATGCGCCCATGAGTCCGTAGAGCGTCAGGGCACGCGTGTCGTGTTCCGCGATCTGCCCGTGGTACTCGAACCTCAGTCCCTCGATCCCGCCTCCGGCGAGTGCGACCGCGAGCCGGCCGAGCTTCTCGGCAAGCTTCAGGTACGGACGCACCGCATCCGGGATGTCGGTGCCGACGTCGAGGTTGACGGCGAACGGGACGAACTCGCCTCGGAGCGCTAGCAGGACCTGTTCGGCGATCGCGAGGCCGGCCTTGTCCTGTGCCTCCTGGGTGCTCGCGCCGAGATGAGGCGTCACGACCACGCCGGGAAGCCCGAACAACGGATGATCGGTCACCGGCTCCTTTTCGAAAACGTCGATCGCGGCTCCGGCGATGCGCCCATCCTTCAAACCCGCGATCAATGCGTCTTCGTCGATCAGTCCGCCGCGTGCGGTGTTGACGATCCGGATGCCCGGCTGGGCGGCCTCTAGCTCCTTCTTGCCGACGATCCCCATGGTCTCAGGGGTGCGCGGGAGATGGATCGTGAGGAAATCCGAACGCCGACACACCGCCGCAACGTCTTCCAGCATGATGACGCCCATCTGAGCGGCGCGGCTGGAGGAAACGTAGGGGTCGTACGCGACGAGCTTCATCCCGAACGCGCTGGCGCGCTGGGCGACCAGGGTCCCGACCTTGCCGAGCCCAACGATCCCGAGCGTCTTCCCGTGGAGTTCGACTCCACCCCACTTCTCGCGCTCCCACTTCCCCGCCGTGAGAGAGGAGTGGGCCATTGGGATGTTCCGTGCTTGAGCCAGGAGCAGGGCCATGGTGTGCTCGGCGGCCGACAGGATGTTGGACTGAGGAGCGTTCACGACGAGGATCCCGAGCTTGGTGGCAGCCTCAACATCGACGTTATCAAGGCCGATCCCCGCCCGGCCGACGACCTTCAGGTTCTCGGCACGCTCGAGCACGCTCGCATCGACCTGGGTCGCGGACCGCACGATCAGGGCGTCGTAGCCGCCTATCGCGTCGCGGAGCTCCTCGGACGTCAGCTCCAGGCGCTCATCGACCTCAACATGCTCCCGCATGCGCTCGAGGCCCGCCCCCGACAGACGCTCGCTAACAAGGACTTTCATGGGGGCGATGCTACTAGGGGCGCTACGCTCCGCCTCCCTGGGGCTCGGGTTGCCGGAACCTGTTGCGGTCGGCGGGCGCGATCTATGGGGGCTCGTTCCATCCTATCTACGGGGCTTGGGGGGTCTTGGATGTTCGGCGGGCGCGGGTGGTTCTCGCGCCGGGTCTCGTTGGGGGGCTCGGGGGTTTCGGGGTCAGCTTTCCGGCTCGGCGGTCGCGGGCGGTTTTGGTTTGGTGGCAGGGCCAGCATCTTGGGCCCAGGTTGGACTTGGAGGTGGGACCTCCTGAGGCGACCGGGTCGAAGTGATCGAACTGCGTCTTGAAGCGGTTGCCACAGTCGATGCATTTGACGCCGTCGAAGTCGGGACCGTCGCCCAGCTCGAGGGCAGCGATGAGTTCAACCGGGATGTAGCGGCCCCAGCGCTTGAACTGACGAAGGTCCTTGCCGTCGTAGAACACTCCCGAGAGGAACGCGTCCTTGGCGATCTCCCTGGCGACCTCGGGAGCTACCGGGCCAACGCCGGGGATCTTGCACTTCTCGCCCTTGCGGACGTCGGTCCATCCGCGCTTGGCCACTTCGTGGCTGACGAGCACCACCAGTTCGGGACGCTTGGCGCGGCCCTTGCCCACGCCCTTGAGCAGGTTGGCGTAGGCATCGGCGAGATGCCGCTCGAAGCCTTCCTGGGTTCCGGCCTTCTTCGCCGCGCGGACGAGGCGCTCGGCTTCGGCCTCGGCGCAAGCGACGATCGGGGTTCCGATGTGAGGTTCGAGGGCCATGTGGATGTGGACCATCCCTAGTTCGTCGGTGTGGTTCGACGCTCGACGAGCCTTCCGTTGCCGCTCGGCCAGTCCCCGGTGCTGTTCGGCTTCGAGCTTGGTCCTGCGGGCCTCGTCTTTGAGGACGTGGAACGACTCGGTCTTGGCGATCTTCAGGAGGTCCTTGGCGGACCCGGGGAAGCCTCTTCGGCTCGAGCGATCTCGGTCGCCTGATCGAGGGACACCTCGCCCTTGCGCAAGGCAGAATCGAGCGGGCGTGAAGTCGCCAGCACCTCGCTCGTCGCCGCCATGTCTTTGGCTTTGCCCATCGAGGTCCCGGTCACCCGGGCGAGGTCGGCGGCATCCTGCTTGTGGGCAAAGGCGGTCACACCGAAGGAGGACAGCCGGTTCAGCTTCGCGTAGAGCGCCGTACAGGTCTTGGCGTCCGGAACGCTGACCAGCTCCGGCTCGAGACCCGCAGTTCGCCTTCTCGGTCTCACGATCGCGGCTTCCAGATGGGCCACCAGCCTCTCGATGTCCATCTTGTCACCATATACGAACATATGTTCGATTGCAAGTCGCTGACCAGGACTTTCGTGGGCCTATAGGCCCCCTTCCTTGCATTCCGGTCTGACGATCGGCCTTCCAAGAGAGGCGTCGATCACGTAGTCGATGGCTTTCGTGAGGATGCGGACGTCGTCGGGCTCGATCGCCGGGTAGCAGGCGACCCGGAGTTGGTTCCGGCCGAGCTTCCGGTAGGGCTCGGTGTCGAGGATGCCGTTCGCGCGCAGAACCTTGGCGACAGCAGCCGCGTCGACGGCGTCGTCGAAGTCGATGGTGCCGACCACGGTGCTGCGTTGCTCGGGAATCGCCACGAACGGGGTGGCATGTTTGTGCGCACCGGCCCAGGCGTACAGAGCGTCGGACGATTCCTTCGAGCGGCCGGCGGCCCAGGACAGGCCCCCGTTCGCGCGGAACCAGTCGATCTGCTCGGCCATCAGGTACAAGGTCGCAAGAGCGGGGGTGTTGTAGGTCTGGTCCTTGCGCGAGTTGTCGAGGGCGATCTTGAGATCGAGCGACGCGGGGATCCAACGATCGCTCGCCGCGATCTTCTCGATGCGCTCGATGGCTCCCGGTGAGGCGATGGCGATCCACAGCCCACCGTCGGACGCGAAACATTTCTGCGGAGCGAAGTAATAGACGTCGCACTCGCCCAGGTCGACGAGCACTCCGCCGGCGGCAGAGGTGGCATCGATCGCAACGAAGGCCTGCGGAGCAGGTCTCACGACCGGCATCATCACGCCGGTAGACGTCTCGTTGTGCGCCGTCGCGTAGAGGTCGACACCGTCGTGAGCATGGAGGACCGGGTGCGAACCGGGCTCGGCGGAGACGATCGCGGGAGCGTCGAGATGCGGAGCCTCGGCGGCCGCTGCGCACTTCGAGGAGAACTCACCGAACACTGCGTGGCAGCTCTTACGCTCGATCAAACCGAACGCCATCGCGTCCCAGAATGCGGTCGCTCCGCCGACACCGAGTAGCACCTCGTGACCGTCGGGAAGGTCGTAGAGATCGGAGAGTCCCTCTTTGACCCGCGCCACCACCGAGCGCACGCCCGCTTGGCGATGACTGGTTCCCAGGTAGTCGTGTGCAACCTTCGCCAGGGTGGCCACCGCTTCGTCCCTGATCTTGGACGGCCCGGAACCGAAGCGACCATCACCGGGCCTCAGATCGGAGGGGATCTCGATCTGCGTCACGCGCTCTCCTGTGTCTCGTGGATGACATGGGTAGGTGGGTTCACTCTCGTATCATCCAGCAAGAAAGGATGGTGGTTTTCATCTCCGAGCATCGGATCTCTCGCAAGGTAGCCGCGATCAACGAATCTCCGACCCTCATGATCGATGCCAAGGCCAAGGCGCTGAAGGCAGCCGGAGAGAACGTGATCGGCTTCGGCGCGGGCGAGCCCGACTTCCCGACCCCCCAACACATCGTCAACGCGGCGCTCGAGGCCTGCCGCCACGAGCCGTATCACCACTACACGCCCGGCCCCGGGTTGCCGGCTCTCCGAGCCGCGATCGCGGACAAGACGTTGCGAGACTCCGGGCTCGAGGTCCAGCCGTCACAGGTCATCGTCACCAACGGCGGCAAGCACGCCCTGTTCGAGACCTTCCTCGCGATCGTCGACGAGGGCGACGAAGTCCTCCTCCCGGCCCCCTATTGGGTGAGCTATCCCGAGATGATCCGGTTCGCCGGGGGCACCGCGGTCGAGCTGCCCACCACCGAGGAAACCGGTTTCCGGGTCACGATCGAGCAACTCGAGGCAGCCGCCACCGACAAGACCAAGGCGATGGTGTTCGTGTCGCCGTCGAACCCGACCGGATCGGTCTACACACCGGCCGAGGTCGAGGCGATCGGACAATGGGCGGCGGAGCGAGACATCTGGGTCGTGACCGACGAGATCTACGAACACCTCGTCTACGGTGCCGCCGAGTTCTCGTCGATCCCGGTGCAGGTCCCCGAGACCCGCGACCGATGCGTGGTCGTGAACGGAGTTGCCAAGACGTACGCGATGACCGGATGGCGTGTCGGATGGCTGATCGCTCCCAGCGATGTCGCGGCAGCGGTCACCTCACTTCAGTCACAAGCAACCTCGAACGTCTCGAACGTCGCGCAGGCGGCCGCCCTAGCCGCGGTTACCGGCGACCTTGAAGCGGTCGAGATGATGGGTCGTGCGTTCGATCGCAGGCGCATGACGATGACGAAGATGCTGAACGAGATCGAAGGGGTCGTCTGCTACGAACCCGAGGGCGCGTTCTATTGCTTCCCGTCGATCAAAGGTCTCTACGGCCGGACGATCGGTGGACGAGAGATCGATTCCGCCGACACGTTCGCCGAGGTGGTTCTCGACGAGGTCAAGGTTGCGGTCGTACCCGGAGAGGGATTCGGTGCGCCGGGCTACGTGCGTCTCAGTTACGCGTTGGGCGACGACGACCTCGAAGAAGGAATCACCCGCATGGCCGACCTGTTCTCGTAACTACGGGATCACCTGATCGCGCGACAGGTCCTCGACCGTGCGCGCACCCATGAGGTGCATGGCGATGGCAGTTTCCGCGCGCAGGATCTCGATGCATCGCGCGACACCTGCCTCACCGGCGACCGCGAGCGCGTAGTAGTAGGGACGACCGATGAAGACAGCGCGCGCTCCGAGCGCTAGCGCGGTGACGACGTCCACTCCCCGGCGTACTCCTCCATCGAGATAGACCTCGCACGAATCCCCTGCCGCCTCAACCACTTCTTCGAGGGCATCGAGTGATGCGATCGCACGATCGAGCTGCCGGCCACCATGGTTCGAGACCATGATCCCGTCGACCCCATGCTCGACCGCGATGCGGGCGTCCTCGGCTGTGAGGATCCCCTTCAACACGACCTTCATCGAGGTCGCCGCACGGATCCGGTCGATGTCGTCCCAACTCAGACCCTGGCTGGTCTCGTTCATCACGACATCTGCCAGCTCGCCGTGAAGGTCGGGTTTCATGTTGGCGAAGAACTCCGGAGGGATCTCGACATGACTGCGGAGCTCGCGATCCCGGTATCCGACGACCGGCAGATCGACCGTGACCGCTACGGCTTGGTAGCCCGCGGCCTCGGCGCGCTCGACCAAAGATTCGGTAACGCTCCATTCGTACGACGCGTAGAGCTGGAACCAGGGTCGATCGGCTGCCTCACCGACATCCTCGATCGTCCGGGTCGAGAAGGTCGAACAGCAGTGCACGATCCCGGCGGCGGCCGCAGCTCGCGTGACCGCAACCTCACCCTCGTCATAAGCCATCCGGTTGAAGCCGGTCGGCGCCAGTGCAACCGGGAACGAGATCTCACGACCCAGCATGGTGGTCTTGAGGTCGACCTCCGAGAAACCCATCAGGACCCGGGGACGCAACCGGCGACGGGTGAACGCCGCGATGTTGTCTGCGATCGTGAGTTCGCCACCGGCTCCTCCTGAGATGTAGGCGAATGCCTGCGGATCCAACGCCTCCCGGGCGGGCTCGACGAAGTCGTCGACAATCAGCATCTCCTCGAGATCGACCTCATTTGAGCTCATGCCACTAAGGTTAATCGCCGAAGGCGGCGGACTGAGGTAGACATGGCGCATGTCGATGACCCCCTCGCGGCGCTCGCTTCATTTCGGGCGCCGTCGCCGCCGCCATCCCTTACGGATCGTGGCCGGGGTCCTGGTGGTCGCCCTGCTGGCGGCGGGCGGCTACATCTTGTTGCGGGACGATGGGCCGAAGGGGAGGGAGGGGTTGATCACCGAGGTCGACCCCTGCACGGTGCCCAAGGACGTCCTCGAGAGGGTGTGGCGGGGCTACGAGCCGGGTCGCTCCGGAGATGTTCTGGCGATCGAGCAGCTGCCGAACCAGTTCGGGACCCGTCACTCCACCCCCTATCCATATACGCAGGACGTCCCGCTGGTCTTCTGGGGGCCGGGTTACATCAAGAAGGGATTCATCTCCGATGACCCCGTGACCCTTGCCGACGTCTCGCCGACCTATGCCGACCTCCTCCACTTCGACGACTGGCCGACCGAAGAGCGCGATGGGGTTGATCTCAGCGACGCATTGGTGGAGCCGGAGGAGCGCGCTACCCCGCCGAAGTTGATCTTCACTGTCGTATGGGACGGAGGAGGCATCAACGTCCTTCGTCAGTGGCCCGACGACTGGCCGTTCCTCAAGAAGCTGATGAACGAGGGGGCCAGCTTCACCAACGCCACGGTCGGATCATCGCCGTCGATCACACCGGCGACCCATTCAACCCTTGGTACGGGAACCTTCCCTGACAAACACGGGCTCACCGACATCAAGATGAGGATCAAGGGCAAGATCGTTGACGCCTTTGCCGGCGCGAACCCGAGTCACTTCAAGGTCCCGACCCTCGGCGACCTCTGGGATCTGGCGAACGACAACCTGCCGGTGGTCGGGATGATGGCGCGCGACTCATGGCACCTCGGCATGCTCGGACACGGAGCCTTCCTTGAGGGCGCCGACAAGGATGTCGCGGTCATGGATCAACTGAGCCAGGGACTCGACTTCCGAACGAATCCGGAGTTCTACACCCTGCCCGACTACCTCAGCCAGGACGGCCTGCAGGAAGCCGCCGATGCGCTCGACCAGGAGGACGGGGAAGCGGACGGTCAGTGGATCGGGAACCAGATCATCCCGCTCGACGGGCGTATCCGTTATTCGCCGGCGTGGAATGTCTATCAAACGGAACAGCTCGAACTGTTGATCGAGAATGAAGAGCTCGGAGTCGACGACGTACCCGACCTCTTCTACGTCAACTTCAAGAGCACCGACCTTGCGGGTCACGAGTGGAACATGCTCGAAGAGGAAGTCCGGGCTGATCTCGCGGCACAGGATCTGGCCCTCAAACAGATCGTGAAGGTGCTCAATCGTGAGGTCGGCCGCAACAACTACGTGCTGTCCCTCACCGCGGACCACGGCATGGCGCCAACTCCCGAGTCCACCGGCGGATGGTCGATCGATCAGAGCGAACTAGCGAAGGATCTCGAAGCGAGGTTCGACAAGGAAACCCCGGATGTCCCGATCGTGATGTCGAACCGCGGCTACCAATACATGCTCAGCAAGAACGAGCTGAAACGAAACGGGATCACGGTGGAAGACGTCGTCGAATGGATGAAGACCTACTCGATCGGCGACAACGCCAAGAACGACGACCTCGGCGACTTCGCCGACAAGGCGGACGAACGAATCTTCCTGACGGTGCTTACACCTCAGCAGTTGGAATCCAGCCTGTCCTGCAGCGACGAGTCCTGACGGCCTAGGGCTCGGCTGCGCGGACCAAGCCCTGAAGCACGCGCAGGTCACGGTTGAAGATGCGCGCCATGAGGGGTTTGAACAGGGTCAGCCCGATGGCCCCGAGGATGCCGAGGGGCGGCTTGAGGGTCTCTCGCCAGAACAGATGGGTGGCGTCGCCGACCGGCGTGATGAAGATCTCGCCCTCGCCCGAGACCCAACCGAGGTGCTCGATCCCGAGCAACTTATCGACCTCCCAGCGCGACACGCGGACGCGGTCGCGCGTCGTGATGCCCCCGATAGTTATCGAAGCCTCGGCCTCCACCCCGATCCCCTCACGTTGCTCGGAGAGGACGACGAAGTCGCTCGCCTCGAGCATCCAGTCGTCCTGGTGCTCCCAGTCGGTGATGAGGCGCCAGACGACCTCCGGGGGTCCGGGCATCGTCGCCGCCATGTCCAACACCACCGGCCACCCGGTTCGAAGGACGTCGAGGAACGACCGACTCACGAGAGTTTGTTGCGGAGGAGCTCGTTGACCATCTGAGGGTTGGCTTTGCCCTGGGACTTCTTCATGACCTGGCCGACGAGGAACCCGATCGTGCCGAGGTTGCCGGAGCGCACCTTGTCGGCGGCGTCGGCGTTCTCCGCGATGACCTCGTCGACGACCGCCTCGATGGCTCCCGTGTCGGAGACCTGCTCGAGACCCTTCTCAGCGACAACCTTGTCGGGGTCGTCACCGGTTTCGAACATCCCCTGGAGGACGAGCTTCGCCTGTTTGCCGGAGATCTTCCCGGAATCGATCAGGGTTACGAGGTTCGCGAGTTGGGCCGGCGTGATCTTCGATTCCCAGAGTTCGAGCCCGGCTTCGTTCAATAGACCGAAGAGGTCGGCGATGATCCAGTTCACGACCTTCTTGGCGTCACCGTCGTAGGCCGCGGCGGCCTCTTCGAACCACTTCGCCGCCTTGAACGACGATGTCAGAACCTCGATGTCCTTGGCCCCCAGCCCGTAGTCCTCGGCGAAACGCTCCCGGCGTGCGACCGGAGGCTCGGGCAATGACTCCCGGATAGAACCGACCCAGGACTCGGCGGGCTCGAAGGGGACCATGTCGGGTTCGGGGAAGTAGCGATAGTCGAACGTGTATTCCTTGGTTCGCATCGACGATGTCACGCCGGTCTTCTCGTCGAAGTGCCGGGTCTCCTGGACGAGAGTCTCGCCGGCATCGAGCGCCTTGCGCTGACGCTCCTCTTCGTACTCAAGCGCCCGGGCCACCGAGCGGATCGAGTTCATGTTCTTGACCTCGACCTTGGCACCGAACTCCTTAGCGCCCTTGAGTCGAACGGAGACGTTGGCATCGACGCGCATCGAGCCTTCCTCCATACGAACGTCCGAGACGCCGAGTGCTTCGATCGTGGCGCGCAGATCGGTGACGAACGCGCGCGCCTCATCGGCAGAACGGATGTCGGGCTCGCTAACGATCTCGACCAGAGGCGTTCCGGCGCGGTTGAAGTCCTCGAGCGAGTAATCGCTGTCGGCGATCCGGCCCCCGCCACCGATGTGGATCGACTTACCGGTGTCCTCCTCGAGGTGGACACGCGTGATGCCCACCTTGTGAGTGCCCCAGTCGCCGGAGATCTCGACCACTCCCCCGTAGCAGAGCGGCGAGTCGTACTGCGAGATCTGATAGTTCTTCGGCATATCCGGATAGAAGTAGTTCTTGCGATGGAACTGCGAGTGCTCGGCGATCTTGCAATCCAGAGCCAGTCCGATCTTCATCGTGAACTCGATCGCCTTCTCGTTCGGCACCGGAAGCGAACCCGGCATGCCGAGGCACACCGGACACGTCCGTGTGTTGGGATCGCCGCCGAAGGCGACCGGGCAACCGCAGAACATCTTCGACGCGGTCGACAGCTCGACGTGGATCTCGAGCCCGACGGTCGTCTGGTAAAGGTCTTGTACCTGGGTCATATCGTTCGCCCTCCCCTCGGGAGAGGTGGCGAAGCCCAGGTCCTGCTTCGAACGCGTAGGCGGCTTTGAACATCGTCGGCTCGTCGAGTGATTTGGCGATCAGCTGCAGGCCGACCGGGAGTCCGTCGTCGGGGGCGAGTCCCGCCGGCACGCTGATGCCCGCGTTCCCGGCGAGGTTGACCGGGACCGTGAAGATGTCGGACAGGTACATCGCCAGGGGGTCCTCGGTGCGCTCGCCGATCTTGAACGCGGTGGTGGGCGACGACGGGCTGGCGATCAGGTCGACCTCCTCGTATGCCCTGGCGAGATCCTGCGTGATCAGGGTGCGGACCTTCTGCGCCTTGCCGTAGTAGGCGTCGTAGTAGCCGGCGGACAACGCGTAGGTCCCGAGCATGATCCGGCGCTTGACCTCGGCTCCGAAACCTTCGGTGCGCGTGCGAGAGGTCATCTTGATGATGTCGTCGGCTTCCACGCGCGCTCCGTAACGGACGCCGTCGAAGCGGGCGAGGTTGGAGGAGCACTCCGCGGGTGCCACGAGGTAGTACGCCGGGATCCCGTGCTGGAACGACGGGAGTGAAACCTCGACCATCTCGGCGCCCAGCTTCTCGAGGCGCGCATAGGCCTCATCGATCACCGCACGCACGCCATCGGAGCCCTGACCGAGGAACTCCTTGACCACTCCGATCCGCAGTCCCTTGATGCCACCGTCGATGCCGTCGAGCAGCGCGGGCCGGTCGTCGCGGATCGACGTCGAGTCCATCGGATCGTGCCCGGCGGCGATCTCGAGCAACGCGGCCGCATCGGCGACCGTGCGCGTGAGGGGGCCGGCCTGATCGAGCGACGACGCGAACGCGATCATCCCGTAGCGGGACACGAACCCGTAGGTCGGCTTGACCCCGACGAGACTGCACAGCGACGCGGGCTGCCGGATCGAACCACCGGTATCGGTCCCCCAGGCCCAGGGAGTCATCCCCGCGGCGACCGCGGCGGCGGAACCTCCCGACGATCCTCCGGGCACGCGGTCCGTGTCCCAGGGGTTGCGCGTCGTTTGGTAGCCAGAGTTCTCGGTCGACGAACCCATCGCGAACTCATCCATGTTGGTCTTGCCGAGCATCGGGAGCCCCGCCGCATCCGAGCGCGCCACCACGGTCGCGTCGTAGGGCGGCACGAACCCCTTCAGGATCTTGGAGCCAGAGGTCGTCGGCACACCCTTGGTGGTGAACAGGTCCTTGTAGGCGACGGGGATGCCGTCGAAATGGCTCCTCGCCTCGCCGGCGCTCCGCCGGGCATCGGAGGCATCGGCCTCGGCGAGTGCCCGATCGCTGGTGCGATGGAGGAACGTTCCGAGCCTCTCCTCGAGGGCATCGCCCCGGGCCACCAAGGCCTCGGTGATCTCGCGCGACGACAGATCGCCGGCTTCGAGAGCGTCGGCGAGTTCCAGCGCGGACATCCAGTGGAGATCCGTGGTCACCCTTCGTCCTCCATGATGCGGGGGACCTTGAAGCGGTGGTCCTCGACCTCGGGGGCGTTGGCGAGCGCCTCCTCCTGGGTCAGGGACGGCTTGACCTCATCCGGACGCATCGAGTTCACCATCGGGACCGAGTGACTCATCGGCTCGACCCCGTCGAGATCGAGGGCCTGGATGGCCTCGGCGTGACTCAATATCTGCTGGAGTTCGGCCAGCATCACGTCCCGCTCGGCCTCGCTCAGATCGAGTCGGGCGAGTCGAGCCACGTGGTCCACGGCCTTCCTGTCGATGCTCATGGGCGGCATCCTAAATGGGAGCCGGGGGCGACTCCGTCGTCGAGCCACTTCCACACGACCCCTGGGCTTGCTACCGTTGGCCCATGCCCTTCCCCAAGCAGCTCCTCGCCGATCACGAGAAAGTCGTCTTCGATATCAAGCCGCACTGGATCGCGGTGGTTCCCGCCGCGCTCTGGACGGTCGTCGCTCTAGTGGCTGCGATCTTCGGATACGGCGCCGCCGGTGACATCTTCGACGGCAAAGGCAACACGCCCGAGAACATCTTCCTGCTGGTGCTCTTCGTGGCGTGGATCTACTTCTCCGTCGTCCCCTTCCTCCGCTGGCGTTTCACGATGTTCGTGCTCACGAGCGACCGGCTCATCACCAGGTCCGGAATCCTCTCCAAGCACTCGAAGGAGATCCCGCTCGAGAGGATCAACGACGTTGCCTTCAGTCAGACTGTCCTCGAGCGCATGGTCGGGGCCGGCGATCTCTTCGTCGAGTCCGCCGGCGAGCGCGGCCAGACCCGCATCTCGGACGTCCGCAAGCCCGAGCAGATGCAGCTGATGATCTACAAGGAATCCGAGGAGAACTCGAACCGGATGATGCGCGGCGGTGCCGACGCTCCTCCCCCGGCCTCCGCAGCCAACACCGCCAAGAGCGAGAACGTCATCGAGCAGATCGAGGCCCTCGGCCGCCTGAAGCAACAGGGCGTCCTGAGCGAAGCCGAATTCCAGGCGAAGAAAGAAGAACTCCTCAAGCGGATGTAACGCCTCTCGCCGATCACCTGAGACGATGGGTGCATGGAGACCAACTTTGCGGCAGTCGTCTTCGACTGCGATGGCGTGCTACTCGACACCGAGGTGCATTGGACGGCTGCGGAGGAACAGCTCTTTGCCCGCTACGACAAGATCTTCGATCCGGACGCCAAGCGGGAGATGTTCGGCACATCCTTCGAGGCCTCGGCGATGATCCTCGAACGGATCCTCGAGCAGCCGGGTCGGGCAGCCGAACTGAGCACTGAGCTGGTCGAGATAGTCACCGAGTCGATGTCGGTCGAAGCAAAGCCTCTACCGGGTGTTGCCGATCTCATCGAAGAACTGACCGGTCACCTGCCGATCGCAGTCGCCTCGAACTCGCACCGAGCCCTGTTGACCGCGGCGCTCGATGCCGCGGGACTCCTCGGGATGTTCGACGCGGTAGTGGCCGGGGACGATGTGGCCGAACCGAAGCCGGCCCCCGACATCTACCTGCGGGCCTGCGACCTGCTTGGGGTCGAGCCGTCCGAGACCATCGCGTTCGAGGACTCCCCCACCGGGGTCGCTGCGGCTCGGGCGGCGGGTCTCCACGTGGTCGGGATCCCCTCCTACCCCGGCGTCGAGCTCGACGCCCACAGCCTCGCGGCCTCCCTGGGCGATGCCGCGGTCAAGGCACTTCTCGGCCTCACCTGAGCGATGAGTTTCCGCCTCGCCGGACGTCCCAACTACTAAGAAGCCTACGAAAGGAAGGGACGATGTCAGAACTGCTTATCGACTTCATCACCTCGCTCGATGGTTACGTCGTCCGGCGAGGGTTGGCCGGGCTTCTGGGGGATGGAGGGGCCCGAGTACCTCGAATGGTTGGCAGAGGACCCCGAAGCGGACTACACGGTCCTGATGGGCGCAAACACCTACCGCCTCATGTCGGAGTTCGCCGCGGGCGGCGAGCCGGGCGTTGATGCGCTGACGGGCATGTCGAAGGTCGTCTTCTCGTCCACGCTGAAAGAGCCTCTGGAGTGGGCGAACACGCAACTCGTGACTCAAGACCCCGTTGAGGCCGTACGGGAGATGAAAGAGAAGGGATCCACGCCCATGCGAACCCTCGGCAGCCTCATGCTGTGCCGCTCGCTCCTGGAAGGCGGGCTCGTGGACCGCTTCCGCGTGGTTGCTTTTCCCGTGATCACCGGAAACACCGGCAGGGAGCGGATCTACGACGAGTACCCCGACGTCGGCCTCGAGATGATCAACAGCCGCACCTTTGACGGTCGTATCCAGCTGCTCGAGTACGTCCCTACGCTCCTCGATGGGCCGCCGGCCGCCTCCTGACGCACGTCACATCCCGTTCCACCCGAACCTCTATCGTGGTGCTCGAAGTAGTTCGAGCTGGTCTCGGCTAACGGTGGAGGCGAAGCTGATGGATTTCGTCGTCCAGCACGAGTACGCCGAGCTACAGAGGAACATCACCGACTACATCGAGCGTGAGCTGAGGCCGCTTGAGGCCGAGCTCGATCCCGAGAAGGACGACATCCCGGTCGAGCTACGCGACAAGGTCCGCCGGCGCTCTGCGGAGCTCGGGTTCTACGCCGCGGACTTCCCCGAGGATCTCGGCGGCAGCGGGCTCCCGCAACTCGGGATGGTCCTGCTGAGGGAAGCCGCCGCTCGCACCGGGTGCCGGCTCGCCGGATTCACCGTCTACGGACCCGAGGGGCCGACCGGGGTTCTCCTCGCGGGGACCGACGAGCAGAAGAAGAAGTACCTCACGCCGCTGATCACCGCCGAGAAGTCGATGTGCTTCGCACTGACCGAGCCGGACGCCGGGTCCGACGCACAGAACATCAAGACCACCGCGGTCAAGGACGGCGACTCCTGGGTCCTAAACGGCACCAAGCACTTCATCACCAACGGCAAGCACGCCGATTTCGCGCTGGTGTTCGCGGTCACCGATAAGGAGCTGAAGGGCTCGGGCGGTATCACCGCGTTCATCGTCGAATCCTCGACCCCCGGATTCGAGGTCGGGCGCGGTCAGATCGGGATGCTCGAGGGCGAGGGCCAGTTCGAGCTGATCTTCCGCGACTGCCGGGTGAGCGAGGATCAGATCCTCGGCGGCCCCGAGAACCTGGGGATGGGCTTCTATGCAGCGATGCAATTCCTCGCCATGGGCCGGCTGTCGATCGCGGCGATGTGCAACGGGATCGCCGACTACTGCGTGAAGCTCGGGATCGACTACGCGAAGGAGCGGCAGGCCTTCGGCCGCCCGATCGGCAAGAACCAGTACGTCCAGGGCCACATCGTCGACTCGCTCGTCGAACTCAAGGCCTCGAAGCTCATCACCTACGAATGCGCCGATAAGTACGACCACGGCGACGCGGTGATCCAGGAGTCATCGATGGCCAAGCTCTACTCGACCGAGATGGTCAACCGAGTCGTCGACCGCATGATCCAGGTCCACGGCGGCATGGGCTGGATGCGTGAACTTCCGCTCGAGCGGATCTACCGCCTGGTGAGGATCTTCACCCTCGTCGAAGGAACCTCGGAGATCCAGAAATACATAATCGCCAAGTCAGTAGGGCTCTAGAGACGCGGCTGCAGCCAGTGCGGGAGGTTAAGTCGCCGACTCAGCGTCAGTAACCACCCCCTGAAACCCCTGACGTTGGTGTAGGTGATCATCGGCCGAGCCTACGACCGCGAGCCTTCTAATGCCACGGCAAGCCGTTCTTCTCCCGCCAGGCGGGACATATGACCACTTCGTGGGAGAAGAACGTAGTCAGGACTGAATCTGTCTAGGCCACCGGGCTGATCGGCTCGTCGTCGGGACTCAAGCGGGCTTCCTCGACGACCTCGGTGTGAGAGATCGGCAGAAGAGCGTCGACCCGGCTCGCCTCGCGGTAACGTGTGAGCGACAGGGCGAATAGAACGAGCCCGGCCCCCACGAGAACTGCCTGCACGCCGACGACCGCCGCCAGCGCGGGCACGAAGGTCAGCGGCAGGAGTTCCCCCATGTGTGCGTGGACGTTGACGGCGCCGGTCACGCGGCCGTACAGGCCGTCGGGGGTGGCTCGCTGCATCAGGGTTCGAGACATCGGGAACAGCACACCGAGCACCGCTCCCCACACGATGGCGCCGAAGGCGACTACGCGCACGTCGGCGGTTCCCGCATACAGCACCGCACAAAGGCCCGAGAGAGTCACGCCGATGACCACCGAGCGCGCCGTCATGAACCGCTCCGGCATCTTCACGAGCAGCACCGAGCCCGAGATCATCCCGAGGCCGAAGATCGTGTTTACCCATCCCAGGGTTTCGGGTCCGACCTCTAGCACGTCGCGATAGAAGAGTGGCTCGACGGCTCCGAAAGCACCGAACGCCACCCAGGTTGCAGCCGTGGTCGTAATGAAGAGGCGGATCGTCCTCGTCGAATAGGAGAACTTGAACCCTTCCTTGATCTCCTGGAATGCTGAGAGCTTCGAGTTCCCCTCCGTAGCCGGATCGTGGTCGGCATGGAGGTCACGCAATCTCACCTTGAGCACGAGGGCGGCCGCGATGAGCGATGTGGCGGCGTCGAACAGGAAGATCTGGTCGATGTCGCCGAATTTCACGATCAGAGCCCCGATAGCGGGCCCGGCAACGAATGCCAGGTTGCCGGCGGACTCAAGTGCGCCGTTGATGCCCTTGAGTTTCTCGTCATCGTCGGTCAGATACGGCGGGAACGAGGCCACGGAGGTGTAGACGATCATCGAAAAGAGAGACAGCACTGCGATCGACAGCGTCATCTGTCCCATCGTGTTGGCGAACATCGGCGCGATGGCGCTCGGGACGAAGAGAACCTCGCCGAAGAGCATGACCTTCTTGGGATCGAAGCGGTCGATGAGCACCCCGCCGACGGTCGTTCCGATCAGAGCCATGATCCCCATGACGCCCATCAGGAGCGCTAGCTGGCCGGGAGTCGAGTCGAGGTCGTATGAGGCCTTTCCCCAGATCCCGACGAAGAAGGCAGCCTCTCCCCCAGAGCGCGAGATGAAGCGCGCCGCGGAGACGCGCACCAGGTTTGGTTCTGGTCTTTGGAAACGCAACATCGGATCGCCTTGCTATCGGTTCGTAGTCATCATCATGGAGCAACAGCCGCTCGCCCCGCTGTCATCCCGGTGACAAGAACTCCTAGGGCGAGAGTTCGCAGGTGGGCGCCTCGGAGCCGTCGCAGGCGAGGTACCAACGTTCTCCCTCGGACGCCATGATGTCGTCCCACGCATCGGCCAGAGCGAACCCGAAGGCAGCCCGGCCCTCGATGTCAAGGTGGATCGGCTCACGGAACGCCACCGACGTCGGGAACGCGTCCTCGGCATCGATGATGGTGTCGCCGGTCTCGTCCTCAAAGCGATCGAGCACGGCGTGATAGGCCGCCATGTCACCCTCGGGGTCAGCATGGATCGGCCAGTAATCCTCCGTCACCGGCATGTTCACCACCACCAGTCTCACGCCGCGCTCCTCGAGATCGTTGTGAAGATCGATCAAGGCGTCGTACTCAACCCCCCCGACGGCAAAATCGATGAGCATCTTGTCGTAGAGAGTCGTGATGAAGTCATCTGTGGCCCGGTACTCCACCGAATCCTCGATGCGCGTACCGCGGGGGCCGATCGTCTTGCGGACCTTCGCTTCCGCGAGAGCCGCCTTGTCGTCGGAGGAGAAGAGGTCGGCCGGGTTACGGAAGGCCCGTCGGTAGCGAAGGAAGAAGCTCCAGCCCTCCAGTTTCCCCTCGAGCCGGTTGGTCGCGCTCGCCGATGCCTGCTTGTATCCGGGCGAAGTGATGAACTTGTCGTACATCGTCTGACCCTTGGGAGCGTTGTCGTTCATCTCACGGCTCTGGATCCCGATCACGACCACTTCCGGATCCAACAGAGGTTCGAGGATGTCGACCGCCCACGGGCCCACGGTCCTCGTCGACGGTCCTGCGAAGGCGGCGTTGTAACTGGTCACATCGGAACGATCGGTGAAGGCGACCGGATCGATCCCACCGGCCATCATCGAGCTCCCCACGAAGATGACGTCGGCCGTCTGCCCGTCGTTGATCATGCCGTGTATCTGATCGAGCTTCTGAGCGATCTCGGCCCGAGGCCACTTCCCCGGATCGACCGGGAGGCCTGGGGCAGCTAGGCGCGCGGAAACCTCCAGCAACGCCAGGACGAGGGCGAAGCCGAACAGCGAGACGTATCCTGACCCGCTTAGTTTCTTACCGTTCTTGCGCAGATTTCCTCCTTCGGCGACCGAGCCTAGCCGTTGAGGGAGGAGACTCATGAAGGCCGCCGAACGCTGCTTCGAGATGCATGAAGATGGCCGGAAGTAGGTAGATAGACCGATCAGGAAACCGAGCAGCAGTCAGAAAGAGGAGGACTCCGTGGCGCAGCTCCCCGATGGGATGAAGATCACGTGGTTGGGACACGCAACCTTCATCGTCCAGGGCCCCGACGGCAAGAGGTACCTGATCGACCCGTTCGTCGATTCCAACCCCGCGTGCCCCGATGACTTGAAAGATGTCGGCAAGCTCGACGCGATCCTGGTTACACACGGTCACGGCGATCACATCGCCGATCTCGTCAAGATCGCGAAGGGCTCCGGAGCTCCGGTCGTTTGCATCGTCGAGATCGGTGCCTGGCTAGCAACTCAGGGGGTCGAAAACGTGGTCGCGATGAACAAGGGAGGGAGCACGCAGGTTGCGGGCATCACCGTCCACATGACGCAGGCGGTCCACAGCGGAGGGATCAACCTCACCGACGAGGTCATCAACGGAGGAGATCCTGCAGGTTTGGTCCTCGAGTTCTCCAACGGTTTCAAGCTGTATCACGCAGGTGACACCGCCGTCTTCGGAGACATGGCCCTCATCGCGAAGCTCCTTGCCCCCGACTGGGCCATGCTTCCCATCGGCGACTTCTACACGATGGGTCCGCGTTCCGCGGCGGAAGCGATCCGTCTGCTTGGGGTCAAGACCGTGATCCCGATGCACTACGGGACCTTCCCCGTTCTCACCGGAACCCCTAAGGAACTGGTCGACGAGGCGTCCGACGTGCCGGGGCTGGAGATCGTCGAGATCGAACCGGGTGACTCGATCGGCTAGCCGGCAACCTCTAGCGAGGGAGCAGACGTCCGGGAAGCAAGGTGCAGTACGGCAACGGCATGGCCCCCATTGTTCTTCGTGGTGACCTTGCCGCCCCAGGACTCGACGAGCCTTCGTGCGAGATATAGCACGCGCATTCGACCTTCACCTTGCTGGATCCCGACACCAACCTCGGATAGCGGCACGGTTCCGCAATCGACGTGCAGATCCACACCGCGGGTGGTCGGGTGAAGGGTCATGCCGGGCTTCCCTTCGCACACCTCATCCGATACTTCGACAAGTCTGACCAGCAACCCGCCGAGCGCGCCGGGATCGGCGAGCACCGCGGGAGCATCATCGGCGACTCCGGAAGCAAGTTCATCGAGTAGCTCGGGATGATCGGAGGCCGCGGCCGCACCGGCGAAAAGTTCCCCTAGCCACACAGGCCCGGCGGCGTCGCCCCCACGTCCAGACTCGATCGATCGGAGCAGCTGGAAGTCACGCATGGTCTGGGCGGCCTTCTTGGATTCGTCTCTCAAGAGTGAGATGAACGCCTCACGCTCGGGATGATCGGGGCGCGACTCAACGATCTCGGCAAAGCTCCATACCCCGGACAGCAGTCCGGCGAGCTCGTGCACGATCGTTGATTCGGCGCTCATCACCCTCCTTACACATCCTCGTCCTCGGCCAGCAGATCGGTGGCTCCGATCGCTGCCCCCCACTTGTTATCGGGGTCTTCCACGCCAATCCTGAGCGTCCACCCCTCCTCGGGGGCCCCTTCGTCCCATACGTACCACCGGAGGCGCCCCAGCTCACCTCCCAGAACCGCCGGATCTGGGGGCCAGGCGAGGTCGCAGAGGAGCGTTCCCAGATACCAGGCCATCGAACGACCGAGGGCCGCACCTCGGCGCCGGCCATGCGCTCCCCCACTGGCGGCCGCCCAAGCCAGGCGATTGATCGCTATCGCCGGGCTGATCTCTGCCACGCGAGCCTCGTCGAGGGCGAGGACCCCGATCGCACCCAGGGCCCCGCCGTCCACCACCACCGCTCGCGCGGCTCCGTTCGACTCCGCCGTCCACGGATGGACCAGATCGAGAAGCGTCTGAGTCATCTCCGGCTCGTCGAGCTCGGTCCCCGGCTTCACCTCGACGACCTCGAGGGGCACTTCGGGCGTCCACGGCTCCTGGACCTCGACGTGATCGGAGCGGTAGGTCGCGAGCGAGTAGGCGGGCTCCCAATCGACCAACGCACCGGGCAGCTCGAGGATCTCGAGGTGCGCGGAGGGATCTTCGGTGACGTCTTCACCGCGGAGCACGCGCTCCTGCGCGACGTAGCACGCGAGTTGCGGTTCCTCTATGTGAGGACCGATCTCGGCCCACGTGTGGGTCGAGGCGGCGACCTCGGTGAGGGGGCCGTGCGCGAAGCGACCGACATCGGGATGGAGGACACCGGCGGCGTAGTCGGCGGGGGCCTCCAGAGCGATCCGGTAGTCGATGTGTGCGGAGATCGGCCACAACTGTTTGCCGCGTTCGAGCGCGTGCTCGCATGCCTCGGCAAGGTCGACGAGCTCCTCCCAGGATCGAGCTGAGCAGAGGCCGTCGACCGCACGCAGAAGGCCGTTGAGGTCGCCAGCTTCGATGAGTTCCTTGTGGTGCTCGTTCATCGAGTACCCAGCGCCTGTTGCAGATAGGGATAGATCGCCGTGGCCCAACGCGCGTAACCGAACGAACTTGGATGGAAGTCGTCCGAGGAGTTGTGCGCCTCTGGGTCGGCGGCGAAGAAACGGTACGTCTCTGCCGCGAGAGGAACCACGATGACATCCTCGATCGCGGCAGCGTCCTCGATCGCCGCCGTAACCGAACTGCCGCGCCAGCCCGCCACCGAGCGCAGCGGCTGATAGAACGCGGCGGCTCTCATGTCCGGGACCCCCGAGACGACGACGGTCGCCCCCGTCGCCTTCAGGCGTTCGATCGCTTCGGCCATTCCCGCACGCACTTCATCGAGGGGGGTCACGTGTGTGACGTCATTGGCCCCGATCCCAACGAAGATTAGGTCCGGATCCATCTGGACGGCGCGCGGAACCTGGTCGGTGAGGAGATCCGCGACCCTGGCCCCCGAGATTCCGAGTGATGTCATCTCGACGCGATACCCCTCGTCCGCAAGGCGCTCGGCCAGAAGACTGGGATATGTCTCCTCGGGAGCGTCCGCGCCGAGCCCCGCTGCGGTCGAGTCACCGAGAACCACGAACCTCAGGGGAGGGCTCGCGGGATCACCGAACGTCCCCTCGATGACGAACGCCGGCTCCGTCGGGAGGTACTCGCGCCTCAACGCCAGGAGTATCTCGCCGCCGATCATCAGCGCGAGCGCCGCGAGGGCGGCCAACAATGCCAGAAGGGTTCGCTTGAACACCGAGGAAGCCTAGGCGACGCCTAGGCCATACGTTCGGCGATGTGCTTCGCCGCTCGGTTCGCGATCCCGTATATCGTCAGCATCGGGTTGACTCCCGATGCGGTTGGGAACGCCGAACCGTCGGTCACGAACAGCCCGGACACCTCATGACTCTCGTTGAACGGGCCGACGGCCGATTCCGAGGGATCGGTGCCCATCCGGCAGGAGCCCATCTGATGGAACGACGCCAGGGTCGCCCGTCCGGCGGAGTAGCCCCGCGTCCGGGTCGCCGCCGCCCACGCTTCGTGTGCTCCCGGGGGCCCGGGACGGTAGGTGATCGGAGAGCCGTGCGGCGACAGGATCTCGGCTGCACCGGCCGCTTCCATCACCTGGCCGGCTCGCACGACACCGTCGGCGATGCGACGTTCGTCGTCGGCGCCCAGCTTGTACTCGATCCGCGGACTTCCGTCCTTGGCGATCTTCACGCGACCGTTGGTGCTGTCACGCGGTAATACCGCGCAGAACGAGTAGTTCTTGCTCTTAGCCATCTGAGCTCGGTGAGCCTCGGCCCCTTCCCACGCGATGAACGTGGAGCCGGCCCCCGGATGGACGGGCACGGTTTCGAAGATCGGACCGTAGCCACCATCCCAATGACGGAACTCGCTCGAGTAACGGGACTGGAGGGTTCCCTCCCACATGCGGACATCGTCCTCGAAGATCCCGAATGCCGCGGTTCCGGGATGTAGGTGGAGGTTGTGTCCCACACGTCCACCGAGCCCAGAACGCAGTAGAAGAGCAGGAGTCTCGATCGCGCCGGCGGCAGCGACCACGGTCTTGGCACTCACCGTCAGGCGGTGGGGTCCAACCATCGCATCGACCCCGGTGGCGCGCCCGTCGACGACACGAACCGTCCTGACGTCCGCGCTTGTGATGATCCGCGCTCCCGCGGCGGCCGCGTCCTCGAGGTAGGTACGCATCGTCGATTGCTTGGCACCGGGTCGGCAACCGAAACCGCAGAAACCACACTGCTCGTCCTGGGTGCATCCCTTAACCGCGCGAGGCAAGAGGTCGACGTGCCACCCGAGCTTCTTCAGCCCATTCTCCATCAACTCGTCGCGCTTGCCGGCGGCCGAGGAGTCGAAGTTCACGTTCAAGCGAGCGCTCACCTCGTCTAGGGATGCGTCGAACTCACCCGATGCGAACGCTTCGATGCCCGTGATCCTGCTCCACTCCTCGAGCACGAAGTCAGGCGTCTTGAACGAGGTCGTGTAGTTGACAACCGTCCCTCCACCGAGGGTCGCCCCGGCGATGATGCGGACGTTGCCGGCGGTGTTCAGGAGGGTCATCCCATAGAGGTACATGTCGCGCGACGCCTCGGCCTCGAGATGGTTGAAGTCGCTCTCGCTCTTGTAGCTCCCCTTCTCGAGGATGACGACATCGAGCCCCTGGCCGGCCAGAACTCCGGCGACGCATCCTCCACCGGCCCCGGACCCGACGATCACGACATCGCAATTGAGCACCTCGTCGTTCTCGATCGGCATCGGCGACAGCCTCTTTGGCTCGTCCGGCGCCGGCCCCATCGGCCCCTGGTAGCCGAGACGCCCCCACTCTGGGCCGGGCCGTCCGTAGAGCGATGACAACGCGAGCGAGAGGATCCCGGATACCAACTGCCGCTGGAGGGACAGACGGCTGGACCTCCATCGGAGCAGCAGAGCCTCCGCCTGCACTGGGCTCAGCCACGACACCGGGGTGGGACGCCCGGTCAGGAGCAGGGCTCCGGCGCGTGTGTCCATGGTTTTCAGGGCGCCGAGCAATTGCTTGCGGTCGGCCTCGGAAGCCAGCTGGTAGATCCCATCAAGCATCCGGTCGGGGATCTCGACGATGTACCCATCTCCCAGGGCACCGCGAGCGAGAGCGGCGAGCACGGGAATGACTCGGGGAGCTTCCTTTGCCCTATCCATGGAGAGGTTCTACATCCGTTGGCCCGATAAGGCCATCGTCACGCGTAAAGCAGTGACGCTCTAGCGCCTACGAGGCGGACGGCGCGAGCGGCGGTGCTGCCGGGCCCGGGGCTTGCGGCGGCGCGATTCGGCGGCCGGAGCCCTGCGCGGGCGCTCGGCCTCGGCTTTCTGAACAGCCGCGATCACTTCCCTCGTGGCGTCGGTCTCTCCGGTCTCTCCGGCCTTCAGCAGCAATTGGAAGAGGACGGCCCGCTCGAATTCCTCGAGGGAGTCAGAAACCTTGTGCCTCGAACCGGCCGGCGTGTCCCATTCGGCGATGATCCGGCCGGCATGGGGTACCCCGACCCTGAGCGGGATCGAGCCGATCCGGCCTTCCCAGATCTGATCTCCTGGTTCCATGGTTGTTCCTTCCTTCTCATGTCCATCTCGGAGTGGACTCCGCGTCCTACCCAGGCAAGCGCCCAGGGACGCGTCGGTCGCCGCACTAGAGTACGGGACCGGAGAGACTTCCGTGGAGATGACCTATCCGCGAACTTTTATCGCATCCCTGATCGGCGCCACGATGCTTGCGTTAGGAGCTTGCAGCGGCGAGCCTGAGTCCCACGTGAGTTCAACGACCCTGGTTATCCGCGCAGGCACCGCGCTCGTCGGACCGACCCTCCGTCCGCTCGAGGATGCCGTACTGGTGATCGAGCAGGGTCTGATCGTCCAGATCGGTCCGTCATCAGATGTGACGGTCCCAGAAGGTGCCGAGATCGTGGACGCGAGCGGGATGACGCTCGTGCCCGGTTTCATCGACGCGCACGTGCACATCGAGTTCGCCGATCCCGCCGAGGTCCTTGCCGGGGGCGTCACGACGGTGCGCGACCTCGCGTGGCCCCCGGAGTCGATCTGGCCCCTGGCCGAACGCTCGAAAGACCCGGGCTTCAACGGACCGTTGATCGTGGCGGCCGGCCAGATGCTCACGACCGAAGGCGGTTACCCAACCCGGGCGGGATGGGCGCCGGAGGGCACCGGTCTGGTTGTGTCGGGTCGAGGGGACGCCGCGGCCGCGGTCGATGCCCAGGCGGATGCCGGCGCGAGCGTGATCAAGGTGGGACTCAACACCCTCGTGGGACCGACCCTGGATCTCGAAACCCTGACCGCGATCGTCAACGCCGCCGGAGCTCGCGGCCTGGCGGTCACCGGCCACGTCGACAACGTCGAACAACTCGAGAAGGCTCTCGACGCAGGCATGACGGAACTAGCCCACATGCTCTTGAGTGGAGAAAGGATCCCCGATGGAACGATCGAACGGATGGTCCGCGCCGGGATGACCGTCGTTCCGACGCTGTCGATCCTCGATGGACCCGAGCTCGAGGCTGCGATCGATAACCTCGCTCGCTTCCGAGCCGCCGGGGGGAACGTGGTCTATGGAACCGACCTCGGTAATGCCGGTCCCCGACCCGGGATCGATCCCACCGAGGTCGCCTCGATGGCCGCCGCCGGGATGAGCCCACACGACATCGTGGGTGCTGCAACCGTCGACGCGGCCGCGTTGCTGGGGCTCGAGGACATCGGGATCCTTGGTGAGGGCATGGCCGCCGACATCGTCGCTCTCGGCGGTGCCCCCCTCTCCGATCCGAACGATCTCACCAACGTTCAGATGGTGTGGAGACGCGGGCGGCGAGCCCGCTAGACAGATCGGGCGGCGAGCCCGCTAGGCCGGGTGAACCTCGATCACTTCGACCTTCAACTCGCCGGCGGGAGCCTGGGCAACGACCGTCTCGCCGGCCGTGTGCCCCAACAGGGCCGCGCCGAGCGGTGAGGTGGGGGTGAGGATGTCGTGTTCGCCGCCCTTCTCCTCGCGCAGTCCGAGAAGGTAGGTCTCGGTCTCGGTGTCACCGTCGTGTCTGATGGTCACCACCATCCCGGGTGAGATCACGCCGTCGTCCTCGGCTCTGACGATCTCGGCGTTCTCCAGCATCTGGCGGATCTGACGAACGCGCGACTCCTGCAGCCCTTGCTGGTCTTTCGCCGCGTGGTACTCCGCGTTCTCGGAGAGATCCCCGTGTGCCCGCGCGGTCGCGATCGCCTCGATGATCTCGGTCCGCAACGGCCCCTCGAGCTCGTCCAGCTCGGCCTTCAGCTTGTCGTATGCGTTCTTCGTCAGATGGATCGTCTTCTGTTCGGCCATCGTGGAATCCTACAGCCGCATAGGATGCGGACCCATGACCGGCAGACTGGAAGGCAAGGTCGCGATCGTCACGGGGGCGGGCCGCGGGATCGGTAAAGCGATCGCCGAGGCCTTCGTCGCCGAGGGTGCCCGGGTCGTCGTTAACGACGTCGACGCCGATGCCGCCGGCGTTCTCGTGAAGGAGCTCCGAGACAACGCCGTCGCCGAGACCTCCGCCATCGGCACCGTCGCTGCGGCCGAGTCGGTCGTGCAGACCGCCCTCGATGCGTGGGGCCAGGTCGACATCCTCGTGAACAACGCCGGGATCCTGAGAGACAAGATGACCCACAAGATGTCGGAGGAAGACTTCGATCAGGTGATCCAGGTCCACCTCAAGGGAACGTGGGCGTGCGGCCGGGAAGTCATCAAATTGTGGCGGCCACTGGCCAAGGAAGAGTCACCGGAGAAGCGATCCCACCGCAAGATCGTCAACGTCACCTCTCCTTCGGGACTCCTGGGTGCGGTCGGCCAGTCGAACTATGCCGCCGCGAAGATGGGCATCGTCGGGCTTACTAAGACGTGGGCCAAGGAATTGGGGAGTCTCTCGATCAACGTGAACGCCGTCTCCCCGACTGCACTCACCGCCATGACCGAGCCCCTGATCCAGGACCCCGCGCAGAAGGCAACACGTCTGGCCCGGTTCGCTCTCGGCCGTTACGGAGAACCCGAAGAGATCGCGCCGAGCTTCGTGTTCCTCGCGTCGAAGGACTCGGATTACATCACCGGACAGATCCTGTGCGTCGACGGGGGTCTGGTCATATGAGCGCGTCCCTTTTCTGTGGCACTGGAGATCGGCGAGAGCGATCCGCCTCGGCGGGATCGCAGAACAAAGGAGTTATCTGATGTCGCGCGCGTGGCCGTTCGAGAAGACGCCGGAGGCGGGGAAGCTGCCGGGACGATTCAAGTCACCACAGGACTTCGTCGCCGCGAACCGCGAGGGCACGGATGCGGTCGTGGTGCGGATCGGGGCCAACGACACCATGGTGGTCCTGGTCGACAGTGAGGGGGCCTGGGATCACTGGGTCTTCCACAGCAAGGACGAGGCTCTGGAAGTCGCCAACTCGCTAGGCGTCGAAGTTCATGAGGACGAGTACCCCGAAGCCCTTCGAGTACGGATGAATGCGAGGCAGCGTCCGGCCAGCGAGTTCGAGCGTGGCGCCTACCCGGAACAGGGTGGGGTCGGACCCGTCATCCCCTATCCGGAGAATCGCCCTCGTCAGGAAGCTGCTCAGGCCGACGAGGAGACCCAGGAGGAACCCCCGGAGGCGCATTAGAGCCCGGCTCCCGCTGCGTCCTCACAACGCCGCTGCGATAGATGCGCACGCCGGGAGCAACCTTGTTCTGCGCCCATCTACGGAAGACGCCTCGGGTCGCGCCCTTGAGTACCGCTCGAGTCGGGGGAAGTAGGAGCACAAGACCCACCACGTCGCTGATGAAACCGGGGGTCATAAGCAGTGCTCCACCCAACAGGATCATGGCTCCGTCGGTCACTTCCTTGCCCGGCATCTCGCCGCGCGCCAGGGTCTCCTGGAGCCTCATCCACGTCGCCATCCCCTGATGCTTGAGAAGCCACGCACCCGCGATCGAAACCGCGATGAGAACGCCGATCGTGTTGAGCACCCCGATGCCCTGAGACACCTGAACGATCACGTAGAGCTCCGCTATCGGAAGCCCGATCAGGAGGAAGAAGAGGATGACGGCCATAAGATAAGTATGGTGCCACCGACCACTTACTCGAGAACGACGACCGGAGCGATCGATGCCTTCAACCACCTCGGCCACAACCAGGACGCTCAAGCAACTCAGCTTCGCCGACGCTCTGGCCGAGGTCGATTCCGGTGCCGCGTTCGTCGACATACGCAAGGTCCGGGACTACCTCGACGTGCATATCCCCGGATCGATCGGGAACCTCTACGAGAGCGGGCCCGGATTCGCGGGGCGCATGCGCGACTGCATCCCATTGGAGATTCCATTCGTGCTGATGGACGTCGAAGACGGCCCAGTACCGGTCGAAGTCGCCGCGGCGTTGAGGGGCAAGGGCTTTTCGGTCCTGGGTTTCGTCGGGGACGCTCTCAACGCATGGGCGGCGGCGAAGGACACACCGGTCTCGACCGAGGTCATCGAAGGCAACGAAGCCGGCGGAAAGCTCCTACTCGATGTCGGGGATCCAGGCGCGAAACACGTCGATGGAGCACTCCGGATCACCTCGGACCGCCTCTGGGGTCGCGTCGAAGAAGTCGACAGTGCTGCGGACGGAGGTCGGGTGGTCGTCGTCGCCGGCTATGGAGTACGGGCTGCAGTGTGCGTGGGGATCCTCGAGCGCCACGGCATCTCAGAGATCACCTTCTGGAAGCCCTAGACGCCTTCTTCCATCCCCTTGGCGATCAGGAAGCCGCGTGCTCGTTCGGTCAGCGGGTACCGATTCACGATGGCCCAGAACGCATCGCTGTGATCGGGGATGACGAGGTGCGCAAGCTCGTGGACGATCACGTAGTCCCTCACCCAGGCCGGATACTTGGTGAGCTCTAGCGATAGGCGGATCGTCCCGTCGTCGGGGCTACACGATCCCCAGCGGGACCGCTGGGTCGGGACCCAGGAGATGTCGCGCGCCCGAACGCCATCGACATAACGATCGCCCAGCTCCCGGGCCTTGCTCTCGAGCTCCCCCGATGCGTTGAGTCGATCCTTCTTCTTGCGTTGAGCCATCCGCGCGGCCATGAGGGTCACCCACTCTTGCTCCTCGGCTCGGGACAGGCGCTCCGGGATCGAAACCACCAGGACGTCCCCCACGATCTCGGCCGAGACGGTCTTCTTCCGCCGGGAGCTGCGCCGGATCTCGACCCGCTCGAATTCCTCCTCGAGACCGGGAACATCGAGCGGGAGGCGGTTGGGCATGTGGCTATCCTAGGCTCCTCAGGCGGCAGGCGGGTCGTTTGTGCGGGAAGTACAAAAAGGCGGGCCTACTCTGGTACAGATCCGAGTTGCCGAGCCTTGTGAATCGGTTCACAATGTGGGTCACCCACAAAAGTCCCGTCCCCCCGGGACCACATAAAGAAGGCCCCGATCAAGGGACCTCGGGAACCCCCTCCGTTATCCGCCCATCCCCCCCACGGAGGGGGTTCCTCTTTGTCCATCAGAGCCCGACCAGGGGGATCCATCGGGTCAACGAGCGTTCGAAAACCCCGGTCAACCAACCGGCCCCCGTGGCGACGCCACTCCACTTGTTCGGACATGCCGGTGCTCCCCCGCGGAGGAAGTCGTATGCACTCCCGAGGGCGAACGGCGAGCGAACGATCGCCGAATGTCCCGCCAGCCAGCCGGTCGGCGGGACCGTGACGGTCTGCTTCCCGGGGAAGACCGCTCGGTCCGCAGGCACGATGGGGTCGTTCGGAAGGTTGAGTGCAAGTACGCGCGTGCCGAACATGGTGTCGGTCGTCGCGAGCAGATCTATCAACTCCGAACCGGGAGCGAGCTGACCCACCGCGATGCTCGCGGGATCGATGCGGAGCTTCCCTCCCTCCGCCAGTAGCGACCCCACTTCCAGCGCGACCCGCCCGAACGGCGACGATCGAATGTCCCCCGCAGCCCCCGCAAGCGGAGCCCCGCGGTGGGGTGTCGAGAACGTGACGAGATTCTCGATCGTAGGCATCGATGCATCCCACTCGGAAGCCACTAGCGCAAGCATGTAGCGCGCAACGATCCCGCCTTGCGAGTGGGCGATCAGGTCGATCGCCCGTCCCGGATGCTGGGCCCGGAGCCTTCGTAGTTGCTCGGCGAGGTCGGATGCGTAACCTCGGAGGTCGCCCCAGGTGTCCTCCGGGCCGTACGGCTCGTGCAAGCGATCGCCGTCGCTTCCTCGATAAGAGAATCGAAACGTGTCGAGTGGGTCATAGCCGAGACGTGCAGGGGCCGAGAAGATGTCGTCCGGACGCCCTTCGGTGCTACTCGCGATCCCGCCGATGACGACTACGAGGTTGTCGTTCGCCGGAGACGGGGTGTCGTCCAACGGGCGGGTTGGAACACACGATCGAAAAGGAGACCCGGGAAGGCGCGGGAGGTACTCGGCCAAGAGCGAGTCTTCCGAAACCGTGTGCACCAAGCGCGTGAGATGGATAGCGCGGGACGCGTCCACGGGACCAAGATGGTCTTCCGGATCAACGTAGTCGCCGTAGAGCTTCACTCCGAGATGCAGGCCGCCGCCGGTGCCTGAGTGCGACGCGCCGGCCACCCCGACCCACGTTCCTGCGGCGACGACGTCACCGGCCTCGACCGACACCTCGGCGAGTTGTGAGTAGGTCGACTCCAGCCCTCTTCCATGGTCGATCGTCACGGCCAGGATCCCGGCCACCGATCCCGCGAACGAGACCGTTCCGAACGCCGCCGCGCGCACCTGGGTGCCGGCGGCGACGCCGTAGTCGATCCCTCGATGACCTGGTCCCCAGTCGAGGCGCGGCTCTTCGAAGCGGAGCGTGATCTGCGCGTCGACCGGAGGGCTCAGTAAGGGAAGATCCGACGAGGCCGCCGCCGGAGGGGTGCCGGCGAGGATGACGGCCACCGCGACGATCGCTCTTGTCGTCCTTCGTGTCCCGCTCACGGACCGATGATGGGATGTCCGGTCGCAGACAGTCGTGAGCCACGCCACAAGGGCGCCCGCAGATACCCTATCGGCCATGTCGTTTCCCGAGGGGGCCTCCAGCAGCCGAGCCGGAGGAGCGCGCGCCTCGATCCCCCTAGCCGCACCGGTGTTCGCATTCGGCGTTTCCTTTGGGGCACTTGCCGAGGCTGCGGGGATCAAGCCTCTGCTCGCGATCGCGATGTCGGCGACCACGTTCGCCGGTTCGGCGCAGTTCGCCGCCGCCTCGATCCTCACTGAAGGAGGTGGCGCGGCCGCAGCTCTGGTCGCGGGGATCCTGCTGAACACGCGCTATATGCCGATCGGAATCTCTCTGGCCCCCGCTCTGGATGGTCCCGTTTGGAAACGGTTCCTCTACGCACAACTCGCGGTCGATGAGTCGTGGGCGATCGCCCACACCGGAGGAGGTCGGTTCGACAAGGGCCTCCTGATCGGCGCTGGGCTCACGCTCTACCTGTCGTGGATCGTCGGGACCGCTCTGGGCGTCGCCGCCGGAGGGTTCCTCGGCGACCCCGCACGGCTGGGGCTCGATGCTGCGTTCCCGGCTCTTTTCCTCGTCCTCGTCGCGCCGCGTTTCCGCGAGCCTGATGCCCGCTGGGCTGCCCTCGGCGGCGCCGCGATCGCTCTGACCCTCGTCCCGCTCGCCCCGGCCGGGATCCCGATCCTCGTCGCCGTCATCCCACCGCTTCTGATCGCGAGGCTCTCGTGGAACCGGCCCTGATCGTCGTCGTGTTCCTCGGTCTCGTGACCATGGCGCTCAAGGCAACCGGTCCTGTGCTGCTCGAGGGTCGACCACTCCCTCCGAGCGCAACCGCCATCGTCGCGTTGATGGGTCCTAGCCTCCTCGCGGCTCTGATCGCGGTATCGACCTTCGAGGGCGATCGGTCCTTGGTCCTCGACGAGCGCGTCTTGGGAATGGTCGCGGCTGGGATCGCTCTCAGATTCAAGGTGCCGTCGCTCATCGTGGTCATCATCGCGGCCGCGGTGACGGCCACGGCGAGGGCGATCCGCTAGTCGGTCTCGAGGTCCCCTTTGACCTTGAACAGCAGAACCTCACCAACACCCTTGAGTTTCCTTCGGCCGATGCGCGATACGTCCATCTCCCGACCAACGTGTTCGAGCAGATCCTTCGAGACAACGATGGTCGAGGGGAGCGCGTACGCGGTGACGCGAGCTGCAACATTGACGGGCCGACCGAAGTAGTCCCCGCCCAACGGGAGCGCGTCACCCATATCGAGTCCAGCGCGCGCCGGAGGCAGTATCGAGTCCTTGGCCGCGGTCGTCACGATCTCCATAGCGGCGGACAGAGCCGCATCCGCATCGGACGACACGAACATGACGGCGTCGCCGATCATCTTGACCAATCTGACGCCCGTCCCGGTACACACCTCGATGGCGAGTTCCTCGAAACGTCCGACCAGCGAACCCAACTCACCGCCCGGTAGATCACCCGAGATCGTCGAGAAATCAACGAGATCAGCGAACCCAACCGCCAGATGCGATCCGCCTCCTTCGGGATGAGCCTGCGTCAACTGTCTCAAAGCCGACGACAGATGCCGGCGGTGGATGTTCTCGATCGTGACCCCAACGAGATCGAGGAGCCGCGGCACGATCGCATCGAGGGTCGCTTCGTCGGGCCGCTCGTCCTCCTTGAGGAAGCGCTCGTGGAACAGGCGGGTCTCGGCGTCGGCGATCCGAGACATCGCCTGGCCGTAGGTGCGCGCCATGGTGATGAGGTCCTCGAGAGGGAAGCCGAACGACACCAGAGCCGACAACGAGCGGAGGGATTCCAGATCGCGCTCGTCGAACGCGACCTCATCGTCGTCGGCGTCCGGGAATCCAAGGGCTCGCCACGTGCGTTTGGCGGTCTCGAGGTCGACGCCCGCACGCTCCGCGACCTGTTCGCGCGGTCATCATCGGTTCGTCTCTAAAGCGGTCGGGATCGAAAACGCCGGGCTCCACCCCTCAAGCGTATTCGCCGAAAGCAAGCATGCCGGCAGACGGCCTACTTGCTGAGCGGCTTCGGCCTCATCGTCAGTTCCAGGAGTAGTGCGACGATGGCATCGGCCATCTCGTCGAGGACCTCAGGGTTGATGTTGCCTGTGTCGTCACATGCACGGTGGTAGCACTGGTCCTCGTAGTCACCCTCGATCCCTCCGTATGACTCCACCTCGGATGCGGTCTTGATCATGTCCGCCCCCGTGAACAGCCCTCCGACTGGGATGCCGCTCCGCAGGAACGGTCCGTGGTCGGAGCGACCTTCCAGGTCGAGGTCCTCGATCGGAAGGTCCTTCGCTGCGAAGTGAGCCTGCAGGAAGTCGTGGATCTCCACGGAGCCCTCGGGGGCTCCGGAGTCGTCGTAGACGTAGCGCACGAAGTTCGGCGACCCGACCATGTCGAAGTTGAGATACGCGGCGACATCTCCGAGGCCCGGGCCGAGCGAGTCAACGTAGTGGGTGGAGCCGAGCAGGCCTACTTCCTCTGCCGACCAGAACGCGAAGCGAACCCTGTTGTCGAGGTCCATCCCCGCCATCTCCTCGGCTATCTCGAGCAGGGTCGCGGTTCCCGAACCGTTGTCGTTGATGCCGGGGCCGTCGATGACCGAGTCGAGATGTCCGCCCGCCATCACAACCTGATCCGCGTCGCCTCCCGGGGACTCGGCGATGAGGTTCGGAGTCATCCGTTGTTCGGTCCGCACCGGTGAGTTGATCGTGATCGTTCCGCCCGATGCGTCCAGTTCGAGACCCGCCTCGTTGCTCAGGACGAACGCCGGGATCTCGATTCCCTCGGGAGAGATGAGCCCCGGTCGCAGCACGCCGGTGGCGTCGGTGAACTCGGGGATGCTGAGCAGGACCGCTGCGGCTCCCGCCGTCTGAGCGTTGGTCACCAGATCTCGGTAGTAGCACGGGCCCGGCCGAACGAGCACGACATCACCGGGATCGACCGACGCGTACGCTCCGGGCTCGCAACCTTCTTCGGGCTGGTCGAACGACACACTGACCAGGGGTCCCGTGACGCGGCCCGGGGCCGAATAGATCATCGCCCGGTAGTCCCTCCCCTCCTCGAAGCGGGGCCGTCCGTCGAGCTTCAATCGCCCCGGACCCAGCACGTCGAAGTACGGGAACGAGAAGTAGTCGAGGGACACGTCGTAGCCGGCGTCTCTCAGGCGGTCCTCGAAATAGAGAACCGATTCCCAGTGCCCGTCGGTGCCGGCGGCGCGGTTCCCACCGTTGGCGTCGGCGATCTCCTCAAGCGCATCGAGATGCTCGCCGATGCCCTCCGCGGTAACCGCGTCCTCGAGCGATCCGGTCGGTACCAGGCTCGCCCGAGTGGGGCTCGGGGTCGGCTCGGCCGAAGGCCGATCCTCATCGCAGGTAGCACCGAGAAGGAGAGCCGCGCACAGGACGATCGCCGCTGCGCGCGTAGGGATCCTCCTCTGGTTACTGGTCTACCGACTCCTGCGCGGACTCGGCGACCTTCTTGCGGACCTCGTCCATATCAAGTGCGTTCACCTGCTGGATCAGATCCTCCAGAGCTTCGGGAGGGAGTGCTCCAGGCTCGGCGTACAGAAGGACGTTATCCCGGAAGGCCATCAGAGTCGGGATCGACATGATCTGGAACGCGCCCGCAAGCTCACGCTCATCCTCAGTGTCGACCTTCGCGAAGACCGCGCCCGGATGCTTCTCCGAGGCCGCCTCGAAGACGGGGCCGAAGGCCTTGCATGGGCCGCACCACTCCGCCCAGAAATCGATGAACACCGTCTCGTTGTCCTCGACGGTCTGTTGGAAGTTGTCCTTGTTGAGTTCGATCGTCGCCACAGTGCCTCCTGGGTCGGGAATTCCTCGTTCTGCTTCCTTACCCGTAACGCAGGGCCCCCACCTGGGATTCCTAGATCTGCGGAGAAGGCTAGTCTGGGCGAAACGACCAAGGAGACCCGTGGAGCTCGTCTACCGGCCCGTCATCGGGCTCGCCCTCACCGTTTTCAAGACCCTGGCGTGGGACATCCGCGTCACCGGTGGAGAACACATCCCGACCACCGGCCCCGCAGTCATCGCGACCAACCACGTGGGCTATCTCGACTTCGTCTTCGTCGGATTTGCGGCGCGTCCTCGAGGTCGGCTGGTTCGCTTCCTTGCCAAACAGGAGGTCTTCGATCACAAGGTCTCCGGCCCCCTGATGAGAGGGATGAAGCACATCCCCGTCGATAGTTTCGGCAAGGCCAAGGATTCGGTCGAGGAGTCGGTCGCCGCACTCAGGCGAGGCGAGATCATCGGGATGTTCCCCGAGTCGACGATCAACCCGTCATTCGTCCCTGGAGAGGGCAGGTCGGGAGCCGCCCGGATGGCCATGGCGGCGGGGGCTCCCTTACTACCGGGTGCGGTGTGGGGCTCGCAACGCATCATGACCAAAGGTCGCCCGCGGAACTTCCAGCGCAAAGTCGCGATCACTGTGGATATCGGCGCTCCGGTCGGCTACGACCCCGGCGAAGATCCCGTCGATGTGACCGGCCGGCTCATGGCGGACATCTCTGGCCTGGTGAAACGGGCCGCCGATGCGTATCCGCAATCTCCGGCGGGAGACTCCGACCGCTGGTGGTTGCCCGCCCACCTCGGCGGTACCGCGCCGACGGCCGAGGCGGCGGCCGAGATGCTCGCGACCGAGCGAGCCGCTCGCCGTAAGAAGCGGGACGGGACCGAGAGCTAAGGCAGGCTCCGAGGGTCGATCACCCGGTGGAGCCGGTAGGCCACCGGACGGAATCCCCGGTGAGGCCAGAAGTTCGAAGACAACAGGTTAGTGGCGCGCCAGTCCGTGACGCAGATGTCGTACCCCTCATCCGCCGACCAGTTCAGGCATGCGTCTACGAGTGCCGTCATCACGCCACGCCCGCGTGCCGAGGGCAGGGTCGCGGCGACCTCGAGGTAGACCGAGCCCTCGGGGGTGAACATCGGGTAGTTCGTTTCGAGAACGCGGTCCATCACCGCGTGGCCGAGCGGGACACCGTCCTCCTCCGCGAGGAAGTACCCGACCTTCGGATCGTTCAGCACTTCGACGTGCGAGGCATGGAGACCGGCTCCAATCCTCCTCGCCGACCACTACGAATACGGGCGCCTCCTGGTGCGCCTCCCAGATCAACCGGACCAGCGGTTCGATCGCCGCCTCGTCGCCGGGACCGATCTTCCGGACGGAGAAACCTTCCGCCGGCTTTGTATCCGCGCGCCTCGACCTCCATCAAGGCATGGACCTGCTGGTGCCCGAACGAGAGATGGAACCAACGGTCGAGGGCATCGAGGTCACTCGCCGAGGCCATCGCGTAGTGATGTCCTCGACCGGCGGCGACCCAATCGCCGGCGAGTGCCCCGTAAAGACGACGCAGGGTCTCGGGACCGGCCTCATCGTCGTAGGCATGCGACTCGATCCCACACCACACGTGCGAGCCGAAGATGTCGTCACCGACCCGGTAAAGGAAGTAGCCCGTCATCCGACCGTCCTCGGTAGCCACCACCCCGCCGGAGCCCTCCTGCAGCAGCACCTTGGAGATCTCCACCGCGCAATCGGTCGGGTCCTCGAAGCGAACCGGCAGAAGCGGCTCGGCCGCGCGGTTACGGCGATGACGCGCGGCAAGCAACGCCGCCGCGTCCTCTAGGTGAGCTTCATCGAAGCGCTCGATCTGCACGCCAGGAACGTATACGGGAGCCGGGGCGAAAAGGTGTCGCAGGGCCGACATCGAGGCATCATCCAGGGATGCAGGAGCCATGGCGCCCCACCAAGGAGCAGATCGCGGCGGCGCAGGATGCCCCGGTCGCCGACGTCATCGGCCACGACCTCGACGTGTTGTTCTGCGGGATCAATCCGGGTCTGTACTCCGGAGCCGTCGGACATCACTTCGCCCGACCGGGGAATCGACTCTGGAAGGCACTTCACGCGTCGGGCTTCACCGACCGAGTCCTCGGCCCGTTCGAGGAGGAGGCGCTGCTCGAGTACGGCCTCGGCATCACCAACTTCGTGAACCGGGCGACCGCAACGATGGTCGGCATCACAAGCGACGAATTCCGCAAGGGAGCCGTTGGCCTCGAGCGGAAGGCCAAGCGATACCGGCCCCGCTTCGTCGCGATCCTGGGGCTCACCTCTTACCGGACCGCGTTCGGCCGCCCCGATGCCGTTGTCGGCCCTCAAGAACACGCGATCGGACCGACTCCAGGGTCTGGTTGCTGCCGAACCCGTCGGGCCTGAACGCCCACTACCAGGTCCCCGACCTCGCCCGGGTCTTCGGCGAGCTCCGGGCCGAGGCCCAGGGGCCATAGTCGAAAATTCAACAAACTGTTGACGCGCCCCGGTGGGCGGCGGGAGGATGGACGGGAGCTGGGTCCGCACCGTCAGTCCGGGAGGCCGAAGATCGACAGGGTTGCTCTCTACCTGCAGGACAAACACCCCATAAGGGACGGCATCCGCTACGTCCAGCGTGCCGAGGCCGCCGGCTTCGAGGCCGTCTGGCAGGCGGAGTCCCGGCTCGTGAGGGAAGCTACGGTTCCGATGGCCGCCTTCGCGGCATCGACCGAGAGGATCAAGATCGGCTCGGGGGTGGTCAACACCTGGACGCGGAACACCGCACTTCTCGCTTCGACCTTCGTGACCCTGGACGACCTCGCTCCGGGCCGCGTGATCCTCGGCGTCGGCGCGTGGTGGGATCCCCTCGCCTCGAAGGTCGGCATCACTCGGACCAAGCCGCTGCGCTGCATGAAGGAAACGGTCGAGGCCTGCCGACTCCTCTTCCGTCTGGGCGAGGTCACCTACCAGGGCGACTTCGTGAACCTCGACGGGGTTCGCATCGACGTCGTCCACGGGGACACCTCGGCGCGCGACATCCCGATCTACATCGGAGCAACCGGACCGAAGATGCTCGAACTCACCGGCGCGATCGCCGACGGCGTGGTGCTCAACTACATGGTTTCGCCCACCTACAACGATGAGGCGATGGAGCGTTTGACCGCGGGAGCGGAATCGGTCGGACGCAGCATCGACGACATCGACCGCCCACAATTGGTGGTCTGCTCGCTCGACAAGGACCGCGGCAAAGCGCTCGATAACGCCCGCTTGCTCCTGACGCAGTACCTCGGTCAACAACCGCACATCATGAAGGCCTCTGGGGTCGACCAGTCGTTGATCGACGAGGTCAACGCGATCGTCGACTGGCCCGCGACCGGCGAGCAGATCGAGAAGGCGGCCGCCCTAGTCCCCGATGAGGTCGTCCAGTCGGTCAGCGCATCGGGAACCGCAGAGGAATGTCGAGCCAAGGTCGACGAGTACATCGCGCACGGAGCGACGTGCCCGATCCTCTATCCCCTGGGCGACGACGTCGAGTTGATGATCGACGCGTTCGCGGTCGAAGGAGCTAATACATGAGTGAGTACCTCGAAGCGGCAGAGAGACACCGAGAGGACGTTGCCGGATTCCTGCGCGATCTCGTGGCGCTTCCCTCCCCGTCCGGAGGCGAGAAGGCGGTATCCGAACGGATCGTCCTCGAGATGCAGAAGCTCGGCTTCGATGAAGCGTTCACCGATGCGATGGGTAACGCGGTCGGGCGGATCGGCAGTGGAGCGACGACTATCGTCATGGATTCGCACATCGACACGGTCGGGATCGGTGACCCGCTCGCCTGGACCTTCGATCCGTTCGAGGGCAAGGTGGAGAACGACGTCATCTACGGGCGCGGCGCCGGCGACGACAAGGGGTGCCTCGCGGCGATGGTCTACGCGGGAAAGATCATGGCCGACCGGAAGCTCGACGGGGCCGATGTGACGGTCTACGTGATCGGCACGGTCATGGAGGAAGACTGCGATGGGCTGGCCCTCGGCTACGCCCTCGAGAACACGATCCCGAACGCCGACTGCGTGGTGATCGGCGAGTCGACCGACCTCGACGTCTACCGCGGGCACCGAGGACGGATGGAGATCAAGGTTTCGATCACCGGCCGGTCGGCCCACGCAAGCGCGCCGGAGCGCGGAGACAACGCCATCGCGCACATGGCGCCTCTGATCTCCGAGATCACCGCTCTCAACGACCGGCTGAAGCCCGACGACTTCCTCGGCAAGGGAACGGTCGCGGTAACCAAGGTCGAATGCGAGACGGCGTCGCTCAACGCGATCCCTGCCTCATGCACGATCTATCTCGACCGCCGGCTGACCGCCGGTGAGACGCTCGAGTCGGCGGTCGCCGAGATCGAAGCCCTGCCGTCGGCGGCGGAGGCTCAGGTGTCGGTCCTCCAATACGCAGAACCGTCGTGGACCGGGCTCACCTTGCCGATCGAGAAGTACTACCCGACCTGGTTGCTGGAGGAGGACGATCCCCTCGTCGTCGCGGCGGCGAAGGCGGTCGAGACGGCCATCGGACGCGCGCCGGCGATATCGAAATGGGTCTTCTCCACGAACGGAGTCTCGTCGGCGGGCCGCCTGGGCATCCCGACGGTCGGATTCGGCCCCGGGACCGAGGTCCACGCGCACACGACCGAGGATCAGTGTCCGATCGACCATCTGGTAAAGGCTGCCGCGGGCTACGCGGCGATGCCCAAAGCGATCGCCGAGGCAGGGGTGAAGAGATGAGCGAGATTCAGCTCAACGTCAACGGATCCGACGTCGCTCTAGAAGTGCGCGACGACGAGACTCTCTTGGACGCGTTGCGTGACCGGCTCGGCCTCTTGGCCGCCAAGGACGGCTGCCAGCCGGAGGGTTACTGCGGAGCGTGCACGGTCATCGTCGACGGCAAGGCACGGGTGTCGTGCTCGGCCGCCGCGACGAGCTTCGCCGGCAAGGAGATCGTCACCCTCGAGGGCCTGACCGACCACGATCGAGAGGCGTTCGCCCTTGCGTTCGCAGCAACCGGGGCATCCCAGTGCGGATTCTGCTCTCCCGGCATCGTCGTCAAAGCGAAGAACCTCCTCGAGAAGAACCCGACCCCCTCGCCGCGACGAGATCGCCAAGGGACTCGCCGGCAACCTCTGCCGTTGCACCGGCTACGTGAAGGTCATCGACGCGGTCGAGCAGGCCGGACGCATCCTTGCGGGCGGCCCGGTTCCAAGCCTCGACTACTCGGGGCGGATCGGCACACGGACGCCAAAGTACGAAGCCTTCGAGCTCGCGCTCGGCAAGAAGCCGTTCATCAACGACATGACGATGGAGGACATGCTGCACGGGGCCGTGAGGTTCTCGGAGCATCCGCGGGCGGTGGTCAAACGGATCGACGTTACGGCAGCCGAGGCGATCGACGGAGTGGTTCAGGTCGTCCTTGCGGCCGACGTCCCCGGCGAGCGCGATGTCGGTGCGATCTACAACGACTGGCCCGTTCTAGTGGCCGAGGGCGAGACGACTCGATACGTCGGCGACGTGCTCGCCGCGGTGGCGGCGACCTCGCGCTCGGCGGCGCGCGCCGCGGCCGCGGCGATCGAGATCGAGTACGAGGTGCTCGAGCCGGTCATCGATGCCGAAGAGGCGCTCAAAGAGGGGTCGCCCAAGGTCCATGACAAGGGGAACCTCCTCAAGTCGCATTTGATCGATCGCGGCGACGTCGAGGAGGCGCTCGCGGCGTCCGCGCACGTGGTGAGCGAGACCTTCAAGACCCAGTACATCGAGCACGCATTCCTCGAGCCCGAGTCGTCGATCGCGTGGCCGGAGGGCGGAGGAGGGAATGGCGATCAGGTGATGCGGGTGTACTCCGGGGGCCAAGGGGTCTGGGACGACCGCAAGCAGATCGCCCGGATCCTGGGGCGTCCGGACGAAGAGGTGCGCGTCACGCTCGTCAGCAACGGGGGCGCCTTCGGGGCCAAGGAGGACCTCGGCATCAACGGACAGGCGGCCCTGCTCGCGCATGTGACCGGGAAGCCGGTGAAGCTGACGCTGTCGCGCGAGGAATCGATCCGCATGCACTCCAAGCGGCATCCGCTGACGATGACCTACACGGTCGGGTGCGACGAGAACGGGCTGCTCACCGCGGTCAAGGCACGCATCGTCGGAGACTCTGGCGCCTACGCCTCTGTCGGTGACAAGGTCCTGCAGCGCGCCTGCGGGCACTCGTGCTCGGCGTACGAGGTCCCCAACGTCTACGTCGAGGCCCACGCCGTTTACACGAACAACGTTCCGTGCGGTGCGATGCGCGGCTTCGGCTCGAACCAGGCGAACTTCGCGATGGAAGGTTGTCTCGACCGCCTCGCCGAGAAGGTCGGGATAGACGGCTGGGACATCCGCTGGCTCAACGCTCTCGAGACCGGCAAGGTGTTCGGCACCGGCCAGGTCATCGGGGAAGGCTGCGGGTTCAAGCAGTGCCTCGAAGCGGTCAAGGACCAATACAAGTCCGCCGAGTTCGCCGGCATCGCCGGTGCGGTCAAGAACGTCGGTGTCGGTAACGGACTCCCCGAGTACGGGCGTGCATCGCTCGAGGTACAGGACGACGGCTCTCTCCTCCTGAGGCACTCGTGGACCGAGATGGGCCAGGGCGTGCACACGGTGCTCCAGCAGGTCGCGGTCGAAGAACTGCACTCCGCGGGGATCGAACTGAAGCACGTGCGAGTCACGGTCGACACCGACCGCGAGTTCCAGACCGGCCAGACGACCGCGTCGCGGGGGACCTTCCTCGGGGGCTTGGCGGTCAAGAAGGCGTGCGAGAACCTCAAGGAACACCTCAACGGCGGGAGCCTCACCGAACTTGCGGGCCAGGAGTTCGTCGGTGAACTGGAACTCAAACTCACCCAACCGATGGATGATCCCGAACTCAAGCGCAGTCACATCGCGTTCGGGTGGGGCGTGCAGGTTGCGATCCTCGACGAGGAGGGCCGCATCGCCAAGATGATCGCGGCGCACGACGTCGGCCGTGTGATGAACCGGAACCTCCTCGAGGGGCAGATGGAGGGGGCTGTCCACATGGGCCTCGGCCACACCCTGACCGAGGAGTTCCTCATGAAGGACGGCCACATCGAGACGCCGACGCTCAAGTCGCAAGGGATCATCCCGGCCAAGGGGATGCCGCCCGTCGAATGCATCTTCATCGAGGAAGCTCAGCCGGAAGGTCCCTATGGGGCCAAGGGCGTTGGCGAGATCGGGCTCGTGCCGACCGCCTCGGCCGTGGCCGACGCGTGCCGGAAGTTCGATGGCAATGGCGCACCAGCCTGCCGATGAAGGACACCGCTGCGGCGAAGGCGGCGCACCCCAGGGCCGCACGCCGAGGGTGAGCTCCCACACACTGACCGGCGGGATCGTCTGCGACCTCGTCGATGGAACCGTCGAGAGCGCGCGACCTTCACATCTCCGACGGGCGCATCGGTGGTGACGGCGGCGAGACGCTCGATGTCTCCGGCTGCCTCGTCACCGGGGGATTCGTCTGCGCCCACCATCACCTCTACTCCGCGCTGGCCCGCGGGATGCCCGGCCCCCGGGAGGCTCCCCGCAACTTCCTCGAGATCCTGGAGCGCGTCTGGTGGCGTCTCGACCGCGCCCTCGATCCCGAGACGATCTCGCTGTCGGCCCAGATCGGCGCCCTCGAGGCGTCACTTGCGGGCACCACGACGATCGTGGACCACCACGCATCGCCGGAGTCGATCGAGGGTTCGCTCGATCACATCGCCGGCGGCATCGCGGGGGCCGGGATGCGCGGGGTCGTCTGTTACGAAGTGACCGACCGGCACGGCACCGAGCGCGGCCGTGCGGGGGTCGCGGAGAACGCTCGGTTCATCGAAGCCAACGACCGACCTTTGATCAAAGGGATGATGGGGGCGCATGCGTCGTTCACGATCGGCGATCAGACGATGGATGAGATGGTCACCGTCGCCCGCAACCTGGGCGTGCCGCTGCATATCCATGTCGCCGAGGACGCGTCCGACGAGACCGATTCGATCGAGAAGTACGGACTTCGCACCGCCCACCGGCTGGCGGCGCACGGGGCGCTCGCCGAAGGAGATCTCATCGCCCACGGCGTACACCTCGACGAGTCGGAGATCCAGTCGGTCCGGACGTCCGGTGCCTTCGTGGCGCACAACCCCCGCTCGAACATGAACAACGGGGTCGGCTACGCCCCGGTTGCCGCGCTCGGGCAGCGGGTCGCCCTCGGCACCGATGGCATCGACGGCGACATGCTCGCCGAGGCGAAGGCCTGCTACCTCAAAGCGCGGGAAACGTCGTGGGAGGCGGGGGTCGGGTTTCCGATCGAGAGGCTCGTCCAGGGGCAGATCCTGGCGGGCTCGATGTTCGGTGAACCGGACATGGGACGGCTGTCGGCCGGAGCGCCGGCCGATCTATGCGTGCTCGACTACGGTGCCCCCACGCCCTTCGACGCGGGAAACGTCGCGGGACATCTCATCTTCGGACGCCCTCGCATCCGGGACGTGATGGTGGCAGGCCGATGGATCGTTCGCGATGGCAAACACACAGAGATCGATGAGGAAGAGCTGCGGGCCAAGTGCCGCGAGGCCGCCCCGAAGCTATGGAGCCGGATGGAGGAGTTCTAAGTGGATCGCGCAAGCCTGAAGGGCAAGGACTACATCTCGACCGCGGACTGGTCGGTCGAGGAACTCGGCGAAGCACTCGACGTCAGCAAGGAACTGAAGTCGGCGTTCAGGAACGACGAGCCACATCGCCTGCTTCCCGACAAGACGCTGTTCATGATCTTCCTCGACCTCTCGACCAGAACGCGCAACGCCTTCGAGGCCGGGATGACGCAGCTCGGTGGTCACGCTCACTTCATCGACGCGGCGACCTCACAGATCGCTCACGGTGAGGCACCGCGCGACATGGGCATCATCCTGAGTTCCTACGGTCACGGGATCGCGATCCGCCACGACAAGGTTCCCGGCGAGGGCAACGCCTACATGCGCGAGGTCGCCGCCGCGGCCGACAAGCCGATCATCAACCTGCAATGTGACATCGACCACCCGACCCAGCAGATCGCCGACCTCATGACGATCGAGGAGCACTTCGGAACCCGCGATCTATCCGGGATGAAGATCTGCGTGTCGTGGGCGTTCGCGCCGTCGTACGCGAAGCCGATGAGCGTGCCACAAGGACTTGCGCTGTTGCTCCCCCGCTTCGGAGCCGAGCTCACGATCGCCCGGCCCCCGGAGTTCCGCCTCATGCCGCACGTGATGGAGGACGCCCAGAAGCTGGCGGCCGAGGGTGGCGGCAGCATCGTCGAGGTCGAGGACATGGACGCCGGCTTCGAGGGAGCCACGGTCGTCTATCCGAAGTCGTGGGGGGCCGAGCACCTCTTCGGCAAAGAGCAGGAGGCGCTCGCCCTCAACGCCCGCTACAAGGACTGGATCTGCGACTCCCGCCGGATGGGCATCGCCGCCAAGGACGCCATCTACATGCACTGCCTGCCGGCCGACCGCGGCAACGAGGTGACCGATGAGGTCATCGACGGCGAGCAGTCGGTCGTCTTCCAGGAAGCCGAGAACCGCCTGCACACCGGCAAGGCCCTCATGGCCCTCACGATGGGCGGCTACGCCTGAGCGGAAGCGGCTGCAGTGGTCGAGTGCCCTCACCTCCCGATTCGTGGTCAGTGCGGTCGGCGTGGTCAGTGCTTCGACCACTGGGCGTGGCTTGTGGTCGCGGTCGACCGCTGGTCACGGTTTGTGGTCGTCGCTTCGACCACGTTGACCACGTCGACCACAGATTTCGGCAAGTGGGCATCAGCACCAGCGTGGCCGAGATCAGGCGGGCGGGCGGCCGACGATCCGTTCGTAGGCGGCCGGGTCGGTGGCTCCCTCGGTGCACAGGAGCAGGACCTTGGAGCCGGAGCCGAGACCGAGGCGCTCCTTGAGGGGGCCGTCGCAGACCTCGAGCAGGCCGGCGAGGCCGGCGGCACCGGTCTCCCCCGCCACGATGCCCTCGTCGGCCAGGATCCGCATGCCTTCCTCGGCGCGCTGATCGGAGACCGACATGTAGAGGTCGTATCCGTGGGAGACGTCGGGCCAGGCGACGACCGACGGGGTTCCGCAGTTCAGGCCCGCCATGATCGAGTCGTGGGGACCGGGGACGGTGACGATCTCACCCGCCTCCATCGACGCAAGGATGCACGCGGCATGCTCCGGTTCGACGGCGACCATCCGGGGACCGTCCGGCCTCGAGCGGAAGTGCCGGGCGGCCGCGGACTCCGAGCGCGCCCACCCCCATCTGGACGAAGACGACGTCGGGGGCCTCGGGAAGCTGTTCGTCCACTTCGTTGAAGATCGTCGAATAGCCCTCGATGACCCACCGCGGGACGTCCTGATAGCCCTCCCATGACGTATCCGAGATCACCAGGCAGTCGTCACTCGCGTCCTCGAGCCGAACGCTCAACGGCGTCCTCATAACTCCCTTCGACGACCTCGCACGATCGCGCCCTCCGACCGGATGCCCTTCGATGCGCGCATCGGCGGTACCGGCGGGAACGTAGATGCTGGCGGGAAGACCAAGAAGCTTGCCCATCCGCGCGACGGCGCGACCGTGATTGCCGTCGGTTGCCGCGGACAGACTGAACCGGCCCCCGAGCTGCACCTTCAGATCATCGAGCGTCGCCCACTCGTCGAACCCGCCGATCCTTTCGTCGAGTGCCCGGTAGGTCCCCCATGACGCCCCGAGGATCTTGAACGACGGCAGGTCGAGACGACTGAACTCGTTCTTCACCCACACGGCCCCCAGACCGAGCGACTCGGCGATATCCCGGGCTTGAACCATCGGCGATGCCTCATAGCCGGGCAGCTTCCGGTGGAAGGCGCGCGGATCGCCGCCGGGTGGCTCCAACGTGGTGACCTGCTGGTTGAAGTGATAGCGACTCATGTTCGGCCTCCCGATGGTCCCCTTTCGAATGAAGTTTCCTCGACCCGGCTCGCCGACCGGGGTCCCGTTATCGGCCACGACCTCACCTCGGGAGTACACCAGGCGAGGCCAGCCTCGGACCACGACGTCCTCGTACACGCTGTAGTCGAGCTTCGAATGCAATCGCTCCGGGACAAGTGGACGTTCCGCGTTCGGATCGAAGACGACAAGGTCGGCGTCCGAACCCTCCTCCAGACATCCCTTGGTTGGATACAACCCGAAGATGCGAGCCGGGGTCGTGCAGCAGAGATCGACCCATCGCTCGAGGGACATCTCTCGGTCAACGACACGTTGGTACACGAGCGCCAACCGCGCCTCGATGCCCGGGAGTCCGCCGGGGATCTGAGTGAAGTCGCTCCATCCGCCGCCGGCTAGTCCCGCGTTCTTCGAGGCTTGCTCGAACGGGCAGTGATCGGTCGAGACGACCTGGAGGTAGCCACCTTGGAGACCCGCCCACAACTCCTCGTGGTGCTGGACGTCGCGCAAGGGAGGCGCGCAGATGTAGCGCGATGCGACATCCGGCTCGGCTTCGTAGCGATCGGCCGAGAGATAGAGGTACTGCGGGCACGTCTCCGCGAACACAGGGAGTCCTCGCTCCGCGCCTCGCGCACGTGCTCGAGCGCCTGGGCCGAAGAGAGGTGCACGATGTAAACCGCGGCGCCGGTTTCCTCAACCATGTGGACGGCTCGTTCGACCGCACTTGCCTCGGCATCCGGGGGCCGGGACCAGGCGTGCCATCGCGGTTCTCGATGCCCGGCCGCCAGTGCCTCGTTCCTCAAGCGCGTGACGCTGGTGTCGTCCTCGCAATGGAGGCAGATGAGAGCGTTCTGCTTCTCGGCCGCGATCATCATCTGCTTGATCACATCGTCGGACACCATCAGCCGGTCCGGATAGGTCATATAGAGCTTGAACGAGGTGATCCCCGACTCGCCCATCTCCGCAACGATGTCGTCCGCCGGGCGGGTGAGCTCGGTGACCGACATATGGAACGCGTAGTCGATCAGCGCCTTCCCGTCGGCCTTGGCGTGCCAGTTCGCCAGGCCCTCGGCGATCGACTCGCCCCGATACGCGGTCGCGAAGTCCACGACGGTCGTCGTTCCTCCGCAGGCCGCGGCCCGGGTACCGGTCGTGAAGTCGTCGGCCGAGACCGTCACCCCGACGTCCATGTCGAGATGCGTGTGGACGTCGACCGCCCCGGGGATCACGTAACAACCCGAGGCATCCACGGTTTCGTCGGCGGGGATTCCGGCGAGGTCGCCGATCAGAGAGATGGTCCGGTGCTCCAGGAGGACGTCGGCGTCCTTCTGCCCCTCGGCGGTGACCAACCGGCCCCCCGATATCAGCGTGCTCAACGTGTCTTCACGCCCTAAGTGTCGCCCAGCAGGCCCGAGTCAACAAACTGTTGAAAACGGGCTCTCCCGGCCCGTACGATGCCCCTATGAGGACTCCCGGTGTGTGGGCCGACAAGCCGATCCTCGTCGTCGCCCTGGGAGGGAATGCCATCACCCGGGCCGAGGACGATGCATCGGTCGAGTCCCAATTCAGGCGGACCCGAGAGACGGTCGAGACGCTGCTCCCGATCGTCGAATCCGGTGCCTACCGCCTGGTCCTGACCCACGGGAACGGACCACAGGTGGGGAGCATCCTGCTGCGTTCCGATGTGGCCGCCGAGGCGGGAGTCCTCCCTCGCCTCCCTATCGACTCGGCGGTGGCCGACACCCAAGGGGCGATGGGTTACATGATCCAGCAGTGCTTCTCGAACGCGCTCTGGGAGTCCGGGATCAGGCTCCCGGTCGTCACGATCGTGACCCAGGTACTCGTTGACGACGAGGACCCGGCGTTCCAGAACCCGACCAAGCCGATCGGGCGCTTCTATCCCCCCGAACAGGTCGAGGAGCTCAAGCGCCACGGTTGGGTCTTGACCGAGCAGAAGGGCGGCTGGCGCAGAGTGGTTCCGTCGCCGATCCCGAGCGAGATCATCGAAGAGGACATCGTCAGGGAGCTCATCGATGAAGGCGTGATCGTGATCGCGTGTGGCGGAGGCGGCATCCCAGTTGTCGCCGCTGAAGGAGGATCGCTGAGCGGTGTCGACGCGGTGATCGACAAGGACCTCGCGACCGCGATGCTGGCGAACCACATCGGAGCTCACACGCTCGCGATCCTTACGGCGGTCGACAACGTTGCCCTCAACTACGGCACTGACGAAGAGGTCCTCCTCGACGAGGTCGATATCGAGGAGCTCCGAGGGTATGCAGCGGACGGGCAGTTTCCCTCCGGTTCGATGGGGCCCAAGATCGATGCGGTTATGGGCTTCGTCGAGCGTGGTGGGCCGCAAGCGATCATCACCAGCGCCGAGAGGCTCGCCGATGCTCTCGAGGGAAAAGCCGGAACCCACATCGTCGCCTCCGCCGTCCGCGCCGAGGAGGCTTAGGGATGGACTTCCTCCGTCCCGCGGACCTTCCCGAGGCGCTTCAGCTGAAGGCGGCGCACCCAGAGGCGACACCGATCGCCGGCGGGACCGACCTGATGGTCGAACTCAACTTTGACAAGAGGCGGCCCGAGACGATCATCGACCTCACCGCGTGTGCCGAGCTGCGGGAATGGTCGCGCTCCAACGGCACCGTCAGGATCGGAGCGGGGGTTCCTTACTCGCAGATCATCGCCGAGCTGGCGACCGAACTCCCCGGACTGGCGATCGCGTCACGAACCGTCGGCTCGCCGCAGATACGCAATCGCGGGACCCTCGGTGGGAATCTCGGTACCGCCTCACCAGCCGGCGACGGCATCCCGCCGCTCGTCGCGGTGGACGCCACCGTCGAACTCGCTTCGACCACCGGCACGCGTTCGATGCCGGTGACGGAGTTCATCACGGGGGTCAAGGAGAACGCCCTGAGGGATGACGAGTTGATCGCGGCGATCGACATCCCGGTCTCGCGGGGACCACAACAGTTCTCGAAGATCGGCACACGCAACGCCATGGTGATCGCCGTTGCGACGTTCTCAGTTGCCCTCGATCTCGAAGCTCGTTCGGTGGGGACCGCGCTCGGTTCGTGCTCCCCGCGCCCCCTGCGCGCGGCCGACGCGGAGGCTTTCATCGCGAACGAACTCGATTGGGAGGGCCGCGCTCCCCTATCCGAGTCCGCGGCGGCGCACTTCGGCGAGCTGGTAGCCGAAGCGGCGAGTCCGATCGACGATGTTCGCGGCACCGCTGCCTACCGCAAGCACGCTCTCAAGATCATGGCGAAACGCACTCTCAACTGGACCTGGGAGGAAGCAAGAGCATGAGGATCAACCTCCGCGTCAACGGAGAGCAGTCCTCCGTCGACGACGTCTGGGAGGGCGAGAGCCTTCTCCATGTCCTGCGCGAACGCATGGCCCTACCGGGCAGCAAGAACGCGTGCGAGCAGGGCGAGTGCGGATCCTGTTCGATCTATCTCGACGGAGCATTGGTCTGTGCCTGTCTCGTCCTCGCCGCCCAAGCCGAAGGTCGAGAGGTCGTGACCATCGAAGGCCTGTCGAGTGACCACGATGACCTACATCCGGTGCAGCAAGCGTTCCTCGAAGCCGGAGCGGTCCAATGCGGCTTCTGCACCCCGGGACTGATCGTCGCCACCCACGAGCTCTTGAATCGAAAACCCGACCCGAGCGAGTCCGAGGTCCGCGAAGCCCTCGCCGGCAACCTCTGCCGCTGCACCGGCTACGAGAAAATCCTCGATGCGGTCGCTCTTGCCGGCCAGAAGATGGCTTCGGGAGGCGCGGGATGAGCGATCGCACCATCATCGACGGCTGCGCGCTCGCGACCATGGACGCGACCGGGACCGAGTACGAGAGCGGCCACATCGTGATCGAGGGGAACCGCATCGCCGCGATCGGTTCGGGCGCAGCTCCGGCTGAGGATGGGGCGACCGTGATCGAAGGGGCCGGGCTCCTAGCTACTCCGGGTCTCGTGAACTCGCATCACCACCTCTACCAGTGGCTCACGAGAGGACTCGCTCAGGAAGCAACCCTGTTCGAGTGGCTGACCGAGCTCTATCCGCGCTGGGCACTGATCGATGACGAGATGCAGGATGCTGCCGCTCGAGCAGGTCTCGCCGCGCTGCTCCTCTCCGGCTGCACGACCTCGATGGATCACCACTACGTCTTTCCCCGCGGAGCCGGGCGATCTCCTCGGGATCGAGATCGCCGCGGCGGCCGAGCTCGGGATCAGATTCCACCCGACGCGCGGCTCGATGGATCTCGGAGTCTCCGACGGAGGACTACCTCCCGACTCGGTGACCGAGACGCTGGATGAGATCCTCGCGGCGACCGAGGCTGCGATCGATCGCCACCACGACTCATCGTTCGATTCGATGCTGCGGATAGCGGTCGCGCCGTGCTCGCCGTTCTCCGCCACGGGGGAATTGATGAGGGAAGCGGCCGCGCTGGCTCGCCGCAAGGACGTCCGGTTGCACACCCACCTCGCCGAAACCGTCGACGAAGAAGAGTTCTGCATCGAACAGTTCGGTGCCAGGCCGGCCGACTATCTCGACTCGCTCGGATGGTTGGGCGCCGATGTGTGGCTTGCTCACTGCATCCACCTCTCGGATGCGGACGTCGCGCGCTTCGGTGCGACGGGCACCGGTGTCGCGCACTGTCCCACCTCCAACGCTCGCCTCGGCGCCGGGATCGCTCGGGTCGTCGACCTCTCCACTGCAGGAGCCCCGGTTGGGCTGGGCGTCGATGGAGCCGCTTCCAACGAGGGAGGAACCCTTTCGTCCGAGCCGCGCGCCGCACTTCATCTCGCGCGACTACGCGGCGGCCCGGCGGCTCTCACTGTTCGCGATGCCCTCGGGCTGGCGACTATGGGTGGCGCTCGCTGCCTCGGACGCGAGACCGAGATCGGATCATTGGAGCCCGGGAAGCTCGCCGACATCACTCTTTGGAAGATGGATGGCCTCGAGGATGCCGGCATCGAAGACAAGGTCGCCGGGCTAGTGCTCGGAACCCCCCGACCGCCACATCACGTGCTGGTGAACGGCCGGGTGGTCGTCGAAGGGGGCGAGTTGAAGACCGGTGATCGGGCCTCGATCGGAGCGAACCTTGACAAGCAGGCTCGGCGTCTGACGGACGCGTTCTCATGAGCGCCCCAACGAAAACGATCGAGGTGACCCCGGTGCGCGGCGGCGTCGGAGAAAGTGCCGCTCGCCCTGACGGGATCCCGAAGGTCACCGGGGAGTTCGCCTACTCCTCGGATCTCTGGGCCGAGGGGATGTTGTGGGGAGCGACCGTCAGGAGCCCCCACCCGCGCGCCCGCATCGTCTCGATCGACATCACCCAAGCCTTGGCCCTTCCGGGAGTGTGGGCGGTCCTTACTCACGACGATGTCCCCGGGAACAAGACCTACGGCCTCGAGATCCCCGATCAACCAGTGCTCGCATGGGATCAGATCCGTTACCAGGGTGAGGCCATCGTGTTGATCGCCGCGGATCACCCCGAGACCGCACGCCGCGCAGCCGATCTCGTGAAGGTCGACTACGAGGAGCTCGAGCCGATCACCGATCCGGAGATCGCGATGGACCCCGGCACCGATGTGCTCCACCCCGAAGCCAAGGATCCCCACAACCTCATCCGCCACGTGAGGATCCGGTCGGGCGACCCGGATGCGACGGCCGACGTCGTTGTCTCCGGCGAGTACACGATCGGGATGCAGGACCAAGCGTTCCTCGGCCCCGAATCCGGGCTCGCAGTTCCGGACGGTGAGGGTGGCGTCGATCTATACGTCGCGACCCAGTGGCTACACGTCGACCTCGACCAGCTTGCCGGCGCCTTAGGGCTCACCGAAGACCGCGTTCGCATCACCCTGGCGGGGGTCGGCGGCGCGTTCGGTGCGCGCGAGGACCTCTCGATGCAGATCCATTGCTGCATGCTCGCCCTCCATACGAACCGGCCCGTGAAGATGATGTATTCCCGCGAGGAATCGTTCTTCGGGCACGTGCACCGTCATCCCGCAAAGATGTACTACGAACACGGCGCCACCAAGGAGGGCGACCTCGTCTACGTGAAAGCCCGGATCATCCTCGACGGAGGCGCCTACGCGTCCTCGTCGACCGCGGTAGTCAGCAACGCGACTTGTTTCGCGGCCGGACCGTACGAAGTCCCCAACACCACCCTCGATGGGTACGTGGTCTACACCGACAACCCTCCGTGCGGCGCGATGCGCGGCTTCGGTTCGGTCCAGGTCTGCTTCGCCCACGAGTCCCAGATGGACAAACTGGCCGACGCCCTCGGGATGGACCCGGTCGACCTCCGGATCCGTAACGCGATGTCGACGGGGTCGAAACTACCCACCGGTCAGATCGTCGAAGGCCCCGCTCCGGTCAAGGAACTGCTCGAATCGGTGCGCGACATGCCTCATCCCGATCCGACACCCTCCGGCCCCCTCGATCTCACGCTCCTTCCGGGCGGCGTCTCCAACACGACCCACGGAGAAGGCGTACGGAGAGGAGTCGGCTATGGGGTCGGGTTCAAGAACATCGCCTACTCGGAGGGCTTCGATGATTACTCGACCGCCCGGGTGAAGCTCTGGTCGGCGGGAGGGGAGCCGATCGTCGAGGTTCACACCGCGGCCGCAGAGGTCGGTCAGGGCGTCACCACCGTCCAGATGCAGATCGCCCGCACCGAGTTGGGCGTCGAGCAGGTCGTGGTGCTCCCCGCCGATACCCAGGTGGGGTCGGCGGGCTCGACGTCGGCCTCGAGACAGACCTGGATGACCGGAGGGGCGGTACGCAAGGCCTGCCAGGCGATCCGGATACGGGTTCTCACCGACGCTCTGGCCGGCGTCGACGGCGACCCCGGCGAACTGAGTCTCGAGGGCGGAAAGGTCGTCTCCACCATGCTCGGCGTGGTCGCCGATCTCGCCGACGTGATCGAGGACCGTGCATACGAAGAGACCTACGAGTACCACCACAAGAAAACGTTCCCTCTGGATCCTGAGACGGGCCAGGGCGACGCCCACGTCGCGTTCGCGTTCTCGGCGCATCGCGCAACCTGCGATGTCGATACCGAACTGGGCCTCGTTAAGGTCGTCGAGTTAGCCACCGCGCAGGATGTCGGCAAGGCGATCAATCCTCAGGCCGTCGAGGGACAGATCGAGGGCGGCACCGCTCAGGGTCTCGGCCTCGCGGTCATGGAGGAGATCCAGGTGAAGGACGGGGTGGTGCTGAACCCGTCGTTCACCGACTACCTGATCCCTACGATCCTCGACATGCCTCCGATGCAGATCGACGTGATGGAGCTGGGCGATCCCGACTCCGAGTACGGGGTCAAGGGTGTGGGTGAACCCCCGACGATCTCCTCGACCCCGGCCATCCTTTCGGCCCTGCGCAACGCGAGTGGAAAACCACTCACGCACATCCCCGTGAGGCCCGACCACTTCCTGTGGAGCGGCGAGCGACCGGGAGAGCAGTCTTGAACCGGCGCCGGTTGATCGCGGTCGCTCGAGGTGACGAGGCGCCGGACCTCGTCATCACCGGGGCGAAGGTGTTTTCGTCGTTCACCCGCGAATGGCTCGACGAGACCGTGACCATCGCGGAGGGCCGCATCGCAGGGTTCGGCGAGCCGGGAACGACCGCGGATGAGGAGCGCATCGACGCTTCGGGGAAGTACCTCGTGCCGGGCTTCATCGACGCGCACGTTCACATCGAATCCTCGAAGCTCATGGTCGACGAGTTCGCACGCGTCCTGTTGATGCACGGGACGACATCGATCGTGTGCGATCCACACGAGATCGCCAACGTGCTCGGTACCGACGGGATCCACTGGTTGCTCGATGTCTGCGAGGGACTTCCTCTCGACGTTTGGGTCATGGCCTCGTCGTGCGTTCCAGCCTCGTCCTTCGAATCGCCGCGGCGACCGTTCACCACCGGAGACCTCGAATCGATCCTCAACCGCCGCCACGCTCTGGGTATCGCCGAGATGATGAACTTCCCCGGCGTGGTCTCTGGGGCGGAAGGCGAACTCGACAAGCTGGCCATCAGGCGCGCGACGCACGTTGACGGACACGCTCCGGGATTGATGGGGCATCCGCTCGACGCCTACATAGCGGCCGGCATCCGCTCCGACCACGAAGCAACGACCTACGAAGAAGCCCTCGAGAAGCGGCGCAAGGGTATGTGGGTGCTCCTCCGCGAAGCGTCGAACGCCCGCAACCTCCTCGACCTCATTCCGCTGGTCAAAGAATTTGGGCCGGAGAACTGCGCGTTCTGCACCGACGACCGCGAGCCCGACTTCCTCTACCGGGAGGGTTCGATCAATCAGATGTGCCGGGCCTCGGTAGCCGCCGGACTTCCGCCCGAGGATGCCCTCCTCATGGCCTCGCTCAACGCCGCTCGCTATCACGGCCTCAAGGATGCCGGCGTGATCGGACCTGGATACATGGCGGACCTCGTCTTACTCGGCGACCTCGAGGAGTTCCGTCCCGAGCGAGTGTGGAAGGAAGGACGGCTCGTGGTCGACGCCGGCGTCACGACCGGGGTCGAGGATCGCGACGTTCCCCTGTGGGTGCGGCGGTCGGTGCGCAACGCCCCGGTTTCGTCCACGGATCTCGCCATCCCGTGTGAGCCCGGCGAGATCCGCGTCATCGAGATCATCGCGGGGCAGCTGCTGTCGAACGAGGTTCACGTCGAGGCCCTGATCGAGAAAGGGACCGCGGTCGCCGATCCCTCCCGAGACCTGGCCAAGATCGCGGTCATCGAGAGGCACCACGCGACCGGACGGATCGGCAAGGGGTTCGTCACCGGCTTCGGCTTGGAGAGGGGCGCGTTCGCGTCCACCGTCGCCCATGATGCACACAACATCGTCGTCGTCGGCGTTTCCGATGACGACATGGCCGCGTGCGTGGCGCGCCTCGAAGAACTCGGCGGTGGGATCGTGGCGGTGGCCGACGGTGAGGTGCTCGAGGAGTTGCCGTTGCCGGTTGCCGGTCTTCTCGCCGACCTTCCCGTGGTCGAAGTGGTCGAACGCGTCGATCGCCTACATGAGCATCTATCGAAGATGGGCGTCGACAGTCCCTCGCCATTCATGACCCTGTCGTTCCTGGCGCTATCGGTGATCCCGAGCCTCAAGATCACCGACCATGGTCTGATCGACGTCGACCGCTTCGAGGTCGTGCCGCTGGAAGTGAAATCCTGATGGGCGCCGGCGATCTGGCTCGAGAGCTTGCGGCGATCGCCTCCGGCCTCGAGCCGATGAACGGCGAAGGGCGTTCGGCGGCGGTCTGGGATCTGAGTTCCCCGACTCCGCGCGTCCTGCACGCAGGACGCCATGCCCGCGCCGAGTTGATCGAGGAAGCCACCAAGCGGCTCGCCTCCGGCGAGGCGAGTTTCGAGGTGGAGCACGGACCCGGAGTACGCGGACAGGTCGTGGTGTGCGGGGGCCCGGAGGATCGTGCCGCCTACGGGTTGTTCCTCCACGGCGAGGGCACCCCTCACCTGGGGCACACGACCGAGGGCCTGATCGAGGCCGCCGAACGATCCCTGGGTAAACAGGTCGAAGACATGAGTCGGGCCGAGCGGCAAGAGGTCGTCCGCTTCCTCGACGAGCGAGGTGTCTTCATGCTCCGCAAGGCGGTCGAGACCGTGGCGGACCGTCTGGGAGTCACACGCTTCACGATCTACAACTACCTCGATAAGGCAGAAGGCGGCACAATGGAGGAGACGGCACTCAAAGAGGAGACCACCACATGACGCACGAGCACATCGCCCCAAGCACGATCGCAGGCACCCTCTCGACGCCGCCGGTGCGCAACGAGGCGATCAAGGACTACCGGCCCGGCTCCCCCGAACGCACTTCGCTCGAGGCCGAGTTGAAGCGACAGGAGGGCGAGATCAAGCAAGCCCCGATGGTCATCGGTGGCGAGACGGTTGAAACCGGCAACACCTTCGAGGTTCGCTCGCCGCACAACACCTCTCTTCAACTGGCCGAAGTCCATGGAGCGGGCCCCGAGCACGTCGACCGCGCCATCCGTGCGGCATTGGACGCGGCGCACGATTGGGCCGCCCTCCCGTGGCAGGACCGCGTCGCGGTGTTCCTCCGCGCCGCCGATCTCGTCGCCGGAACCTGGCGCGATCGCATCAACGCGTCCACGATCCTCGGTCAGTCGAAGTCGGTCTACCAGTCGGAGATCGATGCGATCTGTGAGATGGCCGACTTCTGGCGTTTCAATGCGCACTTTGTCGAGCGCATCTACGCCGAACAGCCGATGTCGGCGCCGGGCATGTGGAACTACCTCGACTACCGGCCCCTCGAGGGTTTCGTCCTCGCCCTGACGCCCTTCAACTTCACCTGCATCGGCGCCAACCTCTCGAGTGCTCCCGCGATGATGGGCAACGTCGTCGTGTGGAAACCGTCGGAGAAGCAGGCGTTCTCCGCGCAATACACGATGGAGCTGCTACTGGAAGCCGGGCTTCCTCCGGGCGTCATCAACCTCGTTCACGGGGACGGCGCGATGGTCTCCGATGTCGCGATGCGGCACTCCGAGTTCGCCGGGCTCCACTTCACCGGCTCGACGACGGTCTTCCGCTCGATCTGGAGGAAGGCCGGAGAGAACCTCGACAACCTTCGCTCGTACCCCCGACTCGTGGGAGAGACCGGGGGCAAGGACTTCGTCCTAGCGCACCCGTCCGCCGGTGTGGACGCACTGGTGGTTGGTCTCGGCCGCGGAGCGTTCGAGTACCAGGGACAGAAATGTTCGGCTCCGTCGCGCGCCTACATCCCTCGCTCGTTGTGGCCACAGGTGAGCGAGGGCCTGAAGGAGCTCGCCGAGTCGATCCCCCAGGGGGACGTGGCCGACATGAGCAACTTCATGGGCGCAGTGATCGACGAGACTGCCTTCAACCGGCACAAGGAAGCGGTCGAAGCCGCGGTCGCCTCCGGAAGCGAGGTACTTACCGGAGCGAAGTTCGACTCGTCCAAGGGATGGTTCGTGGCTCCCACCGTGCTGGTCACCGAGAACCCGCAGTCCGACACGATGGTCCGCGAGCTCTTCGGGCCGGTGCTGACCGTTTACGTCTACGACGACGAGGCGTGGGACAAGACCCTCGATGTGATCGACGACACGAGCCCCTACGCGCTGACCGGAGCCGTGTTCTCGGACGATCGGTCCGCCGTCCACCAAGCGACCAATCGCCTTCGGAACGCGGCCGGCAACTTCTACATCAACGACAAGCCGACCGGAGCGGTCGTGGGCCAACAGCCGTTCGGGGGCTCCCGGGCGTCGGGGACCAACGACAAGGCGGGCTCGATCTACAACCTCTTGCGCTGGACGACGCCGAGGACCATCAAGGAGACCTTCTCGCCCCCGACCGACTGGCGCTACCCCCACCTCGGCTAGCCGTACGGCCCTTTTTTCGGAGTCGAGGCAGGTATCGAAGGCGTTGTGTCCCATTGGTTAGGTGAACCCCAAACCTGACCAGGAAGGGACTTCCAATGCGACGTCTGATATCGCTCATCATCGCCGCGAGCCTCGTGGGCTCACTGGCGCTAACGATCGGCCCGCTGGCTCCGGCGAGTTCGTCGCCGGTGGCGGGCGACGACACGACCTACACAACGTTCGGGCGCGTGTTCCCCGACCCCCACGGGTGCAATACGGGCGGCTCGCCGTTCGCGAAGGGCAACGTCTGCGCCGTCGACTTCCTCCAGATCGCCGAGATCCAGAGCGGATTCGCCTACCTGGAGGGCCTCTTCCCCGACTACCTCGAGTTCCTGACCTTGAGCGAGGACTTCAACTGCGAAGGGGAATTCTCGAACGAAGGGTGCGAAGCCTTCCAGTCGGCGGGATTGCCCAACACCGCCAGCGCTGACGGGCCGATCACTCGAGCCAAGCAGCCTCTGCATATGGTGCGGGTCACCGACGAAACCGTCCCCGACAAGGGCAAGGAGTACTTCGTTTTCCCGCTGTCGATCCACGGCATCGAGCGCGCCGGGGTCGAGGGTGGCACCAGAGCGGCCGAAGACCTCGCGACCTGGGCGGCTTGTGAAGCCGGCACAGCACCGGAGATCGTGAACTGCGAGGCCGAGGGCGAGATGCCTCACCCGATCATGGAGGCGACACCGGAAGGCTCGGTCACCGCCGGAGACGCGTTGAAGCGCTCCGTCGTTTACTTCATCTACCCGAACCCAGACGGCTGGAGCCGTGGTGACCGGGCGACAGGCTCCCAGTTCTACCAGCGGTACAACGGCAACGGTGTCGACCTGAACCGCGACTGGCCGACCCAGGGTTACACCTTCCGTCCGTACACCCCCTGGTCCGAGCCTGAGACTGCCGCGTTCGGAAAGGTCCTTCAGGCCATCGGCCCCACGGACAAGAAGGGCAACCCTCAGTGGTCCGGAGGGATCGACCTTCACGGGCAGCTCGTCGATCGCGCGTTCTCCTTCACCTTGATCGGAGGCGCCGAGCGTCCGTACAACAAGAACCAGCGCGTGCTGCAGACGGTCAAGGGCGCGTGGAGGGATGCCGAAGCACGACTCGCGTGGTCACCCCTGATCAAGCCGAACGACGCGCCGGCCGACGACCCGCGCGTCTACGGCGTTCAGTGGGGCACGATCTGGGACACGATCGCCTACACGGTCACGGGTGCGCTCGGCGACTGGATCGACTCTCCGATCGGTCTCAACGCCGACGGGATCGACAACGAGATGTCACTTTCACACTTGAGCAACTGCGGTATCGGTACCTGCTTCGAGCCCGACGTCGAGCAACTTCACGTCGACGGCAACAAGTCGCTCGTCTACTCGATGATCAATTACACCCTGAAGCCTGAGCGGACCAAGATCCGCACCAAGGGCAAGGTCGGCTACATCTTCAATCGCGGAGCGGTGAAGGCTAAGGACGACCCAACCTCGATCCCACCGGACTTCGCCAAGCTCCCGCAGCAGGAAGACATCACCGGCGGGATGCTCGATCCGACCAACAGCTACACCCAGGAGTTCGACGTCCTCGGTCCGAAGGACGGCGTCTACAACGGGGGCCTCGAGGTCCTGTTGACGTGCACCAACATCGGCGGGACCAGCCCCTGCGCGGCCGACGAGGCCGTTCTCGAGCGTCAGAACTCGGCCGAACCGCCCGTCCAGGGTGAGGACTGGGAGGTCGTGAACACCTACTTCAACCAGTCCCCTGCTTACGTCCAAGCCGGCAAGGCCCTCCACGGGAATCTTCCCACCCCCGGTCGTTACCGGATCAGGATCGTGGGAGAGGCGTCGGCCGGGATCTACGAGACTTCGATCGACTTCACCCAGGAGAAGGGTTGGGAGGACCCGGGGCAGATCGGCTACCGGGCGACCAACATGAAGTTCTGGACGATGCTGAAGAAGTACGTCCGTCCGGGACTCGGCAAGGTGACCCCACAGCAGATCCGTAAGACGAAGTCATGGAAGAAGAAGTATGAAACGATCGTCGTGACGAACAAGGTCTACGGGAAGCTCGCCAAGAAGCTGCGGAAGTGGGTGGCCAAGTACAACGGCAACCTGATCCTGACCGACCAGGCGCTGGGGATGCTTCAGAAGATGAAGCTCATCGATGCTCCAGCGTCGTCCGAGGACATGTACGCCGGCTACATCAACTTCGCGACTGCGACCCAGGAGAGCACCTACGACCACAAGCTGGCCAAGAACATCAACCAGCCGGGTGCGGCCGAAGGCCAGTCGGGTACGGAGTTGCGGCGCCGCCAGACCTACGAGCCGGTGCCGCTGGGGATGGCGATCCAGGACGAAACGGGTGCCGACGCCAACAACGCCCCGGTCTGGACCGTTCCCGCGGAGGCCTTCGATGCTGCGAAGGGCAAGCCGAAGCAGGTCGGAACCTCCGGCGACTTCACCAAGGTGTCGCTGGGCCAGATCCGCTACCGGGGCGGACGCATCCGTTTCGTGGGCGCCCTGCTCCCGATGCCGACCGACGCGTTCGACCACCCGTTCGGGCTCGCCGACTACGCCCTGACCTACTCGGGCTACCAGCTCCTCAAGAACATGATGCTCTGGAAGTAAGCGACTACGGACATGCAGAAGGCCCCCCAGACACTGGGGGGCCTTCTTAGTTGCTCGGATCTATCTAGCCGATCCAGTCCCGGATGTAGAAGATGCCGAAGTACACGATGAACGCGGCCGCGGCCACGTACATCATCGGAGCGACTTCCTTCGACTTCCCTCTCGTGAGCTTCAGGAAGACGTAGGTAACGAACCCTGCGCCGATGCCGTTCGTGATCGAGTACGTGAACGGCATGATGACCATCGTCAAGAACGCTGGGAGCGCAACCTCGATGTCATCCCACGGGATGCTCCTGATCCCACTTGCCATCATCAGGAATCCGACGAGCACGAGGGCGGGTGCCGACGCGTGCACCGGGATGATGACGGCCAGCGGCGAGAAGAAGATCGCCAGCAGGAACAAGCCCCCGGTGACCACCGAGGTGAGTCCGGTTCGCCCGCCGTCGGCGATCCCCGAAGCCGACTCGATGTAGGTCGTGTTCGAGGAAGATGAGAACGCTCCACCGACACCGGCAGCAACGGAGTCGACCAAGAGGGTCTTGTCGAGGTTCTCCAAACGGCCGTTCTCGTCGAGCAGGTTGGCCTCTTTCCCCAACCCGACCACGGTGCCCATCGTGTCGAAGAAGTCGGCGATCATCAGTGTGAAGACCGCGAGCGCGGCCGAGATGATCCCCATCTCACCCCAGAACCCGAACAGCGAGAAGTTGCCCAAGAGACTGAAAGAGTCCCCGTCCGGCATGTCGACGGGCGACTGCCAGTTCGCGTAAGGGCCGAATCCCCCTCCGTCGAGGAACGCCTCGTTGACGATGACCGCAAGCACCGTCGCAGCGAAGATCCCGATGAGCAACGATCCCTTGACCTTCTTTGCGTAGAGGAACGAGATCAGGAGCAGACCGATGATGAAGATGCCGACCGGCCATCCCTGCAGCTCCCCGTTGGTGCCCATCTGCGCGAACGGGATCCCCGGCGTGACGAAGCCGGCATCCACGAGCCCGATCAGCGCGATGAATAATCCGATACCGACCGCGATGGCGTGTTTCACGGCCATCGGGACTGCATCCATCACCGCCTGTCTGAATTTGGTCAGGACGAGGATCGTGATGATGATTCCCTCGGTGACCACAACGCCCATTGCCTCGGGCCACGTCAGACGCGTTGCCATGCCACCAGCTGGAACGTCACGACGCCGTTCAGTCCTAGCCCGGCAGCGATGGCGAACGGGTAGTTCGCATAAGAACCCATCAGCAGGGTCAGCACGCCTGCAGCAAGAGCGGTGACCGTCAGAACCTGAGCCGGGTTGAGAACCGTCCCTTCCCGGTCCGCTACCGACCCCAAGATCGCCGGGTTGAGGAACAGGATGTAAGCCATCGTCATGAACGTCGTGGCCCCTGCGATCACCTCGGTGCGAACGGTTGAGCCCCGTTCCGAGATCTTGAAGTACCCATCCAGACCGCCACCCCGCGATTGGACAGACTGTGCCAAGAGGAACCCCCTTCATCCAAGGCCGCCCGCCCCCGGTGCGGACGCCCTTACCCCGAATATGACGGAGCCCTTCTCTTCGGCTCCACCGTGAGTCATATCAAGTCAAGCGTCCCGATGGAAGCATCAAAAGTGACCTCGCGCCGCCGTCTATCCTCAGTGCATGCCCACCGTCACTTTGATCCCCGGAGACGGGATCGGCCCCGAGGTCTCGGGGGCGACCCGGAAGGTCGTCGACGCGCTTGCGTGCGGGATCGACTGGGATGTCCACCAGGCTGGGATCCCCGCGATCGAAACCCACGCGAATCCCCTTCCGCCGCACGTCCTCGATTCGATCCGCGAGAACAAGGTGGCACTCAAGGGCCCGGTTACGACTCCCGTTGGGAGCGGTTTCCGGTCCATCAATGTCGCTCTGCGTCAGGAGCTAGATCTTTTCGCGAGCGTTCGCCCCTGTCGCCTGTATCCGGGAGTTCCTTCGCATTTCGAAGCGGTCGATATCGTCGTCGTGCGAGAGAACACCGAGGACCTCTACGAGGGCACCGAGTTCGAGCAGGGCTCATACGAGATGGAGAAACTCCGGGGATACCTCAAGTACGAGCACAACTTCTCGATCGCCGCCGACGCTGGGGTCTCGGTCAAACCGATCTCGATATCGGCAACCCGGTCGATCGTGGAGTACGCCTTCGAGTACGCAAAACGTTACCGGCGCCGAAAAGTGACCCTCGGTCACAAGGCCAACATCATGAGGTTCTCCGACGGCCTCTGGCTCAAGACCGGCGAGGCGATGGCGGCGGAATACCGCGATGTCGGCTTCGAGGCGCTCCAGGTGGATGAGCTGGCGATGTGGCTCGCGTGGACCCCGCACGATATGGACGTGCTCGTGCTGCCGAACCTCTACGGCGACATCATCTCGGATCTCTGCGCCGGTCTCGTGGGCGGTCTCGGCCTGGCCCCCGGCATGAACCTCGGCAAGGACTACGCGGTGTTCGAGCCAACCCACGGATCGGCGCCGGATATCGCCGGCAAGGGACTGGCAAACCCGATCGCGATGATCCTGTCTTCGGTCTTCATGCTCCGTCACCTCGGGTTCGACGACGAGGGAAACCGTGTCGAGAAGGCGGTTGCGACGGTGCTCGCTGAGGGGAGGGTCCGCCCCCCCGACATGCGACCGCGTGGCGAACCCGCCACCACCGACCAGGTCGCCGACGCGATCATCGAATGTCTGTGAGCGACCTCGAGCGGATCGATGCCTTCCTGCACCGCATCTCGGAGCTGGCCTCCACCGACCTGATCCCGTTCGAGGGTGGCCTCGCCTACCTCAACTCGAACTTCCCGATCATCTGGGACATGAACTACTTGACCGTGAAGGCCGCGGAGACGATGACCGTCGGGTCGATCATCAGCGCGTGCGACGACATCCTCGGTGGTCGGGACCTCAAGCACCGGAAGGCGGAGGTCATGTACCACCCCGAGGGAGCGGCGCTCGCCGAGGACTTCAAGAAGTTAGAGGGGTGGACGGTCAACACATTGATCACCATGAAGCTGACCGGCGATCCCGACAAAGCCCTCGTACCGGGGGTTGGCGAAGAGGTCACCTACGACCAACTGCGAGCCTTCCGCGAGGAAGGTGTACGGCGCGGTCCCTACGCAAGCAGTGAGGGAGACGTGCGGCAGCTCGTCGACAAGAACCAGGTGTGGCACGACGCGGTTGAGACCAAACACTTCGCCGCCCGCCTCGACGGACGGATCGTCTCGGGGTGTGACCTCTACATCGACGGTGGCATCGGACAGATCGAAGACGTGGAGACCTTCGAGGAGGCCCAGAACAAAGGACTGGCCCGGGCGGTGGTCGGCCGCGCCGCGGAGGCGGCCGCGGCCGCGGGATGCGACCTGATCTTCCTGAACGCCGATGACGACGACTGGCCGAAGCTCCTCTACATCAAACTGGGCTTCGAAACCATCGGTACGTACTACACGTATCTGAAGACCCCGGAGGGCGTTTCGCCCGGCTAGCGCGGGTCCCAGCGGGTTTTCGGCGCGATGGGGCCGAGAAGGATGCGGTCCTTGTAGCGCTGGATCGTCTCGATGAAGTGCGCGACCACATCGTCCGTCAGCAGGTGCGCCTTGAGACCGAGTTCAACCAGCTTCGTGTGTGTCGCGTTGTAGTAGTGCTCCTCGGCTTCGATCCGGGGATCCACGAGGCTGTCGACCTCGACGTTGATCCCGAGGTCGGAACCGACCCGGGCGACATGCTGGGCGAGGTCCTTGACCGAGAACTGCTCGGTGAACTGGTTGAACACGCGGTACTCACCGGCCGCCGCGGGGTTCTCCACCGCAAGCCTGATGCACTGCATCGTGTCGACGATGTTGAGGAAGCCGCGGGTCTGGCCCCCTTTCCCGTAGACGGTCAGTGGATAACCGACGACCGCCTGGACACAGAAACGGTTTAGTGCGGTGCCGAAGACCTCGTCATAGTCGAACCTCGTGCACAGTCTCTCGTCGAGATCGGTCTCGTCGGTCCGGATCCCGTAGACGACGCCCTGATTCAGATCCGTGGCCGCCATACCCCAGATGCGCGAGGCGAACTGGATGTTGTGCGAATCGTGAACCTTGGTGAGGTGGTACATCGAGCCCGGAGTCTTCGGGAACGGCAGTGTGTCCTTCCTGCCCTTGTGCTCGATCTCGATGAAACCCTCTTCGATATCGATGTTCGGGGTGCCGTACTCCCCCATCGTGCCGAGCTTCACGAGGTGAGCATCGGGAGCGATGTCCCTGATGGCGAAGATGACGTTCAGGGTCCCCTCGACGTTGTTCCGCTGCGTCAGGACCGCGTGACGGCGAGAGATCATCGAGTAGGGGGCGCTCGGCTGCTCGCCGTAATGGACGACGGCCTCGGGCATGACCTCCCTGAAGATCTCGTCGGTGAACGAAGGATCGGTGAGGTCCCCGATGAAGGGTCGTATCTCGAGCCCGGTTACCTCGTGGAACGCTTTGACGCGCTCGTGGAGGCTCTGGATCGGGGTCAGGGAACCGGCCCCCATCTCGGTCGACATCGTTCGGCGCAGGAAGTTATCGACCACCGATACCTCGTGGCCCGCCTTGCTCAGATGCATCGCGGTCGGCCAGCCGAGATAGCCGTCGCCGCCTAGAACCAGGACTCTCATCGGTCGGCAGGATACCGGGAAACGCCCCCCGTGGAGCATCGGCTAGGCAAAGGGCCGTGCGATAGTTGACTCATGGAAACAACTTCCACGCTGACCGACCGGCTGGGCCGGCCGATCCGGGATCTCCGGATATCGGTCACCGACCGGTGCAACTTCCGATGCGTGTATTGCATGCCGCGCGACGTCTTTGGTCCCGACCATGCCTTCCTCCCCCGGGCCGAACTCCTCTCGTTCGAGGAGATCGCACGCCTCGCACGGATCTTCTCCGACCTCGGGGTCCAGAAGATCCGGCTGACCGGGGGCGAGCCCCTGATCCGGAAGGACCTCGAGGACCTGATCGGGATGCTCAGCGCGATCCCCGGCCTCGATATCGCCCTCACGACCAACGGGTCGCTGCTCCCGAGGATGGCCGAGCCTCTGGCCAAGGCGGGGCTCACGCGCGTGACGGTGTCCCTCGATTCGCTCGATGATGCCCGATTCGATGCCATCAACGACGTGCACTTCCCCGTCTCGAAGGTCCTCGAGGGGATCGACGCCGCCGCAGCTGCCGGACTCGATCCCATCAAGATCAACATGGTCGTGAAGCGCGGCATGAACGACATCGACGTCGTCCCCATGGCCGAGCACTTCCGCGGTACCGGCCACACCGTTCGTTTCATCGAGTACATGGACGTCGGCACGACCAACGGGTGGCGACTCGACGATGTCGTCCCCGCATCCGAGATGCTCGAGGCCGTCTCGGCGAGGTTCCCCCTCGAACCGATCGGATCCGGCTACCGGGGTGAAGTCGCCAAGCGCTACCGCTACCTCGACGGCGCCGGCGAGATCGGATTCATCTCATCGGTCACCCAGCCGTTCTGCGGCGACTGCACGAGGGCCCGGATCTCCTCCGAAGGGAAGCTGTTCACCTGTCTCTTCGCGAGCGAAGGCCACGACCTGCGCGAGCTGGTCCGAGCTGGTGCTGACGACGACGTCCTGATCGACGCGATCACGGGTGTATGGCAGAGCCGCGGTGATCGCTACTCAGAGTTGAGGTCGGCAGCCACCTCCGGGCTCACGAAGGTCGAGATGTCGTACATCGGTGGCTGACGTGACCGCCATCAGGACGTGGCTCAGCGAAGATCCCCTCGATGTCACGGGTGTGATCGCCGAAGCCTCTTCGATCGAGGCCGGCGGCATGGGTATCTTCGTCGGCACCGTCCGCGCGAGCGCGTCGGTCGAATCGAACTCGACCAAGAGCGTCGTCCGTCTCGACTACGAGGCCCATCCCACCCTGGCGATCGAGAAGCTCCAAGCGGCTGCGGAAGCCGCGGCGCTCGAAGTTCGACCTCATCAAGATCGCCGCCGTCCACCGCACCGGCCGCTGCGAACTCGGCGAGCCCACCGTGGCGATCGCCTGCGCCGCCGCCCACCGCGGCGACGCTATGGACGCCGCCCACTTCCTGATCGACGAGATCAAAGCGACGGTCCCGATCTGGAAGTCCGAGGTCTACGGCGACGGCTCCGCCTGGGTAGGAGCCACGCCCTAACGCGGTTCTTATCCACGTCAGTCGGCTCTGGTCCGACTCACATGGAAATGTCGCGTCACTCCAGACGGTCGAGATCGGCGGGGTTGTCGATATCGAGCGGGCGGCTCCATATCGAGGGCGACCTCCACGACATCCGGCGAGGCATCGAGCACGACCCTGGCCCCCACGTCGCCGCCGATGTCGCCGAAGGCGCCGAACGACTCCCGGGCAACGATCACCGGGTGCCCGGGGTGCCGCGGTAGACCGCCCGAGCCACATGCGCACCCGACGACCGGAACACGTCGATGACCTGCTGGATCGCGGTGGCAGAGAGGCGGGGCTGGTCGCCGAGGAACACCGCGGCAGCACCCGCGTCGGGAGCGACGCTCGCGAGGCCCAGGCGCAGCGAGGTCGACTGGCCCTCGGCGTACTCCGGGTTGACCACGACCCGGGCTCCTTCCGGAAGGGCGAGACAGCCTCGATCTCGCCGGCGGCGTGGCCCAGGACCACGACGATCTCCCCGAAGCCGCAGGACGCGACGACGTCGACCACGTGCTGGAGCAGCGGCTTACCGTCGATGACCAGCAGCTGCTTGGGCTCGCCGAATCGCTCCGACGTCCCTGCCGCCAGGATGACGGCGGTGATCCCGGCCGAACCTGAGGTTTCGCTCACCCCCCGAGTCTAGGCGGGAGTAGGGGGGCGCCCAGAGGGGATTTTGGATGATTTGCTACCTAAATGTCTGGGTAGCGAAACAGGGAACGTACAGCGAGCCGGGATCTGGTGCCCGAGCCGCCACGGCGTGCCACGGGCCCGGACGGGGAAGGTGGTGCGCGTATGGCCTCAGCAAGATCGGCCGAACGCCTCGAGGGTCACGAGGTATACGACTACAGCCTGAAGAAGGTGATCTTCGCTTCCTCGGCTGGGACCCTGATCGAGTGGTACGACTTCTACGTCTTCGGCGTCCTGGCCACGACGCTGACCACCGTCTTCTATCCGAAGGGCAACGAAACCGTTGCTCTTCTGGCCGCTCTGGCAACGTTCGGTACGGGATTCGCAGTCCGTCCGTTCGGCGCCCTGTTCTTCGGCCGGATCGGGGATCTGATCGGTCGCAAGATCACCTTCCTGGTGACGATCTCTCTGATGGGTGGCGCAACGTTCCTCATCGGTTTGCTGCCGAGCTACGACAGCATCGGAATCATCGCTCCGATCGCCCTGGTGCTGCTTCGCTTGCTCCAGGGCCTCGCCCTCGGAGGCGAATACGGTGGGGCCGCGATCTACGTTGCGGAACACGCCCCTGATCACCGTCGGGGTTACTACACGAGCTACATCCAGACGACGGCGACGGCGGGTTTGGTTCTTGCTTTGGCCGTGACCGTCGGCGTGCGTGAGATCGTCGGCGAAGCAGCCTTCACCCAGTGGGGCTGGCGCCTTCCGTTCCTGCTGTCGGGGATCCTCGTCGCCCTTGCGCTGTACATCCGTTTGAGTCTGAGGGAGACGCCCCTATTCCAGCGACTCAAGGAAGCGAAGAAGTCGTCGACCAGTCCGCTGAAGGATGCCTTCGGTAACGGCGGTTGGAAGATGATCCTGCTCGTGCTCTTCGGCGCCACCGCCGGACAAGCGGTCGTCTGGTACACGGGCCAGTTCTACGCCCTCTTCTTCCTCCAGACGGTGCTCGAGATTGAGCTTGTCACGTCCGCGCTGATCGTCGGAGTAGCGCTGATCCTTGCGACTCCGTTCTTCCTGATCTTCGGTCGCCTGTCCGACCGGATCGGACGGAAACCGATCATCCTCGGAGGTTGTGTGATCGCGGCGCTCAGTTACCTGCCGATCTACCGCGGGATGAGCGCGGTGGCCGAACCGCTCAATGTCGTCGCCATGACCGCCCTTGTATGGATCCAGGTCGTGTTCGTGACGATGGTCTATGGACCCATCGCCGCGTACCTCGTCGAGCTGTTCCCTGCCAAGGTGCGCTACACGTCGCTTTCGGTCCCATACCACCTCGGGAACGGAGAGTTCGGTGGTCTGCTGCCGTTCATCTCGACCGCGATCGTTACGTGGACGGGCAATATCTACGCCGGGCTCGCGTACCCGATCGTCGTTGCGCTGCTGACCGCGTTCATCGGATGGCGGTACCTCGAGGAAACGCACGAGGTGCGGATCTGGAACGAGGTCCAGGGCACCACTCCGGTCGCAGTGGACGAGGGATCCAAGACGGTCGACCTGATCGACGAGATGTCGGGGTCGAACCGGTCCTAGATGTATTGGTGCGGGGGGTGCTTAGCCCCCCGCAACCGCCGGGATGATCGAGACCTTGGCCCCGGCGGGGACCTCGGTTTCGAGGTTCTTCAAGAAGCGCACGTCCTCTTCGTCGAGGTAGATGTTCACGAACCGGCGCAGCGCTCCGGCCTCGTCGACGATGCGCTCGGTGATGCCCGGGTGCCTGCGGCCGAGTTCGGCGACGAGATCGCCGATCGTCGCTCCGCTCGCCTCGACCTCCGACGCACCCTCGGTGAAGGTCCTCAGCTGCGTAGGGATCCTGACGGTGACACTCATGCCGTTTCCTCCAGTGCTCGATCCACTGCTTCGACGTTGGCGCCGATAACGTGGGACGGTCCGATGTCTCCCAGTGCTTCGATCGTCTTGAGACCTACGCCGGTGATCAAGGCGACGGTTTCCCCCTCGGGGGTGACGGCCCCCTCGCGGATCAGCTTCTCGAGGGTGGCGATCGTCACTCCCCCGGCGGTCTCGGTGAAGATCCCTTCGGTACGGGCGAGGAGCTTCATCCCCTCGGCGACGGACTCCTCGGGAACACGCGTGACGGTGCCACCGGTCGCACGGACATCGCGCAGCGCGTAGTAGCCGTCGGCCGGGTTCCCGATAGCCAGGGACTTCGCGATCGTGTCCGGCTTCACCGGACGGAAGTCGTCAGCGCCTTCTTCGAACGCACGCGCCACCGGTGAACAGCCGTCCGCCTGGGCTCCGTGGATCGCGGTGTGCGGAGCCTCATCGAGGAGGCCCACCGTGTGCAGCTCGCCGAGGCCCTTCTTGATCTTGGTCAACAGAGAGCCGGAGGCGACCGGGATGATCACCGCATCCGGGCTTCTCCATCCAAGCTGCTCGACGATCTCATAGCCCAACGTCTTTGATCCCTCTGAGTAGTAGGGACGAACGTTGACGTTGACGAACGCCCAGTCGTCCTTCACACCGCAGAGCTCGGCACAGAGCCGGTTGACGTCGTCATACGAACCCTTGACCGCGATCAGGCGCCCACCGTAGATCGCCGCGGCGGCGACCTTGCCGGTCTCGAGCCCCTCGGGGATGAACACGACGCTCTCCATCCCGGAGGCGGCTGCGTGAGCCGCGACCGCACCGGCGAGGTTCCCGGTGCTCGCGCACGCAGCGACCTTGAACCCGAACGCCCTCGCCGCGGTCAGCGCCACGGTCACGACGCGATCCTTGAAGGAATGCGTCGGGTTGGTGCCCTCGAACTTCAGCCACAGCTTCTTAAGTCCGAGCTCGGCGGCGAGGCGAGGCGCCTCGATCAACCTCGACCAACCGGCGCCGATGTCGATCCACTCCACGTTGGGCGCCGGAAGGAAGTCGGCGTAGCGCCAGATCGTGGGAGGTCCAGATGCGATCCGCTCCCGGCTCGTCGTCGCCGCGATCCGCTCGTAGTCGTAGACCACCTCGAGGGGGCCGAAGCAGAACTCGCATACGTGCTGGGGCTGGAGCGGCGTCTCGTTGCCGCACTCCTTGCAAGCGAGTGCTCGGGCGTTCCCCCAATCGAGGACGTCCGGGATCTCTGGTGTCGACGCGGTGCGGCGACTCAGAGCGCGGTCTATGAGAGCGCCGGGTGTTAGGTGGGTCACGATGTTGCCTCCTCTCGTCTACTCGACGGACGGAGGGGCGCATCGCACCATCTCATCTCCCCCGGGCGTCTGCTCGGGCCAGATTTGGCACCTTCCCCCTCATTGGGGTGGGTTGCCGGGGCTTCGCAGGGCTGGATCCCTCTGCCCCCTCTTGATGAGGTGACCTCTTTGTACCCGACCCGGGTCCCAAAAACAAACGAGTCCGGCTACTCGATACTCCGCGATCTCCAGGGTCTCCTTCAGCGACAACATGGATTCGATCCGATAGGTGGTCTCACCCTCCCGCCAGATCAACGCGTTGCCCGAGGCCCTGATGTTGCCGTCGTAGGTGAGCCGGTGCTCGGTGCCCTTGGTCCAAAGGCCCTCGAACCCATTGACCTCCACCACGCGAACGGTGCCGTCGGCACCGAGTGTCTTGTCGAGATAGGCACCGGGCGGGACTCCGGGAAGACGGATGAAGACCAGACCTGCATCGATGCCGTCGATCTTCGGCAGGCCTTCGCTCGCCTCGTAGATGAGGGCAACGATGTCACCGAAGTCCGAGAGGAATACTGCATCCGGCTCGCCGACCGACCTCGGGTACTCGAAGTCACCGAACCTCTCGAGTGCTTCCCCGAGGGTGATCTCCCGACCGAGACCGATATCGGCAGCCGTCGTCGTGGGCTCCGGAACGCTTCCGGTCACCTCGACCCTGACCCGACCGATACCGAGGAAGTCGGCGACCGCCTCGCGGGCCCCGGACGACACGACCAACGGGGCGACCAGCGCGATGACCGCGGCGGCAGCAACCAGCGCAACCCTGCGGGACCAGATGGTCCGACGGTCTGCGATCCGCGAACAACGCTGGGGGAGACATCGGGAGTCTCCGGGAACTCGACGGAGAGCGCCAGATCGCCGAGCGCGGCTTCGAGGTTGATCTCGGACCACTTCACTCGCTTCTCCCACTGTCGGTGAGAGCATCTCGTAGCCGGGCCATCGCTCGGAAGAGGCGCGACTTCACGGTGCCCGCCGGGCAATCGAGCGCCGCGGCGGTCTCCGATTCGCTCATCTCGAGCAGGTAGCGGTAGGAGATCACGAGGCGGTCGTCATCTCGGAGCGAGGCGATCGCCGCGAGCAACTCCTCCCTCGATTCGGAATCAAGGACCACCGATTCGGAAGACGGGGCCGCGTCCCCCGAACGGCGGTCCCCCGCAACTCGCAAGGCAAGTCCGGTGCGACGACCCGCCGAGCGCGCTCGGTTGCGGGCTTCGTTCCCGACGATCGTCAGGAACCAGGTTCGGAACGAGGCGCCCTCTCGGAAACCTCCAAGGGCTCGGTGAGCCTTCACGAATGCCTCTTGCACCACGTCCTCGGCCTCCCTCTCATCGCGAACGATGAGGTACGCAACTCGATGTCCGACGCCCTGATGCAGTCGGACGAGGCGCGCGAAGGCATCCACGTCACCCCGCCGCGAGCGCACCACAAGCTCGGCGTCATCCATGGCTCCATCATCCAGTGGTCGGCCCTCCACCGTCTTGCATCTCTCCACATACACCGGCAGGGGCATCCGGGTTCCCCCACGTGGTGGGAGACAATGGGGGGCATGGGAGAGACAGCAGGCCGGGTGGCCGTGGTGACGATCAGCGATGGGGTGAGCGGTGGGACGAGGGCCGACGCCTCGGGAGACCTCGCCGCAAAGCTTCTCGAAGCTACCGGATTCGAGGCCCCCCTCCGCTCGGTCGTGCCCGACGACCGCGCAGAGATAACCCGCGAGCTACGGCGGGCCTGCGACGCGGGCGTCGCCCTGATCGTTACGACCGGGGGAACCGGCTTCGGACCGCGGGATGTAACTCCAGAAGCCACCAAGGATGTGATCGATCGCGATGCCCCCGGTCTCGCCGAGTTATCCGGGCCAAGGGGGTCGAGAAGACGCCCTTCGCATCGCTCTCCCGTGCGGTCGCCGGAGTGTCGGGTTCCACCTTGATCGTCAATCTTCCGGGCAGTCCCAAAGCGGTCCAAGAGGGCCTCGAGGTACTCGTGCCGCTCCTCTCGCACGTGCTCGACCTACTCGCCGGCGACACCGAGCATCGTTCGGGAAACGCTTAGGACTCGCGGCTCCAGCGCTCCACGGCCTCTCTGCGGTCGTTCACTTCGAGTTTCCTGTAGACGTGGTTGATGTGGTTCTTCACGGTCTTCTCGGACAGGAACAGAGCTGCCGCGATCTGCCGGTTACGCAACCCCTGCGAAACCAGACCCATGATCTCGCGCTCCCTCTCGGTGAGCTCTCCCCCTGGTCCCGAGATGTTTTTCGGAGACCGTCGGAACTCCTCGAAGAGGCGAGTGATGATCGCCGGGGCGAGGTAGCTGTCCCCCACGGCCGCCTTGGTCACGGCCTCCACAACCTGCTGAGGAGTGATGGTGTCGATCACCAGACACGCGGCGGCTCCCGCCTGCAGGAGGCTTGGGATCTCGGGATCGTCGTTGCTGCCGGCGATGACGACCACGGGGAATGACACCGCACACTCGCGCGCGGCCGCGGACGGATCCTCGGCCCCTTGCAGATCGAGGACGATAACGGGCCTGTCTCTGCGCCCGCGGGCCGAATCCACCGCGTCCCCCGGGGTGGCCGCAGATGCCGCCACCGACACCCTGGGGTGGTTACCAATGAGTTCCGAAATCCGAGAGCGGCTAGCCGCCTCAGCGCCCGCCACGATCACGGACACGACACCTTCAGGATCCAAATTCGACTCCTCAACCAGTCCGGTCACGGGTCAAACTATGCCCGCGTTGGGGTTTATGTGAAACATGTGGCCCCGCGGGCTAGCCCGTTCCTCCGTTGGTGACGATGCGTTCGGGGTGTGAATAGATATTGAATCCGTCGTCCCGTAGAAAGCCGACCAGGGTCAGTCCGAAGCGTTTGGCGGCCTCCACCGCGAGGCTCGACGGTGCAGAGATCGAACACATCACGCTGGCCCCTGCAGTGAGGGCCTTCTGTACCAACTCGTAGCTCGCTCGACCCGAGACCGCAACGACCCGGTCGCTCAACGGGAGCTCTCCGGCCAGGAGCTTCGCTCCGATGGCCTTGTCCAAGGCGTTGTGCCGCCCGACATCCTCGCGGACGACCTCGGGGACTCCATCGGCGGTGAAGATGCCTGCGGCATGAAGACCGCCGGTGGCCTCGAACACGCTCTGCGCCGACCGGAGTGAGGCCGGCGAGACGAGACGGTTTCGGAGGAGATCCGAAGATCACCGGACACCGGGTGGCACATACCTTCGAGTTGATCGAGTGACGCCTTGCCGCAGATCCCGCAACTCGACGTCATGAAGAAATTGCGTTGGAGGGTGGAGGCGTCGATCTCGGTGCGGCTCCGAACGGTAACGACGTTGAACTCGCTGGGGTCGTCGCCGTCGCCGGGGATCTTCGTATTCGTCGGTGGCGTGAAGCCCACGTCGCAGTAACTGACCCTCGCAACATCCTCCGCAGAGATCAGACCCTCGGAGAACAAGAAGCCGGCGGCAAGCTCGAAATCGTGGCCCGGCGTCCGCATCGTTACGGCGACCTGGACGGGAAGCTGGGACATCCCGGCGGCACGGATCTCCAGGGGCTCTTCGCCGGCGAGACGATCTCGTCGTTCCCCTCCGGCCACACCGTCGGGGCCGACACTGATGATGTCGGCACGCACGACCTTCAGATGGGGCATAGGCCCATTATCCTCTCGATGCGACGTGTCCTACCCCGAGGCATCTGCCGTAGGCTCGGTCGAAACTCCAACCATGTGAATGGGGGGCGAGAATGGTCGAGCGAGATGTCGAGAAGACGATCGAGGCACTGCTCGAAGAGCGGCGTACGTTCGCACCGCCGGAGGAGTTCACCAAGCAGGCCAACGTCCGCGACAACTCCGTGTACGAACAAGCCGACGCCGATCCCGAGGGCTGGTGGGCATCCCAGGCCGAGCGGCTGCACTGGTTCAAGCCGTGGGACCACGTGCTCCGGAGGGACCCTCCTCACCACGAATGGTTCGTCGGCGGAACGCTGAACGCGTCCTACAACTGTCTCGACCGGCACCTCGAGAAGAACGGCGAGCGGGTCGCTTACTACTGGATCGGTGAGCCGGGCGACAAACGAACCGTCACTTACGCCGAACTCCATCGTGATGTCAGCAAGCTAGCAAACGTCCTGAAGTCACTCGGTGTGAAGAGGGGCGATCGCGTCGCCATCTACCTGCCGATGATCCCCGAACTCCCTGCCGCGATGCTCGCGTGCGCTCGCATCGGAGCGGCACACTCCGTGGTGTTCGGCGGCTTCTCGGCCGAATCTCTGAAGGACCGCATCAACGACGCGCAGTGCAAGGTCCTGATCACGGCCGACGGCAGTTACCGTCGTGGAGACCTGGTCCCCCTGAAACAGAGTGCGGACGAAGCGGTCAAGGGCTGCCCTTCGATCGAGAAAGTCGTCGTCGTGCAACGAACCGCTGAAGACATCGATTGGTTCGACGACCGAGACGTCTGGTACCACGAGCTTCTCAAAGATGCCTCGATCGATTGTCCGGCCGAAGAGATGGATTCCGAGGACATGTTGTACATCCTCTATACGTCAGGGACCACAGGTAAGCCGAAGGGGATCGTGCACACCACCGGTGGCTACATGACCGGGGTGAGCTCGACACACAATCTGGTTTTCGATCTCAAGCCCGAGGTCGACGTGTACTGGTCCGCGGCCGACATCGGATGGGTCACCGGCCACTCGTACATCGTCTACGGACCTCTGGCCAACGGGGCCACATCGGTGATGTACGAAGGCGCACCGGATCATCCCGACAAGGACCGCTGGTGGCAGATCATCGACGAGTACGACGTATCGATCCTCTACACCGCCCCCACTGCGATCCGCACCTTCATGAAATGGGGCACCGACTACCCGGCCAAGCACGACCTGTCGTCCTTGAGGTTGCTCGGGAGCGTTGGTGAGCCCATCAATCCGGAAGCGTGGATCTGGTACCAGGAGTTCATCGGAGGCGGGAAGACCCCCGTCGTCGATACCTGGTGGCAGACCGAAACAGGGGCCATCGCGATCACTGCACTACCGGGGGTGACGACCCTCAAACCGGGTTCCGCCACCAAGCCTTATCCCGGTGTGTTCGCGGATGTCGTCGACGAGAAGGGTGAGTCGGTCGGACTCGGCGGGGGCGGTTATCTCGTACTCACGCAGCCGTTCCCTTCGATGTTCCGCACGATCTTCGGAGACGACGAGCGGTACGTGAAGACGTACTTCGACAAGTACGGCATCGAGACGTATTTCCCCGGTGACGGCGCCAAGCTCGACGAAGAGGGCTACTACTGGCTGCTCGGCAGGGTCGACGATGTGATGAACGTCTCGGGCCACCGGATCTCGACATACGAGGTCGAGAGCGCCCTCGTGGATCACCAGGGAGTCGCCGAGGCGGCGGTGGTGGACGCAAGCATCCCCAGGAAGGTGAGACGATCGTCGCGTTCGTTACGCCGAAGGGAGATGTGACCGGCGACGAGGCCCTGATGAAAGAACTGAGGGAGCACGTCGGCAAAGTGATTGGGAAGATCGCCCGCCCGCAGTCGATCGTCTTCACCGACGATCTACCCAAGACACGTTCCGGCAAGATCATGCGGAGGCTCCTCCGCGATGTCGCCGAAGGGCGGGAGCTCGGGGACGTCACGACCTTGCAGAACGCCCCGATCCTCGACGAGATCCGTGCCAAGTCCGAATCGCAGAAAGCAACCGAGGGTTAGGAGAAATCAGATGACGCAAACGGTCGGAGCAGTGATCGAAACGGAGGCACCTCTGGGAAGGCGGCTACTGGCCGAGTTCGTTGGTGCCGGACTCTTGGTGGCGATCGGCGCCGGCGCGGTAACGGCCTTCTTGCTAAGTCCCCTTCGTGAACAGGCAGCACGAACGGCCGAGATCACCAGCGCGTGGGACTCAGGGATCCGCCGAAGAGCTCGGCGTTCGAAAGTGACCAGTTCTTCCAGGTCCTTCTAAGGGGTGGCCCCGCCGACCTTCTCCCGATCGCACTTGCATTCGCTCTGGTGTTGGCCGTCGTCGCGTACGCATTCGGCGGCGTTTCCGGGGGCCATTTCAACCCGGCCGTCACGTTCTCGCTCGCTGCGGTCCGCAGGTTCCCGTGGACCGAGGTGGGCCCCTACATGGCGGCTCAGATCGCCGGAGGTATCGTCGGCGCCCTCCTCATCGCGGGGGTCTACGGGCAGGACGGAGCCGCGTTCGCCGACGTCGACATCCTGTTCGGTGCCACCACGATCGCCGCAGGCGTCAGCCAATGGCAAGCCCTCCTCGCCGAAGCCCTGGTCACCTTCGTGTTGGTCACCGCGATCATGGCCGTCGCGATCGATCCCAGGGGGCCGAAGGCCGTAGCGGGCCTGATCATCGGTCTGTCCCTCGGCGCCGGCATCCTCATGGTGGGACCGATCACGGGCGCATCGGCGAACTTCGCACGGAGCCTCGGCCCCATCGTTGCGTCCCTCCTGTACGAGACGGGAGCCCCCGCGTGGGGCGATCTCCAATCTATGCGGTCGGCCCGGTGGTGGGAGCGTGCGCAGCGGTCTTCATGTACGAGAGCGTTTCCGGGCTCGAACGGATCCCTCCGCCGATCGCACCTGAACCCCTCGGCGAATCCTCGGTCTCAGTCTCCGAGGAGGGTGACGGCTGACCGCGACCTTCCCGGTCGAACTGCCGGTTGAGAAGAAGGGTGGTCACTGGCACGCACGCGCCGGAGATCGCAATCTGAGGCTGTCCAACATCGACAAGGTGTTCTGGCCGGAGCACGGCTATACGAAGGGCGATCTCCTCACCTACTACTTCAACATCTCGCCGTACATGGTCCCCCACCTCCAGGAGCGCCCTCTGACCATGAAGCGGATGCCCAACGGGATCCATGGGGACTTCTTCTACGAGAAGAACGCTCCGGTACATACGCCTGAGTGGATGCCGAGGCTCCCCGTCAGAGCCGAAGGCGACACGAAGACGATCAACTACCTGGTGGCCAACGACGTCGCCGAGATGCTGTGGGTCGCCAACCTCGGATGTATCGAGTTCCACCCTCTTCACGCCCGAGGCGAGGATCAACTGCATCCCACCTACGCCTTCTTCGACCTCGACCCCTTCGAACCGGCGGGTTTCGATGAGGTTCGCCATGTGGCGAAGCTGATCAAAGTCGTCCTCGATCAACTCGGTCTCGAGTCCTACCCGAAGTGGTCGGGCGCCACCGGGATGCAGATCATGCTCCCGCTCGACCGCTCGCATGCCTACGACGAGGTCCGCGGGGTCATCGGAACCATCTCCGATCTCGTACACGAGGCTGATAAGCAGGCGACGACCCTCGAGTGGGAGGTCAAGCGGCGCACCGGGAAGGTCTTCCTCGATGTCAACATGAACCGGCAGGGGGCCAATATCGCCGCCGCGTACTCGGTTCGGCCGGAGGTAGGGGCGCCGGTCTCCACCCCGGTGACCTGGGACGAGATCGACGATCCGATCCTTCCGACTACAACATCGAAACCATCTTCGACCGGCTCGCCGAGGTCGGTGACCTCTTCCTCCCGGTGGCCGAGGGACCGGGGCAATCGCTGAACGATGCGATCGAGAAACTCGGAGCGACGCCTCGGAAAGCACGCGAGATCAAGCGGTAGCCTGAAGCCATGAGTCTCTTCGTCGGTACATCAGGATGGGCGTACAAGGAATGGAAGCCGGATTTCTATCCGGTGGACATCCCGCAGCGGTCGTTCCTCGAGTACTACGGAACGAAGCTCACGGCTTGCGAGGTCAACGCGACGTTCCGGCGGATGCAGTCCGACGAGACGATCGCGAAGTGGCGAGACACCGTGCCCGACCCCTTCCGGTTCTCGACGAAGGCACACCGCGGGCTCACGCACACCAAGCAGCTGACGCCTTCCGAGGAGAAGCGCGAGTTCTTCAATGCATTCGTGAAGTCGGTCGGAGGGCTCGACGGGAAACTCGGGGTGATCCTGTGGCAGTTTCCCCCGTTCCGGAAGCGCGACGACGAGGATCTCGCCGGTTTGCTCGAAGCCCTCAAGGGCGGTCCACGATTCGCGCTCGAGTTCCGCGACGACTCGTGGGCAGACAACGACGTTTACGACGCGATCGCCAACGCGGGAGGTACCGTCTGCATCTCCGAGACCAAGGGTGAGGTACCCGAAGCGTTCCCTCCCGGGCCCCTCGCCTACGTGCGGATGCGCTCGGAACGCTACTCGGAGGCCGCCCGGAGTGGGTGGTCGAGCTCCTGCGCACAACGGCAGCCGAACGCGATGTCTTTGCCTTCACCAAGCACGAGGGCATCCCGGCCGGCGACCCGTTCGGAGGGATCGGCCTCGCCCAGTGGCTGGTCGCGGAGCTCTAGCCCTTGCCGGACGAGCGTTCAAAGACCTATTCGGAGAAACGCTCCTTCGATGTAACTCCTGAGCCCGGTCCGGAGGTCGAGGGCAACGTCGATCCCGGCACCGCGGTTCCGGGCGAGACCTTCGTCATCCATCAGCACCACGCCCGGCGGCTCCACTTCGATCTTCGACTCGAGATGATGAACGGGGACGTTCCCGTACTGGTGTCGTGGGCCGTGCCCAAGAATCTCCCTCGTCATCCCGGGGACAAACATCTCGCGGTGCATGTCGAGGATCACCCCTTCGATTACGGGTCATTCGAAGGCTCGATCCCCGAAGGGGAATACGGCGCCGGGGAAGTCCGCATCTTCGATCGTGGTACCTACACCGTGCTCGAACAAGAACCCGGCAAGCTGACCATCCGACTGCATGGCGAACGCCTCCTCGGCGAGTACCACATGTTCCGAACGGGCTCTTCGTCGAAGTCATCGAAGTACGGCGTCAACGATTGGCTTGTCGCATTGGGCACGGATCACCGGCCCGAATCCGATCCGCTCCCGGAGCTGACTCCGATGCTGGCGACCCTGGATCGCGAGCCCTTCGACGACGAGCGCTTCCTGTTCGAGGTGAAGTGGGACGGGGTCAGAGCGCTTGCCGTGTGCACCGACGAGACATTGCTGTTGTCCCGCAAGCGCAACGACATCACGGCGACTTACCCGGAACTGGGGCGTGCTCACGATCGCCTGGTCGCCTACGACGCCATCCTCGACGGCGAGATCGTCGCATTCGAAGGCGCTCGACCATCGTTCGAGAAGCTCCAGAGCAGGATCAATCTTCAGAACGCGAAGGACATCGAGCGCATCGCACGCAAGATCCCGGTCCAGTTCATCGCCTTCGACCTCCTCTATCTGGACGGTCGATCGCTCGTGGGGAAACCGGTCGAGGAACGCCGCGCGCTTCTCGAGAAGATCGTGGTTCCGGGGGAACGTGTGGCGGTTTCCGAGGCGGTGAAGGGAGACGGCGTGGCGTTGTTCGCGGCGGCCGAAGCCGCCCGACTCGAGGGCATCGTGGCCAAGAAGCTCGGTTCTCCCTACCGTCCCGGGAAACGGACCAGGGAGTGGATCAAGATCAAAGCGGTCCACGATGCGGACCTCGTCGTCGGGGGATGGTCCCGGGGCGAGGGCTCCCGGTCGAACTCATTCGGTGCGCTGCTGATGGGGGCCTTCGATGGTGACGAACTCCACTTCGTGGGAGCAGTGGGGACCGGCTTCTCGGACAAGACGATCGCGACCATCCTCGAAGCACTCAGGACGATCGAGACCGACGCGTCGCCCTTTGCCGGCGGGATCGAGGCGGTCAGGGCCGGGCGATTTGGGAAACCCATCAAGGACCCGCACTGGGTTGAGCCCCTCGTTGTCGCACGGGTCGAGTTCCGCGAGCTCACCGCGGGCAACCGTCTGCGAGCACCTTCCTTCAAGGGCCTGGCGATGGACCGAGACCCGTCCGACGCCACGCTCGCCGAATTGCGCACGATCGCCGGCATCGACGCGTGAAGACGATCCGCCGCCTCTGGACCCGTCTGTTCCGTGGGATCTATTCGGCCATCGCCGACAACATCTACGAACCCCTGGTTGTGAAGACCGCTTTCCCTCTGTTCGGGAAAGACCTCCCTGGTCGCGTCCTCGAGCAAGGACGACGCGCGGTTGCATCGGCGGTCGGCGGTCCGATCCTCGACCTTCCAGTCGGGACCGGATACTTCGCCGTCGACCTCGCTACCTCGCATCCGGGGATCGTGGTCGGCGCGGACGTCGCGTGGGGGATGGTCGAGCGAACGAAGCGCACTGCGGTCGAAGCAGGTGCGATCCGGCTGGTGCCACTTCAGGCCGACGGCTTCTACCTTCCGTTCGCCGACGGAACGTTCACGTCAGTCGTGTCCTCGAATGGACTTCAGGTTATGCCCGACCTTGCCGGCGCGGTCGCAGAGCTGCATCGTGTGACCGCACCGGACGGGATGGCTTACGTCGCACTTCCGACGATCCCGGTAGGGGCACTCCTCCCCCGATTCGTCTCGGCGAGGCTGCCGACGTTCTTCCGTTCCGGCCGTGACGTCAGAGACGTGATGATCAAAGCGGGATTCACTGCGACGAGCTTCGAGAGGACCCGCTTCGCCTATCTGATCGAGCGTGTCGCGGCATTTGATCCTCAGATAAGGCGCACCCGGACACCGCAATCGAGGAGGAACTTCCGCACGTTGCCCCATTCGTCGTAAGGATCGCCGGTCGTGACGATCTCGGAGATCCCCGAATTGGCGATCAGCTTCGCGCACGTGAAACACGGAACCCCGGTGATATAGATCGTGGCTCGCTCGCGCTCGGAGGGGCTCGAGTAGAGGATCGCGTTCGCCTCGGCATGGATGGCGATGCAGTTGTCGTGTCCCCAACCGCTCGGGGCGTCGGAGGTTGCTCGGGGGCACGCCCCTTCATCGCAGTGCGCGTGTCCCGATGGTGGTCCGTTGTAACCGGTAGAGGTGATCCGGCGGTTCTTCACGATCACAGCTCCGTGCTGGCGCCGGACGCAATTCGACCTGGTGGCGGTCTCCCTCGCGATGTTGAGGAAGTAGTGATCCCAGTCCGCCCGCTGCCGCTCGGTCTTCATCTCCATGCCATGAGGGTACCGGACGCTTCTATGCCCGGCGCCGCCGTATCCTCGGCGTCATGACGGACGACATTGCGAGCGACATCCTGACCGACCTCGTCCGCTCCGCATGGATCATCGAGCGGAGCCGCGCTTCGATCTACGAGGCCTGGACCGAGCACGACGATCGCTTCGGTGCCTCGGCCGAGCGCGCCCTCAAGCGAGCGAGCATCATCGAGCGGTCGATCGAGTCCCGGAACCGGACACCCGACGATCCCTTCGTCGAGCCCCATACCGGCTGGATCAGGAATCTCGTGGGGACCCGCCCGGATGAGGTCGCCTTCGGTGAGCTGTTCATGATCCGGCTGGCGGACTGGGTCGATGGACACGCCGGTCCGTTCCTCGACGACGGGGTCGACGAGATCGCGGCGATCAACGAAGAGGAGAAGAGCTTCGTGCCCTTCCCGGAAACGATCCCGCAATCCCCACCCTTCGTCCCCCTCGAAACCATCGATCTGGAACCTCCAGGGGAGGTGCGCTTCACCTTCGGGATCCTCGCCGACACGCACATCGGATCCGCGGGGGCCGAAGCGATGACCAAAGCTGCCATCGCCGACCTCAACGTGTCGGGAGCCGAGCTGGTCGTACAGCTGGGTGACATCACCAACCACGGGAACGAGCGAGAGTTCATCCGTGCCGCCGAGGTTTTTTCCGATCTCGAGATGCCCTACCTGACGACGATGGGGAACCACGACGTCTATTCGTATCGCAAGGAAGCACTGATCGGGCGGCGCCTGTACGAGAAGCACTTCGGCCGTGCCCCCGACGGACTCCTCCACGAGCACAAAGGCATCAGATTCGCGGTTCTCGACTCCGCCGAGGATCTGACGTCACCATTCCCGCCGTTCAACCTCGTCACCGGAACGTTCATGGAGGGCAAGGGTGGGGCGGTCGTCCGCGGCGTCCTTTCAACCCCGCAGCACGAGATCCTGGCTCAGGTCGCGGCGCCGGACTCTCCTCCGGCCTTCGTCTTCCTGCATCACCCGCCTCAACCGTTCCACGGATTCCCTCCGATCCTGTTTGGGCTGCGAGATGCGGACTCGGGAAGACTTCACGCGGTGTGCGACTCGGGCAATGTCTGGGGCATCTTCGCGGGCCATACCCACCGCAACACCATCACGACGCACTTCGACAAGGTTCCTGCGGTCGAGGTTGCCATCCCGCGAGATTTCCCCTTCGGATACGCACTGGTGGACGTTACCGACGCCGGCTACTACTACCGCTGGATCCAGATATCCGACAAGGAACTATGCGCGGAAGGTCACAAGACGGTGAGCGAGATCCACCATCGCTACGGATTGGGCAAGCCCGAAGAACGAGCCTTCGTATGGAGGAAGTCAGGGTAGGACTATTACGCGCGGCTGTCCTCGTGCTCGTCGAGGATGATCTCTCGTCTGCCCTCGGAGGTCACCACGGTGATGTCACCCTCGGTCCGCACATGCGGCGGCGGCGGGGGCGGAGGGGGTGCTGCTGCGGTGGCTGCAACCACACCCGCCGTCTCCTGAGCTGCGACACCGTCATCGGTCGCTTCGGAGGAAGCAACCGCTGCCGGCGCCGGTCGGCTCACGCGGCGCATGCTTCTGCTGCCGGAAGGCTTCCATTCGACAACTCGATACGAGGCGGGCTCGGCGGTGCTGAGTCCCTCAGCTAGTTCGCGAGTGCCGCCACGTTCCGTCCCGTGCTCGAATCCTGGGTAGAGTCCGCCGCGCGTGCGACTGTTTCGGAACCCGCGGAGTGCGTACAGGACGACCAGGACCGCGCCGACGATGACTACCGTGATGGCAACGCCGATGATGAACGCCGCAAGCTGATTATTCGTCATTTCCCCACCTGCCTCCGGCCGCCCCGGCCGGTTCGTGCAACGTCGCGGTGCAGCACATCGATCGTACCTTGCTGCAACCTGCGAACCCTTACAGGACCCCACTTCGCCGTTCCCGGACCTGGCCCTGCCGGAAACCCAGAACCTGCAAGAAACAGGAAAAGTCTACCGGTTTACTCGCCCTTCTGTCCGGCGTTCCGGTTCCTTCTTTGGTCCGTTTCCCCCGCCTCCAGGAGGGTAGGAATCCTCGACCGTTCAGCGTCGAACAGGGAGGGAAGAAAATGGACAATCTGCTCGTATTGATCATCGTGGGTGCCGTGATCGGGCTGCTCGCTCGGCTTTTCATGCCGGGTAGCGACCCGATCGGCATCATCGGAACCATCGTCGTGGGGATCGTCGGAGCCATCATCGGCGGTTATCTGTGGAAAGCACTCTTCGGGAACACCGAAGGCGTCGAGTGGATCGGCGGCATCCTCGTAGCGATGGCGCTGTTGTGGGTGTATCGCAAGCTCACTTACACCAACCGTCGCACCACGGTCTAGGTAACCCGACTCCGGCGGGCCCGGTTGAAACGTCTAGTGATAGACGTAGACCGTGTCACCGATCTCGGTCAACGAGTACATCCACGTTGCCGACCACATCGGGATACGGGAACAGCCGTGGCTCGCCGGATAGGTCGGGACTTCGGGCCAACCGTGGAAGGCCCGGCCCCCGTCCCAGTAGCTCGGGTAGTAGAGCCGACCAGGGCTGTATCCGGCGAGCTTCCTGAACACGGTGAAGGTTCCGTCGTGGGTCGCACCGTTCGCACCGGTTGACGTGTGCAAGATCCACTTGACCTTGCCCCTTTGAACGACGAACACCACCTGTCGGGTCTGATCGACCTCGAAGTGACGGCCCTTACCTCCGTAGCGTGCCTTCGGCTTCTTCGGTGACACGAGACTGTTCCACGTCGCCGAACTAACCGATCCGACGCGCGACATCCGTTGGACCTTGTGGAACGCAAGCAAGGCATCGCTGGTCTTCTCGTCGAACGACTCGTTCGCCGAGGGGAGGTAGTAGCCGAGCTGGATGAGGCGCTTCTCGAGCGACTTCACGAGCGACCCGCTCGATCCCTGAGACAGGCTGCGGAACTCCTCGGTCGTTCTGGTCCCGGTCCATTCGGCGGCGGGTGCAAGTTCGGCGTGGGAGAGCACGGCTTTGGCCCTGAACGTGCCGGTGTTCGGCACCCTGAACTTCGTCCGGAAACGGCGGCCCTCATTGAGTTTCACCGTCTTCTTGGCGACGACGTTCCCGTGGCGACGGAAGGAGAGGTGAACTCGGCCCCCCGGGGCAGCCGGACGGACCCAGCCGCTGACCTTCGCCTTGCCGAACACCGAAACATCCTCCAGCCTGACGTGGACCTCGGGTTTGACCCGAACCTTCACCTCTTCACTTGAGACGAGTTGCCACTCAGCGTGAAGGACGCGGTTCTTCGCAGGAGCGAAGCTCGTCTCGAACTTCCCATCGGGATCGGTGAGAACCGTGGCAACCTCTTTGCCTTCCGCGTCGAGGATCGTTACTTCTTCTGCTTCCGCCGGAGGGTCGATCGCGCCGGAGAGGGTTACCGGGTTGCCGATCGCAACCAGATCGGGTTGGGCTTTCAAGGTCACAGCCGTGACCTCTTCGCCGGGGCCGGAACCCCTGGCCTTCTTGTCCGAGGCCGCGGCGACACCGGCCGGCCATAGAGACAACGCCACGATGACACCGATCAACACCGGCTTGGAACGGACCTGCACCGAAGCCTCCTGGAGTTCGAGATGGGAAGCTCGTCGTTCGCCCGACTTGAGCCTTGCTACTACTTGGGGAGTATCGATAACCCCTATTGTGCCGTCAATGTTTCGGGGGCCCATATCGCCTGATGGAGGAGGATGACCCGCTATCCTCGACCCGTAACCGATCATGAACACCGAAAAGTTGGGAGTAAGCATATGGCCTTTAAGAAGCTAGCGGCGCTGGAGGAGAAGGGCTACGTCGAACTGAAGCCGTTCGACGGGGACCTGGATCCGGCGGAGTGGGAATCGCTCGAATACGTCGACTGGAAGTCCGGTGGAGACACCAACTTCGCGATCCTGGCCTCGGCCAATGGAGAGCATGACCCCCGAGGCTTCTGGGAGTACGGCAAGCCCGACAAGGGCGGCGTCTGGGTCGAGGACAACGTCGAGAAGAGCCCGACCTTCAAGAAGTGGACCGAGTCGGTCGGTGCCGACTTCGGCCGCGTAAGGGTCATCAAGCTGAACAAGTCGGCCGACTACGACGAGGCCCTCCGCAACATGCACAAGGACGACAACAACCGCCTCACCGAGGACGGCACGGGCTGGGTCGTACGAGCCTGGCTACAGCTCACCGACAACCCCGACAGCTACATGATCCTCCGCGAGAACAAGGACGACGTCGACTCCGAGGTGCACGTCCACCTTCCCAAGGGCGCAGTCTTCCTCGTCGACTCCGAGCGCCTCGATCATGCGGTCTACCACCCGGGCGACGAGCCCCGCTACGCGGTCATCGCGAGCTTCGAATCCGGCCCCGAGCTAGAAAGCTGGGTAGCCGCCAACCAGAAGTAGCTAACAGCCAGGCAGCGGAGACGCTGCCGGGCTTTCTACTTCCACGTGTACGTGCGGGTGGCCGCCCGGGACGTAGCGATCGACCTGGTCCGGGAACGAAGTGAAGGAGCGTGGGGTGCCGAGAACCGTGTAGGCGAATGCCACGCGCTGGCCGGCATGTACGCGCACGTCGGTGACGTGCAGAACCATGACCCGGATGTCGGGACGACCGCGAGGTTTGATCAAGATGCGGACGTCGTTCTCGCTCCCGCAGTACAGGCGGTAAGGCGTCACACTGACGACCGTGCCCGAAACGGGCGATAGAACCTTGGCCCCCGATCGCATGACCACATCGGCCGCGGACGTCGCCGGCGTGCCGCGCCCGCGAGATGACATCACGAAGAAGGAATCGGATCGGGACGTCATCGCCGCCGCGGTCGAGAAGAGCGACTCGTGGAATCCGACCCCTTCTATCCGGCGCCCGGGGAGGAACACCTCGAGTCCGATGACGCCGGCCAGAGACTGGGGTCTCCTTCGCCGTTCACATCGAGCGAGGTCCGGACCCTTGAGACAAGTGTCGACGCCGGATCCTCCGTCGACTCGATCCGCGCCTTGACCTCCGGATAGATCGTCCTCCCCGCTTCCACCCATCAAGGAGTCCGGCCCCCGGCGACCGACGACCTTGTCGTCTCCGGCGCGCCCGTCGAGGGCTTCGCCTGATCGGCCGCCCTGGAGGAAGTCGTCCCCAGGCGTCCCCCGGACCGCTTCGATCGACGCGAATCGCTTGCGTCCTCCGCCGTTGGATCGGCCGCTGGTGACGTCCACGACCACGCCCATGCCTTGGTCGAACACAAGCGTGTCCACGCCGCCGTCCCCGTCGATCCGGTCGTCTCCCCAACCTGCAAGAACCTGGTCCGAGCCGCCGCCGGCGAAGACTCGATCGTCACCGGCGCGCGCTTCGATCCGATCGTCACCGGGACCGGCGCAGATCACGTCGGCCGCGCGGGTCCCTCGAAGAGCGTCGGCTCCGAGGGTTCCCAACACCGTGCAGGCGGGGCCACTGGCGTCGACGGACGCTCCTCCGGCACTGACCGCATCGCCGTTCGTCACGGTCCCGTCGACGGTCACGGATCCGGGTTCGGCCAGGAGTCCGGACAGCACCACCGAACGGGCGTCGCCGGGCGGGATGTCACCGAGGGAGCAGCCGGCGCCGGTCCAGGGCTCCACGCATCCCTCGGGCTCGATCGCGGCGAGCCCATCGACCACGAAGATGACCTCGATGTCCGTCGCGGCCCCCGTCGAAGGATTCGCCACCGTCACATCGATGGCTACCGCCTCGCCGGTACGGGCCGTTTCGGTTCGGGGGGTGAGCGTGACCTCAAGGGCGACGCCGTCCGCCGCGATCGCGGGGAAGAACCCCGCCGCGGAAGCCACCGCGGCGAAGAGCACCCCGGATACCACCGCCGGCCACTTACGCATCAAGCCATGGATAACACCCTCGACCGATCTTCGGAAGGGAACCGGCGATGAGTGGGTCGTCTACGGATCCTCTTTCGGAGTAGCTCGGGCGGCGATCTCGAAGCGGTTGTCCCGGTAGTAGTGGCGCCCTCGTGCCGCTGCGACGACCGATGCACCGAGATAGGCGGGGAGCATGAACGGACCCCAGCGTTCGTATTGGCCGACGTGGATCAGCTCGTGTCGCATCATCTCGTCCCCGATGTCCTCGACCGACAGGACGACATGCCCCAGGGTGATGGCGGAGAACTTCCAGCCCAGTTTCCGGGGCCACGATGCGCCTTCACATAAAAGGACCCCTTTGACAGCGCGGCGAGATCGGAAGAAGGGGGCCAGGAGCAACCCCACCAGCGAGGCCGGCGATGCCCAGATCAATCGAAGGGCACGCACGTATTCCTACAGTGCGATATTTGACAGCACGAGGATCCGGGGCTCGGTCATCTCTCTCATGGCGTACTTCAATCCCTCGCGCCCCGCACCCGAGTCCTTGCTGCCTCCATAGGGCATCTGGTCCGCCCTGAACGCCGACACATCATTCACCACTACCCCGCCGGTCTCGATGTCCCGGTGGGCGAGCATGATGCGCTCCAGATCGTTGGTAAACACCCCCGCCTGCAGCCCGTACTTCGAGTTGTTCACCTCGGCGATGGCGGCGTCGAAATCCGAGTACTCCCCCACTGTGATCACTGGACCGAAGATCTCCTCGCAACGAACCTTCATCCGTTCGTCCGTCTTAGACAGAACCGTTGGCGAATACGCCGGGTCCTCGCGTTTGCCACCGATCAAGATCTCGGCGCCCGATTGCACGGCCTCATCGACCCACGCGGAGATCCGCTCGAGCGAGTCATGATCGATCACCGGACCGACATCGGTCTCGGGATCCATCGTGTCGCCGGTCTTCAGGCTCCCGACCTCGGCGACGAGCAATTCGTTGAACTCCGCGGCCACGTCTTTGTGGACGAGCACCCGCTGCACCGAGATGCACGACTGCCCGGCCTGGTAGTAGCCGCCGAATGCGACCCTTTTGGCCGCGTGAGCAAGATCGGCGTCGGAGTGAACGATCACGCCCGCGTTCCCGCCGAGCTCGAGGGTGACGGCCTTTTTGGGGGCGTCGCGCTTGATCCCCCAGCCGACCTCCGACGAGCCGGTGAACGAGATCTTGGCGAAGCGATCGTCCTTGGCCATCTCGCCGGCCACGCTCCCACCGACCGGAAGGACCGACAGCATCCCCGCCGGCAGATCGGTCTCTCCGAACAGCTCACCGAGGAACAACGCCCCTAGCGGTGTCTTGGTCGCCGGCTTGATCACGATCGGCGCACCGACCGCCAGGGCCGGTGCCATCTTGTGGGCGACGAGGTTGATCGGGAAGTTGAACGGCGTGATCGCAAGCACCGGTCCCAGCGGGAAGTACCGGATGATCCCCAGGCGCGAGCCGAGGGCTGCCTCCGTGTCGAGGCGCATCACCTCGTCGTGGCCGCGCCGAATCTCCTCGGCGGCCCAGCGGAAGGTTGACACTGCTCGCGCCGCTTCTCCCTTCGCCCACTTGAGCGGCTTTCCGCCCTCTCGGACGATCAGTTCGGCGGCTTCGTCCAAACGTTCCTCGAGCGAGCGGGAGATCTTCATCAGAGCCTCGGCGCGAGCGTGTACCGGGAGCTTTCGTGTCTCGTCGAACGCATCGTGGGCGGCCCCCACGGCACTCTCGACGTCCGCAGTTGTGGGCGAGGCGACTTCGGCAACCAGCGCGCCGTCGTAGGGGTTGCGGACCTCGAAGGTCTCGTCGCCGGTGCGCCATTCCCCCGCCACCAGGTACTTCTTCGTCTCGGTCACCAGAGCACCCCCCAAGAGATAGTCGTCGCCGCTCCGTTCGATGGTAGCGCCGGGCTTCGGGCCGGGCACCGCGCCGGTGGTCCATTGACCCCGGCGCGGTTGTACAAACTGGCTGGCTACCTCGGGATGATGTTGCCCTCGGGATCGAAGCGATCGACGTTATCGGCGTCGTGATCCACGAACACCTGGGCTGCTTTGCCGGCCTCCGCCTCCATGTCGGTGTGAACGCCGACCACCAGTCGGCCCTCCTTCACCGCATCCTCGTAGCGCTCGTCCCACATCTTCCTGATCCCTCCGGCAACTCCACCGGCCGCGGCTCCGGCGGTCGCCCCACCGATCGTGGCCGCCCAGATGCCGACGCCGACGCCCGGACCGATGCCCGGGATGCCGAAGGCGATGGCCCCGGCGAGGAATCCCGCAGCTCCGCCTCCCACTGCCCCCAGGGTCCCACCGGCGACCGTGTGCTTGGCCACGTCCGCCGGCACGTCCGCGTCCTCCACCGTCTCGCCGTGAGCCGCACGCCGTTCGTCCTCCCGTGCCAGGAACGAGATGTGCTCGAGCGGGATGTCCTTCTCCTGGAGATCGAGGATCGCCTCTTGCGCTCGGTCGGGTTCGGTAAACGTTGCGACCACGTTGTGCTCGGAAAGATGCCCCTCGCTAGCCATCGATTCAGCCATGGGTGGACCTCCAGATCCTTCATCGCCCTCACGTGCTTCCTTCGATTCGCGTACCCGAGCCCCAGCCAGAGAAACGTCCCTGCTGTCTCGTTTCCGGGATAGGCACGGCGGGTAGCCCACCGCCGAGCGTCCTGAAACCAATAAGAAGGAGATAGCGATGACGGAGTTCGGATACAAGCTCTCGAGCGAGGAGTTCGGCGCCCAAGAATTGGTGCGGCAAGCGAAGCAGGCGGAGGAGGCCGGGTTCACGTTCGCGGCGATCTCGGATCACTACCACCCGTGGGTCGACGCCCAGGGCGAAAGCCCGTTCGTCTGGGGCGTGCTTGGTGCGATCGCAGAGGCGACCGAAACCCTAAAGCTGGTCACCGGCGTGACCTGCCCGACGATGAGGACCCACCCCGCGATCATCGCCCAAGCCGCGGCGACCGCCGCGTCGTTGATGCCGGGCCGGTTCACGCTGGGGGTCGGCTCCGGAGAGGCCCTCAACGAGCACATCCTCGGGGACCATTGGCCCCCGGCGCAGGTCCGACTCCAGATGCTGGAGGAAGCGATCGAGGTCATCCGCTCCCTTTGGGACGGGAAGCTGACCTCACATCGCGGCACGCATTACACGGTCGAGAATGCACGCATCTACTCGCTCCCCGAGAAGTTGCCGGCGATCGTGGTCGCCGCGAGCGGAGATGACTCGATCGACCTCGCGGCCAAGGTCGGTGATGGCGTTGTCGCCCTCGCTCCCGATCCCAAGATGGTCGGTAGGTTCCGCAAGAAGGCCGGCGGGGAGAAGCCGGCTTACTGCGAGGTCACGGCTTGCTGGGCCTCCTCCGAAGATGCCGCCCGGAAGACGGTGAAAGAGCGGTGGCCGATCGCGGGACTCGGCGGGCAACTCAATCAGGAGTTGGCGCAACCAGCCCTGTACGAAGCCGCGGCCGAACCGCTGAGCGAGCACCAAGTGTCCGAGAACGTCGCGATCGGCCCGGACCCCGACGTCCACATCGCCGCCGCCAAGGAGTATCTCGATGCGGGTTACGACCACATCTGGTTCCACCAGATCGGCGACGACCAGGACGGGTTCTTCGAGTTCTACGCCAACGAGGTTCTGCCGAAGCTCCGGTGATCCGGTGATCAGAGGGGACCGCGCTTGGTAGCGTCACCCGGTGGCAACCCAAGCGGAACTGCTCGAGGTCGACGGCCGCGAGGTGAAGGTCAGCAACCCGGACAAGATCTTCTTTCCCGCGCACGACATCACCAAGCTCCAGCTGGTCGAGTACTTCATCGCGGTCGGATCGGGGGCCCTCACCGGCGCTCTGAATCGTCCGACGACGCTGCATCGCTTTCCCGACGGCGTCACGGGCGAGGACTTCTATCAGAAGCGCATCCCGAAGCACCGGCCGGATTGGATCGAGAGCACGACGATCCGGTTCCCATCCGGTCGTTCTGCGGAGATGCTCCGAGTCGTCGACATCGCTCACATCGCGTGGGCTATCAACCTGGGGTGCCTAGAGATCAACCCGTGGCCGGTGCGGGCGGCGGATGTCGATCATCCAGACGAACTGAGGATCGACCTGGATCCCACTCCGGAGATCCCCTTCGCCGATGTGAGAGATGTGGCCCTGGTCCTCAAGGAGGTCCTCGACGAGCACGGACTCACCGGATGGCCGAAGACCTCGGGCAAGCGTGGCATGCACGTCCTTGTCCGGGTTGTTCCCGAGTGGGAGTTCACCGACGTCCGACGAGCCGCCCTCGCGATCGCGCGGGAAGTCGAGCGACGTGCGCCCGGGGTCGCAACCACCGCGTGGTGGAAAGAAGAGCGTGTCGGAGTATTCCTAGACTTCAATCAGAACGCGCGCGACCGTACGGTCGCGTCCGCCTACTCGGTTAGACCGATGGAAGACGCGCGGGTGTCGTTCCCGATCACCTGGGACATGGTGGCTGCGGTTGAACCGGAGGACTTCACGGTCCTGACGGTTCCCGACCTCTTCGCCGCCAACGGTGACGCTCATGAGGGCATCGATGCATCGATCGCCCCGCTCGACAGCGTCCTCGAGATGGCATTGGAAGATGAGCGCGGGGGCCTGGGAGATGCGCCATGGCCGCCCCATTTCCCCAAGATGAAGAACGAACCGAAGCGCGTGCAGCCCTCGAAGGCAAAGAAGAAGAAGGACTAGGAGGACCTCGCCAGAGCATCCAGGTTCTTGCGGATGTAGAGTCAGATCCCGTTCGTAGATGTTGCGGTGCTCCTTAAGCCCTTCGCGCAGGTCACTCCTCCTCGGTCTCGGCGCGCACTCCCGGTGAACTCGATCAATGCCTCGATCCGCGCCGGAAGGAGCTCCACGACCCGCGTCCCGGGAGATCTCCGGATCGTAGTTCTCGAGGAAGAGGTCCAAGCGCTTCGACTGAACGGGAGCGGCACGAAGGGAACGTCCGGGTTCGCCGGATCCGCGAAGCGGCACGAAGCGGTAGGCCGCATAGGCGAGGTCCCACTCCCGCGGCCCCGGAGAGGCATTGTCGAAATCGATGATCACCAACCGGGCGGCCACCACGGAACACGATGTTGTAGGGAGCCAAGTCGTTGTGGCAGATGATCTCGTTGGGCGCCCGGCGCTGGAAGGCGCCAGTGGTCCTCATCGCTGGTGGGGAAATCGGCAGAAGCGTCATGCAACCGGCGAATCAGCCGAGCGACGTCACTCGAGGATCTCCGCACTCCACATGTAGGTCGGCAATGGGTAGTACCCCACCTCACCCGTCGATGAAGTTGAGGGTCTCCCGTCCTTCACTGTCGAAACCGAGAGGCTCGGGACACCCTCGAAATCGTGCTCGCGCAGAAAGGTGAGGAGACGACGGACCGTCGGCGTCCAGGATCCCGCCGGATGCCGGACCGTATCGCCCACCCGGAAGTAAGGCGTGAGATCGCCGCCGAGGAACCTCTCTTCATCCACCGAACGATCCTCCCCTACAGCGCTTGGGTGTAATCGCAATCCTCCGGGTCTTTGTCGGCACGCCATCGCACGAAACCGACCGCGTGCCGGAAGCGGCCGTCCATCATCCGGTCGTAAGCGACCTCGCAGACGAGAACCGGGATAAGCGGGAACCACGACGAGTCTTTCCCCGAGCTCCACCGGCTCTGGCCCCCTGGCGAGCGTCCCTCGCCGAAACCTCCAGTGCCTTCGAACTCCTTCAGACGAGCGAGGAGCTCGACCCTCTCCTTCGCTTTGAAGCCGGACGTGTGACCGACGTACTGGAGCACTCCATCATCGGTATAGAGACCGAGCAGGAGCGAACCGACACCTCCTCCATCCTTGGAGAGTCGGTAGCCACCCACAACGCACTCGCAGGTGCGCTTGCGTTTGACCTTGACAAGCGATCGCTTGTTGGGCTGGTACGTGTCGCCGAGTTTCTTCGCCACCACTCCATCGAGACCCTTTTCCTCGTAGCGCGTCAGCCATGTGCGCGCTTCGGCCGCATCGGAAGTACGTGGAGTGGTCGTGAGCATCGGCGACGACAACGCGACGTCTTCGAGCACTTCGTCGATGGCTCTCGGCGGCCCGAAATGCTTGTCGAGCAACGCCAGTCTCTCAGAGAGAGGACGATCCATGACTTCGTCATCCATCGCCAGAACGTCGAACAGTAAGACGCTGGCCGGAACCTCCGTCGGAGAGCATGCGAACGCGTGACTCGGCGGGATGGATCCTCATCTGCAAGTCCGCCGAACGAAAGCCCGTCCTCGGTTGCCACGACGATCTCTCCATCGAGGACGCAATCGGTCGTGAGCTCCTCCTTCAGGAGGGTGACCAGCTCCGGGAAGTAACGGTTCATCGGCCGACCGTCCCGGCTGATGATGTCGAGCGACTCTCCGCGTCGGTGGATCAGAGTGCGGAACCCATCCCATTTCGGCTCGTAGCTCCAGCCGGCGCCCTCGGGAACATCGTCCTGCAGTTTGGCCAGCATCGGCTTCGTCGCCAAGGTCAGTTTCATCGGGTCGTTTCATCCGATCAGCCCTCGAGGATCTCGAGCGCCTTGAGCGCGAGCCAGACCTCGAGCCGGTCCTCCGCCCGCGAGAGGTCTCTCCCGAGCAACTCTTCCGCCTGCCGCACGCGGTAGCGCAAGGTGTGGCGGTGGACCCCAAGCTCCGCGGCTCCGGGCTCCCACCGACCGCCAGCCGCGATGAAGGCCCGGACGGATGTCACCAACTCCGAGTCCTTGTCCTCGTCTCGATCCATGAGCGAACCCAGGACCGAACGAACGTAGCCGTCGAGGACACCTGTAGGTCGAGCTCCAAGAAGGAATCCATACGAACCGAGGTCACCCGGCGTAACGATCTGTCTCGAAGGTGGCGCGGCGCGGAGAGCAAAGACCGCGGTCAGGTAGGAGTGTCGAGCCGATGCAGACGCGACCGGCTCCCCGACCGACACGCGAACTCCTTCGAGATCCGCGCCGGTTTCCCCGACGGCCGCAAGGACTTCGGAGAGCACCTCGGAACCGACCGTGCCTTCCTCCCCGGTAACGACCAGGGCCGCGACCCGGCCCCCGATCGCGACGGTCCTGACATGTGGGAAGCGCAACCCGAGCGCGGCATCCACCGACCAGACGATGTCCTCCAACACCGACGCATCGTTGCCAGCGGGGGCCTCTACGACCACCGCGGTCGTCGGTCGACCGGCTGAGAAGCCCACCAGGTCGAGCCGGCGTTCGAGTTCGTCACCTTCGGTTCTGCCCTCGAACGCGTCCGCCAAGATGTCGCCGGCGACGCGGCGCTCGGCCTCGATGACTGCCCTACGGGACGACAGGAGTAAGCCGAGCACGGTGACGGCATGTCTAACGACGATCCGATCGCGCTGATCGAGGCGCCGCTCCTTGCCGAAAACCAGGATCCCCTCGTGACGCTTGTCGGCCACCACGGCAAGGCCAACCTGCGCCCCGTGCGGTCCCATGTCGGCTGTGGTCGTCGGGCCGCGGCGTTCCACCAGTCCACGTGGAAGACCATCCCAGATGGCCTTGGGATCGGGGGACCCCGCCGCAAGATCCAGCGAGCGCGCTATCAGATGACCGCGGATGTCGAACAGGAGTGCCCAGCCGCCAGCGAGCGAGACGACCTCGTCGAGGACATCGGCCGGCCCGGATCCACCCCCGACCAGAGCGGCCAGCCGCTCGTGCACATCCACCGACATCTGCGCATCGCGGAGACGCTCCTCGCTGAGGTGAGATGAGATCGCCTCGGAGATCGCGATGAAGGGAACCGGATACGGAACTGCAACGATCGGGAACCCAGCTCGATCGGCGGCCTTGCAGACGGCCGCTGGGACGGCATCGAAACCGAAACCGAGACCGAAGCCCAGCCCTGCGAGGTCCGCCTTGATCAGCCTCTGAAGGTAGGCACGCTGCTGAACGGGAGAGCCTTTGAGGGCCATCCCGGTGGTCAGGAGGAGCTCTCCTCCGTTCAACCATGGGGTCGGGTCCTCGAGCTCTGATGTGTGGACCCACCGGACCGGGTTATCGATGCCGCCGGCACCCGCGACGACGTCCAGCCTCAGGCCGGGGATTTCCGAAAGATCGCGCAGGGTGAGTGGCATCCGGTCCAGAGTGTACAAATCTCGATCGGCCGGTGCGACGGAAAGACCCTAAGCGTCCCCTGGAGGCGCCTGTAGCGTTCCGGACGGACACGCATTCGCTCTGATCGTTTGGGGGAACGGTGATGACGGCCGAACGAGAGATACCGGGGGCGAACTCCTCCGAGCTTCTGAAACGGCGCGAGGCGGCGGTCCCCAGGGCCGTCTTCAACACGGTCCCCATCTTCGTAGAAGGCGGCTCGGGAGCCGATGTCGTCGATGTCGACGGCAACCACTACATCGATCTCGCCGGCGGACTTGGGGTACTTAACATCGGCCGCGGCAACAAACGGGTTCTCGATGCTGTGCACGCGCAGGTCGATCGCTACATCCACGAGTGTTTCCACGTCTCCATGTACGAGGAGTACGTCGAACTCGCCGAAACCCTGAACCGGATCACCCCCGGCGACCACGACAAGAAGACGATGCTTGCGAACTCGGGGGCCGAGGCGGTCGAGAACGCGGTGAAGATCTCGCGCTATGCCACCGGTCGCGATGCCGTTGTCGGCTTCACCAACGCATTCCACGGTCGAACGCTGCTCGGGATGACACTTACCGCCAAGGAGATGCCCTACAAGCACGGGTTCGGACCCTTCGCCCCCGAGACCTACCGGGTGCCCTTCGCCTACTGCTACCGCTGTCCCTTCGGCAAGGAGTACCCATCCTGTGGGATCGCCTGCGCCGAACACACTGCCGACGTTATCGATTCACAGATAGGCCGAGACAACGTCGCATGCATGGTGGTCGAGCCGGTCCAGGGTGAGGGTGGTTTCGTCGTCGCTCCAGACGAGTACCTTCCGGCCCTCAAGGAGATCTGCGAGGAGCGGGACATCGTTTTCATCGATGACGAGATCCAATCCGGGATGGGCCGTACCGGAACGATGTTCGCCGCGGAGCACTACGACGTCACGCCGGACATCGTCACGACCGCGAAGTCACTAGGCGCGGGGTTCCCGATCTCCGGTGTCACCGGGCGGGCAGACCTGATGGAGGCACCCCACGTCGGGGGCCTTGGCGGCACCTACGGCGGCAACCCGGTCGCTTGTGCCGCGGCACTGGCGGTCATCGAAGAACTGACCGAAACCGACATCCTGGATCGGGCCATAGCGCAGGGTCGTCGGATCCGGGATCGTCTCGATCCGCTTGTGGACGAACTCGAGATCGTGGGTGAGGTCCGAGGGCTGGGCCCGATGGTCGGGATCGAACTCGTAACCGACAAGGGCACCAAAGAGCCACACAAGGTCGCGACGGGAGCGGTCGCCAAACGGTGCCACGAACGGGGTGTTCTGATCCTCAAGGCCGGCACCTACGACAACGTCATCCGGCTGCTGGCTCCGCTCGGCATCGCCGACGACGAGCTCGATGCCGGGTTGGACGTGCTCGAAGAATCACTCCGCTGGGCACAGACGGCAACCGAGGGCGGGAGATAACCTATGAAACTTGATCGAGAACCGCTCGACAGAACACGGGGAGCCTGACCATGTCGTCCGTCCGCCTCGAAGGTGTCACGAAGTCGTTCAAAGACATGGTCGCGGTCGACAACATCGATCTCGATGTCCGGGAAGGTGAGTTCCTCTCGTTCCTCGGCCCCTCGGGGTGTGGCAAGACCACGACCCTGAGGATGATCGGCGGCTTCGAGCAGCCGACCTCCGGCAAGATCTTCCTCGGTGAGGACAACGTCGCCGGGCTCCCGCCCTACAAGCGCAACGTGAACACCGTGTTCCAGTCGTACGCTCTGTTCCCTCATCTCACCGTCGCCGAGAACGTCGGCTATGGACTCAAGCGCAAGAAGGTCGGTAAGGACGAGACCAAGAAGCGCGTCGAGGAGATGCTCGAACTCGTCGACCTTCCCGGATACGGCCCCCGTCGGATCAACCAGATGTCCGGTGGGCAGCAACAGCGTGTCGCCCTCGCCCGGGCGCTGGTGAACCGTCCCGGCGTCCTGCTGCTCGATGAGCCCTTGGGAGCACTCGACCTCAAGCTTCGCAAGCAGATGCAGCTCGAGCTGAAGCGCATCCAGATCGAGGTCGGTATCACCTTCATCTACGTGACACACGACCAGGAAGAAGCGATGACGATGTCCGATCGCATCGCCGTGATGAACGCGGGTCACTTCGAGCAGATCGGTGCGCCGCAGGACATGTACGAGTTCCCCGCGACCGAGTTCGTGGCCTCGTTCCTCGGCGCCTCCAACCTCCTCGACGGCGAAGTCGAATCCGGGGACGGAGGAATGACGAGAGTGAAGCTCGCCGTCGGCTCGACCGTCTCGGTACCTACCGATCGCATGCCGGCCGAGGGCGGGCACGTGCGGGTTGGGGTGCGACCCGAGAAGCTCCACATCTCGATCCGACCCTTCTTCCAACGGGCACGGCGCCAATGCGGTGGATGCCCAGGTCATGGTCTCGACCTACATCGGAGTGAGCACGTCATATGAATGCCGCACCAGCGACGGATCGAAGATCGTCGTCTACGTACAGAACCTGGGCAACGCCGCCCAGCCGATCGGAGCCGGGGCGAACGTGCGCCTGTCCTGGGATCCCGAACACACTTTCGCCGTCGGCGCCAACGGAGGGGGCAAGTAGTGGATCGAGAACGAGAGTTTGCGAAACTTCTCGCGGAGGCACCTCGGCGTGGGATGACACGGCGCGATCTGCTCCGTCGCGTTGGACTGGGGGCGGGCGCCGCCTCGCTCACTGCCTTCCTGGCCGCCTGCGGGATCTCCAAGGAGGACAACACCACCCCCGAAGGCGAGAAGAACACCTACACGACCAACGAGGAGGTCGGGACCCTCAACTTCGCCAACTGGCCTCTGTACATCGACCGGGCCCAAGGGACGAGGCCGACTATCGACGACTTCACCGAGGCGACCGGGATCGAGGTCAACTACAAAGAGGTCATCGACGACAACGAGGGCTTCTTCGGCACGATCCAGGAGCCGCTGTCCAACGGCCAGGCGGTCGAGTGGGACCTGATCGTGATCACCGACTGGATGCTCGCAAAGATGGCACGGCTGGGCTACCTCGAGGAGCTCGATCACACGCAACTTCCCAACTTCACTGCCAACGCCGGTGCCATCTACAAGGACCCGAGCTACGACCCGGGTAACAAGTACAGCGTCCCGTGGCAGTCCGGCATCACCGGCATCGCGTACAACCCGGAACTCACCGGCCGGGAACTCACGTCATTCGATGACCTCTTCGACCCCGCGTTCGCGGGCAAGGTCGGGATGTTCAAGGAGATGCGCGACACCTTCTGCCTCACGCTTCTGAGCATGGGGATCAACCCGGAGGACACGACCGAGGACGACCTCGTTGCCGCACAGCAGAAACTGATCCAGCAGCGGGACGACGGCATCGTGCGGAACTACTACGGCAACGAATACGCCGACGCCTTGGTTCGGGGCGACATCTGGGCAACGATCGCGTGGTCCGGTGACGTCTTCCAGCTCCAGTTCGACCAGCCCGATCTGCAGTTCTACGTTCCAGACACCGGGGGCATCCTGTGGGTCGACAACATGGCGATCCCAGAGAATGCGGCCGCTCCTATCGACGCGCTGAAGTTCATGGACTACGTCTACGACCCGGAGGTCGCCGCACAGATCACCGCGTGGGTCAACTACATCTGCCCGGTTCCCGCCGCGCAGGAGATCCTCGCCGGCGCCGAGGATGAGTACACGCAGACCGTGGCGAACAGCCCGCTCGTGTTCCCGACGCCGGAGATGGAGGCGAACCTCTTCCACTACAAGGACTTGGACGAGGCCGAGGAACAGCTCTGGAACGACCTCTTCGGCGAGATCATCCAGGGCTGATCGGGACATCTAGATGGCCGGCGAGGGTCGAGGGAGGTTCACCCCCTATCTGCTGACGCTTCCTGGGGTCGGCTTCCTTGTCGTGTTTTTCGCCATCCCCATGGCGACGGTCTTCTCGGTCTCGTTCCAGGAGGGCTCGCTATCCCAGGGCTTCACCTTCACCGGCCACTGGCAGAACTACACCGAGACGCTAGCGCGTTACGACACGCAGTTGATCCGGTCACTGATCGTCGGCTTGATCGTCACGGTCGGGACGCTCCTCATCAGCTACCCGATGATGTACTGGATCGCATTCCGGGGCGGTCGCCGGAAGAACGTCTACCTGCTCTTGATCCTGCTTCCGTTCTTCACGCCGTTCCTGATCCGCACACTGATGTGGAAGACGATCTTTGCCGACGAAGGCATCCTCCTGGGCTTCCTGAAGGACGTGGGCCTCGTCTCCGACAGCTACCAGGTCCTGGCGACGATGACGGCGGTTATCTCCGGGATGATCTACAACTTCCTTCCGTTCATGGCCCTGCCCCTCTATGTGTCGTTGGAAAAGATGGACCCGCGGCTCCTGGATGCAGCCGCGGATCTCTACTCGAGTAAGCGGCAGGCATTCCTCAAGGTCACCCTGCCGCTCTCGTTCCCCGGCGTCTTCGCCGGGTCCTTGCTAACGTTCATCCCGTCGGTGGGCGATCCGATCAACCCCGAACTTCTGGGTGGAGTCAACACGACCATGATCGGCCAGGTGGTTCAGCGCGAGATGCTCACCAACAACGCCTATCCGCGCGGCTCGGCTATCTCGTTCGTACTCATGGCCGCGATCCTCATCGGCGTGTTCGCCTACGCGCGCGTGCTCGGTACTGAGGAGATGACGGGCTGATGGCAAAGATCGGGCAGGAGCGCCGCGGATGGTTCCTGAACATCTACACGAAGCTCGCGATCGCGTACCTCTTCGCACCGGTCTTGTTCATGATCGCGTTCGGTTTCAACGACCCACAGGGCCGCTTCAATCTTTCGTGGCAGGGCTTCACGCTGAAGTACTACTCGCCTTCCCGCCTCTTCGAGTTCGAGGAACTGAACCAGGCGATCACGCACTCACTCACGATCGCGTTCCTCACTGCGCTCATCGCAACGATCCTCGGAACGCTGATCGCCCTGGCCCTCACTCGGTTCACCTTCAAGGGCCGTTCCGCTCTGAACCTGCTCCTGTTCGTACCGATGGCGAGTCCGGAGGTCGTGCTCGGAGCGGCCCTTCTGTCGCTCTTTGTCACTTTGAACTTTGCCCGGGGATTCACGACCGTTCTGATCGCGCACATCATGTTCTCGATCTCGTACGTCGTGGTGACCGTGAAAGCGCGCACCGCAGGATTCGATCAGAACCTCGAGGACGCCGCCGGCGATCTCGGCGCCAGTCCATGGGTGACGTTCTGGACCGTGACCTTCCCGTTGATCTGGCCGGGCATCATGGCCGCTGCGCTCCTGGCGTTCGTACTGTCGCTCGACGATTACGTCATCACGTTGTTCAACAACGGCGGCTACATCACCCTGCCGCTGTGGATCGCGGGGGCATCAAGACTGGGTGTACCGGTCCAGGTCAACGTTCTCGGGACCTTGATCTTCATGATCGGCGCGGTCTACGCGATCGTCTCCATCATCCGCACGCGCGGAGAGCGGGTCCCGAGCGCACACTGATGGGCACCGAGATGATCTTCCAGCAGGACGCCTACGTGCGCGACTTCGATGCGACCGTCGTGGCCTCCGATGGTGATGCCGTCGCTCTGGACCGGACCGCGTTCTTCCCCGGAGGCGGGGGCCAGCCTGCCGATGGAGGCACGATCGATTTCGGAGGCGAGGAGCGTGCCGTGCTCGAGTCGCGTCGCGATGGGGACCTGATCTGGCACGAGCTCGACGGGCCGGCCCCTGAGGTGGGCAGCTCGGTCAAGGGGACGCTCGATTGGGATCGCCGTCACGGATTGATGCGAACCCATACCGCCCTCCACATCCTCTGCGGGGTCGTGTGGCGCGACTACGGCGCCAAGGTCACGGGCGGGAACATGCAACCGCTGTCTGGGCGCATGGACTTCGAGTTCGAGAACATGTCGGGGGAACTGGTCGGCGAGATCGAGGACAAGATCAACGTCGAGGTCGCCGCCGACCGCTCGATCTCGGTGCGGTTCCTCCCTCGGGATGCGGCCGACAAAAACCCCGATCTCATCCGGACCAAGATCAACCTGCTCCCCGCCGGCATCACCGAGGTCCGCGTGGTCGATATCGAGGGCCTCGACCTCCAAGCCGACGGCGGTACCCACGTAGCAAGCACCGGCGAAGTCGGGCGCATCAACGTCACCGGCTACAAGTCCAAAGGCAAAGCCAACAAGCGCATCGAGATCGCCATCGTCTAATCCGACCCCCGGGCACCTCTCAAGTCCACCAGGTGCCAGCAAGCAAGCACCGGGGACCACAGAAGTGCGGATTGGCTCATGTCATCCAGAGGCGTAACGTGGTGGGATGGGCCTCAAGGAGATACTTGCCCGCCGGCTGACTTCGGTCGTGCTCCTGCTTGTCATCGCAGGGAGCATCTGGTGGGCCAACGGACGCCCAGTGTCGGCACCAGAGCTATCTGCCGATTGCCTAGCGTGGCGAGAGACGGTTCAGAAAGAGGCCCGTAGCTACCGCGGGCTGGGCAGCGAGGAAAGATCCCTCATGGTAGCGATCAAGTCGAACGCAGGATCCAAACCGGAAGGTTGTCCGCTCCCGGCCCATCTCTGAACGCGGCTACTTGCCGACGGCCTCGCAGTATTCGGCCAGGATCTCGATCGAGCGGTCGATGTCGGCTTCGGTATGTTGCACCGAGATCGTCCACTGTTCTTCCTTGCCGGGGGTCTGGTAGATGCCGCGGTTCACGACCCAGTACCAATAGGCCTCGAAGAGCGAGCCGTCGACCTCCCCGAAGTCCCGGTAGTTCTCGAGCGGCTTGTCGCGGAACGTGATCGATCCCTTGCAGCCGAGATCGGTCGTGACCGCAGGGATGCCGTGGCGATCGAGTACCTCTTTGCAGCCGGTCGCTAGGCGCGTACCGAGCTTCTTCAGGTGCGCGTAGCCGTCCGGGGTCAGGACCTCGGTGAGGGACGCGAGTCCGGCCGCCGCGGACAGCGGGTTGCCGTTGAAAGTGCCCAATGCAGCGACCCCGTGCTCGATCTCGTCCATCAGATCCGCCCGGCCCCCGAACGCTCCGGTAGGGACGCCTCCGCCGATCGACTTTGCCAGACAGACGAGGTCGGGCTGGACGCCGAAGTATTCGGTCGCACCTCCGGCCGCGATCGTGACTCCGGTCTTCACCTCATCGAAGATCAGGACGACGTTGTGCTTGGTGCAGAGCTCGCGCACGGCCTCGAGGTAACCGGGCTTGGGGAGCACGATGCCGATGTTCATCATCACCGGCTCGAGGATCATCGCCCCGATCTCGTCCCCATGCTCGGTGAGCATCTCCTCGAGGGCCGGGATGTCGTTGAACGGCACGACCTTCGTGTACTTGGCGGCGTCGGGCGGGATGCCCCGCGAGAACGGCACCGTCCAGGGTCGGTCCCCGCCTTCGGCTGAGTCGAGGGATGGAACGACCGAGAACATCACCGCGTCGTGGTGGCCGTGATACGAGCCCTCGATCTTGAGGAGCGTGTCCTTGCCGGATGCAGCTCGTCCGAGTCGCACCGCGTCCATCGTCGATTCGGTCCCCGAGTTCGTGAAGCGGATCTTCTCGAGGTTGAACCGTCGTTTCAACTCCTCAGCGAACTTGACTGCGGTTTCGGTCGTGGTCGCGAACTGGGTGCCGGACTGAGCGGTCTTTACGATCGCCTCGGTGACCTTCGGGTGGGCGTGTCCCACCGCCATGGAGCCGAAGCCGTTATGGAAATCGATGTACTCGTTGCCGTCGATGTCCGTTACGTGGCTTCCGTGACCCTCGGCGAGATAGATCGGGTAAGGGTCGCCCGCCTGGAACGAGGACGTCACGCCGAACGGCATCGAGTGCTCGGCCCGGTCGTAGAGGGCCTTGGAGGCCTTGGTGCGTCCCTCGAAGTTGGCGACCTCCTGCTTGCGGATGTCCTCCGCGCGTGCGTCGATGGCCTCGTTCGGTGCCGCCACGGTTCCTCCTCTGCTCCTGGGATGATGCCGGTCGGAAACTGAATGGCCCTTCAAACACGAGGCTAACGGACGGAACCGGTTCTCGGTATCGACATTACGAACAAAAGCCGCCCGCCCGTCTTCACGAACGGGTGAATCTCCTCCCCCGCCCGTGGGTCGCCATATGCTTCGAACATGCAAGCGATGTATCAGCGGGACGGTCAGTGGAACGTGATCACCGATCTCGACACCCTGTCCGACCTCTGCATCGACCAGAACAACCTCGTTTGGGCCGAGGTCGACACCAACGACATCCCCGATGGGCTCCTGCCGAAACTGGCGGAGGAGTTCTCCCTTCACGATCTGGCTGTGGAAGACGCCGTTCACTCGCGCCAGAGGCCCAAGCTCGAGAAGTACCCGGATCACCTTTTCGTGGTGTTCCAACAGCTCGACGAAGAGGAGGGCCAACTCGAGGCAGCCCAGATCGCGTGCTTCATCGGCGAGCGCTGGATCTTTGCCTTGCACGCCGGCGCCGAGCGCACGCTGGCCGAGGCGCGTCGCCGCTGGGATGAGGGCGGGATGGATGTCTCCGACGGAGCCTTGTCTCTCCTCCACACTCTTTTGGATGTCGTGGTCGACGATTACCAGGACGTCGCCGACCGGCTCGAGAGAACGACCGAGGACCTCGAGGAGATCGCGCTATCGACCTTCAACGCACCGATCCAGCGGCAGGTCTACCAGGTCAAGCAACAGCTGGCCCGCCTGCGTCGATATGCGCTTCCCGCGGCGAGGGTGCTCGATCCCCTGCTTAGAGACGTCGACATGGTCTCCGAGGAGTCACATCACTACTACCGCGACATCTCCGACCATCTCACCCGCATCTCGGAACAGGTCCGGCAGCTCGACGATCTGGTCCAGGCGGTCCTCGATCTCGTTCGAGGTGAACAGACCAATGCGCTGAACGAAGTGACCAAGAAGCTGACCTCATGGGCCGCGATCATCGCGGTCCCCACCTTCATCGCCTCGGTCTACGGGATGAACCTCCACCTCCTCCCCGACGGTCCCAGCATCGTGAACTTCTGGTTCGTCCTCGGAATGATGGGCGTGGTCGCCGGTTGGCTCTACGTCGTCTTCAAGAGGAAGAACTGGCTCTAGGGACACTCCCGGGAGTGCACCGCTCCGAAACCCTGCTACCCTTCCTCCGCTATGGCAGAAGGTAGACAGAAGAAAGTCATCCAGAAGATCACCCTCGACGTCTATCTGACGTCGCCGGGCGGCAAACCCCGAAAGTCCTACGCAGGCGAGATCAAGCGCCTGTCCAAGATGGGCTTCCGCGAGATCGACCGCCGCATCGCCTCACGGGAAGATCACCTCAAGATCACCCTCGAGCGCGAGATCGACCGCTACCCGGGGGTCCCCCTGGCATCGGTCCACCCCTACATCTAGGCGTTCCCCGAAGGATCTCCCAGGACACACGGTACTCATCAGCGCGTTCTTTCCAGCTGAGTGGGCTCCAGTAGCCCTCACCTGGATAAGAACGGCCGATTGCCAATTGAACGTAGCCGGACGCATACCGGTATCCCCCTCCGATCGAAAACCCGACCGTAGGAGGCGAAGCTCGTGAGGAACGCAACGAAGCTGCTGGCCGTACTTGGTGTTCTGGCCCTGTCGCTGGTCGCTTGTGGCGATGACGAGACCCCCGAAGCGGGAGCCGGTGGCGGCGGAGGCTCGGATGAGATCACTATCACGGCGCAGGACTTCACCTTCAGCGAGGACGAGATCGCGATCGAAGCAGGAGCCGAGATCGAGCTGACGCTGGAGAACGGTGACGACGCGCCTCACACCTTCACCTCCGATGACCTCGGGGTCGATGTCGAAGCCGAGGGTGGTACCGAAGCGTCGACCACCTTCACGGCTCCAGACGAGGACGGCAGCTTCGAGTTTCACTGCGAGATCCACCCCGACCAGATGACCGGAACGGTTGTTGTGGGTGAAGGTGGAAGCTCCTCGGGTGGATCGAAGGACTCGGGTGGCAACGCCGAGGATATGGACTACTAGCCCCTAGCGGCGCGCTCCGTCACCCACGAACGGATTGGTGGCGCGCTCGCGCTCGAGCGTGGTCGCGGGGCCATGCCCCGGGTAGACCGGAAGGTGCTCCGGCAGCACGAACAGCTTGTTGCGAATGGCCGCGAGCAGGGTCTGCATGTCACCCCCGGGAAGATCGCTGCGACCGATCGAGCCGGCGAAAAGCGTGTCGCCGGAGAACACCGCGTCGGGATGCACGAGCGAGATCGATCCGGGTGAATGCCCCGGTGTATGGAGTACCTCAAGCGATACCGAGCCCGCGATCAGCAGGTCACCTTCGCGGGTCTCGGTGTCGACCTCGGGCGGTGGTGGGAGGTCGATCCCCAGGAACATCCGGCCCGATTCCTGCATCCAGCCGAGCAGCGGCTTGTCCAGTGGATCGAGGTGGAACGGTGCACCGGTGAGCTCACGAAGGCGGCCGGCCGCTACGATGTGATCGAAGTGTGCATGCGTGGCGACGATAGCGGTGATGCGCAGACCCTTCGCCGCGATGTCCCCGGCCAACAGGTCCGCATCGTCACCGGGGTCGATGACGATCGCTTCGCTGGTCTCCGGGTCGCCAACGACGTAGCAATTGCACGCGAGCGGTCCCACCTCTCGGTGGATAAAGATCTCGAGGCTCATCGTCGGGCTCGCTTGACCGGCACACTGTGGTCGGCCATCCACCAGCCGAGCGCTCCGAAGGCCGCGGCGGCGATGACGGCGAGAACGGCCGCGGGGAAGGGCTCCGCGGCCGCGACCAGATAGTTCCCGCTACCAAGGAACGCACGACCCACCTGAACGCTCGAGATCCACACCAGGAGCAGCATCGCCAGTCCGACCACTCCGGCCGCAACCCCGAGGACTTCAACCTGTGCGGAGGCCCCCTCTCGGCGGGCGTGATATCCGCCGTAGGCGAATGCTGCTACGGGCACGAGAAGCAAGAGGTAGACGTAGACGGCGGGCCGAGGCGCGCCCCATCCGAGCAGCGAGACCTCGGATACCAGCCGAGTCCCATCGATCGTGCGAGCGAGAGCACCGATCGGACCGCCGAGGACGAATGCCGCCGCTCCCAGAACCAGGTTCGGAAGGAAGAAGACCACTGCCAGGATGAACGCGGTCGCCTCGGCTGGAGAGATGGGCGGAGGCCCGCCGAGCGCCAACTTGAGCGCTATCGCCGCCACCACGGCTACGGCCGAAAGCAACAACAACGCGCCGAGCATCGTCTTTGCGCATCGGAGCCCGTCGCGGAGAAGAGGTCGCGTCTCCAACAACGGGCCGCGCTCGGCTTCGGGCGGAACGCCCGCGGCTCGCAGCCCACCGATCGCTCCGAACACCGCCCCCCAGACGAGGCCGAGGATCAACGCCAGGTAGGGATCGGCACCGACGGATGGATCGCGATCGCGGAGCCGGAACACGAGTGCGGCGATGAGGCACGCGAGCGAGAACGGCAAGGCGACCCGCATCCCCTCGATCAACCGCTCGCGCAGACTGAGGGCTCCGCTGGTTTCGACGACGCGCTTGGTCGCCCAACTGAGGAACCAGCCGATCAGCAACAGGGCGCCCAGGGGAAGGATGGGCGTTCCCGCTGCCCCTCGCTCGATGGGGATACCCAAAGCGGCGAGGCCCGCGACCCCGATGCGAGCAAGGATCCACAGCGGGCTCTTGCCGGCTCCGAAGTTCGGAGCAACCAACTTGGCCATGACCACGAAGACCGCTCCGACCGCGAGCATCGCAGCGATCCCGGTCAGAGCGGCGAGCGCCGACCGGTCCCAGCCGTTGGCAACGATCCCTCGACGGACGTCGGACCCCAGGCTCCCCAGCGCCTTGACTCCGACCGGTCGCGGCTCCTCGATGGTCTGCTCACTGGGGTCAACGTGCTCGAGATTCTCCGGACCAAGTTTGGTCGTGGCGGAGCCGTCCTCCGGGGGACGGAGATCGATCGTGCGCTCGTCGTTCCGATCGTCTGGTGGCTTCGTTCCTGGCATGGTCCGGATGCTAACCCTCGGCCCCGGCTAAAAGCTCGACCGGTTGGCGGCGGCGTAGGCATAGGGAACCCCTCGATCGTTCGATCCCAAGATGCAGCCTCCTCGGCCCAACCGTCCGAGGTCGGCTGCTCCACCGCTCGGAAAGGCTCGCTCCCATCGCCATCGCCGGTTCCTCGACATAGCGAGCGGACAGTGCGCCGGCAAGTACGGCGGCAGGGAAGTGCCAGAACAAGGATCACCCACGCCGACAGATACGGGCTCAGCGTATGGACGAGCGCGTAGATGACGACGCCGTGGAGGAGATAGAGGCTGTAGGAGATCCGGCCGAGGAAGGCGAGACTCGCATGCATGAACGCTTTTCCGGCCTTGGCCGACGCCAGCAGACACATGATCGCCACCCCAGCTCCCAGAGCGAACGCCCAATGCTCGAGGGCCTGGGTGAACGGGGTCTCGCCCAGCGTCTCGGTGACTCGACGACCCTCGATGTAGGAGGCCGCACCCAAGAGAACGAGTCCGTACCGAGCGGGGGCCGGGAGACCTCGGATGCCTTCGACGATCGCCTCACGATGCTTCGCCAGCGTGGCGCCGAAGAGGAAGATCCCGATGAGATGAACGGTGACGGCGTACTCCCCGGTACCCCCGGTCAGCCCGATGCCGGTAAGCGAAGCCCACAAGATGCCTGCAACGGAGAACGACAGTGCGTAGAGCGCCGCGTGCCCCGTCCGCCATCGGATCACCGGCAGCACCAGGAACGGGAACACGATCGAGACCCGCATCTCGTGTACCAACGACCAGAACGAAAGGCCGTATTCGCTCGACCGGAAGCGTCCGAGCATCCCGACGTGATTCGCGATGGCACGTCCAGTCGGCGGCTGGTTCCAGTGCGTTTGGAACCAATCGCTCATCCCCGGGATGTGGCCGCGAGCCAAGAGAGTTGCTCCAGCAAATGCGAACAGCGCGGCAGCGAGGTACGGGATGTAGATCCGGAAGACACGCTTGATCAGGTAACCGCCGTAGGGCCGGTCGATGCCCGATAGGAACGGCAGCGCGAGCACGAAGCCCGACAACGTGAAGAACAACAGAACGGCTTCCCGTCCCCCGACGAGCAGATGCAACGGCGTTCGGTCGAGGCTGGCCAGCGTCGGGCCGTCCCAGGCGCCGCTCACACGGACTACGTGGCTGAGCAGCACGAAGAGAGCAGCCAGCCCCCGCAGACCGTCGAGCTGTCCGAGACGCGCTCTGTTTCGCCCTTTCGGGCGTGGCTGTTGTGTGGGTCACCGAGAGAACTTGCCACTCCCGCCCGGCTGCTAAACGGGCAGGCCGGTACGGGAATCTGCCGTTCTACTCGTCTACGCCGGCCACGATCCGCTCGAGCGTGACCTCCGGGTGGTCCGCCTGGAAGCGCTCCAGCTGGAATCGGCTGGGGAACAGAGCGAGCAGATTCCCGTCGGAACGGGTGAACACCTCTGCCTGCCACATGCTCTTCAGCGCCTGGCGACCCGCTTCATCGGTGCGTCGAGCGATGTTGTAGTTGGTCGGACTTAGCTCGATCGGGGAACCGAACTCCTCGGCCAGCCGATATTGAGCGACCTCGAACTGCATCGGACCAACCGCCGCGAGAATCGGCTCCTGATCGCCACGGTCGGGATGGCGGAGGACCTGGATCACGCCCTCCTCGTCGAGTTGCTGGATGCCCCGACGGAACTGCTTGTACCGGCCCGAGTCCTTGTTGCGCGCCACCATGAAATGCTCGGGTGCGAACGACGGGATCGCCGGGAACGCAACCGGCACGTCGACGTAGAGCGAATCGCCGATCCCGAGATCGGTTGCGTTCACGACACCGATGATGTCGCCGGGAAACGCCTCGTCGACGGTCTCACGATCCTGCCCGAACATCTGGTGGGCGTACTTGAGTGAATAGGGCCGACCGGTGCGGCCGTGGATCGCGGTCATCCCGCGCTCGAAACGCCCAGAGCAAACCCGGAAGAACGCTATGCGGTCGCGGTGATTCGGGTCCATGTTCGCCTGGACCTTGAAGACGAGCGCCGAGAACGGACTATCGAGCAGGCGCGGAACGCCGTCCTGATCGACGCGCGGGACGGGCGGAGGACCGATCTCGATCATCGCCTCGAGCAACAGCCGGACACCGAAGTTCGACACCGCGGAGCCGAAGAACACGGGAGTGGTCTCGCCGGCAAGGAATGGTTTCGCGTCGAAGCCGGAACCCACCGCATCGAGAAGGTCGATCTCTTCCCGCGCGGTCAGATAATCGTCGCCGCCGTTGAGTGCGGCCGCGTCCTGAGTCGTCACGATCTCGGGCGCGATCGTCGCTCCGTGGACCGTCTTGTCGTAGCGGTAGAACTCACCGGTCCGCCGGTCGATCACGCCCTTGAAGTCACCGGGGATGCCGACGGGCCACGTGACGGGGACCGGAGTCAGGCCGATCTTGCTCTCGATATTGTCGAGCAGTTCCAGTGGCGAGAGACCGGGTCGATCGAACTTGTTGATGAAAGAGACCAGGGGGATCCCTCGAGCTCGGCAGACGTCGAACAGCTTCAGCGTCTGGGGCTCGATGCCCTTGGCCGCATCGAGAACCATGACCGCGCAGTCGGCGGCCGCCAGAACTCGGTACGTGTCTTCCGAGAAGTCACGGTGGCCGGGGGTGTCGAGGAGATTGAAGATGGTGTCCTGGAACTCGAATCGCAACGCCGCAGATGTGATCGAGATCCCCCGCTGTTGCTCCATCCCCATCCAATCGGAGGTGGCCGCGCGCCTATCCCGGCGGGCCTTCACCGCGCCGGCGGCCTCGATAGCTCCCGCGTAAAGGAGGAACTTCTCGGTGAGGGTGGTCTTCCCGGCATCCGGGTGGCTGATGATCGCGAACGTCCTGCGCCTGGCCACCTCGGAGCTGAGTACTGCGTCGCTCACGCGGCTCACTCTAGTTGACCGCCGGCTCGTTGATGGCAACACGACCACGTCGCATGGATAGGCTGCCAGTATGCCGACCACCGAGCAGATCTTCAAACAGATTGAGATCGCCGACAACTTCATCAAGTACGCCAAGCCCGGCGGTGAGGAGAAGGCTCGGCAACGCGCCAGGCGACGCTACGAGAAGGCGTTGAAGATGGCGATGACCGAGGCTAACGACGACACGGTCAAGCTGATCCAGTTGCGAATGAACGACCTTGCACGCTCTACCGCCCGGGATGCCGAGCCAGAGGTCGAGGACTACGAAGGCTCCGGCGGGAGCATCCAGGTGTCCGACCTCCCGGAACATGCTCGCGACCGCGTCCCTCCGGGACAACGAGTCACTCGAGGGTGGCCCGTCTTGCACGTCGGCGGTGTCCCCCGGTTCGACGAGTCGTCGTGGCGGCTCGAGGTCGGCGGCGAGGTCGAGAGCCCCGTCACCCTGACCTACGCGGAGCTCAAGTCCCTGCCCGGGATGGAGATGCGTTCGGACTTCCATTGCGTTACGGGGTGGTCGAAGCTCGACAACTACTGGACCGGCGTGAAGATGACGACGATCCTCGATCTCGCGATGCCCCGCGATTCGGCCACCCATGTAAGCGTCGGCGACGGGGACGGGTACACCGCGAATCTGCCGCTCGAGGTCTTGCTCGATGACGACGTCATGGTCGCGTGGGCGCACAACGGCGCAGGACCTCGCTCCGAAACATGGATTCCCTCTGCGCCTCGTCGTTCCCAAGTACTACGCGTGGAAGAGCGTGAAGTGGGTTCGAAGATTCGAACTCATCGCGGCCGATCGCCGGGGGTTCTGGGAGTTGCGCGGCTATCACAACCGCGCCGACCCCTGGCTCGAAGAGCGCTACAGCTACCAGGAATCCCGTTGACGGGTTCCCTGGGATTCGGGTTCAAGGTCGGGCACTACACCGACGCGGTCGCTCTGACCGGGTGCACCGTCGTGCTCCCGCCCGCGGGGAACGTCACCTCGTGCGACATCAGAGGGTCGTCACCTGGATCGCGCGAACTCGTCCTTCTCGACCTCGATCGAAGGCTGACCGAGACTCACGGGATCGTTCTCACTGGGGGAAGCGCGTTCGGACTTGCGAGCGCAGACGGTGTCGCCGCGTGGCTCGCGGAACGAGACATCGGATACCAAACCCCGGTTGCGACGGTCCCTATCGTCCCGGCCGCCGTCGTGTTCGACCTCGGTTCGGGCGATCCCACGGTCAGGCCGGGGCACGCTGAAGGTCGCGCCGCCTGCGACGCCGCCACCGCAGGAGCCGTCGACGCCGGCCGCGTGGGTGCGGGCAGCGGCACGACGGTCGGGAAGTGGGCGGGCCTGGAGTTCTCCGCACCGGGAGGACTCGGGTTCGGCCGCGCCGAGCACGGCGATGCTGCGGTGACCGCCATCGCGGTCGTGAACGCGGTGGGCGACATCATGGCGGCCGACGGGACCGTGCTGCGCGGAACCTCGGCCCCGGCCGCCGAGCCGGAAGAACTGCTTCCCGACGATCAAGACTTTCCGACGAGTACCGTCCTCGCTCTCGTCGCGGTTGAGGCAAGTCTCACCAAGCAGGAAGTGAGATGGCTCGCCGGTCGAGGGTCAGACGGCATCACCACTGCGGTGCGTCCGGCACACACCCGCTACGACGGCGACGTCACCTTCGCCGTCGCCGCTCCCCCTCGAGCGGGATCCGCACCGGCCAATCTCGACCTCCTGGGCCCCCTGGCCACCGAGGCGGTAGCCAAGGCGATCCGGGCGGCCGTCATCTAAGGGTTCACTAATGGCGAAACAAGCCTAAGATTGGGTTGTGGCAAGAGCGGGCGGCGTAGGGTTGTAGCAAGAGAGCGGGCGTCGAATGGATACCCAAACGATGACTATCCACGATGTCCTTTCGAAGGGCTTGGTTCACTCGGTTTATCAACCGATAGTGAAGATCGAGTCGGGTGAGATCGTCGCGTACGAAGCGCTCGCCAGAGGTCCCAAAGGCTCCGATCTCGAATCTCCCGCCCACCTCTTCGCCGAGGCGCGGAGCGCGGGAGTCTTGCCCGCCCTCGAATACGCATGCCGCACCGCCGCTCTCAGGGGAGCACTCGAGGCAGGCCTGACGAAGTCGATCCCTCTGTTCGTCAACATCGAGTCCGAAGTCGTCGGCGAGGGTGACCAGGAGGACCACGAGATCTGGGAGAACGCAAGGCGACAACTTCGTGTCGTCTGGGAGATCACCGAACGTGACATGACCCGCTCTCCGGCCGAACTGCTCAAGCGCATCGAGCGCATCACGGGGGCGGGTTGGAGCGTGGCCCTCGACGACATCGGCGCCGACCCTCGCTCCCTGGCGATGCTGCCGTTCCTCAGTCCGGACATCCTCAAGTTGGACATCCAGTTGGTGCATAACCGCACAAGCCAAGACGAAGCCAAGATCATCCATGCCGTCGATGCTGAGGTCGAACGAACGGGAGCCCAGGTCATTTCGGAAGGTATCGAAACCGAGGTCCAGCGCCTCGCCGGGATCGCCATGGGCGCGACCCTTGGGCAAGGATGGTTGTTCGACCATCCGGGGGAGCTGGTTCCGCCCAAGGAACCGTCGGAGGTGCTGAGGCTGGGGACCCGTGATGCCGTTTCGGTCGAACGATCCCCATTCGAGATCGTTGCAGCCATGCGCCCGGTCCGTCGCGGCCCGAAGCGCATCCTCTTCGAGATCAGCAGGCACCTCGAGCACCAGGCGACCGCGCTTGACGTACCTCCGGTCGTTCTCAGCACCTTCCAGGAGATGCGCCACTTCACCGCGGCAACCAAGAATCTCTACGAAGCGCTCGCCGCGGAACTCCCTCTGGTCGCCGCTTTTGGCGCCGGGCTCAACGGTGACCCCGGCAAAGGGGTCAGGGGTACGAACCTCGAGCCGACGGACACCCTGAGGAACGAATGGGTCGTGGTCGTGATCGGATCGCATTTCGCCGCCGGGTTCGCGGCGCTGGACCTCGGCGACACCGGTCCGGACATGGACCGGCGTTTCGCCTACTCGATCACCTACAAGCGGAACGCTGCGGTAAGGATGGCGAAGAGCCTCCTGTCCCGGATGTACGCGCCCTAACGATCAGAGCTCGAGCTCGAGCACGACCTTTCCGAGCTGCTCGCCGGTATCCAGATAACGCACCGCGTCGGCTCCGTCCTCGAACGGGAAGGTCCGATCGATCGGTGGTGTGAGCTTCGAACCCCCCACGTACCGCAACATCTCCGAGAAGTCGTTGTGCGAGCCCATCGTCGAGCCGACCAAAGACAGCTGGTTCCAGAACAACCGTTGCGCGTTGATCGTCGCCTTGCCGCCGGCCGTGGCGCCTGCCGTGACCAGACGACCACCCTTGCGAAGAGCGCGCAGCCCGGTATCGAGGCCATCTCCGGACGCGGAATCGACGACCAGATCGACGCCCCTCTTGCCGGTCATGTGCCTGATCTCCTTGGCGAAGTCCTTCTCTTTGTAATTGATCCCCTCATCGGCTCCGAGTTCGAGTGCCCGCCTGATCTTCTCGTCGGAAGAAGAGGTCACGTAGATCCGCCCCGCGACCGGCCGAGCAAGTTGGAGAAGTGACATCGCGAGTCCGCCGCCGATCCCGGTGATCAAGACCCACTCCCCCGGCTCCAGGTGTCCGCGCGTGAAGAGCATCCGGTAGGCAGTGACGAAGGTGACTCCGAGCGCCGCGGCTTCGGGGAAGGAGAGGTGGTCGGGAAAGGGGAAGACGTTGCTCGCCGGGACCGAGACCTTCTCCGCGAAGGTTCCGGGGACGTGCTCACCCATCATCGAGAAGCCCGGGCATTCGGATTGCTCGCCCGCCCGGCACAGTTCGCACTCCCCACAAGAGATACCGGGGTTGATCAGCACCCGGGTTCCCGGCTTGTATCCCTTCACCCCCGGACCGGCCTCGAGGATCTCACCGGCGGCGTCGGCACCCAGGATGTGGGGAAAGGCGATGTCGATCCCCAGGGACCCGGTCAGGGTCCAGATGTCGAGACGATTCAGAGCGCACGCCTTGATCCCGACCAGGACCTCTCCGGGGCCGACCACGGGCTCATCCAAGTCCCTGACTGCGACGTGATCGAGTCCGTAGTCATCGATGCAAAGGGCTCTCATAGACCTTGGATAGCCGATATCGCGTCTCGTGTCACACCACCTCCTTAACGTCGGAGGTGGATCCACAATCCCGGGCAGCGAGGTGGTAGCGATGAGCCCGAAGAAGGGCCCCAGTGGTGCCAAGTCCAAGGCACCGAAGTGCCGGACCTGCGGGAAACGGATCCACGTCCCGAAGGGCTGGTCGGCCGGACCGGCGGTCAGGCGCCATTACTGGCGGGCACACCGCGACGTGATGCAGCCGGAGAAGAGCGGACGATGAAAACCGAACCGAGGCCGGATCTGGGCGACCTCATGATCGTCATGCTCGCGGGAACGCTGGCCGGAGTCAGAGACCGGCTCCGTTCCGACGGATTCGAGGCGGCATCAGATCTCGTAGCGATCCTCGTCGACATCAGCGATGACTACCTGACCGGAAGCTGGGACCCACCCGGTAGCGATGAAGGCTGCTAGGTGACCGGCGTCTTAGAAGTCCCCGACCGCCTCGAGCGGGGGCCGGTCCTCGCCCTCCTCGACAACCTCGTCGGGCTCCCTGAGGTCGACCATCCGGTCGATCGTGTCGCGGAAACGATCGAGGCGGACGCGGCCCTCTTCGTACTTGTTGCGAGCGTGACCGAGGTGGCGGCCCAGCGTGTCGTACTCGTCGGTGAATCGATTGACGTCCTGAAAGAGACGTCCACAGATGTCGAGGATGCGCTGGGCATCCTCCTCGATGCTGAGGCATTTGAGACCGAAGAGGATCGTCTGGAGATAGCCATAGAGGTTGAGGGGCGACATAGGGATGACGCGGGACTCGATCGCACCTTCGAACAGCGGTTGCTTGCGGTGGCTGAGACGAAGGACCTCCGCGTAAACGCCCTCAGCCGGCACGTACATCACCGCGAAGTCGAAGGTGTCTTCGTCCGGGAGGATGTAACGGGTAGAGATGTCCTTGATGTGGCGGGCGACATCGGCGGTGAAGGAGCGCTCGGCGTCGATCCGTTCGATCTCATCGCTCGCGTCGCACATCCGCTTGTAGTTGGACAGTGGGAACTTCGAGTCGATGCAGACGAGCTTGCCCCCGGCCTTGACGGCGGCATCCACGACCCGTCCGGAGCGGAAGCGATGCTGCATCGAGTACGACTGCGGCGGAAGGACCTGCCGGAGAAGCTCTTCGAGCATCGCCTCGCCGAGCCCTCCTCGCGCCTTGGGGGCCTTGAGGAGATCCTGCAACTGGGTGAACTCGCGTGCTTGCTCGGCGACCGATTCGGTCGCGCTTTGGACCTGCCCCAGGCGCTCGAATATCCCCTGCGCCATCCCCGTCGAAGTGCTCTGGGTCTCGGTCATCCGCGAATCGATCCCCTCGAGCCGCTCGGCCACCCGGTTGGTGTCGAGCGAGACCCGCTGCCCGAGATGGGCCAGTTCCGCCCTCAGGGCGCGCATGTCTTCGTCCGAGCGCGTCGAGCGCCTCGGCGAGACGACCAGGGCGATCCCTCCTCCGGCGGCGAGGCAGAGCAAGACGAGCAAGATGAGACTCATGGTGTTCATGTGGTCACCCTAGGGAAGGGCTGCGACAATTCCCGGGTTTTCCACAGGCCCCAGGGGGATCTGGGCCCGGTCAGGGGCCTCTGGAGCCCACACTCCTCAACTCGGTGGTTCCTTTACCAGGGGGACGAAACGCGCCGGGGTAAGGAGGCGCACCAGTCCGGTGACCCCGTCGGTCTTGGTGAACAGGTAGACGTTGTCACTGGCCCCCTCGGTCACCGGGATCACGAGCCGGCCATCTTCCGCGAGTTGGTCGCGGAGGGCATCGGGGACCTCTGATGCGGCAGCCGAGACGACGATCGCGTCGTACGGAGCGTGATCGGGCCAGCCCGCCCAACCGTCGCCAACGGTGACGGTGGCGTTGGCGATTCCCGCACGGCGCAGGTTGTCCTCGGCTTGAGCGGCAAGCTCCGCATGGCGTTCGATCGAGAACACCTCGCGGCAGAGTTGCGCCAAGAGCGCGGTCTGGAAGCCGTAGCCGGTACCGACCTCGAGAACGCGGCCGCCGGGAGGAACCCTCGCGGCTCCGACCATCCGGGCGATCAACGATGGCTGCGAGGTGGTTTGTTGGGCTGGGATCCCTACCGGCCGATCCTCGTAGGCAGCGGCTCTGTATTCCTTGGGAACGAACATCTTCCTGTCGATCGAACGGAAGGCAGCCGCGATCCGCTCATCGTCCAATCGGTCTCGGTCGATGAGGCGGGCGAGGCCTTCTTGCGATCTGGGCATGTACACCACTCTCTCGCAGGACCGCCTGACATCCGGGCTACGATTCCAGTATGTCGCGCTACGAACGCCTACAGGTCCTCGACGAGCTCTTCCTTCACCTGGAAGGGCCCAATACCCACATGCACGTGGGCGGCGTCGCGATCTTCGAGGGCCCGACCCCCGACTACCAGGAGTTCCTCGACATGGTGCGCGGGCGCCTCCAGTCGGTACCTCGGTTCCGCCAGAAGCTGGCCAGCGTCCCCCTCGGCCTCGGGCGACCGGTGTGGGTCGACGACACCCATTTCAACCTCGAATACCACGTTCGCAGCACCGCGCTGCCCGCGCCCGGGAACGAAGGGCAGCTCAAACGACTGGTTGCCCGGATCATGTCGCAGCAGCTGGATCGTTCCAAGCCGCTATGGGAGATCTGGTTCGCCGAGGGCCTCACTGAAGGCCGCTTCGCCCTCATCTCGAAGACCCACCACTGCCTGATCGACGGGGTCTCCGGCACCGACATCATGACCATCCTCCTCGACATGGCCGAGGAGCCGCAGCAGCCCGAGATCGAACGCTGGAGCCCCGAGCCCGAACCCACGGCGGATCAGTTGATGATCGATGCTCTTAAGGAACGGATCACCTCCCCTGCCGAGGCCATCCGGTCGCTCCAGTCTGTGGTCCTCGATCCGGGCAAGCTGCCGAACCGCGTGATCGAAGGAGCCAAGGCGTTGGGCGCGTTCGTGGGTGGGTCGTTCTCCGCGCCGCCAACTTCGGTCAACCAATCCATCGGACCGCACCGCCGTTGGGAGACCGTGCTCGCCGACCTCGAGGACTTCAAGAGCGTCAAGAACTCGCTCGGCGGAACGGTCAACGATGTCGTCCTCACCGCGGTGGCCGGAGGGCTTCGGTACCTCTTCGAATCACGCGGCGAACGTGTCGACGATATGGAACTGCGAGCGATGGTCCCCGTGTCGGTGCGAGCCGATCACGAACAGGGAGCTCTCGGGAACCGGGTTGCATCTTTGTGGGCGGCGCTCCCGGTCTACGAACCGGATCCGGTTGAGCGACTCCAGATCGTCCACGAGGAGATGAAGGACCTCAAGTCCTCGGGTCAAGCGGTCGGTGCCCAACTACTCACCTCCTTCGGCGAGTACGCACCGCCGACGATCCTGGCTCAGGCATCGCGCCTGGTAGCGCGTCAGCGAGCGTTCAACCTCGTCGTTACCAACGTTCCCGGGCCGCAGTTCCCGCTCTACACCCTCGGGCGTCGCATGAAAGAGGTCTATCCGGTCGTGCCTCTGTCCGACAACACCACCATCGGGATCGCGCTGTTCTCCTACGCGGGCACGATCGGCTTCGGGCTGCTCGGCGATTACGACGCGGCACCCGACCTCAGCGTGCTGGCCGAAGGCATCGAGAAGTCGATCGCGGAGCTGCTCCAGGCTTCGAATTGAGCGCACCCCCCGGTTCCGCGGGGAGTCCGCTCACCGCGTTCGTCGAGCATCACGGCGCCTGCATCCTCGACGGAGGCTTCGCCACGCACCTCGCGTCGTTGGGCGGCGACATCAACGACAAGCTGTGGTCGGCGGCGGCGCTGATCCAGGAGCCCGATCTGGTCCGACGGGTCCATCTCGACTACCTCCGGTCCGGAGCCGATGTCGTGATATCGGCGAGCTACCAGGCCACGTTCCGGGGCTTCGCCGAACGCGGGATCGATCGCGACCACGCTGCGGGACTGATGGTCGCAAGCGTGGCGCTTGCGAAGGATGCGATCGAAGAGGCCGCAGGCGATCGTGGAGGTCCTCCACCGCTGGTCGCCGCTTCGATAGGCCCCTACGGTGCCTATCTCGCCGACGGCTCCGAGTACACCGGGAACTACGGCCTATCCGTCGAGGAGCTGAGAGACTTCCACCGCGACCGGCTCGACGTCCTCGCCTCATCCGGCTGCGACCTCCTCGCGATCGAGACCATCCCTTCGCTGCCCGAGGCCGAGGCCTTGGTGTCTCTGCTCGACGGCTACCCCGAGCTGCCCGCGTGGATCTCGTTCTCGTGCCGGGGACCCCGGAACATCTGCGATGGAACCCCCTTCGCCCGCGCGCTGGAGGTCGCGGCATCCGCCCCCTCGGTGATCGCGGCCGGTTTCAACTGCACCGAACCGGTCCACGCTTCCTCGCTCATCGAGATAGCGGCCGAGGGATCGCTTCCGGTGATCTGCTATCCGAACGCCGGCGGAGGAACCCGCGCCACCGAAGGATGGACCTGGAACGCACACGCGCCCGCAGAGTTCGTCAACGACGCGCTCGAATGGCATCGAACCGGAGCGAGCGCGATCGGAGGCTGCTGTGGAACCACCCCGGCCGACATCGCCGGCCTGTCGGAGGCCCTCCGAGCCCCCTAGAGCCGTGGCGCAGGACACCGGACCGGTGGGGAGAACCACAACATCATGTGGAGGATCGGTCGAGCCGTGCCCACCCGCGCCATCGTCGCGCTATTGCTTTGCGCGCCTCTCCTGGCTTCTCTTGTGGGGAGCACGGACGCAAACGCGAGGCGGAACGGTCGCTGCTCGAGGGAGAACAACCCGACCAAGAAGATCACTTACGAAAACGACTCGATGACCGGAGCCTTCGTGTGGGACACCAAGAACTGCTTCCCAGACATGTTCCTGATGGGCGCATGGGTCGTCCTCTTGCAGGTCACGACCGAGGGCTACGGTCGCCCCGCCTTAGCCGGAAAGATATGCAAGCCCGACAAGCCCTGCCGCCTCGAAGTGAGCATCGACCACCCACTCGTCGAGCGCGCCGAATACAAGTTCAAGGTTTACGACCAGCCGTCGGGAAAGGTATGGAACTCCGACTGGATGACCTGTACCTCGGCCGCCGTTCTGGCCAGCTGTGACTCATGACGCGGTCCATCGTCGTGGTCGTCGTCGCTGCCTTCTCGGCGATGCTGCTCGCCGGGTGTACTACTTCTAGCGAACCGACGACCCCAGAGACATCTGCTACCAGTCCGTTCAAGCCACCCCTGAGTGAGTTGCCTGATGATCTCCCTTCACCTCCCCAGCCCTTCGCCAGTAGGTTGGGTAACCACGGACAGGGAGGGTTGTTCGCTCACGCCTATCTGGTCCCCTTCGGAATGGATCCCGTGCAGGCGAGCGAGACTCTGTTCGACCACTACGCCAGCCTGATGCCGGATTCTGGATGGTCACAGTCGGACGTGTCCGGGAAGAGGGGCGACGATTGGAGGCTCCTGTGGGACAGGGAAGAGCAACTGGTCAGCGTGAGCTTCGAGACTGACCTTGGCGATCCCTACTTGCTGGTGGAGGCATGCCCGCCGTTCCGGGATGGGTTCTGCAACAACGAGTGATGCCGGTTACTCGGTAGCAGCTGCCTCGGTGAAGTAGAGGTCGAGTCGGCGGTTGATCTCGACCGAGCGGCGCTCGAGTTCGTCGTACCGGCCCTCGGCAGCAAGTTGCGGATCGAACACCGCGTTGGCGAAGCCCACGAGTTGCGCTCCGGCGTCGAGATAGCCGAGGTAATTCTCTCCGGTGACGCCGCCGGTCACGAGGACGTTGACGTCGTCCAGGGGACCGAGGATGTTCGAGATGTAGTCCGGGCCCCCGAGTTGCTCGGCCGGGAAGACCTTGACCCAGTCGGCACCGCCCTTGTGCGCGGCGCGGATCTCGGTCGGGGTCGATGCACCCATGCAAACGGGGAGCGAGAGGCCGTGGGCCGCTTCGATGACCTCGAGGTTGACCGTCGGGGTCACGATGAACTCGGCCCCCGCGTCGTACGCCTCCTTGACCTGGCTCGCCTCGAGGACGGTGCCCGCACCGAGGATCGCGTCGGTACGCCCGGCGACCTCGGACATGGCATCGGTGGCCCCAGGGCTGTTCATCGTGATCTCGACCGCCTCGAATCCACCGCGCGTCGCAGCCCCGATACCCTCGACCGCGTGCTCGGGTGCCTGGACGCGGAAGATCGCGATGATCGTGGCATCACGTAGACGCCCGATGCGCTCCTCGAAAAGCTTCCCGTTCATGAAGTCAGATTACAGGACGCCCCGTGGGACCTCATGCACCGCTGGAAACTAGGGTCATCCCTTCGGGACTCCGTTCGAGCACGATCTTGTCCTCGATCCGCTCGGCCATCTCGGCCACATGGCTAACCAGACCGATCAATCGCTCGGGGGTGACGATCTTCTCGATCCCGTCGAGAGCGTGCCCCAGGGCCTCCGGGTCGAGCGAACCGAAGCCCTCGTCGAGGAAGAAGCACTGGAGGCGACCCCCGTGACGAGCCACCGCCTCTGCCAGGCCCAGCGAGAGGGCCAGCGAGGCGAGGAACAACTCGCCACCCGAAAGGGTTTCGATCTCCCTCAACTTGTCGGCGTCGAGCTCGTCGATCACGTTGAATTCGGCGTCGTCATCGAACCGGTAACGCTCGGTTAGGAGCCTCAGATGGGCGGAGCCCAGCTCCGATAGGAGCCTTCTTCGGTCCTCGAGGAGGAACTTGATGAAGTGCCGATCGGTCAGGTCCTCGGCCAGCGTCACGTACAGATCCCTCTCGCGATCCAGCACGGCGAGCGACTTGAGGAGCTCGGCCGAACGTTTCCGCTGCTCCTCGTATTGAGTGACACGCTCCTTCGCAGCCGAGATGTCGGCCTTCACGTCCGAGTGGGCGTCGGCCAGGGCGACGTTCTCATCGAACCCGAACTCGGTCCGCATGGCAGCCAGCTTCTCGACCACCGCAACCGCCGCCCCGTCCGCCTCTTCGACCTTCTTCGCTGCCGCCGCGGCGAGGTCGACCAACTGGGCGCGGATCGCATCCGCGTGATCGCAGAGAGCGGCGGCGTCTGCCTCCATCTTGGGAGGCGTAACCCCGATGCGCCCGGCGACGTGGATGATCTCGCCACAGAGCTCACCCCGCCGCGTCCCCAGAAGGCTCTTTCGTTCGAGAGAGGCATCGCGTGCTACCCGTGCGACCTCGAGTGCGTCGGTAGCCGCTCCGATCTTGGCCGAAGCATCCGTGAGGGCCGTCAGTCGTGCCGTCACTTCCGCAAGTGGATCGGCGGGCTTTCCAAGCGCCTTCGCCAATGCCGCATCGAGCGCGGCCAGTGCCTCGGTCTCCTCTTCGACTCGCTTGATCGAACCCGCCAGTTCGGTCTCGGCGGAGAGCAAGGTCCGCTCGGCAACGGTTGCTTTCCCCCTGGCCTTTTCGGCTGCGGCGGCCGCCGAGGTTTCCTTCTTCTCTGCCCCCGTCAACGCTCCCGGCGCCTTACCCGAGGGGATCGTCGCAACCGCCTGTTCGCATACGGGGCAGGGTTCGCCCGCAACCAACCCGGCGCGCAGGGCGTGAGCCTGATGCCTGCGCTCGAGATCTCGGAGCGCGCCGGCGGCATCGGCGTGTGCAGCACCTGCCTCCGTAGCCAGTTTCACCAGATCGGCGGCCTCGGTACGCGCCTTCTCAGCCGCCGTTTCCGCGGCGCCCTTTCCTTCGACGAGCGTGGTGAGACGCGCCGCAAGAGTCGTCCGGTTTTCGGCGGTGACCTTCAACTCGGACAGAGCCTGAACCGTGCCCTTCTCCTTCTCGAGGCCCGCCAGGGTCGCCCGCGCGGCGGTGGCGGTATCGGTCGCAACCGCGAACGCCTCCTCCGCCGCTTTCACGTCGCCGGTCAAGGAGCGTTCGTCCTCGGCCAGAGCGATCAGATCTGCCGCCTTCGGCAACATGGCCGATCCTTCGTCTGCCGCCTTCACTTCCGCCTCGGCCGCCGACTTGTCGGCCAGCGCACCCTCGGCCGCCTTGATCAGCTCCTTCTCCTTGGGAAGCGCGGCTGCCAGCGACTTGAGCGCCGTCTCTAGGTCCTTGAGGCCGGCCGTCTCTTCATCGATCAGACGCGGGAGATCCTCGGGGATGCCCGAAAGGGCTCCATCCACTCCGCTGAGCTCGAGGTCCAGCTTCGCCACTTTGTTCTTGGCCGCCCCTCGCAGCTCATCGATCTGATCGACCCGGAAAACGCCCTTGAGGATCTGCATCTGCTTCGTCGGTGCTGCCTCGAGGAACTGGGAGAACCGACCCTGCGCAAGCAGCACGGAGGAGCAGAAGGCGTCGAAGTCGAGACCGAGGAGTTCTTCGACCCTCTCCGAGACCGCGGTGTCGCCGGTGGTTCGCTCTTCGGCGGACTGATCCAAGAAGAGGTGCTCCGACGATCCCGAGTTCCTCAGCACGCGAGTGACCTCGTAACGCTTCCCTTCAACCTCGAACAGCAACTTCACGTGGGCCGCGTCGGTGCGCGAACAGATCAGCCGCTTCGTCTTGTTCTTGACCCGCGGGGTCTTTCCGTAGAGGGCGAACGACATCGCATCGAGGATCGACGACTTACCGGAGCCGGTAGGACCCACGATCGCGATGAAGGACCGGTCCTCGAAGTTGATGGTGGTCTTTTGCTCGTGAGAACGGAAGCCGGACATCTCGATCTGGATCGGCCTCACCAGTCCACCCCCACCTCTGCGACGAGGCCCTTAAAGGCCTCGATCAGCTCGTCCTTGGGGTCGACGCCGTGGCGGATCCTGAAGTACTCGCCGTAGAGGTCGTCGAGCGGCCGGCCCTCGCGGCTCCCCCGGATCGGTCTCGTCGCGGTCGTACTGCGCGCGCACGTAGAGGGCGTCCGGGATGAACTCGCGCACGTCGTCGGCGAGGCCAGCTACCGGCCCGTCGGTGAGCACCGAGACATCGAGGATCGCATCGGTGAACTCGCCGGTAGCGGCGCGCTCCCTCAGCCCGTCGAGGGTGTCGACCGCACGCATCAGCTTCCGGCCCTTGGTGATCGGGACGCGCGTCACTTTCGCCGGGTGCTCCGGCTCAAGATCGACAACCAGAACGGACTTCTCCTGATCTATCTCGCCGAAGTCGAGTTGCAGCAGGCTTCCGGCATAGTGGGCCGGAACCGCGGACCCGGGAGCTTCCTGGCACAGGTGGATGTGACCGAGAGCGCCGTAATGGACGTCGGATGGGATCGCCTGCGTCTCGGCGGTGAACGCTTCGCCGATGTGCAACCCGCGCTCGGAACCCGAGGGGATGGCTCCGTTGATCATGAAATGCCCGACGAGGATCTCGACCGTGCTCGAACTCGAGTTCTTCGACATGTGCTCTCCGTAGAGCGAGCAGATCCGCTTGATGCGATCGGCGTACTTCTTGTGCCATTCCTCGGCCGGCTCCATCAACTCGGAGATCTTCGCTTCGTGAAGGAACGGGAACAGGGCCACCTGCGCGGTCGTCTCCCCATCGCGCGATGGCACCTGGATCACTCCCCCCTCTTCGGGAGGCAGGGCCTTGTCGGCCAGATAGATCCGGGACGAGGCGAAGTAGGGCTTGAGCACCCGGAAGAGCTCCGCCGAGTCGTGGTTGCCGGCGATCGCCACGACCGTCGCTCCGGTGTCGGCCAGTCGCTGCAGCGCTCCGAAGACCACTCCCATCACTGCGAACGGCGGAAGCGCGCGATCGAAGAGATCACCCGCGACGATCACCAGATCGATGTCGTTGTCCTCGGCGACCGTAACGACCTCGTCGAGAGCGGCCTTCGCCTCGTCCAGGCGGTCGAACCGCCCCAGTTTCTTGCCGACATGCCAGTCGGCGGTGTGAAGGATCCTCATTCCGAAGCCATGGTAGCGGTCGCCTACGACGAATCACACCGTCGTAATACGTCAGACCCCTTCGAACGGGTCTCCGCCCTCGAGGACCTCTTCGGGCCTGGTGGCCCAGGGTGGGTACGGGAAAGTCAGCACGGTCGGGGCCGGGATCGCCGGCTGACTGAGGACCATTGTTCCGGGCTTGAACAACCGGGCCCGGGCCCTCGTCGACGGCAACATCCAGCCGTACTCGGAGCGCTCTGCCTCGGCCGAGTCGAGGCGTCCGGAGACGCGCAATGCGGCGTTGCTCAGCAGTTCCGGATGGATCCGCGAACGCGGTCTGCTGTGCGCCGATCAAGAGCACGCCCAGCGAACGCCCCCGCTGGGCGATGTCGATCAACGTGTCGCGGATCGGAGACCAGCCCTCGCGCGGGGCGTACTTGTTGAGCTCGTCGAGCACGATGATCGACAAGGGGAACCGACCCTTGCCCTCTTTCTCGTCGTGGACCTCCTTGATCAAGGCGCCGACGACGAAACGTTGCGCGGCGTCGTGGAGATCGTGGATATCGACGACCGTCACCGCCTCGCGCGACCGGTCGATGCGGCGACTCTCCCCTGCCGAGATCAATTGCCCGATGCGAGAGAGGCTCGAGTACAGACGGCGCATGAACGCGGTTGCGGTCCCGCCCGCGACCCGACCGGTCCACCCCGGATCGGGTTCGGCCCCGGACTCGGGCTCGAGATGCTCGCCGATCGCATCGACGAGATCGGACAGATCCCGGATCACGAGATCGCCGTCGCGGCCACCACCGGGGTGCCGTCGTCCTCGAGCATCACCGGATCGCGGAGGACGACCGCACCGGGCTCGCCGGCGACGTCGCGTGCCCATCGACTCAGCTGGCGGCTGACGCGCTCGGCCACCCAGGTGATCTGCTGTCGGGAATCGCTCGCGTCGGTGAACAGGAACTGCAGCAGCCCGTTGTCGACGAACTCGCGCGGCGTCCAGCGGAACGCCTCGACCCCCTCGAGCCGGGCGCTCGACTGAGGGATGCCCTCGGATCCCTTCTTCGGCCGCGACGGCGCCCAGAACGATACCGACGGGAACGGCTTCGGTTCCATCCCGAGCGTCTTCCACTTGGCGCCGTGCTCGTCGGAGAAGCGAGAGTTCGGCTTGTCGAGGAACATCAGGTCCTCGCCCTTCACGTTGAAGATCAACGTGCGCATGTTCTTGGCGGACTTACCGAGGATCTCGGGGTGCGAGGTCAGACAACGCAGGAAGAACAGAGCGTAGGAGGTCTTGGTCGCGACGCCGGAGACCCCGGAGATGCTCATGTGGGCTCCCTTAGTGCCGTCGAAGAAGTCGACATCGGCCCACACCGGCTCGTCATCGCGGGTTAGGCCGACCGGAAGCGCCCTGGCCCCCGAGGAATCGCCCATCTCATCGACGTAGAGGGCCCGCTCGCGCTCATCACCAACCGCCCGGTAAACCGGCTGGCCGGAATCGGGGGCGATCCACATCTCGGGCATGACCCGGACGACCTGGACGGTTGCGGTGCGTGACTTCTCGGCCGGAAGGGTCCCGGCGACCGCGACCCTGAAGGTGTCGGATTCGAACGAAGTGCCTTCATAACGGGACGCGGTCTCGACGACGATCCCGTAGGTGGTGACCTCGCCGATCTTGGGCACCAAGGTTCGAACGACGACGAGGTCATCGAGCTGCAGGTATTCGTCCTCGTGCAGGACGACGTGGAACTCCTGCGTGCTGGTGGCCTCCGAGCCGAGGACGAGGCCGACCGGGCCAAGTTCATCAGGCAACCTGCTCCCCTCCTCCGCTTAAGCGAGCCGCCGCGCTTCTGATCATCCGGTAGGCCAGGTCCCGATCACCGAGCAGGTGACGCAGGTGCTTCTCGAGTCCGGCGATCGGCACCAGATTCTGCGGCGCGCGGGCATCCCAATGCGGCAGCGACGCGAACCGTGGCAACAGACAGCTGGAAGCATCGGCCAAAGTCGTGACGGTTCCGATCGAGTGCGCCGCGGGGACCTCGCACCGGACGATGCCGTGCCATCCGTGCATGTCCTCATCGCGCTCACAGAGCCTGAGATACCACGAGTAGCGCGGACGCTGGGGGCCGCCGAAGTAAAAGAACGGCGTGCGCTCACCGCACTCGAGGTCGGACACCAGCGCGTTCTCGGCGTCATCCAGATAGGTCGCGTTGTGCGACTTGATCATCCCGATCACCGCGGTCGCTCCGGGACTCATCTTCGCGAGCGGTCCATCGACGATCACGAGCCGGCCCGATCCCGCGGCGGCGGCCAGTTCGATCGCGAGGACGGCTTCGGCATCGCGGATCACGTCGTGCACCTTGCGATCGAGGTCCTCCGGAGCGAAACCGGCTACCGGCAACGCTGCATACTCGAGCCCCGGTCCCGCGGAGAGTGCAAGCTCCGCCCCACCGCCCACCGCGACGACCCGCTTGACGATGGCCTCGGCGATCCGGGCGGCCCGCACCGGGGAACCGTTCCCGGCGGCGATATCGCAGGAAACCGCTCCGACCCCGACCGAGACCGCGACCCCCGCCGAGGCCCCGGCGCCATCCTCTGGAGTCACGAAGACCCGGGCGTCGGTCCGCCTGACGCCGTCGATGAACAGGACCTCGTCCCACGTGAGATCGTCCTGCTTCCCGGCGGACACCGCCTTCCATCCGACGCCCTCGGCGGTCACATCGAGGTCATCCGGGCGCCCCTGATCCCAGGCGATCTCCACCTCGGAACCGTAGTCGGGCGCCCACGCCTGTACCGCGATCTTCATAGGGTCAATGTACAGAGGGGGTGCGACGCAACTGGGGTGATCCGAGCGGATTCGGCGAGACTTTTCGCGCTCTTGGGTCGGGTCAGTGACCCGGGTTCTCCTTGAGGCGCACCCGGGCGTCGTCGATCTCCTTCCAGGCGACGTCCCGCCCGTCGAAGCCGAGCACCGCGGTCTTCTTCTTCTCGAGGATCTTGTAGACGTCGAAGAAGTGCTCGATCTCGGAGAGGAACATCTCGGGGAGCTGGGTGATGTCGGTGATCTCGCTGCGGGTGGGGTCGTTGGTGGGGATGCAGATGACCTTGGCATCGGGGCCCTTTTCGTCGCGCATCCAGAACACACCGATCGGCCGCGATTCGATCCAGCATCCCGGGAAGGTCGGATCGTCGAGGAGCACCATGGCGTCGAGCGGGTCCCCGTCCTCGCCGAGGGTCTCCGGTATGAACCCATAGTCGGCCGGGTACGCCATCGCGGTTAGAAGCCTGCGATCGAGCCGGATCACCCCCGTCGCGTGGTCGAGTTCGTACTTGTTGCGACTCCCTTTGGGGATCTCGACCACGACATCGATGACGTCCCGCTCCGGATGCTCCACCTAGGAGGTCAGCGCTTCCTTCACGCCGGCGAGCATCCGGTCGACCATCGCGTCGGTCGCGGTGCGCCCCATGAGGCCGACGCGGATCGCTTTGCCCATGGTCGGGTCGAGTCCGCCTGAGATCATGATCCCGTTGGCCAGCAGATGCTTCTGGATCCTCGCCGGATCGTCGGCCCAGTGAGCGATGACGAGGTTCGATCCGTAGCCCTCCTGTGGGATCGGTTCGAGGCCGAGGCGCGCTCAGGCCCTCGCGGCAGCGGATCGCCAGCGTGTGCCGGCGATCGATCCAGGTCTCGAGTCCCTCTTCGAGTATGCGCGCCATCGATGATCCGAGCGCGAGCGTCAGGTTCGTCGGCATCGTCACCGGATGCGGATGCCACGCGCCCCAGTCGTCCCGGTACTGGTCCCAGATCTTGAGGTCGAGATAGAAGGCTGCGGGCCGCGACTCGCGCGCGTCGAGGCCGAGCGCGACCACCGGGGCCTAGGGCCAGGATCCCGTAACCCGGAGGAGCCTCAAGGCCCTTCTGGGTTCCGGTCACGACCGCGTCGATCCCCCACTCGTCGACCTTGAGGTACTCGCCGCCGACCGAAGCGATCCCGTCGACCACGTAGGTCGCGCCGGCATCGCTAGCCGCCTGCGCGATCTCCTCGATCGGGTGACGCACCCCGGTTGCGGTCTCGACGTGAACCGTCAGAACCCCGTCAGCCTTCTGCGCGGCTTCGAAGACGCGGGTGGGATCGACCGGGACGCCGACCTCGACGTCGAGTTCGATGACTTCGAGCCCGTGTGCATGAGCGATCTGTGTCAGCCGGGTCCCGAAGAATCCGGTCTGCGCCACCACGACGCGCTGCCCGGCTTCGAAGAGATTGGCGACGGCGGCATCGAGACACGCAGTTCCGGTGCCGGGGATCAGATAGGGCAGATCGCGACTCCCGAGGATGCGCCCCAGCTGATCGATCGTTTGCTCGTGAAGCTTGGTCCAGAGATCCCCGTAATGGGCGATGACCTGACGGCCCATGATCTCGAGATCCTCCTCATGGAGCTCCCCAGGACCCGCGATCATCAGCTCGGGCATATCCGGGAGCTTCCTCGGATCGATCTCCATGTAGCTGATCCCCCCTCTTTGTCGCGCCTTGGCTCGCGCCGTTGCAGAACAAGGTGCCCCTCGATGCTACCGCCCCGGCCCCAAACCCCTGGTAGGCGCCCATCGGGGCTGAAATAATCCCGATAAGGGCGGAACGCGCATCGGAAACAAACATGGGGGGATGACGGTGAGGCGACTAGCGATCGCCGCAATCGTTGGGCTCGTGGCGGGTGCGCTGGTCCCGGGTGGACCGGTGAGGGCGCAAGGCGTTCCGGCGCCGGTGGCCTCGGAGAACATCGAGCTGATCACCTTGCTCCCCGGGACGACGGGAGCTATCGGGGCGAACTTCCAAGACGGCGTCATGTACCTGACGACGACGGCCGGACTGCGTACCTTCGACATCACCAACCCCAGGGCTCCGGTCCTGTTGGGAACGCTGGACCTCCCTCACTTCGAGAACGAGGACGTCTCCATGGGAGGGGACATCCTTCTGATATCGAACGACGCATCGGAGTCGAGCGGCATCTTGCATGTCATCGACATCTCCGACCCGGAGACTCCCGCTCTGCTCACGAGCTTCCCGATGGGCGGTAACCCCGCGCTCGGAGGCCCAGGCCATACCGCATCGTGCGTTCTCGACTGCAAGTACGCGTGGGTCACCGACGGCGCCGGTATCAGGGTGGTCGACCTCACCGAGCCGTCCGCCCCCGTCATGGGCGAGATGATCGAAACCCCAGCAGGAGGGGAGATAGCGGCCCACGATGTCCAGATCGACGGTAATGGACTGGCGTGGGTCGTCGGGTTCGGCGGTGCGGTCGCCTACGAGATCCCGGATGACTACGACGGAACCGACCTCGGTGTCGAGGTCGCGCGCACCAACGAAGAAGGCTTCTCGACTTACGGCGATCTGTTCGGCACCGGGGACGGCAACGAGTTCAACGATTACATCCTCCACAACTCCCGGCGCCTCAAGAACCGCAAGGTGGTGTACGTCACCGAGGAGGACTACACGCGGCCCGGTTGCGAGGGGGCCGGACAGTTCGAGACCTGGACGCTACCCACCGAGAGGGTCAAGGAGAATGGGAGGGTCAGTTACGTCCCGACCGGAGAAGACCTCACGCCGCTCGATTCCTGGGTCGTGGAGTCGCTCGCCGACGTCGAGCACTGGCAGAACTACAACGGCGAGAACGTTCCTCCCGCGGCGGCGCTCTGCTCCGCGCACTACTTCGACGTCAAGCGGAACGTGATCGCCCAGGGATGGTACGAGCAGGGGCTGCGGCTCCTCGACGTTTCCGACCCCGCGAACATCCGTCAGATCGGTTACTTCATCGAACCCACCGCGGTGGTCTGGGCCGCATACTTCGCACCGACCGATCCTGAGAGGCGCGTTATCTACAACTTCGACTACAAGCTCGGCGTTCAGGTGCTCGAGTTCGATCGTCCGGCGAAGGGCAAGACGGGGGTCATCCCGTGCAAGGGGCCGAGCAAGAAGAAATGCGAGAAGAACCACAAGCCGGCGAAGCAGACCGCCCCGGTCCAGGAAGAAGAATGGATCGGCTCGTACCCGCTCGAGCTCCCGATGCCGATCGGCGGCACCCCCGAGGACTGGGGTTACGCCTGCCGCATCATCGGCTTGCCGGGCCCGGATCTCCCCCTCGGCGTAAGGCCCTAGCCGCTAGGGCCAGGACGAACCGCGTAGAAGCGCATCTCGCTGTCGACGCTCGCGCTCACCTCGCCGCGGCGGGAATGACGGAGGCACCGAGGATCACCGAAACCGTCCCCGCGATGAGGGCGACGGCTCCGACAAAGGTCAGGAGCACCTGGAGTCCTCGATGCATCTGCTGTCTCCCGGCTTAGGGGAGCACCTCGATCACCTGATTGTGGGTTCCGCGGTTCTGCCACGGGATGTCGTCGACCCCGCCGGCCCCCTGGGCGCTGAACTGGATCCATTCGGCGGGGGCCGTCCAAGCTGCCGGGTCCGTCCCCTGCTCGTCCTTCAATGCCTTGAGCGTCGCTCGCCATGCCGCGATGACCTGCGCCCGACACGATTCGTGCTTCTTCGTGTCGCGGTTGTCGCAGTAGTTCCTTGCCAGCGACTTGCTTGCCTTCTTGCCTAGCACGAGGTCGAGGTAGCTCGAGAAGTCGAACCACATGCTGTCGTTGAGCACCGCCGCCGCGACCTTCTCGTAACCGTCGGTCCCGAGTTCGTCGTCGAGGATCCGGTGGACGGTGTTGAGGTACCACCGATCGAAGACGGCAACCGCGAGGGACGCGTCCATCAGTTCATCCCCATCCTGGTTCATACGGTGAGCCCCGTCCGAGATCCATTGGGTCACCGCCGGCAAAGCAGTGGAGCCGATACCCTTGACCTTCACACTGCTCAGCAACTTGAGCATCTTCGGGCCGAGGTAGAGGCCGCGCACGTCCTGGGTGGCGGCGATGCGGATGACGTCCACGAGGTCGGACAGCTCGAGCTCCCCGTTCGCCTCGATCCGCCGCTTCATCTCGTCGGCGAGAAGTTCGACCCGATGGATCGAGCCCCACTTGATGCCGTCCATGTTGTCCCACGAGCGCGCCGGCTTGTTGTTCCAGTTAACGAGCCATCCCTGCTCGGGATCGACCACCTTGGGCTGATCGGCGAACGAGACTTCGCCCTCCCACTCCCAATCGCCGGTGCCCCACACGGGAAGTGACGGGTGCTGACCGGCCTGACGCAACGGGTACTTGCCGACGTGGAAGTAGCCGATGTTGTCGTGATCGACGTAGTGGGCGTTGAACGACATCGTGAAGTCTTCAGCCGCAGCCTCGAAGTCATCGATGTCCTCGACCGCGGTGTTCCAGCGGTAGAAGGCCGGGACAGAGTCGACCTCGCGCATCCAGAAGTTCCGCTGCTTGACGAATGCGACCGGTGCGCCCTCGACCGTTCCCCTCGAGAACACCGGCCCGTGGACGGTTCGGTAGAAGGTGTGGGTCTCGGATGATGGAGGGCCGGGGTCCGTGGGGGGAGGCTTCAGGTCGAAGGTCTCTTCGCGCGACTCCATCGCCACACAGTCCCCTTCGAACATGTAGCTGTTGGACTCTTGCGTCACCTCGCCGCCACCCGGTTCGCACAGGAGTTCGGCGCGAACGTCAACTGCGTCCGAGTACCCGGTGGTCAGGGTCCAGGCGTAGTCACGACCGCGGCCTAGTGGGATGAGCGCCGAGGCGCCCGGAACCGCCGGCCCGCGGAAGTCGATCCCCGGTGCGTGTACGTCGATGTCCATGAAGAACTGGGGCACCGAGTAGCCGACCTGGGGTGCACCGATCTGAAGCGGGTTGCCGGTCGCCGACAACTCGCCGGAGACGATAAGTGCATTGGAGGCAGGCTTGGTGAAGCCCATCGCCTTGAGCAAGCCGCTTCGCATGGCCTGCTCGTCGGCTTCCTTCTCTGCGAGTTCCTCCGCCTGGTCCGGAACCGCAACCGACGACCAGTCGATCTTGCCGAGATCCTGGTTCGGGAACTTGCCGTCGGCCGGACGGATCGAGGTGTAGCTCCGACGCTGGTTCTGGAAGATGAGGTCGTTGTAAGACCTCCGTCCCGCCTTGTTTCCGAGACGATCCGTGAGATGAGCGAAGAGGCCCGCATTCTGCATCTCGGTGCCGGCAGTCTCGCCGAACTCACGGAGCTGGAGGATCACGAGGAAGAGCGTGTCGTTGACGGTCCACTCCTCGGGGAACATCGGGAACGGGTTGCCGGTCGCGGCGTACTCAACCGGAGCCTGATCGGGGGCCAGAAGCAGTTCCTCGATGTAGGCATTGACCCCGTCGGCATATGCCTGCAAGCCGACCTGCACGGTGACACCGGTCTCACCGAAGCGCTCGTCGAGCGAATCGAACATCTCCTGGACCTCGGCCTCGGTGTAACCCTCACGCCGGGTCGCGATGTCCATGTCGATGTAGTCGGGGCCCACGAAACCGGCCAGTGTGCCGCGTGCCGCGTGCCGGAAGACATCCATCTGCCACAACCGATCCTCGGCCGAGACGTAACCGAGGGCGAAGGTCGCATCCTCGATCGTGTCTCCATAGATGTGCGGGATCCCGAAGGAGTCGCGCTCGACGGTGACGCCCGCCCGGGGCTCATAGGTCCGCTCGATGGCGCCGTCGGGACCGAACTGCATCGAGTGGAAGTAGTCGGCCAGCTCGGCCTCGGTCACATCGTCGTCGTTGATAAGAGCGGCGTACATCTCGCGCTGATCATCGTAGTGAGCCCCGAAGTCACCGTTGGCGAACTCAGCCGCGGTGACATTGCCCTCCTGACCCGGAGGCACGATCGAGTAAGCGCGGAGGCGATCCTCGAACTCGGGCGTCTGTGCCGAGACCCCTGGGACGCTGAGAGCCATGGCCCCCAGTAGAAGGACGGCGGTCGTTCGGAGAACGGAGCGCCGCGGTCGACGTGTGGGACCAGTCATCAGAACCTCCGGTTATGGGTCGCGGTCGGACGGCGATCCGCTCGGGTCGCTTCCCGGGAAGTTCTCCCTCGATGCGCTGAACCCTCCCACCCTTCAGGAGGTCCCGGCGGCCTCCGGGCGAGGGACGACGCTGGTCCGGAACTCGGCGTAGGGGAGGACGAGGTCGAGCGGCTTCGTCTCCCCCAACGAGGATCCTCGCTCGAAGCGCTCGGGCGAGGCGGCCATCGCCGCGGCGGTGATCCGCTCGACGTCGAGGGCTTCCTGTTCCGAGCGGGCAGCGTTGGGACGGGATCGGAGCACCCCTGCGGCTCCCAACAAGATGCCGGCACGCTCCGGATCGCGCGCCACGGTCGCCGCCCCCGCCAGTGCTTCGAACGCATGAGCCACCGCGATCGGATCGCGTGTCGCCCGGGCCAGCTCCAGGGCACGAGAGCCGAGCTTGCGTGCGAGATCGGGCTCGTTCTTGATCTCGGCGATGAAAGCCAGCGACGACACCGCTAGGGTCGCTCCCGCCGGGTCGGCCTTCCGCTCGTAGATCCCTCGCGCCTCGGAGTGGAACGCCGCGGCGCGATCGAGGTCATCGAGTCGACGTGCCGCCATCCCGGCCCGGTTGCGGGCGAAGGCAACGGCAGCGTCGAAGGAGATCTCCTTCGCCAGGACCACAGCACGATCGAGATCCACGAGACCCGCCTCCGGATCGCCGAGCTGAGCTACGAGATGACCACGTCGCGCGAATAGTTCGGCCAGATGCTCGCGCGTCGCAGAACCCTCCGCGAGTGCCAGCCCCTCCTCGGTGAGTATGAGGGCCTGTTGGTAGTCGCCCTTACGTTCGGCCAGGAAGCCCAGGAGATTGAGCACCTCTGCGGCGGCTCGCCGATCCCCTACCTGTGTGAAGAGTGACAGGGACTCCCACGCGTCCGGCTCTGCTTCATCGATCGCGCCGGCAGCAGCTCGGAGACTGGCTCGCACGAGCAGTCCGAAAGCGACACCCCAGTCATCCCCCTCGACGCGCAAGCCCTCCAGCGCGCGGCCGACCTCAACGTCGGCGGCCATCTCCCGTGACGCGAACTCATTGAGGCGCCGAAGGATCTTTGCATGAGCCTGGCCAACCCGGTCGGCAAGGATCTGATAGATGCCCTCAGCTTCCTTGCACCACTCGATCAATCGGAGATCCCCCGGTTCGTCAATCCCCGGATAGGCACGCGCCAGGAGGCACTTGCCCCGCAGTGCGGTGGGTTGATCGCGCCGGTCATCGAGCAGCCGGCCAAGCCTTCGGCGAGCCTCACTCGAATAGCCGCGGATCCACCAGAAGCGGCCGAGAGCACCCGCGAGCCGAAGGGCGGGCCGTACATCCTTGAAACGCTCCGCTCGATCGAGCGCGACCTTGAAGTTCTCGTACTCGGAGTCCATCAGATCGAGCCATAGCCCCTGCTCCCGACCCCTCAGTCGCACGTCTCCAGCCTCGGCCAGGCGAACGAAGTAGGCGACGTGACGTTCGATCGCGTCGGCCTCTTCTTCGGAACCGGCCAATTCACCCGCGGCGTACTCCCTGATCGTTCCGAGCATCCCGTAGCGCGTGCCCGAGGGGTGCTGTTCCTCGACCAGCAAGGAACGCTGCACAAGACGCTCGATTATGGAGACCGCATCTCCGTCGGGAGCGCATACGGGGGAAGCCGCTTCGATCGTGAAGCCGCCCGGGAATGCCGACGCGCGCGAAAGGAATGACCGCTCCTCAGCACTCAGTCGACGCCACGCCCACTCGACCGCGGCCCGAAGCACCTTCTCACGGCGGGCAACTCCGCTCAGGTCCGCTCCGAGCGGCGCCAGCCGATCGGCAACGCGGTTGGCGAGGTCCCGCAACGGCGACGAACCCACATGCGCGGCCACAACCTCGATCGCGAGCGGCAGTCCGTCAAGCCCGATGCAGATCTCGACCACTTCGGCCACATTTTCGTCGTCGAGTTCCCAGGTCGGGTCGGCGCGCCGCGGACGATCGTCGAAAAGGCGGATCGCTCCGTATCGCAAGAGGTCCTCGATCGAGGAGCGCTGCCCCTTGACCGGGAGACTCAGCGACGAGACCTGCCACCACGCCTCACTGGCAACCTGGAGCGGTTCACCGGCGGTGGCGATGATCTTGGTCTTGGGAGACTGGTAAAGGATCGACGCGACGATCTTGGCCGTGGGTGCGATCAGATGGCCGCAGTCATCGAGGATGAGGATGAGGTCGCGGGACGAGAGATAGGACACGAGGCGACGGTCGAGGTCGGTCGGATCGGGCTCTCCGATCGTTCGGTGACCGATGATGCTCCCGCCCTCGATGATCCCGAGGGCGATCGAGATCGCCTCCGGGATCGCCTTTGGATCGGTGACCATCGAGAGGTCGACGAAGTAACAACCGTCGGGGACCTCGGGTGCCATCCGCCGCGCCGCCTCGACCGCCAACCGAGTCCGACCCACCCCTCTCGGTCCGGTCAGCGTGAGCAGCCGACTGGCGGCAAGAAGCCCCGGCACCCTGTCGAGATCGGGATCGCGTCCGAAGAACCCGGTTGGAGTGATCGGAAGATTGGATCGCTCCACGGGAGCCGCTGGAGGAGCGGCCAGGCGCGCATCTCGGAAGACCTGAAGCGCGTCGGCCTCGCGTCCCGCCCGGTAGAGGGCTCTCATCAGTTGCGCTCGGAACCGCTCGTCGAGGGGCTCTTCTACGACAAGCTTCTCGAGTTGGGGGATGGCTTCGTCGTGACGTCCGCGCCGTAGTTCCGCTTCGATGCGCTCGGTGATGGCGACCCGGCGCATCTCCTCGAGCCTCTCGATATCACCTCGCGCCCAATGCTGATCGGCGAAGTCGGTGAGGGGGGGACCGGCCCACAACTCGAGCGCTCTCGTCAGGTGATCGACCGCCGCGTCGTACTCACCGAGCTCGAGAAGCGCATGCCCTTCGGCAGCCAGGGTTTCGAATCGGGCGGCATCGACCCCGCGCTCCTCGACGGTAAGTACGTACCCGGAGCCTCGACCCACCAGTACGCGCCGGGCGCCACCGGCTTCAAATGCCTTTCGTACTTGAGAGACGCGAGCCTGGAGAGCGTTCTTCCCGGGCGCCTCATCGCCCCAGAGGTCGTTCAGCAGACGTTCGGCCGGTACAACCCGGCCGGCGTTCAATGCGAGGATCGCAACCAACCCACGCTGCTTCGCCCCCGCGAGCGCGATGTCCTCTCCCCCATGGGTGATCCTGAGGGGACCGAGGATCTGGAACTCCATGTAGGCACCTTAGCGACCCTCCACCCAACGCATAAGGGGGTGGCGGGAGTTTCGCCACCCGGTCCTTAGGAAAAGGCCTAGGGATGCAGGCAGGAGACAGGGTCCACGACCGCTACGTCCTCAAGTCACGCCTTGGTCGCGGTGGCATGGCTGAGGTCTGGCGCGCCCACGACGAACGCCTCCAGCGAGACGTCGCCGTCAAGTTCCTGTCCGAGAGCTTCGACGATCCCGAGAACCTCGTCCGCTTCTTCTCCGAAGCGCAGCAGATCGCCCGGGTCGAGCACCAGAACGTCGTAACCGTCCTTGATTTCGGCGATGCGGACGGGCAGCCGTACATCGTCATGGAGAGCCTCGATGGCGGGTCCATCGCCGATCTCGTCGGCGAGCCCATGGACCCGACCCAGGCCATGAACCACGTACGTGCCGCGGCCGCAGGCGCCGGAGCCGCGCACCGCCTCGGCATCGTCCATCGCGACATCAAGCCCAACAACCTCCTGCTCGATGAGAACGGCGACATCCGACTCGCAGACTTCGGCATCGCAGCTCACGAAGGCGGCGAGAGCCTGACACAGACCGGACAGGCGATCGGCTCACCTCACTACATCTCCCCGGAACAGGTTCAGGGCGAGAAGGCAACCCCGGCATCGGATGTGTACGCCCTCGGCATCGTGCTCTACGAACTGGTCACCGGGACGAAGCCGTTCGAGGCAGACAACGTGACTGCAGTAGTCCTGGCTCAGGTCGAACGCCCCCCGGCGAGTCCTTCGAGACTGGTCGAGGATCTCGATCCCAACCTCGAAGCGGTGATCATGAGGTGCCTCGCCAAGGATCCCGACTTGCGGTTCGAAGATGGCAACGCTCTCTCCGCCGCGCTAGAGAATGTCATCGCCGGGGACGGGGTACCCGCTCCCCTCGGCACCACAGATGAGTTCTCCACCGAAGGATCGGAACGGCCGTCGCGAGCGAAGCGCGTCGCGCTTCTTGCCGCAGCCGCCCTTCTGATCGCCGCGATCGCGCTGGGTGCGATCGTCTTCTCGGATCCGACCCCCGAGGGCGGAGATGTCGCCATCGCCGAGACGCCGAGGAGACCCGCTCCGACCCGGTCCGCCCAAGAAAGTGACGGCTCCCCAACCGGGGAAGAGTCCAGCCCCACGCCCACCCCGAGCGCAAGCGAGGACGACGATCCCGTCGAAGAGGATGAGCCAGACGACGAGAAGGAGCCGACGCCGAGCCCCACCCCTACTCCTACGCCCACGCCCACTCCGACTCCAACGCCGAGCCCAACTCCCAGTCCGATCTCCAACTAGTCGGGTTCTACCAGAGGAATCTCGTAACTCGATCGGCGCGGGAGGTCCTTGATCGCCGACCGAATCTCCCGGCGTAACGCGTCGCGGTCGATGACGTAACCGAACAGGGTGGCCCTCTCCTCAAGTGCATTGAAGCTGCCTGCGAGGCGGCTACGGGGAAAGAAGCTCCCTGCCCATTCGACCTCAACCCCCGAGATCCACGCGCGCGCTCGGTCCCACACCGCTCCGAATGGACCACCCGTGCGACCCACCCCCATCGCGCGGTCGGTGGTCTCGTCGACCTTGAAATCCCAGTTCAGATCCGAGGGCACGAAGCGGAACGACAAGGGTCCCGTCTGGAAAACGACCCCGGTGGTCCTCGAGTTCCTCGGCCCGCGCCTCCAGTCTTCCGAACGCATCGCTTTCCGTCAGGCCCGAGACCTCGGAAGCCCTCAACGCTTACGCCGTGATGGACCTTGCCGGCGTTGGCCCCGAGATCGACCACGATCGCGTAGGCGAGGAGTCCCACGAGCACGAGGACGCCAAGCATCACGCGGGTCCCCAGCGGAGCGTCTCTCATCGGCCCCATGCTAAGGCTCGGCGTGAAGCAGGCGCTGTGGCCTCTCGATTGGGCGATTTGTTCGTTATGTTACGGTCCCGAGGAGTCGACACAAGGAGGCGCCATGACCCCGCTGATTCGTGGCTACGACATCTCTCGACGCAGGTTCATCCAGGCGACGAGCATCATGGCCCTCGCCGCAGCTTGTGGAGGCAACGAGGCCCCGGCGAAGCGGGATTCCTCGGTACCTCGACCGGAAGAAACCTTCACGGAACCATCCACCCAACTGTCTGGCGACCTCCGCATCCTTCTCTGGAGCCACTTCGTGCCTAATCACGACGCGTGGTTCGATCCGTTCGCTCAGGAATGGGGCGAGAGGGTTGGCGTCAACGTCACCGTCGATCACATCGACGTAACGAACATCCCGGCTCGCATCTCAGCGGAGATCTCCGCGAGCGAGGGACACGACCTGATCCAGATGATCGCGACGTTGTCGCAGTTCGAGCCGAGCATGAACTCGATGAACGACCTCATGGATGAGTCCAACAAGCGCTTCGGCGAACAACTCCCTCTCTGTCAGAAGTCGAGCTTCAACCCCACGACGGAGAACTACTACGCGTACGCACCCGCCTGGACCCCCGACCCGGGGAATTACCGCAAGTCGTTGTGGGAAGCGGTCGACCTGCCCGACGGGCCGACCACCTGGGACGAGCTACTCGAAGGTGGCGCTCGCATCTTCAGCGAAACCGATACTCAGATGGGCCTGGGGTTGTCACAGGAACTCGACTCCAACATGTACGCGAACGCTCTGATCTGGTCCTACGGCGGCGCGATCCAGGACGAGAACGAGAAGCTCGTCCTCGCGTCCGACGACACCATCGCCGCCGTCACCTTCGCCAAGGAACTGTTCGAGGGCGCGATGACAGAGGAGGTCTTCGCGTGGAACCCAGCGTCGAACAACGAAGGATTGATCGCGGGTGAGCTGAGCTACATCCTGAACTCGATCTCAGCGTGGCGGACCGCTCAGGAGAACATCCCCGACATCGCCAAGGATGTCTTCTTCCTCTCCGCCCTCGAGGGACCGAAGGCCGCGCTCGCCGCTCAGCACGTTATGTACAACTGGGTCTCCCCGAAGTTCTCACAGAACGTCGACGCGGCCCACGAGTTCCTCCTCCACTACACGGCCAACCTTCCGCTGGTCACCTACGAGTCGATGCTCTACGACTTCCCCGGGTACCCGGATCTGGTTCCCGATCTCAACACATGGCTCGACGACGACCCCTTCGCGCTCGAGGGCGACGACGTAACCAAGCTCGAGCCGTTGAAGACGGCACTCGACTGGGCCGTCAATCTCGGCTACCCGGGTCCGGCCAACCCCGCGATCGGTGAGATCAACGGGACATTCCTGCTCCCGAACATGCTGGCCAGGGTGGCTCGCGGGGAGCAAGAGCCCGAGGAGTCGGTCCTCCAGACCCACGACGAATGCGAGAAGGTCTTCGAGAAATGGCAGAACGAAGGCCTGGTGGGCGGAGCCTGAACCCCCCGCATCCGACCGAGCGGACAGAAGACGATCGGAGGGAGTAGGTGTGGCTCACGCCGTCGAGGTTCGAGGGCTAAAGAAGCAATTCGACAAGGGGGCGGCCTTCGCGGTCGACGGAGTTGACATCGCAACGAAAGAGGGCGAGTACCTCGTCCTCCTAGGTCCCTCCGGCTGTGGCAAGACGACCCTGCTGAGGATGATCGCCGGCCTCGAAGAGCCCACCGAGGGCGAGATCCTCATCGCCGGCAACGTCGTGAATGGTCTCCCGCCTCGTGCTCGCGGAGTGGCCATGGTGTTCCAGAGCTATGCCCTCTACCCGCACAAGACCGTGTTCGAGAACATCATCTTTCCCCTGAAGGCCGCCGATGTCCCCGCCGATACCCAGCGCGAGAAAGCGGACTGGGCGGCCGGGCTGCTCGGCATCGATCATCTCCTAGACCGGAAGCCGCGCGCTCTTTCCGGTGGTGAGCGGCAGCGGGTTGCTCTGGCACGGGCGATCGTGCGCGATCCCAACGTTTTCCTCTTGGACGAACCACTCAGCAACCTCGACGCGAAGCTCCGGACCTCGGCGCGTGACGAGCTCAAGCAATTCCAGGAGCGATTGGGAACCACCACGATCTATGTGACCCACGATCAGGTCGAGGCGATGGGGCTCGGCGATCGGATCGTGGTGATCCTCGATGGGAAGGTGCGCCAGATCGGACCGCCGCGCGAGGTCTACTCCGATCCGGCCGACACGTTCGTCGCAACCTTCATAGGGGCGCCCCCGATGAACCTCATCGACCGGGGTGATCATCTGCTCGGCTTCCGGCCCGAGAACTTCCTTCCAGCCGCGGCGATCAGCAGCAACGGCGGGAGCGTGCTCGAGGTCAGTGTGCGTACCCACAGGATCGAGTACCTCTCGGGCGACCGCCATGTTTTCGCAACCGTGACCGGGCTCGGTCCCGAGGAAGCACATATCGTTGCCCGCATCCCTGCGACGGTAGACGTCGAGGTCCCGGCCGACGCCGAACAACGATTCGCGGTGCACGAGAAAGATCTCCGCTTCTTCGACGGCGATACGGGCAAACGGACCGACCCGCGGCCGGTACGTACGTGACACAAGTACAAGCCGTCAGGGAAGCGCCCCCCAAGAGGAAACTCGCCGATCGCGAGAGCGTCCTCGCTAAGCTCTTTCTGATCCCGACCTTCATCTACATCATCGGGCTGGTCGCATTTCCCTTCATTCTGGCGATCCTGTTCAGCTTCAGCGACGTCACCACTGGGAATCCGAGCCTCGACTTCGTCGGACTCCGTCAATGGCGAGCGATCTTCGATTCAAAGGTGTTCTGGACGTCGTTGTGGAACACCCTGACGTTCACCATCATCTCGATGACGTTCGTCGTGCTGATCGCGAACGTTCTGGCACGGGTACTGATCAAAGACTTCAAAGGCAAATGGCTCGTGCGTTTCTGCGTGCTTCTCCCCTGGACCACCCCGATCTCCCTCGCCGCAGTCTCGTGGCTGTGGCTCCTGCATTCGATCTTCAGCCCGATCGACTGGGTGCTGCGGTGGGCCGGTCTCATCGAAGAGAACATGTACTGGCTCGGCCGCCCCGTCCTCGCGATGGGATCGATCATCGCGGTCAACGTGTGGAGGATCGTCCCCGTGGCGACCGTCATCGTCATGGCCGGCCACATGGCGATCCCCGACGACATCAAGGACGCGGCGGAGATCGACGGCGCAAGTCCGTGGCGGACCTTCCGGGAGATCACACTTCCTCTGACCCTCCCGATCACCGCCGTCGCGGCCCTGTTTGGCTCGATCCTCACGTTCGCCGACATGACGATCGTCTTCATCCTGACCCGCGGGGGTCCCACGCAATCGACCCAAACCTTGTCGAGCTGGGCGTATTTCAAGGGGATCGAGGGCGGGGATCTCGCGCAGGGCGCCGCGGTTGCACTGTTCCTGTTTCCTCTCCTGCTGGCTGCGGCGATCGCTATCCTGCGCGTCGTACGACGGTCGGAGGTGATGTAGATGCCCGATGAACCTCACGGGCTCGCAACAAAGTCGGTCGATATCACCAACGAGCGGGAGGTCGAGAACGCACGCAGCCGGAGCCGCCGGCGTGTGGTTCGGGGTCGGACCCTCCTTTACGTTGTCGCCATCCTGGCCGCCTTGGTCTCTGCGGGTCCGTTCATATGGAGCACGATCACGTCGTTCAAATCGAACCCCGACCTCTACACCAAGGCCAATAACCCGTTCATCTACAACCTGCCTCCAACACTCGAGCACTGGAGGTTCCTGCTCTCGGACACCCAGTTCCTGACGTTCGCCTGGAACACCTTCTGGGTTGGGTTCCTGGTCGTTTCGATCACTCTCGTCATCGGGCTCCCGGCGGCCTACGCGCTGGCCCGCCTGGACATGAAGTGGAGCGGAGCCCTCGGGATCGCGATCTTCTTCGTGTACCTGATCCCGGCGACCTTGCTGTTCATCCCACTAACGCGGGTCGTCGGCACGGCCGGACTCCTCAACAACACTTGGTCCCTCGTGCTTATCTATCCAACGATCACGATCCCGGTCTCGGTCTGGCTGCTGGTCGGATTCCTCAAGGGCATCCCGAGAGACATCGAGGAACAGGCGATGGTAGACGGCTATAGCCGCGTCGGAGCTTTCGTTCGCGTCGTTGTGCCACTGACCTTCCCCGGGATCGTCGCAGTCATCGTCTTCGCGTTCACTCTCTCGGCACACGAATTCATCTACGCGCTGGCCTTCATCTCGTCGACCGCGGAGAAGACCATCAGCATCGGGATCCCCACCGAGTTGATCCGCGGCGACGTCTTCTTCTGGCAGTCATTGCAGGCCGCAGTTGTCTTCGTCGCCCTACCGATCGCGTTCGTCTTCAACCTTCTGCTCGGTCGCTTCATCTCGGGCTTCACTATGGGCGCAGTCAAGGGCTGACATGAGGATCGCAGTGTTCGGTGCCGGCGGGGTCGGGGCATACCTCGGCGCCCGGATGGCCGACGCGGGAACCGCGGAGGTTCACCTTGTGGCGCGGGGATCGCACCTCGAAGCCCTGAAGAACGATGGGCTGAGGGTGAAGAGCGGGCTCGGGGACGTCAAGGTGAGCGTGCCCGCGACCGACGATCCCGGAGAGATCGGACCGGTGGATGTCGTGGTCTTCACGGTGAAAGCGACCGAGACCGAACGGGCAGCCGGGCGGCTAGAGCCCCTCCTGGGCGAGGACACCGCGGTCGTCTCGTTCCAGAACGGTGTCGACAACGAGGCCAAGATCGCCGAGGTGATCGGCCCCACACATGTACTCGGCGGGGCCGCCTACATCTTCTCGACGATCGCGGAACCCGGACTGATCCATCACACCGGAGGCCCGGCCCGTTTCATCTTCGGGGAGATGCACGGGCGTACGACGGATCGCGCGAAGCGTTTCGATTCGGCGCTGCGCGACGCGGGCGTTGACTCCGATATCTCCGAGAACATCAAGGTCCTGATGTGGAGGAAGTTCGTCTTCATCTGTGCCCAGGCGGGGATGAGCACCGCCGCCAGGTTGCCGGCCGGCGCGTTGCGAGAGGATCCGGAGGCCTGGAGGATGTATCGGGAGGTCGTGAACGAGGTCTGCGCCGTGGCGGTCGCCGAGGGCATCGCTATCGGCGACCACACCGCCGAGCAGACCATGGGATTCGCGAGAGACCTTGATGCCGGAGCGTTCTCCTCGCTTCACTACGACCTCGAGCACGACAAGCCGATGGAACTCGAGGCGCTCAATGGGCACGTTGTGAAACTCGGCCGTCGCCACGGCATTCCCGTTCCCGCCAACGAAGCGATCTATGCGCTGCTGTCCCCGTGGGCTGCGCGGAACAAGGGGGACTAGCCGGACGTCAAGCCGAGGGTCTCGGTCCTGACGCCGCCTCTTAACCAGAGCGAGGTGTGCGTCGGTTGCATCGCCTTACCCACGACGTCGATGAGGTCCTGGCTTAGCGAGTCGAGATCGACCTCCTCGCGGAGACGTGATGCGAAACTCTCCAGCAGCTCGGTGGCGTCGTATTTGCCGCGGTAGAAGCGCCTATCGATGAACCCTTGAACCCGGCTGCGCATCGGCCTCGCCAGAGCAGCAACGGCCAAGGTGGATCCCACCACGGCTAGATCGGAACCGGTCGTCCAGGGACCAAGAACCCCTTGGAGGACCAACACGACGCCCAGGTACGCCCCCGCGAGTAGGACCGTGAGCGAACCGTAGACAAGCGTCTTGTTGACGACCAACTCGAGGTCGTAGAGCCGGTACTTGAGGATCGAGATGCCGATCGCCAAGGGCAGGGTTGGGAGGAAGAAAGCCGAGCCGATCCCCGCGATCTGTTCCTGGCCCAGTGCCTCGACTATCCCCCAGAAAACGGAGAACACCGAGAGGGCGATGACGGCGAAGAGGATCCACTTGATCTGCTGCCGTTCCTGGGCGCTTCCTTGCCGGCGTCGCTGGTTCAGCGATACGACTCCTCCGAGGATCGCGACGATCAAGACCGGCCAGGCGAGGTCGCTTATCACGCTCATGAGGTCCCCCGCCGCTCCCCCTATCCCGTAGGGATTTGTCCTTTGAGGGAGGTCCTCGATGGGACCGGGCTTGAGGGCGTATCCCACCACGCTGATGGCGAGCGCCAGCATCGAGCCGCCGAAGAACCAGCGCCATCGGCGCGACGTGAGGTGACCGCTGGGAAAGACGTAGACCATCAGACCCGGCACCAGGCCGTAGCCCAGGAAGAAACCCCAGGTGACCGACCAGATCAACAGATCCTCAACCGTAGAAGGCGTTCCTGCCGGATCAGCATCCATGGCGCCGCCCAGGTGAGCGAATCCCATTGCGAGTCCGGAGAAACAGAGCAACCAGCCCACGGTGTGGGAGCCCTTGCGGTCGATGATGACCGCACCGACCAGCGCCGAGATCGCAGGAGCGATCACCGGCAGACTGCTGGTCTCGCCCAGCCACTCGATCCCGTCCCGCGACGTTGCCTCGATCACTAGGGCAGCGCCCAGCAACCCGATGGTGGCCGTTGCCAGCAACCAGGCACCCACTCGCTGCATAGGTTCTCTCACGACCAGAGATTCCTAGAACGGCGTTCCGAAATCGTTACGGGAGGCATGCGTTATGGAGCCGGGGGTCCGAACCAGGTGGTGAGCGCCTCGGTGAGCTCCCCTTCGGTGAGCTTCCCAACCCAGGCGACATATCCGTCCGGTCGGATCAATACCGCCTTCGGCGGAGTGACCGCACCGAGTACCGGAAGCTCCCACGAGCCGTCGAATCTGGCATCGATCATCTGAACGCTATCGGCCCACGGAGTGATGTCGAAGCCGCCGGGCTCACCGAAGTTGAGCAGCACGGGTCGTGCAGTGTGGAGCAGGGTGAACACCCGCACGGGGCCGGCGGCCGTCTCCAGGTCGAGGTCGGGCATTCGACGGCCAAGCAGCGGGTGTCCCTCGCCGAGTTCGTAATGGATGTCCAGACCGGTCAACATCCCGGCGAACCGCTTGCGCGGCTCATCCATGCTCAGCAGCTCGGCCACGGATTCGCGCAAGGCCTCGAGGCGGGTGTCGGCGGGGCGCATGAGCGCGACCTGCGCCATCGTGTTGCGCAGCACGCGCGCGCCGACCGGATGGCGCTCTGAGTGGTACGTATCGAGGAGGCTTGGAGGCGAGATCCCTTTGACCACCTGGGCCAGCTTCCATCCCAGGTTCACCGCATCCTGAACCCCGGTGTTGAGGCCTTGACCACCCGCCGGGGAATGCACGTGCGCGGCATCGCCAGCCAGCAGCACCCGTCCGTCCCGGTATGACGCGGCCTGACGGGTCGTATCAGTGAACCTGGTGATCCAAGTCAGGCTGTGGACTCCGTAATCGGTCCCGTAGACGGTGATGAGGGCCTCGCTGAGATCACGTAGCGTCGGTTCGGTCGAGGGGGCAGGTTGTCGTTCGGTCACCATGATCCCCACCGGCCCCGCGTCTGCGTAGACGATCTCGCCGTCGATGATCTCGTAGTCCTTCCTGTTGAAGGCGTGAGTGCCGAGGTCGTCCTGGCGGATGCCCAATTCGGGCTCCTCGGCAACCTCGCCCTCGGCGAGCAAGGCGCTCATCGTCGGATCCCACCCCGGGAAATCGATGCCCGCCGTCTTGCGGACGAGACTGCGTCCTCCGTCGCAACCGACGAGGTACTCCGCGCGCAACGACCCCTCCTCGGATAGGTGAACTTCGACACCGGCGTCGTCCTGCGCCAGGCCCGTCACGTCACGTCCGCGATAGATCGTCACCGCCAGCTCGTCGACCCAGCCGGCGAGGATCCGTTCGATGTGGTTCTGCCAGAGCCCAAGCCCGTAGTTATGCCGGGTGGGAAAGTCGCTGATGTCCAAGCGGTTGAAGGCGAAACCCTGGACCTGGGCCACCTGCCCCTCCGACAGGAACCGATCGGCGATCCCACGCTGGTCGAGAATCTCGATCGTGCGGGAGTGCAGACCGCCGGCGCGCGAGCCGGGGAGGTCCTGGTTCGGGCGCCGCTCGACGATCGCGACGTCCACTCCCGCCAGCGCCAACTCCCCCGCCAACATCAGTCCCGTCGGGCCCCCGCCGGCGATCACCACCGCATGCTCGGTCATAGTTCTGAAGTATGCGGCACTGCTGGGACTCAAGTCTCGCCGTTACAAGTGGTCGATGACCAAAGCCCCCGTTCCGATTCCCTAGCCTCGCGTTCGAGACGCACGAACAACTCGGAGTGCGGACATTTGTCAAGTATCGCTAAATGTAGTCGTACGCCCCAGCTCATTCAGTCTGAGTCGCGGGTGGCCTGAGCGCTCTAGCCTGATTTGTTCAACCCTCCGCGTACCGACTCTCCGACCAAACCTTGATGCGTCGTGAAACGATTCGGGAGGTCCCGAGCGTCTCTTCGTAGGGATGGATCGTCAAGGAGACGGATGGAAGACCTGGCGGCTATGTGTCGAAAGAGAACACCCTCGCCTAGTGGGGATGCTCGGGCTCTATTGCGGTGATCGCGATGCTGCCGAAGATCTAGCTCAAGATGCCCTCGTCCGTCTTTGTCGAGATTGGCGAAAGGTCCGAAGGCTCGATGCGCCCGAGTGGTGGTTACACCGAGTTGCCATCAACCTTGCTCACTCCCACTATCAGGAGGAAAACGCACCGAACGTAAGGCGCTCACACGTCTCTCCAGCAGCGACGCCCGAGACAGCAACAGAGGAACCGACATCGAGACTCTCGAACTTCTGACGAGTCTTCCCCATCGCCAGACGTGTTGCGGTGCTCCTCCACTACTACCTCGATCTTCCGCGTCCGGGAAGTCGCCTCGGTTATGGAAATCCCAGAGGGCACCGCCAAGACGTTGATCCATCGAGGAACCCAAGCTCTCCATGGCGAGCCCGGCGTTGAGGAGGCTCGCAGTGGCGCCTGACCTTCGCAGCACGCTACGTTCGTCTGGCTCCCGCCCCGACGCGAGCACTTGATCTAGAAGCCACTATGAGTGAGGGACGACGCCAGCGCCGTGTGAGATACGCCGTCTCCGCTGTCGCAACTGTCGCCGTTATCGCTATCGCTGCGGTCAGCAGCCCTGCAGATCATGGACGCCCCACAGCGACCCGCCCCCAGCCAACCCAGTCCATACTCCTGATGCCACTCACACCCCGACACCGATTCCCACCACCGGCAACTCTCATGTCTTCGAGAAGTTCGATTCTGGTGGACAACGCTCCCCGCTCCCCCTGAGGTCCGAACAAGTGCAGTCACAGCCTGGACCGGCCAAGAGCTGCTCATGTGGGGCGGCTATGTCTATAGCGGGTTCAGCGATGAGACCGTCCAAGGCAGACGGTTTCAGGTTCGATCCTCAGTCGAATGCCTGGGAACCCATCGCTGCTTCGCCTCTTCAAACGCGCACTCGCCCTGCTTCCGCGTGGACCGGCCGCGAACTCCTCATCTGGGGCGGGGCGCAGACCGCCGATCATTCGATCATTCTTCGATGACGGCGCTGCCTACGACCCGGCCGACGAACACATGGCGCGGAACTCCCCAGTGCCCCTATCAGCGAGAGCTCCGCCTTTCGGTCTGGACGGGCAAAGAGCTCATCGTTTGGGGTACCGCAATACGCGCTCGGGCAGCGGACATCTTCGAAGGCCCCCAGCGAACGGAGCCGCGTACGATCCCGAGCCGGATAGTGGAGAACGATGTCCGATGCGCCTGTGGAAATGACCGATGCGACAGCCGTGTGGACAGGCCAAGAGATGATCATCTTCGGAGCTGCCCTGCACGGCAATTACCAATCCCGCTGGAAGACAGCCGTCGGCGTCGCGTACGATCCAGTTACCGATATCTGGAGAAGCTTCCCCGAGTTCAACCTTTCCCCCAACGCTTCCACGGCCGCTTGGAACGGAGCAGAGATGATCGCGTGGGACTACCTACAACAACACCGCCGCGTACGACCCACGAAGCGACAGTTGGAGAAGCCTGCCTACTGTGCCTCTAGATAACTATGAATGCACACCGGAGAGCGTGGCTCTCGGGGATCGCGTGTGTTCGGCAACTACTGTGGTCTCGCCGCTCTGTACGAGCCGGGCAGCGATACATGGAGCGACGTATCGCGGCGCGATCTTGCCGGCTGGGGGTTCACCCTCGTCGAAGCCGACCCGGTAGTGCTGCTTCTCGGCAGCAACGTGGATACGCAGAAGGATGTATTTGTCGCTTACCGGCCTGATGATGGTCAATAGACAACAGCATGAGAAGTCCACTTTGAGAGCCAGATTCTGAGGACATCAAGACTCCCCGTTATCTATCAGTTAGCGGACGCCGCCAGCGCAACGCTGGGTTCTGGCACTCCTTGCCTACTTGACTAGAGGATCTCCACTGGGCAGCGGATACCTGGAGCTCTGGATATGCGCCGATCACTTGTGACCAACGGCAATTAAGTTCCTCAGCCAGGCGACATACGAAGCGTCGTAAGGAGTGAGATTCGCTCGGAGCTCCCAGATGCGAGGGGCAAGCGGCCAGTGTGGGTATCGGCGAGAGTGAGATCGGATAAGGCGTCGAGCGCGTCCTCCGCTTCCTGTTGATCAACTTCGCCGGCTGAGTGCAGTCGCCTGAGTGCCGAGATGACCTCAAGATCGATCAGATGAGGTGCGTGCAGGTCTGGGTCCTCACGCAGTCGATCCCTCGCCCTTTGACCCTCGGCGCCGTGATCAGCGACGGCGAGAGCGAGCATCGATGCATCCACAACGATCACCGTGTCTCGCGATCCTTCCTGATGGCATCCACGACGGCCGTAGATGAGAGCCGAGCTCCCCCGCGCCGCTCTATCCGTCGCAAGACCTCATCCACCGTGGGTTTCGATGCAGCCTCATTCACCAGGCTCAACAGGTACTCCTGTAGCGACATGCCAGCTGCATCCGCCCGGCGTCGCAGGATGGAGTGGGTCTTTTCAGGAACGTTGCGTATCTGCATGTTCATTGCATGCATTTTACATGCACTTCTTCATAAGCTCAAGGTTCGCCGTTGCAGGTTTCGGGTGACCACAGACCCCGGTCGTTGTCGCGGCCTTCACGTTCCAGCTGCACGAAGAATCCGGAGTGACGGATGTTTGTCAAGTACAGCTAAATGTAGTCGTGCGACTCGGCGATGCATCGGCCCTGAGGCGGCGAGTTTTCCGGTTTCTGAGTTCGAAGTCCCTGAAACGAATCAGCCTTCTCGAGCGGTTGAATATGTGACATCCCGAGCTACTCGCCGCCGTCGAATCCTATGACGTAGCGTCCGCTTCGAATATGTCTCTTCTGAGAGCCATGTACACGGTCATGTTCGGCGCGAAGAGGGGTGCCAAGGTGTCCCGAGCGAAAGCTCGCCAATCGTTGCCCGCCTGCGTGAGAGTTAAGAGTCGACGCAGACCTGTGTAGACCTCGCCCGCGCCGATTTGAGGTCGTCAGGATCATTGCCTCTGGCTACGCTTGCTTCTGCGGCGCGGGTCTTTAGAGCGATCGCCTCCTGGGTCCTGTCAGCCTGACCGAACTTCGAGCAGAGAGCAGCAAGAATCTCATCGTCCAACAGGTAAGACTCGATGTTTCTACGCTATAAGACCCTAACTCCGGTAGCGGCGAGCGCAGAGACTTCCGTGTCCGTGCGCATGTCGCGGTCTATGAGGCGAATAACAGACGTTCCTGCTGCGAGTGCCTGGATAGCCTTCCCAAACTCCAACCGATCACTCGTGACGTCACTAGCGTTTCCAACGGAGAGAAAGTCGGTATTGGAAAATCGATTCAAAGATCTGCCTGTAGCAAGAAGCGTCGAAAGCAGCCTTTTCATCTTGCTGGCCAGAGACCACGTCCTTCACAGAGCACGACCTGCTCTGGAGCAACTAATGAAGCGAAGTCACCTAGAGCGACATCTAAGGTTCGGCCCAGAATTCTCGGGTGAGCTATCGGCTGAAGATTCACTAGCTCGTCGAAGTTTCGATTTTGCAAGTCGAGAAAAACGACTGAGCCCAGCTCTGCCTTGCGAGTTCCCATGCTTTCTTCATGAAACTAATGCTGTGCAAGCTACCAAAGCTAGCAATTAGTCGTAGAAACGCCAGGAGCGTCTGAAGGAGAGTGCCCTGAACTCTTGTATTGAGATGAGTCTCGAGTTCATCGATGCACCAAATCGTGTTGTCGTAGAACTCACCCTTTACTACTGTGTCGAGCAGAAAGTCGAAAGCAGCTTTCTCTCCAGCGGATAAGTTCTTGAAAAGAAAGTTTTGAGAAGTCCCTTTGTCGAAGTAGAACGTGCCAGTCGTTTCGCTGCCTCGACCTATCCCTCCAACTCCGCTCAGTACGAGATCAGGGAAAACCTCGTTCATTGCCCCGCGACAGCTCCGATGATCCGTCTCGAATTTCGCCCTTGTGGTTTCATCCGGAATGGTGGGGTCATAGATGCCGTCGATTGTCTGCATGATTAGTCGCTGATAGTTGTCAAACACTAACGTCGTTATCTATCAACCTGTTTATTCGAGAGTTGTCTAGTGCGAGAGCATGCGCCCGAAACTGCTGATAGCGAAATCCGCCTCGTTCCAAAGGCACTCCGAATGTAGATGAGCTTTTTCCGGTCTTCGGGACCCGGAGGTATCTCCTCGTGGAACGTAAAGCGCACATGCTCGGCCAAGAACGTGTGAGCGTCCCCACCTTACGGCCATAGCTCTCATCCCACCCATAGCCGCTCCCGCCGTTATATCCATGCCAGGTGCGAAAACCGTCGAATATCAACGACTTCCCAGTGCCGTTGGTCCTGCCAACATCACCAAACGAGCGGAGGCGGGGACCTCACTGATTTTCATTTCCGTGAATCGCTTGAACCCGGAGAATTCCGCTGTTTTCAGTTTCACCGTGTGGCACCCCTTGAGCGTGTTGTCCTGCAAGCATTCAAGGGTATGTCGGCAATGGCAAACAATTGACCAGAGCTTTCGGTTAGTGCTCCTTGGGAAGTGGACCGAGCTTAAACGCTCGAACGCTTCGTCACCGAAGACAAACTTGGGCGGCCACTCGGCCCGGTCGACGAGTGTGGGCCAAAGCTCAATCAGATTCTCGGAACGATCATTGATCAACTCGAAGTCATCGGTCGGTTCGGCGCCCAGAACTTGAAGGATGAGATGACCAATGCGAAATGTCGACTGGAACATAGACGATGGCTGCCCCTCAGCAAACTTCCAAAGCGGCCATGAGCGGTGCGAGATCCCATACGGCGCCTCCCGAGATAGCAACCGGCCCAGACAGTGAGGGACGGTGATGGCTCCGACGGATTCGCATAAAGGCTCTCGTAGTAGCCGTCAGGAATCGCTTGAGTCGCACTGGGGAAAGTTCGCTCTACACACATCGCGGTCTTAGCCGCCCAAGTTGCGACCGTCCGCTGGGAATCGACATCGAGTGCGACGCCACCGCCCGCAATCATCTCCTTCAGGAAAGGTCGTGCGGCAGTCTCGAGATCATTCATCCACCCGTTGTTGCAGGGCAAGCAAACCACCTTGGCGCGATGGTCGAGCCGCTCGTACTCGAAGAGTGCCTCGAACCTTCCGTCGCTCGTCCCATGCCTGTGTTTGTAGCCAGCCTTCCCCCCGGGGATCGTCGGATGAACGTGTCGATCCAGGAGGGCCAGACGTGTTCGGCCGTGAGCTTCCCTTCTTGACGGCAGAAGACGCAGGACCGCTTCCGCATTCCGCTTGGCATCCATGCAACCCACAGGGCATCAGCGCTAGATTCCGGACCGTCAACGCACGCCCGAGGCGGCCCCGCAAGCTAAAGCCTGGCTGTCGTTGGAAGATGTCGTTAACCTCGGAAGCTGTGATCACGATCAACGGTAATTGCTATCGCCTGGTGCTTCTCGATACGAACGCGCTGAGCGAGTTCGCGAGGAAGGAGGGAAGTTTCCACCGCTTTCTTGCGTGGTCAAGCGCGAGCCCAATGTTCGTACCGTGCTTCTCACTATTCAGCGTCGTCGAATTGCGCCGCCGGCGAGATGTCTACGAAGGCTTCAAGGAAGTGTTTGGAGAGTTGCCCTGCATGCTTCTGAAGAGTCATGAAGAGCTGCTCGCTGAGGAGGTCCGCTGCTACCCGCATCCCTCAGGGGTGGATCCCACCTTGCTGGGCTTCTCGACACTGGGGGGCGAAGGGATGGATCTCCGCAGGGTCCTAGACAAGGGGGCCCAGAGTGATCTTTTTCGCGGTAGCGAGCGGATGTGGAACGATGGCGCTCAGAGCATTGTTGAGGGCATCGCCAGCCTCGTTGACAACTTCCCACCCGAAGGGGACGCCTACAAGCCCAAGGAAGTACGGACGTTCGTAGAAATAGCGGGGTTTTCGCAAATCGTGATGCGTCAGGCCGACTTCGCAAAGCAGATGGTCGAGTTTGAGAATCAGGCTGTAAGCATCGATGCTTTCCCGTCCGTAAAGGCGACTACATACGTCGTTTGGCACAAGCTCTACGCTGATCAAAATCGCAAGTGGACGAGTTCGGACGCCTTCGACATCATCATCGCATCGGGTGTCCCTTACGTGGATGCGGTGGTTACCGAGAGCCATCTGGCGGAGGGCCTACGAAAGACGAAACGGTTGGACGACTTCATCGAGCACTTGGCAATCCACACGTTACGCGATTTCCGTTAGGACAGCTCATCCAGGACCTCACAGGCAGCTGGCCCCTGAACCCAGGTTGACGCTCTGTGAGAAGCCATCCACACCAACAGCTACTTTGGGGAATCCCTACCGCTACACGTATCCGGGGACCACAAACCCCGGCTTCCCTCCCGTGCTTCACTTTCAAGCTGCACGAATAATTCCGACAGCGAATATTGGGCGGATAGGTGAACGCGAGTGCGTAGCCATTGACGACGAGGCGAGCGTTCACCATCTCGTCCTCGAGATAGACATAGCGCAGCAACCGATCGAAGCCATCGGATTCCTCGACGTCCTTCACCAGACGAACCTCGACCCCCTCGACCAATGCGGCCGTCGCCGCCGAGGCCTCTTTGCCGAAGCAGCCAACCGGACGCCTCGGGTCGACCGATTCCGGGGTATCGACGCCGATCAGCCGAACCCGCTGATCCCCACCGATCGGAGCGTCTCCCGCACCGGGGCCCTCGGAGCGAGCCGTGATATCGACCACGATCGTGTCGCCATCGACCACACGCTGTGACGGTAGCGGTCTCGAATCCCTCGGGCTCGAGGGAGAACGTTGCGGGAGCCTGTATCGAGAGGTCGATCCCCGTACCGCAGGCAGCCAGTAGGAGGGCCAAACAGAGCAGCAGTTTCCGAAGCATGGGACCAAACTAGCGGCCGGGTGTGACGCAACGATGATCTGCGCCACAATCGTTGCCATGAGGCCATTGATCGTGATCGAAGGCGAGGACGACGATCTCTTCCACTCCACGGTCGCCGAGGTGATCGCTGCAGGGTGGAACCACGTGAAGGGCTTCGATCTACAACAGGAACGGTGGGAGGTGAGCGACAGACAGATCGTCTGCACCGGAACGATCGAAGAGCCCGCGGATGTGTCGGTGGCTCTCCTGTCGGTCGCCCGCGGGGCCGGGCTTGTCGCGGTCTTGCGATGTGACTCGAACACTAGGAGGAGCTTCCTCCACGACCTCAGGCGGGTGGGATTGATCGAACTCCGAAAGGAGGAAGAGCTCTCCCCCATCCTCAAGCTCAGCGAAGAACAGATGGAATTGATCGAGTACCTCGCAACCGGCTCAACCGTGGGCCAGGCGGCGACGCGCGTCAATCGATCCCGGCGAACCGCCGACCGCTTGCTCGCGAGCGCTCGCGAAGCACTGAACGTCAAGACCAATGCAGAAGCTGTGACGTTGCTACGGAAGAGACTCGCTCGCTGGAGGAAGCCCTGACGGATCAGCCGGGAGCAGGCTCAGGGCTCCCCCGACGAGCACGAGACAGACGATCGAATGGGGTGTCGCGCTGGAGCATCCGCGATGGACGGCACTGAGATCTCGAAACCGAGTCCACCGTGAAGGAGAATCTTCGGAGCATCACGATGCCTTCGCCGGTGCGTCCCTCCGAGAAACCGAGCTGTGCTTGGTCGAGGAGGAGGAGCAGTCGCCCCTCTTGGGCAACGGGCAAGCCGAGCGAGCGCACGGCGGTTCGCAGCGCGCTATGTACCACTTGGTGGCTCAGATGCATCGTCCCCCCAGAACTGCGATTCCCCAGTTGATTCTCTTACTGACGAGAAACTTAGCGGGGCGTAGGTCCGGTTCTCATCCCCAATCTGCGCCACGTTTTCGTCCCCCGGGGTACGATCCTCCGATGCTGCTGGGGCGATCCGACGACATCGCCGACATCGCGGCCCGTCTGCGCGTCTGGGAACGATCCGTCGCGATCGTGGGGGCACCCGGGATCGGCAAGACGACCGTGGCCGGGGCCGCTGTATCGGCGACCGGTCTGCCCTCCCGGCGAGGCGGGGCGCTGCCAACCCTGTCGCACGTCTCCTACCTCCCCCTGAAGCGGGCGGCGGGGATCGATCTTGCCGGGGACGGCACGGCGGTCGCCGCGAAGATGACCGCCATCGTGGGGGCGGGGGTTCTGGTGATCGAAGACCTGCACTGGGCGGACGAGGAGACCCTGGCCGCTCTTCCGCTCCTCGCCCGCAGGATGCGGATGCTCGTGACCGCTAGGGACGCGGATCGATCGGGATCGGTGGGGGCTGCCCTGGAGGAGTGCGGTTGCGCGGTCATCGAGTTGGCACCCCTAGACCCCAACGATGCGCGCCTACTCGCCACGGAACTCAACGGAAGTCTCAGGGGGAAGGGCCTGGAAGATGTCGTCCGGGGGGCGCGAGGCAACCCGCTGATGATCCGTTCCCTCGCGGAAGCACCCGCAGCGAACCTCGTCGACTCGGTGAGGGCCAGGTTGGATCTCCTCAGTGACGAAACCCGCCATGCGGTCGAGACACTCAGCCTCCTTGGACGACCGGCGGATGGTCGGCTCTTACCCGGTCCGGTCGAAGACGTTCTGGCTTCCGGCTTCGTCTATCTGGAGCGGGAGCACCTTCGGATCGAGCACGCCCTGATCGCGGAGTCCATAGCGGAATCCATCGACGACGACCGGAAGATCTCTCTTCATGGAGAGATCGCCGATCGACTCGACGACCCGGCTGAAGCAGCAGTCCATCTCGCCGCGGCGCAACGATACGACGAGGCCTACCGGACCGCGGTCGAGGCGATGGCCAAGTCGACCCAGCCTGGTCAGCGCGCTCTGCTGCTCAAGCTTGCCGCGAATAATGCCCCTGAGGAAACCTGGACCGAACTGCAGATCGAAGCATCGAAGGCATTGATCGACGCCGGCCGGGTGAAAGAAGGAGTCGAGATCCTCGACCGGGTTACCGACCGGGGGCCCGAAGAACGAGCCACGGTACTTCACCATCGCGCCTGGGCGCTGTTGTCGATGGGTCGGTTCGAAGAGGCCGCCCGGTTGGCCGCCCAGGGCCTCGGCCTGGTCGGGGGTGACGATTCCCCGATCGAGACTCGCTTGCAGCTCCGGCATGCGGAGGCCGAGGTCTCGGAGGTCGCTTTCGGCGAAGACGTTGCGAGGTACACCCAGCTCGTCGACATCGCCCGGAAGAAAGGCGTCGAGGTCGACCGAGCTCTGCGCGTTGCAGGGATCGCGTTGATGAATGCGGGAGAACCGGGCGCCCAGAGTTTGCTCACCCAGGCGATACAACAGGCCCAGGTGGATGGCAACCTCATCAATGAGTTCTTAGCGGCCGTCGAATTGATCCAGCTCTTCTTCACACAGAAAAGAGGTGACCACGGCCAGGCGCTGGCGCTCGCGATGGCGTGGCGGGCCCACTCGGAGGACCTGGGTAGCTGGGAGGTCGGCTTTCGGGTAGAGGCGGTTCTGAACCACCTGATAACCAGTGGAAAGTATCTCGGAGCGGTTGACGAATTGGAGATCCTGCTCGACCGAGACACTCCGATGGGCACCCTCCGCCCGCGCGCCGAAGGGGTGCTCGTGGCTTGCTTCGCCGAGCTCGGCCTGTTCGAGCGTGCTCGGGCGCGCTTCGGCATCCTCGAGGCGTTCGCGATCGGCCCCCGAGCTCGGGGAGAGGTCGCCAGCGCGATGACCCGCTACCACTGGCTGCACGGAGACCCCGAGGCGACGATCGCTGCGGCGGTCGCAGACTTACCTAAAGGCCCGGGTCGCGCCGTGGCACAGCTCGAAGCGGATTGGGCCCGGATGGAACTCGGCATCCCCGTTGCCCATCCTGAGACCGACCCCGTCCTCGAGTACCTTGAGCCCGCTTACTTCGAGCGCGCCGCGCTCGCGGCCATGACTGGTAGCGACTCGGGGGACGATCCGGTCGAGATGTTCAACGCCGCCCGCTCCCGGTGGAATGGAGTGTGGGAGGCGCGCACGGTGAGGTGTCGGCTGGGTGCCGGCCTCGCCCTCACGAGGATGGGGGATGTCGCCGGGGCTAGAACGAGTCTCCTGGAAGCCGAGAAGATCGCGGAGGAGTGTCACTACGAGCCGTTGCTCCGAAGGATCCGCAAAGCGGCACGCGAGGCGGGTCTCTCCCGACCCTCGAGGGCCCCGGCGGCGGGCCGTATCACCGCGCGGGAGCGTGAGGTACTCGGTCTCGTCGCGACAGGCGCCCCCACCAAGGAGATCGCGGGAGAGCTTCAGATCGCTCCGTCCACCGTGGAGACCTTGATCCGAAACGCGATGCGCAAGACGGGGTCCGCTACGAGACTCGAGGCTGCCGCGGTTGTGGTGAGCGAGGTCGTAGCCGATCGAGGCTAGTGGGCGCGCTCTTGCAGCCGCTTGACCATCGACCGCACGAGAGCGCGCGGCGAGAACCTGACCGATTGTGCGAAGAGACGGTTCCTTAGTCCATGGACGTAGACGGCCTTGCCGGCCATCATCGCCTTGAAGCCATCCGCTGCCACGGTGGCTGCATCCGGCATCCTCCTGCCGAGGACGAGCTTCGAGTCTTCCATCGCAGCACGCGCCTGGAAACCCGATGCGGTCGGACCCGGACAGAGTGCCGTGACGGTTACTCCGGTGCCTCTCATCTCTTCACTCAGCGCCTCGGAGAACGACAGGACGTAGGCCTTGGTCGCGTAGTACACGGCCATCAGTGGTCCCGGCTGGAACGCGGCCGTGGACGCCACGTTCATGATCCGCCCCCAACCACGCTCGACCATCCCCGGAGCGAAGAGCTTGGTGAGATGCGTGAGGGTTGTCACGTTGAGTTGGATCTCGTCGAGCTCTTCGGACGTGTCCGCATCGATGAACGGTCCAAACGTGGCGAACCCAGCATTGTTGATCAACACATCGACCACGATCCCTGCGGCATCGAGTTCAGACTTGATCGACCCGGGAGACCCGGCATCACTTAGATCGGCAGTCACCGGTGTGGCGCTGATCTCGTACTCCGTGGACAGTTGCTCGGCCAGCGCCTTGAGCTTGTCCTCACTGCGGGCGACCAGCACGACGTTCATCCCGGCGGCCACAGCCTCGCGCGCCAAAGCCTCGCCGATCCCGCCGGAGGCGCCCGTGATCAAAGCGGTCCTCGCTGGTCTATCCATCGCCTCCATCGACGGAGCGTAGCCGAGCCTGGTTCGGCTGTGGCCTCGGGGTCCCCAGCAGGTAAGAATGGCGCCCATGGGGATCAAGCAACGGCTGAAGCGGAGGCTTCGTACGGCGAGCGTCGGGGCCTACCAGAGGATGCTCGGGCGCGAGGTCGCGTACCTGGACTTCGATCGTCTGATCGAGCTCGGGGCCATCGAAACCGGACGTCACTTCATCGGCCGGCCGTTCGTTCACTACTACAGGGACGCCGGGGTCAAAGCAAAGGTCATCATCGGCAACTTCTCCGGTTGCGCCAACGACAGCGAGTTCATGCCGGGCTCGGAGCACCGCTCCGATTGGATCGCCCATCTCCCTCTGCGGATCATCTACGACCGCGGCCCTCGGGGTATCGACGGCCCGTTCAGCAAGGGTGACATCGTCCTCGGCAGCGACGTATGGGTCGGGTTCGCGGCGAAGATCCTGTCCGGCGTCACGATCGGAGACGGAGCGGTGATCGGTGCGGGTGCGATCATCGCCAAGGACGTACGACCCTACGCGGTCATGGTGGGGAACCCGGCGCGCGAGATCAAACGCCGCTTCACCGATGAGCAGGTAGACGCGCTCTTGCGGATCCGCTGGTGGGACTGGCCGGACAAGAAGATCGCCGACAACTCCGATCTCCTCATGAGCGAACGGATCGACGAGTTCATCGCCCAGTACGACATCGCGGAGTAGTACCTACCAGCCGGTACGCGCCCAGTCGATCGTGCGCTCGAGCCCCTCGGACAAGGGGACCTTTGGCTCCCACTCCAATCGCTTCCTGGCCAGGGTGATGTCGGGACGTCTGAGCTCGGGGTCGTCTTGTGGCCGAGGCTGGAACACGATCTCTGAAGCCGAACCGGTTAGTTCCTTGATCGTTTCCGCGAGCGTGAGCACGGTGACCTCTTCGGGATTGCCGATGTTCACCGGCGTTGCGATATCGGAGTTGAGCAATCTCCAGATCCCCTCCACGAGGTCGTCCACATAACAGAGCGAACGCGTTTGCGAACCGTCGCCGTGAACGGTTATGGGATCGCCGTCCATCGCTTGCGAGATGAAGTTGGGAACCGCTCTTCCGTCACGGCGGCGCATCCGAGGTCCGTAGGTGTTGAAGATCCTGACGATGCGGATAGGGACACCGTGTTTGTGGTGATACGCGGTCGTGATCGCCTCGGCGTAGCGCTTCGCCTCGTCGTACACACCTCGGGGGCCGATCGGGTTCACGTTCCCCCAGTAGCTCTCCGGCTGCGGGTGGACCTCCGGATCCCCGTAGACCTCCGAGGTCGACGCCAGCAGCAGTCCCGCTCCCTTTGCCCGGGCCAGCCCCAGCGCCCTCCAGGTTCCGATCGCTCCCACCTTTAAGGTCTCGATCGGGTACTCGAGGTAGTCGGGAGGCGACGCCGGCGATGCGAAATGAAGGATCCAATCAACCGGTCCGTCCACCTGCAAGACATCAGTGACATCCACCTGCTGCAGAGAGAAACCGGGCTCCTTTTCGAGGTCGGCGACGTTAGCGAGCAGACCGGTGAGCATCGAGTCGAGGCACACGACCTCGAGGTCCTCGGCCAGCAACCTGCGGCAGAGATGGGAGCCGAGGAATCCGCTGCCGCCGGTAACGACGGCTCTCATCGAGCTGTGGGGTCTGGCTCGAGGCCACGTCGTCCGGTAGGGATGTACGTGAACCCCTGGGCGGCAACCTTCTCGCCATCAAGGAGGTTGCGTCCGTCGACCAGGATCGGGAGTGACATGTCCTGCCTCGCCCTCGTGAGATCGATGGTTTTGAACTCGTCCCACGCGGTACAGATGACCGCGCAGTCGGCCTCCTTGAACACGTCGTAGAGGTCATCCACAACCTCCAGGCCCTCGACTTCGCTCGCGGTCGTAGCGCCGGCCGCCGGGTCGTATCCACAAACGGTCGCTCCTGCCGTGATCAACCTCCGAGCAAGTTCCAACGACGGCGACAACCTCGTGTCACTGGTCCCGGGCTTGAACGACAGACCGAGTAGCGCGATGCGCTTCTCCTCCAGATTCCAGAGCGCGGTCTCGATCTTGTCGAACACAGCCGCCAGAGCTTCGTCGTTGATGCGCGCGATCTCGCCGAGCAGGGGAAAGTCGTAGCCGAGTTGGCGCGTGAGCCGGTCGAACGCCGCTAGATCCTTCGGGAAGCAATAGCCCCCGTAGCCGATACCGGCATCGAGGAACGCTGGGCCGATGCGGGGATCCGATCCCATGATCTCGGCAACATCGGCGACGTCGGCCGACGACAACTCACAGACGCGAGCCAGAGCGTTGATGTAGGACACCTTTAGTGCCAAGAACGCGTTGCACGCGTGTTTGGCCAGCTCTGCGGTGCGAAGATCGGTCGCGATCCACCTGGCGCCTTTGTCGATCAGCGGGGAATAGAGACGCCTCATGACCTCGAGGGCCTCCTCCGACTCGGCTCCTACCAAGATCCGATCGGGGGCGAGGGAGTCGTTGACCGCGCTTCCTTCCCTGAGGAACTCGGGGTTCGAGACCACGAGGAACTCTGCGGTCCGGCGATAGCGATCGAGCGTCCGAGCCACCCGCTCCGCTGTGCCCGCGGGGACGGTGCTCTTCTCGGCCACCACGACGCGGCCATCGGCGACCTCGGCGACCGCCCGAGCCGCCTTCTCTACGGCGAGGAGATTGGCTTCACCGGATGATCGAGGGGGCGTTCCGACGCACAGGAAAACAACCTCGGCCCCAGCCACTAGTTCCTCGAACTCGGCCACGAACCTCAGTCGTCCGTTGGCCCTCCCACTATCGACGAGTTCGGCAAGCCCTGCCTCGAAGTAGGGCAGTTCACCTGCAGCCAAGGCGTCGAGTTTCTCCCGATCGGAATCGATCGCGGCGACATCATGTCCGATATGTGCGAGTACGGACGCGGTGGGAAGTCCCACATGTCCGATTCCGACCACTCCGACCTTCATCTTGCTTACCTTACTTGGGAGCCTCCCGGGAGGAGTTCGGCTCCTCGAAGCGAACCTGTATCGAAAGAAAGAAGCCCACTCGCCTGGAGGGACACTACGTCTCAGCAACCGGTAGACCTGCGTGAGTCGCTCGCCATCCTGTGGTCTCGGAAGTGGCTCGTGTTGTTCGCGGCCATCCTCTGCACCGGGGTCGCACTTGGCATCTCCTTCTCGCGGCCCGAGATCTACTCGTCGCACGCCAGGGTGCTGGTCGAATCTCTCCAGCTGACGCCCGACTCCGTTCCGGTCGAACCCAACCTCCAAACCGAGAGCGAACTGATCCGCTCGACCCCTGTTGCATCGATCGTCGCAAGCGAACTGGGACTGGACGAGCCACCCGCCTCGCTACTTGCCGGTTTGTCGGTGCAACCGATCCCGGACAGCGAGGTGCTGGAGGTCGGCTACTCGGCATCGTCTCCCGAGCGCGCCGCCCTCCTCGCGAACGGATTCGCTGAGGCTTACATCACGTACCAGCAGGATCAGGCGCTCGAGCGGATCCTCGGTGCACAAGGGTCCATCCGCGACCGGATCGACAGTGTCGAGGAACAACTCGTAGCCGTGAACGCCGAGATCGAGGACGCCGGCAGGCGTGGAGACGAAGACGAGCGGTCGGTACTACAGGGTGAGCGAGCCTCGCTCCTGGCTCGTCTCGGGATCCTTCAGCAGGAACTAGAAGACCTCCAGCCCGATCGTGCGATCGCCCTGGGAGGCGGTCGGATCATCCAGCCGGCGGGCAAGTCGCTCCAACCGTCGTCACCCAACCACCGGAACGACATGATCTTCGGATTGCTCATCGGCTTGATCACTGGGATCGGCGCCGCCTTCCTGAGGCACCGCCTGGACGACCGGCTTCGCAGTAGAGGTGACTTCGAAACGGCCATCGGTGCGCCGGTTCTGGCTGCCATCCCCCACTTCAAGATCGCTCGCAAGGACCGAGCCTCCGCCATCCCCCTGATCGCCGATCCGTACGGTGCGGCCAGCGAGTCGTACAGAGGTCTGCGTATCAACATCGAAGCCCTTGCCGACCGATACGGGTTCAAGTCACTCCTCATAAGCAGCGCAGGTGCGGGCGAAGGGAAGACCACCACCGCGGTCAACCTCGCGGTCGGCCTCGCACAGATCGGAGCGCGTACGGTTCTCGTTTCGGCCGACCTCAGACGCCCTGCGATCGAGTCCTTCTTCAATATCCCGGCCGAAGGCCAGGGTCTGTCGCAGTGGCTGACCAACCACGGAGCACTGAGCATCGAGAACCTCACGTGGGGTCCGTCGGTCCCCAATCTCTCGGTGATCCCGTCGGGGCCGCTCGTGGCCAATCCGTCGGAGATCCTGTCCTCCGTTCGCATGACCAAACTCATAGGCGCCCTGGAGGAGAACTTCGACTTCATCATCGTTGATTCGGCACCGATCCTTCCGGTGTCCGACGCAACCGTCCTTGCCTCACGTATCCCCCACGCCCTCCTCGTGATGGACTCCCGCCGCGCGGATCGCGAGACCGAACAGAGCGCGGTTCGGGAGCTCGCGCAGGTCGGATGCGGGGTCACCGGCGTCGTGGTCAATGCGATCGCACGCCCGGGGGCCGGGTATCACCCCTATAAGCAGCCCGGCTACGGTTACCAGCCATCGTTGAACGGCAACGGAGCTGGCGGGGACAAGTTGAGACTCCTCCGCGGGCGCGCCGGCGAGCGCTAGGTCCTCCATGCGTATCCTGATCGCCCATGCGTTCCACCGCCTACCGGGTGGTGAGAACCGGTACGTTGAGCGCCAGATGGATCTGCTGCGAGAGCGGCACGACATCCATCTCCTCGGACGTAACAACACGCACCTGCCTCAGAAGGCTCGGACCGCGGCGGCTATGGCTTACTCGAGGGCTGCAGTCGGAGAGGTCGAGGACGCAATCAACTCATTCCGCCCGGACCTCGTGCACCTTCACAACCCGTACCCAGCATTCGGCCCGGCGGTTCATCTCTCTTGCCGGCGAACGAAGACCCCACTGATCCAGACGATCCACAACTTCAGGCTGAGGTGCCCCAACGGCCTCATGTTCACCGAGGGTAAGAACTGCACTCGCTGCATCGGGGGGAACTACGCACACTCGTTGCTGCACGACTGTTTCCCCACGAAGGCCCAGGCCGCCGGGTACGCCGGAGCCCTGTGGATGCATCGGGTCGGTCTGCGACTCGAACGTCACGTAGACGCGTTCGTCGCCCCGAGCAGGTTCATGCGGGAACGGCTTCTCTCCTGGGGTATCGAAGCCGGTCGTATCGCAACGATCCCCAACTTCGTCGAAGAGGGATCCGGGGCCACCAGTGCCGCGGGGAGCTACGGCCTCTACCTCGGGCGGTTGGTCCCCGAGAAGGGGGTGGACGTGCTGATCGAAGCCCTCCGTGCGGCCGGCGATCCCCCGTTCGTGATCGCGGGCACCGGACCCGAACACGCTGCGCTCGCCGATCGTGCAGCACAACTCGGCCTGCAGGGCGTTCGCTTCGTAGGGATGGTGCCGGAGGAGGACGCACGGTCACTGGTCGAGGACGCTCGCTACGTCGTGATCCCGTCCCTGTGGGACGAGAACGCACCACTGGTTGCGCTCGAAGCGATGGCGGGCGGTCGCCCCATCATCGCGGCATCGAATGGAGGCCTGCGCGAGCTCGTCGCGACTGGAGCGGGGCTCGCCTTCCCGACCGGAGACGCGGCGACGCTCGCGGCAGCGATCCGTCATCTCCACGACGACACCACTCGATGCGAGGAACTTGGGACCGCTGGTCTTCGAGCCGTAACCGATACCTACGGAGCGTGTGCCCACCGGGACGCACTGGAGACGCTCTACGGAGCCCTTACGGAATCGCGTCGGAGCGGGGATGAGCCGCTCCTTCGAACCATCTGAGGTCTTCACCGCGACGACCGCGCGACGACAGCTGCCGCAGGTAGGCGCCCGAGGTCAGCTTCAGCAGCCGGTGCAGGCCCCTTCCCGTGGTTCGGCTCCACGATCCGGTCGAGGATCCGTATCGCGCCGCGAGGTGCTCTCGCTCGTCCCGGTAGTCGTCCTCGGGGCCGGAGGTGACCCTCTCGTCATGGACCCTGAACACCCCGACCTCGCCGGGGAGATACCGGATCCGGCCCCCTCCCGCCACGACCGACAGATAGAGGTCATGATCCATCACGACCCGCAGCGACTCGTCGAAGGGACGGTCCCTTAAGGCGTCGCGCCGGACGATCATGGCGCACGAGGAGATGTACGGCCCGTAGGTCTGCAGAACGACGTGCGAGAACCGATGCTGCGGCAGAACTCGAAGAAACCGACCCCCTTCGTCGCAGAACACCGCATCTCCGTACACGAGATCCGCTCCCGAACGCTCACCCTCTTCGACCAACCTCTCCAGGGCACCGGGAAGATAGAACTCGTCGGCGTTGAGCCAGGCGATCCACCGGCCTCGGGCGCGATCGAGTGCACGGTTCAAAGCCTGAGACTGGCCCGTGTCGGGCTCACTGGTCCATCGGAGCGATCCATATCGCCCCAGCACGTCGGTGGTTCCATCGGTTGACGCTCCGTCCTGGATCACGTGTTCCGTCGACGGACCCTCCTGGAGCGCAACGCTTCTGATGGCGTCTTCGATGAACCGGGCGTAGCCGAACGATGGGGTTAGAACGCTTACGTCCATCGCCGGACCGCCTCCCGGCCGCCCGTGGCGGCCGCGAGCACGCCGAGCGCGACGAAGAAAGGCTCGCCGAGTGATCGGATGAAGATCCCGTTGTCGACGAGCGAGGCGACCAGCATCGTGATCACGATCCCTAGAATGGCGAACCACTCCGCGCTCGGCAGCGAACGACGCGCCCGGGTCATAACGCGGGCCACTCCGATCCATAGCAGACCGAAGAGAAGGATCCCCGGGAACCCGAGATCAACTGCCCAGAAGAGAAAGTCATTGTGCGGGTAGACCACGCTTCCGTCTCCGAAACTCGCCGACTCACCGAACAAGCGCTCGGCCGAAAGCGACCACACATGTCCGAACCCGTTGCCCCACGGAAGTCCATCGGAAGCCTCGCGTGCCATCGCGCTCCACAACCGCGTGCGTCCGGAGGTGAACTCGCTGCTCGTCACCGCAGTGGCGAGATCGCCGCTGGCGCCACCGGTTACCCGTTCCGATACCCGCGGGATCGTGACCAGAACGGCTATCGCACATAAGGCCACCACCAGACCGCCGCGCCGGCGGGTCGACCACAGCATCGGGACCGCCATGAGGATGGCAGCCACCCACGCTCCGCGGGTGAACGACAGAAGAGCGAAAACGGCGAACACTCCTACCGCGACTCGCCACCTCATGGCGCCGCTCCCTCGCTCCAGCGCCCGCGGCAACGCGACGTGAGCCCGATCGCCATCAGATATCCGAAGTGGGTGCGGTAGCCGAGGAGTCCGGGTCGGAGGGGGGCGTTACCTCCGTTCAAGACGAACCCGGAAGGCGAGGCTCCCGTCTGGAACCCGAGCACGATCACGGTTCCGAGGGCACCCAAAGCGAGGGCTGTAACGATCGTTCGCGGAGTGATCTCCTCATCAGCGATCAGGGAGTGAGCAGCGATCGAGAGAAGCCCGTAATAGAGGAACAGCTCGAGGACCCGCGCCGCGATCGACGAGGCGACCCCGCCCTGAACTCCGGACATGAGAGCCGCCAGCCCGAGCAGGAGGAGGAACGGAAGGAGAACCGTCGAGACTCGGACGCGCCCTCCTACGAGCAGTCGGAAGACGAGGAGACTGGCGAGCACGACCATCAGCAGATCCGGCCGTCCCAGCGGTGAGAGGGCAACGAGTCCCGGTGGCACCGCCAGCAGGAGGCACAGGAACCACCCCGGGCGCCACAGGATCAACACAGGAGCGGCTGGAGCGACCAGCGCCATCGCGGCCTGCGATTCCGAGAAGGCTCCCGTGAGCTTCAGACCCACGACGACCGCGGCGTAGAGGGGCAGCAGGAACGGGAGCAGTCCCACCGCACCTGGCACCGCCACCGTGCTACGCGGCTGGGTCATAGCTCATGCGGTCGTCGAGAGCGCGTTGCAGTGCGCCCGCATCGAGTAACGAGGCGCCCACCGGTCGGAGGATCTCGGGAAGGAGGAACCACAGAAGTCCCCCCCGCCGCACCGCTACATCCCCGTTTCGCAAGAACGACATGAACCTGGACCACCGGCGAGGTTCCGCGGCGGCCGCCGAGAGGATGAACCTCCACTGGTAGAGGCGCCAGCGCGCCCTTCGCGACAAAGCGTGCCGGAGAACGGCCCTCGGCTCGCCTGCGATCGGCGTGTACCGTTCGCGAAGGCGTGCGAACTCCTCATCGAGCGTCGCGGCATGAACCTGCCGGAGGGTGCCGGCGTGCTCCACCTGGATCGCGAGGATCTCGTCGAGATGCCTCATGCGGGCGCCGTCCGATGCGGCCCTGATCCAATAGTCGCAATCACCGAGCAGCCGGAAGCTCGTATCGAACGGGCCGATCCTCTCGGTGACCGATCGTCGCCAGAAGACCGTCGGCTGTGCCAAGGTCGCGTGGTGGGTGTAGTGGTTCAGGTCAAAGCGGCGATAGAACTGCGGATAGAAGGACGCATCACCGGCTCCCGTGTCGATCACGCCGAGGTCTCCATAGACAAGATCGAGCCCGGCAAGACCCTCGACCGCAGCGCAGACGGTGTAGGGGAGGTAAAGATCGTCGCTGTTCAGGTAGCAGAGGATCTCGCCCTTCGCCATCGCCAGGCCCCTATTGATCGCTTCGTACATCCCGCCGTCGGGCCCGCTCACGTACCGGAATCCAGGGCGAGCGAACGACTCGAGCACCTCGAGGGTTCCGTCGGTCGAGCCGCCGTCCACGACGATGTGCTCGATGTTCGGATAGTCCTGCGTCGCAACCGACCCGAGGCACGACCCGATAACCGACGCCGCGGTTGAGCACGGGCGTGACGATCGATACCAATGGCTGGGAGGACATCAGTCGCTCGGCTCAGCCGGGCCGTCGTTCCTCGATCGAAGAGTCGTCCGGGCATCCAGGTTCAAGAGGCCCACGTTCCTGAAGTCCTCTTCGATCGGCCGATCATCGAGCACGCGAAGGCCGGGCTGCACGTGCCACGACTCGATCGTGCCCTCCCCCCTTTGGGTGAGGGAGAGGTGCAGCTGATAGAGGCCCGGCGTCAAAGGGAGGCCGGGCAGGTCGACGACGACCTCTGCAGTGCCCTCGCTCAGATCGGTGAACGAACCTTCGGGACCCATACCGAGGTGGCCATGGCCAGGACACCATCGGAGGAATAGAGCTCGAGCTTTGCGTGCACGTGCCGAAGCTCTCGAGGGATGTTGGCTAGGAACGTGAAGCTGCACTTATTGCTGCTCATCACCGCGTGACCGGTTCCCGTCGGGAGAGTCGACCGACCACGACACGAGCCGGGGGCCGGAGCCGTCGGCGAGCATCGCCTCCTCGCTCGGCACGATGAGGTCGAGTAGGTCTCCATCACGTCCGCGGTCGGCCCATGGCGATCACCCTGCCCCGATTCAGCAAAATGGACCGAGTGCACAGCCGCTTGACGGCGCCCATGTCGTGGCTGATGAAGACGACGGTGCGCCCTCGCGCCCGATCTCGATCATGCGTCCGAAGCATTTGTTCTGGAACTCCTGTCCCGACGGCCAGAACCTCGTCAACCAACATCACTTCCGGGTCGAGGTGAGCGGCGACGCTGAATGCCAGGCGCATCTGCATCCGCTCGAGTAGCGCTTGACCGGGGTGTCGATGAACCGCTCCAACCCCGAGGAAGCGACGATCTCATCGAACTTTGAGACGATCTCGGCTCGGCTCATCCCGAGGATGCCGGCGTTCATGAACACGTTCTCCCGTCCGGTGAGTTCCGGATGGAATCGGTTCCGACCTCTAGGAATGAGCCGATGTTGCCGTGTACGATCACATGGCCTGAGGTCGGATGAGCGATGTGAGACATGATCTTTAACGCGGTTGATTTGCCGGCCCCGTTCCGACCGATGAGGGCGATCGCCTCACCTGGAGCGACGTCGAAGGAAACGTCCTCGAGGCCCAGAGCTCCTGGCGAGCATGTGCCTCGGCCCCTTCTTCCAGCCGGTCAGGCCGGCAACGATACCATCGCGGAAGGTCCATGACCGGTGAGCCTCACGCCCCAGCACCTATCGCTTGGAATTCGCCGGCACCTCCATCGCGGGAGTGCTGATCAGACGACGTCCGCGAAGGTCCGCTCGCTGCGCAGGAAGGACACCCATCCGGTGATCAAGAGCGTGAGGACCACCGCTCCCACGACAGCAGGAATATACTGGGGGCCGGTCCACCGGCCATGGCCCAGCGGAACAGCGCGACGATCCCGACCATCGGGATTCAGTGAGTAGAGGGCTCGTAGCGCTCCATCCGGCAGAGGCTCCCCGGACAGATCACCGGCGTGAGGAACAACCACAACTGCAGCAGGACCTGCACGACGAAACCGACATCTCGGTAGCGAACGTCGACGGCGGCCAGCCACACCGAGACGCTGAACGTGGTCAGCACGAGGGCCACGTACAGGACCGGCAACAGGAGCACCGCTAGGTGGAACCTGACCCCGTAGACCGGAAGAAGGACGAACAGCAGCAGCAGCGACAACCGCGACCTCCATCACGGCGCCAGGACGGTGGAGGCCGGCAGCAAGATCCTCGGGAGACACCTTGGTGATCAATGATGTGTTCCGAGCATGCTGGAAGTCAGAGTCATGAAGTTGGCGAAGTAGGACGATGGCAGGAGTCCGACAGGACGAATACGGGACACGGGATGCCGTCGGAGGGGATCTTGGCGACTCGTCCGAAGACGATCGTGAAGACGATCATGATCGTCAGCGGTTGGAGGATCGACCAGGCCACCCGAACTAATGTCTTGGTGCATCGGACCTTGAACCCCGTCATGGATCAGGAAGCCTAGAGGAGCTCTTGATCGCGCGAGATAAGTAGACGGCCTGGCTCGCGATCGTCGAAAGGAGCTTCAACCACGGCGACTGTGTCATTTCACCCCAATGTCCGTTCCCTCCCAGGGAGGGGATTCAGCAGCGGAGGCCGCTACCCCTCTGATACCACGCCGACAGCGCTCGTTCCTGGACATCCCGAGCGCATCTGCTGGGATCCACCTTCATCGGCATCATGAAGCATATTGACGACTGAGATGTTCACCGGACACCGTCCTCCTCGGTGACGAGACAATCGCAAACTTCATCTCGCTCCCGCAAGGGCAACGGTAGAAGAAGCTCAGGATCGTCAAAGGCTACTTCGCCCATGGCGTACACCAGCGAATCCTTTCCCGGCGAAACGCCGCACTACTTTCCTGAGGGACTCCGATCGATCGGGTCGTAGTCCCTTATTCACTTCATCAGACGTCGCCCTGATAACTCGCTCCATGTGGCTCCACGACCATGACATCGAGGACTTCGTCGCCTCGGGGGTCGCTCCCACCCACATGGACAACGGCACGACCCGGTTCCTGGGTGGCGCGGCGATGGACGACTTCGCCACCATCACGGACCAGCGCGCTCGACACCGGCGCCATCCCAACCTGGAGGCGTGCGCAGGTGATCGGTCTCAATGCAGCGCTTCGATGAGTCGTCGCTTCTTTGCCGGAACCCGTTCGGCTGGAATGGAGCCGGTCTTCTACGAGTGCAGAACGTCACGCAGAACCGCCCGCTCATCGAGATGCTCTATGCCGAGACGCTGCATGCGATCGAAGCAACGAACCAGCTCGACTGATCCTGTTCGAGAAAAAGGCGTCGTGCTGTTTGAGCAGCGGCTCTGCTGGCGCTTGGGCCTGCGTCTCAGGCACGCATCCAAACCTTCAAGGTCACGAACCCGACCTATGGCATCCTCTGGCCGCGGCGTCAATGTCTGCGGAGCCTGTGGCCAACGGGCAGGCTAGAGAAAGCTGTGGGAGAGAAAAACGTGAAGATGAAGGTGTCGACGTCTTCTGAGCAGATCAGGTCAGCGTGCTCCCAGGTACTCCCGTCCGGCGAGTCCGACCACGTGATCTTCTCGAGCGCCTCGATCTGTCCGTCGCTGAAGCGCCTGCGGATCTTCTGTGCTGGATTGCCTGTGACGTATTGGCGGTAGGGGTGAGAGATAATCCCTCGGCCAACGATCGCACGGGTCGCAAACGACTGCGCCGTTGCCGATCGTGACACCGAGGTGTATCGTCGCTGTGGTAGCCGATCGACACGTCGTTGCCGACGATGGTCTCGCTGTTCGTGCAGGCCGATTTCAACCCCATCTTCTCGTGGAGTACTCCGCGGAGAGGCAACGTTGTGACCCATTGGTGCGGTGCTGGGTCCCAAGAGGAGTCTCAGCTGTCCTCGGCGATACCGCAGAAGCGGCCGATCCGTAGTTTGGGGCCGGAATCGTCGCCGGTCCACGTGCCGTGGATCAGCTGGTCGGGCGACGCACGCCGCCCCATCTCGACCATCCGACCATCGATCATCTGATCGAAGTCGTAGTGGATCAACTCGGCGACCGAGAAGACGGGCCGCTGCGTTCATCGTGCCTCGCCGGAGACGAGGGAGCGATACTCCGAACTGTGTCCGGACTGGATGATCCTCGCAGCCGCTCGCCGTCGTCGCTCCACGCTCCACCTCCTGCAGCACGTCCGCCGAGCGCCCAGAACGATGCTGTGAAGGTGCTACGTGCAACTGATTTATTGCCACTCTCTGGCACTCATGGCCTCGGGAACGGAACACTATCTCGGAGGGCCGTCTGATAGTGTGGTCCACTGTGCGCCTGTAGCCGGCGAAGCCCGATCACGTCGGTCATGCAGAGAGGCCGAGGTCCTAAGAGTCCCGAGAAGCGCGGCTGACCCCGGGGTGTCTCGAGTGCCTTGCTGCGGACCCCCTTCCTACGTCGTCCATGTAGCCGTCGCGCCGCGTCATCGATCGCTGGCCCTTGACTGAATCGGAAGCATCCCAAGGGCAGCGAAGACCGTATGGAGCCGTGCGTGCGTCGCGAAGCGCTGTCCACAGCCCGCAGTTGGTCCTGCCAACTGGAGACCACTGTTCAGCCTCCGCTGGCCCGCTCCCAGAGCCAGCGACGCCATAGTGTTTACTCCTGGCGGAATGGAAACGGTCATTTTTCCGGCTCATCGTGTGCCACTGCTTGACCACATCTTCCGGAAGTGTCACCGGCGACGGCGGCCCTTGAGTTCATCGTGGTGCTAGATCTGGTCATCCATTCGATCTCGGGTAAGCGAGGTGAGAACTTGCAGAATGATCCCCAAGGCCCCGGGGAGGAGGAGGTCGTCGGAGTTCAGGTAGCCCATGATCTCTGCCGTGGCTCTTCCTGAGAATCTTGTTGACCGTGTTGCAGCGCCGGAGTCCGGGCCGCAGATCGAGAAGCGGAGGTGGTCGCAGGATCCGCGGAACCACCTCGGCGGCATCCGTCGGAGCCGGCGCCGTCGACGATGACGTACTCGATGTTCGAAGTACCTCCGATTGAGGACCGATTCGAGAGCGCATGTGATCAGATGAGTGGTTGTAGTTGGGGGTCACGAGGGCGATCGAGGGCATCTCAGGCATCGGAGCCTCCCGGCACGTAGGCCGCGTTGTCCCGGTCGCCGGGGAGCTTCCGATACCCGAACGAACGCATCAGATCGTCGATCTCGGATGCATCGCTCCCGGCCTGCGCCAGATTCGCGTTGACTGTCTCGACCAGCACGATGCGCGGACGACATCCTGCGATCGTCGCTTCCATCCCCCGAAGAGCGGCCATCTCGTACCCCTCAACGTCGATCTTGATCGCATGGACCTCGGAGAGGTCTAAACCGCCGGATGCCAGGAGGCCATCGAGCGAGCGGACCGCCACGGTCCCGACCGCAGACCCATCGGTCGTCAGCAAAGACCGTCGCCCGACGTCGAGGGGGTCGTCGGCCGGAGCGTAGAGCGTGAGATGGTCCTCGCGCTCACCCAGGGCTAACTCGTGAACCTCCACGACATCCTGAAGCTCGTTGATCGCGACGTTCTCGTTGGCGATGCGAGCGCTGTCGGGGGCCGGCTCGATCGCCACGACCCGGCCACCGGGGCCAAGGTGTCGACCGATCTCGACCGAGAAGAGCCCGATGTTGGCGCCGACATCAACGAACACGTCGCCGGGACGCAGGTTCCGAGCGAGGCGCTCGATCTCGGGTCTCGAATACTCGCCGTAGACGAACAACTGCTCCTGAAGGGGATCGTCGAGATCGAGCCGGAACCGTGCCCCTGATCTCACCGTGACCCAACGGCGTTCGGCGCGGCCCATAGCCCGCCCCAGTATCGAGAAGAACCGGAATGCACGCCACCTCAGGCGCGGCCAGCACGTCAACGCGGTGGACACCCGGTGACCGAGGCCCATCCAGCTCCAACGGATCGCGTTCACGAGGGCCTCCCGTAGCGATCGGCGAGCTCCAACATCCGTTCCGCGCAAGCCTTGGGCGAGTACTCCTCGACCACCATCGCAGCGCGTTCCACCAGCGGCGCCAGGGTGGAGGGCGAACGGGTCGCGTCGACGATTGCAGCGCCCAAAGCAGCGGCATCCTCGGGAGGGACAAGCAGTCCTGCGCCCCCACCGCGGAGCAACCGCCGGGGGCCGCCCGGACACGTGGTCGAGATCACCGGCACACCGAGAGCCATCGCTTCGGCGATCGCCAGTCCAAAGCCTTCGCGTCGCGCTGGATGCACGAATAGATCCGCAGACGCGACCACCGGATAAGGGTTCTCGACCTCGCCTCTGATCTGAATACGGTCCCCGAGACCGGCGGCGACGATCTGCTCTCGCAGGGACCGCCGTCCGGGCCCGGTGCCGATCACGATCAGCTCCCAGTCCCCCAAACGATCGCTCACTTCGGCGAGGGCCTCCACCAGCACGTCGTATCCCTTGTGCACGCTGATACGACCGCACGTAACCAAGCGCACAGCGGCGGTTTTGCTCTCCTTCTGCGCTCCGAGAGCGCGTATCTCATCGACGTCTACCGGGTTCTCGACCAGCTCGAGCGGAGGTGGGTTCGTGAGGAAGGCACCCAGATGGTCGAGGAGATCGCTCGACACCGCGGCGACCGCGGGTGCGTTCCGGTAGGTCCGCTTCTGCAGGATCGGTAGCAAGCGCTTCCTCGGCGCGAGCTCCGACATGCCGAAGTTCACGAACGATGCCTCCCAGGGAACGACGGGCAGGTCCGCTCGCCGGCCTGCGAACAGAACGTAAGGAGACACGAACTCAGGCGATGAGAGGGCGAGAGACGGCCGCTCCGACCGGAAGTACGAGGCGATCGCTCCGGTCGAATGCACGGCGCGGGCATGACCAAGTCCGATCCGCCGGGTGGTTCCGTCATGCTCCATCCCAGGGGCTCCGTCGATCATGACCAGATCGAGGCGAGCACCGAGGTCGTTGAAGCCACGGCTGAGCCAGCGCGCGATGCGGTCGAAAGCACCCGTGCTTTGAGTCACGACGGCGATGTTCGCGGGTCTCACAGAACCGCCTCCAGCTGGCGCAGCAGGTTGCGAGCCGATGACTCCCACGACACCGACGACCGCACCAGGTACCCGGCCGTCGCGCCGTATCTGACTCCTTCATCCGAAAGCACTTCGGCAAGAGCACTTGCGAAGGCATCGGGTTCGGCAGGAGCCCCGGCGGCCGCACCCTCCGAGGCCAGGTAATGGCCGACATAGGTGTTGTTCGCAGCCGCGATCGGTACCCCGAGGGCTGCCGCTTCCATGATCGCGATCGAATGAGAGTCGTAGCGTGAGGCGAAGGCGAACGCCCGAGCGCGGCAGAGGTGGTCCCATTTGTCATCGCCTTCAACGGGGCCTTCGATCAGGACGTCGTGAACGCCGCGCTTCTCGGCGTACCGCTCGAGATCCGCGCGCCCCTCCTCTCCCGTACCGCGCATGACCAACGGGGGCCTGGGGGTCGGAAGCCGAGAGAACGCGTCGATGAGGATGTCGAGTCCCTTGTGATGGATGTCGTATCGCCCGATCCACAGCAGGTAGCCACCGCTTCCTCCGTCCCAGCGCCGATCGGAAGGCACATCGACGGCGTTGGGCGCGACGAGTACGGGGCAATCGGCCCCGACGGCACTGATGTTGCGCTGTTCCCCTTCGAAGAAGACGTGCACTGCGGAGGCTCCTTCGATCACGGTTCTTTCCGAAGTGTTTCGCCACAGGAGCTTGGTCGCCCTGCTTCGGGCCAGCACCTCGGGCTCGTAGGCGCCGTGCGGGACCAACACATAAGGCACGCCGGCCTGCCGGGCGAGCCTCGCTCCCCAGAGGTTGTAGGGCGTCCATCCAGAGTGGAGGAACAGGACGTCATGACCGGGAAGGATCTCTTTGAGGCCCTTCGGGTACTGCAGTGAATGGCGCATTCGCAGCGCAATGCTCCGAAACGTCACGCCCTCCTGCTTGCCCGCCATGTTTCCGCCCGCGCACGCGACCGATACATCGGCGCCGGCTCGCGCCATGCCGCGAGCCCAGCCTCGGACCGATAGCGCCGGGCCTCCGTCGGCCGTAAGCGTTTGGGGGAAGAAGTGGAGGACCTTCATGCGGGGGCCGGCTCCCTGAGTAGCGGGGCAACGAAGGCAGCCAGGTGACCGCTTGCGTGCGCGATCGACAGCCGGGCCGCCTCATCCCCGGGGATCTCGAGTCCCAGTGAAGCCTCGAGCGCGTTGGCGAGACGTTCTTCGGTCGCGTGTCGGTTGCCCGGCTCCACCGCGATCCCAGCCTTTCCGGCGACGATCGGCGGACCACCATGGTCGAGGCAAACAACGGGAAGCCCGGAGGCGACCGCCTCGGCGACCGCTAGTGGGGAGTCGTCATGAAGGCTCGGGAGGATGAACGCTCCGGCCTCCTCGCGCATCGTGCGAAGGACTTCGTCCCGGCTAACCGCGCCGCGGAGCTCGATGCGCTCTCGCGCCGGCGAGCGGTCGACGATGCGCCGCAGACGTGCAGCGTAGGGTCCATCACCGCACACGATCAAACGCCACTCCGGTGCGTTCTCTAAGGCGCCCACGGCGAGATGCGCGCCCTTCCATGCGAGCAGACGCGACGCGAACAAGGCAACGCGTGGACGCTCGCCCGAGGGACGTGCGGACGGAGGCTCGCTCGGGAACAGGGCGTTCTGGAACACGATCGCCTTGTGACGGTGCTTGCGAGGGAGGAACTCCGCAGTGTCGGGGTTCTGCACCAATACGACGGAACTCTTCTTTACAGCCAAGCGGGCCATTGGGTTCAGGTAACGGAAACCGGCTCGCATCGCCAGGCGCGTACCTTCGTAGGCGATCCCGCGTATCCCAAGCGAGGGCAACAAACCGACCGGTGGGACCACTCCCCCTCCGACGGGCCCATAGATGAACGGCACCTCGTCTGGACCCCCGGGGGAGCCGAGCCACGCATTCGCCATCGTGAGGTGCCACGCCGCGTCGAAGTCATACCCCTCGGCCAACTCTTCGGCCACGGCGTGTGCCGCCCGGAGCCATAGCATGTAATGGAGGCGGATCCCTCGTTGGCCCTTCTTGTAGAAGGCCGCACGACGCGGTAGTTGCACGTAGTGGAAGTGCAGTGAGTCGCGCTCGGGGATGAGCGGCAACTCTGCTTCGATCGCCTCCCGGTAGCCGGTGCGCGTGATCACGTGTGTATCGGCGAAGGACGCCAGGGAACGCGCCAGCGCCCAGCCCGCCCCGGGTTCCGAACCCCGGTTCGGCTCGCACACGTACGCGGTCGCCAAGAGCTTCACCGGATCCTCCCCAGGACCCTGGCCTTGACTCCTGCTGCCGGCCGATAGAGCGCGTTCATCCTCCGCAGACGGGCAAGGTCACCGTCGATCGACGAATGCGCCGCGAGCCGCTGTTCGAACAGTGACTTGGCGAATTCGTACAGCTCCATATCGCGCTCGTTCACGCGTTCGATCGAGGCGCGCTCAACCGAACTCAGATCGTCCAGCGACGTGCGGGCCGCGGTGACGTTCTTGCGTGCGTACATCACGGGTCGCGTCCACCCGAGTTCCGCCTTCAGGAGAAGGGCCGACTCGTCGAACCGTTCCGACAGCCCAACGCAGGAGAACGAAGACTCGAGGTTGGCCTTGGCACGTTCCAGCATGCCGTCGGGGTCCTCATCGAACTCATCCAGTCCCCCACCCGAGATCATCCGGGTCGCTCCGTCGTGGGTGTGGAGCCGCGCCTCACCGCGCTCGACGAAGGCACGAAGATCGATGTTCTGAGCTTCGATCCGCTCGAACAGGGGCGTCTGGGGCCGGCGCTTCAGATAGAAGAAGTACGAGACCACCCGGTCGACCGGAGACCGCAGAAACGTGATGTAGGTCGAGTCTCCGGGGATGTCTTCGTGGAGGCCGAACAACATGTGGCCGTCGACCAGGGCGAGGCTCTCCCTGCGGCCCCTATCGAGCGCGCGGAAAGAAGCCAGGTCCTCATCCTTGAGGAGGCCTCCCCGGAAGATCGACCCTTTCGGGTACTGCCGCCCGAGGATGCTCCCCAACGAGGTCCCGGCAGTGCGTGGGACGTGCAGGAAGATAACGGTCTGCGCCATTTGAAGGGGAGATACGGCCTCGGGGGGCTAATCCCTGCGGTGGGCAGGAGCCTGGCGCCGGCTCCGGGCCTTGCCTTCGTCTAGATGCGGTCGTTGCCCTGGGATCGCCAGCCCTTCAGGGTGAGGAAGCGGTCTCGCCACCGGAAGGCTTTCAGCTTCTTTGTTACCCGGTAGGTGTTGTCTTCGAAGGTGACGCCGGAATATATCGAGGACCCCCCGGCGTTCCCGAGGACGCCGGTGAAGCCTCGCGTCATGCGGATGCGGTTGCCCGTCACCACGACGTTCTCGAGGAGATAGAGGCCGTGCGTTCCGGTGCCCCGATCGTCGGAGCGGAGCAGGATGCCGTTGCGGTTCCCCGCGATGCTGTTGCCGGTCACGGTCACGTCTCGTGACGTCGAGATCGCGATCCCGGAGCCGGCGACATCCTTAGCCGCGGTTAGGCCATTCCGTCGGATCGTGTTGTCGCGGATGAGCGCGCCGTAGGAGATCTCGTGGAGGATGCCTTCGTTCTCGTTGTCTTCGATCAGGTTGGACTCATAGAGGACGTCCAGGTTGTTGATGTCGGTCCAGAGACCGGGCCCGTAGTTGTCGTGTGAGTGGTTGCCACGCACGATCAGGTCGGTTGTATTGACCCACTTCGAACCGCCAGCCTCCCAGCGAGGGTCGAAGTCCTTGGTGTTATTGAACGCGATCTCGTTGTCTTCCACGACCATCGAGTCACCACGACCACAGAGACCGAGCTGCCCGTTGTGATGGACGAAGTTGCCCTTTACCAGCGCTCCGCTCCCCGACCAGATCCCGCATCCGTGGTTGGAGCGGATCTCGTTGTCCTCGATCGTCCAGCCCGAACTGGAGTAAGCCGAGATCGCACCGGACTGGGCAAGGTTGAGGCGAACCTCTCGATAACGAGTCCCGAGATCGTTACCCCCGATGTCCCCCCGGTGGTGCCATAGAAAGCGAACGGGGTCGACCGCGACCTCGACATCAGAACCGGCAGGATCCTCTCCGAGGAAGAGGGTCGCCGAGTCGTAATCGAGGAACGACTCCGCCCGGATCGAGCTCGGCCAACGACCCGACCGCAAGCATCCGGACGCCGTCGACGAACACCGTGCTCGGGATCTGGCACAGGGTGGAGGCCGCGTCACGGCACTCGCCACGCATCTCCGGCTCAAGGACCAGTACCGGTGCGGAGAACGCTCCCCGATCCGGGGGTGAACCCGACGACGGGGACGGCCCCCGAAAGCACCGCTCCGGCGGCTCCGATGAAGCTCTGGTCATCCTTGGGCTGGATCCTCCGGTCTACCCGGTGGAGACCCGCCTCGATGCAGAAGCTCTGCCCCGGCAGCGAGGCGTCGACCAGCGTGGCGAGATCGACACCGGGCGGAACCTGGATACAGGCCGGGATCCCGGGCTGCTGGGGGAGGTCGGGGGCCACCTGGGCCGTGGCCGGGGCAGCAAGGCCAGCACCAGAGGAGGGCGCCGCCTCCGCGCCCCGATCCGTGATGGTCGACCTCTATCTCCCCTTATCACCCCACTAATGTCGGCAGTAGACCAACCGAAGTAAATACGCAATCCCTAGGAAACCGGACAGTCCCCCGAAAGATCAGTCGATCAGGATGTCGTCTGACAAGGTGATCGGCTCGATGGCATCGGACAGCCTGAAACGAGGAATCCGGGGAACCGGGCTCGTCAGAGGACCAGGAGGATCCCCCTCACGCACTAATGCGGGCAGCGGCAGGAGGCAAAGCAAGACCTGAGCGCTCCCCACAAAGGTCGCGACGCAGGTGGCGATCGCCCACTGGGGCGGAAGGTACGCGAGGGTCAGCCCGATCAGGGAGTAGAGAACCGAGACGAGGTAGAGCCGCAGCGCCACGTCCCGAACGGAGAGGCCGGTGCTCAGCAGGCGGTGCGAGGTGTGGTCCATGCGGGCACCGATCACCGGCTCGCGCCGGAGGATCCTTCCGATCGCCATGAGCGAGGTGTCGAACACGAAGATGCCGAGCACCGCCACCGGGATAGCAGTCGCAACAAACGGGTGAAGCCCGTCGGTCGACAGATGGGTACCAAGCGCCGCCAGTGCGAATCCGAGCGGAAGGGAACCGGTATCACCCATGAAGATGCGTGCCGGGTGGAAGTTGTGCGGCAGGAAACCCGCGAGAGCGCCGGCGAGTGCGATGGCAACGAATGCTACGCCGATGTCGCCGGCGAACAGCCCTAGAGCCGCGATCGCCGTGGCGGCCACTGCTCCGGTCCCGGACGCCAGGCCATCCATGTTGTCCATGAAGTTGAACACGTTGTGATCCCGACCAACCACAGCAACGAAACAATCAGGTTGAGGCCGGGAGTGCCGAAGAGCTCGAGGCCGAAGCCGTGACCCCAGGCGAAACCGGCGATCAGGACCTGCAGAACCAGCCTCAGGTGCTCGTCGAGATGGAAGCGATCGTCGATGAGTCCCATGACGCCAAGAGCCCCGGCGCAGACCAACAGCGCCCAGAGATCGCCCCCTTTCCCCGAGATCGCGATGGCGAGGAGCCAGCCTGCCAGGATCACGATCCCCCCCATCGTGGGCGTCGTCACTTGATGCAGTCTCCGCCCGCTGGGATCGTCCGACATCCCACGCCTCAATGCGCCCCATCGCACCACCGGGGTGAGAAACGCCGTGATGGCGAAAGCCACCGCAGCGATGAGGAGCAGCGCCCCGACGTCAGTCCACATGGGCCATCCGTCCCGTGCGGAACCATTCGGCGACCAGCAACGCCACGAACTTCGAGTTGCCCACGAGGTAGCGCTTCCACAGTCGGCGAGGTTCGGACCCCAACCGGTGCATCCACTGGAGCCCCGAGCGCTTCATCCATTCGGGAGCTTCCTTCTTGGCCCCCGAGAGATAGTCGAACACGGCACCGACCCCGGCGAGGACTGGAGCGTCAAGCCTCCCCGCATGCGTCTCCATCCAGAGCTCCTGCTTGGGATGTCCCAGACCGACCCAAACGACGTCCGGAGCCGCGGCGTTGATCCGCTCGACATCAGCCTCGTTGATATCGCGTCCCGTGAGACCGAGCTCTGGGGTGTGCGATCCGACTATCTGGATCTCGGGGAACCGCTCACGCAGTTGCTCGACAAGGGTGTCGACCACGCCGGGGGTGCCTCCGTAGAAGTAGTGACGCAACGACGACCCTGTCGCAGCGAAGAGGTTCACCATGAAGTCGGGTCCGTAGACACGCTCGGGCTCCACCCCCGCACGCCGGCCAAGCCACACGAGAGGCATCCCGTCGGGGTTGACCAGAGCTGAGTTGCTCAGAGCTCGACGGAGCTCCGGGTCCCGGCGGGCGGCGATGACGGTCGAGGCGGTGCAGAAGGCGATGGTTCCCCGGCTGCGGGACCGAACCATGTCCTCAACATGAGCAACGGCCCGGGCGGGGTCGACCGCGGCGATCGAGGTGCCGAGGACCCGGTAGGAGGGGGCCGAAGCCCAGGTCCGAGCGCGCTCGGGAGGGTCCTCGGTGGGGAGATCCCCATACCAAGAACCGAGGCCCGTTCGTTCTGCCCGCATAGCCCCACGTCCTTCGCCCGCCGCGATACGTGAAACTTGATTTGGACGAAAGAGCTTGGTTTCCTGCCGGATCGAGGAGAAATCTCCAGATTGTTCCCGATCATTTCTCGAACTTCGTCCGAACCGAGATCGTCCGGTCCAGGATCCCCCGTCGAACCAGCGCCGGCCCCTCGGGCGGGTGCACCTCGAGGGAGAAGCGATCGGGTACCGCGGTGGCCTGAGGGAAGAGGTCGAAGGCGAAGGTCCCATCCCCCACATCCCAGGCCCCCGGCATCCGGTACGTGAACTCCACGGTCGACGTCTCCGAGGGAAGGATCTCGACGAGGTCGTAGACAACCGGGTGTTCACCCTCCCGGCCCGTTAACGGCTCGCTCGGGGCGCCGTCGATGGTCGATCGCGTCAGCCGGCTCCCTTCGGGCATCAGGAGGTACAGGACCATGCCGTTGATCCCCGCTCGATCCCCCTCGACACCGGGCCCGAAGAGGATCGAGTCCGGGGCATCCGCGGGAACGTTGTTGACCAGCTCGATGCTGGTCGTCACGAGGGCGTCGCCGTCCGGCTCGAGCTCGACGAGCGTGTCGATCGTTCGAGCGAGGAAGTAGTCCACCTTGTTGGCGGCGGCGTTGTTGCCGTAAAGCAGCTGAACGTTCGGGCCGGCGGCCCCGTAGTCGCCGTCGATACCAAGGTCTACAAGCGCGGCTTGCACGTCGCCGTCTACCGAATACAGCTTGAGGTGCTGGCCTCTGGTCGCCCGTCCGAGACCCTCGGCGAGTGGTCCGACCTCCACATCCCCGCTCCCGAGACGTTGCCACAGGGCGTCAACGAGGGCTGCGAGATAGAGGTTCTGATCGTCGGGGTCGGGGAACTGGGCATAGCTGTCATAGAGGAGCGCCTCGACTGCGTTGTCGGGGCCGATAGTTCCGGCGACCCCGTCCACGGTCAGCGGTCCGGTACCCCGGGTCATCTCGGACAGGACGATCGGATCCATCGCCATCACACCATCGAGAGAGTTGCCGGTGTGCTCTTCGTAGACCTCAAGCCACACGCGTGCTACCTCGGGGAAGTTCGGAGAGTAGCCGGCCTGGCGCGGATCACGCAGCGCTCCGACGTCCCGGTAGAGATCGCTGTACCAGTCCGGCACCGAGGCGGGGGCGCTCAGTTGACCAAGAGACCCGATCGGTCGGACCGCCCCGAGACTCAATCGTCCTTCCTCTGCCTTCAGGATCCCGAAGACACCGGGGAAGCCCCCGGACCCACGCGCTTCGCTCGGCGATTGGAAGGCAAGGAAGTACCGCCGCAGACCGTCGCGCCCGAAGAGCGAAGGAAGAGCATCAAGCAATGCCGCGACCTTGCGGGTCGACGCCGACGCCGCGGCAACCTCAGTTCGGGCGTCTTCAAGGCCGTCGGCCACCGACGCGAGTTTGGGATCGGGAGCCTCCTCGAGGATGCTCTCTGCCCTCGCCAGCAGGGTTGCCGCCTCCTCTACCAGGGGAGCGGCACGGTCGATCGCCGCGAACTGAACCGTGCCGTCCTGATAGACGGCCTCGGCCAGCGACTCCGGATCGCCCTCGGTCGCCGTTTCGAGGGCGTCGACCAGCAGCACCCCGCCCCGGACCGAAAGGTCGGCCGCGCGACCGAGGGCCTCGATCGCCCGGGCGTCACCACCGATCAGGGGGAGACGGGCGGCGATCCAGAACGAGGGATGATGGGTCAGGCTCACGAGCGCACTGGTTGCGTCCCTCGCCTTCGACAGGCTTGCCGCGGTAGACGTGAAGTCCTCGGCGTCGAAGGCGGCCCGGGCCTCCTCCAACGCTGCGATCGCCTCGCGTTCAGACGAGCGGAGCCGGAGTGCGACGTAGACCGCATCGACCGCCAGGCCCCCGACGATGACGGCGAGCACCATGACCGCCCACTTGGACTTCCTCGACCCATGATTGAACACCTAAGGATTGAATCAGGGATCGACGCAAACCATGGCGAACCAGCCGAACCAAGGCAGGACTTCACCCATTCGAGGTCGAATTGCTGACCAGCACCCGCTCGAGTTGGGAGGTCGGCAACAGTGAGGCTCCACCAGATAAGAGTCATCCTTCCGATCGTGGCGCTGGCGATCGCCGCGCTGGCCGGCTCGATGGCTTCAGCACACGAGTTCTCCGCGGACACGTCCGTGTCGCTCAACAACAACGGTGACGTCTTCAAGGGCATGGTGTCGTCCGATCGAGGTCGCTGCGAGCGTGGGCGGAAGGTCACGCTGATGCGGGACTTCCGGAACAAGCCGTCCAGGGCGGTCGGGTCCGATACGACCAACAACAACGGCCGGTACAGGATCCTCAAAGAGGACCCGCGCGGCCGCTACTTCGTGAAGGTCAGCCGCAAACTCAACACCCCTTACGGGCATCGCCACGACTGCAAGGGCGCCCGCTCCGGCACGATCAGGGCGGACTAAGCCCCCAGAACTCCTAGGCCCCCGTGGGGCCCGGTACCAGACCTGACGGTCAAGTAACCGTTCGCTACCGTGGAGGTCCAACGGACGCCGGGGAACCACCCACAGATCGCCATAAGAGGAGTGAGAAACATGACCACGATGGACGAACTCAAGGCCGCAGGGCTGCTTGGAGACACGGGTTTCGAGTTGACCGCCAAGGGCCGCGTGTGGCTCAAGGAGCTCGAGCTCGCCCGGATCAAGTCATCGACACAGGGCCGCGAGGGCGCCGACTTCGAGTACCTCAACGGGATCGAAGGCATCGGCGACGGCTCGGCCCGCGGCGACGATGAAGACTTCCTCATGGGGACCAACGGCCTTCTCAGGTAACGGCTAAGTACCAACGGGAGCCCGGCCGCGAGCCGGGCTTCGCCGCGTCTAGAGCTCGACGTGGAACCTCCGAGCGCGATCGAGAATGCCGCTGATCAACTGTTCGGAGGTCCCGAGTCACCGCATCTCGCTGATCTCGAGGAGGCGACCATCGGGCCCCTCGGCAGTAAGTTCGAACGCATCTGGATTGACGGTGGTCTGCGGGAACAGCGTGAACGGGAAGACCCCGTCCGTGGCTCCGCCGGCGAGCGTGTAGGTCAGCGTCACCCTGGCGGTCTCCCCCGCCGGCACGCGAACGATCGTCCACGCGACCGGCGACAGGTCATCGCGACCGTGGAACGGGTTGCCTCTCGGCCCTCGACCGTCAATGGTCAGCTTGGGGTCGCTCGAGCCCTCCGGCATCAGGAAGAACAACGACATCGTGTTGGTCCCGTCGGCCTGGCCCTTGATGTGCGACCCGCTCATCAATCCGCCGACGTCGGGTGGTGCTTCATTGACTAGCAGTGCCGTCGTCGTCACCGTGGCTTCGCCGTCAGAATCGAAGACGATGTGGGTTTCGATGGTGCGATGAAGGTAGTAGTCGATCTTGTTCGCCGACCAGTTGTTGTTGAAGACGGCCTGGACGTTCGAGGTCACATCGTCATAGCCGCCATCGATCCCGAGATCGACCAGTGCGTCTTCAATGGCTGGATCGGTGGCAAAGATCTTCAGATCCTTCCCGGTCCACCGCGTCACCCAGTCCATCAGAGAAACCGCCGACGTCCATGTTTCCCGACCAATCCCAGAAATGGTCGACGATGATCTCAACACCCTGTTCTGCGCATCGGGCCGTCCCTGGAACTCGATATAGACGTCCCTCAACAGCACCTCCCGCGCGTTGTGGGGGCCGATCTTACCGAGAGCACCTGCGTCGATCGGCCCGGTGCCCCGAGTCATTCGCCCGAGCGCAAGGGGATCCATGGCGATGACTCCGTCGAGTCGTTCACCGGTGATGAGTTCATAGCGATCGAGGATCACGTCGGATACAGCGGGGAAATTGATGGAGGCATTGACCTGTCTCCATTCGTTCACCGCTCCGACGGCACCGTAGAGCGAACGGAACCAGTCGGGAGCATCGACCATTTGGGTCCTGGGGGTTCGTCAGATCAGCGATCGGCTCTAGGCGCCCGAAGTCTACCTTGCCATTCTCGGCCTCGAGGATCCCGTAGAACCCGATCAACCCACCGCCCCGCGCACCTCGCTGGGCGATTGGAATGCAAGGAAGTACCGACGCGATCCATCACGCGCCGAGGAGCCTAGGAAGCTGCTCCATCACACGCACTCCCTCGTGAGCGGCGTCCAGGGCAGAATCAAGACGTTGTCCCCGGCTTCGACCGCACTCGACACCTGCGGAATATTGCCTTCGGGCGCCTCCGCTACTTCGTTGCGAGCCTCGGCAAAAGGCTGACCGCGTTGTCGATGTAAGGACGTGCAATCTCTACTGCGGCGAGGTCGACCCGTCCGTTCTCGTAAAACGCGCCGGCAAGTCCTTCATCGTTCGGATCCATCGCCTGGATCCCATCCAGTGCCACGACGCCGGCCCCGGCTCCGTGGTTCATCGCAGCGACCAGTGAGTCGACCGCGTCAATATCGGAGCCGATCACCGGAAGATGACTGAGCAATCGGAAACTGAGATGCCGTGTCATCCGCTCCGCTGCGTGGGCGTGGTCCTGCGCGCTGTCGAAACTCCGCTCGGCCCTATTGAACTTGGCGGCTTCGAGCTTCCTCGACCCTCGTCGAGCGCAGAAGCCGCCCCCCTCATCTCGAGAGTGAGACGAGCCACTGCGTAACCCGCGTCGAGAGCGAGGATCACGATCGTGCCAGGATGATACGTCTCAGCAGCTTCATTTCCGGCCCCGACTCGGGCCCTCGTTCGTACTAGACTTCACGTTTCGGGACTTTGCCGAGTGGCACTTGTGGATGTGGAAGTACTGCTCGAGGTTCTCGAACTCTTTGCGACCTTCGTGGCCAACCTTGGCGTAGTACTTGCCCTTCGCTCCTTCGATGTTGAGAGTCCATTTCCCCCTTTGCATTGGTCGTATCCGAGCCCACTTTCTTATCCTTGCCCGGCTTGACCTTGAAAACGTTCACTTCCCGTGCGACCTTGCAGAAGTCTGCGTCGGACTTGACTTCGCCCTTCACGCCCTCGCTGGTCTCCGTGATCGTCACCTTGGAATCGGCCACCTCGTCGTGCGCGAACGCGACGCCGAAAGACGCCAACACCATCGAAGCGCTTGCAAGTACCACCAACATCCTTCGAACAAGAACCACGGTGACCTCCCTGAGATGAACGATCGTGACACCACTATGGACAAGAATCGACACAAAAGGGGTTCAACCTGATACGTAATCCAGGCACTTGCAGGAACAGCCACCCTGGGGGCGAAATCTCAGAGAGGACGGATCACCCCTACCGCCTAAAGGACCCGAAGGAATGACTCGCCGGAGCTCAGCCGTTCTCTGCGTCGGTGCGATGGTGACCACGCTTCTGGTGGCCCTTCCGGCGACCAGTGGTGCTCAGCTATCGGTACTCGATGCTCCCGCCCGGGGGGTCGAGGCCGTGGTACTGACCGGCGACCGGCTCCCGCAGTGGTCGCGCCTGGCGGCGACCGGGCTGGCCAACACCTACCCCTCCGGCACCGAGTACGGCGACAACGTCCGGGATGCCCACAACGGGACCATCACCGTTCCACCGGACCCCCGGACCGGCGTCGACCCGGCGACGATCGCCGCCTATCGCTGGAACGGGAGTCGCTTCGTCGAGGTCCCGGTTCAGATCGACGAGCGGTTCCCCTACTTCCTCGCCAACGCCAACTCGGACTTTGGCTTCTACTCCGGCACCGACGAGGAACTCACCTACGCGTGGGATGTTGAATCGTGGAAGAAGATCGCCGGGGAGTGCTTCGCCGCCTACCCGGAGGGGGCCGAGGCCATGGCCGATCCGGTCCCGACCCTCGATGACGACGACGAGATCGCATTCATGGCCTCTGATGCCGGAGCCGCGGCTCCATCCGATGCGGAAGCCCCGTCCGGAGCCCTAAGCGATCCCTACGACATCACCTTGACCGACCCCCTGGCCCCCGGATCGACGAGTCACATCTATCTGTTCACGACCGAGAGCGGCTCCCGATTCGACTCGGGTAACGGTTACGTCCACTACGAGCGCGACGCGAACGCCGACGAATGGATCGACCGCGGATCGTTCGCCGACGACGACCCCGAGAAGCTCGGCACGTCGAACACCGGATACGGACCGAACCTCTCCGGCACTGTGTGCGACCCCAACGGAACCGTGCGCGAGTCCACCGACCGCTTCCCGCGCGACGGCATCACCGTCAGCACCCGAACGTACCGATGGAGAGCGACGGGACGTTGGATGATTCGCTCCAAGCGCATCGCTAAGCCGGGACTGCCCGGCGACTACGGCCCCGACCTCGTCGATCGATGGAAGGGGCGCGCGTTCCAGCAGAGTCCCGACTCCACGATCTCGCTGGTGGGTTTCGAGGACGAGCAGGTCAACTGGGAAGGCAACTCCACTTTGCTCGGAGAGCTAGCCGGACCGGTCCGCGCCATCCGTGAGATCTGGGGAGCAGATTCCGGAACCAACGTCACCAAGATCGAGACGTTCTACCGGGACACGATCACCTCCCGCTATCACGTGCGTGTCCACCCGATCCCACCCGATGGTCTCTACACGTCGTGGGACTACAACCACGACAAGGTCTCGACCTATTACAACGAGGCGCTCGAAACCGGTGTGCCGATCGACGGCATCAGCGATGAAGCCGTCGGTAATATCGACGACATCTTCGGACAGCCGGCCTTCTTCGATGTCCCCGATCCGACCTTCACACGGCCCCTGGCGTTCCTCAACTGGGAGCAGATCGCCGGCAAGGGCGATAGCGGCTCGCTCGTCTACATGTTCGAACTGAAGAACGCGAACGCACTCGAGAATCCACTCGTCACTCCTTACTACCGGGATGATGCGTGTCTCGACGACGGAACCGGCGACAACCCGTCGCGCCGCGAATGGCCGGGCGAGAGCTACGCCTGGATGACCGAGCGAGAGATCGACTACGTCGATCTGCCTTGTTTCGGTCAGGCCCCCGAGGGCTACACAGGGCTCTACAAGCAAGGAGCGTTCGGCAGTCACGGGATCCACTACTTCGTAACGAACGACACCGACAACGCGATGCTGCCGAAGCCGATCACCGAGATCGACGGGCAACAGACCGAGTGGCTCGTTCCGATGGCGGCTCCGGCACGCGTCGGTGACCGCTACGCCAACACTGCCAAGGCGCCGTTGATAGCGACCCCCTCGATGATCAATCTGCCCGATCTCCCCGGGCTGTAAGACGAGCCGGAACCGGAGCCGAGAGCGACCGTCACCCCCACCCGACCCCGAGTCCCAGCTTCAACAGTTAGGCTCCCCCGAAACGACGGTGATCCGGCCGTAAGGGCCGTTAGGAAGGAGCCTCGGATGGCCGAAGCAGTGATCGTTTCCGTTGCCCGCACGCCGGTGGGACGAGCCAAGAAAGGCTCGCTCGTAGGCGACCGCCCCGACGACCTGATGGCGTTCGCCATCAAGGAAGCCCTCGCAAAGGTTCCCGAGGTCGACCCCGGTGAGGTGGTCGACGTCATGATCGGATGCGGGTTCCCCGAAGCGAAGCAGGGCATGAACCTCGGTCGCCGAGCGGCACTCCTTGCCGAGCTCCCACAGCACGTTCCAGGCACGACGGTGAACCGCTTCTGTGCCTCATCCACGCAGACGATCCGCATGGCGTTCCACGCGATCAAGGCCGGCGAAGGCGACGTGTTCGTCTCTGGTGGTGTTGAGTCGATCAGCCAGGTCGACGGCTACCCGAAGGACATGGAAGAACTCCATCCGAGTCTGTTCGGCGACGACGCGCCGATCGCGAACGTCTACATCCCGATGGGCATGACGGCCGAGAACGTCGCCAAGAAGTACGGCGTTGAGCGCGACGAGATGGACCGCTTCGCGCAACGTAGCCAGGAGCGCGCGGTTGCGGCGCAGGAGCGCGGCTTCTTCGATTGGGAGATCTCCGCCTACACGAACTCCGAAGGGACCGTCGTCGAGAAGGACGACGGTCCACGTGCGTCGTCGAGCTTCGAGAAGCTACAGACTTTGGCCCCGGCATTCGACCCCAACGGCGTCGTAACGGCCGGGAACTCGTGCCCGCTCAACGACGGTGCCGCCGCGGTGGTCGTCATGAGCGCCGAGCGCGCCGAGCAACTCGAGGTCACTCCCCTGGCTCGCATCGTCGCCTCGTCGGTTTCGGGGATCGAGCCCGAGATCATGGGGGTCGGTCCGATCGAAGCAGTACGTAAGGTCCTCAAGCAGGCGGGCATGTCGATCGGCGATATCGACGTCATGGAACTCAACGAGGCATTTGCCGCTCAGGTCATCCCCGTGTGCCGCGAGGTCGGGATGGATCCGTTCGACGACCGCTTCAATCCCAACGGTGGGGCGATCGCCATCGGCCACCCTTACGGGATGACCGGCGCTCGCATCATGGGGACCCTGATCAACCAACTCCGGGACACCGACAAGAACTTCGGGCTCGAAACGATGTGCGTCGGCGGGGGCCAGGGCATGGCCATCATCATCGAACGCCTCTGAAGCTCAGCGGCTAAGGGCTGCGGCGCAGAGATGCTCGGCTAGTGGAACCAGATCCTCGATCCGGGTCTTGTCGAGGAAATCGTCGGCCCACTCGGGGCACGTCTGGAGAGCGGCCGAGAAGGCGATGATCTTGAGGCCGGGACACTGCTCGCGGATGAAGATCGCGGTCCGGTCACCGTCCCAGCGCGGCATGCAGTAGTCGAGCACGACGAGATCGGGCTCGAGGTCACAGGCGAGCATGGCTCCTTCGAAGCCGTTCTGACCTACGCCTCCGATGCGGAAGCCGCCGTGGTCTTCGAACATGGCGGCCATGATCTCCTGCATCGATGGATCGTCGTCGATGATCAGCACCACGGGACGTTTCATGCCCCTTTTATCGGCCACCCCGAGGCGTGAGTACATCGTCAGAACTACTTATTCCCCCGGTCACCGATCTATCCGGCAGATACCTCAACCCGGACGGTGGAGCCCGCGGGGGCCGGTGGGACTAGGTTTCCGTCGATCGGGCGGCCGTCCACGACGATCTCGGTGACCCGCGCCTGGGCCCCCCGCGGCTTGGTGACTTTGATCTCGTAGGCAGCGCCTCGGAACCTCCGGATGACCTGGAACTCGCCCCAATCCGACGGAACGTGAGGATCGATCCTCAGACCCTCGTACTCCGGCCTGATCCCAAGGATGTGTTGCGTGATCGCGACCAGGTTCCAGGCCGCCGAACCTGACAGCCACGAGTTCTTGGCCTCCCCGGGTGCCGCTGCATCCTTGCCGGCGATCATCTGTGCGTAGACGTACGGCTCGCAGCGGTGGACGTCGCTGATCTCCTCGCGGGCCGAGGGATTGATCCGCAAGTAGTAATCGAACGGCGCGATCGTCGTTCCCCGCCAAAGTCTCGGCGATCATGATCCACGGGTTCGTATGGCAGAAGATGCCTGCGTTCTCCTTGTATCCAGGCGGATACGAACCCATCTCCCCGAGTTCGAGGTAATACCTCGAGTACGCGGGCTGATGAAGGACGATCCCGTGCGGAGTTGCAAGATGCTCGGCCACGGAGCCCAGCGCGCTGTCAGCTTTTCCGTCATCAAGGCCGAGTCCCGCGAGGATGCAGATGCCCTGGACCTCGACGTAGATCCTTCCTTCATGGTTGCTCGCCGAGCCGACCACATTGCCGTAGTAGTCGTACGCGCGCCGGAACCAAGCGCCGTCCCAGCCGTACTCGTTCACGGCGGCGATCATCTTCTCGCGCTCCAGACGGTAGTCCTCCGCTTCATCCGGATGCCCGCGTCGTTCCGCGATCACCGCCATCTCTTCTGAGGTGAGAACGAATAGGCCGGCGATGAAAACGGATTCGGCTACTCCGCCGTCACGGTTCTCTGCTGTTTGGAAGGAGTCGCCCGGCGTCTCCGAGAAGACATTGAGGTTGAGACAGTCGTTCCAATCGGCGCGACCGATCAGGGGCAGTCCGTGGGGGCCTAACCGATCGATCGTGTAACGGCAGAGCCCGCTGCAGATGCTCGTAGAGAGGAGTCTCCGACCCCGGCTCGTTGTCGTACGGAACGGGTTCATCCAGGATCCCGTCGTCACCGGTTTCCTTCAGGTACACGACCACCGCGAGGATCAACCAGTGAGGGTCGTCGTTGAAGCCCGATCCGACCGCATCGTTGCCTCGTTTGGTCAAGGGTTGGTACTGATGCCATGCACCCCCTGTGGGCAACTGCGTCGCGCTGATGTCGAGGATGCGTTCGCGTGCTCGTTCCGGGACCATGTGGACGAAGCCGAGAAGATCCTGGTTCGAATCGCGGAACCCCATCCCCCGTCCCACTCCCGACTCGAAGAACGATGCCGAGCGGGACAGATTGAAGGTGACCATGCACTGATACGCGTTCCAGATGTTCACCATGCGGTTCGCGTGCTCGTCGGGCAGCGACACTTGGAGTCCGCCGAGCAGATCCGACCAGTGCTCGGCGAGATGGCGTCTCGCGGCCTCGATCTCGTCGTCCCGCAGGTAACGGTCGATGACGGGGCGAACGAGTTCCTTGTTGATGGTTTGGGGATCGGTCGGATCGAACTTCGACTCCACGCGGGTTCTCCCAGTAGCCGAGGACGAAGTTGACCGTGCGGCTCTCCCCCGGCTCGAGGGTCAGATCGACCTGATGAGCACCGATCGGCGACCACCCGTGAGCGATCGAATCCGTACAGTGCCCGGTTTCCACGGCTTGCGGGTGGTCCCACCCCCGGTAGGGACCCAGGAAGGCTTCCCGCTGGGTGTCGAACCCCGCGGTTTCGTCGGAACAAGCGAGATAGGCGAAGTGGTTGCGGCGCTCCCGGTACTCCGTCTTGTGGAAGATGGCTCTGCCGGCCACCTCGACCTCGCCGATCGAGAGGTTCCGCTGGAAGTTGGTCTGGTCGTCCCAGGCGTCCCAGAGGCAGAACTCCACCGCACCGAACAGGCTGATCGATGCCGCGTTTTCGCGATGGTTGGTCACCGTCGTGTGCCAGATCTCGAGCGTCTCGCCGAGGGGCACGAGATAGAGGGTCTCGGCCTCGATCCCGCCCCGGCTTGCACCGATCCATGTGTAGCCGAGGCCGTGCCGGCACCGGTAACTCTCGAGTTCGCTCTTCATCGGCTGCCACGCGGGCGACCAGCAGTCGCCGTCGGCATCACGTATGTAGAGGAAACGACCGCCACCGTCGCCCGAGGGCGCTGTTATACCGGTATCGGGTGAGTCGTCGCAATCGCGCGTCGCGATAGAAGGAGTATCCGCCGGCAGTGTTTGAGATGAGGCTGAAGAAGTCCTCACTTCCGAGGTAATTGATCCAGGGAAGCGGTGTGTCAGGGCGCGAGATCACATATTCGCGGGCCTCGTCGTCGAACCTTCCGAAACGCGTCAGGGCTTTCCTTTTGCCGTAGTTCTCCTCCGAGCATACAAGTAGGGCAACTTGCGCTACTTGTCCGTCTGGGTGAATATCAAATCTCCATTCAAACGATGGGACAGGGGACACATATGGCAGAGATCGTTCTCGAAGACGTCTGGAAGGTCTATCCGGATGGCACCGAGGCAGTCCGATCTCTGGATCTCAACATCGCCGACAACGAGTTCATGGTTCTCGTCGGCCCTTCCGGTTGCGGCAAGACCACCGCTCTTCGCATGGTCGCCGGACTCGAGTCGATCTCCAAGGGTTCTGTTCAGATCGGAGACCGCGTAGTCAACGACGTTCCGCCCAAAGAGCGCGACATCGCCATGGTGTTCCAGAACTACGCGCTGTATCCGCACATGAGCGTGTACGACAACATGGCGTTCGGCCTCAAGCTTCAGAAGGTAGCCAAGTCCGAGATCGACAAAAGAGTGCGCGAGGCCGGTCAGATCCTCGGCCTTGATGAACTTCTCGATCGCAAGCCCAAGGCCCTTTCCGGCGGTCAGCGTCAGAGGGTTGCCATGGGGCGGGCGATCGTCCGGCACCCCCAGGCCTTCCTGATGGACGAGCCGCTATCCAACCTCGATGCCAAGCTACGGGTCCAGATGCGTTCCGAGATCGCCCGCATCCAGCACGAGCTGGGTGTGACCACGATCTACGTGACCCACGACCAGGTCGAGGCCATGACCATGGGTGATCGCGTTGCCGTCATCCGTAAGGGAGAGCTCCAGCAAGTGGACACACCCCAGACCCTGTACGAGAACCCGGTCAACCTCTTCGTTGCTGGTTTCATCGGATCGCCGGCGATGAATCTCCTCGAGGCCAACCTGGGATCGGCCGGCGACGGGCTCGACGTCGACCTCGGGGGTTTCCGGCTCCCGCTGCCCGCCGAGGTGCTATCGGAGCGGCCCCGACTCCGAGAGTTCGAAGGTCGCAACGTGATCCTGGGGATCAGGCCCGAGGATATGGAGGATGCCGCACTCGTATCCGACGCCCCGACCGACCGGCGGATCTCGTCCACGGTCGACCTCCGGGAGGCACTCGGCTCCGACGTCGTGATCCACTTCTCGCTCAATGCGAATCAGGCCGTAACCGAGGACGTGAAGGAACTCGCTCAGGATGTGGGGACAGAAGCTCTGGAGAAAGTCACCAAGCAGGGGGCTGAAGGAGGACAGTCCGAGGTCATAGCGCGGCTCAACCCGCGCACCGAGGCTGCAAAGGGGGGAAAGATCGAGCTCGTCGTCGACACCCATCGTCTGCACTTTTTCGACCCGGATGATGGTTCGGCAATCAGAACAACCGGTGGGAGTTAGCCAAGGGCCACATGGACCTTGAATCTCCTAGGGGGCCGGGGGACGTTTAGTCCCAAGAAGCATTGAATCCGAGCACGATAAGGGAGGAACCATGAAACTGAAGATCATGGGGCTTCTGCTCGCCGTCCTTATGTTGGGCGCGGCGTGTGGAGGCGATGATGATAACGGCGGAGGTGGAGGTGGAGGCGGCGAGGACGAAGCCAACACCGGTACCGTCACTATCCTCAACGCCATGGAGCCCGAAGAGGGCGAAGCTCTTCAGGGGATCATCGACGAACTGATCAACGCCGACGCTGAGTACCAGGCGACGATCGAAACGTCTGGCGACTTCGAAGAGCAGGCGAAGATCCGGATCGAGGGTGGAAACCCGCCGGACGTAGCGATGTATCCGCAGCCGGGAGCAGTCATCGAACTGGCTCGCGCGGGCGATGCGGTTTCGCTCGAAGACCTGGGCATGGACGTCGCCGCGATGGAACAGCAGTTCGGTGAGTACTTCATGTCTCTAGGTGAGTTCGAGGGCGAGCACTATGGCGTGCCGACGAACATCAACCTGAAGAGCATGGTCTGGTACCCGAAGGCCGCCTTCGACGAGGCCGGCTACACCGTTCCCACAACGTGGGACGAGCTCCTGGCCCTCAGTGACCAGATCCTCGCCGACGGCAGCACTCCTTGGTGTGTCGGCTTCGAGAGCGACACCGCGACAGGCTGGCCGGCCACGGACTGGATGGAAGACATCGTCCTTCGTACCGCCGGAGCGGACGTCTACGACCAGTGGGTCACGCACGAGATCCCGTTCAACGATCCCGCGATCGTCGCTGCGGCCGAGACCTTCGGTGAGGTGATGTTCGCGGAGGGCTACGTCCTCGGTGGAGCGGACCAGACGCCGGCCATCAACTTCGGCGACGCGCCGGGCCCGATGTTCGAGGACCCGCCTGGCTGCTGGCTGCACCGACAGGCGAGCTTCATCAACGCCTTCTTCCCTGAGGGCACCGAAGCAGGCGTGGACTACGACTGGTTCCCGCTGCCTCCGATCGACCAGGAAGGCACCCTGTTCGCCGGCGAGCTGTCCGTGATCTTCAGGAACGCTCCTGAGGTCAAGGAGTTCGTCGAGGCGTTCGCCGATCAGGAGTTGCAGTGTGCGCAGGGCGGCATCACTGCAACCTCGCGCATCTCTCCGAACGTCGACGTCGGACCGGACTGTTACGCCAACTCGATCCTTGCGGACGCTTCGGCGGTCCTAACGGATGCGTTGGAGAACGACACCGGGCGGTTCGACGCGTCGGACCTGATGCCGTCGGCAGTCGGGGCCGGTACCTTCTGGACCGGGATGATCAAGTACATGCAGGAAGGACCAGATTCGGTGCAGAGCGTTCTCGACGAGATCGAGGCGAGCTGGCCGGCCGAGTAACACGCGCCTGACCAGCGGGTAGTTGGAAGGGAGCGGCCGCTTCGGCGGCCGCTCCCGCACTACCGAGATGACCCGAGCGTGAAGGGGGGACACGGGGCTTGAACCAAACGACCGAAGAGCAGCCGAACCCGGACGCGACCGATAACGAGAGCGCGCTCCCGGCCGAACGTCCCGGCACACCTCTTCTGCGACTGGTGCTGGCCATCGCCGTTCCGATCGCAGCGTTCTTCTGCCTGTCCTTCACCCTCGAGTACCTGCGCAACAAAGACGCCAACCGGATGCTGGTGGTGCTGGTCGCCATCCTGGTCGGTGGCGGGGGTGTGTTCTTCCTCTTCTGGGCGATGAACCGGGCGGTCGACTGGCTCCCGGCGAAGTTCAGGGAGGGCGTGCGGCCCTATCTCTTCATCGGGCCCGCCATCGTGCTCCTGTCGGTGTTCCTGATCTATCCGGTCATCAACACGATCATCATCAGTCTCAAGGATGCACGCTCCGAGGCTTTCGTGGGTCTGGAGAACTATCAGTTCGTGTTCAGCGACCCCAGCATGCTGCGATCGATCCGCAACACCGTCGGGTGGATCATCGTCGTCCCGACCGTCGGGGTCTCGGTCGGCTTGATCTTCGCGACACTTGCCGACCGCTTGCGTCACGGCGAGGCGGTAGCGAAATCGATGATCTTCCTCCCGATGGCGATCTCGTTCATCGGAGCCGCGGTCGTATGGCGCTTCATGTACAACTTCCGGCCCGAGGGATTCGGAACGAACATCGGATTGTTGAACGGCATCATGCTCGGATTGGGCAAGGATCCGGTCCCCTGGATGCAGCAACAGCCCTGGAACAACCTCTTACTGATGGTCATCCTGATCTGGATGCAGACAGGTTTCGCGATGGTCGTGCTATCGGCTGCGATCAAGTCCGTTCCGGAGGAGATCATCGAAGCGGCGCGGATCGACGGAGCCTCCGAGATGCAGGTGTTCCGGCGCATCCTGATCCCGTCGATCTTCCCGACGATCGTGGTGGTCACGACCTACATGGTCATCAACGCACTAAAGGTGTTCGACATCGTCTACGTAATGGGTAACCCGGACGCCGGACAAACCGAGGTCATGGCCGAACGGATGATCAGGTGGTTCTTCATCCTGGATCACAACGGCCGGGGTGGAGCGATCGCGGTCATCCTTTTCCTAGTCGTCATGCCCGTGATGTTCTGGAACATACGAAAGTTCCGCGAACAGGAGGCCATCAGATGACCGGCGCCCCCATGCCCGCGGTCGACCCGGTACTGGCAGAACAAGAGGCCCTTGGCGGAGCCCCCAGCGGCAAGGTGGTCGACGACAAGAAGAGTGGGTGGTTCGTCCGAATCACCATCCTGATCGTCGTTGTTCTGTGGGTGATCCCAACCCTGGGCGTGCTGATCAGCTCGTTCCGACCGGAGGCTCTGGTCGACACGACCGGTTGGTGGACGACCATGACCAAGCCCTTCGACACCAGTCAGTGGACCCTCGAGAACTATCGGCTCGCCCTCGATACCGGCGGCTTCGCCAACGCATTCCTCAATACGGTTTCTGTAGCGGTGCCCTCCACCATCATCCCGATCACGATCGCCGCGTTCGCGGCCTACGCGTTCTCGTGGATGGACTTCCGGGGACGCCACCTGATGTTCGTGCTCGTCGTCGCATTGCTCGTCGTTCCACTACAGATGGCCCTGATCCCGATCCTCAAGCTGTTCACCGGCGGAGCGAGCCTCGGCACCTGGAAGATCATCCCGGACATGAACCTCAACGGAACATTCATGGCGGTGTGGCTCGCCCATACCGGCTTCGGCCTGCCGCTCGCCGTCTATCTGTTGAGGAACTACATCGGGTCGTTACCGTCATCGATCATCGAATCGGCAAAGATCGACGGGGCCGATCACTTCACCATCTTCTGGCGGCTCGTGATCCCCCTGTCGGTTCCCGCTCTCGCCGCGTTCGCCATCTTCCAGTTCCTCTGGGTATGGAACGATTTCCTCGTTGCCCTCGTCTTCTTGGGCGGCACCTCTGAGTTGCGGGTCCTAACTATCGCCCTGGCCGACCTGGTCGGCTCGAGGGGCGAGAACTGGCATCTCCTAACTTCCGCTGCGTTCATCTCGATGTCGCTTCCGCTGGCAGTGTTCTTCTCGCTGCAGCGCTACTTCGTTCGGGGCCTCACCGCCGGTTCCGTCAAGGGTTAGGAACATGGTGGTCAGAAAACCAGGGAGCCGGGGAGGGAGCACCGGCGGGATGGAACCACTCCCGCCTCAGAAGAAATGGCGTGCGATCGCGATCGCGACCCTGATCCTCGTCCCCGCTTACTGGTCGATCCTCGCCGGGCTGGTGTCGGGGGCGACCGACGCGAAGGTGGACGATGCCCCGGCCCCCGGCGCGGCGCTGGCGCTCGGTCTCGCGCTGATCCCGTTCGTCTTCATCGCACTCGCCTTCCTCTCCGAGCACCCGCGGGCACCAGGCGCCGTGATCAAGGCGATGGGCGTATCGATCCTCGTCGGCATCATCGCCTCCGCCCTTACGGCCGACGGCGTCACCGGCATCGTGGCCGGCGTTGGCGCCGGGGGCGTCATCGCACTCAGATACGACGAACCGCACAACTGGAGGGCGCGAGCTATCGCCGTCGCGATCGCCGCGGCCTACACGTTCGTATTAGTTCGGTTCCTCGGGTCCGTCGCCCTGTTACCGGCCCCCATCTTCCCCTTCACCGGGATAGGCGTCGCCGACCATCTCTCCGAACGGCGATGGGAGCGCGAACAAGCCGAGAACTGAGCCCCTCGAGGTTAAGCCTTGTCGTTCTGCTTCAGAGCGGTGTCGATGCCACAAGCGGCCGCAACCAACAGGAGGCGAAGGTTGCCGGTGACGCTCGGATCGATCTCGACCATGTAGTTGTCGGCGGTGGTGAATATCTCCTTGACGGCGCCGCCCCAGTTCTTGCTGATGCTTCCCAGGGGCTGCTCGTTCGGGTCCGGTGATCGTGAAGTTCCAGGCTCGCCAGTTCTCCGCCTGGATCGCGGCGAGTTCCTCGCCGGCGGTTCCCATGACCGAGAACCGAACCTTCTTGAACACCTTGCGTGCCTGCTCGAGGCTCCCGACCTCCTGCGCCGCTCCCGTCCTGCACCAGAACCTTCGAGAACATGATGGCTCGGGGGCGGATCAGTGCCGCCACCCGCGTGCCATCGGCGTCGTGGATGCCGTACTTGTGGGTCATCATCGAGTCCAGGTTGGTCGTGAAGCGCGCGAGCTTCTTGAGCTTGGACTGACCTTCTTCCTTGATGGTGCCGATCTCTGTTCCGGCCTCGTCACGGATCTTGAACTCGTTGGTGAGCTCGATCAGCTTGATCTTCTGGTTCACGAAGAATCGGTTCTGGGAGAGAAGAGTGGACACGTATGACCCCTTTGTCTATCGAACCTCATGGTGAGGCCTGGAGCCGGAGTGTACTTCGGCGCCTCAACGAATTGAAGGTAGTTTCTCTGCCATGTCTCGCACGGCTGTGCTCTCTCCGTGGGCCTTCTGGCACTCCTCGGATCCGTTCCCGGCGTCATCGCCGGAGGCGGGGCCCGCTGCGAGGGGTTGGTTGCAGAGGTGGGCACCGAAGACGCTGATGTCATCTACGGAACGCCGGGCGATGACATCATCCATTCGCTGGGTGGGCACGACATCATCTACGGCCGTGGAGGGGACGACTTCCTCTGCGGCGGTCGGGGACGCGATGAGATCCACGGAGAAGACGGGCGCGACGTCATCAGGGGAGGCCGGGGCTCCGACCTCCTTCTCGGGGGCCATGGACCCGACGAGCTCTACGGCGAACAGGGCTACGACACGATCAAAGCGGGTCGCGGCGGCGATGCTCTCTTCGGCCTCGAGGGCAATGATCGTCTTTATGCCGGTCCCGGCCACGATGGTGCCGAGGGCGGCGATGGAGATGACTTCATGCGTGGCATGGGCGGCGACGACCAGCTCTACGGTCTTAAAGGGGATCGATTCAGCGGAAGGTGGTGCCGGGGACGACTTCTGCGACGCAGAACAGATGGCAGCCTGCGAGGGCGGACATAACGACTAAGGCTCGATAACGATCGCCCCTTCCCAGGGATCGAGTTCCAGCGGGCCGACTCGCAGAGCGCTTCCGGTGGTGGTGACGAGCACCTCCCCATCCACGGTGAACGAGTGCGGAGCGTCCGACATGTTCAGGACGATCACGGTGTTGTCGCCGCGTCGATAGACGAAGGTGCCGCTCGGCGACTCGAGGCTCGACTGCCGGCCCGAACGCAGGTCTTCGGAACCACGACGTAGGTGGATCAGCCGTCGCGTGAGGTTGAGGACCGATCCCTCATCGTCCCGCTGATCGGCAACGTTGACCGCACGATGATCGCCAAGGGGAAGCCATGGGCTAACGCCCTGCTCGGTGAAGCCGGCGCCCTCGTCCGCCGACCATTGCATCGGGGTTCGGCCTTGATCCCGACCCGGGTTCTCGGGGTAGAAGCGGATCCCCACCGGGTCCTTCAGTTGCTCACGCGGGATATCGACGTTGGTCATCCCGATCTCGTCTCCGTAATAGAGGAACGGCGTCCCTCGCAAAGTCAGCAGCATCATCAGTGCGAGCCTCACCTTGCGATCGTCGCCGTCACACCAGCGACTCGCGAATCGACATGCGTCGTGGTTGGAACCCGTCCACACCGGCCATGAGTCATTCAGGTGATCGAACGTTCCCTCCACCGTCGTCCTCATCGCGTCTCCCTCGAGAGCGGTGAAGACCATAGGGAAGTTGAACGCGAGGTCGAGTTCATCGCCGGTGCCGTAGTAGGACGCGAGGATCCCGAGATCGAGCACGTAGGTCTCCCCCACCAGCATCCGAGGTGGATCCGTCTCCCTCGCGACCTTTCGCCAACGCTGCAGTATCTCGTGCACCTCAGGGCGGTTCATCGAATACATCGGGCGTTGTCCTATCCTCTGGACCTCTGGGTGATCGTCATCTGTGGTCGGAGGATTGTCCCGGAGCTCGCGGTCCTTGATCATCGAGTTGGCGACGTCGATCCTGAAGCCGGCGACCCCCTTGTTGAACCAGAACCTGAGGACGTCGTCGATCGCCTCCCGGACATCTTCGTTCCACCAATCCAGGTCGGCCTGCGAGTCGAGGAAGTTGTGGAGGTAGTACTGCCCAGATGGCTTGTCGTACTCCCATGCACTACCTCCGAACATGCTCAACCAGTTGTTCGGCGGGGAACCGTCCGGCTTGGGATCCGCCCACACATACCAGTCACGATGCTTGGCATCGCGGCCCGATCAGCGCGTCGATGAACCACGGGTGCGCACTCGAAGTGTGGTTGGGGACGAGGTCGAGGAGGATCCTGATCCCACGCCGGCCGGCGCCCTCGATCAACTCCTCGAGGTCCCCCATCGTTCCGAGCTTGGGATGGACATCCTTGTAGGCCGAGACGTCGTAGCCCCAGTCATCGTTGGGTGACGGGTTGATCGGATTGATCCACACTCCATCGATCCCCAACCATTCGAGGTGATCCAGCCCCTCGATGATCCCCCTGAGGTCTCCAACTCCGTCCCCGTTCGTGTCCCGGAACGAGCGCGGATAGATCTGATACAGAACACCTTCTTGCCACCATTCCATCGGCCAAGTGTTGCAGACACGCTCTCCTCTCGTAGTCTGGATACATGACCCGCGTGCTTGCCATCTCGGACGAGGTTCTCGGCGAGGGATACCGGAGGATGTTCGGAGAACTCGATGTCGATCTGGTCGTGTCCTGCGGCGATCTACCCAACGACTACCTCGAAGATGTAATGAACGAGCTGATGGTTCCGTTGGTCTGGGTACCCGGGAACCACGACCACTCCCCGTGCGGCATCCCCGCCGATGGACGCATCGTTGAGGTCGCCGGTCTCCGGATCGCGGGCCTCGGAGGCTCGCCCCGCTACAACAACGGTCCGTTCCAGTACACCGAACCCCAGATGAGATGGCGCACGCTGAAGCTAGAGATCAAAGCCCGCTGGGCGGCCTTGCGAGGTCGACCGGTCGATCTCTTTATCGCCCACGCGCCGGCCCGAGGCTGGGGCGATGAAGACGACAAGGCTCACCGCGGATTCGTTTCCTTCAGGCGGTTGATCCGAGCCATCCGTCCTCGCTTCTTCGTACACGGTCACATCCATCCCTACGGGACCAAGCGGCCGGATCTGAAAGAAGGGGTCACGACGGTTATCAACGCGGTGGGCTACCGGCTCTTGGAGGTGGACGGTCGATGAGGTGGGACCGGCTTCCGATCAACTCGACTTTCGAGCGCGCCCGCCGGCGTGAGATCTACAAACGCATGGCCCATCTCGTTCGGCGACGGGGGCCGGTGGCCACGCTGCCGACGCTCGAGGACGTCGAGCGGAAGGTGCGCCTGTTCGAACGCACTTATGTCGGCATCCGCGCGATCCCGGTGGCCGACATCACCGGGACCGTCGGCCGTCCCGGCGACTTCGACGAGGACTTCCTTCCCCGCAAGGACGAACTCAAGGAGCGCTGGAGGAAGATCGAGAAGACTTACCAGGAGGGCGACTATCCCCCGATCGTCAGCTACAAGGTGGGCCGCAACTACTTCGTCCTGGACGGTCACCACCGGGTCGCGGTCGCCAAGCAGAACGGCACCGAGATGATCGACGCCGAGATCACCGAACTCAGGCCGCGCTTCAGCATCCCTGACGACGCAGACATAGGCGAACTGATCGAGCTCGAACAGCATTCTCTGTTCATGGAAGAGAGCGGGCTTGAGGCCGTTCATCCGGAGGCGGACATCTGGTTCACGTTCCCCAACGGCTACGTAGAACTCCTCGAACTCGTCCAGGTCCACGGTCACCACATGATGCGAGAACGGGGTGAGGTCGTTCCGGTTGAGGAGGTGGCGGCCGACTGGTACGAGAACGTCTACCTCCCGACCATCACGACGATCGAGCGCGAGGGGCTGACAGACGCCTTCCCCGCGTCGACCGCAGCCGATCTGTTCCTGTGGATCTACCAGCGGAGACGCTCGCTGTTCCCGGAGTTCGGATCGATGAGCCTCGAGGAAACGGTTCAGCTCGAGAAGAAGCGACCGGCCAAAGCCTAGTAGGCGGCTCTCTGGACGATCAGGTGGCCGATCTCCGACGGATCGCCGTAGACGATCGCGACCTCATCGACGTCCACCGCGATCGCAAGCGAGGTCACGTAGCCGGTTATCCCCGTCCAGCTTGGTGATGGCGGCGGGCGAACCGGGGGCCTTCTGCAGATAGCCAACCTTCCAGCATCCGAACCCCTTGCAGTGCGGGTAGGCGGTGCCGACCGCGACATGCAGGGTTCCGTCCGGCCCGGCCGCGAGCGCGACCTCGGTCGCCTGCCAGTTGAACTTGATCACGCGCACTCCGTTGAAGAGGCGGAGCTTGCCCTTGCCATTGGTCCAGACCGCCCGAGGCTCTCCGTCGGGGCCGATATCGATGTCCCACGCCCGCACGCCTGAAGCCACGATCGAGTCCGACCATGAGCCACTAAGGAGATGGAGGTCGCCTTTCACGAGTGCCCCGATCACTACGGCCGAGTCTGAGGCCGCAACCCTTACACCGTCGACTTTCCTCAGTCCGAGGTCCTGCGAGGTCGAGCCAGTGGCGTAGTGAAGAACACGCTGCGTGCCCTGGGTGAAGACCCGGTGGATCGAATCCGTCGGATCAACCGCGAGATCGATGCTTCGGAAGCTCCCATCCATATCCGGGGCCACATCCGCGGCCTGAGGATCGAACACCGGCCCCGTCGCTACCATGTTCGCCTCGCAGAGTTGAGCGAATCCGCCAACCCCCGCGACCAATCGCTGGTGGTAACCGATGACCGGAACGTCGTCGTTCCGTAGACTCAGCGCCACACTCGAGTGCACCAGTTCGAGATCCTCGATCGTCGTCTGGGTGCCTGAAGGGTCGTAGTACCGGATCGACTCGTCTCCCGTCAACGCAACGACATGAAGTCCGTCCGAACCGAAGGTTGCATCCACCTCGTCGAACACGGCAGTGTCGTCGAGTTTGCTGCTCGTGAACTCACCCACGGCCGCCCCGACGGACGAAGGTACGACCCTGCTCGAGACCCCCGACGAGGCGAAGCCGGCATCGGGCACGCAGCCGACCTCGGGACCGTCCTCCCCCGCCGGTTCGCTGAGTATGGCGAGCGTCCGGCTGATGTTGAGGCGACCCCCCGTCTTGACTACGCCGACCAGATCGGGCCGCACGTCCACCCCGGCGAGCAGCGCCTCTTTGATCACTCCTGGGGGTGCGTCGGGAGCGACCGAGAAGGCGAGCGCCGCGGCGCCGGCAACGTGCGGAGCGGCCATGGAGGTCCCGCTGTAGTAGGCGAACGAATCGGATGTGTAGTCGGAGCCCGTGCACTCGAGGAACACGTTGTCGACCGAAGCGCCGTCGGCGTTCCGCTTCGCATTCGACTTCAGGCGGAACCGGATCTGATAGGCGTCCTGGCCGCTAGCGTCGGCGGGAAGTTCATCCTTGAGTCCGTATATCCATCCGTGCGTCTTGAAATGCCAGCTGTTGATGACCGTCCATGACGATCCGTCGGCCGAGCCTTCGATGAACAACCGGTCGCCCCCCTGGACCGAGAGGTTCAGGTCGTAAGAAAGCCGGCAGTTCCGGACCCCCGACAGATCGACCGGTGGGTCGGTGGCGGCCCATGAGTTGGTCTTGCCCTCGTACTTCGCCCCGGGGCTATCCTCGAGTGCCCCACCGATCTCGCTCGTGGCTACCCCCCACGAGTTCTTCTTTCCGCCGGTCGTCCATCGAGATTCGAAGTCATCGGAGTCGAAGAACTCACTCAGCGGGGTGGCATACACAGGTTGAGCACTGAGCGTGTCCTGCCCGGGGGCCGCCAGATCGACGGTCCGGGTTCCGTAGTTCGAGAAACTGGTCAACCGATCGTTCTGGTCGGTAGCCGCAACGCACACGATGTTGGCTTGCGGGTAGACGCAGGGGTAGGTCGGTGTCTTGTCGTTGTTGTCCGAGACTCCGTCGCCACCACCGTTTCCGGCCGCGATCACGTAAAGCGTGTCGGGGTTCTCGGCGATCGCGTCACGCATCAACTTGGAGGAGAAAGAAGCCTGGATGCTGACGTTCGCAACCTCGGCGCCCATCTTCCCCGCGTAGTCCATCCCCGCGGCGATGTCGGCGAGGGAGCCGGTGTTGTCGGCAGCCAGAACCCTGATTGGAAGCAGGCTTACCTGCCAGGAGACTCCCGCAACTCCGAACGCATCGTCGCCGCTGGCTCCGATCGTCCCGGCCACATGGCTTCCATGCCCGTGTTGATCGTCGGGGAAGTTGTCCCCAGCGACGAAGTCCCAACCCTGATAGTCATCCACGAAGGTGTTGTCATCGTTGTCGATCCCGTCGTCCCGGTCGGGACCGGCCTCGCCGGGATTGGTCCACATGTTCGGTGCGAGATCCGGATGATCGGCCGCCACACCAGAGTCGACAACGCCCACGAGGACAGATCCCTCACCGGTGGTCGTTTCCCACGCACCCGTGGCGTCGATGTCTGCATCGGGCCGACCGCTCAGACCCTGTATCTCCTGGCCCGTGTTGTCCAGGCCCCACAATTCGGCGAAGCGCTCGTCGTTCGGGATCGCCGCACCCTCGTAGATGTAATTCGGTTCCGCATAGAGAACCTCATCCTGCGCGGAGAGTCTCTCGATGGCCGCCGCGACATCCTCTTCTCCGACGTCGATCAACTCGACCCGAGCGATCGATAAACGGTCGACCAGAGATGCTCCGGCCGAGGCTCGGACGGCCGACCTCGATGATTCGGGAACCCCCGGCCGGAAGCGAACCACGACCTCGCCGGGCACCGCGTCCCCGACCTGGGCCCCCCTCGGTAGCAACCCCGAACGGGCGCCCGTCGCGGGCAGCATTGAGGCCCCTACTCCGATCAGGACCGCGAGGGCCAGTCTGGCGGTCCGGAAGCAAGGGGAGGATGTCATGTGGCGGAATGGTAATCGGGTTCCCATAACTTACGCGGTGGTAGGTTTCGGTTCGGTAAGTTTCTCCGGGCAAACAGAAGTCCCGGGTGGGAAGGCGGCGAGAAGCCGATGAAAGCAGTGGGAACCACGGCTACACCACGGAGGGTTCCGGGCGTCGAGCTCCTCACCCAGGGCGGGCACAAGGTTCAGAGGATCACCGTCCTCATCCTTACGGTGCTGCCCCTTCTTGGCATGACGATCGCGATCGCAACCCTATGGGGTCGCGGGCTGGGAATGCTCGAAGCATCACTGTTCGTGTTCTTCTATCTCTTCACCGGCTTCGGCGTGACGGTGGGTTTCCACCGGATGCTCACGCACCAGAGCTTCAAGGCACGTCCGGTCACCAGGGCCGTGCTTGCGATCGCCGGTTCGATGTCACTGCAGGGATCGGTGATCTCCTGGGTCGCCACGCACCGCCGACACCATGCGTTCTCGGATCAAGATGGCGATCCCCATTCCCCTCACGTCGAAGGTGAGGAAGGGGTCAAGGGGATCCTGAAGGGTTTGTGGCATGGACACATGGGATGGCTGTTCGATCCCGAGCAGACCTCGCCCGAACGGTGGGCTCCGGATCTTCTGAAGGACCCGGTCATGGTCAAGATCAACCGATGGTTCCCCGCACTGGGAGTACTGTCGTTCGCCCTGCCGCCGATGATCGCCTTTGCGATCACGCAGTCTTTCGGAGTCGCGCTGATGACCTTCCTGTGGGCCAGCCTTGGACGCATCTTCCTGCTGCACCACGTGACTTGGAGCATCAACTCGATCTGTCATTTCTACGGCAAGCGCCCGTTCGAGTCTCCCGACCACTCCACGAACAACTGGATGCTGTCGATCCTTTCGATGGGTGAGTCGTGGCACAACAACCACCATGCATTCCCGACCTCCGCGTGCCACGGCATCCTTCGTGGACAGATCGATCCCAGTGCGCTCGTCATCCGGCTGCTTGAGAAGCTAGGGTTGGTCGAAGATGTCAAGGCCCCCAGCAGCGCCCAACTCGAGTCCCGAAAAGCCGCCTAGATCGCTAACCAGCCGGTGAGCGGGCGCGTCCGGATGACCGGACAGGAGCGGCGCGAGCAGCTTCTGGATGTCGGACGCACCGTATTCGCCGAGCGCGGCTTCGAGGGTGCGTCGATCGAGGAGATCGCGCAGCGCGCGGGCATCACCAAGCCCGTCATCTACGAGCACTTCGGCGGCAAGGAAGGTCTCTACGCCGTCGTCGTCGACCGCGAGGTCCAGCGACTGCTCTCTCGGTTCGAGGGCGAGCTGAACCAGGACTCGCCGCGGGCCAAGCTCGAGGCCGCCGCCAACACCTTCCTCACCTACATCGAGGAGGAGCAGGACGGTTTCCGGATCCTGGTCCGGGACTCACCAGTTGCCAGCAAGACCGGGAGCCTGGCGTCCGTGATCGGTGACATCGCCTCGCAGGTCGAGTACGTCTTCACCGAGGAGTTCAAGTCCCGTGGCTTCGACCCCAGGTTGGCACCGCTGTATTCGCAGGCACTAGTCGGGATGGTCGCCCTCGTTGGTCAGTGGTGGCTTGACACCGGCAAGCCGAGCCGCAAGATAGTCACGGCACACCTCGTGAACCTCGCGTGGAACGGACTGAAGGACCTGGAGTCCAAGCCCGGTATCTAGCTACTCGATGGCTAACGACTCTGGGGGGATGGGCGCTCGGTGTCGATGCCGTAGCGTTCGATCGCTTCGGTCACCGCTTCCGGCTTGAGTTCGCCGAACTCAGCCAGTGCCGCGAGGGTTGCGACGACGATGTGCTCGGCATCGATCTCGAAGTAGCGGCGGAGTGCCTCACGATGGTCAGAGAGCCCGAAGCCGTCGGTCCCCAGCGGCACGAACGGACCCGGGACCCACCGCGACACCTGATCGGGCACCGCCTTCATGTGATCGCTGACCGCGATGACCGGTCCATCGTGTCCCTCGAGCTGCTGCGTGACGTAGGGCTGGCGCTTGGGCTCGCCGGGGTGGAAACGGTTCCACCGCTCGACGTCGAGGGCATCGAGGCGGAGCTGGTGGTACGAGGTCGCGCTCCACACATCGGCCGACACGTCGTGCTCGGCGAGCATCTCCTGTGCGCGCAGGCCCTCCGGCATCAGCGGACCGGACACGAGCAGTTGCGCGCGGTGCGTTCGCTCGGTGCCGTCCTGCTTGAACCGGTAGAGACCTCGCACGATCCCTTCGGTGACGCCCTCGGGCATCGGGGGTTGTGGATAGGCCTGGTTGTAGAGGGCGAGGTAGTACATGACGTCCTCGTCCTGATCCACCATCCGCGTGAGCCCGTCCTTGACGATCTCGGCCACCTCGTAGGCGAAGGCCGGGTCGTACGCGCGCACGGCGGGGTTGGTGCTGGCGAGGAGCAACGAGTGACCGTCGTCGTGCTGGAGGCCCTCCCCCATGAGGGTAGTCCGCCCGTTGGTCGCGCCCAAGAGAAAGCCGCGCGCTCTCTGGTCGCCGGCGCTCCAGATGAGGTCGCCGACCCGCTGGAACCCGAACATCGAATAGAAGATAAAGAAAGGAAGCATGCGCTCGCCGTGGGTGGAATATGACGTTGCGGCCGCGGTGAAACTCGCCATCGAGCCGGCCTCGGTGATCCCCTCTTCGAGGATCTGTCCCTGCATCGATTCGCGATAGGCGAGAAGATGTGCGGCATCGACCGGTTCGTACAACTGTCCACGCGGACGCGTAGATCTTGAAGTCGGGGAACAAAGATTCCATCCCGAAGGTCCTGGCTTCGTCGGGGATGATCGGGACGACGCGCTCGCCGACCTTCTTGTCCCTCAACAGTTTGCGAAGCAGACGCACGAAAGCCATGGTCGTGGCGACGTCCTGCTTGGTCCCTTCACCGAACTCCGCATAGAGATCCTCCTTCGGCATCGGCAGGGCGGGCGCTTTGGATCTTCGAGACGGCACGAAGCCGCCCAGTGCCTGCCGGCGAGCCTTGATGTACTGAACCTCGTCGGAGTTCTCCCCCGGGTGGTAGTAGGACGGGCCCTTCTTCAGTTCCTTGTCAGAGATCGGGAGTTCGAGCCGGTCACGGAACGCCGCCAGCTCCTCCTCCGAGAGCTTCTTTGCCTGATGGGTGACGTTGCGACCCTCGACCGCGCCGCCCAGTGTCCAGCCCTTGACCGTCTTGGCCAGGATGACGGTCGGAACCGCCTGGTCCTTCACCGCCGAGGCGAATGCGGAGTAAACCTTGCGGTAGTCATGCCCGCCCCGCTTCAGGTGTCGGAGGTCGTCATCCGAGAGGTGCTCGACCATCTTCTTGAGGCGCGGGTCGGATCCGAAGAAGTCTTCCCGGATGTAGGCACCGGACTCGACGACGTACTTCTGGAACTGTCCGTCGAGCGTCTTGTTCATCTGATGGACGAGGACCCCGTCTGTGTCGCGCGCGAGAAGGTCGTCCCATTCACGACCCCAGATGACCTTGATGACGTTCCAGCCCGCACCTCGGAAGATCGATTCGAGTTCCTGGATGACCTTGCCGTTACCGCGCACCGGGCCGTCGAGCCGTTGCAGGTTGCAGTTGACTACGAAGATGAGGTTGTCGAGCCCCTCCCTCGTAGCGAGACTCAGAGCAGCCATCGATTCCGGCTCGTCCATCTCGCCGTCGCCCAGGAACGACCACACGCGCTGCCGCGAAGTGTCCTTGATCCCCCGGTTCTGGAGGTAACGGTTGAACCGGGCCTGGTAGATCGCATTCAGCGGGCTGAGCCCCATCGACACGGTGGGGAACTCCCAGAACTCCGGCATGAGGCGCGGATGCGGATAGGACGAAAGACCTTGGCCCCCGGTCTCGCTACGGAAGTTGTCGAGCTGCTTCTCGTTGATCCGGCCCTCTAGGAACGCACGGGCGTAGACACCGGGAGCCGCGTGACCTTGGAAGAAGATGTGGTCGCCGCCTCCGGGATCGTCACGCCCCCGGAAGAAGTGGTTGAAGCCGACCTCGTAGAGAGACGCCGCCGATGCATAGGTGGCGAGGTGCCCACCGATCCCGTCGTGCTTCTTGTTGGCTCGCATGACCATCGCTGCTGCGTTCCACCGGATGATCCTGCGGATACGGTGCTCGACCTTCTCGTCGCCCGGGAAGTAGGGCTCCATCTCTGGCGAGATCGTGTTGATGTAATTGGTCGACACCATCGGCGGAAGACCGATCTGCCGGCGCCGAGCGTGATTCAGGATGCGCTCTATGAGGTACCGGGCGCGGGCCGGAGAGGCATCCGCAACCAGGTCCAGGGACTCGATCCACTCCTTGGTTTCGTCTGGATCGATGTCCGGTAACTGCTCGATGAAGTCGTGCATCACACCCCGCCTGTTTCGATCAGTCCGCTTCCATCCCAGGGTAAACCGATTCCGCAGATGGGCAGCCGGACCGAGCGGTCAAGGATCTTGGTCGGAATGCAACGCAAGGTCGATGAGATCCACGATCCCCACGAGGCGACCGTCTTCCACAACGGGGAGGCGCCTGATGTGCTTTTGGGCCATTCGACGCTGAACCTCATCGACACCCGCGGCCGCCTCCACGAACACGGGCGTGCCCCGGGTCAGTTCGTCCTCCGACGCTTGCATGAGATCGACTCCCTCATCGCGCAGGAGGCTGGCGAGCCATTCCATCGTGCTTGTACTGCCCTCCGACCAATCGGTTGTCCCGATCACGTCTCGCACGCAGAGGATCTGGCCCGTCTTGTCGATCATGAGCTCAGGGTAACGGGGCAGGGGCTATATCTCCGGCATCACCCGGCGGCGGCTGGCACCATGGGCAGAGATACACCACCCTGTCAGGAGTCCCGTTCGTTGCCGCGGACCGTGAATAGGTCTTAACTATCGGAGTGCCACACCGACGACAGGGTTCGCCCCGCCGACCGTAAACCCAGTGGGAACGCCCCGGACGCTTGTCCCCGGTCGTGACCTGGTTGCCGGTGGTGCGGTTGGCCATGATCACGCGTCTCGCCAGATCGACGGTGCCCGTGAGGTCGTCCACCGAAGCGACCGAAGTGAACGGATGGATGCCCTTCAGGAAACAGATCTCCGATCGATACACGTTGCCGAGCCCGGCTATCTTCGTTTGGTCGATCAACGCGTCGCCGATGTCGATGGTCCCGTCGGCCCGTAGCCTGGCGAGTGCCTCCTCCCTGTCCCACAGATTGAGGCGCGGTGCGCTCCCTCCCCACCCGGGCTGGACGCGACCGCGCTCCGACCACTTCCCGGTGGGCGCCAGAAGGTCGGGACCGAGGTGACCGACGAGTTCTTCCTCTTGTCTTGTCGGTTTCAGATCCACCGCGGCGAGGTCCACACCGACCGCGGTCGCCTCCGGGGTCTCGAGGACGGCACGCACCTTGAAGGCCGGGCCTCGCCACCTCTTCCCCGGGGCGTAGATATCCCAACGCCCCTCCATCTTGAAGTGTGTGTGCAACGTGATGCCCCCTTCGATGCGGAACAGGATGTGCTTGCCGACCGGAACGACTTCGCGCACGATCTGACCGCTGAGGTCTGTCGTCGCGTAACGAGGCACCCGGAGGTCACTGCGCGTCAGGCGCCGTCCCTTGAGCGCCGCGTGGAGTCTGGCCGCCGATAGGTAGACGGTGTCGCCCTCAGGCATCGAGGCGGAAACCGCGCGACGAGGACCTGAATCCGGCGGCCGTCAGATGCTCCTCGAGAACCGAGCCGACCGCGACTTCCCCGTCTACCTTCTGTATGTGCAGGCGCGCCACGGTTCCTTCCTTGACTGCGGCAGCGAGGGCACCAGAGGCTTCGGACAGGACGTTGGCGTCGCTCGAATAGGTCAGGATCGTGCGACCGCCCTTCTCCCCGTATAGCGCGAGTTCGCCGGCGGCAAGGACGACGACCGCCCCGGCCTTCCGCCCGGCTCGGTGCGTGAGCTCACCGCGATCCGGCCACGGCAGCGCGGCGCCGTATGGGTTAGCCGGGTCGGCAGCCGCGAGTACGTGGGTGCGGACGTCCTCGGGCCGCATGTCCACGAGCGTCCTCATCCGGTCAACCGCACCCGGGTAGGCGAACTGCGCGCCCCCGAGGCCCTCGACGAAATACCCGCGCCGGCACTTACCGGCATCCTCCATGGCCTTCAGCACCGGATAGACAGCAGCGAACCCACCGGTGATCCGTTCCGAGGCCACCGCGCCGCGAGTAACCAAGCCGTGCCGTGCCAGCAGCTGCTCGGCAAGAGCAAGGGTCCTGCGGGTCGGATCTGCGCCCCGATCGGCGATGACGCTCCATCGGCCCGCTCCCGCAGGAGGGCCGAGTCGTGACGGGAACGCCGGACCTCTCCGGCGCGATTGGGTTCGTGGACGGATGCCCCCGAGCGCGCGCAGCGGCGCGATCGTGTCGTTGGTCACCAGACCAGCCCACACCAATTCCCAAAGAGAAAACAGCAGGGCGGTGTCGTCGGTAGACGAGGTTTGGGTGCCGATATCCCGGAAGAACGAGGCCCCCCGGGACTCCAGCGCCCCGAAGATCTCCCGCGCTCCCTCGCTGAGGTCCTCCGACGAGGGTTCCGGGAGGAGGTTGGGCGCGTCGGCCGCCGCCGCGAGGACGATCCAGCCATCATCCGACCCCACCGCGCCGGCCCCCGCCCAGCGCACGTCGCCCGAAGCGGTCAGTTGATCCAGCAATGCCGGTGAGTATCCCGGCAGTCTGGAGGTGAGGACCGCGCTCTCCAGCTGGGATGCCGGAAGCGGCGCACCCTGAAGACGGGTGATGACCTCGTACAACGAGTCGAGGGTCGCGATGCCTCGGGCATCCGGACCGCTCCCGTGCCAGGCGGCGAGGAACCGGGCGAACGCCTCCGGCGGAGCGGGCTCGACCTCGCGCCGGAACGCGGCCAGCGACCGGCGCCGCAAACGTCTGAGTACCTCGGAGTCCACCCACTCGGGGATCCCCGGGCGTCCACCGGGCCGAAACTCTCCCTGCACGACCCGGCCGGCGGTTGCTAGGCGGCTCAGCGCACCTTCGACGACCGCGACACCGAGCCCCAGCCGGGCGGCGGCATCGTCGGCCATGAAAGGCCCGTGAGTCCGGGCGAACCGAGCCACGAGATCGCCGATCGGATCGTCGACCGGCTCGAGGAATGCCGCAGGAAGGCCGACCGGCAACGGTGCTCCCAGGGCATCCCTGACACGGGCGGAATCCTCGACCGCGATCACGCGCTCGGTACCGGCAACCCGAACCTCGATCGCGCGGCCCGCACTGAGAAGGCCCTCGATGAAGCCACCGACTTCGGCCGGCTCAACCGAGCGATCCGCGATCTCTGCGCGGGAGAGATCGCCCAACGCACGCAACATGTCGTGGATCTCATCGGCATCGCGCGCTTTTCGGTCATCGGTCAGTCGCTGAAGCTCCAGCTCCAGCGACGCTAGGGCGTCCTCGTCGATCAGTTCGCGCAGCTCATCGCGTCCGAGCAACTCGGAAAGCAGTGAGCGATCGAGTGAGAGGGCTTGCGCCCGGCGCTCGGCGAGGGGTGAGTCGCCTTCGTACATGAACGCGGAGATGAATCCGAACAACAGCGACGAGGCGAAAGGCGAGGGCAGTTGGGTATCGACCTCGATGACGCGCACCTCGCGTTTGGCTATGGACGCCATCAGGCCCTTCAGCGCCGGCAGGTCGAACACATCTTGCAGACATTCGCGATATGCCTCGAGCACGATGGGGAACTGGCCGTAGCGGCGCGCCACCTGCAGCAGGGCCGACGACTTCTGTCGTTGTTGCCAGAGCGGCTGCCGGCCTCCGGGCCGCCGGCGCGGCAACAGCAGCGCGCGCGCCGCAGACTCCCGGAAGCGCCCAGCGAAGAGGGCGGAAGACCCGACCGCGTCGATCACGATGCTCTCGATCTCTTCCGGTTCGAAGATCACAGACTCCGCGGGAGGTGCAGTGTCGGCCTCCGGCACGCGGACCACGATGCCGTCGTCGGCGTAGATGCACTGGACCTCGATCCCGATCCGCTCGCGCACCCGCGCCTCGATAGCCTGGGACCACGGCGCGTGCACCTGGGCGCCGAACGGTGAGTGGATCACCACGCGCCAGTCCCCCAGCTCATCCCGAAAGCGCTCGATGACTATCGTGCGGTCGTCGGGCAGAGCCCCGCAGGCACTCTTCTGCTCGGCGAGGTACCGGAGGAGGTTGTCGCTGGCGAACTCGTCGAGCCCCGCATCCTTGAGCCGCTGGGTCGCCGCGGGAGTGTCGGTTGCCGCCAGGGTCCTCAAGAACTCGCCCTGCGCCTGCCCGAGTTCGAACGGCCGCCCCGGCGCATCGCCGTGCCAGAACGGCATCTTGCCCGGGCGCCCCGGCGCCGGCGACACCAAAACCCGGTCGTGGGTGATGTCCTCGATCATCCAGGTGGACGCCCCGAGCACGAAGGTCTCGCCGGGACGGGATTCGTAGACCATCTCCTCGTCGAGCTCGCCCACGCGGGCGGCACTCTCTGTGGCCATGAAGACCCCGAACAGTCCACGGTCCGGGATCGTTCCTCCGGAGGTGACCGCCAGTCGCTGGGCACCGCGGCGGGCAGAGAGCACTCCGTTCATGCGGTCCCAGGTGACCCGGGCCCGGAGTTCGGCGAACTCGTCCGATGGATAAAGCCCGGACAGCATGTCGAGGGTTGCGTCGTATGCGCTGCGCGGCAACTCTTCGAACGGAGCCGCGCCGGTCATCACCTCGTACAGTTCGTCGGCGTCCCAGTCGTCCATCGCAACCGCGGCGACGATCTGCTGGGCAAGAACGTCCAGCGGGTTGCGGGGGTAGAGGGTCGCTTCGATCAACCCCTTCTCCATCCGCTCTGCGACCACAGCGCATTCGACGAGATCGCCTCGGAACTTCGGGAAGAACACGCCGCGACTCACCGCACCGACCTGGTGTCCCGCGCGACCGATGCGCTGGAGGCCGGAAGCCACGGAATCGGGGGCCTCGACCTGCACGACGAGATCGACCGCAGCCATGTCGATGCCAAGCTCGAGAGAGCTGGTGGCTACCACGGCAGGTATGCGTCCCGCCTTGAGGTCATCTTCGATGATCAGACGCTGTTCGCCGCGCTACCGACCCGTGGTGCGCTCGGGCCACCTCCTCACCGGCAAGATCGTTCAGGCGCGCGCAGAGACGTTCGGCGAGCCGTCGCGAGTTCACGAACACGATCGTCGTGTCGTGCTCCTTGATAAGCGCAAGCAGCTTTTCCTCGACGTGCGGCCAGATGCTCTGGCGCTCCTCGGCCGATGCCGAAGGATCGTCAGAGGTGCCGAGTGCGCCGAGGTCTTCGATCGGAACCACGACCTGGAGATCGAAGCGCTTGTCGTTAGGCGGATCGACGACCGTAACTCCAGACGATCGCGCCCCGCCCAGGAAGCGCGAGATCTCGGTCAGGGGCCTGACCGTGGCAGACAGGCCGATCCGCTGCGCACGCTTGCCGATCAGCCGGTCGAGTCGCTCGAGGCTGAGTGCGAGGTGTGCACCACGCTTGGTTCCGGCGACCGCGTGGATCTCATCGATGATCACGACATCGATCGACGTCATCGCCTCCCGCGCGCGCGAGGTGAGGAGGAGGAACAATGACTCTGGGGTCGTTATGAGGATGTCCGGCGGCGTACTGGCGAAGCGGCGACGCTCGTCCTGAGGCGTGTCGCCGGTCCGCAGTCCCACCTGGATCTCGGGAGGGGCCTCCCCGAGTCGTTCCGCCGCCGCCCGCATCCCGGCGAGGGGCGACCGTAGGTTCCGCTCGATGTCGGCGGCAAGGGCCTTCAGAGGCGAGATGTAGAGGACCCGCAGCCGCTCCTTCTTGTCCGGCGTGGGTTCCCGGCCGAGGCGATCGAGGGCCGCAAGGAATGCGGCGAGGGTCTTCCCGGAACCGGTTGGAGCAACCACCAGGCAGTCGTTGCCGCCCGAGATCGCATCCCAGGCCCCCTCCTGAGCCGGAGTGGGGGCGCGGAACGCCGAGCCGAACCACGCCCTGGTTACCGGCGAGAAACGCTCGAGAGCCCCCGTCGTGCTCACCCCTCAATAATGAACGGTAGGTGAGATAACCGTTACTCGGCGGACCTCGATGAGGCCCGGATCAGGATCGTTCCCAGGACCGCGGCCATGATCGATCCCACGAGGATGCCGAGTTTCGACTGATCCACGAACGTGGGGTCCTCGAAGGCCAGGCCCGAGATGAACAACGACACCGTGAATCCGATCCCGGCCAGGCTGGCCACCCCCGCCATCTGAGACCATGTCGCTCCCTCCGGCAGCGAACCGAGGCCGGAACGCACCGCCAACCAGGAGAACAGGCTGACTCCGACGAGCTTGCCGACCACGAGCCCCAGCACCACCCCCAGCGCGACCGGGGACGACAGGGCGTCCCCGAAGGTGTCGGCCTCGAGCACCAGGCCCGCGTTGGCGAACGCAAACAGGGGAATGACGAGGAAGCTCGTGTAGGGGTGGAGCAGCGTTCCGACGCGCTCGGCGACAGACACGGTCTCCTGCGCCTGGATGCTCAGCGAGCGGATCTCTGCGGCGCTCGGCTCGTCCGCGAACTTCTGCGCCTCTTCGAAGACGTCCGAAGCGCCGCCTTCATCGGCGGGCTTCGCCGGGGCGAGTAAACCGAGAGTGACCCCGGCGATCGTTGCGTGGATGCCCGATTCGAAGGTTGCGAGCCACACCACGATCCCGACCACGGCATAGATGGGCGTCCACCACACCTTCATGGCGCGCAGGACGAGGACGATTCCGAGGCCGGTGCCGGCAACGGCCAGCCATGACATCGAGATCTCGGCGGTGTAGAACAGCGCGATCACGAGGATCGCCCCGATGTCGTCGACGATCGCAAGCGACAGCAAGAACACCCTCAGCCCCGAGGGCAACGAACTACCGACTAGGGCCAGTACGGCAACCGCGAACGCGATATCGGTCGCCATCGGGATGCCCCAGCCCTGGGACGAGGCCTCGCCCCCGTTGAAGACCAGGTAGATCGCCGCCGGGATGACCATCCCCCCGATCGCTGCAACCACCGGGACGGCCGCCTTGCGGAAGTCGTTCAGTTCGCCGGAAACGAGCTCGCGTTTGATCTCGAGTCCGACCACCAGGAAGAACAGCGTCATGAGGCCGTCGTTGACCCAGTGCCTGAGATCTTCGGTGATGTCGAGGCTGCCGATCGAGAACCCTGCCTTCGTGTGCCACAAGGAGTCGTAGGCGGCCGACCAGGGGGAATTGGCCCACACCAGAGCGGCGATGGTTGCGACGAGAAGCACCGCTCCGGACGAAGCTTCCGTGTCGAGAAAGCGTCTCAAGGGCCGGGCCACGAGGCGGGCGACGGGACCCTTACCCGCGACCCATGAGAAATGTAGCGGTGGCTTACTCAGCGACACAGGACTCCTCGATGTCGAACGTTTGTCGGGACAACGACCCTAAACGACGGCCGCTTACTGGGAGCGTTCACGTATCGTGGAGTGGTGAACGAGAGCATCTTTCTCGGCAGGATCGCCGGGATCAGGGTTGGGATGAACTGGTCGCTCTTTGCGATCTTCGGTCTCATCGCGTGGAGCCTCGCCGACGGTCGATTCCCCTACGAGTTCCCGGGTTACACGGACGGCTACTACTGGGCGGGTGGGCTTCTCACCGCGACGATCTTCTTCGCCTGCCTGCTCGGACACGAGATGGGTCACGCCCTGGTCGCACGCGCCCGAGGGGTCGAGGTCGAGGGGATCACCCTGTGGTTGTTCGGGGGGGTCGCCAAGCTGAAGGGCGACCCGAAGACCGCGTCGGAGGAGTTCCAGATCGCCATCGCCGGTCCCCTCGTGAGCCTGGCACTGGCGGGCGCGTTCGCCGGAGCCTCGGTCGGTCTCGAAGCCGCCGGCTCATCCGATCTGCTCGTGGGGATCTGCGCCTGGCTCTGGCGTATCAACGCGATCCTCGCGGTCTTCAACATGCTTCCCGCGTTCCCCCTCGACGGGGGCCGGGTCTTCCGCGCTCTCCTCTGGCGCTGGAAGGGGAAGACCAAGGCAACGAAGTGGGCCGCCCGGACCGGCCGAGCGTTCGGGTTCCTGATGATCTCGGCCGGGATCCTCGAGTTCGCGGTACGGCAATCGGTTGACGGCATCTGGATCGTTTTCCTCGGATACTTCCTTCTCAGCGCGGCGACCGCAGAGGAGCGAGTGATCGTCACCCGGGAAGCGTTGGAGGGTGTGACGGTCGCCGAAGCGATGACCGTGGCACCCGAAGTGGTGCCGGGTTGGACGATGGTCGACGGTTTCCTCGAAGAGCATGGAACGCAAAGTCGCTCGCACTTCGCGGTCGCCTCGTTCGACGGATCGATCAGTGGCGTGATCACCGTCAAGGCGGCCGCGGCTCTGACGCCTCAGGAGCGCACGGCGACGCGCGCCGATCGCGTCGCGATCCCGATCACCCGGATCGCTATCTGCCATCCAACCGAACCACTCACCGCTGCGATCGAACGGATGAACCAAGCAGGCTCGGGACGAGCCCTGGTGTTCGATGACGGTGCGCTCGTCGGAGAGATCACCGGAGTCGATCTCCAGCGGATCATCGAACGTCCCAAGGCTGGGGCGAAGCCCACCTGATGTCACGGATATTGATCGCCGGCGGCGGCTACGTGGGTCTCTATGCCGCCCTCGGGCTCGAAAAGAAGCTCGGCCGTGAATACGAGATCACGATGGTCACTCCCCACAGCTATATGACCTATCAACCGTTCCTGCCGGAAGCAGCCTCGGGAAGCATCGAACCTCGCCATGTGGTCGTGCCGCTCCGACGGGCGCTTAAGCGCACCCGGATCGTCACCGGCAGGGTCGTGGGCCTCGATCACGCGGCGCGGACCGCAACGCTGCGGCCGGAGGAGGGCCCCGAGAGGAAGTTGTCCTACGACCACCTCGTGATCGGCTTGGGCTCAGTGTCGCGCGTCCTAGACGTCCCCGGGCTGGCGGAGCGGGCGGTCGGATTCACCTCCGTCGAGGAGGCCATCTACCTGAGGAACCGGGTGCTGTCCCGGCTCGACGTCGCCGAGTCCGCCACCGACCCGGGGGCCAGACAGAAGGCCCTGACCTTCACGTTCGTCGGCGGCGGCTACTCGGGGATCGAAGCTCTCGCCGAACTCGAGGACCTCGCCCGTGATGCTACGCGCTACTACCCAAGCATCACACCCGACGACATGAGATGGGTGCTGGTCGAAGCGAGTCCCTCGATCCTGCCTGAGGTGGGCGATGACCTCGCCGCCTATGCCACCCGGCATCTTCGGAGTAGAGGTATCGACGTTCGGCTCAAGACTCGCCTCGTTTCCGCGACCGATGGACATCTGGTGCTTTCCGATGGAACCGAGTACGACGCCGACACACTCGTGTGGACGACCGGAGTGGTGGCCAACCCGGTCCTGAAGGAGTTCGGCTTCCCAACCGACGATCGAGGTCGGGTCGTAGTCGATGAGTGCTTGCGCGTGACCGGGCATCCCGGTGCCTGGGCGGCAGGGGATAGCGCGTCGATCCCCGACGTATCCACCGGACGACCGGCGCCACCGACCGCGCAACACGCCCTGCGCGAGGCACGGCTGCTCGCCAAGAACCTGAGCGCAGAGATCAAGGGCGAAGAGCCCAAGCCGTTCCGCTATACCAACAAGGGAGGGCTTGTTTCACTCGGGCGCTACAAAGGAGTGGCGAAGATCCTCGGCATGAAGGTGAAGGGTTTTCCGGCCTGGTTCCTTCACCGGACGTATCACGTGTTCATGCTCCCGGGCATCAACCGTAAGTTCCGCGTCCTCGCCGACTGGACCGTCGCACTGTTCTTCCGCCGGGACATCGTGCAATTGGGCTCACTTCAACGTCCTCTGGGCCGGTTCCGAGCCGCCGCGAGGCCCAAGCAGAAGTAGCCGCCTCAGCGGGAGGCTCGCTCCCAGGTGCGCGTCAGTGGCGGCTTGCCGTCGAGGAACGCATAGGTGAGACGCACCTCGGTCCCCTCGGGCACGAGACCGATCGCGTCGAGGGCCTCAGCGTAGATCCCGAGTTGATCGGGACCCTCGACCTCGAAGCGCTGACCGGACTTCCAGTCGACGATCTCGAGCCCCCCATCCTCGGTCTGGAACACGGCATCGATACGTCCCCTGACGATCGTTCCATCGCGCCGGAAAGCAAAGGGAAGCTCGACCATGGGCTGGCCCGAGTCGAGCAGCGCAAGGTGGCGATCCCCGTAGCCGAGAGCCTCCCAGTGGGTCAGCTTGTCCTCCAGAGCAGCACGCTCCTCCGGCTCGGCCGGCTCGTCGAGCTCGGTCTCATCCGGGAACGTCGAGAAGAACGTTCCGGGGTCCTCGCCCTCGGCGGCGGCGAAGCTCCGCTCCTCGATCAGGCGGTGAATCTCGGTCCCGAGATAACGCTGATCGGTGGGCTTCTCGAGCCTCGTCCTCTTTAGGTCCTCGAAGGACATACGACCCGATGCGATCTTGGCGAAGTCCGTGGCCGAAACCACACCGGGGCGTGCACTTTCCGACCCGGTCGGAACGGCCGCCGCGGCCAGCATCTCGACCTGGGACTGGAACCGAGCCACCAACTCCTGCGTCTCGACTACCTCGGTGGGGTCCAACCGGCCCAGGAGCTCGTTCGGAGTGAGCGATCCCGACACCAGGGAGTCGGCCGCCGCACCCCATCCTTCCGGAAACAAGTCGTCGCCCTCACCGAGACGAGGCTGAGGCGGCCACATCCGCTCGCCCTCGAGTGCTTCGAACAGCGGATTCTCTTCGGGTTCCTCGGCCTCGGCGACCACTTCGACCAGGCCGTCGTCGACCATCTCTCGCATCTCTTCCCAGAACAACGAGGTGCCGCGCGAGAACGGGTCGCGCCCGTACCACCACGCGGCGGTGACCGCGAGGTGTTGCTTGGCTCGCGTCAGCGCGACGTAGAAGAGCCGGCGCTCGTCCTCCCGAGCGCGCTCTTTGACCTCGCGCTCGAAGTCCCTCAACTTCCCCGTCCACTGTGGGAGGTGTGGCGCGTCCTCGCGGACCTCGTACGGCAGCTCGCGGTAGCTGGTGAGCGGGTTCGAGGCACGGTCGTTCGGGAAGACCGAGTAGACCTTGTCGCCCTTCTTGTTCGTCTTGGCTGTAACCGATGGGACGAAGACGCACTCGAACTCGAGCCCCTTCGCTCCGTGAACGGTGATCAACTTCACCGAGTCGTTATCCGCGGGCTGCGCCGCCTCGAGGGTTTCCTCCGCGTCGTCCGCGGCCTCGAGGTAGGCGATGAAACTCCTCAGGGTCGCCTCGCCTTCGACCGGCGAGAACTGCGCCACATAGTCGAGGAAGTTGGCGACGTTCTGGCGCGCAGCGGCAGCGGCGCGGGTCGGTGACGCCGCCAGCGCGTCCGAGATCCCCGTCACCTCGATGATCTCTTGCACGAGCTCGAGAAGGGTCGCGTTCACTTTCTTGCGAAGGGCTCCGAGGCGTTCTGCGAAATCTCCGAGTCGCCGGCGGGCCTCAGTGCCCAGGCCCTCGACCTCATCGAGATGATCGAGGCACTCGACCAGGGCGAAGCCGACGTCACCTGGCTCCATGTCGTAAGCCAGGCCCTCGTCGCCACCCGCCAGCCTCAGCTTGAGACCCTGGTTCTGGTTCGCCGCCCACCGGGCGCACAGGGCGAGGTCCCGGTAGTGGATCCGCCAGCGAGGGCCGAGGAGCACGCGCGCCAGCCACCGGTTGGCCGACGGCTTGGTCTCGAGGCACCTGATCCAGGCGACGATCTCGGTCACCTCGGGAGTCTTCAGCAGCCCGCCCAGTCCGACGACCTCGACCGGGACATCCTTCGCTTCGAGCGCCTTGATCAGAGCGTCCATCGCCGCCTTGCGGCGGACGAGGATCGCCATATCTCGCCACATGATGGGCTCCCGGCCTTCGGCCGCCGGAGCTTCGTGGAACTCGTTGCAACGATCGGCGATCCAAGAAGCCTCAGCCGCCTCGTCCTCGAACAGCCCGAGGACCACGCGCCCCGTGCCGTTGGCCGGGTTAGGACGCAACGGGTTACCGGGCCGGCGCGACGGTTCGATGCGATCGACGACCCGGTTCGCGACCTCGAGGATGTCCGAGCCGGAGCGGAAGTTCTCGGACAGAGAGATGTGCTGGTACGGGACTTTGTCGGCGCGCGGGAAGTGATCGGGGAATCCGATCAGGTTGTACATCGTCGCCCCACGGAACGCGTAGATCGCCTGGCGCGCGTCCCCGACCGCCGTCACCGCTCCACCGTTGCCGACCAACGCCTCGATCATGCGACGTTGGGCAACGTTGGTGTCCTGATACTCGTCGAGCAGGACGATCGGGTACCGGTTACGAAGTTGATCCGTGACTTCGGGAAAGCTCTCAAGGATCTCGACCGCGCTCGTCACCTGGTCGCCGAAGTCGATCCGCTTGTGCTCCTTCTTCGCCACGGTGTACGCCTCGACCGCGGAACAGAGTTCGATGCGTTTGGACGCGGTCTCGCGCATCTCCTCGCTGGCGCCGGTCGACGCAAGGACGCGCTCGGCCGCGGCCTTGACCTCCGAGACACCGAGGACGTGGTCGGCAAGCGACGACGCCAGTTGCAGGGTCGCGGCGACCAGGCCGGCCGAACTGCGGAGTTCGAGCGACTCGAACGGCGGCAACTCGTCGATGCAAGAGCCGACCAGCTGCCACTGCTGTGCTTCCGTTAGGAGACCAGACTCGGGCTCAACGCCCACCAGGAGACCGTGCTCGCGCACCAGCGCCGCAGCGAACGCGTGATACGTCTGGACGGTGACCTCGCCGACCTTGTGCTCGGCGCTCTCCATGACTGCCAGAGATCTCCGTACGCGTCCCTCGAGTTCCTCGGCCGCCTTGTTGGTGAAGGTCAGTCCGAGGATCTGCGACGGGTCTTTGTTCTCCGCCTCGATCGCCCACGCGATGCGGGCGGCCATGATCGCGGTCTTCCCCGATCCTGCCCCCGCGACCAGGAATGCCGGTTCGAGCGGATGCTCGATCGCCTTCCACTGCTCCTCGGTGGGCTCGTAGCCTTTGAGGGCGGCGATGATCGCCTTCGATGCCTTGGGGTGCGGGGTCATCCGCTCAACTCCTTGCCTTCGGGCCACAGGGGGCAGAGCGGCTTGAACTTGCACCACCGGCAGTTCGCCTCGGGGTTCGGCCGGAAGTCCTCGGCCAACGCTCCGTCGATCAAAGCCGGCAACCGGTCCAGCGCAGCCTGCGCCTCCTCGGGGGTCTGCCCCCGAACGGAGACCTGGCCCTTAGCGAAGTGGGCCGGGTACACCAACTGCATCGCGATCGGCTTGCCGTGCTTGGAGATCTCTTCCTCGGTCGTGGCGGCGAGGTAGTAGATACCGAGCTGCAGCGATTCCCGAGCATCGTCGTAATAGATCGGGTTACGCGACGTCTTGTAGTCCTTGATCACGAGCCCGCCGGGCTTCGCGTCGACCCGGTCGATACGACCTCTGATCTTGTGCCCGTCGAGGTCGACCGTGAACGAATGCTCCACCACCAGAGCGCCACCGGGGTCGAGGTAGTTGATGTAGCGATCCAGGATCACGTAGCCATCCCTCTTGAACTGCCGGGCGATCACCTTGTTGGGGAACACGTCTTCTTTGAACAGCTCCTCGTAGCGCGCCATCACCATGTCGCGATTAGTGAGGCGAACGCGACCCTGCGCGATCTGATTCTCGTTCGGCTCCTGTCGTTCGCAGTCCTCGAAGATCTGATGGATCCAGGTGCCGAACGCCATGTTGTGCGAGCTGTCCGGGTCAAGTCCGAGGACAACCGAGAACAGGTACTGGAGACCACAGTTGTCGTAGTTCGAGATGCGCGAGTAGCTGGTCTGCATCTTGTCCGCGGGGAGCTCGTCATCCGGTCGCCGGCTCTGCTCGCGGATCGTCACGTCACCCTCGGTCCAGTCCCAGCGCCACCACCACTCGTTCGGATGCGCCGACGAGCACGAGGGGTCAACCGCGCACGCGTGCGCAACCGCGATCAATGCGGCGAGCCGCTCCTTCTTGGGTGCGGTCACATCCGAGAGCACCTTGCGGAACCGGCTGGCCGCTTCGGCCAGGGTCAACGGCGCCGCGGTCTCGACCTGTTCGGTCTCGGGTACCTCGCCGGTCAGCTCCTCGAGGAATCGGCTCGGAGCACCACGACGGCTCGGCCCCGGTGAGGTCGAGATGATGCAGTGCTTCGATGCTCGTGTGATCGCGACGTAGAACACGCGGCGATCCTCGGCCTCGTTCTTGCGGGCGCGCTCGACCGGGCTGTCTTCGTCCAGGAAGTACGGGTCGAACAACCCCCTGGCCCGACGGCCCTTGGGGATGGCTCCCTCGATGCAGCCGCAGACACCCACGACCGACCACTGTCTGCCCTTGGCCGAGTGGAACGACAGGACCTGCACTCCCCCGCGACGGCGCTCGGGCGGAAGCCACGGGTCGGAGCCGAAGTCGGCCCGCCCGATCGCTTCGAGGTACTCCTCGAGGGTGGCCCGACCCCTGCGGCGCTCGACGAAACGTCCCAGTGCCCTTGCGAAGGCGGCGAGCGCCTCGAGTTCTCGTGCCGAAGCGGGGTCCGCTCCAGCCTTCTCCTCGAGCGTCCGGTAGTAGGGAGCCTTGGCCCACACTTCCCAGAACGCCTGATCGGCACGAGCTCCACCGTACGTGCGCACGAGGTTGGCGAGGCTCTTGATCGGCTCGACCAGCGCGACCACCTCGTTCTCGAGATCGGCGACCGGGACCGCGAACAGTTCCATGAGACTCACGCCGGCCAGTCGTGCGGCGCGCTCGAGCTCCCGGATCTGACGGTCCTCGAGACCCGCCAGCGGAGAGCGCAGGAGGTCACCCAGGGCGTCGCCCTCGTCGAAGATCGCGTAGCGCGCCAGGCTACGGAACGCCCGTACCGAAGGCTCGTGCTCGAGCGGACGGTCGGGCACCGCGACTTGATAAGGCACCTCGACCGCGTCGAGAGCGCGCTCGAGCGGCGGAAGCATCGCTGCGGGTGAAGTCAACAGCACCGCCATGTCCTCGTACGGCACCTTGTCTTCGAGGTGGGCACGCCGCAGTGCACGCGAGATCGCATCCACCTCGGCCGCGAGGCTCGCGTATGCCTTGACGTCGACGGTCGTCTCGCCCTCGAAGGTTCCGGGCCGGTGCTCGGCGTCGCCGGTACGACTCACGAAGTCCCTGGCCAATGTCCCGAGTCCTTCACCGAGTCGGTACGACGTCGACAACACGACCGTATCGAGGGCGCCGAGTTCATCCGCCGCGTGTTCGAGCCAGCCGGGATCGGCTCCCCGGAACGCCTCGATCGCGGAATCGGGATCGGCCGCGACGACCAGCGACCCACCTGGCGCCCCATCGCCGTCGGCGAACCCGGTGAGAAAGCGAAGCATCCGCTGCTGCACGAGCGAGAGCTCTTGACCGTCGTCGACCAGTACATGCGTGAAGCGCGTTCTGAGCGAGTCGCGTACGTCGTCGTAGTCGGCGATCAACGAGGTCGCTTCCGACAACAGGGTTGGGTAGTCGATACGCGCGCTGCTACGCAACCGGTTCAGCTGCTTGCGATAGAAGGTCACGATCTCACCGAACTCCGGCTTGAGCTCGACCAGCCTTCTTAGTTCCGCATCCGACAGTGCACGCTGCCCCGCACGGATACAGAAGTCGACGACCTCGTCGGCGAACCCGGGAGACGACAGCAGGCCCTTGTAGTTCGGCCAGTTGACGGGGTTCTCGGCGCGCAGCGCGTCGCGGATGTCGCCCCATTGCTCGGGGCTCGTGAGCAGCACCGGAGGCTCCGGGTACCCGAGCTTCTTGTAGTGACGACCGACGAGATGGTTGGCGAGCCCGTGCCACGTGTAGACGGGAATCTCGACCACCGCGGTCCCCTCATCCATGAGCAAGCGCTCGGTCAGCGCGTTCTGCAGTTCGATCTTCTGGGCGCGGTTGGCGACGAGGAAGAGGATCCGGTCGGGCGAACAACCATCGGACGTCAGCCGGATGAACCGCTCCACCAGCACGGTGGTCTTGCCGGTCCCCGGCCCCCCGAGGACCAGCATCGGCCCCGAACCGAGTCCCACCACCCGCGCCTGAGCCTCATCGAGGGTCAGCACGGAGCTCGGAGTGGAGGTCGTCGAAGTCATGCAACACAACCTAACGGAGGGGTGCGACACATCCGGAGAAAGGCAGCTTGTCTCGCTTGTGGCTACGGAGCGACGTGGAAGCCGAGCCTCTTCCCCAGAGTGCCGCCGCCCGATCTCCAGGCGACGATGTAGTCGCCTGGACCCATGTCCGGGTAATGCTTGGCCCAATTCACGTGACGTGAGTAGACCGGTCCGTCTTCCTTGACCTGGAACTTCTTGCAGGCCTTCGAGCCATCCGGACCCGTGACACACAGATTGAATTCTTCGACGTACTCGGCCGCCTCGACGAAGCTCAGGAGACGCTTGCCATCACTCTTCTTGACCGACACGCAGATATCGCCCGAGGGACTGCAATACGACTTCGGCTTGTGATCCGCGAACGCTCCACTGATCGAAACCGCGGACAGAGCAACGATCACCAACAACGCCTTGAGAACCCGCATCAGCAGATACCCCCACTAGTCGTCCCGAGAACCGTCAGTTCATCAGAGTCCCTACGCCCATCCGGAACAAGGGGGTACAGCGGACGTTCTTTCCACTCCAGTCGTCCATACGACGACTCACGTGGAGGTAACGACGCCGATCGCTCCGACCTACGGCAGGTACTGCTCCACCAGCCTGACAACAACGCCATCGCGCTCGACCAGCCAGTAAGGCGAGATACGAACGATCTGTTGCCCAGGCTTTGGATCGCGGAACATCTTCCGGAAGGCTCCGGGAGTCACGCATCTGGGAGACAGGATGCCTCGGGGCTCGAAAGTGTTCATCACCACGAGCGCAGATCCATCCCATCGTTTCGTCACTGCAGTGCTTTCGACGTTGCGGATGTAATAGTCGTTAGGCACGGCTTCACCCGGGTCGACAGCGCCCTCTTCCACGGCGATCCTGTTCGCCTCTTCGCCGGTGAACAATTCCGCAGGATCGAAGGAGAAGGTGGCATCGCCCATCTCCCTCACGAACCCGAAGCTCACCACCTGCTCGCCCGCCGACGGCTCGGCGACGATCCTCTTGATGCAGGCTTCCATCTCGTAAGCGTACTCACGTGCGTCCACCATCCCTTCGGACGTTCGACTGAGCTTCCTTTGGAGCTCTGCAACGCGATCGACGACACGGTCCGCAGCTTCCCGGCTGCGCACGACCACGCCTAGCGCATCCTCCAGCCGCCTCTCGAGATCGTTGACCCGAGAGTGGTTCCGCACTACCGCGACACTTGCGGCCACTAGGAGGGCTGCCACGACGATGGCTGCGACTGCGGCGGTGCGTTTCGGGATCACGACGATTGGACGCCTGGCGATGTCGGGAGGTTCTCGGGAGACGTTCCTATCCACCTCAGGGCTACCAGAGCCCACTCCCATGGAAAAGTTCGGCGAACTATCGGTTCTGGGCGGGCGTCCAGTCGGCATGGGACGAGGGATGGGAGCGATCGCGCTGGCGTGGGTCTTGCTCGCGGCGTGTTCGAGTCCCGAAGGCGAGCGGGCTCAGGTAGAGCCTGCGGCCTCGACTCCCCTCTACGTACCGACACCCGAGCCCGAGGAGCAGAAGTCCTGGCGCAAGGCGCGCTACATCTCCGTTGAGGAGGCAGTGGAGACCTTGCAGGCACACGTGGACGTCCCGGTCGTTCTGCCTCGTGACGAGTTTGCCGGGCTCCCGAACCTCAAAGGCTGGCTGGCCGATCCCAAGTACCTGAAGTGGAGTCGCGTCGATGGAAAACGGATCGGTGGCATGACCATACGCACCGATGGACGGATCCTGATCCTCTCCTATGGGCTGTCGGGATTCGACGGCTGTGGGGGTCGCGAACACGCGGTCGAGACCAACGTAGCGGGGATGCGTGCGCTCCTCTATCAATCACCAGAGGCCATATGGAGCGACGTGATCTGGCCGGTGACTTCAACCGGATCGACCGGTCGCTACGGCATCACCGGAACGTTCGAGGGATGGCAGATGGTCAGGCTTGCCGAATCGATGGAGCTGGCAAGACTCGCGGCGATCGACGTCCAGAAAGGTTGTTAGCTGTGGGCGGCCCAGACGGCCTGGACGTCGAACGACAGGATGCCGTCTTTCATGATCACTTCTATCGGTTGGTCCATCGGCCCAACCTACGCTTGGTTTGCTACGAGGGAAAGCGGGCTCAGTTCTCCGATTGATCGCGCTGGAAGAGGAAGTACATCCAGGCTAACGACGGGATCAGGAGGACGGCTCCGATCGAGAGACTCACGATCATGGCCTTAAGGGTGGCATCGGGAGCGGCGGCCTCCTCGATCGTGACCGCGCCTTCGAGCATGTACGGGTACTGACCAACCGCCCAACCCCAGAGGATCGCGGAGACCGCGACGGCGGCCGCTATGCGAGCCTCGACGTACCGGCGGCGCCACACCAGCACTATGGAGGCCAGGCCCCCGATCCCCGAGGCGACGATCAATGGGAGTGCTCGCCCGGTGAGGCCGTCGAAGAGGCGCTCCGCGTCGCTCGAGAGCACACCGATGCCGGCGAGGGCGACGAGACCCACCACGACCCCGGTCCACAATGCGCGCGTCCGGAACCCGTCCGCCATCTCCTCGGACCCGGTGCGGCGCGCGTCGGCGGTCAGGTAGACCGCGGCGAGATAAGCGCAGATGCCAACTGCCAGCGTGCCACCTAGCACCGAGGTCGGGTTGATCCAACTAGATACGGGATGAGCCTGAGCGTTGCCTACAGGCACACGACCCGACGCGACCGCGCCGGCAACCGTCCCGAGGAAGAACGGGGTCAACACCGATGAGAATGCGAATGTTGCCCCGAAGATCCTTTTGAGCTCCATCTCCTCGACCGACTTCCGGAACGCGAACGCCGAGCCGCGCAGGATGATCCCGAAGGCAGCGAGGGTGAGCGGGACGTACAGCGACGATGTGACAGCCGAGAACACCTTCGGGAACCCGGTCCACAGCACGACCAGGCAGAAGATCAGCCAGACGTGATTCGCTTCCCACACCGGCCCGATCGAGTTCTCGATCAACTTCCGCTGGGGCGCTCCCCTCGCGGCGCCGCCGGCAACGAGATCCCAGAACCCACCACCGAAATCGGCGCCGCCGAACAACGCGTAGGCATTGAGCCCGATCCACATCATCACGAGGGCCAGTTCGGCGATGGTCATGGTTCCTGAGGTGCCTCGGGACGACGCGCCAGTTTCCTGAGGATGAACACCGTCGCCCAAGTGAGGACCGAATAGATGACGATGAGCGCGTAATAGCCGAAGCGGATGTTGGGAGCGCTGGTCACCGCTTCGTCGACGCGCATGATCCCGTAGACGATCCACGGCTGGCGCCCGACCTCGGTCACGATCCAGCCGGCCTCGAGCGCGACCGCGGCGGCCGGCCCGGCTAGGACCGCGGCCCGCATGAACCACTTAGAGGTGGGCAACGTTCGCTTTCGCTTCCACGCGAGAGCGAGCCAGAACCCGAGCCCGAGGAGCCCGAACCCGATCGCGACCATCACCTGGAACGCGATGTGCACCGGAGCGACCGGAGGGCGCTCATCCTCAGGAAACTCCTCGAGCCCAAGGATCTCGGCGTTCGGATCGTGCTTACCGAGGAGCGATAAGCCTTTGGGGATCTCGAGCGCGTAGCGGAGTTCGCCGTCGATCGGGATCCCACCGATCGAGAGTGGGGCGCCCCTCTGCGTCTCGTACAGGGATTCGATCGCCGCGAGCTTGGCCGGCTGATTCTCTGCAAGGAAGCGCGCCGCCCAGTCGCCGACTCCGATCTGGAACGGGGTCACGATCGCGGCGACCACGAACGGGATGGCAAAACCGAGCCGGTGATAACGGTCGTTGCGTCCTTTCAATATCCCGTACGCGTAGACACTCGCGACTCCGAAACCAGCGACCATGAACGCGGCCAGGATCATGTGTGTCGTTTGAACCGGCGTCGCGGGGTTGAACATCGCAGCCCACGGATCGATGTTGGTGACCTCCCCGTTCACGATGTCGAACCCGCGCGGCTGGTTCATCCACGCGTTGGCGGTCACGACGAACCATGCGGACGCGGTTCCAGAGATGATGATGGGGATGCCGGTAAACAGGTGAGCGCGGGCGGAGAGGCGATCCCAGCCGTAGAGGTAGATCCCGATGAAGATCGCCTCGATGAAGAATGCGATGCCCTCGATCGCGAACGGGAGCCCGATCACGGCACCGAACTCGCCCATCATCCCGGGCCACAGGATCCCGAGTTCGAACGACAGGATCGTGCCAGAGACCGCGCCGACGGCGAACAGGACCGCTAGGGCTTTGGCCCAGCGTCGAACGAGTTCACGGAGATCCTCATCGTCCGTTCGCAGCGCTCGCCACTCGGCCACCACGATGAGTACGGGGAAGCCGACCCCGAAGCAGGCGATCACGATGTGCCATCCAAGCGACAGCGCCATCTGCATACGTGCGGAAAAGAGGTCCGGCTGAAGGACGGGTTCCGTCAGCGCTTGCGCGAGATCGATCAGCACGGCGAACCGGAACCACATCGGGGAGACATCTCTCCCTGATGGTACGCAACGCAAAGACCCCGCCGTTTCCGGCGGGGCCCGTGATCAAAGTGCGTTAGTGAAGGCGGCTAGAGGCCCGTTCCGATGGGGCACGCCCATCCGTAGATCGGGTGAGGCTTGAGTCCCAGTGGCGTGGCGACCGGGAGATCGAGAGGACTTCCGAACCAGCTGTCGGGAACCGGAGCCACCTTGGTCGAGGCGTCCGGGCCTGCATCCGTGACCCGCAGCACGTCGAGCCCACGGTAGGCGTCGGCCGTGTAGACGATCTGACCGGTCGGGTCGGTGGGGCTCCAGTACGAGGCCCAGGTCGATCCGTTGAGCGGCAGGTAGTAGCCGACCTGACGGATGTCCTTGGGGTTCGTCACGTCGAGGAAGCGCGTGCCCTGCTCGTACCAGCCGACGGCGACCACACCGTTCTGCTCGTCGAACCAGTGCGATGAGCAGTTGGCGGTGATGGGGGCCTTCGAGTCACCGGCGCCACCGGCGGCGATCCCATTGAGCTCCGTTTGCCAGATGTCGAGGTTCTCGATCTTGCCCATGCGGTCGCGGAGCTTCTTGTTCTTGGCCTTCGCCATGGGCATCTTCTTGAGCGAGTACGTCTCGAACTTGCCCTGTCCGTTGCAGGAACCGGGCTGGGCCTCATCGGTGTCGACGTAGTCCTCCTCGGTGACCAGCAGCGTCTTACCGCGGCGCTGGCTGTTGTGGAGGATGAAGTCGTTCAGCTCGGAGGGGTTGCTGGCGGCCGTACCGGTCGTCGCGACTAGCTTCGGCTTAAGTGGGTCCTTGGTGAGCTTGTATCCGGCGGCACCGCCACCGCCGACCGACCAGGCGATGTTTCCGTCCCACTCGACATCGTGGGTAACCGTGAAGGATTCGCTCTTGGAGGCCTCGGAGACGAAGCTACCGAGCGACACGGGAGCGGTCGGGTCCTCGAGAGAAACGACCTCGACCTCCTCGCCACCGTCGACCCACAGGGTCTTGCAGTCGTTGCCGACGAAGTTGGCGATGTGGCCGGCTCCGACGTTCGCTCCCTCGCTGCTGAGGTTGATCGTCCCGGCGATGCTCGGAAGCATCGGGTCCGAGATGTCGATCACGTACAGCGGAGCCTCGGGGTTGATCGCGTCGTTGGCGATGATCAGCAGGTCACCACAGACGTCGACGTCCTCGTTCTCGAAGTGAGGAAGCGGCAGGTCACCAGTGACCACAGGGTTAACAGGGTCGCTGATGTCGAAGATCGTGAGACCGTTGGGACCGGTCCCGTAGGCGTAGTTGTCCTTGAAGTACAACCCGAAGAGGGCTCCCGGCACGTTGCCGATGACCTCGACGTTCTCGGAGACCGCCAGGGCGGGGACCGTAGGCACGGCCTGACCCTGAGCGAAGGTGGCGGGGAACAGGGATGCCGCAGCGAAGGCTGCGACCAGCGTGAAAACCGATGTCTTCTTCATGTTCGGGTGGTTCGGCCCCTGGGGCCCGATTCCTGCCCCCCGGGGATATGTCCTGAACCTACTTCCTGAAGTCTCTCAGCTGGGCCTCGGGGACGATCGGGATCTTGAGGATCGCCGAGGAGACGTTGAGGTTCGATGGCTCATTGGACTTCCGGAGATAAGGGGCATCAGCGGAGGACAGCTCGAGGACGAGCCGGTGGTTCCTCTCGAACCGCCAACCGTTGCCCGAGAGCTCGAAGGCGGCGCATCCCCTCTGGGGAGACGAGGGTAGGTCGACCCGGCAGCTCGAGCGGGACACCATCGTCATCACCCCGTTGGGGGCCAGGTCGAAGAGGCGGCCTTCGACCCAATAGGTGGAGGCCTTCGTCGTGTAGTCGAGCACCACCGCCGGCAGACCCATCATGGTGAAGGGGATGTCGATCTTCGTGCCCGTGTACTGGACGACCCCCGGCGGCGCGGCCGTGTCCGTCGTCGTGTAGCACTTATCGGCTTGCTGCGATCGAAGAACCGGGTCCGACTCGGTGCCGCGGCTATCCACCTGGTTCGAGTTGACATTGCCGCCCGAGTTGAAGTTGAACAGGAGCCGCGCCGGAGTGAGTCCCCGCCACGACTTCGCCCGGTACTCGATTCCCGGTTCATCGACGGGGTACTTCCCCGACTCGTTCGCCGGACAGACGGTCGTGGTCGCGGCGACGTTCAAGGTCGGCTTCGCCTTCCCAAGGAGGTAGTGGTCCAGGAACTGGTTGATCCGACCGTTGATGCCGCGCCGGACACGCTTGGGTGCACGGCTGAGGTTGATCTTTCCGTCTTCACCTCGGAAATCGTCGACCGTACAGACGCGATGCGCGGTGCCGCAGAGGTCTCCCCACTCCTTATCTTTGTTCTGGACGAAGTGCTGATAGTCACCCAGGTACATCTGGATCGGATACTCCGATCGGAGCGACTTGAGTTTGTTGTAGAAGCGGACCGATTCCATCGTCGGGAACAACGGATCGGTCCACGTTGCGGCGGCGAAGATAGGAACCTTGAGTCCGGCGCGCACGCCACTCCAGAAGTTGGTCTGGAAGTAGGCGGACCGATCGCGGATGAAGGAATCGGCAACCTCCTCGAGGATCGGATCTCCGTTGTAGGGCTCGCCGGCCCCCAACCGGGCGAATGCATCGTGGAGCCACTGAGGGAACGTCGTGTGGTTCCCGGTCATGAGGTTGCCGCTCGCGTAAAGCCCGGCGACGATGCTCTGCTTCTGCACGCCCAGTGGCTTCCTCGAGATCGCCGTAGCGGGTTTGCTCGGCGCGACCACCGGCTCACCCGTACGCGGATCGCGGTCCTCGTAGTGCCCTCCCGGAAGGAGCGATTCCAACAGATCGGTCCAGCCGTACTTCGGCACCGCGGCGGCAAGCCTCATAGGGATTGCGAACGATGGACTCCTCCACTTCGGATCGGTCAGGGCGAGCCACGCGAAACCACCACCGTACGACCCACCAACGACTCCGACCTTGCTGGGGTCTATGTCGAAGAAGGCCTCCTCACCGGCGGTTTCCCGCATCCGATCGTGATCGGCCAGCAGTCCCACGAGGTACTGATAGTCGTTGATCTCGTAGCTGCGCGAGTTGAGCTGGGTGGTTCCGGTCGAACCCCTCTCGTTCGCGTCGCGGAAACCTCTTGCCGTGTAAGTGATAACTATGTAGCCGCGCGCCGCCCAGTACGAATTGGAGTGATGCCAGCGCTCACCGTCGGCATCGATCGAGGTCGCCTCCCACGCCGTCTTGTTCCCGCCGCAGCATCCGTGCATGAGAACGATCACCGGTCGCCCGTTCTCGGCCGGCTTCCTGGTCGGGATCGAGACGTCGACGTCGAGCGAGATGCGGTTTCCTGTCTCGGGCTGCAGATCGTCCTCGGCCGCGGCGACCAGCGCTTCCTCGAGCGACGCGGGTGCCGGCAGGCCCTCCCAGTCACCGGTGCCATCGAGCGCGTCCTGGTACTTCACCGGAACCGGGATCGCGTCCGCTCCTCCTCCCGAGAGAGGGAGTCCGTCATCACAGAAGCGATACGGCAGCTCCCGCTCGCCCGCGCCGGTTGAGCCATCGGCCGCATCGACCAACCGGCAGTTGGCTGGGGCTACCAGCGCATCGAGAGCGGCCAGTGAGTCGGGCACCAAGGTGTCGGGGACCTGCGCACCGGCATGGGGTTCGAGCGCGTTCGGTAGAAGCGCGGCAAACAGGAGCGCGCCGAGAAGAACCGCGTTGACCCTCTTCTTAGTGTTCTTGGAACTTTCGCCCATCGAAGTCATTGTGCGGGATTCACTCCGTCATGCCTACCTATACGAGCCGATCGCCGCCCCGGCTTCGCCTGTGGCGCACGTCACCGCGGCGCGGTCGCGACGTCTCTAGCGTCGGTCGAGTTGGTTCTTCGGACAAAGGAGCGAGAGACATGCGCAGATTGATGTTCGTCCTAGCCATTCCGTTGCTGGCCGCACCACTCACGTGGACCTCCTCGGCGCGCGCCGCGCAGGGGTGCACGCCCGGGACCTCGGGTGACGACTACGTGGAGTGCTCCCGCTACGACGACGTGCGCGACGGAGATGCGGGCGACGACCAGGTCTATGGACTGGTGGGGGCCGACCGGCTCGATGGTGGCGACGGGCACGACACCATCTATGGAGGCATCGGCCTCGACATGGTCTCGGGCGATGCCGGCGACGACGTTCTCTTCGGAGGACCGGGCAACGATCTGCTGGCGGCCGACGGAGGCAGCGACGAGATCCATGGAGACGAGGGCGACGATGGGATCTCGACAGGACTCGGTAACGACACGATCGATGGAGGACCGGGGGCCGATCAGATCAAAGCTTCATCCGGGCTCGATGCGATCGTGGGCGGCGAGGGTGTCGACCGCATCCGGGCCGGCTCGGGGGCCGACCTGATCCGCGCGTCCTGGGGTGACGACCAAACGGTCGCCGGCTCGGGCGACGATCGGGTCTTCGGGGGCCCGGGGAACGACGACATCTGGGCCGGTCGAGGTACCGACCGGGTGAACGGCGGAACCGGGGACGACGAGATCTGGACCCGTGACGGGATCAAGGACCGGATCTCATGCGGCGCGGGCTACGACGTGGTCACCGCCGATGAGTTCGATCGCACCCTCGAGGACTGCGAGGAAGTGATCCTGAGCTAATCCCCGTAGTGGAAACGGCCGCACATCCCCGAGCAATTGTCGCCCGACAACGTGGAGTGGCCGGGGATGCTGCATCGGTAGTAGTAGGTCCCCTTCTTCTTGGGCTTCTTGGTGAAGGTGCCGTTGGCCGGGAGCTGGAAGGTCTTGCCCTCCCACTTGCCCTTGTAGAACGAAATCCGGTGAGCGGTGGATGTGGTGTTCTTCCAGCGGACCTTCTTGCCCGTCAAGACGTGGGGGAAGTTGGGTGACCAGGAGAAGTTCCCGGCCGACCCCTTCGCTTTGATGGTTACGGCGGCTCCCACCGCCGTCCCTCCAAGCGCCAGGATCGATGTCAGAACGCCCGCGATCAGAACCTTCGCCACCCAAGACCTCATAGGTACCTCTCCTTTTCTGGACTCCAGAACCTGGTACGGCGCACGGAGGCATACCGTTCAGGGGAACCGACCGGAAATCCGGCGGTTTTGCCACAACCGCGCTCATAATCCATTCTCCCGCTTCCGATAACAAGACCTGGAAGCGGGATCGGCACGTAAGCCTGGAGGACCCGACGATGCGGCAGGAGCGTTTCCCCGGCCTGGAGGGCGATATGGAGCAGATACAGCTCCCCGACTGGGAGAAGAATCTCATCGACGATGCGATCGAGCACGCCCAGCGGCGGCTCGAGGACGAGAAGCATCGAGCCCGCCGCCGCGCCGTCCAGCTCGCCCGGGAACAGGGGTATCACCGCCTGGCCGTCGAGATCGACGTCGCCCGCCGGTCCCGGATCAACCCCGGACAGCTCTCCCTGCTGCCCGAGGATCCCACGCTCTTCGATCACGTTTCCTAGAGTCCTTCAGCGGCGCCACCCTTCCCGACCCGCCCCGGGGGGTCCCAGTCCGTCCCTAATTGTCTGGACAGAAGCACGACACCCCGCCACACTGCGTCCCTCATGTATCGCCGCTCGCTCCGCCTCGTCGCCCTGGTCCTGTGCCTCCTTACCTTCCTTCTCGTCGCGCCCACCGGAGTAACGGTCCTCGGCCGGGGCGAGGCCCTGGCTCAAACCGAGCCGGCTCCTGCTCTGTCTCCCGGCCGAGGGGGCCGCGAGGAAGAACTGGAAGGTCCGCCTCGACAACATCCTCAAGGGACACCAGATCGGGGTTTCGGTTCGACTCGGTGACAGTTACCTCTACAACTGGAACGCCAAGACCCGCCGTGTGCCGGCCTCCAACGAGAAGCTCCTGATGTCCATGGCGCTCTTCGAGGTGCTCGATCCAACCTCACAGCTCGAGACCAAGGTCGCGGCCGTCGACGTCCGCTCCGAGAAGATCGTGGGCGATCTCTGGCTGATCGGACGCGGCGATCCTTCACTCACCGGAGGAGGCTCGTTCGGCAAGGGCCTGCCGTTCACCCCGACCCGCATCACACGTCTCGCCAAGAAGGTCAAAGAACTGGGCATCCGAAAGATCACCGGTTCGGTTATGGGTGCCGTGTCCTACTTCTCGCATGACTGGTTCGCGCCGGGATGGAAGTCGGACTTCCCTGCCGAACAGGTCCCTCTTCCCGCCGCCCTCTCGTTCGAGGGGAACACCGTGAGAGGGAACCACATCTCCGATCCCGAGGCGAGGGCGGCCAAGTCGCTGACCAAGAAGCTCCGCGCTATCGGCGTTCGCGTTGCTGGGGGTTCGGGAACGGGAGGTCCACCCCCCAACGTCGACAACGTTGCCTCAGTGCGGTCGGTGCCTCTTGTCAGGCTTGCTCGCTATACCAACTTCAACTCCAGCAACTACTTCGCAGAGATGCTCGGGAAACAGTTGGGGGTCATCACGAGAGGTGCACCCGGAACCATCGCCAAGGGGGCCGCCGGGATCGAGGCGTGGGCCGAAGACCACGGCGTGACGGTCGCCGCTCATGACTCTTCGGGGCTGTCGTACTCGAACCTGGTGGCACCGAAGGGTTTCGTCCGCCTGCTCGAGTTCGCCGCGACGCAACCCTGGGGCTCCAAGCTCCGATCGACGTTACCGAGCGGGAACCAGGGAACCCTCGAGGGCCGCATGCACGGCGTCCAGGTCCGCGCCAAGACCGGCACCCTGAGCGAGCGCTCCGCGCTCTCGGGCTACGTGTTCCTCGACCGCGTTGGTACCTGGGCCTCGTTCTCGATCATCTCGCAGGGCATGGCCAAGTCGACCGCGGCCGACATCGAGAACCGGGTTGTTGAACTCCTAGAAGAGCGGGCTAACTAGAGCACTTCCCGGTCTCGAACGACCGTGCGCTCCTCGCGGCGGGCGCCCCACGGCCCCACGCTGCTCCAGAAGAGGAGCGACAGAAGGAATCCGACGGCACCAACGATCATCAAGATGATCCCTACGGTGTTGATGTTGAGCCCGCTCGTGGAGACCTCTACCGCGAACGTTAGGACCGCTCCTACTGCGAACAAGAACAGGCTGACTCCGATACCCATGATTCGAGACACCTCCAGATCGATTTTTCGTCTATCCGAATGCCGCATCCGAGACGTACCCGAGCGGAGCAGGGGCGAAACCGGATCCGGGAGAAACTGGAGGGGGCCTTCACGCGCCTACTACAGGCGTAGTAAAAAGGCCTCTGTATCCCTCTCACCAAACGGGTCGCTAGTGACTGAGCCGGACGCCAGCACCGCCGAAACGCGCGAGCCGGAACGCGGGCAGGTCTCGGCCGGGGGACCCCTCTGGCGCAAGGCCCCCTTCCTGCTGATCCGCTACCCGTCGCTGTTCGTTGCGATCGCGGCCGCGGCCCTGGTCCTCGGCGTGGTCTCGGCGGCAACTCCCCTGTACCTATCGTCGGCCGCCTCCGGCGCCCTGACCGAGCAGTTCCGCACCGTCACTCCCAGCACCGCGGGCCTCAATGTCGTCCAGTACGGCACGGTATTCGGGTCCGACGTGCTCGAGTCGTTCAACCAACGGAGCAGAACCCTGGACGCAATCACCAGCGGGATCCCCACCGTGGGCGGGCCGATACGAACCCTCGTGGGACCGCCTGGTGTAACCCTGCTCGCAGAGGGCTACAACGGCGAGCCGGTGGAGGCCGTTCTGGCCGCCCGCTCCGGCGCGGACGATCACCTCAGTGTCTTGAGCGAGGAGTCCGGCGATGGCCTCTTCTTCACCGATCAACAAGCGGAGATCCTCGGTGTGGAACCCGGCGACCGCATCACGCTCCAACGCAGGGGCCTCGAGACCTCGGTAGAGGTGGTGGGGATCTACGAGAGCCTCGCGGCGCAGCCCGCGACCGATTACTGGCAGCCGCTCGCCGATCGGATCTACGGCACCGGAGAGGGCAACCCCCCGGGTCTCGTGTTCGGTTCCTTCGAGCAGATCGCCGGGATCACCGAGAGTCTCGGCGGCGGGGACCCCCAGAGCCGGTGGGAGTACTCGGTTCGAACGGATCTCTCGCTGAAGGAAGGCGACGCCGCGGCCGCAGAGATGCGTGCCGCGCAGCGAGACATCGATGCCCTCTCCGATCCAGGAGCGGAGTTTGAGTTCGTTGAACATTTCAGCGCGCTGCCCGATCTGATCCAGAACGCCCGCGAAACCGTGGGAGGTGTCGAATCGCCGATCGGGATCATGTCGCTCGCCGGACGTCTCGTGGCGCTCGTTGTGATCGCCGCCGCGGGCGTTTACGGCATCCGCCGGCGAAGGATCGAGACCTCGGTCTTGTCGGCACGTGGCATCGGTCCGCAGGCGCTGGGGTTCAAGGCGGCGCTCGAATCGATCCCTCCGATCGCGGTCGGAACCGTGGTCGGCTGGGGTGCTTCACTACTACTGGTCGGAGCGATGGGGCCGGGCCCGCGCCTCGATCCGGGAGCGCGGGTGAACGCCCTCGAATCGGCGTTGTGGGCGGGCGCGCTGGCCATCGTGGTGGTCGGTCTCGTCTCGAGCCTGGCAACGAGGCGCGAAGCGGCGAGTGCCTTCAGCCGGCTCCCCGCGGTTACCAACATCCCGTGGGAACTGGCACTCCTCGTCCTCGCGGGACTGTCCTTCTATCAATTGGATTCCAAGGGGCTAACCTCGACCGGGGAGAACGGGCCGCCGGAGATCGATCTGTTCGTGCTCGCGTTCCCGATCCTGTTCATCGCCGGTACCGCCGGACTCGCCACCAAGGTGCTCGGGATGGCGCTTCCGAAGCTGAGGGAGTTCGGCCGGAGATCGTCGGCGCCGATCTATCTCGCCACCAGGCGACTCGCCAGCGCGCCGCGCTTGGCTCTGATGCTCGTGACCGCATCCGCCCTCGCGGTCGGAGTGCTGTCGTACGCCGGCACGCTGGTGAAGTCGGTGGATGCCACTTCCGATGCGAAGGCCAGGGTTTCGGTCGGCAGCGACTTCGCCGCGCAGGTCAACATCGGGAGCGAGTTACCCGACGGTCTTTCGTTCCCCGCCACGATCGTCGGCGAGATCGATCTCGTCGAGTTCACCGGCAGCGGGCAGGGAGTAACGATCCTCGCCGTCGAGCCCGCCACGGTCGCGACCGCGGCGTTCTGGTCGGATGATTTCTCCGGCAGCTCCCTGTCGGAGCTGATGACCGAGATAGGAGAGCCGTCTGGTGACGCCCTCCCCGTTCTCGTGGTTGGAGACGAGGAAGGGTTCGCCGAAGACGGACTCGAGTTGTACGACACCCGGGTTCCCGTCGACATCGTCGACCGCCCCATCGCGTTCCCGGGCATGAGCACGCTCGAGCCGACGGTCATCGTCGACGACGAACTGCTGCGTGAGTTCTTCGACGAGTACCACGGCGAGATCGGAAGCGCCCCGCGCACGGATCTGATCTGGGCGAGGGGGGATGCTGAAGCGATCTCTGAAGAACTCGGGGATACGTCACTCGCGTTCGGACTCGAGCGCTCCGCCGAGTTGTCAAAGAACACCCCAGGATTCCTTGCGGTGTCGTGGACCTTCGAGTTCCTTCAGGCGCTGGGCGTGATCATCGGCTTCGTCGTGCTTGCCGGGATGCTGCTCTACCTGCAGAGCCGCCAGCGCGCGGGGATCGTGTCGTTCGCGCTCGCCCGCCGTATGGGTCTCAAAGCCGCTTCGTACCGGCTGTCGGTTGTCATCGAGCTCTTCGTGTTGCTCGGAGCGGCCCTCATGATCGGAGTTGTCCTGTCGCTGGTCGCCGCGCGCATCATCTACACGCGCTTCGACCTGTTCCCCGCACTCCCACCCGCGCCGTTGTGGCGCGTGCCACTCGCCATCTTCGGGGTGACCGCGGTCGTTCTCGCAGTTGCTGCGTGGTTGGGCGCCTGGCGCGTCCAGCGAACCGCTCAGCGAGCCAAGGTTTCGGAGGTGCTTCGTCTTGCAGAGTGAAGCCGCCGCCGTCTGTAACGGCCTCGTCAAGATCTACTGGACGGGCACCGGAGAGGTCCACGCCCTCAAGGGCATCGACGCGTTCTTCCCCCAGGGCTCGATCACCGCGGTCGTCGGTCCTTCGGGCTCGGGGAAGTCGTCGCTCCTCCGCATCATGGCGGGTCTCGATCGCCCCACCGCAGGCCGGATCCAGGTCGGCGGCGTTGACCTCGCCGGACTCAGCACCGGTCGGCTACGCAAGATGCGCCGCAAGCTCGTCGGGTACGTGTTCCAGAGACCGTCGGAGAACCTGATCCCCTACCTCAACGTGATGGAGCACCTCCAGGTGGCGGCCGAACTAAGAGGGCGCTGGAAACCCAAGGAGGCCAACGATCTCCTCGAACTACTGGGGCTGGGTAAGCGACGGAACCATCTCCCGCAGCAGCTCTCCGGTGGCGAGCAGCAGCGGGCGGCGTTCGCGCAAGCGGTGATCGGGAAGCCGTCGATCGTCGTGGCCGATGAGCCCACCGCGGAACTCGACAGTCATTCGGGTGAGGCGTTGCTTGAGACGATCGCGACGTTGACGCGCTCGGGGATCAGCTTCATCGTCTCGACGCACGATCCGTCGATGGTGGCCGCCGCCGATCGCACGATGTTGATCCGGCACGGCGCGCTCGAGGCCGAAACCCATCAGTCGCGGCTGCTTTCGGTCATCGACCAGAGCGGCCGCATCCAGCTGCCGCCCGAGATCCTGGCCCTGTTCCCCGATCGCCGGGCCGCGATCAACATCGAGGACGGCTCGGTAAGGATCACGCCACCATGAGCGCCGTCGTCAGGTTGTCCAGCGTGAAGAAGTCCTACCGGCGGGGGCCGGAAGAGGTCCATGCCCTCGACGGCGTCACCCTCGAGCTGAAGAAGGGCGAGGTCGTCGCGCTCGTCGGCCCCTCAGGCTCCGGGAAAACGACGCTATTGAACATCCTCGCCGGTTGGGAGGATCCGGACTCCGGGACCATCGAGTACTCCTCGGCCCCAGGAACGCATCCCGGCAACCTTCCGTGGCGCACCATCGCGATCCTTCCGCAGAGCCTCGGGCTGATCGACGAGATGAACGTCCGAGAGAACGTTGAGCTTGCGGCGCGGCTCCCCGAGGGTCCCGGCGTCGAGGCCGTACGAGAGAAGATCGACGGACTCCTGGGTGAACTCGGTCTCGCCGGTTTCCAGGAGCGACCGCCATCGGAGATCTCGATCGGCGAGCAGCAGCGCACCGCTCTCGCGCGTGCACTGTCGCTGTCGCCGCAACTTCTCCTCGCCGACGAGCCAAGCGGACACCAGGACGCGGCGTGGGCCGAGGGCGTGTTCAGGGCGATCCGTGCCGCGGCCAAGCAGGGAACGACATGCCTCGTTGCAACACACAACGAGGAGTTGCTTCAGTTCGTCGATCGCATCGTCGGGATCAGGGACGGGCACTTGGTCGACGTCGAGCATCCGGGCCTGAGGCCCCCCGAGGAGTTGGCCGCCGATGTCATCGCCGCTGCGGAGCCCGAACCGCCGGCAGAACAGGCCCCCGACCACTCGCCCTTCCGCGCCGTCGTCGAACCGGTGGAAGAGGAAGATGCGGTCGCTCCCGCGGTCAAGCTGCGTCCGGACACTGACGGTGGCGACGACGACATGCGAACGAAGTTCGGTCCGAGGTCGGGCGCTTAACCCGCGATCTCGATCCCCCGCGACGCGAAGTCCTCGAGCACCGCGCGTGCGGCGTTCCGTCCTGGGGCGCCGCATACGCCACCGCCCGGATGCGCTCCCGAGCCACACAGATAGAAACCCGCGATCGGAAGCCGGTAACGATGCCATCCGCTCACCGGACGTTTGTCGAAGATCCACTCCGGCAGGATCTCGCCGTGGAAGATGTTGCCGCCGGTGAGCCCGAAGCGTTCTTCGAGGTCGGGTGGACCGAGCACGATCCGGTTCTCGACGAGGTCGGTCAGCCCGGGCGCGTAGCGCTCGAGATTTGCCAGGACCGAATCCCCGATCTCGTCCCGTCGCTCCCCCCAGGTACCCTCCGCGAGCGTGTACGGCGCGTACTGGGCGAACACCGACAGGGTGTGCTTGCCCTCGGGGGCCAGCTCTGGCTCGCTCGCAGTCTGGATCCACGCCTCGCAGAACATCTGGTCCGACGGCCGGCCCTCGGCCGCTGAGTGCGCGGCGGTCTCGAGATAGTCGATCGACGGTGCGACCGAGATCGTTCCCATGTGCTCGGGACCGGGAGTGCCTTCGGTTCCGATCCCTCGGAACTTCGGGAGGCCCGACAATGCGCAGTTGACCTTCACGACGGTGCCTTCACTTGGATAGATGTCGATGTCCTCGATGAACTCCTGCGGAACCGACCCCTTCCGGGACGAACGAAAGGGTGCGCTTCGGATCGGCGTTCGACAGCACGGTGCCTGAGTCGATCTCCTCGCCGGTGGTGAGAACGACGCCCGCAGCGCGTCGATGGGTGTCGAGCTTCAGGGTCGCGACCTCGACCTCGGTGCGGATCTCGCCGCCGGCGGCTCGGAACACATCGGCCAGCGACTGCGTGATCGCGCCCTGGCCCCCGCGCACGAAGCCCCATTGACCGAGCGTGCCGGTCGCCATCCCGAAGGCGTGGTGCAGGTAGACGTAAGCGGTTCCGGGAGTACGGGGGCCGGCGGCGGTACCGATCAAACCCTGCGAGGCATGGATGCCCTGCATCAACTCGTGTTCGAAGTACTCCTCCACGATGTCCGCGATCGATCCGTCCACCGTCTTGGCGAAGAGACCTTCGATCTCAGCCTGCCGGAACTCGCGACGGACCTGTTTGCGGGTCGCTGGGTAGTGGAGCATCGGGGTGAGCCGCCGAGCTGCCTCCTCGAAAAGCTCGTGGAAGCGCGGGTAGGCATCGGCGTCTCTCTTGGAAAGATGGGCGATCGACTCGTGGGTCTTCACCGGGTCGTCCCAGAACATCAGACCGCCGCCATCCTCGTAGGGATGGAAAAAATCGGGGTTTTTGAGGCGGATATCGATATCGAGGCCCAGCTCATCGGTGACTTCGGGGATCAGCAGTGAGGTGGCGTACGAGGCGGTCGACATCCGAACTCCCGGCCACAACTCCTCGGTTACGCAAGCACCGCCGATCCGGTCCGTGCGCTCGAGAACCAGGACCCTGAGACCCGCTTTGGCGAGATAACAGCCGGAGATGAGTCCGTTATGTCCGGCTCCGATAACTATCGCGTCGTAGGGCTCCAAACTCACCTTTCGAAGAGATTCCGAACTTCTTCTAGCCAAAGTTTCCAAGGCAGGCTACCGTCTCGCGTATGGCGCTTAGTTCGTTCTGCCCGACATGTCAGCGCACCGTGTACATCGAGGACAACGCCACACCGGTTTGTCCGGTGTGCTCCTCTCCGCTGCTCGAAACCATCACCCTCAAGGACGACCAACCGGAAGGTCAGCCCGAGGGAACGAAGTAGGACGCCGAAAGCAACCGGCCCTCCTCCATCACCATCGATGTGATGGAACCCGTCTCGCAGTTCGTCCGCCCCAGCCACGGTGGACCCCACTTCCCGGCCAGCGCATTGCGGGCCACCACCACGGGAGTCTGATGGGCGACCAGCACCGTTTCCCCGCCTGCCGCGGCGACGGTGGCATCCTCGATCGCAGACAGCATCCGCTGAGCGATATCCGCGAACGACTCTCCCCAGGAGGGCTTTAAGGGGGTTGCGCAGCTTCCACCAATTCCTAGGGCTCAGGATCGAGATCGGTGTCTTCATGATCCCCTCGAAGCGAGTGTCGCTCTCGAGAAGACGATCGTCGCTCACGATGTCGAGTCCATGATGCTTGGCGATGAACGCAGCCGTCTCTTGAGCGCGCTCCAGGGGGCTCGCCCATAGTGACGTGACACCGGAATCTGCGAGGCGCTCTGCGGCCGCCTCCGCCTGCCTCTGGCCCAGTTCCGAGAGATGGAAGCCGGGCAGGCGTCCGTAGAGGATCGCTTTGGGGTTCTCAACGTTTCCGTGCCGGACGAGATGGATCGTGCCGGAGATGTCAGTCAGCGCCATGGCCCAGAGGGTACCCGTCACGGGTAACCTGGTTCGATGGCTCGCATCGTGCTGTTCGGAGCAACCGGCTACACGGGACGGCTCACAGCGCATGCACTCTTCGAGCACGGCGCGGACTTCGCGATCGCCGGCCGGAACCTGGCCAAGCTCGAGCAACTCGCCGCCGTTACCGGCGACCCTGAGGTTCACGTCGCCGCGGTCGGAGATCCGGATGCTCTGACCACCGCTCTCGACGGATCCTCGGTGCTGATCACCTGTGTCGGTCCCTTCGAGAAGATGGGGCAGACCGCGGTCGAAGCGGCGCTCGCCGCTGGGGTGCATTACGTCGATTCCACCGGAGAGGGAACCTTCGTCGCTCGCCTGATAGCGGAGAAGAACGACGCGGCGAAGGAGCGAGGCATCGTAATGGCTCCCTGCATGGGCTTCGATGAGGTCCCTGGTGACGTCGCGGTGGCCCTGGCGACCGAAAACATGAGCCGGCCGGAGGTCGACCTCACCTATGCGTTCCCATCGACCGGATCGGCAGGGACGATCAGATCGTTGCTCGGCATCATCACCTCGCCCGGAACGAGGATCGTCGACGGCCACGCGGAGTCCGTGCGAGCCGCACAGCGCAGCCGGTGGGCACCGATGCCACCCCCGCTCGGCCCGCGACGAGCCATCAGCGCTCCGCTGGCGATCGGACACCTCGCGCCGATGCATGTGGAGCTGGAGCGCTTCGAGACCTTCGTCACAACCGGCCGCGTGCAGAAGGCGGTCGCGGGCCCCGCTCTCGCCGCTCTCCGTGCACCTTTCAAGATCCCGGGGGCGAAGGCGCTCATCGACAAGGGGTTGACGCGGCTGCCCGAGGGCCCGGGCACTGAGGCAAGGAAAGCGCGCTGGACGATCCTGGCCGAGGCAGCCGACGGCCAGACGTGGAGGAACGTCAGCGTTCAAGGACGCGACGTCTACGGATTGACCGCCCAGACCCTGACCGCGGCAGCGATGACGCTGGCCGAGCGGGCCGGCGGACCCACCGGGGTCCTGCGGCCGATCGATGCCGTCGGGCTCGACGTGCTACAGAAGACCCTTACCGACCAGGATGTGCAGATCGACGTTTTCGGGCCGACCGACGATCCAAGGGGAGAGTGAATGGGTGCACGGCTCAAGTACGCCAAGGTCATCGACCGCCAGCTGTACTTCGAGAAGGGGGGCCGGGTCCAGCCGGGACTCGAGAACCAGATCCTGCTCCCCGAGGAGCCCGGCGTTGCGGCCGCGTTCCTGGTCCTGAGGGGTTGGAGCGACGATCATGGCACCTGCACCGAGTCCTGGAAGCTCGTAACCCCCGGCGGCACGGCTCTCTACGAGAGCATCCCGCGGGAGATCCACCTCGCCACCAACGAGCACGTCGAGAAGCTCGAGGACGAGGTTGCCGACCTCGAGGTCGAGTACGCCACCGATGACTACGAGGTGGTCTTCTCGCTTGACGGCCGCGAGGTCGCCCGAGCAACCGTCCCGGTACGCGTCACCGAGGAGTAGGGGTCGGAAAGAGTAAAAGAGGGCGGGAGTCTCCGACACGCGGGCAGTGTGTCGGATGGCTGCGGCGGCGAATGCGACTGGACCCCCGCCCTTTGGTGATTCTCAGGGCCCCAATGGCCGCGGTGAATAGCCCACAAGGGCTATCTTCGTACCCCTCCTCAAAGCGGCGCACATCGATGTAACTCCCGCGAGGCGGAGGCGTCCAACCTCCCAGCACGGGTCACCCTGACCCGTACAAGAGGAGGAACGAAATGTACGAGTTTGCGATCGTGGTTCTGCTCGGAATCGGTACGTTCAAGGTTGTCGACATGCTCAACGAGTACGTCGATCTCTCCAAGATCCAGACCGTTCTGACGATCGCTCTAGGGGCCGTAGTGGCATGGGCGCTCGAGTTCTCGCTCTTCGCTCAGTGGGGCATCGAAGTCAGGTCCGAAATGTTCAGCTACATCGGAACCGGCCTCATGATCGCCGCCGCTGGGTACGCGACACCGCAGGTCTTCGAGCACGTTGCCGAGGTCCTCGGGGCACGCAAGGGCGGAAGGCTCAGCAAGGCTGCGTAACCTGATCCGAAGATCAACTGGAAGGGCCCGGATATCCGGGCCCTTCCTCATTTCCGCGTCTCGAATGCCCTCTTTGGTTGGTTTGCCTGGTGAGTAGATGCCCTAGGTATTTCTGCGTAAGCCTTTTTTCCCCGCTCGCTGGAACCGATACTTACGACATGACTGGTTTTGCGGAGATGAGGCGCCTCGAGCAATCGCTCATCTACATCCGGGCGTTCGGCCTTCTGGTTGCCGCGGGGGTCCTGCTGACCACCGATGACTTCCCCTCCAAGATGCTCGAGAGGACCGGATGGATAACGGTTGCGATCGTGGTCCTTGGAAACGTCGCGATCTGGGGAGGCCTGGGCAGAACCTCCACTCGGGAGCATCTGAGGATCCTTGCGTCGGTCGCCGCCCTCCTCGACGCGTTCATCGTGTTCACGTTCATCTGGATCTTCGCCTACCAAACCCCCTTCGTGATGTGGGCTGTCGTCCTGCTCCTGCCGATGGAAGGTGCGTTGCGCTATCGGCTCAGGGGAGCATTGATAGCGGCTGCCGTATGCGCTGTGTTCTTCATCCCGCAGTCCCTCAGGGTCGGAGAGGTGACCGGAACGGGCGAGTTCGAATGGAACACGTACATCTTCATCGCCGGTCTGGCGTTCCTGGTTGCCGGGGTCGTCGGGGCGATGGCGGAGAACTGGTACGAGCAAAGCCTGGCCCTCAAGTCTCAGAGCCTTCAGCTTGCCGAGGTCGATGAGCTGAAGGACCGATTCCTTGCGATCACCTCGCATGAGATCCGCGGACCGCTCACCGCGATCATCGCAGGAGTCGACACCGTTCAGAAGAGGAGCGACCGACTCACTCCGGAACAGCGCGATCGACTACTCGACATGGTCGCGACCCAGGGCCACCAACTCGCTCGCCTCGTCGACGATCTGCTGGTCACCGCGCAGATGCAGAATGGCGCCCCGGCGCTGCATCCTCAGTGGGTTGCTCTCGCCGAAGTGTTCGATGGCGCTATCGGAGCAGCCTCACCGAAACGCCGTGGACATCAACTCGAGATCTTCGTGGATCAACTCGAGTGCGAGATCGACGCGGCGCGCGTGTCGCAGATCGTCCGGAACCTCCTCGAGAACGCATACAAGTACACGGCCGAGAAAACCGCCGTCTCGGTGTCGGCTAAGAAGTCTCTCTCCGGCATCACGATCACGATCGCGGACAACGGAGAAGGCATTCCTACGGAGAACCGCGAACGATTGTTCGAAGCGTTCGCACGAGGTGAGGGAACCAAAGCCGGTCAAGAAGGCGTCGGTCTGGGCCTCTACGTCGTGAGCCAGCTAGTCTCGGCTATGGACGGCCATGTCGACCTCGCGTCGTCGTCCAGCGGAACCACGTTCACGATCTCGCTCCCCTGTCAGACCCGCTTCGGGACCACCAAGCTCGGACTCGTCCTCGAGGACGGCACCAGCACGGCCTGAAACTCGGAAGTATCTTGCGGTGATGGCCGAAATCGTGCGCGCAGGCAATCGGATCAACTACGAATCGACGGGGGCCGGACCTCCGGTGCTGTTCGTCCACGGCTATCCCCTCAACTCGACGCTCTGGGATCCGCAGATCGCCGCGCTGCGCGGCACGCATCAGTGCCTCGTGCCCGACCTCCTCGGATTCGGTCGCTCCGACGCCCCCTCCGATCTCGACATCTATTCGGTCGAGGCTTACGCAGCCGACCTGCTCGCGGTCATGGACGATGCCGGCGTCGAGAAGGCGACGGTGTGCTCGCTCTCCATGGGTGGCTACATCACCTTCGCCTTGCTCAGGAGCGCGCCCGAGCGAGTGGGATCCCTGATCTTCGCCGACACCCGAGCTGAGCCCGACAGCGACGAGGCCCGCGCCAATCGCACCGCTCAACAGGAACTGATCCGCGCCAAAGGGACCGGGCCGGTAATCGACCTGATGGTGAACGGTCCCCTTCTAGCCGAAGCGACGCCGAGAGTCCAACCCCGAAGTCGTTACCCGTCTCCGAGCGGTGATGGCCAATCCGGCTCCGGGATACCTGGGAGCCCTCGAGGCGATGAAGAAGCGCCCCGACTCGACCCGAACCCTGGACCGCATCGAGGTGCCGACTCTCTTCATCGTCGGAGAAGAGGATGTGATCTCGCCTCTCGATGTCGTCCGTGCGATGCACGAGCGCGTGGCCGGCTCCGATATGACGGTGATACCGGGAGTGGGTCATATCTCCAACCTGGAGGCGCCCGAGGCGTTCAACGCCGCCGTGGCGGGGTTCCTGAGCGCGAAGAACTAACCCCTCAAATACGGCTAGTCGTCGCAGGCCCTCCGTAGGGTGACTCCATGGATGGAACCCTCCTCAAGCTGTCGCCTTCGAGCGCACGGGACTTCAAGAGCTGCCCGCAGCTGTTCAAGTACCGCGCCGTCGATCGGCTTCCCGAGCCGGTTTCCCGGGCCCAAGCGAAGGGGTCGCTCGTACATGCCGTCCTCGAGCGGATCTTCCACGAGCCGCCCGAGGGGCGCACCCAGGAGCGGGCCGAGGAACTGTTGACCACGATGTGGAATGAAGTCGACGAGGACGCCGAAGTACCGCCGGCCGAGTTCGATTTCGAAGATGACGGCAAATGGTTCGACGAGTCGATGCGTCTGCTACGCAACTACTTCCGGCTCGAGGACCCCCGGGAGCTCTCCGCGAGTCAGCTCGAATGGTGGGTCGAATACGAACTCGCCGACATCCACCTCCGCGGCATCATCGACCGCCTCGAAGAGCGACCCGATGGCTCCTGGATCCTCACCGACTACAAGACCGGCCGGGTCCCCGGAACGCAGCGCGAGCTGGCGGCATTCTTCGGGCTCCGTTTCTACGCCCTGGTGTGCTGGCGCGCGTTCGGCGTGATCCCCGCCCAGATCCGGCTCGTCTACCTCTCCGATCCCGCGGTCCTCACACTCGACCCCAACGAGCGGATGCTGATCGCGTTCGAGAAGCAGATGCAAGCCCTCGGCAAAGCGATCCGCAGGGCGCACGACACCGATGACTGGCGCCCAAGTCCCTCACCGCTTTGCATGCATTGCTCGTTCCAGGCCGAGTGCCCCGCCTGGGCGACCTCCCGTCAGCCCTAGACCCGGGCGCGAAGCGGGCCGCCCCGAGGGGCGGCCCCTGAGATCTTGCCCCGAAATGGTCTGGGGTTAGGTCGCGTTCTTCGGAAGCATGCGGGTCATCTTGGTCCCGCATACCGGGCAGGCGCCTTGCGCCGCCTTGGAGCCGTTGGCGAGAGTCTTGACCTCGCCCTGGAAGTCCCGCTTCTCGCGGCACTTGACGCAGTAGCCGTTGTACGTGTCGGCCATGCCTACGCTCCTCTCTGCAACTCCACTATCTCCGTGGGGCTTAGGCCGGCGTACGGGCCTAGGAGCTCCCCCTCCGTAAATCGTGCCACGGAGCAAGGCGAGGGGGCGGATTTCCGACTACGGAGAGTCGTCAGATGAGCCCGATGGGGCGGATGGGACCGGAGAAAGGTCACTATCGGTAGTCGGCCCCCCCTCGTCGGGCGGCGGAGGCTCGGCCAACGCAGGCGGTGCGCCCCTGTAGCGCACGAGGAGATAGAGGCAGATCGCCATCACCGTGAGCGCGGTGATCTGACTCCCGGTGAGCCCGAAGTAGCGCTTGTCGACCCTTAGGAAGTCCTCGACGACCCTCATCCCCCCGTACCAGAGACCGAAGATCAAGGTCAGCAGTCCGCGGTTGCGAGCCTTACGCCCGATCCATACGAGCACGGCGAACAGGATCCCTGCGGAGATGAAGTCGTAGATGGCGGTCTGGTGCAGCGTGATGTCGTAGCACCCGAGCGACGGTGGGCTGCCCCGCTCGAGAGCGGCTCGGTAGACGCTCTCCGAAAGCGGCGGATTCCCCGACTCTCCGAGGCAACGCCAGCCGAGGAAGAAGTTCGTCGGCTTACCAAGATGATCGCCGATCATCAGGTCGCCGATCCGGCCGATGAAGATCCCGAGTGCGAGCCCGGGTGCGACGAGATCGAGCGTCCGCCAGAACCCCATCTTGTGTTTGCGGACGTAGGGATAGCCGGCCAGGATCGCGCCGGTGATCCCACCGAGCAGGGAGATACCGCCTTCCCACACCTTGAAGATCCCGAGCGGATCCTCCCAGTTATCGGTGATCTCGGAGACGTGCCCGATCATGTAGGCGAGCCGCGCCCCGACCATCGACCCGATCAGTGCCCAGAACAACGTGTTCCAGATGTCGTTCTCTTCGGGTCCACCCGTCCGCTTCGAGCGGCGGACCATGTACTGAGCGCCGATCAGGAAGCCGAGAGCGATGCCGATCCCGTGCGGACTGATCGCGACCGGACCGATGTGGATCCGCGAGAGGATCTCCCACTCCAACGGGTTGATCGTGAACTTGACCGGAAACGCGGCGAGGGTCACGGGATGTAACTCACGGACACGTCCGCCCGAACTCCACGAAGCACTCGTGGGTCAGGGGCATCCGCTCCGCGAACAGCCTCTCCACTGCCTTCGCGTAGGTACGGATCTCATACTGGGCTGCTTCTGCGTTCCTCAGCGAGAGGAAGTTCATCAGCGACCGCGCGATTCAGGGTCCAGTAGAACTGTGTATAGATGCCGACCGGCAGGATCGCACGGGCGACCTCTTTTGCCACACCCTGCTCGAGCATCTCCTGGTACTCCTTGTAAACGTCGCGATAGATCTGCTCGAAGCGCGAACGAGTTTCGTTCGCAAGTTCATCGTCGACGCGCTCGAACGTATAGGCGCCCGGCTTGCCGACCTGGGAACGAACGTTGTGCACTTCAGGAACGTAGAAGTCGGCTTCGAGTTGGTGGTATCTCCCCGATTCTTCGTTGAAAGACGAAATCCGATGTCTCATCCATTCGCGAACGACGAAGATCGGGCAGCGGATGTGGAAGCGAAGTGAGTTGTGCTCGAAGGGTGTCCCGTGCCGGTCCCGCATCAAGAAGCGGATCAAACCCTTGTCGCGATCGTCCATCTCCTCTTTGCGTACTGCGAACGAAACGCGCGCCGAGTTAACCACCGACAGGTCGTCGGCCATCGCCGAATCGAGGCGCACGAAGCCGTGGTCGAAGAGCAGCAATTCGTCGGGCTTATCGCCGTCGCGGATGTCCTGGGAGACGAGATCGGGGTGCTTCGAGAGGTCTAGAGTCATGTCTTCGGAGTATAAGGAGACGCATGACCCTAAGTCGGAAATCCGTCCGAGCACCCCGTGGGACCGAGCTTTCGTGTCGCGGATGGCCGCAAGAGGCGGCGCTCCGCATGCTGATGAACAACCTCGATCCTGAGGTCGCCGAGCGGCCCGAGGATCTCGTGGTCTACGGCGGCTCCGGCCGTGCGGCCCGCTCGTGGGAGGCGTTCGACGCGATCGTGAGCGAGCTTCGGGATCTGGGCGACGACGAGACCCTCCTGGTCCAGTCCGGCAAGCCGGTGGGCCGCTTCCGGACCCACCCCGGCGCCCCGAGGGTCCTGATCTCGAACTCGATGCTGGTCCCCCACTGGGCGACCTTCGATGAGTTCCACCGCCTCGAGACCCTCGGGCTCACGATGTACGGCCAGATGACCGCCGGGTCGTGGATCTACATCGGCTCCCAGGGCATCTTGCAGGGCACCTACGAGACCCTCGCCGAGCTGGCGGTCCAGAGCTTCGGCGGAACGCTTGCGGGCCGCATCGTCCTTACCGCCGGCCTCGGGGGAATGGGCGGCGCCCAGCCCCTGGCCGTCACGATGAACGGCGGTGTCGCCCTGTGCGTGGAGGTCGACCCGTCCCGTCTCGCCAAGCGCATCGAGACCCGCTACCTCGATCGCTGGACCGAGGACCTCGACGAGGCCGTCGCCTGGGCCGAGGACGCCCGCTCCGCCAAACGAGCCGAGTCGATCGGTCTCCTCGGCAACGCGGCCGAGACCCACCCCCGGCTCCTCGAGATGGGGTTCGCGCCCGATGTCGTGACCGATCAGACCTCGGCGCACGACATGCTCGAGGGCTACGTTCCCGCCGGTATGCCGTTGGCCGACGCACTCGCCCTCCGCAAAGAGGACTCCGAGAGCTACATGAAGCACTCCTACGAGTCGGTAGCCATCCACGTCGAGGCGTGGCTCGGTTTCCAGACGAAGGGCGCCATCGCGGTCGAGTACGGCAACGCGATCAGGGCGCACGCCGAGAAGGCCGGCGTTACCAACGCCTTCGACATCCCCGGGTTCGTCGAGGCCTACGTCCGTCCGTTGTTCTGCGAGGGCAAGGGTCCGTTCCGCTGGGCCGCGTTGTCCGGCGACCCCAACGACATCCACGTCACCGACGAGGCGATCATCGAGCTGTTCCCCGAAGACGAACGCCTTGCTCGGTGGATCCGGATGGCGTCCGAGAAGGTCGCGTTCCAAGGACTCCCGGCGCGCATCTGCTGGCTCGGCTACGGCGAGCGCGCGAAGGCGGGCCTCGCCTTCAACGACCTCGTCGCATCGGGGAAGATCTCGGCCCCCATCGTCATCGGAAGGGATCACCTCGACGCCGGTTCGGTCGCGTCGCCCTACCGCGAGACCGAGGGGATGATCGACGGCTCCGATGCGATCGCCGACTGGCCGATCCTCAACGCGCTGCTGAACACCGCCGCCGGCGCCCACTGGGTCAGCGTCCATCACGGCGGTGGCGTCGGGATCGGCAACTCGATCCACGCCGGCATGGTCGTGGTCGCCGACGGCACCCCCGAGGCAGCCGCGAGGCTCGAACGAGTCCTCGACGTCGACCCCGGGACTGGCGTCATCCGCCACGTCGACGCGGGCTACTCCCGAGCGATAGAGGTCGCCGGTGACCGAGGGGTCCACATCCCCATGGAGCCCACCCCCCGGGACTGAATTCACCAGCGCGTCGAGGCGAGAACGCGAAAAATCAATGGGCTGCCTAGCGATCAGGGCACGCTTCGGGGTGCCGGGCTGGACCTTCTACATGATGCTCGTCGACGGCGTCCCGGCCGGGGGCCGCCCTCCACATCGCCGATGACGCCGCCACCTCGCAACACCTGCTGCTCTAGCCTGGGAGGATTGGACAGCAAGTCGTTGAGCGCCGATGATTTCCTGGGGAGCGGGGGGTCTAAAGGGGAGTGGATCCGCACGGGATCTCCGCGCGGCACGAGGACCAGGGGGTTTTGGCATGGCGATCGTCAACTTGAGACACCCGCTTCGAGGTCTGGCCGACGAGCAAGACCGCGTCGAGGTCGAGGGTGAGGACCTCCTATCGGTCGTTCGCGGGCTGGAAGCGCGCTACCCCGCCATGGTCGGCTGGGTCCTCGACGAAGGCGGTGCGATACGACAGCACGTGAGTCTGTTCGTACGTGGGGAGACCGCCCATCTCGATGAGAAGGTCGGCCCCGACGACGAGGTTTTCATCCTTCATGCGATCTCCGGAGGAGCCGGCGATACCGCGGAGTTGCTCGTCGGGACGCGGAAGGGACTGTTCGTCCTGCGCGGCGAACGCGGAGGACAGATGGAGGTCGCGCAGCGCGCCTTCGAGGGCCTGGATGTCGAGTTTGCGATGCGCGATCCGCGGACGGGCACCTACATCGCCTCGGTAACGCACGGGCAGTTCGGCCCCCATCTCTACTGGACCGAAGACCCCCTGGGTAAGTGGAACGAGGCCGACGGCCCCAGGTTCCCGGAGGACTCCGGAGCGACGCTCGTGCGTACCTGGATCGTCACCAAGGGCGAGGCTGACGGCGTCCTGTGGGCCGGGGTCGACCCGGCGGCGCTGTTCAAGAGCGAGGACTCGGGCCGCTCGTGGCAGCTCGTGCGCGGTCTGTGGGACCAACCGACACGACCCGACTGGCAGCCGGGTGGAGGTGGGCTCGCGCTGCACTCGATCTGCACCTGGCCGGGCAATCCCGACCACGTCACGGTCGGTATCTCGGCCGCCGGCATCTGGCACACCGATGACGGCGGCGCGACGTGGCGCCGTGGCGGGAAGGGCATCGTCCCGCGCTACCTGCCCGAAGATGCCCAAGTGGACGACAACACCGCGCTCTGCATCCACAACATGCACCGGGCTCCCCTCCAGCCGGAGACGCTGTTCATGCAGTTCCATGGTGGCGTCTATCGCTCCGATGATGCCGGCGAGAACTGGAGCGAGATCGGGTTGCCATCAGGACTTCCGTCCGACTTCGGCTTCCCCTTGGTCATCGATCCGGCCGATCCCGACTCCGCTTACGTGATCCCGTTAACCGCCGACCTCGACCGTGTGACCGAAGGGGGCCGGGTCACCGTCTACGAGACGCGCGACCGGGGCGCTTCGTGGAGCGCGCGAACCGACGGATTGCCGGACAAGGATGCATACCTAACGATCCTGAGGCAATCGTTCTGCCAGGACGGGAACTCTCCCCTCGGTCTCTACTTCGGGGCAACCTCGGGAGAGGTGTTCGGTTCCGCCGACGCCGGTGCGACGTGGGGAAGCGTGACGCGCGACCTGCCTCCTGTGCTGTCGGTGCGCTGCTCGTCCTAGCGATCCTTCAACCGGTAAACGAAACGGAGTCCGGACCAGATCTCGTCGATCGCGATCCCCTTGTTGTCGACGAGACCGGTCTCGAGCCCGGCGGCTTGCACCACCGACTCGGAAAGATCGGTGGCGACGCCCGATGCCTTCTTGGGCCACGCGAGCCAGAGACCACCGTCGATCGCGAGGGCTGCCTTGAGCTTGGGCAACCGCGCCACGAGTTCACTCCGCTTGTCCGTGAAGAACACGATGACGTCGAGCGGCCCCCGGAGTTGCTTCTTGAACGTTAGATCGGAAGGGAGGGCGCCGAGGCTCGAATCGAAGTCGGGTGGAGCCCCGATGAAGATGATCGAGTGCCCCTCCTTGATCCCAAGCTTCTTCGGTAGCGGCGTGCCCGAGTAACCGGCACCAGTCATCGGAACCCCCTCTCTGTAGGGGGGCCAGGATAGAACCCGGCAGGGGGGCCCAGACGAACCGGGCAAACTTGACATAGCGAACATATGTTCGTATGTTAGGAGGGTTCAGGAACGAGATCGGGAGAGCACATGGCCGAGAAGCTGGTCCGGACGCAGCAAGAGCTTGAGAACGTCCCCGAAGAAGAACTGGATCGGGGTATCGATGCCCTCGGAGGCCTCTACTACAGCAGCCATGCCCATCTGCTCGCCTTCATCGGGGCCAAGGACGCCCGGGATCCCGATTCTCGGGCCACGGTGGTCGGGCTCAGCGCCACGATGGGGATCACCATCGCTCAGGCCCGCAGGTGGCTCGAGACCGCTCGATCTATTGCGGGAGCTCCCCCATCTCGCGTCGGCCTACGAGACCGGGTCGCTGTCCTACGAGAAGCTCGAGGCGGTCGCCCGGGTGGCAACGCCGGAGACCGATGAATCGCTAGCCCAAGCCGCTCCCACGCTGTCGGTCGGAGCCATCAGGAAACTCGCCTCGAAGCTCGATCAAGTGAAAGATCCCGAGCCGGCGCACGCGGCCCGGTACCTCACCTACCGGTGGGGGCGGGACGGGATCTTCCGGTTCTCGGGGCAACTGCCCGCCGATGCCGGCGACATCTTCGCCAAGGCGATCGAGCGGGAGATGGATGTGATGCCCGAGATGCCCGAGGGAGAACGACCCACCTATCTCCAGAAGGCAGCCGACGCGTTGGTGAGCATCGCCTCGGCCGATCTCGCCGACGATGCCGACGCCGACCGGGCGACGGTCGTCGTCCATACCGATCTCTCGGTCCTGACTGATGGCGAGGGAGTCGCCGAGTCCGAGTTCGGATCGATCCTCCACCCCGATGTCGTCAGACGTCTGGCATGCAACTGCCGCATGGAGGTCGTGGCTCACGACTCCAAGGGGAGGACGATCGGGCATGGCCGCACCCGCAGGACCGCGTCACCGTGGCTTATGAGACATCTGAAGAAGCGGGACGGCTGCTGTTCGTTCCCCGGATGCACCAACCGGCGATTCACCGAGGGGCATCACGTGACCTTCTGGCCCGATGGGGGGCGTACCGATCTCGATGACATGAGCCTGTTGTGTCGCTACCACCACAAGTTGGTGCACGAAGGCAAGTGGAGGATGGAGCTCGTCGATCCCGTCACCGGAGAGACGAGGTGGTTCCGGCCCGATGGGTCCTTGTATTCGGGCGGACCCCCGCCCATCGATGAAGAGTTGCGCCAACGGTTCTTTGGTCCCCTCGTGCCCTCGGGATAACCCATCCTCAGCTTCCCGGTCGTGCCCAGCCTGCCGTCACATCGGCAACCCGTTTGCGGATCTCGCCGTTCCGGATCGTCGTGAGGTGGTGATCTCGGACCACGACACGTCCGCCGACCATGACGTTGGCGATCGCGGTCGGTTGCATCGAGTGCACGATGTGTCGCTCGAGTTGTCCCGGAGGTTGCAACGAAAGGTCATGGGAGTCGAGGCCGACGAGATCGGCGAACGATCCCACCGCGAGGCGGCCGGCAGGTAGTCCGAGCAGATCGGCCCCCGCCTCGGTTCCCATCCGGAAGGCAGTACGCGCATCGAGCGCCGAACCGTCCCTCGCTTGTGCCTTGGCCACCAGCGTCGCCCCCCGCATCTCGTCGAAGACGCTCTGGCGGTTGTTCGCACAGCCTCCATCCGGACCGAGCGCTACACGGATCCCGCGGGACAGCATCTCCGGGACGCGCGCCATCCCGTCGCCGAGGAAAGCGTTGGCTCCCGGGCAGTGGACGACGCCGGCCCCCGACGCCGCAAGTAGATCCATCTCCTCGTCGTCGACCCATACCGAATGGATCGCCAGGAGCCGTTCGTTGAGCAGCCCCTCCCGGTGGAGCAATCGCACCGGTGTCGCTCCGTAGCGCTCCTCGATCTGAGCGCGTTCGTAGGACGCTTCGGCGAGGTGGAGGTGGCATGGAGCATCGAGCGACTCCGCCAGCTCCAACGCGACCCTGATCGTCTCCGGCGAGGCCGCGTGCAGTGAATGGGGAGCGGGCTGGATGTGAACAAGCGGATCGTCGAGGTAGTCGTCCGCCAGGTCCCTGCATCTCTGCGCCGCATCGCGGGCGGGCTCCCGATAGCGCGCCGGTGCCTTGGTCGGGGCGTCCGGGTCGTACAACGCTCGCGCCAGCACCAGCCTGATCCCGATGTCCTTGGCCGCCTCGATCACCCGCTCGGCATTGGCGTTGCTCGCGTCGTGGAGATAGAAGAAATCGACGGTCGTCGTCGCGCCTGCCAGCAACGCCTCCGCGAATGCGAACAGCGCCCCCGCATAGATCGCATCGCCGTCGAGACGATCGGAGAACGGATAGAGCACGTCGTCCCGCCACGACTCGAACGGCAGATCGTCGGAGAACCCCTTGAGAAGGTTCTGGAAAGCGTGCCCGTGCGAGTTGACCGTACCGGGGACGATCGCCGCATGACCCCAGTCGTCCACCTCGGCCTCGGCCGGGACCTCGCGCGGCGGCACGATGCCGGCGATGCGATCGCCTTCGACGAGAACGCAGAGATCAGATTCGAATCCCGCCCCGGTATGGACCAGCGCCCCATGGATCGCTTTCACGGACGCAGCGTATCGGAGGCGACGGCCGCAGAGCCGGTTCAGGGGGATGGCTTGGTCAACGTCTCTGCGATCTCATTGGGATCGGTGATGCCAATGATCGATGTCAGAGCAGTCTCGTACTCATCGCCCAAACTCTCGCGCAACGGTTGCGTCAGAGCCTCGAACTGGCAGATTCCCGCGAAGTAACTCGGCGACTCCGTCGGTCGTGCTAGAGCGAAGGCGGTCGTCTCGCGCTCCAGACCCTCCGAAGCCAAGCCCAGGAAGACCCGACCACCGGCATCCAAGGTCGCATCGATCCCGGGGATGTACGACGAGTGGATCGCGACCGGCTCCCGAGCGATGTACCCGTCCGGCAGTTCCGATACCTCAAGCTGAAGCACCTTGGTTGCGGTGGGGACAGCCTCGAACGCTTCGTCGGTCTCTAGCGCCCTCATCTCGTCAGTCACGGAATGAACCTCGAGCCATCGCTCGACGACTGCGATCGCATTGACGGGCCCGGGACCTTCGCCCGGCTCGCCCCGGCAACCTCCATAGACCTCGGCCGCGTCCGAGGGGTCCACTCTGCCCTCGACGCTTGCTCCGCCGCATGAAGCCATCACGGTCGCGACCACGATGGCGACCACTCGTGCTCTCATCTGATGCACGCTACGGGACCGGCGGAGCCATGGCACGAGGGGGCTAAGGTTGCGGCGTGAACGTTCTCATCGGTGAGCCGCTCTCTTTCGACGACGTTGTCGCCGTGGCCGTGGACGGGGCGCGGGTGGAACCGTCTCCCGGACTCGCCGGCCGCATGGCGCCCGCCCGCGCGGTGGTCGAAACGGCGGTGGAATCGGGTGAAGCGGTCTACGGCATCTCGACCGGGATCGGCGACCTCGCCAACGTGCGGATCGACACCGGCATGGCCACTCAACTGCAGCGCGACCTCGTACTGAGTCACTCGACCGCGGTCGGAACACCGCTCGCGGTGAGGTCGTACGGGCGATGCTCCTCCTTAAGGCCAGGACCTTCGCCCTCGGCGCGTCCGGTGTGCGAGTCGAGATCGTCGAACGCCTGATCGAGCTGCTCAACCAGGGCATCCATCCGGTGGTGCCGTCGCAGGGATCGCTCGGCGCGTCGGGCGACCTGGCTCTGCTGGCGCATCTGGCCGGCCCCCTCATCGGTGAGGGCAAGGTCGAGTACCGGGACGAAGTTCTGGCGGCCGCCGAGGCGCTGCGAAAGGTCGGGCTCGAACCTCTCGAGCTGTCGCACAAGGAGGGGCTATCGCTCATCAACGGGACCGAGGGCATGCTCGCACTCGGGGTCCTGGCGTTCGAGCGTGCGCAACGGATCGCGCGGACCGCAGACATCACCGGTGCGATGTCGGTCGAGGCACTACTGGGAACCGACCAGGCCTTCGCGGAACGCATCGTGTCGTTGCGCAAGCATCCAGGCGCTCTCAAGGTGGCGGCCAACCTCCGCAACCTCCTGGCGGACAGCCCGATCGTCGCGTCGCACAGGCATTCGGATCATCTCGTGCAGGACGCGTACTCGCTGAGGTGCATCCCGCAGGTGCATGGTGCCTATCGCGACGCTCTCGAGTACATCCGTACGACCCTCGAGGCGGAACTCGCTTCGGCGATCGACAATCCTTCGGTCATCGTGGACACCGGAGAAGTCCTGTCGGGCGGGAACTTCCACGGCGAGGCGCTCGCACTGGCTCTCGATCATCTCGGCCTATGCGTCGCCGGGTACGCCACGATCGCGGAACGTCGGGTTGCCCGGCTGGTGGATCCCCATCTCAACAACGGTCTGCCCGCGTTCCTGACGGAGACGCCCGGGCGATCGAGCGGGTTCATGATCGCTCAGTACACGGCGGCTTCGATCGTGTCCGAGAACCGGGGTCTGTGCTTCCCTGCGTCGTCCGACTCGATCCCGACGTCGGCGGGTCAGGAGGACCACGTTTCGATGGGAGCAACCTCGGGGCGTAAGGCGTACTCGATAGTGACCAACACGCAGAACGTCCTGGCGATCGAAGCGATGGCGGCGGGTCAGGGGATCGATCTACGGGATCAGGCTCCGGCCGCGGGTACCGGCGCCGCGCTCCAAGTGATTCGGTCGGTCAGTCCCAAGCTCACCCACGACCGGTCGTTATCCGACGAGATCGAGTCCGTTCGCGCTCAGATCGGTTCGGGTGCCTTGATCGAGGCGGCCGCGGGAGCCTGCGGAGGTTTGGGCTAGCGCGATACGCGCCCCTCCGCACGCGGCTGCGACATGAACAAGTTCTCCCCCGCACACGACCGCGACGACAGCATCGTGATCGGGCCGATAGGGCATCGATTCGAAGTCCGGAACGTCGAGCACCACGAGGTCGGCTCGTCGTCCCTCCACGATCCTACCGACCACATCATCGAGTCCGATCGTGTACGCCGCGTTCACGGTCGCTGATGCCAGCGCCTCGAGGGGACGCAGTCCGTACAGACGGCATGCGAGGGCGATAGTGAACGGCATCGAATGGATCGGGCTGGTGCCGGGGTTGAGGTCTGTTCCGAGAGCCACGATCGCCCCCTCCTCGATCAGGTTCCGGGCCGGTGGCTTCTTGTTCTGCCGGAGTGTGAAGGTCGCCCCGGGGAGGAGGACCGCGGCGGTATCGCTCGCCGCGATGTCACCGACGGCAGCCAGGGATGTGTGGTTCAGGTGGTCGGCGGACTGCAGTCCCCACCGAGCGGCGAACGAAGCGGCCTGGGAATCCTCGAGTTGATCCGCGTGCATCCGCATCCTCAGGCCGAGTTCATCGGTGGTGGTCTTGAGCCTGGCTGCGTGCTCGAGCTGGAAGGCGATCGTCTCGACGTAGATGTCGACCGTGTGAGCCAGGCCCTCACTCGCCACCTGCGGCAGGAGTGTCTCGGCGATCTCACCGATCCATTCACCCTCGGTCTTGTCCGGCGGACACGCGTGAGCGGCGAGACAGGTCGTCACCACCGTCTGGGGTACCGCAGCCGCGAGATCTCGGGCGAGACGGAGTTGCCTTAGCTCGCCATCGATCGAGAGGCCGTAGCCGGACTTGGTCTCGAAGGTCGTCGTTCCCTTCCGGAGCATGCTCGCCGCCATATCCGACGCGAATGCGAGGACATCCTCGTCGGATGCTTCCGCGAGCAACCGCTGGGAGCGGAAGATCCCGCCAGACTCCTTGTGCAACGTCTCGTACCGGAGCCCCGACAAGCGAGCCGCATCCTCGTCCGCACGCCATCCGAAGAACGGAAGGTGGGTATGGGGATCGACGAACCCTGGGACGACCGTGCAACCGGTGGCGTCGACTACGCAGTCGGCGCTCTCGTCCTTCGATCCGATGCCCGCGATCACCCCCGCATCGACGATCACCGAGGTGCCCTCGAGGACCTCGATCGTGCGGAACGCCTCGCCGCGGACGGGCCCGTCGCCCGCGAAGGGCACCACGGTCGCAGCGTTGTCGATCGAGATGCTGGTCACTCGTCCTCCTCCTCGGAACGATGCTTGCGACGGACTTTCTGATACTTCAGGCCCCCGTCCGCGTCCTCGATCCGCTCGACGTCACCCTGTTCGCGGAGGTAGGCGATGTGGGCGAGGGCTTCACCGAGAGCGAGTCTCTTCTCGAAGTGGAGGAGGGTGCTTCCGAAGATCTCCTGCGTGATCTCGTCGGCTGAGTGTGGTTCGTTGCGGATCACCTGGAGGATCGACCCGAGCCGCCGGTCGTGATGCCGTTCGACCACGCGTGCTCGCGCGGCGCCATCCTCGAACGGCCTTCCGTGCCCCGGGAGAACGAGGTCGGGGGCCAGGGCTTCGATCTTCTGCAACGAGGCCAGGAAGTCACCGAGCGGATTCTCGTCACCACGACGAAAGTCGATGTGCGGGGTGATCGCTCCGAGGAGGTGATCTCCCGACAGCAGGATGCGATCGGATTCCGACCAGAGGCAGACGTGCGCTTCGGAATGGCCCGGGGTGTGAACGATCTTCCACACCCGTTCGCCCACTGTGAAACTCTCGCCGTCTTTAAGCGCGCGGTCGGCGTCGACCACACGGGAAACGAAGGGACGCCAGTCCTCATATGCCGCGAGCTCCTCGATCTCGTGCTCGCCGACGCCGTGATCACGGAGCATCTCCGACAGCCGGCGGGTGGTTCCCTCCGGATCCCGATACGCAGCGAGGTCGGCGGACGCCGCTTCGTGCATCCACAACTCGCAGCCGCTCTCGTCCATGAGGCGGCCCGCCATCCCGTAGTGATCGATGTGCGGGTGTGTGATGACCAGCCGCTCGATATCGCCGGGGGGGACACCGCAGGCATCGAGTGCCGCAACGAGATGGTCCCAACCGTGATCCGCGTCGTCGGCGCTGGGAAGATAGATGCCACAGTCGACCAGCGTCATCTGACCTTCACCACCGGCGGGTGAAAGCAGATAGGCATTCACCCGGTCGAGGCCGGGGAACGGCAGCGGCAGAACGAGACGGAAGATCCCCCGGGCGGGTTCTCTACGCTTCGCCTCCGGGAGCTTCGTCGATCGATTACTCGTGGACCTGCTCCTTGATGGTGAACCAGATGCGCACCAGCACGCGGTAGGTGAGGGTCCCGTCGTCGCCCACGGTTCCTCCCACCTCAACGACCTCGAAAGACTTGAGACCTCGGAGCGTTAGCGATGCGCGTTCGACGGCTTCGATGACCGCGCCTTCAACGCTCGCTCCGGTGGCGTAGAGATCGACCGACTTCTCAACCGGCATAGAACAACCCCCTTCTAGGAAGGGGGCCATCCTATGGGAGGGGGTGGGGCTGCTAGCGCTGGGTGCGTCCTAAGGGAGACACGAAGGTCGGGGTGCGGTGACAACTCACGGGGCCGCGGTAGCGAGAACGCTGTCGCACGAACTCCTTCGACAACTGGTCGCGAGAGATCGCCAGCCACCATTTCGCCGCGGAGATCCGACCCGCGTCGGTGTGCGGTCCGGCCATCCACTCGCAAGTGCGGTCGTCCATCGCAAACGTCTCCTTGGAGCCTGTTGCTCCGGTAGCGTCGTAAGGGATCCAGTTGCTTTCGCCTGCCTATCCCTTTCGCTTCGACTCCCCTGAGTCCTTCCCTTAAGAAGAAGAAAGAAAAACACGCTGGGAGTAACGCGGCTAATGCCCGACTTTGCCCGGGACCTAAGTACCTGAGCGGAACTCTCGGAGTGAAGAAGCGCTACTTCTTGCGCGCCCTGGCTGCCGCGGTCTTGGCCTTGGAGGTTGCCGCGGTGGTCTTCTTCCTCGTGGTCGCGGCCGCCTTACGGACCTTCGGCGCGGCCTGCTTCTTCACGGACTTGGTCGTTGTGCCTGCGGCCTTCTTACCGGCTGCGGCAGCCTTCTTCACGCGCGCTCGCGCCGTCTTGACCTCTTTGGATCGCACGAGTTCCTTGGCGCTCTTCTGCGTCTTCTTCGCCGCGGTCTTGGCCAGCGTTCCAGCGGCGGCAGCCGCGCCCTTGACGGCCTTGCCGGCGACCTTCACTTGCTTCTTGGCCGTCTTGGCATCCCTCGTCTTGGCAACCTCTTTGACGGTCGCTCGGGCGATCTCGGCGGCCTTTTTACCGGCTTCCTTCACGCCCTTGGCCGCGATCCCCGCCTGCTTCTTCGCCTCTCGCAGCTGCTTGTTCGCCTTCCGAGCCATCTGGTCTCCCTCCGTCTCCCGACGCGCCGTCGCCCCGACGTGCTGAACGCCGTAAGTGACCCTACGGTACCCCTCATCGAGCCCCCCTACCCCGGCCCCCAAAGGTGTACAGGAGGCCCTACTGAACGCCGATACAGGAGGGATGACTCAAACAGCCGGTCCAGAGAAGGAGCCACGCCGCTCCTTCATGCCGTCCGGCACCGCCGGCGTCTGGCTGATGACGGTCCTCCTTACCCTGGTGGCCGGGATCCTCTTTCTCACGATCCAGCTGGATCTCAAGGCCTTCCCCACCGCCGTAAGCATCCCCTGGTGGGTGCTGGCCATCGCCTTCTTCTTCTCGGAGGTGTTCGTGGTGCACCTCGAGTTCCGCTCGAGTGCCCACTCCTTCGCCCTCAGCGAGATCCCCCTGGTCGCGGGTCTCTTCTTCGCATCGCCCGCCGAACTCCTCGTTGCTCAGTTGGTCGGTGCGGGTCTGGCGTTGCTCCTCGTTCGCCGGCAGAAGACATTGAAGGCCCTGTTCAACCTGGCCCTTCTTGCATCCAATGTGGTTCTTATCAACCTGATCTTCCGCGCGATCGTCGGCACGTCCGATGTGATGTCCGCCCGAGGATGGGTGGGCACCCTGGTCGGTCTGATCGGCACCAACCTGCTATCGGTCACGTTGATCGTGGTCGCGATCGCGCTGGTGGACCGAGGGTTCGAGCGAGACGCGTTCCTGCGGATCCTCTCGATCGGGTTCATCGTCACCGTCACCAACGGCTGTCTCGCACTGCTAGGGGTCCAGATCGTCGACGCCAACGTTGCCGCGGCATGGCTGCTGGTGGTACCGGCTGCAACGCTGTTCATCGCTTACAAGGGCTACAGCGTCCAGCGACAGAAACTCTCCAGTCTCGAGTTCCTCTATCAGGCAACGCGGGTGTCGCAGAGCACGAGACAGAGCGAGGTGGTCATGCTCTCGCTCCTGTCGCAAGCCAGGGCCATGTTCGCCGCCGAGATCAGCGAGATCATTCTCTTTCCCGCGGTCGCCGGCGACAAGGCTCAGCGCACGGCCCTTGGCCCTGGGGATGAGGTAACGGAACTACACGACATCGACCTCGACCCGACCACCGGCGTTTGGGCCCGCGTGGCCTCGGAGGGCGAGGCCCTGTTGCTCAAGCAGCCGATCCCCAACCTGCAACTACGGAAGCACTTCGAAGATCTCGGGATGAAGGACGCGATGGTTGCTCCGTTGCGAACCGAGAACGGAGTGGTTGGAACGATGACCATCGCCAATCACATGGGCGATGTCTCCACCTTCGACATCGACGACCTCCATCTCCTCGAGACCCTGGTCAACCACGCAAGCGTCTGGCTCGAGAACGCTCGACTCATCGACCGACTCGAAGAGTCGCTGGCTCACCTGACGGAGATGAACCGTCTGAAGGATGACTTCGTGGCTACGGTTTCTCACGAGCTCCGGACCCCGTTGACCTCGATCCAGGGGTACATCAAGACCTTGCTGCGGCCGGAGGTCGAGTTCGATGCGGATGAGCGTCGGTCGTTCCTCGAAGTGATCGACCGCCAGAGCGCGAGATTGCGCGCCCTCATCGAGGACCTTCTTGTCGTGTCGCGGCTCGAATCTCACGATCAACCGCCGAACGTCGACGTCATCTCACTCCCCGAGATCGTGGCCGAGGTACTCGAGGAACTCGAGGATGAGGACGCGTCGCGAGTGGAGACCGATCTGCCCGAGCGTCTCCCCCGGATCGTTAGTGACGCCTCGAAGATGATGCAGGTCCTCGCCAATCTCGTCGGGAATGCACTGAAGTACTCGGAGGTCGACGCACCGGTCAAGGTGAAAGCGGAGGTTGAGGGACGAGGGATCACGGTCTCGGTCACGGACAAAGGCGGCGGGGTCCCGGACGAGTTCGCCGAGCGCGTCTTCGATCGCTTCTTCCAGGTCGACCAGTCCAACACCCGGACCGCCGGCGGAACCGGGCTGGGTCTCTACATCTCCAGGCGTTTCGCCGAAGCGATCGGGGCTCGGGTATGGCTCGAGAGCTCCTCGGACTCGGGGTCAACGTTCTGCGTCTGGATCCCGCTCGAGCCGCCGGTGGAGCATCCTGTGGACTCCGCGCTAGCGGTCGAGGTGGATCCGTAGCCACGTGCGCTTCCCGCACGCAGGGCACCTGAACCACGAGCTGTGATACCTCACCACCGGTAGATGGAAGTGCAGCGGGAACATCAGAGCGGCGAGCTCGATGTACGAAACCCGTGTCTCCTCACGACAGGAAGAGCACTCAACGGTGCAGGTCAGCGCCCGCTTCTCGGTCGCGCTGTAGAGGGCGTGACGTCCGGGCGCTCGTTCCTCGGACACTTCACTCATCTGCTCTGCCTCCCCCTTCCGCATCGATGGTACGGGCATGACTCCGGTAGGCCGCGGCCCCGGGATGGCTGGAAGCGTAAGAGAGGATCGACCGTCCCGCTTGCGACGCCTCGGCGAACCGGATCGACTTCGGCACCGGTGGTTCCAGAACCCTGACCCCATACCTCTTGCCCACGTCTTCAAGGACCATACGCGTGTGCTTGGATCGCCCGTCGAACAGCGTTGGGATGATCCCTGTCGTCGCCAGCGAAGGATTGGTGAAGTGGCGGATATCTCCCAGGGTTTCGAGGAGTTGGCCCACTCCCCTGTGCGATAACGCCTCGCACTGAAGAGGGATGATGACCTCCGATGCCGCCGTCAGTGCATTGATCGTGATGATCCCCAACGACGGCGGACAATCGAAGAGGACGTAGTCGTAGCGGTCGGAGAAATCGCGCAGAGCCCTCTCCAGTGCGTACTCGCGACCGGTCTTCGCCAGGAGAACGGCCTCGGCACCGGCGAGATCGATGTTCGCGGGGATCAGGTCCACCTCGCGGGTGATCACGACCTTCTCCATCGGCAGCTTGCGTACGAGAACGTCGTTCACCGTCTCGTCAAGACCATCGGGGTCGATCCCCATCGAGTAGGTGAGGGCGCCCTGAGGATCGAGGTCAATCAGTGAGCACGCTGCCGGCCCAGTTCGGCCAAAGCGACCGCGAGGGACAGCGTGGTGGTTGTCTTTGCGACGCCGCCCTTCTGATTCGCGAACGCTATGACGCGAGGCACGTCAGCTGCCCCTGCCCCCCGCGCTGTCCTCGGACCCCGGAGAATCGAGACCGAGTCGCGCGAGAAGGCTCTTCACCTCGTCCACCCTCCAGTCGCGCGACGTGAGTTCGTCGGCCAGTTTGGAGGACAACTCACCAACCTCCTCCGCCGCGTAGGATTCGTAGCCGTCCAGAAATCCACGCGCGTAGTCCCACGACACGTACTCGTCCGGATCGGGATCGAATGCCGGCTCGTGGATCGGGGACTCCCCCGCCTCGAGCAGCTCCTTCAGGTTTCCGGCCAGGAGGTCCCACGCGAGGAAATGGTCTTCATCGCAATCCGGGCAATAGAACACTGCCCCCTTGATCCCTTTGGGGCCAAGGACCTCTTTGAGAACCTCTACATCCAGGAGGTCCTGCCGGAGAGCATCTCGTTCGGTGTCGTCGAGGGCTTCCGGGTCCCCTGAGGGTTCGAATTCCGGGTCGTCGTCGTTCGGCCTGCCTGCATCCATGACCCGATGGTACGGCAGCCCACACCCCAAGAGATAGGCGGCGCGATGAGCTCGGGTCGCTTGGTAACTACCGGGATCTAGTCCCGACGGTTCATTCCGGTAGCCCCATGACCTGTGCCATGTTGAGATCGGAAGATCAGGGGTGGAAAGAGACCATGGGGACGCATCAAGAGGGGTCCGGGACCCCGTCGCGAAGGACGGGAGATCCCAAACAGCCTTCAGTGCTGGTGGTGGGAGAAGCTCCGCTCGGCTGGAATGAACAGCTTGCTGCCGATTTCCATCTCGCAGCCGTGGCCGCCTACGAGGACGTCATCGCGTTCGCCGAGAGTCACCATCCCGACGCGATCGTCGTGTGCGGCACTGCCGACGACAACGCCATGCTGCTTAGTGTTCTGTCGCGCTCCACTGAGACGATGGCCACTCCAGTGGTCCTGATCTCTCACGACCTCGATCCGGACGACCGCGCCCTCGCCTTGGAGAGCGGCGCCTGCGACCTGATCTCCGATCGGTCGAACGCTCGAGAGTTGGCCGCGCGGATCACGTCCGCGCTCCGTTCCAGCGAGCGATTCCGCGATCTCAGACTCGGCACCGATCGCGACCCGTCCACCGGTCTGCCCCTCCGAAGTGGGTTCCTGGAGCGTTTGGAAGGCGAGATAGCCCGGGCGCGACGACACGGCAACCCCCTGTCGGTCATGTTGCTAGCGGCCAACGAACTCGGTGCGGTCGTGACGGGACATGGAGCCTCCGCCGGCGAAGAACTGATGGCCCAGGTCGCGGAGATCCTGAAGCATGCATTGAGGACTTCGGACGAGGCATTCCGCTACGACACTGAGACTCTCGCCGTGATCCTGCCCGAGACCGAGATCTCCGCCGCTCACCGAGCCGGCAAGCGGATCATGGAGGTCGTCGGAGCGGTCGGCTACGGTCCCGCCGGCGTAACACTGTCGCTCGATCGGAGTCCGGGCGGGACCGTCTCCATCGGGATCGCCGAGATCGATCCGGGAGGCGCCGCCGAGGCCATCGCAACTCGGGCCGAGGGCGCCTTGAGACTGGCTCGCGAATCTGGTGGTGCGGAGGTGTGGCGATCTGACGATCCACGCCGCGCCGGCGTCGGCTCCGAGGCCCTCGCTGCGACCCTCACGCCCCGGGAATGGACCGTGCTCGCTCATCTCGCCGAGCGCCAGACCGAACATGAGATCGCTGCCCGCCTGGGGATCAGGGCCGGAACGGTTCGGAGCCACAAGGCGAGGATCCGACGGAAGCTCAACATCCGGCGCAACGTGCGCCTCTCTGAATTCGCGCGGGAACACCTCACCGAACTGATGAAGAGGATGCCTCCGGCCGAAGGGCGCCCTTAGAACCGATCGAGGTACGCGTCGATCAGCCCCTGTCCCCAGAAGATCGCGATGGCGGTGCCGAGTGCGAGGAACGGGCCGAAGGGAACCATCGTCTTCCGGTCTCCTCCTCGCATAGCCATGATCAGGACCCCCACTACCCCGCCCAAGAGGAATGCCAGGAACATCCCCATGAGGACGACGCCTACGCCCTCGGCATACCCGAGGAAGGTCCCGAGAACGAATGCGAGCTTCACATCCCCTCCACCCATGCCCGCGGGGAAGAAGAACGCGATGAGGAAGAAGAAGCCGCCGAAGATCACCATGCCCAGAAGCGCGTGATACAGCTGCTCGGGCTCGGATGAGGCGAACGCCACCACCGCAAGCGCGGCCCATCCGACGAGGAACAGGGGGTAGACGATCCGGTTCGGCAGGAGCCGGTGTTCGAGATCGATGACGCTGAGAACGACCAGGGTCCAGAAGAGTGCCGAGAACACGAACAGTTCGCCCGACAGACCGAACTTCCACGCGCTTAGAGCGAACAGGACCGCGGTGAAGAGTTCGGTCAGCGGGTAGCGGGGCGAGATCCGTATCCCGCAGTGGCGGCACTTACCGCGCAGCACGAGATAGCTGAGCACCGGGACGTTCTCGAGGACGGTGATGGTCGCGTTGCAGTTCGGGCAGTAGCTCCGGGCAGGAGTAGCCAGCGATTGACGTTTGGGGATGCGATACGCAGCGACGGTGCCAAAGCTTCCGAACACCAGCCCGAGAACCGCCCAGAGAGCGATCAGCAACGCATCGAGGGGGCCGGTCCGCTACTCGGGGTCGCCGATATGGTGGCGGATGACGTCGAGCAGCCCATCGGCTTCGAATGGCTTCATGATCACGTTCTCTCGGCCGATCTCGTCGTCGAAGATCTCGTGGGCGTCGGGCTTCCCAGTCACTACCACGATGGGGATGCCCTGGGTCACCGGATGCTGCCTCATCTCATCGAACATCCGGCCCCCGGAGACGTCCGGCATCATCAGATCGAGCAAGATCAGGTCGGGGCGCTTGAACTCGGCTTTCGTGAGCCCCTCCAAGCCATCGCGGGCCTCTAGGACCTCATAGCCCTCAGATTCCAGGATGAATCGCTCGAGTTCTCGTACTGCTTCTTCGTCTTCGACGATCAGAACTGTCTTGCCCATGGGATGAAAGGTATCAACTTCCGCGGGCCCCCTGCCGATACGTATAGGGAATGGATATCCAAAGGCTGCGGGCAGAGATAGAAGCGGGCAGATACCAGGTACCAGCTGAGAGAGTTGCCGAGGCGATCATCGCCTGGATCAGTCCCACAATCCTCGAACAGGTGAACCAGGAGAACGCCGCCTGGAGACCGCCTCCGCCATATGAACGGCTCTGGCGGACGCTCTAACGTCGTGAACCCTGACGATCGCGGCTCCCATATACGCGGCTAGGGCCGCCAACGCCAGACTCCCCTCCAACCTCTCCTCAGGCGGGAGCTCGAGTGTCTCCCCCACCACATCTTTGCGGGACGGCGCCACCAGCACCGGCCAGCCCGTGGCCACTTGCTCGTCCAACCTACGCACGAGCTCGAGCGAGTGGAACGTTGTCTTCCCGAAGTCCAGTCCCGCGTCCACCACGATCCGCTCGCGCGGCACCCCCGCGGCGCGCGCCGTAGTCGTCAACGTCTCCCAGCGCTCCAGCACGTCGGCGACGATGTCCTCGTAGACCGGATGCCGCGGGCGTCCTCGGATCTGGCCCCCGTTGTGCATCACCACGAGCGCCGCGCCGGATTCCGCCACCGCCGTCGCCAGGGCTGGATCGGCAAGGCCCGAGACGTCGTTGACGATCGCCGCTCCGGCCTCCACCGCTGCTCGAACGACCTCTCCCCTAGCGGTTTCGACGGAGATCGGTACCTCGGTTGCGGCGGCCACCGCGGCAACCAGGGGGATCAGACGCTCCAACTCCTCGCCCTCTCCGACCTCCGCTCCCGGTCCGGCCTTGACCGCTCCGAGGTCGAGGATCTCGGCCCCCTCGGCTACGAGCCCCAAGGCGAACTCAACCGACGCGTCGAGACCCATGCGGCCCCCGTCGAAGAAAGAGTCGGGGGTACGGTTCACGATCCCCATCACCAGACAGTGATCGAGTTCGACTCGGCCACCGGCGTACTCCAGGATCATTCGACCACCACCATCTCCGAGCGAGCGGTTGAGCTGAGGAAGATACCGACCAGGATCGCAAGACCTCCGGGATAGATGAGCAACGAGGGATCCTCGCTGAAGAGGATGAACGCGAACACGGTCGCTATCACCGGTTCTGCCATGATCGCCACCGACACCACCGTCGCTCCGATGTCCCTCAGGGTGTAGTTGATAACCGTGTGCCCGAACAGTTGGGGACCGAGGATGAGGGCCGCGAGCGCCAGCCAGACCTTGCCGGGGTAGCCGGCGAGCGGGATCCCGAGCGCGAGATCGAGGCCCAACAGAAGCACCGCGGCGACCCCGTAGGCGATCACCGAGTACTCGAGGATCCCCGTCTCTCTCCGGGCCGCGTCTCCCGCCAGCACGTATCCCGCCGCGGTCGCCCCTCCCGCAAGCGCCAGGAGGTCGCCGGCGACATGGCTCGCCCCGGGGCCAAGGCTCCCGCCGGTGATGAGCGCGGTTCCACCCAGCGCCACGGCGATCCCGACGATCGTCCGAGTGCCGACCCGTTCGCCGAAGACCCAGTGAGCGGCCCCCGCCACGAAGATCGGCGTAGTCGAGACCAGGAGCACCGCGGCCGCAACCGAGGTCATCCCGAGAGATGTGATCCAGGTGGCGAAATGGACCGCCAGGAAGACCCCTGCGAGCGCCGGCGCCTTCAGCCTGCGACGCGGCATCTCTCGGAGTCTGCGGAACGCGAAGGGGGCCAGGACCGCCGCCCCGATCGCGCAGCGCCAGAACGAGATCGCGATCGGATGCGCTCCCGCGATCCCATCCCACGACGGGAGATCTAGCGGATCGGCGCCGGAAGGGAACGCGTAACGCGTGAGGATCGCGGACATCGACGCCACCACGATCCCCGACACGAGCAACGACCACACGACCCACGCGGGTCGTGTGACTTCAGTCTTCGCAGCGGTGGCTTCCATCCGGGCGTAGCCTACGCATCGATGAGTACCCCAACGGTCGCGGTCGGCGCCATATGCATCCACAACGACCGGATGCTGTTGATCCGAAGGGGCCAAGAGCCGTCCATCGGCCGGTGGTCCCTGCCGGGGGGCGCGTCGAAAAGGGAGAACTCCTCGCCGATGCCCTGGTACGCGAGGTGAAGGAAGAGACCGGCCTCGACATAGAGGTTGGAGAACTCGCCGGCATCCTCGAGGTCCCGGGAGAGGTCCACTACGTGATCCTCGACCACTTCGCAACCGTGGTCGGCCCCTCGGAGCCCGTGGCCGGAGACGACGCCGTCGAGGCCCGCTGGGTGCCTCTGAGTGAGGTCGTGAGCCTCGAGCTGACCCCACGCTTCCTCGAAACCCTGCGAGGTTGGGGAGTGCTGCCGGAGGTCTAGCTATTCGGTGGCGGGCCACTCGTATCTGGTCAGGTACCGCCCGCGGATGTTGTCGAACGCGCACGGGTCAGTGAGGATGTCGAGGCTCAGGACTCCGCCCTCGACGGACCACTCGTAGGTCACCTCGAGCGCAGGGCAGACGAGATCGTTGAGCAGCGTGACCTCGTCCCCGTCGACGCGGTAGTGACCGGAACTCCCAAACACCGACTCCTCATCCGCGATGTGGAATCGACCCTCGGAGAACTCGAGCGTCGCTCCCCCGGGATAGATGCGGTAGGGAGGACAACGCCGGCAGGGTGCCGGCATCGGGACATCCTCGAGGCTCACCTCCCTCCGGTAGAGACCGTCGATCGCGGTCGCCTCCCGATCCGGGATCGGAGTGTTGAACGGGTACGGCTCCCTAGGATCGGTCTTCCAGGCATCGAGGTCGGAGGACGAGTTGGATCCACCCGACGCTCCCGAGGTGCACGCCACCAGGGTCAGGAGGAGGGCGGCGGCCAGGGGGCGGAGATTCATGCCCCGATATGATCAGGTGTGAGTGGATGCCTTCCATAACCCCATGGTCGAGCCGGTGTCGCCTCAATGTCCATCCGAGCCTAGACTCGGGTTGATGCTGATCCGGGTGTTCAGCGGTCGGGCCCGTCCCGGCCGGGAGGAGGAACTCCGCGCTTACACGCGCGACGTGGCCCTGCCCGAGTTCCGTTCGGCCCCCGGCCTCATCGCCGCGCACCTGGGAACCGCGGTCGACGATCCCACCGGCTGCATCGTGGTGACGATGTGGGAGGACCTCGATTCCCTGGTCGCGTTCACCGGTCCCAACTGGCAGCAGGTGATGACGTCTCCCGACGAACGCCAGATGCTCGGAACCGGGACCGTCACGCACTTCGTGCTCGACGACGACGGCATGACTCCGCTGCCGGAACCCGGAAAGAACGGTCGGACCCTCCGCCCCCGCCATCACGCGGGTGCCGCAAAGGCCTTGATCTTCGCCGGCCCCGATACCGACGTCACCGGGATCGCGCACTCCTTGAAGCGCCGCGGATTCCCGGCCCTCATCGCTCCGGCGCTCGCTTCGGCCGCGGGCCTGCTGACGCGGTGGCGTCCCGACGTCGCGATCGTCGGCGTCGATGCGCCGGGCGCGTCCAAGCTCCTCTCGCAACTCGAGCGCATCGAGGTTCCCGTGCTTCTCGTAGGGGACGGACGGAACCTGGGGGGCTCGGCCAACATCAAGGCCGCGGTCCTATCCCCCGCCGAGGCGGATGAGATCGCGTCTGCGGTCGAGATCGTCATCGGCCGGCCGTTGCTCCAGGGGATGCCCGAGCTTCTAGATGCCGGGCCGATCCGGATCGATATCGCCGAGAGGATCGTGTTCGTCGACGACGTTCCGGTCGAACTTCCACCCAAGGAGTTCGCTCTCCTCGCCGAACTCGCGCTTCACCCGGGCCAGCCGATCCCATCGGCCGAGATCGCAACGCGCGTGTGGCCCGAGAGCGCGTGGATAACCGGCGACGACGTCAGAAGGACGGTCTACCGGTTGAGAAAGTTGATCGGGGATGACGAACGCGCCACGCCTCTGATCCGTAACCGTCGGGGCTACGGATATGTGCTGGAACATCAAGGTGCATCCGCGTCCGCCTCCGGAGCATAGTGACCGGTGATCGCATGTTCGACCGAGATCGGGAACGGCTTCTCGTAATACCTCCACGACGTCAGGTCGTAATGCTCACCCGGCGGCGGTAGCACGTACCGGCCCCCGAGATCGGTCTGCAACTGCGAGCAGATCGAACGGAACTCGCACCGCACCAGCCACGTTGGGCCTGCAAGTGCCGCGCCGCCGACCTCCCTGGGTGACGCAAGCCAATCGGTGCGCGTCTCGTCGTTCTTCCACATGTCGATCACCACTCCCGCGAGGCTGCCTCGCGCGACCGCGGCCGACCAAGGAACCAGGCACCGGGTCTCCTCGGCCGCGAAATCGGGGGTCCGGCCGGGGAGGTCGGTACGTACGCAGTCGAAACCGACAGCCCCCATGGCCTCGATCACTCGATCGGTCGAGTCGAACGCGGTGCCCGGGACCCGGGGTGTCCGCACCGCCACCAGCGTCGTGACGATCGCGCCGATCACGACCACGACCAGGGCCGCCCTGCGGTGCCATGTGATCGGGCCGCCTCGTCGAGAGATCCACCACGCCGACGCTCCCGCCCCCGCCAGCACCATCACGAAACCGAGTGCGACGAGAAGAGGATCGATCGTCGTGCTGGTGGCCTCACCCGGGTCGAGGGCTTGGCCGTTGCCGACGATCAGGAACGACCGGGATGTCCTCTCGACCGCAGCGACCCAGAGGTAGGCGGCGACGGCGAGTGCCGCACCGAAGACCAGCCAGGGCCCGGGTGAACCGAACGGGCGCGATCGGGGGGTCTCCATGGGCCGAGGATGCCGTCGCCGCGCTGGCGAAGGAATGGCTCGGGGGTCGCCTCGATGTCGCGCCGACGTCCGGAGAACGCGATCTAGTACGTGAAGAGGGCGATCGTGTCGCCCTCTGTCACCTTCGTGCCCGGCAGGGGGTCGGTCTCCGCGACGGTGCTCCCGCCGTAGCCGGAGTCGACCACCTTCACTTTGAGGTTCTTGCTCTCGAGCAGTTCGGTCGCCGCGTTGACGCTCATCCCCCGCACGTCCGGCAGGCGGAACTCCTTGAATTCGGGGCCGATGCTCACGAAGACGGTGATCTTCCCGCCGTCGTCCCACATCCCGCCGCCGGCCGGATCGGTCGACACGACCTTGCCCTCCGGCACGTCGTCCGAGTAGGAGTCGGTCAACACCGGCTCGAACCCGGCTTCGGCCAGGATCTCCGCGGCCTTCTCGGCCTTCATCCCGGCGACGTTCGGGACCTCGATGCTGCGCGGCCCCTTGCTGATCACGAGACCGATCTCGCTGCCGAGCTCGACCCGCCCACTCTTCGGGATCAGCGATACGACTGCGCCCTTCGGCTGCTCGGTGCTGAACTCGGAGGTGATGTCGCCGACAGCAAACCCTGCCTCGACAATCTCGTCCTCGGCCTTCTCCTGCTCGAGCCCGACGAGCTTGGGCACCGGCTTGAGTGGCGGACCCGCCGACATGATGAGCCCGATCGCCTTCCCTTCGAGCAGTACGCCGTCCTCGGGGTCCTGCGAAACGACGTGTCCCTCGGGAACCGAGGGGTCGCGCACGCTGTCGACGACGCGAACCTCGAGGCCTTCTTCCTCAGCGCGGGCAGAGGCTTCGTCGAGGGTCAGTCCGGCAAGCTTCGGGACATCAACCTCCCGTGGGGCAAGCAATGCCGAAACGCCCTTGGCGGAGCCGAATCCGATCAGCCCCAACACGAGGACCAGACCCAGGAGACGACGGGCTCGGGATCGCCGGCGGCGGCGACCCTTGCCGGGCCGGCCGGTAGCGGGGGTGGAGATCGAAGGAGCCCTAACGTCGCCGGTGACGTCGCGCATCAGGCTGGCGACCGGCGGAGCGGTGCGCACCGACCGCGCCCCGGCGAATCGCAACGCCGACGCCATCTCGGAGCCCGATCTGAACCGCGACGAGGGATCGAGGGCACAAGCCTGCAGGACGATGTCATCCAGTTCCGAGGGGATGCGTGGGTCGAACCTCGAAGGCGGAACCGGGCGTTCCTCGGCGCGTCTCCTCATGAAGTCGGCTCCCACGCCTCCGGTCGGAGCCGACCCGGTGAGGCATTCGAAGAGGACTGCGCCGGCGGCCCACAGATCCGAAGCGAACGTTCCTTCATGCCCTAGAGCCTGCTCGGGAGCGAGGTAGCGCGTGGTCCCCGCGATGTTTCCACCGGGAGCTGTGCGCTCGGCATCGTGCACCGCGGCGATCCCGAAGTCGGCGACCTTCACGACTCCAGCGCGCGAGATGAGGATGTTCTCCGGCTTGATGTCGCGATGTACCAGTCCCGCCGTATGCGCGGCGGCGAGCGCTTCGGCAACCGACACGACGATCTCGACCGCATGGCCGGGGGCCAGCGCGCCGTCGGCCAGCAGATCCCGAAGATCGGTTCCGGGGACGTACTCCATCACCATGTAATAGGTGCGGTCGTCCTCTTCGCCCCAGTCGTACACGCCGACGACGTTCGGATGCGTAAGACGAGCGGCGGACCGGGCCTCGAGCCGGAAACGCTCAACGAGCGCGGGGTCGGACGCCAGCGACGGCTGCAGCACCTTCACCGCGACAGGACGATCGAGGAGCAGATCGTGGGCACGATAGACCTCGCCCATCCCTCCGCCCGAGATGCGGGCGACGAGACGGTAGCGCGAGGCGAAGGTGTCCCCCACCAGATCTCTCATCAGGCGCATCGATCAGCCGCCGTTCTTAAGGTGGTAGTTGAAACGCTTCTCTAGGATCGATAGATCGCGTGCCGCCTGTTGCGCGGCGGCGAGTGCCGATGCGGCCGCGTCCGCGTTCGACGCCTTGGCATCCTTCATTTGCTGCTTGAGGGCGGCGATCTGGGCGTCGAGGCTCGCCGACAGCTTGTCCAACTGCTTGTCGAGTTGCTTGCGATCGAGGGCCACGTCGCCGAGTTCGTCCTCCATCTCGGTGAGGCGCTCGGTCAGGGAATCAACCGCGGCGATGGCGTCGGCCGCCTGAGCTTCGGCAGCATCGATCCGTTCCTGGGCGGCGTCGTCTAGGGGCTCGGCGCTCCCGCAGGCCGCGAGGGCGATCGCCAGAACGAGGAGCGCTGCTCCCCGCCGGGCACGTTGGAACCACGCCATGCTCTTCTCCCCGGCTCCTGATCTAGGGACGTATCAGGGATAACTTCCCAGAACTTATCAGAAACCCCACCAGTAACACCAGTAACACCATCCAGGCGGCGTCAGACTAGGCGGGCGCCTGTGGGAGCATGACCGGCATGGACGAGCCGGAGACCCCAGCAGCCCCCGATCGGACGCCCACAGAGGGGTCCGACGAGACCTACTGCTACGTCCATAGAAAGACCCCCACCAAACTGTCCTGTTCCCGCTGCGGCAACCCCATCTGCGGTCGCTGTGCGATCCCGGCGACCGTCGGTCAGCACTGCCCGGACTGCGTCGCCGCGGCGAGGAAGTCGGCCCCCAAGGTCAGACGCCAGATGCCGGACTCGCCGGTGGTGATGGTCATCATCGCCATCAACGTGCTCATGTTCGTCGGCCAGACTCTTCTTCGGACGCACCTTCACAGAAAAGCTTTGGGAGGTTCCGGCGCTGGTTGCCGACGGCGAGTTCTACCGCCTCTTCACCGCGATGTTCCTGCACGACGAGCGGCGGATCTTCCACATCCTCTTCAACATGTACATCCTGTTCTCGTACGGCCCATTCGTGGAGCACTGGCTCGGATCGGTGAGGTTCGTGGGTCTCTACCTGCTCGCCGGACTGGCGGGGTCGGCCGCCTCGTACACGTTCGGCGCCGTCGGCGGCGCGAGCCTCGGTGCCTCGGGGGCGATCTTCGGGGTCGTCGGCGCCCTCGGAGTGCTCGCGTACTACATGCGAGGGTCGGCGCAGGGCGGCGCGATGTTGCGCGGCGTCGCTCTGTTCGCCGGCATCAACCTGCTCTTCGGGTTCATATTTCCGGGGATCGACAACAACGCACACATCGGGGGCCTGATCGGTGGCGCCCTCATCGCCTACGGCCTCACGAAGAGCCCCCACCAGTTGCGTCCGGCGGGGGCTCAGGTTGCGGCTTACGCGGGAGCGGCCCTCGCTGTCGCTCTCCTGGTGCTAAGGCGTACCGATGAACTGCGCACGCTGTTTCCGTTCCTCGGTTAGGACGCGACCTCCACGACGCCGCCTTTGATCACGGCCTGTCCCGCGGGGTTGTACGTCTCGAACCCGTAGGTCGTCACGCCGCCCGACTCCGCTGTCTTCCAGAACTTCGTCGTCAACTCCTGGCCGGGGATGACGGGCTTCGAGAATCGAACGCCTACCTTCTTGATCCGCTCCGGATCCCCGCCTGCCAGCCCGTTCACGGCCCCCTTCGCCGCGATCGCCATCGTGCACATCCCGTGGTTGATGATCCCGGGGAGCCCGGCCATCTTGGCGACGTTCTCGTCGAGGTGGATCGGGTTGTGGTCTCCAGAGGCTTCGGCATAGCGATGGGTCTGATCGTCGTCTACCTTGGTCGTCTCTTCGTACGCAACCTCGGGTGCAGACTCATCGCCAGATCCGCCGGCCGAGCGGGCTCCCGAGCCCGAGCCTCGGATGAACATCGTGCCGCGTACCTCGGCGACCAGCTCACCGTCCTGATTCTTGATCGGAGCGGCAACCGTGAAGGTCTCGCCGGTCTCCTTGGTCTCGACCGACTCGAGCACCGGTTCGATCTGAAGAGTGTCACCGGGTCGGATCGCCTTGTGGAGAACGTGCTCCTCGGACCCATGGACCAATCGCATGAGGTCGGCCCCGAGTTCCGGGTCCATCGAGGCGGACATGAACGAGTCGAATGCAGGGACCACCGGGAACACCGGCGTCGACACGACATCCTCCGACAAGTAACGCTCGTTCTCGTCGTTGGTCGCCCGCGCGTACTTCTCGATCGCCTCCGCGGTGACCTCGTAGGTCTTCGAGTCGTACTTCTTACCGATCAAGTCCTTATTCAGTCCCATGCAAGTCTCCGATCACTCGGGCAACACGACGTCTGCTTCACCCAACAGTGCGATCTGTTCTTCGTCGAGGTTCAAGCCGTCCGGGCCTTGTCCGCGACGACGCGCCTCCAGTTTGACCTTGATAACGCCGTCGGCGATCTCCTCGACAACGCCGGTGCACACGATCTCGTCCCCCGGCCAGGTCCGGGTGGTGAACCTGACCTTGAACCGCTGGAGGTTCGTCGGGCCCCCGAACCAATCGGCGGCCGCGTGTGCCAGGTAGCCGGCCGGGAGCATCCCCATGGCGAAAACGGAAGGGGCTCCCTGCGACTTGGCGTAGTCCTCGTCCTGGTGGATCGGGTTGTCGTCCCCCGACGCCTCGGCGTAGCGAACGAAGTCCTCACGGCTGAAGGGGCCGAAGACGACCGGGCCGAGTTCCATGCCCGGCGTGACGGACTCGAGGGTGATGCTCCTGGGAGCGCCCATCAACCCACGTCCTTCGAGGTCTCGATCAGCGTGTAGTAGGCGGTCAGCACGACCTCATACTGCGCATCGGTGAAGACGGACTCGTAGGTGACGAAACGCATCGAGCCGCCTCGTTTCCCTTCCTTGGTGAAGTCATTGGAGATCCGCATCACGCCCGTTAAGACCTCACCCGCGAACGGTAGACGCTCGTAGTGGAACTCCTGCTCGCCGTGAAGCACCCGACCATAGTCGAGGTTGGCACCAAGACGCCGCTCGCGCTCGTCACGGCCGACCACGAAGATCTGCGTGACCGTAAAGGTCGGAGGAGCAACGATGTCCGGGAGCCCCGCGGCGTGAGCCGCATCCACATCGAGGCAGACCGGGTTGTCCTCACCGACTGCGAGGGCGAACTCCTGCACCTTCGCTCGGTCGATCGGGAGTTCGAATCGGATCTCGTCCTCCACGACGGCCTCAGCCAAGGTTCACGCCACCTCCGCCGGTCGCCTTGACCATCATCGGCATCATGCCTTCGGGTGCGATGCCCTGGGGGAACTCTTCCTTCAGCTTCGCGAGCAGCTCCTCCGGCTCCCACATCGAGTCCTTCGTGAGAAGCGTGCCGCTGTCCCACGGCTTCAAGACATTGACGACCCCGCCGTAGACGAAGAAGCACTGCCCGGTGATGTCCTGAGCGTCATCGGCACACAGAGCGATGATCACCGGTGCGATGTTGGCCGGATCCATCGCGTCGAACTCACCCTCGGGAACCGAGATGTCGCCGAAGGTCTGTTCGGTGAGGCGCGTGCGCGCGTTGGGGGCCAGGCAGTTGACGGTGACTCCGTAGCGGCCGAGCTCGAGCGCCGAGATGATCGTGAAAGCAGCGATACCGGCCTTGGCGGCTCCGTAGTTGGTCTGTCCGACGTTCCCGAACACACCGGAAGGGCTCGACGTGTTGATGACCCGACCGTTGATCTGGTTACCGGCCTTCGACTGCTCCCGCCAGTACGCGGCGGCATGACGCGTCGGCGCGTAGTGGCCCTTGAGGTGCACGTTGATGACCGCGTCCCACTCGTCCTCGGAGAGGTTCACGAGCATGCGGTCGCGGATGATCCCCGCGTTGTTGATGAGGATGTCGAGGCGACCGAAGTCTGCGATCGACTGCTTGATCATGTTCTCCGCGCCCTGGAAGTCGGCGACGTTGTCGTAGTTGGCGGTCGCCTCACCACCCGCGGCCTTGACCTCGTCGGCCACGGACTGAGCTGGGGACGTGTCCTCGCCCTCACCGGCTGACGAACCACCGATGTCGTTCACGATCACCTTGGCGCCGGCCTCGGCGAGCGCAAGCGCATGCTCGCGCCCGATCCCGCGACCCGCCCCGGTGATGATCGCTACCTTCCCGTCCAACGTGCCCATCAGATCCCTCCTCTTGTTCTGCGTCCCGCCGAGGCGGTCCGCTTTTTGATCCCTGCAACCCAGTTGGCCTGCGAGGGACCATCTTTCGCCGCTTGCTTAGATGCCCATCTTCCTACCCGCGTGGCCCTTGACCAGTCGGTCAAGTTTTGCAGGAATACTACCAATGCTTGCTCTCGCAAGCAGCCCGAAAAAGGGTCCCCGATTTGCGCGCCTTGAGACTCGGCCTGTGCTTATATGCGGGTACACGAGAGAGGAGGTGGTCCGAACTTGTTACCTAGTTTCTGTGGACCTCGTGAGGTGAGCGGCTGCTAGCGGTCTGAACCTCTGTCACACCACCGGATTCTGGGCCCTGGACCACCAGGGATGGGCCGCTGCAGAATCCCAACCGTTTCACCGGCACTCCTCGTCCTGGATTGGTCCCCCGGGCGCAATTGCGAAACGCGAGGCTTGCCACCAAGTAGCGAAATGAAACCGGCCCGGGATCCCCGGGCCGGTTTCCCTTTTACCGGAGGAGCTTGCGGAGACCGGCCTCGTCGAGGATCTCGACGCCCAAGGTCTGCGCCTTGTCGAACTTGGAGCCCGGGTTCTCGCCGACCACGACGTAATCCGTCTTCTTGCTAACCGATGACGTCACTTTTCCGCCCCGTGCCTCGATCGCCGCGGCCGCCTCGTCTCGGCTGAAGTCTTCGAGCGAACCGGTGAGCACGAAAGTTTTGCCCAGCAGCGGCCCCTCGAGCGTCTTCTTTTCCTCGACGGGATCGACCCCGGCCTTCTTGAGCCTGTCGAGCACCTTGAGGTTCCCTTTCTGACGGAAGAAGTTCTCGATGCTCGTGGCGATGACCGGTCCGATGCCCGGGAGCGCCACGATCTCCTCGGCAGACATCGAACGAAGCGCGTCGATCGAACCCACCTCGGCCGCGATCTGATAGGCGGTCGTACCGCCGACGTGACGGATGCCAAGACCGACGAGGAGAGCGCCCAGCGGTCGTTTCTTCGAGTTCTCGATCGAGGTCACGAGGTTCGAGATCGACTTGTCCTTGAACCCCTCGAGCTCGCCGATCCGATCAGGGGTCAGGTAGTAGATGTCGGATACATCGTGGAGGTAGCCAGCCTGGATCAGCGCGTAGATCGTCTGGTAGCCGAGGCCTTCGATGTCCATCCCTCCGCGCCCGGCGAAATGGAAGATCCGTTCGATCTGCTGGGAGGGGCAGTCGATCCCGACGCAGTAAGACGCTGACTCGCCTTCTTCCCGCCGGATCTCGGAGTTGCATGACGGGCATCGCTTGGGCATCTTGAACCGCTTCTCTTTGCCGGTGCGCTTAGAGGTCACCGGCCCGACGACCTCGGGGATCACGTCCCCCGCACGTCGCACGATGACGGTGTCCCCCGCACGGAGGTCCTTGCGCGCGACCTCGTCCTCGTTGTGGAGCGTCGCGGTCGATACCGTCACTCCCCCAACGAACACGGGCTCGAGCACCGCGTATGGCGTCGCTTGTCCGGTCCGCCCGATGTGGATGCGGATGTCCTTCATCACGGTCGTGCGTTCCTCGGGCGGGAACTTGTATGCGATCGCCCAGCGAGGGGCCTTGGCGGTGTAGCCGAGCTCCTCCTGCTGAGGGATCGAGTCCACCTTGACCACAACGCCGTCGATCTCGTAGGGAACGTCGTGGCGATGTTCTTCCCAGTGCTTACAGAACTTGAAGACCTCGTCGAGCGTCTTGATCTTCTTGTTCTCGGCATTCGTCCTGAGTCCCAGGTCCCGGAGAGTGCTCAACGCTTCCGAATGAGACTTGAATCGAAGCCCCTCGACGAAGCCGACCCCGTGGCAGACCAGCGACAGGCTCCGAGCCTTTGTGATCGACGGGTCTTTCTGTCGCAACGATCCGGCCGACGCGTTCCGGGGGTTGGCGAACGTTTTGCCTTCGGCCTGACTTAGACGTTCGTTCAACTTCTCGAAGTCGTCGGTCCGCATGTAGACCTCGCCACGGGCCTCGAGGACCGGCGGCACCTTCTTGCCCTTAGGGGCTCGGAGCCTCAGCGGGACAGCCGCAACCGTCTTGAGGTTCGAGGTGATGTCTTCACCGGTGCGCCCGTCTCCCCTGGTCGCCCCCTTAGCCAGCACCCCACCCTCGTAGATGAGATTCACCGCGGTGCCGTCCATCTTCAGCTCGACCATGAAGCCCGCCGGCACGCCGATCTCGCGTTCGACCCGACGGCCCCAGGCCTGCAGTTCCTCTAGCGAGAAGCAGTTGTCCAGAGACATCATCGGGACCCGGTGCTGCACGGGGGCGAAGGCATCTGACGGCGGCGCGCCGACCCGCTGGGTCGGCGAGTCGGGAGTGATCAGATCCGGGTACTGCTCCTCGATCCCGATGAGCTCTCCCACCAGAGCGTCGTACTCGGCGTCCGCCACCTGGGGGTCGTCGAGCACGTGATAACGGTACGAATGGTGATCGATCTCCTCGCGGAGCTTGGCCGCCCGCTTCCGGGCCTCGGTCTTGGTCATCGGATCATTTTCGCAGGCCACTGCGACAGTGCTTCCATTCGCCCCTCCGTGCCTCTAGGTTAATCACGGGTCCGAATGGGACCGCCCTCAAGGAAAGGACGTCCATGGGTAACAGGAAAGCCGAAACGATGCTGGGGCTCGGAGCCATTTTGTCGTTCGTAGGTCCTGCTCTCAACTTCGTGAAGGTGACTTACGACCAGTCTCTGGGTCTCGCGAGCGAGTCCCAGACCGGCTACGACACGGGCGACAGCTCCTCGTATGTGATCGCGGGTGTTCTGGCGATCATCGCACTGGTCGGGGTTATGGCGGCAAAGTCCGGGGGTCTACGCAAGGGCATGGCGGTACTCGCCATCCTCGGCGGTGCTTTCGGTCTTCTCGCCGGAATCATCGACATCACGGGTGATGTGGACATCGATCCCGCGATCGAGAACCTCGTTGAGGTCAGCACCGGCATCGGCACCTACGTGGTCACCGTCGGCGCCATCTTGATCCTTGCCGGCGGGTTCATGCTCTTCAAGTCGCCGGCACCGGCTGCACCAGCCAGCCCCGGCAGCACCGCCCGCGGCGTAATCGTTCGTTAGTCACCGCTGGTCGGGTGGGCCGGCTCCCCGGAGTCGCCCACCCGACAGCACGGTTGCGCTGCCGTTGAAAGGCTGCGGCCATGGACGTGCGAACCCCGGTCCTCGCGGATGCCGGAGCGGTCACCCGATGTATGAACGCCTTGTCCATGTCCGACTCCGGCTTCCTCGACTACCGCGAGGGTGAGCTCGCCGAGGAGTGGGCCGTCGGCCGACCTTTCAGAGATGCTCGTCGTCGAAGATCTCGGCGCCATCGTTGGCTTCCTCCGATTCGAGGACGATCCCCCGTACTTCGAGGCGTACGTCCATCCAGGCTCGAAGTTCCCCGTCGTGTTCGATCTCCTGATCGATCGAGTCGAAGACTGGGCCCGGAAGCGCGTGCAGAGTTCGGTAGCGCCGCTCGCGATCGAAACCGACGTAGCGAACGACCTCTCGAGAACGATCCTCGAACGACGCGGGTTCGTCCACACCGGCACCTCGACCCACTTCGTCTACGACGTCACCGGCGCGCTCCCCCCGCTCGATCCCGTGGTGGCAGTGCGTCCCTACGTCGAGGGTGCCGACGACGAACTCTTCTACGACACCTTGGCCCGCGGCTTCGGGGACGACTGGGACGAGCCCCCGTCCTCCGAGTACCTCGCGGCGGGACGCAAGGCATTCGGCTACAGCCCGGACCTATGGCTGCTGGCCGAACTCGACGGTCAGGTCCTGGGCGCCCTCCAGGGCTTCGAACAGTGGCGAGCCAGTAGCGACCTTGGCTGGGTGAAGAAGCTCGCCGTACTGTCGGACGGCCGCAACCGCGGCGTCGCCCGGGCACTCCTACATGCCTCGTTCCACCTCTTCAAGGAGCGCGGTCGGACCGAGGTCTCCCTCGGCGTTGAGAGCGAGAACCCCACCGGCGCACGCACCTTCTACGAGCGCATCGGGATGACCCAGAACGGCACGCAGACCACGCACCGCCGAACGTTCTCCTAGGCCATACTCGTCGGGTGGGCACGAGACAGGACTGGGAGGATGAGGCTCAGAACTGGCTTGCTTGGACGAGGACACCAGGTCACGACCGCTGGTTCCACGAGGTGAATCTCCCTGCGTTCCTCGAACTCTTGCCTCCCGCTCCCGCTCACTTGTTGGACATCGGATGCGGGGAAGGACGGCTCGGAGCGATGCTAAAGGCCAAGGGCTACGAGATGCTCGGCATCGACAGCTCGCCCACCCTGGTGATGGCTGCCGCTGAACATGGGACGCCGGTCGTGGTTGCGGACGCCTCCGCTCTGCCTTTCACCTCGGGGTCGGTGGATCACGCCATCTCCTTCATGGCGTTTCAGGACATCGACAACATGGCCGCCGCCATCTCGGAAGCGGCACGTTGTCTTCGTGCCGGGGGCCACCTCTATCTGGCCGTCCTTCACCCGATCGGTTCGGCAGGCGATTTCACGTCCGAAACCGCCGACGCGTCGTTCCTCATCGAACGGAGCTACCTCGAACAACGGCGGCGCAACGACGTCGTCGAGCGCGACGGCATCTCAATGACGTTCAATCAGTACCATCGCCCGCTCCAGGCTTACTTCGATGGTCTCGAGCGAGCAGGGCTCGTCGTGAAGAAGTTGAGGGAAATACAACCCGGTCCGACCCTCCTGGAGCGTCTGCCACACGCCGCTCGATGGACGAAAGTGCCGATCTTTCTGCACATCGTCGCGGCGAAGACCCCCTAGCTCTTCGTCCAAGGGCCGACGCCGGCCAGACGATCGGGCCGGACGCGGATGATGAATCCAGGGGGCGGGTCCGGCATGCCGGGGAACACGGCATCTGGACTGATGTAGGTGTAGGCGAGCTTGCTGGAGCAACTCGGCCGCGCCTCCCTCGGTGATCTCAGCGGTCCCGTAGACGACGATGTACTCGCGCAACCCGAAGTCGTTCGTCACGTTAGACGTCGCCGAGATCGTCACGCGAGGATCGCGACGCAGGTTCCTCAGTTTGCGCTGATCGAACATGGTGGCGATCCGAAGTTCATCGGAGTCGACATCGGCCCACGCGCAGGTCACGTGGGGTTTTCCATCGTCATCCACGGTCGCCATGTGGACGACCACGCCGGAAGACAACAGATCGATCGCTGACTTCGGGAACTTCATCGGCACCCCCTACCCTGGCCGCCGGGCGAGGATCATCATCCGGCGTCGTCTGAAGCTCCAGTCTTGCTCTTCCTTCCGGAAGTCCATCCCGGTCTCCGCTCCATACTCCTCTACGAACCTGAGCACCTGCTCTATCCGATCCTTCGGGAACTCTCCGGGCCACATCCACTGCGAGAACACGTTGCGACCCTCCCAGAGGCGCTCGTCCACGATCTCGAGCCCGGCTTTCTGGACGATGACCCGCAATGCGGACGCGGGCCGGGAGACCGCATGCGAAGGATCGCGGATCAGCTCGAGCTCGTTCATCACGAGGGCCTCCTCGAGACGCTCGGAGGCGACCTGATCGATCACCAGGACGTAACCGGTGTCCTTGGCGATGCGCCCCATCTCCCTGAGGACCGGAACCGGCTCGTGGATGTGATGGAGGGCCTGGGCGGTGGCGACCAGATCGATCGACCGGGACGCTACGGGGATCCGGCGGCCGTCGCCTTGGATCGAGCGCACGTCCGGGTGGTTCGAGCGCGCCGTTGCCAGCATCCCGTGGGTCAGATCGACGGCGATCAGCCGGCCCGCTATCTCCTCGAAGAGCGACAGGAAGTTGGCAGTCCCGGCGCCGACCTCGAGGACCGATGCCCCCTGTGCAACGCGGGAGAACCCCACCGCGTCCATGTCGTCGAAGCGACCCTTGGTTCGTTCCGAGAACAGCGTCGCGGCCCGGTCGAACTCCTCCTGGATCAGCCTGTTCGGATCAGACACGAGCGGCGGCCGGCACGGTCTCCGAGATGATCCCGCCCCCCAGCAGCACATCTGGCTCTCGCTCGGAGTAGAACGCGGCCGACTGCCCCGGAGCAACAGCCTCGACCGGCGCATCGAAGACAACGATGTCTCCATCGAGGACAGCCGGATGAACCGCGCCGTGCGCCCGATACTGCACCAGGGTTCTGATCTGAGTCGCGGGAGCCGCGGCCGTGAAGCTCATCTCGGCGGTCTTTAATGCTCCGACGGCAAGGTCATCCCTGTCGCCGACGGTGACGGTGTTGGTCGATGGATCGATCGAGGTCACGAACACAGGGACGCCGAGCGAGATACCGAGTCCCTTTCGCTGGCCAACCGTGTAGTGGCCGAAACCTCGGTGCTCCCCGATGAGATCGCCGTCGGCACCGACGATCGGGCCCGGGTGAGCGGCATCCGAGATGTGCTGGTCAACGTAGCGATCGAAATCGCCGTCACGGACGAAGCAGATCTCCTGCGAATCGGGCTTGCGTGCGGTTCGCAGCCCGAGCGACTCAGCGATCGTCCGGGTCTCGGTCTTCTCGAGCGATCCCACCGGGAAACTCACGTGATCGAGGTCGCTCTGCGACAGCATCCACAGGACGTACGACTGATCCTTGTTCCGATCGACCCCGCGCTTCAGTACTCGATGCCCGTCCCGTTCCTCCACCCGGGCGTAGTGACCGGTTGCGAGGACATCCGCCCCGAGCGCCTTCGCTCGTTCGAGCAAGGTGCCGAACTTGATCCACTGGTTGCATCTAACGCAGGGATTCGGGGTGCGGCCCGAGAGGTAGTCGGTGCGGAAGTCGGCGATGACCGTCTCTTCAAAGCGGTCCGCATAGTTGTGCACGTAGAACGGGATGTCGAGAACGTCGGCAACGCGGCGGGCGTCGTCGGCGGCCGACAGACTGCAGCAGCCCGACGCGTTGTTGATGTCGTCGCCCTTCCAGAGCTTGAGCATGATGCCGGTGACGTCGTACCCGTCCTCCTTCAGGAGAGCGGCGGCGACTGACGAGTCGACCCCGCCCGACATTGCAATCACGGCCTTCGGCCGCTGGGGGTTTCGGCGTCCGAGGCCGCCTGCACCCCCAGACCCCGCGGCAACTACTGCTTTCTTCATCACGCGACCTTCCGGGCGCGGGTGACGACCTCGGGGAGGGCGGCCAGTAGGGCGTCGACGTCATCGTCTGTAGACGCCCGGCCCAGCGAGAACCGCAGGCTCCCCTGTGCCAGTTCTCGGGACGTTCCGATCGCGAGGAGAACGTGCGACGGGTCGAGGGCGCCGGACTGACACGCCGATCCCGATGAGCAAGCGATGCCCGCCTGATCGAGAAGCAAGAGGAGCGTCTCGCCTTCGGTACCGGGGATGCAGATGTTGAGGTTCCCGGCGACGCGGTCCTCGAGGGTCCCGTTGATGACGACATCGGGGACCACCCGCGTCACGCCTTCGAGCAAACGAGCCCTCATCGCGGAGAGCCGCTCGCTCTTCTCGTCGACCTCCTTGGCTGCGATCTCGGCCGCGAGGCCGAGCGCGGCGATCCCGGGGACGTTAAGGGTGCCGGAACGAAGGCCCTTCTCGTGGCCTCCGCCGTGGATAACGGCCTCGATCGGAACGCCGGCGCGGATGTAGCACGCTCCGACGCCTTTTGGCCCGCCTATCTTGTGACCCGAGAACGCCGCGAGATCCACGTTCCACGCGTGGAGATCGATCGGGAGGTTGCCGAGCGCCTGGACCGCGTCGGTGTGGACGAGAGTGTGCGGGTTGGCCGACTTGACCGCGTTGGAGATCACCCCGAGGTCCTGGATCGTTCCGATCTCGTTGTTCACCGTCATGACCGAGACGATCGTGGTTCCGGGCCGGACGAGGCCGGCCAAACGGGCAGGATCGACCAGGCCGGAGCTCTCCACGGGACAGATCGTGACCTCGAAACCGTGGCGCTCGAGATAGCGAGCCGAATCCAGGACACCGTGGTGCTCGAAGGCGGAGACGATGAGATGGCGACCGTTCCCCGCCATCTTCTCGGCGGCTCCCTTGAGGGCGAGGTTGTCCGACTCCGTGCCCCCGCCCGTGAAGACGATCTCGGCCGGGCTGGCCCCCACCGCCTGGGCGAAGCGCTCGCGGGCGACCTCGACCGCCTCCCGGGCCTTACGGCCGAAGGAGTGGACCGATGAGGGGTTGCCGAAATCGTCCCCCAGGTAGGCGAGCATCAGCTCCCTGACCTCGGGGAGGACGGGCGTGGTGGCGGCGTGATCGAGGTAGTGCATGGACCCAGGATAAAGGCGGCCCGGGCCAACTACGGCGACGTCGTCAGACCCCACAGGAAGCGGTGGTCCGAATAGAAGATCGCCGGATCCGCTTTGTCCTCATCGGTGTAGGTGAGATCGGAGGCGGCCTCGAGGAAAGTCGTCCATCCGAAGATGTAGTCGATGCGCTTCTGCGTCCCGATCTCGGGTTCGGCCCCCGCGGTGTACAGGGCATCGGTATAGCCGTGAGTGGAGGTGACGACCGGCCAGAACGGCATCGTCTCGCACTCCCTGGTCTCGTCTCGGGTCATGCATCTCCGGTTGTTGAAGTCCCCCACGAGCAAGCGGGTTGCGTTCTCCGGGAAGGTGGAATCGAGGAACGTTGCGAGCTCATCGGACCATTGCGCCTTGTACTGCCACGCGACCTGGTTGTCCTCGAACCAGTTCTGGGTCGGCAGGTAGTGGATGCTCATCGCGGCGAAGGCGTCGCCGGTCTGCTGCTCGATCAATCCGCTGTAGGCCTGCTGCTTGGTCCGGGCTCGTTGGCCGGGGATCCCATCCTCTGCCGGATAACTCGTGTCGATGAATCCCTGGGGGCCGGTCGCGGTCATGGTCGACGAATTGATCAAGATCGCGGTCTCCCTAACGACCTGGTCCTCGCGATCCTCGTAGCCCGGTGGATAGACGGTGTCCTCGGGCCCAACCACGACGGTGAACGGGTATCCGGTCTGTTCCGACAGCCGAGTCGCTACTCCCTCGGCACTCGACCGCACGACCTCTTGGAGCATCACGACGTCGGGGACGTAGTCGATCTGGGTCAGCAGGCGCGCCACGAAGTTATCGACATCGGTGGTGTCGTTGACGTCGTCTTCTGAGAACGCTTCCTGAAGGTTGTTGTCGACCACGAGGATCTGCCCCGGCGGACTCTCCACCCACGTGACGGCCTGAGCGCCAGCCGTCCCGTTGACGAAAAGGGGCAGCAGGCAGAGCAATACAGGCAGTGCACGGGTTCTCATGGGGGCACCCATGCCCTATCCCTTCGAGGTCGAACCCGGATCTTCCTTGAATCGACGCTCGATCTCTTCGAAGGCCTGATCGAAGGCGGCGTCGTTCGACGAGTCCTGGCTTGCCCTGCGAGCGTTGAATTCCTTCATGCGCTTCGGGTAACCGATGACCGCAGCGTCGTAGACCGGGATCCCCAACTTCTCGCAGAAGCGAACCGCGTCGCGTGGTTCCCTGACGGGAGCCCGAGCGTGATCCCCCTCCCGATCGACGAGCAATAGCGTCGTCGGTTGGGTCGCCGTGCGCGGCTCGATGAATCCCTCGATGCCCTTCCGGTCTTGCACGAAGCGCATCAGGGCTCCCATTTCGGGGCCACCACCACCTCGCTTGAAGAACCTCCGGAATCGATCGGCCATAGCCACAAACCTAGTCTTCCTGCCGGGTTATGTCCGGGGATCAGCCCTTGCGGGTCTTCACCTCTTCGATCAACTGCGGAAGGATCTTCAGCGCGTCTCCGACGATCCCGAGGTCGGCGAGCTGGAAGATCGGCGCCTCCTCGTCCTTGTTGATCGCGATGATCTTCTTCGCACCCTTCATACCGACGATGTGCTGGGTCGCGCCGGAGATCCCGATCGCCAGGTACACGCTTGGCTTGACCGTGATCCCGGTCTGCCCGATCTGGTAGCTGTAAGGCACCCAACCGGCGTCCACGACGGCACGGGTTCCCCCGACCGCTGCGTTCCCGATCGCGGCCGCCAGCTGATCGAGGAGCTCGAAGTTGCCCGGCTCCTGCAGACCACGGCCACCGGAGATGACCACGGGGGCCTGGTCCAGTCGGGGGCCGGTCGCCTCCTCGACGTGGCGCTCGACCCTCTTGGCCTTCTTGAGATCGTCCGAGATATCGACGTTCACCGCGACGACGTTCGCCGAGCCTCCACTAGGAGACGCTTCGAACGACTTCGGCCGGAAGATGACCAGCTTGGGGCTACCCTCGAGTTTCACGTCGACGAGTGTCGCTCCACCGAAGACCGCGGTGCGAGCCGTGTTCTCATCGATCAGGTCGGTCGCGTTGCTCATCAGGGTCGAACCCAACTTCGCCGACAGTCTGCCCGCGACATCGCGCGAGTCGTAGGCCATCGCGAACAGCACGAGGTCCGGACTGTGCTCCTCGATCAACGAATGGAGCGCATGCGTCGCGGGCTGCGCGACGTAGTCGCCGTAGACCTCATCGTCGCTCGCGTAAACCGTCGCGGCGCCGAACTCACCGAGCTTCTCGGCCGCCTTGGTTGCACCCGGACCGAGGACGACCGCTTCAGCGTCGCCGATATCGCGCGCCTTGGTCAGGATCTCGAGCGCTGCCGGATCGACCTCGCCCTCGGGAGTCGTTTCTGCGAATACCCATACCTTCGCCATCAGATGACCTTCGCTTCCTTGAGGAAGTCGGCGATCTTCGCTGCCGCCGCTTCCGTCGTCCTCGATGATCTCTCCGCCTTCACGTTCTTCGGCCTTGCTGAGTTCCCCGACCTCTTGCTTAACCGCGACGTCGTCGCTCGAGTAAGCCCGAGATCGGACAGCGACAGTTGCTCGACCGGCTTCTTCTTGGCCGCCATGATCCCTTTGAAGGATGCGTAGCGAGGCTCGTTCACACCTGCGGTCACCGAGATGACGGCGGGCAGCGCGACCTCGACCACGTGGTAACCGTCGGGGGTCTGCCGGTTGACCTTCAGCGTGCCACCCTCGGTGGACACGATCTCCTTCACCGTCGAGACGTGCGGCACGCCGAGGAACTCGGCGAGCGTCCCCGGCAGCGTTCCCGTGTAACCATCGGTCGACTCGACGCCGGCGATCACCAGATCGAAGTCGCCGTTCTTCTGGATCGCGGCGGACAGGACCTTCGCCGTCGCCAGGGCATCCGAGCCCTTCAGCGCGTCGTCCGAGACCAGGACGCCCTTGTCCGCACCCATCGAAAGGCCCCTGCGAACCGCTTCCATCGCGGCCGCCGGTCCCATCGATACGAGCGTGACTTCGCCTTCGCCGGACTCCTTTATCTGCAGTCCCGCCTCGACACCGAACTCGTCACCCGGATCCATGACCCCCTGGACGCCCTCACGCTTGAGCGTCTTGCCGTCCATCTCGGCCGGCAGGTTCGGGTCCGGTATGTGCTTCACACAAACCACGATGTTCAAGGTAAGCCTCCACTTTGTTCTGCGATTCGTCGAGACGAATCGCTTCTGCGTCCCAGCCGACCACCGGGGGCGGCTCGTACCTAGCTTGTCGACATGCTTGCAATAGTTAGCAAATACTTTACCCCAGCAAACGAAGCCCGAACCACTCAGGAGCCGGCGGCCCGCCGATAGTAGGTGACGCCGTCCTTGTCCTCCACGGCGGCATCGCCGTCCTCGACCACGAGATCGAGATGGGCGACGACCTCGGAGACGGCCAGGAAGATGTCGTAGCCCTTGACCCTCGGGTACATCTCGCCGGCCAACTCGTAAGGGGTCTTGGCGTCGTCCTCGAGGGCCTCGGCCACCCTCTTCTTGCGCTTGCGGTGATGTTCGAGCGTTCTCTCGATCAGGGCTCCCGGGGTCGAAACGGGCTCGCCGTGTCCCGGGTAGACGAGCTCGAGGTCCATCTCGGCCATCGTTCTCGAGCGACGCGATGTACTCCTTCAGCGAGCGACGCCTCGAACCGGGCTCGTCGAGCGACGGCTCGAGCAGCGGGTTCGGCGAAGTGTCGGGGAGGAGCTGATCGCCCGCGAACATGGTCTGCGTCTCGGGATCGATGTACACGACGTGCCCGCCTGTGTGGCCCGGCATGAGATGGGTCTCCAGGGAGAACTCCTCGAGCGTGTCGTTGTCCCCGTACCAGCGGAAGGGGAACGAGTCGCCGTCCTTCACGGGCACCACCCGGTCGTGATCGAGCCCCGGGCGAGTGCGATCGTTCTTACGCGCTTGGTCCATCTTGAAGAGGAGATCGAGCGGCATCCCGGCCTCGACCAGGAGGCGGCCCACCTCGAACACCATCTGCTGGTCCCTCACCCGGGCGATCTCCTTCTCGGGGAAGAAGACGGTCGCTCCCGAGAGCTCCTGGATGATGTGGACAAGACCGTAGTGATCGGGATGTCCGTGCGTGATCAGGATCCGCTCGATCGATTGCGGGAAGTAGCCGGCCGCGTTCAATCCGAGGAGCAGCGCGTTCTGTGCCTCCGGAGTGTTGACCCCGCAGTCAATCAGGGTGACCGGCTCCGCCTCGATCAGGTAGACGTTGACCGGACCTACCGCGTAGGGGGTGGGCAGTTCGAGACGCCGAACCGGCAGGGCCTGCATGGACCCGAGGCTAACCGTTCAGCCGATGACCCCGCATTCGCGCCGTTGCTGCCCTACTTCTCCCACCAAGCGGTCGTATATACCGCCTGCCGGGAGAAGAATGGACGAACGGCTAGCGGCCGGTGAACTTCGCCTTGCCGGGGCCGTTGGTGACGAACGATTCCATGCCGTGCTTCTGGTCCTCAGTTGCGAAAAGAGCGGCAAACGCCTGACGTTCGAGGAGTAGGCCGGTCGCCATGTCCGTGTCGACGCCGTTCGAGATCACCTGCTTGGCGGCCAAGAGGGCGACCGTCGGTCCCGCCGCGAAACGCTCCGCCAGTTTGGTGGCTCGGGCGTAGACCTCGTCTGCGGGAACGACCTCGTTGACGAGGCCGATCCGCAATGCCTCCTCGGCCGCGACGAAACGGCCGGTGAAGATGAGCTCCTTGGCACGCCCGACTCCGACGAGACGTGGGAGTCGCTGTGTTGCTCCGGCCCCCGGGATCACGCCGAGCAGGATCTCGGGCTGGCCGAGTTGGGAGTCTTCCGCGCAGATCCGAAGATCGCATGCGAGTGCTAGTTCGCAGCCGCCGCCCAACGCGTATCCGTTGATCGCGGCGATCGTGACCACGGGGAGCTGTTCGAGACGGGTGAAGACGTTCTGGAAACGACCGATGTAGCGGAACATCTCGACCGGGTCCTGGGTCGACATCTCTTTGATGTCCGCGCCGGCGGCGAAGACGCGCTCGCCGCCGTAGACGATGACGGCGCGAACGTTCTCGTCCGCTGCCGCCGCGTCGACCGCCTCGCCGATCTCGAGGGCGACCTGATCGTTCAGCGGATTCAGCTTCGGCCGGTCGATACGGATGGTGCCGACGCCGGAGCCGGATACCTCGAGGTTAACGAACTCGCCCACCGGGTCCTCCTCAGTCAGATTGGTTAACCGAGAGGCTACGATGCCAACCGCATGTCTACGGATTTCGAAGAGCGCCTCCGAGCGGTGGTGGATGCCACCCCGGCCCAGGAGATCTCCCTCCACGGCACTCGGGACGCCGCGGTGTTGATCCCTATCGTCGCCGTGCCCGAGCCGACGCTCATCTTCACGGTGCGCACCGACCACCTCCCGAGCCACAAGGGCCAGATCTCGTTCCCGGGTGGGTCGATCGACCCGGAAGACGCCACGCCGGAGGCCGCCGCGTTGAGGGAGGCCCAGGAGGAGATCGGACTCGACCCGAGAGCGGTGCGCGTCCTCGGGCGGTTCGATGACTTCCCCACCTACGTGACCGGCTACGTGGTCTCCCCCGTCGTTGGATGGATCGAGGAGACCCCGGAGCTGATCCCTAACCCCGAGGAGGTGGCGGAGGTTCTGCTCGTCCCGATCGCGCACCTGGTGGACGAGATCCGGCGTGACCCAGGCTTCGTCGAAGGAGACCGCACCTATCCGACCGAGGCCTGGGTGTGGAACGGTCACATCATCTGGGGCGTTACCGCGCGGGTGGTGAGGGTCTTCCTCGAGCACCTGGCCGCCGCCGGGCTCGGTCCGCTCCCTTCGGGCACGGGAGTGTGGCCCGACCTCCCCGGGTTCCGTCGATGACTTTCCTCTGGACCCTCGTGCTGATGCAGACACCATCGCCGAGCCCGACCATCCTCAGGGCCCCTCCCGCGAGCGGGCTCGAGGTTGCAGGGGCGATCATCTCGATCGCACTGGCGATCGCGGCCGCGGTCATCGGCTATCGGATCATCCGTGGAGGTAAAGGCCTCTGACCCGATGACTTTGCCGACATAAGGGGGCAACCAGGGCCTGGCCCCTATCGGACGGGCAGGGGGGTCTATATCCTCGGGCGAAGCCTAGTAATCGCAACAATCGTCCGGGCCAACGCGCCCAAGGGGGGTCCCACCGAATGACCAGACGCGCCGTTTCTCTTCTCGCATCCCTCACCGTCCTGCTCGCACTCGCGGTGCAGCCGGCATCGGCAGTACCGCCGGATGTTTCCGACGGCATGACCGCCTACGCGGTGATCCCTCCGGGCCAGAGCGGCTCGGCCTACGGACCTCAGGCGAGCCACCGCATGGACCAGCTCGAGATGTACAAGGACCTCATCAACGACGACGAGGTCACGCCCGACGAGTTGGACACCTACTTCCACGACTTCCAGTTCGGCACCACGGACATCGAGCGGGAGTACCAGCCCGCCGACCGCACCGACGTCACGGTCTACCGGGACTCGCTCGGCATCCCGCACATCTTCGGTACGGACGCAGGGGCCGGATTCGCGCTCGGCTACGTAACTGCGGAAGATCGTCTGTGGCACATGCACGTCCTACGTGCCGCGGCCAAGGGCCGACTGGGTGAGGTTCTCGGTGATGGCTACCAGGCCTACGACTCACGGATCCGTCGCGACGGCTACTCGTTGGCCGAGGTCCAGAAGATCTTCGACCGCTTCGACAACAAGTTCGGAACCGCCGGAGAGAAGGCGCAGCAGCTGCTGCAGAACTTCACCAAGGGCGTGAATGCCTACATCGACATGACCGAGGCAAGCGAGGTTCCCACGCCGCCTGAGTTCAACAACTTCGATATCGATCCGCAGAAGTGGAAGGTGACCGACACCCTCTACCTCGCGATCCTGCAGCTCCGTGACTTCGGCGGTGCGGCGGGTGGAGAGATCCGCAACGCCGCCCTGCTCCAGGGCCTCGAGGAGCGCTTCGGTCCGGTGCAGGCCAACCTGATGCTCGAGGAGCTCCAGCGCCAAGGCGATGCCGGAGCCGACACGACGATCCAGCCCGAGGACGGGACCTTCGAATCGCAGGACCTCGGAGGCTCGGGGTCGGGCGTTGCGATCCCGGACAACGCCGCGGGACTATTGAGTGCTCCCGCGGATGCGAAGGACACGAGCGGCTTCAGGGTCGCATCGCCGTCGTCCAACTTCCTGGCGGTGTCACCGGAACTCTCCGCGACGGGCGGCTCCCTCGAATGGGGAGGTCCGCAGGTCGGTTACTCGGTCCCTCAGTTCTTCATGGAGATCGATGTCCACAGTGAGTCGTTCGACTTCCGTGGCCCGGCGCTGCCGGGAGCGTCGATGCTCGTTCCGCTCGGTCGCTCGACGAACTTCGCGTGGTCACTGACGACCGGCGTCTCCGACGCGGTCGACGTCCGGGTCGAGAAACTGTGTGTCCCGGTCAAGTCCGGCAAGAACAAGGGCAAGCCCTCGGGCAAGAAGCCGAAGAATGGCGCCGCCTACTACGAGCACAACAACAAGTGCAAGAAGATGAAGGCACGCACCGAGACGGTCAACGTCAACGGCGGCGACAGCTTCGACGTGAAGGTTCAGAGGACCGTTCACGGTCCGGTCGAGGACCGTGCGAAGGTCGATGGGTGGCCGGTTGCCATCGTCAGGGAGCGCTTCTACTGGATGAAGGAAGCGGATGCACTTCCGATCTTCCTCAAGGTCGTTACCGAGACCGAGTCGGTTGAAGACTTTCGGGACATCGCCTCGGAGTTTGCGATGTCGTTCAACGCCGTCTACGCCGACGCAACCGACATCGGCTACTTCCACATCGGCTTCTACCCGAAGCGCGCCAAGGGCGTGAACCCGTTGCTGCCTTCGTGGGGAACGGGCAAGTGGGACTTCAAGGGCCGCCGCTCGTTCGCCAACAACCCGCAGGTGATCAACCCGACGCAGGGGTGGATCTCGAACTGGAACAACCGGCCGGCCTCAGGCTGGGAGGGTGGCGACAGTGGGAACTGGGGCCCGGCGGGACGCGCTCGTCTGTTGTCGGACCAGATGGCTGAACTGGCCGAGGCCGGCGACATCACGCTGACCGACCTCGTCAATGTCATCCGCACCGCAGCGACGCAGGACGCCCATGGCGTTCACCTCGGACCCGCGATGACGGCTCTCGTAACGCCGGCCGCAGGCACCGAGACCGACGCCCTGGATGCGATCGAGATGTGGATCGCCGACGGGGCCCACCGGATCGACAGTGACGGCGACGGGAACCAGGACAGCGGGAATGCGGTCGCCGTCTTCGACGCCTGGTACGACGGCCTCGCCGATGCGACCTTCGACGACGAGCTCGATGGTCTGTACGACTACGTCTCTCGGAACAAGAACGCCGGGGCCGACCACTCGAACGGATCGGCATACTTCGCAGACTTCTCAGACTTCCTGTTGAACCTGTTGACCGTTCCCGACGGCTATGCGATCAACTACTGCGAGGACGTGAACACCGACCCGATCGAGACCTGTGAGGAACTCGTGCAGCGGACCTTCGAGGCTGCCGTCGCCGAGATCGAGACGGATCAGGGAAGCGACGTTTCCATGTGGACCTTCCCGGTCGACACGATCACGTTCTCGTCGGTCGGGTTCGACCCGGCATTCGACATGCCGTGGCAGAACCGTGGCACTTGGAACCAAGCGATCCAGTTCGACGCTCCGTAAGAGACTCAAGCGGCGGCGGGGGCTTCCCCGCCGCCCTTTGTCTCCTCTCTTCAGCAACCCCTCTTCATGTCATCGCAGCGGTGGGGGCCGAACGAGTAGCTCGAGCGGTAGTACATCGAGAAGTGATCGGCCACCTTGTCTCCATCGATCGTGTGGGGAACGTTGCTCATCGAGGCGATGTCGTAGGTGCCAGCTCCGATCGCCGAGGCGTCGGCCGATCCGTCGAAGGCAGAGGCGATCAGGCGGCGGGTTGCATCCCTCTTGACCGGCCCGCTCCGCAGGTAGCGATCGAACCAGGCGAGCGTGTAGTACATCGCCACACGCTCTCCCTCGGACGAGGCGGGCAGGATGTAGGGGACGTAGGTCCACTCGAGATGGGTCGAGCCATATAGCGCGACCTGCATCGAATCGATCCCGGCCTTCACGAAGCTCCGGTGGAGAGCGTTCTTACTGTCTGGGTCCGGGACCGACATCGCCGGTGTCGGGTTGAAGAAGTAGTCCGCGTTCTGCGCCATCGTCGGCACGCGCGGCTCGATGTCTGTACTCCCGCCTGCGCCGTCCCACGCCACCACGGCATCGATACGCGGATCGGCGTTGCCGGCCTTGACGACGCCAACCGCTCCAAGAGAGTGGCCCGCGAGGCCGAGGCGTTTCTCATCGACGTGAGCACGAAGCGGGTTGCGCTTCGAGAGGAACCAGTCGAGCGCATCCTCGGTTCCCTCGACGAAGTTCGCCTCCTGCTGGAACGGGACGCCGGGGCATCCATCCGTGTTGCACCACAGGGAGCCATCATCGTTGTGCCCGAAGGTCTCCGACTGACCCTGGCCCTGCACGTCGTAGGTCATCACGACGTAGCCCGCCTCGGCGAGGCCCTGAGCCGCCCACAGGTACATCTCCTCGTAGCCCTGGATCGATCCCGTCGTGATCACGATGCCGGGATGAGGTCCGCCATCAGCCGGCGCCCAGAGGTTGCCCGTGGTCCGCGCGTTGTAGCGGTTGCGGTATTCGAAGGGGACCTGGATCCCGCGACCCTGCTCCTCCCAGTCGATCCGGTAGGGATCGGCGTTCGTGGCGCCGGGGATCAGCTGGCCGAGGGTCAGGATCGGCTCGGTCGGGTGCTGAAGTTGATCGGCGATGTTCCCGAGGTAATCGGAGGGCATCTCGGTCTGGAACCGCAGGGACATGTCGACGTTCGTGTACATATCCCCCAGGCGGCCCAGCGAGTGCGCCATGTTGGCGGCGTCCTCCTCGGGGGCCGCCTGCGCCAGGGCACCGCCCACGGGGGCCAGAATCAAGAGGCTCAGGCACAGCGCGGCGATGGTTCGTCTCATTGGATGTCTCCTCCTGTATGGGAGGAGATTTCTACAGAGAGAGGGTCGAAACCTGCCGGCCTAGAACATCGGGGGTTCGGTGTAGGTGCCCCAGACCTCTTTCAGGCTCTCGGTGATCTCACCAAGGGTCACGTACGCCTTGGCGGCCTCGACCAGCACGGGGATCGAGTTCTGCGTCTCGTCCGCCGCCATCTCCTTGAGGGCCCGCATCGCGTCCTCGGCTCGTTTGGCGTCGCGGTTGGCCCTGACCTCCGCGAGGTTCTTGTTCTGGCGCTCCTCGATCTCCGGGCCGATCGTCAGGACCGTGGGAGGTGGCTGCTTCGTCTTGGTGAAACGGTTGACGCCGACCATGACCTTCTTGCCCTGTTCGAGGAGCTGCTGGTAGCGGAAAGCGGCGTCGGCCATCTCCTTCTGGAAGTAGCCCTCTTCGATGCCGGCGAGCATGCCGTCGAGGATCGAGTCGTTGCCCATCTCGAGGATCCGGGCGAAGTACTCCTCGGCCGCGGCCTCGGTGCGATCGGTGAGGTCCTCGACGAACCACGACCCGCCGAGGGGGTCGGCGACGTTGGCAACGCCGGTCTCGTAGCCGATGATCTGCTGGGTCCGCAAGGCGATCTCGACCGATTCCTCGGTCGGAAGCGCGAGCACTTCATCGAGCGAGTTGGTGTGCAGACTCTGCGTGCCCCCGAGAACCGCGGCCAGCGCTTCGGTCGCGGTGCGAACGACGTTGTTGTACGGCTGCACCCCGGTCAAGGAAACGCCGGCGGTCTGGGTGTGGAACTTGAGCATCATGGACCGTTCCTTCTTGGCCCCGTAACGCTCCTTCATCCAGCGCGCCCAGATGCGACGGGCGGCGCGGAACTTGGCGATCTCTTCGAAGAAGTCGACGTGCGAGTTGAAGAAGAAGCTAAGCCCCGGGGCGAAGTCGTCGACGTCGAGTCCTCGCCTGAGCCCGAGCTCGACGTGGGCGAACCCACTGGCGACCGTGAAGGCGAGTTCTTGGACCGCCGTCGAGCCCGCTTCCCTGATGTGGTAGCCGGAGATCGACAGGGGGTGGTACTTCGGGACCTCAGTGGCGCAGTACTCCATCATGTCGGCGGTGAGCCTGAGGTGCGGCTCGGGCGGGAACAGCCACTCCTTCTGAGCGATGTACTCCTTGAGGATGTCGGTCTGACAGGTCCCGCCGAGCTTCGAGATGTCGGCGCCTTGCTTCTCGGCCGCCGCGATGTACATCGCGAACAACATGGGGGCCGGTCCCGAGATCGTCATCGACGTTGTGATGTCCTCGAGGGGAAGGTCCTTGAACAGGATCTCCATGTCGGCGAGCGAGTCGACCGCTACCCCGCAACGTCCGACCTCACCGAGGGAATGGGGGTCGTCGGAGTCCCGGCCCATCAAGGTCGGCATATCGAAGGCGACCGACAGGCCCGTTTGGCCGTGATCGACGAGGAACCGGAAGCGCTCGTTGGTCTGATCAGGGGTGCCGAAGCCGGCGAACTGGCGCATGGTCCATAGGCGGCCCCGGTAGCCGGTCGGATAGATACCTCTGGTGAACGGGTACTCACCGGGAACCCCGATCCGCCCGTCGGCGGCGGAGTCCTCGCCGCCGTAGAGGGGCTCGACGGGGACGCTCGACAAGGTATCGAAGTCGACATCGTCCCGGACCTGGGAGTCCTCGTAGCGCTTCTTCCACTTCTCGAAAAGCTCGTCACCCATCAGGGGAGTTTACAGGGGCACGAAAACGAACCCCGGCCCCCGCAGGAAAGGGGACATATACGCCGAAAGAACTCCTCAACCGCCCCGCTCTGGGGCGTCACCCTGGGAGGAAGAGATGCGCAAAGCGATAGTCACCCTCACGGCCTTCGTGCTGCTGGCGATGCCCCTGGCTTCGGTCAGCCACGCCGGACCCACGTTGCCTCAGTCGGGCTGCGATCTGGCCGAGATGCTCGGCTTCCAGAACATCCGCGACTGCCACGAGGCTTAGGGATGAAGAAGATCCGCGTTCTTCTCGCCGCCTGCGTCTTGTCAGCAACCAGCCTCCTGTTCGCCGCCCCAGCTCAGGCGATGACCTGCGAGGACGAGCTCGAGGACGCCTGCCGCACCGCCGCGGTCGTGATCTGCGGCGTCGTGGCCAAGGGTAGGCCCTGCCTCAACTGAGCTAGGTCGCCGCTCGGGGATACTGGGCGGCGCATGGAAGAGACCAGAACCACACCGGCCGTATCGGGGACCACGGTGACCTTCACGATCCCCGATGCCGAGCACGAGTTCGCGGCCGTGCGTCTCTATCAGGAGATCCGCAGGCCCCGCAACGGGCCGGAGTTCACCTACGACGAGGCCGCGGGGGCCTGGACGCTCGACTTCCCGCTCCCGGGAGCCTGTCGGATGGAGTACCTCGTCGAGATCGTCCGCCCGGATGGTTCCTCGGAGACCGGGCTCGATCCGTCCAACACGCTGCGGGCCCCCGGCGCGTTCGGCGACAAGTCGGTGGTCGAGATGCCCGGCTATGAGGCTCCCTCGTGGCTGAGTGAGTCGAGCCCCGAGAATGGAACGGTTCGAGAACTCGAGCTGAGGTGCCGAGCGGTCAAGGGCCGTATCCCGTGTCTGTTGTGGTCGCCCCCCGAGACAGACGCCGGCGAGCCTCTTCCGCTCCTGATCGTCAACGACGGGCCCGAGTTCGCCGCTTACTCATCGCTAACTCACCTGTTCGAAGGTGCGATCGCGGTGGGACGCCTCCCCCGCTTCCGTGCGGCGCTGCTGAAGCCGGTTGAGCGCGACGAGATCTACTCCGCGTCCGCCGCATACGCCCGGTCGTTCCTGTCCGAGATGATGCCGGCCCTCCTGGATGCCGCCCCGACGCCACCGGGCAGGGACGCCCGCATCGGGATGGGAGCGAGCCTCGGAGCACTTGCGATGCTCTACACACACCGGCGGAGCCCGGCGACGTTCGGGGCGCTCTACCTTCAGTCCGGGAGCTACTTCCGTGCTCGCTTCGACAAACAGGAGTCCGGCTTCCCGCGCTTCCGGCGCATCAGCCGGTTCGTTGGTGAGGTGCTGACGACCGAGGAGTGGGCGTTCCCGATCCCGGTGATGATGACCTGCGGAGGGATCGAGGAGAACCTGACCAACAACCGGGCGGTGCGGAGAGCGCTCGAGCGGCAGGGCTACGACGTGACCCTCGTCGAGAACCGGGACGGACACAACTGGACCGGATGGCGAGACACGCTTCGATCCCCACCTCGTCGATCTACTGGGGAGGATGTGGGCATGAGGCGTGACCATCTCTCGATCCACGCGCCGGCGATCGGGGCGCCGGGCGGCGTCATCGCTTACGGGCACTACGGACGACCGGTGCTCGTCTTCCCATCGCAGCAAGGCGCGGCCTTACGACTTCGAGAACAACGGGATGATCGGCGCGATATCGCACCTGATCGACGAGGGTCGCCTGAAGGTCTACGCGGTCGACAGCTTCGACGCCGTTTCGTGGGACGACGAGAGTCTTCCCCTCGAGGAACGCGCTCGCCTCCACTCGCTGTACGAGGACTGGATCGTCCATCAGGTAGTCCCCTTCATCTACGAGGACTCCGGCGGCGCGCAGGAACTGATCGCGACCGGCTGCAGCTTCGGGGCGTTCCATGCGGCGAACATGTGCCTGAAGCACGCCGACATCTGCCCCCTGGCGATCTGCCTCAGCGGCGTTTACGACGTCGGGGGTCACGGCTGGGGAGAGCGGGGCGACGCGGTCTACTTCAACAACCCGATGGACTACACGGCCAACCTCGCTGGTGATCATCTCGAGTGGCTCCGAGGGCAGGCGAACCTCGTGCTCGTTGCCGGCCAGGGGATGTGGGAGGACACCACCGGGGCGCTCGACTCGACCCGGGCCTTCGCCGGTCGGCTGGACGAGAAGGGCATCCGCCACGAACTCGACCTCTGGGGTCACGACGTCCCTCATGACTGGCCCTCGTGGCGGGCACAGATAGCACATCACCTTCCGAGGTTCGTATGAGAGAAAAGGGGCCGACATGGCTAAGAACCACCTGATCGGCCTCGTACTGGGGACCGAGGAGGACTGGCCGAGCGCGTTCGAGTCGATCGTGCGCCGACTGAACGGCCCGATCGACCACAACGGCGAGTCTCATGCGCTGTTAACCGAGCGAGTGACCTACGAACCGTTCGATCTGCGAGCCATCCCCCGCCACGCCCTAGTAATCGACCGCCTCGCTCACTGGTACACGTTGTCGCGTGAGTGGCTGAAGAAGGTCGCCCTGATGGACGACGTGTATCTCCTCAACAACCCGTTCACGTTCCAGGCGATGACCAAGCACTCGGCATACTGCGCCATGATGCGTCTCGGCCTCAAGGTCCCCGAAACGTGGATGGTGCCGCACAAGGTCCCGCCCGACGATCCTCGCTTCCCCGACATGTCGAAGAAGTACAACCTGCCGTTCGATCTCCAGCAGGTCGCCGCGCAGGTCGGCTATCCCCTGTTCATGAAGCCTTTCGACGGTGGGGCATGGGTCGGTGTCACGCGCATCTCCGATCCGCAGCAGCTCGGCGCCAACTACGACGACTCCGGTGCCCGCCTCATGCACCTACAGGCGGCGGTCGACGGATTCGACGTCTTCGCCCGGAGCCTTTCGATCGGGGCCGAGACCTTGGTCGTTCACTTCGATCCCGACCGGCCGATGTACGACCGGTACCAGGTGACGCACGACTTCCTCACTCCCGAGTTGGGGGCCGAGGTCGTGGCGATCGGCAAGTTGATCAACGCATTCTTCCGCTGGGAGTTCAACTCGTGCGAGACCTTGATCAAGGATGGCGAGGTCTATCCGATCGACTATGCGAACGCAGCGCCCGACCTCGCCCTGACCAGCCTGCACTACTACTTCCCGTGGGCGATCAAGTCCCTGGTGAAATGGAGCGTCTTCTGCACCGTCACCGATCGGAAGATGCGCATCGATCAGGACATGGACCGGTACTTCGCGATCGGCGACGACCCCAACCTGTCCTACGAGGAAAAGCTGGGCCGCTATCAGGTGATGGCGGAGGACTACTTCGAGACCCAGCGTTACCACGAGTTCTGCGGCAAGCATCTGCCGGAGATCGACGACGTCATGGTCGACTACATCGCGAGCCCCGAATTCGACGCCCTCCTGGTGGACACGATCCGCTCGACCTTCCCGGAGCACGAGCAAGCCGAGTTCGTCGAGCACTATCGCGGCCTGCTGGGGGCCTGGGTTAAGGATCAGACCTAGATCTAGGCGTACATCGCTTCGATGTCGTCGTCGTACTTCGAGAGGATGACCCGGCGCTTGAGTTTCAGGGACGGGGTCAGTTCCTCGGATTCCGGGGTCCATTCGGTCTGCAGGATCGTGAACTTCTTGACCTGCTCGACACCGTTGAGGTGTGCGTTGGCGCTGTCGACCGCCTTCTGGATCTCGGCCTTCACCCGGTCGTCGGCGGCGAAGCTCTCGATCGACTCGTAGGGAACGCCGTTCGTCTTGGCCCACATCTGCGACGCCTCGGAGTCGAGCACGATCAGCGCCGAGATGAACCTCCGACGATCCCCGATCGCACACGCCTGGGAGACCAGAGGGTGCGCCTTGAGCAGGCTCTCGATGTTCGACGGGGCAACGTTCTTGCCCCCGGCGGTGATGATCAGTTCCTTCTTGCGATCGATGATCTTCACGAAGCCGTCGGAGTCGATCTCGGCGATATCGCCGGAGTGGAGCCAGCCCTCACTGTCGAAGGTCTCGGCGGTCTTCTCGGGCTCCTTGTAATAGCCGGACAGGGTGACGTTGCCACCGCGGATCAGCAGCTCACCATCGTCGAGCAGTTTGATCTCGACCCCGGGCAGTGGCTTACCGACGGTCCCCGACTTGCGCTCGTGCGCGGTGTTGCCCAGGGCGGGGGCGGAGGTCTCGGTGAGTCCGTAGAGCTCGATGATGTGGACGCCGATACCGTCGAAGAAGTCGAGCGTTGACGGCGATATAGGTGCGGCACCGCTCAGCGGCAGTTCGCACTTGTCGAGCCCGATCTGCGTGCGGATCTTCGAGAACACGAGCTTCTCGAACAGCGCCCCTTTGGCCTTCATCCCGATCGGGATCGACTCGCCCTCGCGCTTGCGGCGGGCGATCTCGGTCCCGGTTTCGAGCGCGCCCAGTGCGATCTTGCGCTTCTTCTCATCGGGCTCGGCCGAGATCTTGGCCACGATGCCGGCATTCAGCTTCTCCCACACGCGCGGTACCGCGAGGAACGAGTACGGGTGGACCTCGGGGACGACCTCGAAGATCTGAAGGACCTCGGGGCAGAAGTAGACCTGCGTTTGCGTGTAGAAGGACACGTAGATCGTCGCGACGCGCTCGGCGGAGTGCGCCAGCGGGAGATATGACACATAGGTCGAGCCGGGTGTGTAGTTCTCCATCATCTGCGAAGCGTGGGCCGTCCAGATGGCGTTGTAGTTCGTGGTCACGACGCCCTTGGGGTTGCCGGTCGTGCCTGAGGTGTAGATCAGGGTCGCCGGATCCTCGGGAGCGACCGACTTCCAGGTCGCTTCGAAGTCGTCACGGCCGTCCTTCAGCGCCTCGCGGCCCTTGGCGAGAAGGTCGTCATACGACATGATCCAGTCCTCGTTCGCGTACTCCTCGGCGCCGTTGATCAGGATGACCTTCTCGAGGGCGGGCAGCTCGGAGCGGATCTTCTCCCAGCGCTCGAGGAACGCCTTGCCCTCGAGAACCGCGAACTTGGCCCCGCAATGGCCCGCGATGTACTGGATCTGATCCGGCGAGAACGTGTTGTAGAAGGAGACGGGGATGCCGGCGGCGTGCAGGATCCCCTGGTCCGCTACGACGTGATCCGGGATGTTGCGGGCCTGGATGGCCACCGCATCGCCCTTGGTGAGTCCCAGGGACTTGAGCCCCATGGCGACCTCGGCTACACGCTCCCTGACCTCACGCCAGGTGTAGTGCTGCCACTCGCCGTCGTGCTTCCACGACATCGCCGGCTTATCGCCCCGCTCCCGAACGTTGCGTTCGAGCACCGTGGCGAAGTTCTTTCCCTTAACCGCTTCGTCGACCTGAGCCCTAAGGGCCAGCGCGTCGTCCATGGTCCACCTTCCCCCGTCCTGCTGCGCAATTTTGAGTCATTCGAGCACCACAGGGGCCCAGGGTCAAACGAGGAGGTAGATCGCTAGATCCCGGCATCCTCCGCCGGGCCCGCGGTGACACCTGTCACCAGGAGGGACTCGAAGCTCTCCGCAGGCTGCGGTCGCGCTAGGAAGAATCCCTGGCCGGTGTCGCATCCCAATCTCAGAAGCTTGCTGAGCTGATCCTGGCTCTCGATCCCCTCGGCCACGACATGGAGGTGCAGGGCTTTCGCCATCCCGAGGATCGCCTCGATCAAGGTCCCCTCGCCGGCAGAGATGTCCAGGTCCTGCACGAAGGCCCGGTCGATCTTGAGCTCTTCGAACGGGAATCGCCGGAGATAGGCGAGTGAGGAATAGCCGGTGCCGAAGTCGTCCAGACTCATCGTGAATCCCATCGCGCTGAAACGATTGAGCACCTCCCCCACGGGTGACTCCTCATCGAGCAGGACGGCTTCGGTGACCTCGAGGCAAACCTGGGTGGGGCTCACACGATTCGATTCGAGGATCCTCGTGACCGTGTTGGGGAAATCGGGTTGTGTGAGCTGGCGGCCAGACAGGTTAACGGCGACGTGGATGGGCTCGTTCGAGAGATCGGCCCACCGATTCACCTGGAGAGTCGCCTCATCAAGCACGAAATCCCCAAGGGGAACGATGAGTCCGCTATCTTCGGCGATACCGATGAACTGCAACGGGGAAAGCCATCCCCGCACCGGGTGGTTCCAGCGGACAAGTGCTTCCGCCCCAACTATTCGACCGTGCCGAAGGTCGACCTTGGGCTGATAGTGCACCGTCAATGACCGATCTTCGATGGCCCTCCGGAGATCGTTCTCTATCCTTAGTCGATCGTTCACGCGGTCGCCCAAGTCGCTATCGAACACCTCGTAGCGCGCCCGCCCCTGATCCTTTGCACGATGCATCGCCGCGTTGGCATCGCGGAACAGATCCTCGGGTCGGTCCGACCCCCCCTGGTTGAATGAGATACCGATCGAGGCTGTGAGAACGGCAGGACCCATAGAAGTAGTGAAAGATGGGCGAAGTGCCCGCTGGATATCCTCAGCGACGCCCACGGCCTGATACCCACCGTCAAGCTCGTCACAGATCACGACAAACTCGTCACCGCCGAACCGCGCGATCGTGTCTTGTGGACGAACGGCATCTCGAAGGCGATGCACGACCTCGACCAATACTCGATCGCCCAGGTCGTGGCCGAGGCTGTCGTTCAATACCTTGAACCGGTCGAGATCCAAGACCAAGATCGCCAGCTCCTCGGCCCGACCCTCCCTCTGGAGCGCCTGTCCGATGCGGTCCAGCGCGAGCTGCCGGTTTGGCAGATCGGTGAGGGAGTCGTGAAGGGCTTGGTACATCAAACGCTCTTCATAGTCGGCACGCGCTCGCAACATCTCGTTGTATTCGTGAGCGACATCGACGACTTCCGCCGGACCGTCGATGGCGATCTCCGCGGGCAGAAGCTCACCACGAGCCGCTCCGATCGCGTCGCTCAGTCTCCTGAGAGGCACCGCTATCTTCCGGTTCGCAAGGAGCGTGACCAGGGTCAGAAGACTGAGGATGAGGAGCAAGAAAAGGATGCTTCGCCACATCGCCGAGCGCGCCGCGGCCATCACCGCGTCCGTTGTCTGTCCGACGAACACCTGCAACCCGAGGTCGGGCACCTCCTTAGAGCTATATAGACGGGGCTCGCCGTCGAGGCCGACGATCTCCCCCGAAGCAGCGTCCTGAAATCCCGTACCCCTCAGAGCATCGCTTCGGTCTCGCAGGGGGCCCGAGCTGCTGAGGATCAGGCCGGCGCCGGGATCGACCACGATGAAGTCGAGTCCCGCAGTACCTGGACTGCCTGCAGCAAGATCGGCGGCCACGCCTTCCCACGCCGCCACCATCGCGAACGTGCCGACGAAGTTGTGATCGCCGTCGAACACCGGCGCGGCGACCGCCACCGCCTTGCTATCGGTGAATGGATCGATGAAGGTGTCCGAGACCAGCGGCCCCTCGACGGCTCGAACCTCCTTGAGCCATGCCAACTCGGCATAGACCGGGTTCTCCATGGACACGTTCTCCGGTTGGGATGAGCACACCACCCGGCCGGCGGGGTCGATGAGACTCAGCTCAACCGCCGAGAAGACCCCTGATGTCGAGGAGGTCAGACCGCAGCCCTCCGGCTTGACGAACGCCGCGGCGAGTTCGGGGGCGACGGCCGTCTGTCCCACGTTTAGAACGCCTTCCGAGATCGAGTCCGAGATAGCCAGCGCTCTTCGTGCGGCCTCGCGCTCGTTACGTTCCAAAGCATCGGTACGGCTACCCTGAAAACGGTCGAAGGCTACATAGGACCCAAATAACCCAACCAGCACCATCGCGGTTCCCGCGATCCCGAAGAGGTAGGTACGGACCGACCAAGGACGCTTGCCGGTCGGCCGATCCATTCCTGAATGCGTCATCCAACCACTCCTGCCACGCGATCGGGGGGTAGTCCCTGGGAGCACACACCGTACTTAACATTTACATACGGTTCAAGTTAACTTCGTCCCACCGGTCGGCAGACGTGCGACGTCTCGCAGTGACGAGAGAACGAAAAGCCCCAGGCCGGCGGCCATGAGGATGTCTCCCGGGCTGAAGATCCTGCCGCCGAACGGAACGACATCACCGAGGAGGGCCAGCCGTGTGCCACTCCCTGCACGGGAATGTCGGACGTCCCCCTCCGGCACGACGAGCGCCTCCGGGCCCTCCGGGAATGGGCTCCCGGAGACCGGCATCGCTCCGTTCAGGCCGATCACGACCAGATTCAGCGCCATCCCGAGAAGCACCAACCTGAGCCCCGGCGACGTTCGATTGATCAGGACGAAGCCGAAGATCGAGGCCATCGACAGCACGAGGAGGAAGGGCGCGGTCGAACTCGGCCCGAGAACCAGCTGGACCGCGATCCCCACCCCGAGGAGGGGGAGCCCCCGGATCGATGTCCTCGGACCCGCTCCGGCGACCCCGGCCTCCCGACGCCCGGCGCGGATCAGCCCCCGCAACACGAGGGGAAGGGAGCCGCCGCTCCGAACCAGATGGCCCCCGCGATGGCGATCGCCGATAGCACCAACAGAGTCGCTTTGCTTCGAGTCATCGAACCTCTCCTCTCGTCCGAACCATGTCTGAGGAGAAGGGTAGGCAGGCGTGTTCAGCCCTACCTAGCATTTTGTTACATGTCGCTGAGGGCTACGTCTGTTACGCAATAAGGCCCACGGGCAGACGGGAACGGCTTGGGTCTGTAACATGGTGTTACTCATGGCGACGGAACATTACGGGGATCCGCAACTCGGAGCGAGGCTGAGAGCGCTCAGACTCGCCCGCGGGCTGACCCAGAAAGACCTGGCCCGCCCCCGCTACACACACGCCTACATCAGCACGATCGAGGCTGGGCGGCGGGTTCCATCGCAGACGGCCCTTGATTTCCTCGCCCAGAAGCTCGGAGTCGACACCGAGGAACTCGAACTAGGGCGACCTAAGGGTTCGGCCGAGCGCTTGAGGCTCCAGCTCGAGGAGGCACGAGGCGACATCAGCTCCGGGAACCTTGACCGTGCCCTGCGCACGTCGAACGACGTCATCAGGAAAGCGAAGGAATTCAGGCTTGGCCGGGTCGAAGCCCGTGGGTACGAGATCCAGGCCCTCGTCCTGGAGCAGGATGGCAACCTTCCGGCCGCACTGCGGTGCTACGAACGCGCCTCGGAGGGTCTCCAGACCGAAGCCCCCACGGCCCGGGCAAACGCCGTCGCCGGTGAGGTCCGGTGCCTCAACGCCCTGGGAGATCCCCACCATGCAGTGTTCGTCGGTGAGAACTATCTGGAGCGACTCAAGCGAGAGCAGATGGCGGCGCCCTCTTCCGTGCTCCGGGTGATGTCATCGCTGGTCCTCGCCTACCTGGCTGCCGGCTCCATGACGAAGGCTCAGGAAAGCGTGGGGAAATGCCAGAGGTTGATCCCCAAGGTCAACGACCCCTCCACACTCGCCACGGCCTACGTGAACGTTGCATCCATACAGATCACGCGGGCGCACTACGCCGACGCGGACATCTCGCTGGCCAAGGCCGAGGAACTGTTCGAAGCCATCGACCTCCAGAACGAGGCGGGACTTGCACTTCTCGCTCGCGGCTACAGCCTCTCTCGCTCCGGCGATCTCGAGAAGGCAAGGAACGTTCTCGAGAGGGCGTCCACCGCTCTGACCCGCTCGCGCAACACTGCCGAACAGGCGAATGCCCAGATGGAGCTGGCGCGCTTGGACCGCCTCGAGGGCAACAACCAGACGGCGGTCGACCGGCTCGAGAAGTCACTGGATCAGTTGGGGAAACGCGTACAGCCGCGTCTCGAGGCGTGGGCGCATCGAGAGATCGGCCTGGCCCTTACCGATATCGACCCGAGCCGATCCCAGCAACACTTCAAGAGAGCGCTCAAGCTCTACGAGGGTCAGAACATCCATGTCGAGGTCGCACGCACCCACATGCTGATCGCCGAGCATCGGGGGCATGCATATCCGCAGGAACAGTTGCTGGCCTACAGTCTCGCCGCAGAAGCCATCGAGCGAGTTCCCGACATCTAGCCCCTCAGAGGGCGGCGATCAGCTTCTCGGCCGCCGCGTAGGGGTCCATCCGCCGGGCGACGACCTCACCGGTGAGTTCCTCGAGTAGCTCGGCGGTCTCGGTTTCGACCCGGTTGCGGTACCGGGCTGCGACTATCTCGCGCAGCTCGCGGGCGATCCTGCGCCGGCGCCTGTCCTCGAGGCGTCCGGCCCCCGTCTGGAACTCTCGGTGCCGGGCGATCGCATCCCAGAGTTCGTCGATCCCGTCGCCTTTGGTGGCGATCGTCTCGACGATCTCCGGCTTCCAGTCGGCATCCGACATCTCGAGCATCTGCTTGATCTCACGCACCGTGTCCCTGGCGCCCTGACGATCGGCCTTGTTCACGACGAAGACGTCGGCGATCTCCATCAATCCCGCCTTGTTCGCCTGGACCGCATCGCCCCACCCCGGGAGTGAGGACCACGAGAGTCGTGTCGCACGCGTCGGTGATCTCGACCTCGGCCTGCCCGACACCGACGGTCTCGATGATGATCAGGTCTTTCCCGGACGCATCCAGCACCCGGACCGCCTCCGGTGTCGCGAGCGAGATGCCCCCGAGGTGCCCGCGCGTCGCCATCGATCGGATGAACACTTCGGCGTCGGTGGCGTGAGATTGCATCCGGACCCGGTCGCCAAGGAGCGCTCCTCCGGAGAAGGGGCTCGAGGGGTCGACGGCGAGCACTCCGACTTTGCGATCGTCCTTGCGCGCCCGGCCGATCAAACGCTCGGTAAGGGTCGACTTCCCGGCGCCCGGAGCGCCAGTGATACCGATCGAGTACGCACCACCGGTGTGCGGATAGAGGGCCTTCATGATCTCGGGGAGGCCGCGACCGCCGTCTTCTACCAGTGAGATGAGCCGGGCGATCGCACGACGGTCACCCTTTAAGGCGTCCGCTACGGTTTGCTTAGGATCCAACCCGTCACGCCTCGAGGGCGATGACCTCGGTGACCTCCGGGATCCGCTCGCGCAGGATGCGCTCGACGCCGTGCTTGAGGGTCACCGGAGAGATAGGACAGGTCTCGCACACGCCGAGAAGCTGCACCGTGACGGTGCCTCCCACAACGCTCTCAAGCCGGATGTCGCCGCCATCCATCTGGATGGCGGGGCGGATGAGTCCGAGGGCTTCTTCGACCTGATCCTGGATCGTCGTCTGCTTCACGGACCCATCCTACCGAGTGGGGAGGGATGAAACTGCTATCCCTCAGAGACGGAGACGATGGCGCCCAAGCCCTCCAGCTTCGGGATGAGATCCTCGTAGCCCCGCTCGATGTGGCCCTCGTCGTAGACGCGGGTTTCCCCGTGGGCGCAGAGGCCCCCGAGCAGCAGGGCCGCGCCGGCCCGGATATCGGGCGCCCTGACGGGGGCGCCGGTGAGGCGTTCCACGCCCTTGATCACCGCGTGATGACCCTCGACCCGAACCTGGGCGCCCATGCGATTCAGTTCGTCGACGAATAGGAAGCGCGCCTCGAAGACGTTCTCGGTCAGGATCGACGGACCGGTCGCCTGGGAGAGCAGCACCATCATCGGAGGCTGGAGGTCGGTCGGGAACCCCGGATACGGCAACGTCACGAGATCCATCGGCTTCGGCCGGCCGGTGGAGCGGATCCGCACGGAGGTCTCTTCCCGTGTGATCTCCGCGCCGGCATCATCGAGTTTCTGCAGAACCAGCTCCATGTCTCCGGGTCGCACGTCGCGCAACGTGACGTCGCCACCGGTTGCTGCCGCACCGATCGCGTAGGTTCCGGCCTCGATGCGGTCGGGCAGCACCACATGCCGGACGGGATGCAATCCCTCGACGCCCTCGATCGTGATCGTGCTGGTGCCCGCCCCCAACACCCGAGCCCCCGCCTCGTTGAGGAACTGGGCGAGGTCCTTGATCTCGGGCTCGCGCGCCGCGTTGTCGATGGTGGTCGTTCCGATGGCAGTGGTCCCGGCCATCAGCAAGGTTTCGGTCGCCCCGACCGAAGGGAACTCGAGCAGCACGCGTGCGCCGGTCAGCCGCGGGGCGACGCCGGCAACGTACCCGTGTTCGGAGGAGAACTCGGCCCCCATCCGCTCGAGCCCTCGAAGATGGAGATCGATAGGTCGAGAACCGATCGCGTCACCGCCCGGCATCGCGACGCGGGCGCGCCCGAGGCGAGCCAGCAGCGGACCGAGGACCTGGATCGAGGCTCGCATCTTGGAAACGAGTTCGTAGGTCGCCTCGTCGGCCGGCTCGCTGGTCGCATCGATCCGGAGGGTCGAGCCCTCGAAAGACACCTCGGCTCCCAGACGCTCGAGGACCTCGACCATCAGGTAGACGTCGGTGATGCGTGGGACGCGCTCGAGGATGACCTCGCCCGGCACCATCAGGGCGGCCGCCATCAGCTTCAGCGTGGCGTTCTTGGCCCCACTGATCGAGACATCACCTTTGAGGGGCGTCGGCCCCTCGACCACATACGTCTTCACAGAGGCGAGCCTAGCGCCGCTTGGTGCTCTTCCTCCCGGTGGACTTCTTCCGAGCGGCCGGCTTGCGAGCGGCTGGCTTGCGACGGGCGGTGGTCTTCTTACGGCTCGTCGGCTTCCTGCGAGCGGAAGTCTTCTTCCTGCCCACCGTCCGCTTCGCGGCAGTCTTCTTGCGGGCAGCGGTCTTCTTTGCCCGGCTCACGGTGCGCTTCGCCGCAGTCTTCTTCCTGGCGACAGTCTTCTTCGCACTGGTCTTCTTGCGGCCTACGGTGCGCTTCGCGGCGGTCTTCTTGCGTCCGGCTGTCTTCTTTGCCCGACTCACAGTGCGCTTCGCGGCGGTCTTCTTGCGTCCGGCTGTCTTCTTTGCCCGACTCACAGTGCGCTTCGCGGCGGTCTTCTTGCGCGCCGCGGTCTTCTTCGCAGGCTTGCGGGCAGTGGTCTTCTTGCGGCCGGTCGACTTCTTGGCCGCGGGCTTACGTGCGGTCGTCTTCTTGCGAGCGGTGGTCTTCTTACCGCTCGTCTTCTTGCGCGGCTTCGACTTGCGGGCCGGTGCACTTGGTCGGGCCGACTTAGCACCAGTCTCGACGGCATCTGCAACGCTCTGCCGGACGCCTGCAAGCGTTCCCGAATCTCCTGAAGTCGGGCTAAGCGTGTCGGCAGCCTTCTCCCCGAGGTCGGCGGATACCTCTCGAACTTTCTCCACCGCGCTGCTGCCACTCTCGGCGGCTCTTTCGCGCGCTTGTTCCCAGAATCCCTTGTCGTCAGCCATCGTTCCTCCTGGTAGAGCGGATCTCCGCATGAGCGGATCCGTATGAGCGTTTCCAATCTATGTGCGAGGAAAACGTTGAGTACCGCGAAACATAGCACTCGCCTCGGAATCGACCTCTAGTAGGGGCTCTCCGGGTCGACGTCGAGTCGGGCTTCGATCATCCAGAGGTTGTTGCGGACGCAGTCGGAGCACATCGCCATCGTCTGCTCCTCCCTGCTGGGCATCTCTTGCCACCCGACAGGGGGCAAACCGTTACGTCGGGGCTCAGAACGGCCGCAGAAGTGGCAGAACACCCGGTTCCTGAGTCCCTCCGGGTGTTCTGCCATCGTGCCTAGGTTCTAGCCCCGTCCGAGTTCCGGTGCGGCCATGGCTACACGCATCTCCGCTTCGGCCCGGTCGTGATCGTCGGCTTCGCGTTTCTTCTCTTCCATCCGGCGAAGCGCGTCCTCGCGGCTGAGATCGCCGGCATCTTCAGCGTCGTCGGCCAGGATGATCACGTGGTAGTCGGTCATCGACCCGGAAGCCTCGAGTACTCCGCCGGTCACTAGGAACCGGTCCTCGGAGGAGCCAGACTTGATCTTCACCAACCCCGGAACAAGAGAGGCGAGGAAAGGTATGTGCCCGCGAAGGATCGCGAACTCACCCTCGGGCGAGCGGGCAACGACCATTTCGGCCTCGCCCTCCCACACCTTCTTCTCGGGACTAACGATGGAGACCTGCACTAGCCCTGCATCTCCTTCGCCTGCTCCTTGGCCTCTTCGATGCCACCGACCATGTAGAAGGCCTGCTCGGGAAGGTCGTCGTACTCACCTTCGGTGATGCCCTTGAACGACGCGATCGTCTCTTCGCGCGAGACGTACTTCCCGGGGATGCCGGTGAACTGCTCGGCGACGAAGAACGGCTGGCTCAGGAACTTCTGGATCTTGCGGGCCCTCGAAACGATGACCTTGTCTTCCTCCGACAGCTCGTCGACTCCGAGGATGGCGATGATGTCCTGGAGGTCCTTGTAGCGCTGCAGGATCCGCTGGACGGTGGTGGCGACCTCGTAGTGCTCCTCACCGAGAAGGCGAGGGTCGAGGATGCGAGACGTCGAGTCCAGAGGGTCCACGGCCGGGTAGATACCCAGCTGCGAGATCTCACGGCTGAGCACCGTGGTCGCATCGAGGTGGGCGAACGTGGTGTGCGGGGCCGGGTCGGTGATGTCGTCGGCGGGAACGTAGATCGCCTGGAGCGACGTGATCGAACGACCCTTGGTCGAGGTGATCCGCTCCTGCAGCTCGCCCATCTCCTCCGACAGGGTCGGCTGGTAACCGACGGCCGAAGGCATGCGGCCGAGGAGCGTGGAGACCTCGGAACCCGCCTGGACGAAACGGAAGATGTTGTCGACGAAGAGCAGCACGTCCTGGTGCTCGACGTCACGGAAGTACTCGGCCATCGTCAGCGCCGACAGAGCGACGCGGAGACGGACACCCGGAGGCTCGTCCATCTGGCCGTACACCAGGGCGGTCTTCTCGAGGACGCCGGACTCCTTCATCTCGAGGAGAAGGTCGGTGCCCTCACGGGTGCGCTCGCCGACGCCGGCGAACACGGACACACCGCTGTGCTGCTCGGCGACGCGGTAGATCATCTCCTGGATGATGACGGTCTTGCCGACTCCGGCACCGCCGAACATCCCGATCTTCCCGCCCTGCACGTAAGGGGCGAGGAGGTCGATGACCTTGATCCCGGTCTCGAACATCTCAGTCTTGGGCTCGAGGTCCTCGAACTTCGGGGCTGGACGGTGGATCGCCCACCGCTCGACATCGTCGGCAACGGTCGAGCCGTCGACCGGCTCGCCCAACACGTTGTAGACGTGACCCAGGGTCGAAGGACCCACCGGGACGGAGATCGGCGCACCGGTGTTGACCGTGCGAGCACCTCGGACCAGACCGTCGGTCTGCTTCATGCAGATCGCCTTCACGACCGAGGAGCCGATGTGCTGGGCTACCTCAGCGGCGATCGTGTCCTTCGTGCCCTTGATGTCACGGTCGATCAGCAGCTGGAAACCGATCTCGGGCATCGAGTCCGAAGGGAACTCGACCTCGACGACGGGGCCGGTGATGGTGAGGACCCGGCCGTCGCTCGTTTTGACTTTTTCCTCGGTCATTGCCATCGCTTAAGCCTCCTGTGTCCCTGCGGCGGTAAGGGCTTCAGCCCCGCCGACGACTTCCATGATCTCGGTTGTGATCTCGGCCTGACGGGCCTGGTTGTAGATCCTCGTGAGGTTGTCGATCAGGTCTTCCGCGTTGTCGGTCGCGGCCTTCATCGCGCGCCTGCGAGCCGCATGCTCCGAGGCCGACGCCTCGAGCATCCCTTGGAGCACCGTTCCTTCCAGATAGCGAGGAAGGAGAGCATCGAGGATCTCGCCCGGCTCGGGCTCGAAGACGTAGCTCGGCTGCGGGCCGGTCGTGGGCTCGTCCTCGCCCGCGAATTCATCCTTGGGCAACGGGAGCAGTTGCACCATCACCGGTCGCTGCGTGAGCGCCGACTCGTACTTGGTGTAGACGAGTCTCACCTCATCAACCTCGCCGTTGCTGAATGCCTCGGCCGCCGCACGTGCGACCTCGCGGGCATCGTCGATCGTCGGCCGATCGCTCATCCCGGTCCAGGAGTGCTCGAAGTCGTACTCGCGGAACCTGAAGTAGTTGACCGCTTTCTTACCTGCAAGGAACAGCACCGTCTCTTTGCCGTGAGCCTGAAGATCGCGCTCCGCCAGACGAATCACGTTCGAGTTGTAGGCGCCGGCCAGGCCGCGGTCGGCGGTGATCACGACCGATCCGATCTTGCGGATATCGGAACGCTCCTTGAGCAACGGGTGATCGATGTTCCCCGCCTTCTTGGCGACCGTGCCCATCAGCCGGCGCATCTCTTCGGCGTAGGGACGGGCCGCCGAGACGCGCTGCTGCGCCTTGATGATGCGCGACGAGGCGATCAGTTCCATGGCACGGGTGATCTTCTGGGTCGATTTGACCGAGACGATCCTGCGCTTGATCACACGGAGCTGAGCCACTTGTGTCTAGGCCTCCTGCGTCTCGGGCTCGACAACGTCGGACTGACCGCCCTGTGGCATCGGGGCACCGGTCACGGCCGGAACCCCTTCGGCCGCGGCGGTCGTTTCGACCGTTCCGACTCGCTCGGCGAAGGCGGCCTTGAACTCCTCGACCGCGGACTTCAGCTTCTCGAGAACGTCGTCCTCGAGCTTGCCGGTGTCGCGGATGGTGGTCAGGACCTCGTTGTAACGGGTCCGCATCACATCGAGTAGTTCGGCCTCGAACACGCTCACTTTCTCTACGTCGACATCATCGAGGTAGCCGTTGGTCGTGGCCCAGATCGAAACGACCTGCTCCTCAACGGGGAACGGTCGGTACTGCGGCTGCTTCATGAGCTCGACGACGCGTGCACCACGGTCCAATTGAGCCTGCGACGCCTTGTCGAGTTCGGAACCGAACTCGGCGAACGCCTCGAGCTCGCGGTACTGGGCGAGGTCCAGTTTGACTCGACCGGAGACCGCCTTCATCGCCTTGATCTGCGCGTTCCCTCCCACTCGGGAGACCGAGATACCGACGTTGATGGCTGGACGAACGCCGGCGAAGAAGAGGTCGGTCTCGAGGAAGATCTGACCGTCGGTGATCGAGATCACGTTGGTCGGGATGTAGGCGGAAACGTCGCCACCTTTGGTTTCGATGATCGGCAGCGCGGTCAACGACCCTCCACCGTTCTCGTCCGAGAGCTTCGCGGCACGCTCGAGCAGGCGGGAGTGAAGGTAGAAGACGTCACCCGGGTACGCCTCGCGTCCCGGCGGACGACGCAGGAGCAGCGAGAGCTGCCTGTATGCGATCGCCTGCTTGGAGAGGTCGTCGTAGACGATGAGCGCGTGCTCGCCGTTCTCCATCCAGTGCTGTCCCATGGCACACCCAGCGTAGGGAGCGAGGTACTGGAACGGAGCCGGGTCCGACGCTGCCGCGTTGACGACGACCGTGTACTCCATCGCGCCGGCAGCCTCGAGGGCCGCGACGACCTCGGAGACGGTGGATGCCTTCTGTCCGACCGCGACGTAGATGCACTTCACGGCCTTATCGGTGCCCCAGTTGGTCTTCTGGTTGATGATCGTGTCGATGGCAACCGCGGTCTTGCCGGTCTGGCGGTCGCCGATGATCAGCTGACGCTGGCCACGGCCGACCGGGGTCATGGCGTCGATCGCCTTGATGCCGGACTGCATCGGCTCGCTCACCGGCTGACGCGCGGTGACACCGGGGGCCTGGACCTCGAGGGCGCGACGTGCGTCCGCCTTGATCGGGCCCTTGCCGTCGATGGGTTCACCCAGAGCGTCAACGACGCGGCCGAGCATCCCATCACCGACGGGCACCGAGAGGATGTCGCCGGTCTGCTTCACCGGGTCGCCCTCCTGGATGTGCTCGGCCTCGCCGAGGATGACGGCACCGATCTCGTGCTCGTCGAGGTTCATCGCTAAGCCGACGATGCCACCCGGGAACTCGAGCATCTCGTTGACCATCGCCTTGGGTAGCCCGGAAACCCGGGCGATCCCGTCACCGACGACGGTGACGATGCCGACCTCTTCACGCTCAACCGTGGGCTTGAAGTCGGAGACGTGCTTCTTGAGAGCTGCGGAGACCTCCGCAGCGCTGATCGTGAGTTGGTCTGCCACTAGCTCTTCACCTGCTCTTTCAACTGTTCGAGACGGCGCTTGATCGTGCCGTCGATGACCGTGTCGCCGATCTTGGCGGAGATGCCGCCGATGACCGACGGGTCGACGAGGACCTTGACGTCGACCTTCTTACCGGTGGCCGATGAAAGGGCCTCGGCCAGACGCTTCTGCTGATCCTCATCGAGTGGAACCGCGCTGCGCACTTCGGCGACCGCCGCGTTCCGAGCCTCGGCGGCAAGGGCACTCAGTTCGTCGAGGATCTGGGGCAACTGACGAGCGCGCCCCTGAGTGACGATGAACGCCAGCAGGCCGAAGGTGTGGTCGCTGACCTTCCCCGTGAGGAGGTCATCAAGCACCTTCACGCGTTGTGCCTTCTCTATGCTCTGGTCCGACAGAGCCTGCTTGAGCTCGCTGTTGCTCTCGAGCAGCTTGCCGAACCGGAACAGCTCGTCCTCAACGGTGTCGAGATCTCCCTCGGCGTTCACCACGCGGAAGAGCGCCTCTGCGTATCCGTGAATGACGCCTTCGGTTGCCATCAGTTGTTGCTACCTCCGTTCGACCCCATGCCGGAGACTTCCCGGATGTAGGCGTCGACCATCTCCCGCTGGGACTCGGCATCGACGCTGCGGCCGACGACCTTCCCGGCAAGCTCGATCGAAAGATCTGCGATCGAACCCTGGAGTTCCTGAAGGGTGCGCTGACGCTCGGCCTGGATCTGCTCCTGAGCGCGGGCAACGATCGCCTCGGCGTCCTTCTCGGACTTGGCGAGGATGTCCTTGCGCACCTGCTCGGCGGCCTGTCGGGACTCCTCGATGATGCGGTTCGCTTCGGCACGAGCCTCACCGAGCTGCTGCTTGTAGTCGTCGAGCATCTTCTTGGCCTCGGCGCGCTCGCCTTCCGCTGATTCCTTGGCGTCCTGGATCGACTGCTCGCGAGCGGCGATCGTTTCGCGGAGCTTCGGGATCGCGATCTTCATCATGAAGAAGGCGACCACGGTGAAGCAGATCGCGCCCCAGACGAGCTCGTCGGTCGCGGGCAGGATCAGATCCAACCCGGACGGCTCCTCCTCGGCAGCCTCGGCCGCCAGTATCAAGAGGTTCTTCATCATTAGCCTTCCTCCCGATCAGCGATCAGACGATGAATGCGAGAACGAAACCGATCAGCGCCAGGGCCTCGATGAGAGCGAAGCCGAGGAACATGGTGGTTCGGGTCTCACCTGCGGTCTCGGGCTGACGGGCCATGGCCTCGATCGCGCTCGAGAAGACCAAACCGATACCGACGCCGGGGCCGATGGCGGCAAGGCCGAACACGAGACCGTGAGCCAGGGACTTCATCCCCTCGTCGGTGACGCCCTCTGCTGCCTGTGCGAGATACGTGATGTCCATCTGTTTCCTCCGTCCTTTCCTGTGAACTAAGCGGCTGTTGTCGTTGTCTCTAGACCTTCAACTTCATGAACCGGTGCGTGATCCGTGTCGCCATGTGATTCGTCGCCGTGCCCGTGGATCGACTCGGCGATGTAGAACGCGGTGAGCATGGTGAAGATGTACGCCTGGATCGAGATGACCAGCAGCTCGAACACGATCAGGCCCGTGGCCACGACCGCTGTGACGATGCCCAGCGGCAGCGTCGCGATCTTGAAGTCCGTGATCAGGAACTCGTGCGTGAAGAGGAAGAAGATCGTCAGCAGCACGTGCCCGGCCATCATGTTGGCGAGAAGTCGGACCGACAGCGTGAGCGGACGGATGATGAAGACCGAGAAGAACTCGATCGGGGTCAGCAGGATGTAGATGGCCTTCGGAACCCCCGGCGGGAACAGCGTCCCGATCACATAGTGGAAGCCCTGCTTGGCGAAGCCGATGAAGTTGAAAAGTAGGTAGGTCAGGATCGCCAGGAAGACCGGGATCGCCATCCTTGAGGTCACCGGGAAGTTGATACCCGGGACGATCTCCATCAGGTTCATGAAGAAGATGAAGAAGAACAGAGCAGTCAGGTACGACGCGTACTTCACACCTTCCGGCCCGATCACGTCGACAGCGATCCGGTCTCGGATGAACAGGTAGGCGGTCTCGCCGATGGTCTGCATCCCCTTGGGCACCATCGACTTCTTGCGCGAGGCCAGCCAGAAGAAGGTGATGCACGCGAGGGAGCCGACGATCATCAGCAGCGACACCCGGTTCAACGCGAACGGCGTGTCCTTGAAGAGGATCGGATCCCAGAAGAAAAGGTGGTTGACGTCGAGCTCAAGGGCTAGGTTCATCGATCAGCTCCTCATATCCAGGGCGTCGTTTGCAGGGGACGCATCGCTTGTTCCCGGTCGCTGTCGCTCCACCTTTACGGGATAGGCCCGTGCTGCTTCCCAGAGGACCAACCCCAGATGACTTCCGATCAGCACAAGGCCGGTGACCTTGAAGGTAACGAAATCTAACGCCTCCAGGCCGAACGCGATCGCGGTCAGCACCCCGAGGCCGAGCATGAAGGCGGCCATCGCCGCCGGAAGGAGGAGCTTGGGGCTGTTCTCGGCGACCCCGCCGATGATTCGAGCCGATAGCAGGAGGTTGCCCAGCGCCATCGCGATCCCGATCGCCGCGGAGATCCCGGCATCGACGCCACCCCAGATGAAGAAGGGGGCAACCACGAACGGGGCCACGATCGCTCCCCGCTTCGCCATCCGGTAGACCATCTGGAGTTCGATCATCGGCCGTCTCCATTCGCGGGGGACGCGTCCTTAGCGCGGGGGCCGAAGCGGTCCGGAGTCTTGGTTGCGTAGTAGACGTGGAGGAATCCGCCGACCCAACCGAGGAGCGATCCGATGATCTGGGCCCACGGCTCGGTGCCGAGCCAGTTATCCACCAGCCGTCCGATGAACCAGAAGAGGAATACGGCACCGGCGAACTCGAATGCCAGCGACATGCCGGCGCCGGCGCTGCTGTAACGGCCTCCCGCTCGGTTTCCCACCCTCCGGTCCTTCCCTGTCGGGGTTCGCAGGGGTCCAAACAATTGATTTGTACCCCTGAAACCCGGATTTCGCACCTTTGAACTCGGCGATCGTAACGCATCGGAGAGCCTTTGTGAAATCCTTCACAAAGTCACGGATCGCCCCCCGACCACACGACGCGCCAGGATGCCAGACCAGCGATGGATTGGCCACTCCGGGCAGCGCTCCCTAGAGCTCGAGGCGGTTCTGGATGAACTTCGTGAGCACCGGGAACAGCGTGTAGACGACGATCGCGGCGACCGCTACCGGAAGGACGAAGACGATCTCGGTCCGATCGACGAAGGAGAACGCGAGGCCGGCCCCCGCCGCCAACGCCGACCAGATGTACATGACGATCACGGCCTGTCGATGACCGTGGCCGAGGTCCATCAGCCGGTGATGCAGGTGCTCCTTATCGGCGTGGAAGAGACTCCGGCGCCTGCGTGCCCTCCGGGCGACCGCCAGAAACGCGTCGAGGATCGGGATCGCGATGACGAGAAGGGGTAGCAGCAGCGGGAAGTAGGCCAGGAACGCCTCCGAGTTCGCCCCACTCAGGATCGCCTCGAAGGTGCCAACACCCGAGATCGTCGTCGCTCCGAGGACGAGGCCGAGCAGCATGCTGCCGGAGTCACCCATGAAGATCTTGGCCGGATGGAAGTTGTAGCGAAGGAAGCCCAGGGTGGTTCCGACCAGGATGATCGCGACCAGTGGAGCGGCATAGGACGGGATCACCGATACCTCGGTGAGTTTGTACGTGTAGATGAAGAACGACGCGGCCGCGATGGCGACGATCCCGGCCGCGAGGCCGTCGAGGCCGTCGACCAGGTTGATCGCGTTCATCATCGCGACCAACCAAACGACGGTGACGATCACCGAGACGTCGTCGCCGATCGAGAGGTAGGTGCCGGGCAGGAGCAGGTACTGGAACTTGACCCCGGCGAGGAACAGGATGCCGGCGGCGAACACCTGCCCCGCCAGTTTCACCGGGGCCGGCAAGGCATGGAAGTCGTCCACCACGCCGAGGACGAAGATCACGAGACCGGCAAGGGCTATCCCCAGGGGAGCCGAGGATTGTTTGAAGAGGTCCTCGAACTCGGGCATCTGGCTCGCAACCACGCCGGCGACCAGGATGCCGATGAAGATCGCCAGGCCCCCAAGGGTCGGCGTCGGGTTGGCATGGACCTTGCGGTCGCTCGGATGGTCGATCGCCCCGATCTTGATCGAGAACCACTTCACGCCGGGAGTCGCCACGAACGTGGCGACCGCGGCGATCAGCCCGATCAAGAGGTAGGACGTCACGGTGGCTATCGAACCTCTGGGTAAGGCCGGAACCGAGAGGTCAGCTCCTTGACCTCGGCGCTCACCCGCTTCTTGGTGTCGTCGGAGTCGTCCTTAAGAACGGTGGCGATCAGTGTTGCAACCTGACGAGTCTCGTCCTCCTTCATCCCGCAAGTGGTGATCGCGGGAGTGCCGACCCGGATACCCGAGGCCACGAACGGCTTCTCGGGGTCGTACGGGATCGCATTCTTGTTGACGGTGATCCCGACCTCATCCAGCCGGGCCTCGGCGATCTTCCCGGTAACCCCGACTGGGCGAAGGTCGACCAGCATCAAGTGATTGTCCGTGCCGCCGGAGACGATCCGGAGCCCCTCGGAGGTCAACGTCTCGGCCATCGCCTGGGCATTGGCCACGGTCTGATGGGCGTAGGCCTTGAAGTCTTCGGTCTGCGCCTCGCCGAACGCGACGGCCTTGGAGGCGATCGAGTGCATCATCGGGCCCCCCTGCCAGCCGGGGAACACGCTCTTGTCGATAGCGGAGGCATGTTCCTCCTTGCACAGGATCATGGCTCCGCGCGGACCCCTCAAGGTCTTGTGCGTTGTGGCCGTGACGACGTCTGCGTACTCGACCGGGTTGTCGTGAGCTCCCCCGGCAACGAGTCCGATGAAGTGCGCCGCATCGACCAAGAAGATCGCGCCGACATCCTTGGCGATGTCCCTGAGTGCCGCGAAGTCCCAACTCCTCGGATACGCGGAGGCGCCGGCGATCAGGAGCTTCGGCTTCTCCTTCTTTGCTTTGTCACGGATCTCGTCGTAGTCGATGAGCTCGGTGTCCTCGCTCACTCCATACGAGATCGCATTGAACAGCTGGCCCGAGAAACTCGCAAAGTGTCCGTGGGTTAGATGACCGCCCATCGCAAGGGCCATCCCGAGGATCGTGTCGCCGGGCTTCACGAAAGCGAAGTACGCAGCCGCATTGGCCGATGCGCCGGAGTGCGGTTGAACGTTGGCGTGCTCGGCGCCGAAGATCTGCTTGGCGCGCTCGATCGCGATCTCTTCGACGACATCGACGAACTCGCAACCACCGTAGTAGCGCTTGCCGGGATATCCCTCGGCGTACTTGTTCGTGAGAGGGGTTCCCAGCGCGGCCAGCACGGCCGGCGACGAGAAGTTCTCGGAGGCGATCAACTCGATCTTGGTGTTCTCCCGATTGACCTCACCGAGGATCGCCTCGGCAACCTTCGGGTCCGACTTCTCCAGGCCCGCCCAGTCGAGCCATCTCGGGTCACTCATTCGGCACACTCCTCTTTCTCTATGGCAGCGATCTGGGCCACGCGTCCCTCATGCCGGCCCCCTTCGAATCCAGTGCTCAAGAACGCATCGATGATCGCGAAGGCGAACGTCGGCGCCAGCACGCGGGCGCCGAGCGCCAGAACGTTGGCGTTGTTGTGCTCGCGTGCGAGGCGTGCCATGAACTCGCTCTGACACAAAGCTGCTCGAACCCCGTGGACCTTGTTGGCGGCGATCTGTTCTCCCTGACCGCTGCCCCCGAACACGATGCCGAGATCAGCCTCTCCGTTGACTACGCTACGTCCAACGGCGGCACAGAAGGAAGGGTAGTCGACCGATTCCTCGGAATCCGTGCCCAGGTCCAGCATCTCGTGGCCCGCATCCTCGAGATACGCCTTGACGGCTCCCTTGAGTTGAAAGCCGGCGTGGTCGGACCCGAGAGCGATTCGCACCCGGCGAGTCTAGTCCGAGGCGCCGTTCGGGCACAGGACCCGGGCGAGGACCTCGATCCCGGATTCCAGGTCCCGAACCGTTCGCTCGTACGACGAGAACGGCAGCCCGTAGGGATCGCCGACGTCCAATTCCCGTCGTGGGGCCGGACGGTCGGCGGCGAGAAGGGCGGCGAGGCGCTCCTCGACCGAGGTCCCGGACAGATCGGCCTCCAGTTCCACCAGCTCCTTCATCATCCGGACCCGGGATCCCAGGTCGCCGTCTGCTTTGAGCATCTCGGCGACGTGCACGCTCGTCATCGCCACGATGAGGTCGGCGTCCCCTGCCGGATCGAAGCCTCGGGATCGATGGCTCGAGAGGTCGATGCCCCGCCCCTGAAGGACGGCGATCGCCTCCGAGGTGGCCCGGTTATCGATCCCCGCCCAGGTACCGCTCGAGGTGACCTGGATCTCGTTGCACCCACGCACGTCTAGCTCGTGCCGGAGCATCGCCTCGGCCATCGGCGAGCGGCAAAGGTTCCCGGTGCAAACGAAGTGGATGTGCATGGGGAATCGGTATCACATGAACGGTACCGGGGGCGTTTGCGGTAGCGTCGAGTCCATGAGTGAAGCGTGGGGTCGTCTCAAGGCTCGCCTTGAGGAACTAAGGGATCTGGGCAGTGCCCAGAAACTGTTCGAATGGGACCAAGCGGTTCTCATGCCCGAGAAGGGTGGGCGGGCACGCGCCAAAGCGGCCGCGACCCTCGAGGGGATCTCGCACGACCGGCTAACCGATCCCGAGGTCGGCGCGCTGCTCGACGAGCTTGAGGCCGATGACTCCCTAGCCGACGACCAGAAGGCACATGTCCGCGTCACGAGGCGCGAGTACGACCGGGAGACCAAGGTCCCGGCCGATCTCGTCAGGGAGATAGCCGAACTTCAAGGCGTCTCGTATCAGACGTGGACCGAGGCGCGACCCAAGAACGATTTCAAGATGATGCAACCGTTCCTCGAACGCCTCGTCGAGCTGAAGAAGCAGGAGGCCGACGCGATCGGATGGGAGGGCGAACGGTACGACGCCCTGATCGACGTGTTCGAGCCCGACATGACGACCGCCGAGGTCGAGAAGATGTTCGCCGACCTGGTCACCGGCCTCACCCCGCTCGCCAACTCGATCCTCGATAACGCCGGCGACAAGCCCGCGTGGCTCAATGCGCCGTATCCCGAGGACAAGCAGATGGCGTTCAGCCACTGGCTCTGTGAGCAGATCGCGTTCGACACGAAGGGTGGCCGTCTCGATCAGTCCCCCCATCCCTTCACGATCCAGATCGGAGTGGGCGACGTCCGGCAGACAACGCGGACCGAACCCAACACCCTGATGGATTCGATCTTCTCCACCCTTCACGAGACCGGACACGCCCTCTACGAACAGGGCATCCCCGACGAGCTCAATGGACTTCCCGCCGGCTCGGTCGCATCCCTCGGGCTCCACGAGTCCCAGTCACGCATGTGGGAGAACCAGGTGGGACGGAGCCGCCCGTTCACCGAGTTCATGCTCCCCCGGCTGAAGGACCTGTTCCCCGAGAACCTCGGCTCGATCTCGTTCGAGGAGTTCCACCGGGGAACCAACTACCCAGAGAGGTCATTGATCCGCGTTTCCGCCGACGAGGTGACCTACAACCTCCACGTCGCGCTTCGCTTCGAGTTGGAGCTTGCGATGTTCCGAGGGGATCTCGCGGTTGCCGATCTTCCCGGCGCGTGGAACGACCAGATGGAGAGCTTCCTCGGGATCAAGCCGAGCACCGACTCCGACGGAGTGCTTCAGGACATGCACTGGTCGATCGGCGCCCTCGGCTACTTCCCGACCTACACCCTCGGCACGCTCTACTCCGCTGCCTTCTTCGACAAGGCAAACGCCGAGCTCGGTGGCCTCGAGGACGATCTCAGGAAGGGCGACGGCTCCCGACTGCTGACCTGGCTGGACGACAACGTCTTCCGTCACGCCTATCTCCGGGATCCCAAAGGCATCGCGGAAGACATCATCGGCGGCCCGATCACCGCAGGCCCGTTCATCGAATACCTGCGGACGAAGTACTCCGCGATCTACGACACGCAGTTCTAGCCGCGAGGTTTTCCACGCCAGTCACGCATACGGGGACTCACGTGGAAATCTGCGCTAGCGAGATCGGTCCTTCCCTGAGCATCGCCACTCCGTCGAGCAGGGACACGACCGACGACGGCACGCCGTCGCAGACGCCTCCGTCGAGGTAGGCGCCGACTCCGGAACCTAAGTAAGCCCGAGCCTCTTCGACCGTCGTCGCCGGGGTCTCCCCCGATGGGTTCGCGCTGGTGACTGCCAGCGGACCGGCCGCGCGCAGGAGCTCGAGCGCGAGGTCGTGAGCCGGGATCCTCACTGCCACTCCCTCGGCGCCGTCGCCGCCCAGGTCGGTGGAGAAGACGGCGGCACGCGGAAGGACCAAAGTTAAGGGCCCGGGCCAGAATCGCTCAGCGATCACCTCCGCTCTCTCATCGAAGGCGACGACCGTGCTCAACGAGGCGCGGTCGGCTCCGAGTACCGGTATCGGCTTGCTCGTGGGGCGGCCCTTCAGCTCGAACAAAGTGTCGATCGCGCCGGGGGCCGAAACCGAAACGCCCACCCCGTAGACCGTGTCGGTCGGAAGAACGACCACTCCCCCGGCACGGAGTACCGCGAGAGCGGCAGTGAGATCGTTCACGGCTTACGTCCCTCGACGATCCGGTCGCGGCCGGACAGGTCGCGGTGCACGTGAACCGACGTGTAGCCCTCGTCGGTGAGAAGTTCGCCGACCGCCTCACCCTGGGTCTCGCCGATCTCGAGGACCAGCCAGCCGTCCGGTTTCAGCCAGACGAGCGCGTCGTGCGACAAGCGTTCGATCACCGAGGTTCCGCTCCCGCCGGCGAAGAGAGCCTCGTGGGGTTCGTGATCGACGACGTCCGTCGGAAGCGACGCGCGGTCCGTCTCGGCGACGTACGGCGGATTGGACACGATGACGTCGATCTCACCTTCGAGGTCGGACGGCACTCCGGTCAGGAGGTCGCCTTTGATGAGTTCGATCTCGATGGCCAACTCCTCGCGGTTCGTCTCCGCCCACTCCAGCGCCTCGGCAGAGACCTCCGTGGCCAGAACTCGCGCGTCCGGGCGCTCGTCCTTGATGGCGAGAGCGATGGCCCCGGAACCGGTTCCTACGTCGACCAGCACCCCATCTTCCGGAAGCCGATCCATGGCGCGCCCGGCAACCTCTTCGGTTTCGGGCCGAGGGATCAGGACACCCGGGCCGACGAGCAACTCCAAGCGGCGGAACCCGGTCACGCCCGTGATGTACTGAAGCGGTTCACCCGCGGCGCGCCGGCGAGTGAGCTCGAGGGCCTCGGCTACAACGCCCTCATCGAGGCGGGCCTTGGTCATGAGGAGCATCTCGCGATCCATCCCCGCGGCCGCCTCGACCAACCACCGGGCTTCCGCCGCGGAGCTCTCGATCCCGGACGACGCGAGCAACTCGGCCAAACGTCGCTCGAGATCGAACGGGGAGGTCACTCCCCTTCCTCGAGATCCTTCTCGCGGAAGCTGGCGATGAGGTTGTCGACGATCTCGTCGAGATCGCCCTCGAGGACCTCCGGGAGACGGTGGGTCGTGTAGCCGATCCGGTGGTCGGTGACGCGGTTGTCTGGGAAGTTGTAGGTACGGATCTTCTCGGAGCGGTCGGCGGTGCGCACCTGAGCGCGGCGATCCTCGGACGCCTGCGCCATCTGCTTCTCCTGTTCGAGTTGCAGCAGGCGCGCTCGGAGGATCCGCATGGCCTTCTCTTTGTTCTGGAGCTGAGACTTCTCGTCCTGGCATGACACGACCTCGCCGGTTGGCAGGTGAGTGATGCGGACGGCGGAGTCGGTCGTGTTGACCGACTGGCCCCCGGGACCGCTCGAGCGATAGACGTCGATCTTGAGATCGTTCGGATCGAGGTTTACCTCGACATCCTCGGCCTCGGGCAGCACCACGACGGCGACCGCCGAGGTATGGATGCGGCCGCTCGATTCGGTCACCGGAACCCGCTGGACCCGGTGGACGCCGGCCTCGTGCTTGAGCCTGGACCACGCGCCCTTGCCCTTGACCGCGAACGTGACTTCCTTGAGTCCGTTGATGCCGGTCTCGTTGTGCGACAGGATCTCGGTCTTCCACCTGCGACCCTCCGCATAGCGCGTGTACATCCGGAACAGCTCTGCGGCGAACAACCCCGCCTCATCGCCGCCTGCCCCCGCTCGGATCTCGACGATCACGTCGCGTTCTTCGAACGGGTCCTTGGGCTCCAGGGCTTTGATCAGTTCGTCGGCGATCCGCTCGATGGTGGCGCGTTGCGTCTGGATCTCTTCCTCGATGTAGTCGCGCTCGTCGCCTCCGGACCCCTTGAGCATCGCCTTCGCCTCATCGAGATCGCTCCCCGCTCCCTGATAACGACGCCACGCGACTACGACCTCCTTGAGGTCGGAGTGCTCCTTACCGAGGGATCGCAGCTTGTCGGGCTGGGACGCAACCGAGGGATCGGCAAGTTCCAGTTCGATCTGTTCGAACCGGGACTCGATCTCCTTAAGCCGCGCTTGGACGGCATCACTCAGTTCCATGTAAGGAGATTAAGAGACGGGAGCTTCGGGCGTGTCGGTCGCGGGCTCGTCCGGGTCCGGGGCCACCGCCTGCATCGCCGCGATCGCGACCTCGATCTGGTCGAGCGACGGCGGCTTGGTCGTGATCCGTTGCAGTGCAAGGCCGGGAAGCATCGAGATCCTGAAGAAGAGGCTGCTCTCGTTACGCGACGCGAGCTTGATCGCTTCGTAACCGATACCTGCCAGCACGGGGATCATCAGGAGCCGGAGTGTGATCCGAGGGATCAGCGCCGCCGACAGGAACAGGTCGAGGACGAAGTGACCGACGATCGTGAGGAACAGCACGATGAACAGGAAGTTGGTCCCACACCTAACGTGCAGCGTCGAGTACTTCTCGTCGATCAGCGCGGGGTCCATCGGATCCCCGTTCTCGTACGCGTAGATCGTCTTGTGCTCCGCTCCGTGGTACTGGAACACGCGCTTGACGTCTTTGAACTGGCCGATGAACAACAGGTAGCCGACGAACAGCGTCAATCGGATGCCACCTTCGATCAGGTTGTACGCGAGGTCGCGATCCGCCGAGACGTTGAAGACATTGCCCATGAGCTTGGTGCCGAACACCGGCAGCATGATGAAGACCGCGGAGAACATGATCATGGCGAAACCGAGGGTCCATCCGAGTTGCTTCTCAGAGACCTTCTCTTCTTCCTCGAGCGCATGGTTCGCCGAGATCATCAGTGCCTTGATCCCGATCGACAACGATTCCGCGAGGACCATCACGCCGCGGGCCAGTGGCCATTTGAGCCACGGGTGCCGCTCGGACATCTTGGGAAGCTCGTGGCGTTCAACGACGATCGTGTCGTCGGGCTTTCGGCAGGCCACCGACCATGACGACGGCCCGCGCATCATCACGCCCTCTAGGACGGCCTGGCCCCCGATGGAGGGACGCGCGCCTTGAGGGTGCGAATGGATCGGCCCTTTATCCCCCACGAGTGGTTGAGTCTGCTACTCGGCTGAAGCTTCGGCCGTCTCGGCCTCAGGAGCTTCCTGCGCAGCAGGCTTCTGGAGGTTCGCGTACTTCTTCTGGAAGCGCTCAACGCGACCACCGGTATCGACCAGCTTCTGCTTCCCCGTGTAGAACGGGTGGCACTGGTTGCAGAGCTCGACGTGGAGCTCAGGCTTGACCGAGCGCGTGGTGAAGACGTTCCCGCAGGAACAGGTCACCTGGGTCTCGGTGTACTCGGGATGGATCCCCTGCCTCATGTCTCTTCCTTTCGGGTAACGGTCTCTTCTGGTTCTGGTCCTGCTAGGGCCTCTCGGGCCTTTCGAGCCTTCTCGTAGGCAACCGAGGCCTTCGCCATCATCTTGAAGGTGAGGATAAGGCCGCCCACCAACAGAATGATAGTCAGCCACTGCGGCCAACCGAGCCCCAGGAGCAACTATTCCCCCTTGACCGGCGCCTTGGAGATCTCCTGGAGGAACTCTGCGTTCCCTCCGGTCGCCTTCATCTTGTCGACCAGCAGTTCGAGAGCACCACCGTCGGCCAGGGCATGGAGCACCCGGCGAAGACGCCACACCAGCTGGAGCTCCTGCGGCGTGAGGAGAAGTTCTTCCTTCCTCGTGCCCGAAGCCTGGATGTCGATCGCAGGGAAGATCCGCTTCTCCGACAGCTTGCGATCGAGCTTCAGCTCCCAGTTACCGGTGCCCTTGAACTCCTCGAAGATGACCTCGTCCATCCTGGATCCGGTCTCGACCAACGCGGTCGCGATGATCGTCAGCGAACCGCCGTGCTCGATGTTCCGAGCCGCACCGAAGAATCGCTTCGGCGGGTACAGAGCGGTCGAGTCGACACCACCGGAAAGGATGCGTCCGGAGGCAGGCGTTGCGAGGTTGTAGGCACGTGACAGACGCGTGATCCCGTCCAGCAGGATGACGACGTCTACGCCCATCTCGACGAGACGCTTGGCGCGCTCGAGGGTGAGCTCGGTGACCTGGATGTGATCGTCCGAAGGGCGGTCGAAGGTCGAGTACACGACCTCGCCGTCTACCGAGCGCTGCATGTCGGTGACCTCTTCGGGACGCTCGTCTACCAGCAACACCATGAGTTTGACCTCGGGGTTGTTGGTCCTGATCGAGTTGGCGATCTCCTTCATGACCGTGGTCTTGCCGGCCTTCGGAGGGCTCACGATCATCCCGCGCTGCCCCTTACCGATCGGTGCGATCAGATCGATGATCCGCGGAGTGATGTCCTTCGGGTTCTCGAACTGCTCGAGGGTCAGACGCTCCTCGGGGTACAGCGGAGTCAGGTCGGCGAACCGAGGACGGTTCTGGACCTTCTCCGGCTCGGCGCCGTTGACCTCTCGGATCTTGAGCAGCGCCTGGTACTTCTCGGTGTCTTTGGGGGAACGAACCGAACCGACGACCTCGTCACCCTTCCGGAGATGGAAGCGCCGCACCTGCGAGACCGACACGTAAACGTCCTTGTCGCCCGGAAGGTAGCCGCTCGTCCTCAGGAAGCCGTAACCCTCGGGAAGGAGATCGAGGATCCCCGTCCTGACTTCGGCATTCGGATCGTCCTCGACCTCGACATCGTCGTAGTCCCGGTATTGCTGGGGGGCGACGTTGCCCGACCCCGGACCGGGGCCCGGACCCTGACCGCCTCCGCGACGGCGACGCCGGCGGCGACCCTGGCCCCCGCCGGGACCGTCCGCCTTCTCGCGTGGCCGGTTGCGTCATCAGCGGAACGAGGTCGGTGCTGGACGGTGTGGATGCAAGGTGACGCGTCCAGGTGGTTTCGGTTGCGGTTTCACCTTGGTGATTAGCTTGGTGTTTTTCGAGACGTAGTGGGGTAGTTGGCGGCGACCTCGATCGTCAATGGCTGGACCTTCTTCGGTTTTGCTGAGGCGCGCCGCCGTCTCCGGTGCTGCTTCGCGGATCTCGGCGCGGCGAAGGGTGTGACTGATGGCCTCGACGAGCTGGGCCAGTTTCTGTGGAGCTGTTGGAGCAGTGCCGGGCAGTGTCCAAAGACTGACCATGTGCTTTTGGGCAAGGGTTGAGGGGAGTTGTCTGAGCTGTTGAAGGTAGAATGTTGTTGTTGTGTAGAAACAAAGTTGGGGCAACGAGAGCTGTGTGTGCAAGGTGAGGTGTAGGGGTCCTACAGGTGGTGTGGAGAGGGTGGTGGGTACCCTCAACTGGTTGATAGCGATGTGGCGACGAGACCGGCGATGATGAGGATTTTTAAAAATGGTACTCCCAAACTGGAGAGAACAGAGTTAAAAATGGTCAAGATACGACGAGGCGATGTGTATTGTGAATCTAAGAATCGGTCGTTCGATTACTTGATTTATTAAATAGAACAGGTTGGTAATGTTGGGGTTAGGCATGGGTCGAGGTGGTAGAGGCTTAGGATTTTATGTGGATGACTTTGCCGGAAGACTGGTATAGCTGTTGGGGGCCCTTTGCCTCTTGTGGTTGAAGGATTGCTGAGGGTTGGAGGGTAATGGTGGTGGTGCCTTAACTTCCAGGGCTGGCTATAGGAGGTGGCCCGTGGCTGTTTGGTACGAGTGTGTGGGATTGGATTGCGGCCTTGGTGGTTTTTTGTTTTCATGTCCTGAGTGAAACCACCGCATTGGAGCATAAAGCCGTCGATCACTCGGTGGAAAATCGTGCCGTCAAAGAACTTGTCGTCGACGTAGGAGAGAAAGTTTTTCACGGATTCAGGGGCTTTCAAACCTTCAATTGGTTTACGTGCTCTTCCTGAAAGTTTCAATAATGACAGTGGGATGTTTTGTCTGCGCGGTTGTCATAACTACCGGTCCTTTTTTGGTGGTTTTGGCTGGAGGGCCCGCAAGCTTTCAGCGAGACAGGCAAAGATAGCGATACTGAGTTGTGACAATGCTCACTCCAACGGATTTAACGAAAATAATAAAAAATCCGGGTTTTTGACATCAAAAAATTGGCAGCGCCAAAATATTGACTCGTGGAGTTGGCGGCAGGGAATAGGACTTTAGTGGAGACCGTGTTCTTTGTTTCGCACGTTAAGATTGCATTTGGAGCAGAAGGCCGTCTCAAAACTGGTGACTGTTCCATGTCAATTTCATGAATTAAGGTCAATGGTTCCGTGATAAGCGCATTGATTGATCGATTTCAAAGAATGAATCTGCTGAGCCGTTCCATAACAACATTTTTGATATTCTCTTTGATGTGACGAACTGCACCTCGAACGTAATGAAAATCTTTTAGCTGAAGGGCGTTCACAGAATGAAATTCTAGTCGTATTCAGTGGTATTCGGCGGTATTCGGGCCTGGATTTGGAACTGTATTCCTATCTGTATACGGAATTTTGTATTCAAAATACGGAATGCTGAATACGGAATACTGAAGGAGAGCTTACTTTTTTTGCAGGAAACAAAAAAAGTAAGCTCTCGGTGGGGGGCACGGAGAGTTTCAATTTTTGAGATTTTTTGGGGGATCTCTAAATTGGGGGGTCATTCGAGATTAGGGGGTAATCTCTCCCTACAGTGGCTTTGGGTGGCCGTCTGTTCAGTACAGGAATACGTATATCCAGACCCAAAAAAAAAGAAAAAATTATTCATTTAGATGAGGGGTGTTAATTATTTCTTATAACCCAATTTGGAACCGATAAGTTGGAGTATTCGCTCACTGAGTAAAGGCCTGTAAGTATCTATATTCCTTGTTAAAACCCTTGAGTTCGCCTAGATTTGGGGGAGTACCTAAACAAGGGGTTTACTTTGGACATGCTCTCTTATTTCGGTTTCATGCTCGGTGAAAATTTTTGGATTTATTTGTTCGGTATTGGCCGCCTTTATCCTCCTCGGATATCCGGGAGCCCCACTGGCGCTTTGGATGAGTCTTTGCTGGCGTCTTCTGGTGGGTTTCAATGCGCCGATTTGGGTGATTGCCACCTTCCTCGCCGTCGCGGTTGTGTTTAACATTCCCCCAATTCGCACTTTGCTGGTGTCCGAACAGGAGTCCTCAAGCTCTTCAAGGTGATGGAATTGGTTCCCAAAATTTCGGAGACGGAAAGAACCGCTCTGGAAGCCGGTGTGGTGTGGGTGGACGCGGAACTTTTCTCGGGCAAACCCAACTGGAAAAATATTTCGCAGGAGCCCTATCCGAACCTACTGAAAAAGAAAAATCCTTTATGGCAAAAGCAAGTGGACACTCTTTGCTCCATTGTTGACGATTGGACATTCTGGCAAACTGGCTTCCCAAACAAGCCTGGGATTATATTAAGAAGAAAAATTCTTCGGGATGATCATTCCTACAGCATGGAGGACTCGGATCTCGCTTCGGCCCACTCGGAAGTGGTGGCCAAAGTGTCCACCCGCTCAGCACCCCTGGCGTTTTGCGTGATGGTGCCCAATTCTCTGGGCCTGCAGAGTTATTGTTACACTACGGGACCGATGCGCAAAAGAAAGATATCGGTCTGTTTGGCAAATGGCGGCATCCTGTTTTGCCCTGACTGAACCGATGGCGGGAAGCGATGCCGGCGCCATGCAAGCCTCAGGCGTCGTTTTTAAAGGCGCCGACGGCAAACTGTATGTCCGTCTGAATTGGAACAAACGCTGGATCACATCGGCCGCGATCTCCACACTTTTGGGTGTCGCCTTTCGTCTGTATGACCCGGAAAATCTGCTCGGTAAGGGCGAGGATTTGGGCATCACCTGCGCACTGGTGCCGACCAACACTCCCGGTGTGGTCGTCGGCCGCCGCTACGATCCGCTCGGAATTCCTTTTAATAATTGTCCGAAACGCAAGGCAAAGATGTGGTGGTCAGCATTGAAGATCAGGTTGTCGGCGGTGCCGCCGGTTGCGGCCGCGGTTGGACGATGTTGATGGATTGCCTGGCTGCGGGCCGCGGGATTTCCCTGCCGTCTCAAGCTGCGGGAGCGGGCAAGTATGCCAGTCACGATTTCCGCTCACACAGTGAACCGCAAACAGTTTGGAGTTCCCATCGGCCGCTTGGAAGGCGTGGAGGAATCCATCGCCAAAATTGTCGGCCTCACTTATATAATGGAAGCCTGCCGTAAGTTCACCGCCGGCGCCATCGACAAAGTGTAAGCCCCCCGTGGTCACGGCGATAGCTAAATATTTCAACACGAACTCATGAGAACCTCACCAACCACTCCATGGACATTTTGGGTGGCGCCGGAATTTCCCAAGGGCCCCGCAATACGATGGCCCACGGTTATATTTCGATACCAATTGGGATCACTGTTGAAGGCGCCAATATCATGACCAGAACTTTGATCATTTTGGCCAGGGAAAGCTTCGCGCGCCCATCCTTTTGCCTATCAGGAAGTGGCGGCGATCGAGAAAAACGACGCGACGGCGTTTGATAAAGTGTTCTGGGGCCACATCGGCCACATCGTTCATAACATTTTCCGCTCCATCGTTCTCAGCGTGACCCGCGCGAATTTTTCGAGGACGCCGGGAGGTCCGCTGCGCCGTTATTATCAAAAATTGTCCTGGGCTTCCGCTCTTTCGCGACTTCTTGCCGATATCGCCATGGGCTCTCTCGGCGGAAAGCTAAAATTAAAAGGGCAGTTGACCGGCCGTTACGCCAATGTTTTGGGTTGGATGTATTTGGCGACATCGGTGCTTCGCCGCTTTGAGCATGAAGGTAAAAAAGAGCTATTCCCGTGGCTCAGTGGGCCTTGAATCACGCGCTGCTGGAAATCCAAAAAGGTTTTGAAGGCATTTTGACCAATCTTCCCGTTCCTGGTTTAAGCTGGCTTTTCCGGGGCCCCCTGGCTTGGTGGGCGCGGATGAACACCTTCTCGGTGGCATTCTGATCGCCTGAATCTTAAAGTTGCGGATTTGATTCAACAGGATTCTCCGCAGCGCGACCGGCTCACGGAAAGGTGTTTACCTTCCCACTGACTGAGAATGAGGCCTTGGCCCGTTTGGATAAGGCTTTCAAGGCCGCCAAAAAATCGGAAGAGATCGAGAAGAAAGTCCGGCAAGCCGTGCGAGATAAGAAGCTGCCAAAGATCAAAGGCGATGTGATTTTCGCGGAGCTGAAAGCCAATAAAGTGATCACGCAAGCGGAGTTTGACCAGGTGAAGAAAGCCTTGAGTTGCGATGGGAAGCCATTCAGGTCGACGATTTCTCTCAAGAGGAATACATCCGCCGAATGGGCGGCTGGCTTCACACGCCCATCGCCGCCGATCCCAATGTGAAACTGCGCTATGAGCATTAATCAGGACGGAACTAGCACCAAATCATTGCGGAGGATTCACATCCTCTCGCTGTGCAAAGCCGTTTTTTGATCCACTGCGTTCGATGGCCCTAATGGTTTTCCCCGTTCTATTGATCAGTTCCTGGATTCAATCCAATGTTCCCGAAATCAGCGGATTCATGGTTCTTTTTTCCAAGTGGTCGCTGATGCTGTTCTTTATGCTGATCCTTCATCCCCGACGGGTTTGCTCGTCGCCGCCGGCGCCTCCCTTACAACCTGATCGCGAACATCACCGGCGGAGTAAAATAGATATGAAGTAGAAGCTATCTTCTGGGGGTTTACTTTTGAGAGCAATACCGCTCCCGCGACAAAAAAGATAAAAATCACTCCCAGGGAGAGCCTCGGATTTTGTGTCGATAGACTGATAATTCGATCGCCAACGGGCCCAGCAACGGCGGAGAATTTTCCTACCATGTTATAAACCCCAAAGAATTCACCGGCATGTTCTTTGGGTATCATCTTGCCAAAGTAGGACCGGCTCATCGCTGCAGGCCGCCTTGCGCAAGACCGATCACGGCAGCCAGGAGGTAAAATTCACCGGCGGTGGTAATGAAATAACTGTAAATCGTAGCGCAGGAATAAACTGCCAAACCCAAATACAGAGAGTTTTTGTCGCCGATTTTTCCGGCTAACGAGGTGTAAGCGAGCGCGGCGGAAGCCGATGAACTGAACAAGAATAATGGCCTTGATAAGGTCGCCGGAATCAGCTGATGCTGAGGGCGAAGTCCACGGCCATTTTGATAATCGTATTGATCCCATCGATATAAAAAATGTAGGCGATAAGGAAGAAAAAAGAGCGGCTTGTAGGTGAACATTTTTTTAGGGTTCGCCACACTTCCTTTGAAACTTGAGCAAAAGAAATTTTCCGTGCGGCTTGTGCTTTTTCTGGGACGTAGAGATACATGGGAATAGAAAACAGAGTCCACCACAGGGCGACACTCAAAAAAGACCACTGAACCGCTTCCGCCGCTGAGGACAGGCCGAAAGTGGAAGGGGATTGGACAGCCCACGCGTTGAGAATGATGAGCAGTCCTCCTCCCAGGTAGCCAAGAGCATAGCCCGCGCTGGACACAAAGGAGATGTCTTCATCGGTCGAAACATTCATTAGGAGAGCGTCATTAGAGATCAGAAGCTGGCCCAGTATCCCAAATTGGACAGGGTAAAAAAGACCAAAGCCATTGTCCAATGGCCTTGGGCGATAAGTAAAAGGGCACTAGGGCGGCGCTTCCGATGAAAGTGAAAGCCAAAAGCCCAAGTTCGGCGCCCAAGATGTTGGCGAGGTTCCTTGGAGGGGCGATGACAAAGAGAACCGCACTGTTGAAGGAGTTCACGGCGCCCAGATAGAGGCGCTCTCCGAGGCGGGGAGGCCGGAGGCCCAATACTGCTTGAAGAAAATCGGGAAAAACACCGCGATGACCGTCGTGGTGTAGGCGAATTGGCCCAATCAGAAGAGGCCCAGGCCCATTGAGCCCGGTTGAGGCGGTGCCAAGGTGCTTTCTTCATAAGCAAAATAGAAGAAAGTTACGCTGCTAAATGTCTAGGAATAAGTTTGAAATATTCAATTACGTAACTATGATGAGGACTTGCAGCATTATAAGGAGACTAACTAATGAAAGCTTTAAATATTTTGTTAATGGTGTGCGCCGGCCTAATTTTGGCCAACTGTACTGGTGGAACCGCGAGCCCGAAGACTGACGATGAAAAAAACAATTTATGCCATCGCTCACGACATGGGTAAAAAATTACAAGTCTTCCAATTGACCAATCAGGAAATGAGAGTTTTCAGAAAGGTCTTGAGGACGGCATGAAAGACGTGAAGCCTGACTTTGATGTGAAACAACAAGTGGTGAATGTCGGAACTTTGGTTCAAAAGCGCTCCACTGTTTTCGCTGAAAAAGAAAAGAAGACTCTCAGTCTTTCATCGATAAAGAAGCCAAAGAAACTGGCTCGATGAAAACTGAAACCGGCCTCATTTACCGCGAAAGTCGCCGCTGGTGCGGGTCCTGCTCCCGTAGCTACTGATAAAGTGAAAGTTCACTATCACGGCACACTCCGCGACGGAACTGTGTTCGACTCTTCCAAAGACCGCGGTCAGCCCGCCACATTCCCGCTCAACGGCGTGATTCCCTGCTGGACTGAAGGCGTTCAAAAAATGAAAGTGGGCGGTAAAGCCATTCTGGTTTGCCCCGCAGACATCGCTTACAAAGATCGTGGAGCTCCCCCGGTGATCAAGCCGGGCGCCGCTCGAAATTTGAAGTGGAATTGCTGGAGATCGTGAAAGACGAAACTCCCAAACCCGGCTCCAAGCCGACGAAGACAAAATAATCTGAACTCAAAATCAGATTTCAGAAAGCCTCCTTGCGGAGGCTTTTTTATTATGTGTATGGCGTTTGTGCTCCCTTTAGCTGAGCAAGGATCGCGGAGTGTGTCCGTCCATGAGAGGGCTTTTTGTACGGCCATCCGGGCCGTCCGAGCTATAATACAAATACAAAAAGAAACACTATTATCATCGGATCGCCCGGAAGGCGATCCGAAACACTTCTCATGGACGGATGCACTTCGCGAAGCACGCTTAGGCCGAAGCGAGCACCCCGCCTCGCAATACACCGGACTTTGGCATGAAAATCGTCCCGAAATGAGACGGAGACTCTTGGTCCATGGCGGGAACCCGGGAAATGCCTTAAACTGGGGTAAGTTGAGACGCCGTGATTCGCGCCAAATTAAAGAGCCGTCATGAAATATGTTTTGAGCATTTTCATTTTTATTCCCAGTATTGCCTTAGCACAGGCGGGGCCCCATATCGTTGACGGCGATCTTCTCATTAACGTTTATGTTTCCTCTTCTAGAAAAAGCCGCCGCCTGAATTTCCGGTGAGATTCGTGCCGTGTGAAATGCAAGAATAAAAAAGATTCGGCGGGAGAGCCAGATCATCACCTTAAAGAAGGGTGAATCTTCGTCCTTCAAGTTCATTTCAAAATCCTACGATCACGGTTCAAAAATGTTGACGATCAACTTTGAAAGAAAAAAACGCGATCCCGCCTCCGGCCGTGCCAAGGCCAAATTTTTAACCAATATGGATTGATCTACGAGGATTGTTACCCCAAAACCGGCGGCCATCGTCCAGAGAACAAACCCTTGGAAGGGGATCCGCAACAGAATCCCTTCAAATCTAACAATGCATCTCCCAAGATCAATAATCCTCGGACGAACCCGTCGCACCCACTCCTGGAAACACCTGGAACGCCGGCGGCGAAACCGGAAGTTAAAAACCTGGCTTTATTCGGGATACTTAATATGAACCACTGGAGTGGTCGGCCGGGTAAAATAGGAGGAAGCGATTCTTCACCTTCTGCGATTTCATCTTCGGTGAGGGCTTCCGCGCCTTCCATTCTTACCTGGCCGGAAATGGTTTTGGCCTGGCAGGAATTGCAGGTGCCTGACATGCAGGCGTAAGGGGCGTCGATATTGTTCCTAAGCGGTGTCGAGAATGGTTTCGCCTTCTTCAGATTCAAATAACGTGCGTTTCGCCGTAGAGTTCAAGTGTGATGGTCGACTTCACAAGCCCATTAAATTCTTTGCCCGGAACTGCTCAAGGGCGTATAATGCCCTGTCTGATGAGCAAAGCGGCTTCTTACCTTCTTCTCGCCACGGTTTTCTTTACGGGTCTTAACGTCTGTGTAAAATTTTTGCCTCACATTCCGACACCTCAGCTTGTTTTTTTTCGCGGGCTCGTGACTTTGGTGGCCTGTTTCGCCGCTCTCAAGCAAATGACATCTTGGGGAGCCAACCGGCGGCTTTTGTTGTTGCGCGGTTTCTTCGGCAACTTCTTATTGGGACTTTTTTACTGCCTGCCCCCGGACGCCGATGGCAATGGCGATGACGTTTTCCAACATGGCCCCGCTTTTCACCGTGCTCATCGCCCATTTCTTGCTGGCAGAAAAGGTCGATCGGTCCCAGGCTTTATTTCTGCTGATCGCTTTTGCCGGCGTTATTTTAGTGAAAGGCTGGGACCCTTCAGTGACTTGGGACTGGCGGGAGTCGGTGTGGCCGGCGCCTTCATGGCGGCTTGTGCCTACACCTGTGTCCGAATGTTGCGAATCACTGACCATCCGATGGTGGTGATTTTTTATTTCCCCCTGATCAGCTCACCACTGATGATCGGGCCGACGGTCTATCAGTGGGTTTCCCCCTCGGCAATTGATTGGGCAGTCATTTTGCTTTTGAGTATTTTGACCCAGTTGGGCCAGAACCATATGACCAAGGCCTACCAAATGGAAAAAGCGGCGACGGTGATGATTTATAATTACGCCGGAATTTTTTGGGCCGTGCTCATTGGATGGTTTGTATTCCATGAATCTCTGGCGCTTCCCCAGTTTATCGGTCTGGGCGTGATCGTTTTAAGTTTGGTCGCTTCTTCATTGGTGGCGCGGCACTCGGCGGCCCATTAAAGTTGGCAATAGGGCGGGGACCGGCTTTCTCACCTATCTTTTCAAAATGCTGGTAATCTTTGACGGTCCCAATCGCCGCCCCATTTCCATCCACGGTCGGTGAAGGCCTGGATCACTTGCTTAGCTTTTGGATCCTCCACGGAAAGAGCACCGCGGGATTTGGCGTTGACCCGGCACCGGCCGGTTCAGACGTTAGCTTCATCGCTGGTTTTTTTCAAAATAAGGGTTGTACTTGGGATTGATGTCGACGGCGCGGCCATAGGCATGTGGGAACAGTTTCAATTCACCTGTGAGCGGGCGGTAGTTGTAGGCAGAAGTGTTGTCAGCCGCCATAGATTTGGAATCGCTCCAGTCAAAGCGGCGATCGTTCACCGGAATGACGGAGGTGAGGGAAACGGAATCTTAATGATCTTGAAAATTTCTCGAACTTCAACTTCAAGATCGCGATTGATGACGATCCGGCCTTTCAACTTTTTGCCGGAGCTTGCGTAAAATCACGATGAGTCTCATGCAAGAGGCAAGAGAGGCGGGTGGTTGACGGTCAGGAAACCGTTTCAATGGAGGCTGGGTGTAGGGATTCACGGGAATTGTCTTGGTGCTCGAGGGCTGGGAGACCAGACGCTCGCAAATGCATTCAGTGAAATAATAAATGTGAGGCTGAGCATGAGACGCGGAAATTTCCGCGTCTCACTTTTTTTTGAATTCAAGCTTATTGTTTTTTAAGAGTGACAGTGTCGCCATTGAAAGTGATGGTGATTTTTGTCTTGCTGATAATAGTGACCATGGCTTCGTAGCCATAGACGATAACGGAATAGGAGCCGCCGTAATCGCAGAGTTGGACGCCGGTGGGTCCGTAGTGACTACCGTTATAGTCGAGTTCGCCTGTATAAGAGCCGCCAGCTTTAGACAACTTTACGACCATTGGGTTTGTATCTAGGGTGCCTTTCCAGGTGCCAAAGGGATTGATCTTGCCTAACATTCCGGCAATGAGGCCTTTTTCAGCTTCACTGTGCGCGCAGCTGCCGGCAAAGGGTTCAAATCGGCCTTGGCCTGGCTTGTAAATCCGATCAGGAAAAGAACTAAAACTATGCAGTTTTCATGGGGGTTCTCGGTTGCATCTCTGTTTTTGAGGCAATTTTGTAAAGATCTATGTTTGTCCGTCGTTTGTCTGGCCCCATCAAATCTTGCGCCTGAAAATTTGTCAAATTATAGTAATTATAGGTATTTTGATGTGCCAACGGAGCTCCTAAATTACAGGTCTATGACATTTCAGTGACAATTATCATCTCCCTTTCAAGTAGTATTGAGTTGAGATGCTAGCTGGACTTTGAAATTTCATAAAAAGAATCCGACAGGGCTAGAAAAACCACTCCCAGGTTTTTCAAGTTATTCTTTCAAAACCTGTCTGCGTCTCCTGCATATCGCCTGGCTTGATGAAAGCCAAAATCCTCCCGCCACGACCCAATTCGAAATCCACCGGGGGCGTGAAGCTTACACTCTCATTCTGGAAATCATCTGCGGTTTGCATTCACCCGTCGTGGGTGAAACGGAAATCTTTGGCGAGTTTAAAAATTTTTAGCAATACGCTGAAACGCGTACACGCTAAGCGCCGTT
>CAWGWA010000012.1:0-104169 GCA_963826105.1 uncultured Actinomycetes bacterium | reverse complement strand
AACCGCGAACCTCCGATCCCTGTAGCCCTTGCTGCGTTCCAGATCCTCCAGGAAGGCCTGACCAACGCGCTCGAACACGCACAGGATGCGTCGGTGACTGTCAGAATCAGTGATGAAGACGGGATGGTGCACATCGTCATCGAAGACAAAGGTGTTGGTTTCGGCACGAGCGACGAAGTGGGAGAGCAACACCTTGGCATGAGACTCATGCGCGGACGTCCTCAAGGATCGGCGGACGTCTCGAACTCCAGACCGAACCTGGTCAAGGCACACGTCTCGAAGCGATCCTCCCGGGGGCGATCGCGCCATGAGCCTCAAGGTCCTGATCACCGAAGACCACCAGCTCGTGTCGCAGGGCCTCGAGGCGATGCTGAACATGAGCGACGAGGTCGAGCTCATGGGTGTGGTGAACACCGGAGAGAAAGCCGTCGAGCGTCACGGGCGGAGACATCCAAGTCGTCCTGATGGACGTCAACCTAGGACCCGGAATGAACGGGATCGAAGCATGCCGCCAGATCAAGCAGGCTTACCCGGACACCCGCGTGCTGGTGCTGACGATGTTCACCGATCCCGCGACGGTTGCCGAGGCCGTTAAGGCGGGGGCCGATGGCTACCTGTCGAAGGGGGCGTCTAAGGAGAGCGTGGTCAAGGCCATCCAGGACGTCTCCGAAGGCCGGGCCGTGCTCGACCCCAACGTGACCGAAGGCATCTTTGGTCGCATCTCCGGGAAAGACGTGCAGGCATTGTCGGATCGCGAGCTGACGGTCCTCCAGGAACTCAGCCACGGGAAGTCAACCCGGGAGGTCGCCGGTCACATCCACGTTTCCGAAGAGACCGTGAAGACGTACCTCAAGCAGATCTTCCGGAAGCTCGGGGTCCACGATCGCACCGAAGCGGTGGCCGAAGCCTTCCGCCGGGGCCTCGTCCACTAGAAGTAGAGTCACCCTTCGTGGACTTCGAGATCGAACATGCCGTCACCGGAAAGCCCGCGCACGTCGCGGAAGTGTTGCTCGACTCCGAGTATCAGGCGTCTCTCGGCGACCACCTCGGCCCCCTTTCTCACCGCGAGGTTCTCGAGCAGACCGAGATGGACGACGGCCGGGTGGTACGCCACATCCGCTGTGTCCTCGACATCGATATCGATGGGCCCGCTAAGCGCTTCATAGGCAACGGCGACCCCGCGTGGGTGGAAGAGGCCATCTGGTACCCAGACAAGCACGTTTGGGAGTGGAAGATCCTCCCGGAGGTCGCGAAGGAACTGCTGTCCGCCAACGGGACGATCGAACTCCACGCGAAGGGCGCGAAAACCCTCCGGGTCGTGACCGGACAGGTCAAGGTCCGGGTCCCTCTCTACGGGGGCAAGGTCGAAGGCTGGATCGTCGACGGGCTCGAGAAGGCCTACGCGGACGAGGCCGACCATCTCGAAGCCTGGCTCAAGCAACGCCCGTGAGCGAACACGTAACGCGGCCGTAACATGAGCGAAACGGCGGGGAAACGGCCCATCCCTACAGTCACGTGGTATCTGAAGCCGAGCGACCGGCCGGTCGCCACAGAGGGAGGAACGCATGGCCAGCCCATCCGATGCCCTGAAGCTCGGGGAGCAGCACGGAGCTAAGTTCGTAGACATCCGCTTCTCAGACCTTCCGGGTCTGATGCAGCACTTCTCGGTCCCGTTCGATGAGTTCGGCGAGGACGCGTTCGATGAAGGGCTCGGGTTCGACGGTTCGTCGATCCGCGGCTTCCAGGAGATCCAGGAATCCGACATGCTGCTGGTGCCCGACCCCGACACCGCGGTCATGGATCCCTTCCGGACCCATCCGACGATGATCATCAACGCCTACGTCAAGGACCCCCTCACCGGTGAGAACTACTCGCGCGACCCCCGGTACATCACCAAGAAGGCTGTTGAGTACCTGAAGGGGACCGGGATCGCCGACACCGCGTACTTCGGTCCCGAGGCCGAGTTCTACATCTTCGACTCGATCCGCTTCGATCAGAACCAGCACTCGAGCTACCACTACATCGATGCCGTCGAGGGTGTTTGGAACTCCGGTCGCGAAGAAGAGGGCGGCAACAAGGGCTACAAGCCGCGCTACAAGGAGGGTTACTTCCCGGTTCCTCCGATGGACCACTTCCAGGACCTTCGGAGCGAGATGGTGCTCACCCTGCGCGAGCTCGGCATCCCGTGCGAGGTTCACCACCACGAGGTCGGCACCGCCGGCCAGGGTGAGATCGACATGGGCTTCTCTGACCTGCTCACGATGGCCGACCGTCTGATGCTCTACAAGTACGCGGTCAAGAACGTTGCGCACAAGTTCGGAAAGACGATCACGTTCATGCCGAAGCCGATCTTCCAGGACAACGGTTCCGGGATGCACGTTCACCAAAGTCTGTGGAAAGACGGGGAGCCCCTCTTCTGGGACGAGCTCGGCTACGCACAGCTGTCCGACACCGCTCGCTACTACATCGGGGGCCTGCTGGCCCACGCTCCGGCGCTGCTCGCGCTCTGTGCTCCGACGACCAACTCGTACAAGCGACTGGTTCCGGGCTACGAGGCGCCGGTCAACCTCGTGTACTCGCAGAGGAACCGCTCCGCGGCGGTGCGCATCCCGCTGTACTCGAAGTCGCCCAAGTCGAAGCGCATCGAGTTCCGGTGCCCGGATGCATCGTGCAACCCGTACCTGGCGTTCCCGGCGCTCCTGATGGCAGGCCTCGACGGGATCAAGAACAAGATCGAGCCGCCCGAGCCGGTCGACAAGGACCTCTACGACCTTCCGCCCGAGGCGCTTGCAGCGGTTCCCCAGGTCCCGGGATCGCTCGAGGAGGCACTGAACGCTCTGGACGACGATCACGACTTCCTGCTCGAAGGCGGGGTCTTCACCCAGGACGTCATCGACCACTGGATCGACTACAAGAGGGTGCACGAGGTCGACGAGCTGAGGCTCCGTCCTCACCCGTACGAGTTCTACCTCTACTACGACATCTAGAACCCAGCACTACCCAGCAGTACCGAAGGCCCCGGGCAACCGGGGCCTTCTCAGTGGGTTGCTTACGGTCCGGTACACTTTCGCCCTTGATGGGCGGAAATCAGCAGCTTGTGGAGATCGACGGCGTCTCGAAGTCATTCGGGGCGCATGAAGTGCTGAAGGGCATCGATCTCACCATCGGCCGGGGCGAGGCGATCGTCATCGCGGGACCATCCGGGTCCGGCAAATCCACGCTGCTCCGTTGCATCAACGCCCTGGAGACGATCGACGCTGGCGACATCCGTTTCGACGGCCGCTCGATCGCCAAGGCCGGCAAGGAGGTCCACAAGCTGCGGGCCGAGATGGGGATGGTCTTCCAGCAGTTCAATCTGTTCCCTCACAAGTCCGTCCTGCAGAACATCACGATGGGGCCCACCGAGGTCAAGGGCATCTCGAAAGAGGACGCCGACAAGCGGGGCAAGGAATTGCTGGAACGCGTTGGGATCCCGGAGAAGTCCGACTCGTTCCCCGCCGACCTCTCCGGCGGTCAGCAGCAACGTGTGGCGATAGCGCGGTCCCTAGCAATGGATCCCAAGCTGATGCTCTTCGACGAGCCGACCTCGGCCCTCGACCCCGAGATGATCCGCGAAGTCCTCGACGTCATGCGCGACCTCGCCAAAGAGGGGATGACCATGATCGTTGTCACCCATGAGATGGGCTTCGCGCGCGAGGTCTGCGACCGCATCGTGTTCATCGATGAGGGAGCCATCGTCGAAGAGGGCTCGCCCCAAGAGTTCTTCGAGAACGCCAAGAGTGAACGAGCGCGGGACTTCGTCGACAAGATCCTTCACCACTAGTCGGGCACGCAACGATAGGGCCGCGGCGAAGCGGTCCGGAAGGGGAGAACGATGCGGAAGAAATGGAACTGGAGACTGGCCACGATCCTGATGGCTCTCCTGGCCCTGTTGGGAGCGGCGGCTTGCGGCGAGGACGAAGAGCCCACCGATCCGGGCGCGGATGTCGAAGCCGGAGAGTTCGAAGCCGGCACGACGATGGCGGAGTTGCAGGAGGCCGGCGAGATCACCATCGGCGTGAAGTACGACGTCCCGCCGTTCGGGTTCGAGAACACCGGCTCCGGGGAGATCGAAGGATTCGACGTCGACCTCGGCAAGTACATCGCGGCGAAACTCGGCGTTGAGCCGGTGTTCCGGGAGGCGATCTCAGACAACCGGATCCCATTCCTCCAGGACGGGACCGTGGATCTGATCCTCTCGACGATGACCATCACCACCGACCGCGATGCGGAGATCGACTACTCGCGGCCGTACTTCATCGCCCAAGGCCGCATCCTCGTCCCCGAAGACAGCGACATCGCGGGGATCGAAGACCTCACCGATGGCACGAGCGTCTGCACTGCGCTGGGGTCGACCTACGAAGCAACTCTGGAGGAGCAAGCCCCGGACGCCAACGTCAAGACGGTCGAGGCATACAGCGACTGCCTGACGTTGCTGCAGAACGGGCAGGTTGACGCGGTGTCCACCGACAACATCATCCTCACCGGGATGATCATCCAGGCCGGGGAGGACTTCCCGATGAAGTTGGTCGGCGATCCCCTCACCACCGAGCCATATGGCGCTGGGATCCCAGATGGGGATACCGACTTCCAGGCATTCCTCGACGAAACGATCGGGGAGGCGTTCGAAGACGGCACCTGGCAGGAGATCTACGACAACTGGGTTGGGCAGTACGTGGAAGGCGAACCCGAGCATCCTGAGAACTACACCCGCGAGGATGCATTCGAGTTGTTCCCGTGCAGCGAAACCTGCTGATCGAGAGATAAACGGGAAGCCGGATGGGTGACTACTGGAAGGTCCTGAGCAACAACTTCCCGGAGTACCTGTCCGGCTTCCTCACCACCTGCCGGGTGGTTGCGGCTTCTCTACTCATCGCCATGCTCGTAGGGACCACGGTGGGGGCGCTTCGGGCGGCGCCGTCGAAGATCCTCAATCGTGTCGGATTCGTATACGTCGAGTTTTTCCGCAACATCCCACTGCTGGTCCTCATCTATCTCGTCTACGACGGGATCAACCAAGCCGGTTACGTATCCCTGGATGCATTCATCGCGGGGGCCATCTGCCTCGGGCTATACACCGCCGCCTACATAGCCGAGTCGATCCGATCTGGGGTCTTCGCGGTCGGTAAGGGCCAGTTCGAGGCTGGTCTCTCGCTAGGCTTCACCCAACGGCAGGTGCTGACCAAGATCGTGCTGCCCCAGGCGATCAGAACTGTGATCCCGCCGATCGGAAACCTCGTCATTGCTATGACGAAAAACTCGGCGATCCTCGGAGGATCGCTGTTGGCGATCAACGACATCCTTCTCGAAACCAGGAAGATCTACAACAACAACTTCCTGCCCTACGAGACCTTCTTGTGGGCCACGATCGGTTACCTGATCCTCACCATAACGATGACGGTGATCGTCAGGAAACTTGAGACTCGACTGGCGTTCCGACGATGACCGGCTGGGATTGGCTCACTTCAGGCAACAACCTCCGGTTCCTCTTCGAAGGCTTCCTCATCAATCTGCAGATCGCGGTCGTTGCCATGGCGTTCTCATTGTTCTTCGGGTTGCTCTTGGCCCTCGCGAACCTCTCGAAGACGAGAACCGTGTCGGTGCTCGCTAGGACCTGGGTGGATGTGTGGCGGAACCTGCCGTTGATCTTCATCCTGCTGTTCCTCGCCATCGCTTTGCCCGGTGAGTGGTACGCGGCGTGGGAAGACAACGTCCCATCGTTCTTCCCACGCGCTTACGAGAACGGACGCATCCTGGCGGCTATCGCCGGACTCGTCCTTTACAACTCTGCAGTGATGTGCGAGATCATGCGAGCGGGCATCGTGTCCCTCGAGAGGGGCCAGGGAGAAGCGGCCCTGTCGCTCGGTATGCGCTACTGGCAGTCGATGCGGCTAGTGATCCTCCCTCAGGGCCTTCGACGGATGGTCCCGGCGACGGTGTCCCAGCTGATTACTCTGAACAAGGACACGACCTTGGTGAGCATCATTGGGATCAGAGAGATCGTGAGGCACGGCAAGACGGTTACGAACGCCAACCCCTTCACTCCGGATTTCGTCCGAGGATCGTCGTTGCAGGTCTATCTCGTGATCGGGTTCATGTTCATCATCGTGAACTTCGCCCTGTCACGACTAGCTGCTCGACTCGAAGAGAAGGAGCGGAAGCCTGCCGAGATCCGCGTTACGGGCCTCGAGGATCAGATCGCTTAGAGGCCTGCTCTACGTCTCAACAGATCTGGTTCCTTGAGCATGATCGTCCGGCCCTTCAACTCGACGTAGCCGCGCCGATCGAAGGCTCGAAGGATCTGGTTCACGCTCTGTCGGGTGCCTCCGACCATTCGGGCGAGGTCCGATTGCGTCACGTTGAGGTCGAGAACGATCCCGTCCCTAGACGTTTCCCCTCGTTCGTCGGCCAGGCCGACGAGGAGCTTCGCAACGCGACCGTAGAGGTCAAGGAAGACGAGGTCGGACGCCTGCTCGGTGAGTCGTCGCACAAGACTTCCGAGCGTTACGAGGAGACGATCGGTCACTTCCGGATTCGCGTTGAGCGTTTCTAGTAGGGAGGAGCGCGTGATGACCAGGAGTTCGGTCTGTTCGAGAACCTCAGCGGAAGCCGAGCGCTGGCCCCCATCGATCAGCGACAGCTCACCGAAGACCTCGGGAGGAACCAGTGTCGTCAGGACCATCTCGTCGCCGTCGGCCGACGTGACGAAGACCTTCACCAGGCCACTGCAGATCACGAACAGAGAATCCCCTGGGTCGCCCTCGTGGAAGATGAACTCGCCCTTGCTGAAATGGCGGTTCACGGCGCGCTCGGACAAGCGATCGAGCACGGCTGGCTCGAGGTCACCGAACAGGTTGGTACTGCCGAGCAATCTCTTCGTTTCCGACACGGAACTCCTCCCTCCAGGGGGAGAGCCTAAATGCCCAGCACTGATGGGTCACCACCTAAGATGCCCTCGTGAGATCCCTTTCCCCCCTCCTCGTCATCGGCGGCCTTCTTCTTTTGCTCATCCCGATGGCGGGATCGTCTAAGGAGGGCACGAAGGCAGTCGGCTCGATCCTCTTGGTGCTGGGCCTCATCCTCGGCATGAGCCTGGTGTTCGCCCTGATCATCAAGGTGCGCTAGCCGTAGATCAGCGGCTCTGCCACCCGTCTGGCTCGCCGGGTGACCCTCAGGTAGGCATCCTCGAGTTCCTGGCGTGGCTGCTCGCGGAAACCCATCGCTCGCCCGAGAGCTTCCAACTCCTCGGGCCTCGTCGGTAGCGAGTCGACCGGCCGTCCCACCATCAAGAAGAGCCGGTTCCGCACCCGGGTCAGGAACTCATAGGCGCCGGTCAGCCGGTCGGCCGCGTCCGGAGCGAGAAGGTCCAGCTCTCGGGCGATGGCGAGCGCCGGAACCGTCCCGGTCGCGCCCAATGCCGGGTACTCGTGTCCGTGCTTGAGCTGGAGGATCTGGATCGCGAACTCGACATCCGAGGTCCCTCCCGGGCCCAGCTTGAAATGGAGCCGGGGATCGACCCCTCGCGGGATGCGTTCCCGCTCCATCCGAGCCTTCAGATGCCGGATCTCGGCGAGGGCGGCATCGGGCAGTCGTTCGGGGAACGCGAACGACCTCGTCTCGGCGATGAACCTCCTTCCCAGCTCGGCGTTCCCGGCCGCGAAACGCGCTTTGACTAGGGCCTGGTGCTCCCACGGATGGGCCCACCGTGAGTAGTACTCGAGGAACGACTCGATCGAGCGAACCAAAGGGCCTGCGTTTCCCTCGGGTCGGAGCCCATGATCGATCTGGAAGGTGATGCCCTCGGGAGTGACCGCCCCGATGGACGCGATGAGGTCGGCTGCGACCTTGTCAGCATCCTCCGTCGCGGCGTCATGCACGAGAACGACGTCGATGTCGGACGCGTAGTTAAGCTCGCGACCCCCGAGCTTCCCCATCCCGATCACGGCGAAGGGGATCTCAGACTCCTCCAGGGCGGCTTCGAGACAAGCGTCCGCAAGGTCCGCCAGCCCGGCCCCGGCGAGCACGGTGTCGGTGACCCCCGCGAGGTCGCCCAGCACGATCCTGAGGAACTCCCTCCGCTTGAAGCGCCTTAGACCGTCGAGTCGGTCGGACTCTTCCCTCCAGCTCAACGATGCGGAGCCCTCACGGACCAACCGGGACCTATCCTTCGGCTGCGGTGGGCCGTTCGGATCCGCGATCGTCGCGAGCTCCTCGGGGACGGCCAACAGCATGTCTCCGAGGATCCGTCCGCTCCCGAGAGCCTTGGCGAGGAAGGCCAGTCCTGGTGGGTTGTCCCGGAATGCCGCGGCAGCATCGAGACGTTCGCCGAGCCCCTCACTGATGCGGAGGAATGAGAACAAGCCTTCGTCGGGAAGCGGGGAGTCAGTCAGGAACCTGAGGATCGCGGGCGTCAAGACCTTGAAGAGACGCGCTCGGCGCGAGGTCCCCCCTACTAGTTCCGACAAGGTCCGCGAGGCTCGATCCACGTCTCGGAATCCGAGGATGCGGAGGCGCTCGCGAAGTGCCTCCGTCGAGAGACGTTGCGCGCCTCCTCCGGCGAGCGCCTCGATCATCGGTCGGTAAAAGAGCTTCTCGAAACGCTGCCTGACATCGACGAGCACGGCTTTGTGTGCTTCGGAGAAGCGTTCAGCTGCGGACGCCGACGGTGAGTTTGCGAAACCCATAACCCGCGCTAGTCGTGCGAGCCCCGGGACATCCGAAGGGAGTTGGTGAACCTGACGCTCCTGCCAAAGCTGAAGCCGGTGCTCGACCGTACGAAGCCATCGGTAAGCGACGCCTAGCCCCGCGGCATCGTCCTCCGCGATGTATCCGCCGGCCGCCAAGGCGCTCAGCGCGTCGAGGGTCGATGATGCTCGTACTGCCGGATCGGTCCCACCGTGAACCAGCTGCAGAAGTTGAACGGAGAACTCGATGTCTCGGATACCCCCCGGTCCGAGCTTCACGTCGCCACTGCTGCTCCCTCGTCGAGTCTTAAGGACCGCGTTACTCTCGACCCTCTCCTTCATCGATCTGATCGCGGCAACGCGCTCCGGCGACACTTCCTCCGAGTAGACGAACCCCCGGGTTCGCTCGACCAGCGCTTCCCCGGTCGTCGACGAGCCGGCCGCATGGCGCGCCTTGATGAGTGCCTGGTACTCCCACTCCTTCGCCCACCGTGCGTAGTACTCGAGGTAAGCATCGAGCGACCGAACCAGGGCACCGGCGCGCCCCTCGGGTCGGAGGTCGGCATCGACCCGGTATGCCTGACCCTCGGGAGCGAACTCCGTCAGCATCGACATCACCGCGGACGCGGCCTGCAGCCCCTCGGGCGACTCTTTGGCGGAGACGAACATGACGTCGATGTCCGAGCTGTAGTTCAGCTCCAGAGCGCCGAGCTTCCCCATCGCAACGACCGCCAGATCGTCGGGTGCCTCCACCGCGGTGAGCGCCGTCTCGAGGCAGGCATCGGCCAGGAACGCGAGGCGCCGTCCCACCGCTTCCAGCTCCAGGTCCCCGCGGAGATCCAGGGCCGCGACCTGGAGCAGTCGACGGCGACGCTCGGAGCGCAATCCCGCAGGCCCGTCGGCGTCGTACGCCTTGCCGATGAGGTCGACGAACTCAGAGCGCTCGTTGGGAGGCGAGTCCTCATCGAGAACCAGAACGGCTCGTTCGTCCCGATCGAGAACGTCGCCGAGCGAGGAACTGGCCGCCCTGACGAGGGCCGCGATCACCGATCCGTCCTGCTCCGACGCCGTCACAAGCAGCAGGATAGAGCCAACGACATACGTAGTTGCCGAGCGATATGTCCCTTCGCACGGTCGTTCTTGTGGACGGGCCACAACAAACTGTCCTCGTTCTTCCATCTCCTTCGGCCACGGACACGACGATCTGTCGGTAGCGTGCACTGCTGACGCCGACATTCGCGGCAACTCACCAAACGCAGAGCTTCTGTTTTGCGTGCGCGTGTGAACTCGACCGGGAGGTGTGAATGAGAGGTAGCTCCACGAGGCATCCGATCAGAACACTTGCCGCGACGATGATCGTCGCGGCTCTCGCAACAACAATGCTGGCCCCGAGTGCTGGGGCAACCAGCACGGCAACAGCCAAGGAACACCGCGTGAAGGCCGAACGCAGGGCCAAGTCCCAGCGAGGCGCTCCGTATCGCACCGGAGGAACAACCCCCAACGGCTTCGACTGTTCGGGATTCACACTGTGGGTCTTCAAGAAGTTCGGCATCAAACTCCCCCACCAGTCCGAAAGTCAGTTCAACCTCGGGAAGAAGTCGAACTACCGCCGCGTCTGGAAGCGCAAGGCACTGAAGCCCGGGGACCTCGTGTTCCACAAGACTTCGTCCGCGAAGGTCGGACATGCCGGCATGTACATCGGGGGCGGCAGATTCATCTCGTCCACGTCATCCAGTGGCGTGCGCGTCGATTCCCTTTACGACTCCTACTGGGGCCCGCGCTGGGTGGGAGGCACCAGGCTCCCGTATACACGAGCCGGTTAGCCGAAGTCCTCACAGGACCGGCAGGTAACGCTCCATCTCGTAGGGGGACACGTACGACTTGTACTGATCCCATTCCGCGCGCTTGTTCCTCAGCAGGTACTCGAAGGTCTGTTCGCCGAGCGTCTCGGCCACGAGATCGGATGACTCCATCTCGTTCAGCGCGTCGTAGAGATCGTTCGGCAGCTGCGTGATGCTTCGCGCCTTGCGCTCCTGCTCGGTCATCTCGTAGATGTTGTCGGTCGCTTCCGGGGGCAAGTCGTAGCCCTCATCGATCCCCTTGAGGCCGGCAGCCAGGATCACCGCGAAGGCGAGGTACGGGTTGCACGCCGGATCCGGTGATCGGATCTCGATCCGGGTCGAACGCTCCTTGCGCGGTTTGTACATCGGCACCCTGATCAGAGCCGAGCGGTTGTGCCGTCCCCAGCAAACATAGGTCGGCGCTTCTTGCACCGGATAGCCGATCTGCGAGGTCAACCGCTTGTAGGAGTTCACCCACTGGTTGGTGATCAAGGTGATCTCGCGCGCATGGTGTAGGAGTCCACCGATGAACGAGCGCGCCACCTTCGAGAGGTGATACTCATCCGAGGAATCGTGGAACGCGTTCTGGTCGCCTTCGAATAGCGACATGTGCGTGTGCATCCCGTTCCCGGGAAGCTCGGTCTTCGGTTTCGGCATGAACGTCGCATACATACCGCGCCGTGCCGCCATCTCCTTCACCAGAAGACGGAAGGTCATCACCGAATCCGCCATCGTGAGCGCGTCCTGGTGGCGAAGATCGATCTCGTGCTGAGATGGAGCCACTTCGTGATGCGAAAACTCGACGGGGATCCCCATCTTCTCGAGCACGCTGATCGTGTCGCGCCGGAGTTCCTGCGTCGTGTCGGACGGCGTCAGATCGAAGTAGCCACCTGCGTCGATCGGTGTGGGATCGGCGACATCCTTGAAGAGGAAGAACTCCATCTCGGGGTGCACATAGAACGTGAACCCGCGCTCGGCCGCCTTTTCGAGGTTGCGGCGCAAGACGTAGCGCGGATCTCCCCAGAAGGGCTGTCCGTCGGGGGTGTAGATGTCGCAGAACATGCGAGCAACGCCGCCGTCGGGATGCTCGTCGGTTCCGGCCAATCCCCGGGGGGTGATCTGAAAGGTGGCCGCATCGGGACGAGCCAGCATGTCGGATTCCTGTACGCGGGCGAAGCCCTCGATCGCAGACCCGTCGAAGCCGATCCCCTCCTCGAAGGCCTGCTCGAGCTCCTCTGAGGTCACCGCGAACGACTTCAGGAACCCAAGAACGTCGGTGAACCACAGCCAGACCAAGCGGATGCCCCGCTCCTCAACCGTCCTGAGCACGTAATCCTGTTGTCTCTCCATGCCCTAGAGCCTAGCGGGTCGGTGTTTCGGAGACGTTTCACCGGAGGTTGCGGGGGGTCCGGTCCACTACTCTTTGCCCATGGTGCGGATCGCTATGGCCCAGATGAACCCTGTCGTGGGCGACATCGACGGCAATGTCGAGCGTCTGGTGGCCCTCATCGGCCGCGCCCAGACCGCCGGCGCCCAGGTCATCGCCTTCCCGGAGCTGGCGATCACCGGTTATCCCCCTGAGGACCTCGTCCTGAAGCGGTCGTTCGTGAACGCCAACCTCGCCGCCCTCGAGAAGGTCGCGGCAGCCTCGAGCGACATCCTGACCGTCGTGGGGTTCGTCGATCGGAGAAACGACCATCTCTTCAACGCCGCCGGGATGTGCTTCGGCGGCGAAGTGGTCGCGACGTACCACAAGCACCTCCTGCCCAACTACGGGGTCTTCGACGAGAAGCGGTACTTCGAGCCGGGGAGAGGACACACCTTGATCGAGACACCGACCGCGATCCTCGGGGTTTGCGTCTGCGAGGACGCCTGGTTCGATCCCGGCCCGGTCATCTCGCAAGGGGATGCCGGCGCTCAGATCGTCATCAACATCAACGCCTCGCCGTTCCACAAGGACAAGCTCGAGGAACGAACGGCGATGCTCGGTGAACGAGCACGACGGGCCCGAACCTCGATCGTGTACGTCAACGCAGTCGGGGGCCAGGACGAGCTCGTCTTCGACGGTGGCTCGCTGGTCGTCGATCCGGAAGGCGAGGAGGTGGCCAGGCTTCCTCAGTTCGAAGAGGCCCTCGAAGTGGTCGACGTCCCGTTAGGCGAGGCCCGTGACTTCCAACACGCGACGATCGACCGCCCCCGGGTCAGGCTGCGCGACCCCTCGGGATCGGTGTACTCCGTTGTGACACCTGTGCTCCCCGACGCAGAGGAGATCTACCGGGCGCTCGTGCTCGGCGTTCGCGACTACGTAATCAAGAACGGCTTCACGAAGGTCACTCTCGGACTCTCGGGCGGGATCGACTCTGCGGTCACCGCGGTTATCGCCGCCGACGCGCTAGGCCCCGGGAACGTGCTCGCCGTCTCGATGCCATCCCGCTTCTCGACCGAACACTCGAGATCGGACGCGCAGGAACTCGCGCAGAACCTGGGACTCGAGTTCATGACCATCCCGATCGCGGATGGCTACGAGAGCTATGTCGGGATGCTCGAGGGAGCCTTTGGGCCGGTCAAGCCCGACGTCGCCGAGGAAAACATCCAGGCCCGGATCCGAGGGAACATCCTGATGGCGATCTCGAACCGTTACGGTCCGCTGGTGCTGGCAACCGGAAACAAGTCCGAGATGGCGGTGGGTTACGCAACTCTCTACGGCGACATGGCCGGGGGCCTCGCGGTGCTCAAGGATGTCTTCAAGACGGAGGTCTACGACCTGGCACGATGGCGCAATGGTGAGTCGCCGGTGATCCCCCAGAACATCATCGACAAGGCGCCTTCGGCAGAACTACGTCACGGCCAGAAGGATGAAGACTCCCTCCCTCCCTACGACGTCCTGGATCCGATCCTCGAGGCCTACATCGAGAACGATCTCGGGCTCAACGAGATCGTCGGCGAGGGCCGCGACCCGGCGGTGGTCGAGGCGGTCATCCGGATGGTCGATCGGGCTGAGTTCAAGCGACGCCAGGCTCCTCCGGGCATCAAGGTGACCACCAAGTCATTTGGTCGCGATCGACGGCTTCCCATCACTAACCTGTGGCGGGAAGATGCTCGACGACAAGGTTCATCCGAGGGAGGAGAGCGATGAGAGGCTCCTCGATCTCCGTGCTGTTGCTGTCCGACACGGCCTCCGACATCCGCGAGGTCCTTGCGGGCTTCCCACTCGCGCCGTACGAGGTCAAGCAGGCGAACCTGAAGTCGACCAACCCCGAGGACCTGATCCCACTCCACCCCGACCTGATCCTCGTGGACGCAACCCACGACACCGCCCTGGCCGAGGAGGCGGCGCGGCGTCTATCTCTTGCGTGGGAGATCGGGCTCCCTCCGATCATCGTCGTGGTCGACCAGCACTCGATCGCGACCTTCCGTTTCGAATCAGGAGCGGACGATTTCCTCCTGACATCGGCGACCACCGATGAGATCTCGGCGCGACTCGCCTTGGTCGCGCGAAGAGCCGGCCACGGCGATGAGGCGACCGTCCTCAAGGTCGGGGAGCTCACGGTCAACCCCGAGAACTATCAGGTGTACGTACGTGGCCGCCCGCTCGACCTCACCTATAAAGAGTTCGAGCTGCTCAAGTTCCTCGCCCAGCGCCCCGGCCGGGTGTGCGACCGGGACCTCCTCCTGCGCGAGGTCTGGGGTTACGACTACTACGGGGGCACGAGGACCGTCGATGTCCACGTCCGCCGCCTGCGCGCCAAACTGGGGGCCGAGCACGAAGCGCTGATCGAGACCATCCGAAACGTCGGCTACCGGCTGGTACCGCGCGGGCGGGACTAGGAGGGCCGCCTTGAGTCTCGTCATCGGAACCGTCCTATCGTTCATCTTCCTCGAGCCCCCGTGGCGTTACCTCGTCCTGATCCCGCTCGCTCTCTGGGAAGCGTTCGAGATCTGGCTCTTCCTCCGCTGGCGCGGGGTCCGGTCGATCACCGGTGTCGAAGCGATCGCCGGGACCTACGGACGAGTGACCCGAACCTGCGCCCCCGAGGGGCAGGTCCACCTGAACGGCCAGTTGTGGACCGCCCGCTGCGCCGAGGGAGCCGAGGTCGGCCAGGAGATCATCGTGACGGCCGTTGAGGGTCTCACCCTCATCGTGAAACGCCCCTAACCCCGGCCGAGAGCCGCGCCGGTCTCACTATCCATTGGAAAAGCCGTGGTCAGTGCGGTCGGCGTGGTCAGTGCGGTCGGCGTGGTCAGTGCGGTCGGCGTGGTCAGTGCGGTCGGCGTGGTCAGTGCGGTCGGCGTGGTCAGTGCGGTCGGCGTGGTCAGTGCGGTCGGCGTGGTCAGTGCGGTCGGCGCCGCGACCACGTTGACCACGCCGACCACAGAAATCATCGAGTGCTCGATGGCATCCTCCCGTGCGCGGCAGGCGGCGGATCGGGCCGTCAGAGGGGGACCCATCATCCAGCCGATAGTCTGTCGCCGGGCCGCTAGCTCATCAGGTAGAGCACCGGACTTTTAATCCGGCGGGCAGGGTTCGAGTCCCTGGCGGCCCACCGAGCTTTCAGGTGATGTCTTCGGTCTTTATGGGCGGCGGTGGCGCCGGTTCGGGGCGTCCGATGACGCTGTCGAGGATCAAGAAGATGAGGTTGAACCCGATGCCGGCGACCGCTGCAGAGGCGATCGCGGGGATCTCCCAGTCGAAGAACGGGAGGTTCCCGCCCGGGAAGATGTCTCCGCCGATCCCGACGACGAGCACCACCGCAGTTGTGGCCAGCTGCCGTGGATCGAAGAGATCGACCTTCTCGGACATCATCAGCGCGATGCCCTGGACCCCGATCACCCCGAACAGGTAGATCGCCAGGCCGCCCGTAACCGCTTGCGGGATGGTTCCGACCACTGCGGAGAGCTTCTCGACGAACCCGAGCAGCATCGCGATCACGCCGGCCGAGATGAGAACCGGAACGGAGAAATTGCGGGTGATGGCCATCAAACTGTTGTTCTCGCCGTAGTTGGTTCCCGACGACGCTCCGAGCATCCCGTTGGTGATGTCTGAGAGTCCGTCGAGGATCAGGTTGAGCCCGACGAGCTTCTTGATGCCGAGGCGTGGTCGCTGCATCTCGTCGGCCAGCTCATCGACGTAGAGGCTCACCTGATAGAGGTGTGCGGTACTTTCGGGGATCGTCGCGATCGCGATCGGAGCGATGGCCACGACCGCGCGCCACGCATCTTCATCGGTGAAGGCCGGTAACTGGAAGTCGGGAAGGCTCAGCCACGCCGCATCGCCAACGGCAGCGAACTCGACGTCGCCGAGAAGGATCGCAACGATGTATCCGAAGATGAGACCGAGAAGGATCGGCAGCATCCCGATCAGCCCCAGCCCCCGCAGGTACACCGAGAAGATGACCGTAGCCATCAACGTACACATGGCCACGCCCCATCCGGTGGTAGCCATGTTGAGGGCTTCCTGAGCGAGCGCGATGCCGATGACGATCGCGATCGGGCCGGTTACCGATGCCGGCAGCACGCGATCGAGTTTCTCCTTGCCAACCTTCTGGATGATCCAGCCGACGAGGATATTGAGCACGCCGGTCGCGACAACACCTACTTGAGCGATCTCGTGGCTGCCGTACGAGGATCCGACCACCGCGACGATCGCAGCGAGGTACGCGAAGCTTCCGCCGTAATAGAGCGGGATGCGGCGCTTGGAGCCGACGCAGGCGATAACGGTTGCGAGGCCGGAAGCGAACACCGTGACCGCGACGTCGAAGCCGGTGATGATGGCAACGAGAGCGGTCGCCGGGAACATGGTCAGGACATGTTGCAGACCAAGACTTACGAGTGCTGCCGGAGGTGGAACATCCGGTGGTAGATAACCGACGACCCGGCGTTCAGCTCTTGCTCCCATGCTCCCCCCTTGCCAACCCCCACGGCGTGCGGGTGCACGCACGGTCAGGACATTACTACTGGGCCCCCCAAGAATCAGGGACCCTCAGAACCGACATCAGGGGCAGTCGGTGGGCCCGGCACAGGTCCGTGCGGCGGCGAGATCGGATGCCATCCCAGGATCGAAGGGGTTGAAGAGATTGGTCATCTGATAGGGGTCGTCGACAAGGTTGTAGTACTCCTGGAAAGCGATGGTGCTGTTGTCGGTGTCGTAGTACTCGACGTAGGACTCAGTGGTAGAGATGAGCCCGGCCCACGTCGGCACGTGCCTTCTCTCGGCCCACGCCTCGATCAACAAGTTGTCTCTGATCCACCAGTCATCCAGGAGTGAACGCCCGTCGGGAGTGAAATCCGGGCCGGGAGTTATCCCAGCGACGTCCAAGATCGTCGGCGCCAGATCGATGTTGGCGACCAGGCGTTCGTCGATCGCCGGACGCTCCATGTCTTCGGGCCAGCGGATCAGCGCGGGAACGTGGACCGACTCGACGTAAGGCGTGAACTTTCCCACGATCCCATGCTGCGCCCAGAGGAACCCGTTATCGGAGATGAAGATGACCATGGTGTTGGAGGACTCGTCGTTGGCGGCGAGCACGTCCCGGACCTGTCCAACCATGTCATCGAGCGACAGCAACGTCCGCAGCTGCTTCTCCCTCATGTTGCGGCCGTCGCCCTGACTCTTGTGGGAGTCCTGCACGTATTGGGGCTTATCGAGCCTCGTCGTCGGGTCAACCGCCGGGTTGTCTTCGAAGTTGGAGGGGACTCCGGCCCAGTCGGAATAGACCACGTCTTCGTAGATCCTCTCGGCATCGAAGGGCGCGTGTGGAGCCGGGGGGGCCAGATACGCGAACCAGGGAGTGTCGTCGTCCTTCTCGGCCTCTTCGATGAACTTCGTGGTCGCCTTCCCAACGAAGGTGGTTCCGTAGGCTTGCACGCGTCGTACGTCGCCCTGGATGTTCCACTTCCCACCCCAGTACGCGTGCGCAGACCGCGGCACGACCGCCCAACGATCGAACGACGGCGGGTCGATAGCGACATCCCAGGAGTTGAGGAACTTCCCGAATGCTGCGGTCGTGTAGCCGCCCTCGCGGAGGAACCGCTGGACGACCGCGTTCGTATCGATGAGGTTGGCCTCCCCATTCCTGCGCACCCCATGGTTGTGCGCGTACTGCCCGGTCAGCATCGACGCTCGCGAGGGACAGCAGACGGGGGTCGTTGCATACGCGTTCGGGTACTTGGTGCCGTTGTGGCGGAGCCACTTGCTGGTCTCGACCATCACGCCCATCGTCCCGAGCGGTTGGTCGTCGGACACGATCAAGAGGATGTTGGGCGGCTGGTCCTTCTTCGCCGCGGCGGCACCCTCCGGCACAACGGAAGCCTCGGAAGAGAGCAGCGCGGCGGTCAACAGCAACACCGTCAGGACCTGCAACGGCCTGCGGCCACGGGGCCGCGAAAGTACAAGATCCGGTTCGAACATCAGGGAACCCAACTAAGAGACGGCGACGGAACCACGATGATAAGGTACTGGACAAAGCACTTCTGTTACCCGATCCCGGGAGGCGATTTTGATGACGAGAGGACCTGAAGGCCGAGCGATCTAGCTCTGCCCTACCGATGCCTACTCCGGCGTCGCCGTCACATCGCCTAGATCGCTCGCTACCTGATACGTCGCTGCCGCAACTGCGGCGCGCTCAGACGAAGCGAAAGGATCCAGATTGAACGAGGTCATCGACCTCGTCGGCCTGGGATGGAATTCCACCCTCGACGAGGCATTCACAGAACATCGTGACCAGGGCTACGAGCCTGCCCGAGTCACCGTGCAACACCGCGGTTCGTACAACCTCATATCCCAGAAGGGTGAGATGAGCGCGTCCACCAGCGGCTCACTGCTCCACCGCGCGCGGAGGCGGCGACCTCCCCGCAGTGGGCGACTGGGTCGCAGTCTCGGGCGAGCCGGGGAGCAGCGGAGTTATCCATGCCGTGATGCCTCGCCGGTCGTGCTTCTCCCGCAAGGTCGCCGGAGATGTGGTCCAGGAGCAGGTCCTGGCGGCCAACGTCGACGTCGTCTTCCTGGTCAGTTCACTCAACGAGGACTTCAACGTGAGGCGTCTCGAGCGATACCTCACCACCGCCTACGCGAGCGGGGCTCGTCCCGTGATCGTTCTGACGAAGTCAGATATCGCTGAGGACGCCGCGGAGTGCATCGCCGAGGCTGAAGCGATAGCCATCGGCGTACCGGTCCACGCCGTCAGCAACGTGACGAACGAGGGCATCGAAGACGTCAGGGCGCATCTAGCCGTGGGTACGACCGCGGTGCTGCTGGGATCGTCGGGGGTGGGGAAATCCACCCTGGTCAACAGCCTCGCCGGCGACGAACGACAGCTCGTCAACGACATCCGCGCCGACGGTCGGGGACGGCACACCACCACCTATCGCGAACTGATCTTGTTGCCCGACGGCGGCGTCATCATCGACACGCCCGGCATCCGCGAGCTCCAGCTGTGGGATGTCGAAGAGGGGCTCGAGCAGACCTTCGAGGACATCGCCGAGTTGGCTCAGGGCTGTCGCTTCGGAGATTGTTCACACGACAGCGAACCAGGCTGCGCGGTCAAGACGGCACTCGAGGATGGGAGCCTCGCCGCGGAACGCTTCGAGAGCTTCCAGAAGCTGCAGAGGGAGCTGGCGTACCTCGAGCGAAAGCAAGACAAGAAAGCGGCAGCCGAGGAAGCCAAGAAGTGGCGGGCGATATCTCGCGCTCGGAACAAGATCAATCGGTCGCAGAACGAGTACTGAAACGAGGGGACCCACGCGGGATTGCGCAAGTTGCGTACGGTCGAATCGTCCGTTTGTGACTAACCTGCACGCCTATGAGAGAAAAACTCACTTCTCTGATCGTCGTGACGGGGGTCCTTCTGTCGGTTCCTCTGGCGGTCGCGGCGTTCGGTTCCGATCGGCACGCGGACCGCCCGAAGAAACAGCGCGCGCTGACGTCAGAGGTGGAGCCCGACATCTCTGCGTACTCGGGACTCGGCACCTGGGTCGACATGTTCAACCGCCGGCCGTGGAGCAATCCCGAGGGAGCGGTTTCCAAGATGGTGAGCAAGGGTGTTCGGACGATCTACGTCGAGACCTCCAACTACTCGCAACCGTTCAGCATCTTCAAGCCCGAAGAGATGGGTCGGTTGATAGAAGCGGCACACGCATCCGGCATGAAGGTCGTTGCCTGGTATCTGCCGTCGTTCAAGAACCTCAGCCAGGATCTCGAACGGTCCACCGCGGCGATCGAGTTCACTACGCCATTGGGCGAACGATTCGATTCCTTCGCCCTCGACATCGAGTCGACTCAGGTCGATAACATCACAACTCGCAATCGCCGAGTGGTCAGGTTGACCAAGAGGATCCGTACCTTCACGGGGCCGGAGTACCCACTGAGCGCGATCATCCCCGACCCCGCCGGCCAGCTGTACTGGCGCTACTTCCCTTACGAGACGCTCAACGAGTACTACGACGTTTTCTTGCCGATGGGGTACTACACGTACCGAACCAACGGCTACGACGGAGTACTCGAGTACACCAAACGCAACATCCAGATCATCCGCGAGGAGACCGGGGATCCGACCGTTCCCGTCCACGCCATCGGCGGGATCGCAGGCCGGGCAACGAGGCGGGAGGTCACTGCGTTCGTCCGGGGCACGGTCGAAGAGGGGGCCATGGGCGGGAGTCTCTACGACTACCCGATAATGGAGTCATGGGAATGGATCAAGCTCCAGCCGCTCCAAGAACTGCAGTAATCCGCAGACTTCGAGGCATCCTCGTCGGCGCTCTCCTCGTGGCCGCCATCCCAGCCCCCGCGGCCGTCGGCGGACCGATCCCCAGTGCACCGGACTGCTCGGTGTTCCCGGCCGACAATCACTGGAACCTACCGATCACCGACCTCCCCGTTGTCGGCAACTCCCGGAAGATCGTGCGATCGGCGGGTCTCGGCACCGGCCTCCATCCCGACTTCGGGTCGGGCAAGTACGACGGGGGCCCGATCGGCATCCCATTCGTGAGTGTCCCGGGTTCGCAGAAGAAGGTGCCGGTGTCCTTTACCTACAAGGGCGAGTCGGACAAGGGCCCGTATCCGATCCCCAAGAATGTTCCGATCGAAGGCGGTCGGCGATCCGACGGCGACCGCCACGTCATCGTGGTCGACCGGCAGAACTGCACGCTTTACGAGGTGTTCAACGCCCGGCCCCGGGATGGGGGTTCGAGATGGAAGGCCGGCTCGGGTGCGATCTGGGATCTTGACTCCAACGATCTCCGACCGAAGGGATGGACGTCGGCCGACGCGGCCGGCCTTCCCATCCTTCCCGGGCTCGTGCGCTACGCAGACATCAAGCGCGGCCGCATCGACCACGCGTTGCGATTCACGGTCGAAGACACCCGTCGCAAGTTCATCTATCCCGCACGTCACTTCGCCTCGGACAAGACGAGTCGCAACCTCCCGGCGATGGGTCAACGGTTCCGGCTGAAGGAGAGCTTCGACATCTCGGGGTTCCCGAAACAGGCCCGGATCGTGCTCAAGGCGCTCAAGGAGTACGGGATGATCGTCGCCGACAACGGTTCCGACTGGTATATCTCCGGCGAGCCGAACAAGCACTGGAACAACGACGCGCTCCACACCCTGGGCCAGGTGGAGGGCCGCTACTTCGAGGTGGTCGACACCACCGAACTTCCGCGTCCCTAGATCAGGTCACATCACGCGAGAGGAAGAACCCATAAGCGAGCGCAGCTATCGCGGCCGCATAGGCAAGCACGAGGAGGCCCGCAGAGGTAGCTGAGTGCCGCATGTCCGCAGCAGCGGACAGGTCATCGGTGATGAACACGCCGAGGTTGTCCACGACCAGCCACTGTTGCCATTGCGGTTTCAGAACGCGGATCAGGTTCTCGACCACCACCATGTAGCCGAATCCGATGCCCAGCGCAGCGGCCGTGTTCCGGCCCAGTGACGCGAAACTCATCCCCACGACGCCGGCGACGACGGTCGCGGCCGCACAACGCGCCAGGGTTACCCCGGCGTCCTGCCACCACGAGGCGTCCAGTCCCTCGGTGGTCCCCCGGAACAAGGCAGAAGGCAGAAGCAGTAGCGCCAGTAGCGCCTGCAAGACCACGAACAGCGCGAGCGACCCGACGATGACTGCAACGGCCTTCGCCGCGAACACCACCAACCGGCGGTTCTCCCACGTGAGGGTCGTCGTCATGGTCCCCTTCTGCCACTCGGCGCCGATGAACGACGCACCCAGGAAGAACGCGAGCATGGCGATAGGAACCGTCACGCCCATGAAGATCTCTTCCATCTCGGCGAAGTGAAAGCGTTTGTCCTCGACGAAGAAACTGTCACCCACGATCTGGAAACAGAACTCCTCGAGCGTCCCGGCCCCCGGCGGCGGGTCTCCGAAGCTTCCCGAGATGCAGTCCTGATAGAGGGGCGAACTTTCGATGGCACCCGTTGAAACTGTGAACGGAGCCTCGGCCTCCGAGTTGATGAACACAAGGAACCCGGCGAACACCAAGCCGAGGGCGAAGAGGATCGTCATCCACTTCACGAGGCGGCGAGACCGATAGCGGAGGAGTTCGGAAGCGATCATTGCCCCTCCCCCTCCTTGGCCAGCGGGTCCTCCGCCGCGGGCTCGCCGGTTAGCTCGAGGAACACGGTCTCGAGGTCGACCTCGTCGGGACGGAGTTCGCTGAGATAGACGCCCTTATCGGCGAGGGCCTTGGTCACCCTTGCCCCCTCGGACGGGGCCAATGCCACCTTCAAGACGTCGTCGTCGGTACGGGCCTCGATCCCGGCATCTCCCAGGATCGCCGCCGCTCCCGCGATGTCGGGAACCTTCACGGTGATCCCGGCCGATCGCGTTGAGCTCAGCACGTCCTCGACCGCCCCTTCGGCGACGCACCGGCCGCGGGCCAGGATCGCGACGTGATCGCAGGTCTGGCGCACTTCCGAAAGGATGTGGCTCGAGACGAACACGGTCTTGCCCTCGCGGCCCAGACGGCGAAGAAGCTCGCGGACCTCCTTGATGCCGGCCGGGTCGAGACCGTTGGCCGGTTCGTCGAGGATCAAGAGTTCTGGATCCTTGAGCAGAGCTGCCGCTATCCCCAACCGCTGCTTCATACCTAGCGAGTAGTTCTTCACCCGATCCTTGGCGCGATCGCGCAACGAAACGAGTTCGAGGACCTCCTCGATCCTGGTCGCGGCGATGTCTTCGGTACGAGCGAGGATCTCCAGATTGCGACGCGCCGATAACCCGGGGAACATCGCCGGTGTTTCGACGATCGCGCCGACGCGCGAGATCACCGAACGTAGGTCAGTACGAGGGTCGGCTCCGAGGAGGCGCATCTCGCCTCCGCTGGGACCGATAAGTCCGAGGAGACACCTCACGGTCGTTGTCTTACCCGAACCGTTAGGGCCGAGGAATCCATACACCCCTCCGGCGGGAACCTCGAGATCGAGACCCGACAACGCGACGGTCGCGGCTCCGCGCAGACGCCGGTACTCCTTACGAAGTCCTCGGATCTCGATTACCGACATTCGCCCCTCCTCAGAACGGACAGGGAACCCCAAGCCACGCGAGTGCCTGCTCCCGGTCACCCTCGATCTCAAGTGAAGCCGGTTCGAGACGGCCGGAGAAGACCCTGATGATGTCCATCCCCGTGCCCCGCACCGTTGCGATGGGATCATCCGCCGTCACGTAGTTGCCCCCCAGGGGATCGGCGAGTTCGAACCTCAGGCTCGCCCGCGTGATCCGGGTCCAATGACGGATGCAGTCGCCCAGCACCCGATGATCGTGAGGACCAACCGAGAGGTCGGTCCCCGCCGAGATCGACACGTCGATGCGATGGGCAAGGACATCGCGCGTGAAGATCATGTCGGCTACGAACCCGAGCGTGGTCACACCGAGGAGAGGGTTGTAGAAGGGGATGAGGCGGCCCGGCAGGCTGAGGCGACGACGGAGACGCAACAGGGCCGGCAACGCGATCTCAAGACGGGTAACCACGTCTTCGGGAGAGAGATGAGCGCGCTCCTCGACTTGCAAGGCGTTCTGCGCGTGCACCGGATTACTCCGCCAGCCGCGGAGGGCGGCCGCCATCTGGTGGCGGAACTCCGACCACGACATGGCCAGCTCGCCCCAACCCAGCACGTGAGCGGCGACATCCTTGACCGTCCAGGGATCGCAGTCGGTGATCCCATCCCATGCGGCCGGGGGAAGGGCCTTCAGCTCGGCGATGAACGCCGCGTTCTCGGCTGCCGCCAGCTCGATCGCCTCTCGCCGGCCGATCCCAGGAAGCGCACGTACGTCCGTCTCGTTGATCATGGGGAGACGATATCCGCGTGCCCGCCTCGGTGGTCCGCTGTTGTAGCCTCATGGATTCCCGGCCCCATCGTCTAGCCTGGCCTAGGACGCCGCCCTTTCAAGGCGGTAACACGGGTTCAAATCCCGTTGGGGCTACCAACGATCACTTCACCACGCGATGGGTGATGTGCGTCGCGACCTAGCGGCCCGAGAGGCGTTCGTGCGGGTATTCGGGTGAGCGGTTCTGGAACGTCAGGATCTTCGGATTCTGAACGACCCCGTCGCGGATCTCGATCGCCCTTCGGATCGTCTCGTCGGCGTCCCAGGCATCGGGTCCGGCCATCACGATCGGGAGATACCCAAGCAGCGCCTCGCTGATCTCCCACGTGGACGCGTTCCACAGCAGCGACGGACTGTGGTCGACCGCGTAGTAACTGACGCCGCGCCCGACGGTGAACATCGGGTCGGTAAAGGTTGTCGGTCGCGCGAACTCGAAGCCCATGCCCTCGTCGCACGACACGTCGATGATCAACGTCCCCGGCGGCAGAACGTCGAGATCATCATTGGACACGAACATCAGCGGCGTGAGCGGATCCTGAAAGACGCAGTTCACGATGATGTCGTGCTCGGCCAGAACCTCGGTCATCGGCCGGGATCCGTCTTCCTCGATGACGTGCATCCGGCTGGCGTCGTCGTCATCCGCCTCGAACCTCAAGCTGGTCGCCGAGTGAACCGGCGACGCGACCTGAGCGGGTTCTCGCTGTGAAAGAACGGTGACGTCGTAGATCCCGAGAGCCGCAAGGGCGGTGACGGCGCCGCGAGCCGTTGCCCCAAAGCTGATCACCGCAGCCCGCAGAGGACGCCCGTACTGACCGGTGAGTCCCATCAGCTGTAGTGCGTGCAACACCGATGAGTAGCCGGCGAGTTCATTGTTCTTGTGAAAGACGTGGAGGTTGAAGGTGCCGTCGGGGGCCCACAGGTTCATCGCTTCCCACGCGATCAGGGTCAACTTCCTGTCGATCGCGTTCTGAGCGAGCTTCTCGTCCTGCACGCAGTGCGGCCACCCCCACAGCACCTGACCCTCTTTCATCTCCAGAAGATCCTCGCCGCGCGGCTTCGGGAGAAGGATGACGTCGCATTCCTCGAGAAGCTGGCGTTGACTACGCATCCCTCCAACCAGGTCGGCCAGCTCCTCGGCTTCGGTGCCGAAGCGGCTCCCGTAGCCCTCTTCCAGGAAGATCGACCTTCGGACGGCGGGGGCGATGTGCCCGAAATGGTGGGGGTGGATCGGCAGGCGAAACTCATTCTCCTTATGAGAGGTTCCGAACACGCCGAGGGTGAGTTGGGTCATAGTGCCACCATATGCCCGTATGTCGCCGAGGCGACAGCCGCCGGGAGGGGCACGTGAGACAACTGAGTCGCGTCGATGCCGAAGGAGCGCGCCTTGTCTCGCACAGAACCGCGAAATCTTCACCTAACCCAGATCTCTCCGGACGCCCCCGCGGTCGAAGTCAGAGATCTGACCAAACGATTCCGCAAGGGCAAACGTGTCCGGCGGTTCGGCGCGCGCGTCATGAACACGGTGTTGGACCGAGTGACCTTCACCGTGGAGCGTGGAGAGTGCATCGCGATCCTCGGCCAGAACGGCTCCGGGAAATCGACCCTGGTTCGTCTGCTCTCAACACTCCTCATCAACGATGGAGGGAGTGCCCACGTCTTCGGCTTCGACGTCTTCGCCGAACCCCGGAACGTCCGTCGACTGGTCAACCGCGTGTCGGTGGAGGCCTCGTTCTTCAAGAAGATGTCGGCGAATGAGAATCTCAGCTACGCCGCGCGCTTCTATGGGATGAGGTCCGAAGAAACGAAGCAGGCGATCCCCGAGATCCTGGACCGGGTGGGGTTCCCGAGCGCGCGGCTCAACGAGTCGATGGAGAACCTGAGCCGGGGGATGCAGCAGAAGGTCGCTCTGGCTCGAGCGCTGCTCACCTCACCTGTGCTGCTTCTTCTGGATGAACCGACAACGGGGCTCGACCCTCGCTCCAAGCTGGAGGTCCAGGACTTCATCGCCAAGGTGAGGTTCGAGCACGACGCGACCGTCATCCTCTGTACGCACGACATGAACGAGGCCGAGAAGCTTGCCGACCGCATCGGCATCCTTGATGAAGGAGTGCTCCTGGTTCTCGAGCCTGCGGACGATCTGAAGCGTCGCTACCAGTCGGACACGATCGAGGAGGCATTCTTCGCGGCGACGGGGAAGAGTCTCGAGGAGGAGGAAGAAGAGGTGGACGACGATTGAAAGGTCCCGCCTCCACCCTCCGCGCCGAGCTGATCGGTCTCTACGGCGTCGTCGAGCGCAACGTCTACCTGACTCGGAGGTATTGGGTTTGGGAGGTCGCGTTCTTCTTCTGGACGATCGCCAACACTTTGACGATCGTGTTCATCGCCAAAGGCGTTGAAGCCTCGGGTGTAAGCATCGACGTGAACCGTCAGGCGACGATCCTCCTCGTCGGTGGCGTGATCTGGTCGTACCTCGGCATCATCTTCGAGATCCTCACCGAAACCGTCGCGTGGGAGCGGTGGGAAGGCACGATCGAGTACACGTTCATGGCTCCCCTGTCGCGCATCGTGCACCTCGGGGGCATGGGGGTCTTCGCGATCATCTACGGAGTGATCCGCTCGGCCCTGCTATTCGGTGTGGTCGCCTTCTTCTTTAACCTCACGATGCCGAACGCCGACTTCATCTCGGCCCTGGTTGTGCTCGCGGTTGCCTCGATCTCATTCATGGGGCTCGGCATGATGACCGCAGTCTTACCGCTGATCTCGCCGGAGAAGGGCGCCCAGCTCGGCTTCATCGCCCAGGGGATGTTGCTCGTCGTGTCCGGGATCTACTACCCGGTGAGCGTCCTTCCAGAGCCGATGCAGTGGCTCGCCAAGATCTCGCCGGCAACCTACGCGCTGGAGGGCATCAGGGACGCGATCCTCGAAGGACGCGGCGTGTCCCAGATGTGGAGCGAGATCGTCCCTCTCTTCGTCATCGGGATCATCACGATCCCGCTCGGCATGGCCATCTTCGATCGAGGCGAGCGCTACGCCAAGCAGCACGGCAAGCTGAAGCGCTCCGGCTGAGATAATCGAGCACATGGAACAAGCCGGGCAGGGACTTCCCGAAGAGCTCCTGGCCGAGCTGGACGACGGGACCCGGGTCACGTTCCGTGTCCTGCGTCCCGAGGATCGCGAACTGATCAAACGAGGGCTTACCGAACTCTCTCCCGAGTCCCGCTACCGCCGGTTCTTCCACGAGGTGGACAAGCTCACGGACAAGCAACTCGACTACCTCACGAAGATCGACTACGTGAACCATTTCGCTTGGGTCGCGTACCTGACCGACGATCCGTCCCGAGGGGTAGGGGTCGCCCGTTGGGTGAGGGCGTCCGATGATCCCGAGATCGCCGAGGCGGCCGTGACCGTGATCGATTCGTTCCAGAACCGGGGGATCGGCAACACGCTTCTCCGGCTCGCGACTGCATCCGCGATCGATCGTGGGGTCCGCTACTTCAGGGCCTGGGCCCTGGGTCAGAACCAGCCGATGATGGAGCTACTCAAGAACTTCGGGGCAGTGCCCGGTAAATGGGAGTCGGGGGTGCTCGAGATCGTGATCCCCTTACCGGAGGATGTCGTCGAGATCGAGGACACCCCGGCCCCGTTCATCCTCAAAGCCGTGGCCGCCGGCAGACTCCACGGCGAAGCAAGGTCGGAGGACATCGCAAGGATGCGCTTCATCCCATGAAAAAAGCGCCCCAGACCGGATTTGAACCGGCGACCTTCTCCTTGACAGGGAGATGAGCACTCCTAGCTGCTCCACTGGGGCTCGGACGACGAAGGCTAACACTCCCCCATCCCAGGTGTTGCTATCCTGACGCCTCCTCGGGGGTTCAACTCCGCGGCGAGGTAGCTCAGTTGGTAGAGCACACGACTGAAAATCGTGGTGTCGGCAGTTCGATTCTGCCCCTCGCCACTGGATAATCTAGAAACAACGAAGCGGACGCCCGAAGGCGTCCGCTTTGCTTACAAGCTCGAGCTGCTTACGCGTCCTGCTGCTGGGCTCCCTCGAGGAACTTCTTGACCTCGTCCGCGCGGTATCGGCGGTGGCCTCCGAGGGTACGGATCGACGACAGTTTTCCTGCCTTCGCCCACCGAGTGACCGTCTTAGGGTCAACCCGGAAGAGAGCCGCTACCTCGGCCGGCGTAAGAAGCGCATCGTCCTTCTGCGACTTCATCCTTGCCTCCATTCCCCATCTCTTCCTGCAATCGGGAGAAACCGGCCTCGACTCCGTAGTGCCGAAATCGGGCTTTTCTCCTCGTGAGCATCATCCGCGGTCTGGGGCCTGCGGGGAATGGCCCTCGGGGACCATTTTCGAGCTTTTGCTGACTATGGGTACATAGTCCGGACGTACTAGTCCAAACCTCTCGAACTCTCCAGAAACGCCCAAATCACCGCCTGGGGAGACTGTGGTCGTCAGTTGACGACCTCCCGAGCCCGCATCTGGGTCCATTTCTCCGATAGGGCCCCGAATGCAGCCCCGGCCTTCTCGACGTCGCCCGCTTCGAGGGCATCGAGGCACACCCAGACCTGGGCCGCGGAATCGTCATCCACGAGCTCCTCGGCGGCGAACATCTGCGCGACGGAGCCGTAGTCGAGTTCAAGGAGCCCATCCTCAGGGAAGTCGTTCACCCACTCGAGGAGCTCCCTCACCGCATCGGTCACTCCCTCGTCGATCCACGCCCCTTCGAGGATCGCCAGTGCCCGGCCAAGGCGGGTCGTGGCATTGCCGAGCGAGGTCTCGTACCGGACTCGCAGACCGCCGGCGTCCTCGGTAAGGATCCGCTCGTTCTCGTCGAAGGCTGAGAACCACCGGAGCGGGACGTGCCAGTTGGCGTGAAGGATGTGCGATCTGACGTCCGGGTGCTGCTCCCCAAGGGCTTCGAGCTCCTCGGCCGCCTTCCGGGCCTCGCGCTCTGGCACGAACGCCCGGGCAACCTCCTCGGGAAGGCTCCCTCGGAAGGCCAGGAGACCAGCAAGCATCCTGAGCCTTGTCCTCCACGGACATACCAGCGTGACGCCGTCGATCTTGCGTACGAGGGCACCCTCGGTGACACTTTCGGCCTCCGGTAGCGATGTACTGAGTAGCCACCGCCGGCCTGCCTCGGCCTCCGGGTTCGTGTCGCCCGGTTCGTCCCTCATCCACCGACTGCGGTCTTCCTCCGGGAACGTCGCCAGTGGTTGGTACACACGGAGATAAGAGGTGCTGGTCATCGCCACATAGTAGTGCCGCACATGGGTCAGAACGCGGCATGGTGGACCCCCCAGGGCAGGCGTTACCATCATCGCCATGGGAGTTTTCGACCACGTCAAAGGCGACGGGTACGAGCAGATCGTCTACTGCACCGACGACCCCTCGGGCCTCAGAGCCATCATCGCCATCCATTCGACCGCGCTAGGTCCCTCGCTCGGCGGGACACGCTTCTATCCGTACGACAACGAAGAGGACGCTCTCGTCGACGTTCTCCGGCTGGCCCAGGGAATGACGTACAAGGCCGCCGCCGCGGGCCTCGATCTCGGAGGCGGCAAGGCCGTCATCATGGGCGACCCTCGCCGCATCAAGACCGAGGAACTCCTGCGTGCCTACGGGCGCTTCGTAGACAGCCTCGGGGGGCGCTACATCACCGCCGAAGATGTAGGGACCGAACTCGCCGACATGGACATCGTCAAACGCGAATCCCGTTGGGTCACCGGTTGCTCCGCGACCCACGGAGGTTCAGGAGACCCTTCCCCGGTCACCGCATGGGGAGTCGTCCAGGGCATGAAGGCGTGCGCCCTCGAGGCGTTCGGCGACGCATCGCTCAAGGACCGCACGATCGCGCTCCAAGGTGTCGGGAAGGTCGGCTACGCGCTGTGTGGGTACCTCGTCGAGGAGGGGGCCAAGGTCACGATCGCCGATATCGATGTCGACAACCTGGGGCGCGCGGTCAACGCTTACGGGGTGGAGAGCGTCAGCCTCGCCGACATCCACAAGTTCGAGGCGGACATCTTCGCCCCCTGTGCACTCGGTGGCGTCATCAACGACGACACGATCTCGGAGCTGCGGTGCAAGGTGATCGCGGGCTCGGCCAACAACCAACTCGCGCGTGAAGAGCACGGCGACAAGCTGAGAGACCTCGAGATCCTGTACGCCCCCGACTTCGTGATCAACGCCGGCGGACTGATCAACGTGGAGGACGAGCTAAGAGGCTACGACCGAGAACGCGCGATGCAGAAGGTCGAGGGCATCTACAAGGCCCTTCAGATGATCTTCGCGATGGCGACCGAGCAGCACATCTCGACCGCCCGTGCTGCGATCCAGCATGCGCAGGACCGCATCCGGAAGATCAGCCGCATCCGGCTCGTCCGCACGACCGCCTACGGACCAGACAATTACTGATGACTGACCTCCTGCGCATCATCGGCAACGGAGCCGATGTCCCGGATCAGCCCATCCCCGAAGGCCTCGGTGACAAGGACCTGGTCGCGATCTATCGGTGGCTGGTGTTGCTGCGTGCCTTCGACGAGCGGTCGGTCGCGCTCCAGCGTCAGGGCCGGATCGGCACCTACGCCTTGTATTGGGGTGAGGAAGCGACCCAGGCGGGGACCCTCTATGCGCTCGAAGAGACCGACTGGATCTTCCCGTCCTACCGCCAGAATTCGATCGGCATCCTGCGCGGCGTGCCACCGTCGGTGATCCTGGCGTGGTGGCGTGGGTACGGCGGCGACGTCGGCTTCTACGACACCCGGCACTTCCGCACCGGACCGATCTGCGTGCCCATCGGAACCCACCTGCCTCACGCGGTTGGAACCTCGTGGGCGGCCAAGTTGCGGGGCGAGCGGACCGCATCCCTCGCCTGGTTCGGGGACGGCGCCACCTCCGAGGGCGACTTCCACGAGGCGTTGAACTTCGCTTCGGTCTTCAAGACCGCGACGATCTTCTTCTGCACCAACAATCAATGGGCGATCTCGACGCCGGTATCCAGCCAGATGGCCACCAAGACCGTGGCGGAGAAGGCCCTTGCCTACGCGATGCCCGCGGTGCGGGTCGACGGCTTCGACCCGCTCGCCTGCTGGAAGGCAACGAAGGACGCGGCCGATCGCGGCCGGGAGGGTGGCGGCCCAACTCTTATCGAGGCGTACTGCTATCGCATCGGAGCGCATGGAACGGCCGACGACCCGAGGCTGTACCGGGATGAGGCCGAAACCGAGAAGTGGAAAGCGTGGGAACCTCTCTCCCGGATGGCCTCCTTCCTCGACCGTCTCGGTGTACTCGACGAGAGCGGAGCTGAGAAGATCAAGGCGGAGGCCAAACAAACCATCGCCGAAGCTGTGACGGAGATGGAGGCGATCGAAACTCCCGATCTCGAGGTCATCTTCGACAACGTCTACGCGAAGGACGTGCCGTGGATGTTCAGGGAGGGCCTTGAGGAGCTCCGAAGCGTCGGTCAGCGGGAGCTGGTCAAACCGCTGAACGCCGGGACCGCCGAGTCAACGGAAGAAGGAGTGTGATGGCCGAGTCAACGATGGTCGAGGGGCTGAACCTCGCGCTGCATCAGGCGATGGCTGCCGACGACCGCGTGATCGTCCTCGGCGAGGACGTCGCCAAGACCGGCGGAGTCTTCCGGGTCACGCAGGGACTTCTCGACGAGTTCGGCGAGGACCGCATCATCGACACTCCGCTCGCCGAGGCTGGGATCGTCGGCAGCGCGATCGGTATGGCTATCTACGGATTGCTACCTGTGGTCGAGATCCAGTTCGATGCCTTCGTCTATCCGGGCTTCGAACAGATCGTCGTGCACGCCGCCCGCTATGCGTGGCGCACCCAGGGTCAGGTCCCAGCATCGATCGTGATCCGCATCCCCTTCGGCGGCGGCGTCCGCGCTCCCGAACTGCACTCCGATTCACCGGAGGCCCTCTTCTGTCACGTCCCCGGGCTCAAGGTCGTCTGCCCCACGACGCCTCGGGATGCACGCGACATGCTCCTCGCCGCGATCGAAGACCCCGATCCCGTCATCTTCATGGAACCAAAGCGGATCTACCGCGCTGGTCGGCAGGAGATCCCCGAGGAGTTGCCGTTCGATCTCGGCAACTCCAACGGAGAGGCATCTGCGTTGTTGTCCACCGCGCGGATAGCTCGTGAGGGCAGCGACCTGGCGATCCTCACCTACGGCTCGACGGTCCCGCTGTCGATCGAAGCCGCCGATCATCTCGCCGCCGACCGTGGCATCGAGACCAAGGTGGTCGACCTACGCTCATTGTTCCCCCTCGATGTTGATGCGATCGTCGCCGCGGCCCAGGAATGTGGCCGCGTGCTCGTCGTACATGAGGCTCCTCGCTCCGGTGGTCTCGGCGCTGAGGTCTCCTCCCTCGTACACGAACGGGCGATGCTCGACCTCGAAGCGCCGGTCATGAGGGTCACCGGCTTCGACGTCCCGTTCCCACAGTTCGCCAACGAGGACGACTACATCCCATCGGTCGACCGCATCCTCCAGGGTGCGCACAGGGTTCTTGATTACTGATGCCGGACTTCAAGCTGCCGGACCTTGGCGAGGGAGTCACCGAAGCGGAGATCGATCGCTGGTTGGTGAAGGAAGGCGACACGGTTGCGGAGGATGACTCCCTGGTCGAGTTGATCACCGACAAGGCGACCGCCGAGATCCCGTCCCCGTTCGCGGGCAAGGTCACGAAGATCCATCATCAGGCCGGCGAGGTCGTTCCGGTTGGTTCGGTCCTCATCACGATCGGGGACCCAGGGGCGGTGCCGGCACCACCGGCGGCCCCAACTCAAGCCAAGAAAGCGTCACCAGCCGAGGCACGAACGGCGACCGATACCGTCCCGCCGGTCGAACCGGTCCGATCGGGCAACGGCAACCGGAGCGTTGGCGGCAAGGTCAAGGCGATGCCCCCGGTTCGCAAGCTGGCCCGCGACCTCGGGATCGACATCTCGGTGCTCAGCGGGAGCGGACCGGGGGGGCGGATCCTCAGAGGAGACGTCGAGGCTGCCTCCACCGGATCGGTGCCTAGGGGCGGACCGCGGGTTCCCAGCTCCGGTGAGCGGCGAGTGCCAATCAAGGGTGTACGCCGACTGATCGCCGAGAAGATGCTCGAAGCGCACCGGTCGATCCCGTCGGTGACGCACGTCGAGGAATGCGATGTCACCGAACTCGAGAAACTGCGGGCGATCCTTCACTCGCGCAACCCCGACGCGCCGAAGACCCCTTACCTCCCATTCATCGTGAAGGCCGTCGTCACCGCGCTGCAGAAGTACCCGGAGCTGAACTCTTCACTCGACAGTGACGCTCAGGAGATCGTGTACTACTCCCGCTACGACATCGGGATCGCTACCGACACGCCGCAGGGCCTCCTCGTTCCGGTCGTGAAGGGGGCAGACGCGATGACGACCTCGGAGATAGAGGCCGAGATCCGGCGCCTCGCGGCGGCCGCACAATCGGGGAAGATCAAGGCCGAGGAACTCAAGGGTGCGACCTTCACGATCACGTCCCCCGGAAAGTTCGCCGGACTGATGGCGACGCCGATCATCTCCTACCCGCAGGCTGCCATCGTCGGGGTGCATCGCGCGGTCGATCGCCCCTGGGTCGTCGATGGTCAGATCGCGATCCGCAAGATCATGAACATCAGTGTCACCTTCGACCATCGCGTGCTCGATGGACTCACCGCCGCCAAGTTCAACCAGGAGATCGTCACCCTCCTCGAGCATCCGGGACTGCTCGGTCTCGAGGGGTAGTGACCTCCGAGGAGATTCTTAACGAACTCCGGTGCCTAGCCTCGGAGAAGAACCGCGCCGGGATGGCACGCTTCGGGATCGAAGTATCGAACGCGCTCGGCATCGGCGTAACGACGCTCCGACAACTCGCCCGCAAACTCGGCAAGGACCACACTCTGGCTCGTGAGCTGTGGGACTCGGGGGTACATGAGGCCCGCATCCTCGCCTCGATCGTCGACGTGCCGGCAGATGTCACCGAACAGCAGATGGAGTCGTGGGTTAAGGCCCTCGACTCATGGGATCTGTGCGATCAGGCCTGCGCGAACCTCTTCTGGAAGACTCCGTTCGCCTGGACCAAGGCATTCGAGTGGAGCGGTCGCGAATCCGAGTTCGAGAAGCGAGCCGGCTTCGCCTTGATGGCCGCGCTTGCCGTCAAGGACAAGGCTGCGTCCGACGACGACTTCCTGCAGCTGCTGCCGCTCATCGAGGCAGAGGCCGACGACGACCGGAACTTCGTGGTGAAGGCCGTCAACTGGGCCCTGCGCCAGATCGGGAAACGCAACCCTGCACTCCATGGAGCCGCGCTGACGACCGCGGAAGCGATCGCCGCACAGGACTCCCGCAGCGCACGCTGGATCGCAGCCGATGCACTGCGTGAGCTCCGCAGCGAGAAAGTCACCACGAAACTCTCCTGATCCGCCAGGGACTCATTCCGGGGCCGAGCGTGCTGCCTTGGTCAGCAGCGCGTACGCGAACACTACGCAGGCGGCCCCCAGGCCGAGGACGATCACACCTCCATCGCCCCCGTAAACACCGGCGAACAAGACGAACAGTCCGGCGATGAGACCCATGCCTGCGCCGGGAGCAACATCCTTCAGGCGTTCCACCGCGGCGGAACGGTCCATGCTTCGCTTGCGCGAGGACGCGACGGAGATATCAAAGAACTCGATGAACATGATCGCGGCAACACCTACGAATGGAGCAAAGATGTCGATACGGCCTCGTTCCGCGATGAGTACCGCCGCATAGCCGATCACCGATGCGATCGCCGCGATCGACAGCGCTATCCACGACGACAAAGTGACGGCGACGACCGCGAGCAGAAGGACCGCCAGACCCACGTACAGGTACGCGGGGTTGTCTGGGAAGACCGCTACCGGATAGACGCCCAACGCCACGCCGGCCATGCATACGAGGGCTTTCGATCCCCGACCCATCTCAGGCGACACCACTGCGTCTGGTCAGCTGCGCTACCTGAGCGAGAGAGGCCTCCAGCCCGCCCTCACCAGACAGCGCTATCACGGGGATCCCGGCGGATCGCATGTCGTAGCGCATCGCCTCTCGCTGGAGCAACCAGAGCCGGTGGGCAAGTGCATCCTCGGTGCTCGATCCCGACTCAACCGAGTTCTCGTCCAAGGTTTCCACGACACACACACTGAAGCCGCGGCGCTTCAGGTCGAACAACGCGGTCAGAGCGCGGTCATCCTCGAGGGGAGAGAAGGCGACGACCAACGCGCCTGGCGGCACCATGCGCCGCGGCAGCACGTCGACATCCCGCCACACGTAGCTGAAGCCCGCCTCGAGATCGAGCAGGAAGTCGATGATCCGGTAGGTCTGCGTCCTGCCCATCCCGCCTGTGAGCCACCGCAAGGTGCCGCCGAAACTGACTACCCCGACCCGGTCTCGGTGGTTCAGGTAGTGCGCCGCGATCGTTGCCGCTCCGCGCACGGTGAGATCGAGGCTCGTCCGTCGATGCCCTCCGACCTCCGAGAACGTGTCGAGGAACAGGACCACGTCCGCATTCCGTTCGGGATGATGCAGATTCACGTGCAACGCGTCGCGGCGCGACGAAACCCGCCAGTTGATCCGGCGAGCACTATCACCCGGAGCAAATGCCCGCACCATGGCGAACTCGATACCGTCACCCGAGGCGCGAGCCACATCGCTTCCGGCGAAGGCTTGGGTGATGGGTGGTCGGATGCGCGTCCGCAAGGACTCGGAACGAGGGAAGACCTTGACGATCCTCTGGAGGTCGACGACGCGCTCGGAGTAGGTAAGCGCGTCCGGCCCCCGCGTTCGTAATCCCACGACCCCGATCTGATGCGCTCCCCAGCGTGTGCCCCTCAAGATCACCTGGTGATAGACGATCCGCCCGGGATGAAGTGAGGTCGTGATCCGGCGTGATCCCTCGACGACCTCGATGCCGTACGGAAGGCCGAGGGCCATCTCGGCCTCGACGGGCGAGGAGGACGAGAGCTCTAGGGAAACGGTCATCTCGTCCCCCTCGATGAGGCGATCCTCCGAGATCGACAGTGCGACCGTGACCTCGTCCGTGGCGCCACGGACTAGTCCTCGTGCCATAACCAACACGAGTGGGGTGGCCACCGCGAGCAGTTCGGGGGTTCCCGAGGCGAACCCCAGGAAGATCGTGACCGTCGAGATCGATGCGTAGGCGATGAGCTTGGGCGTCACCCGCCGGTGCATCTACTTACGCCACTCGGAGTCGCCGGGCTCCGTCTCGCGGCCGGTCTGAGTGCGTGCGTCGGGGGCGGGGGTCGGCACCGACTCGAGCACGGACGCCACGATGTCCTCTCCACTAACGCGTCTCACCCAGAGCTCGGGGCGCAGGGTCAAGCGGTGACCCAGTGCCGATGGGGCAACCGCCTTCACGTCCTCCGGGATCACGTAGTCGCGGCCGGCCAGGAGAGCCTTGCCGCGGCTGAGCTTCATGATCGCAAGAGCACCGCGGGGGCTGGCCCCCACCTCAACGTCACCATGCGTACGTGTCGCGGTCGTCAAGTCGACGATGTAGTAGCCGATGCTCTCGCTCAGGTACACGTCCTCGAGCGAATCTTGCATCGCGAGCAGCCTCGGTCCATCGACGACCACCTCGAGCCTTGCGTCCTCGCGGCGGCGCTCCATCCTCCGCCTCAGGATCTCCCACTCATCCCGGCGCGCCGGATAGCCCACCGAGGTCTTAAGGATGAACCGGTCCAGCTGCGCCTCGGGCAATGGATAGGTCCCCTCGAACTCGATCGGGTTCTCGGTCGCGATAACGATGAAAGGCTGCTCGAGGACGTGGGTGTGTTCGTCGAAGCTGACCTGCCCCTCCTGCATCGCTTCGAGTAACGCTGCCTGCGTCTTCGGGGGGGCCCGGTTGATCTCATCACCGAGCAGAAGGTTCGTGAATAGGGGGCCCTTCTTGAACTCGAACTCTCGACGGCCCTGGTCGTAGATCGATGACCCCGTGATATCGGCGGGCAGAAGATCGGGAGTGAACTGGATCCGGTTGAACTCGATCCCGAGAGCCTGCGCGAAACTCCGGGCCATAAGGGTCTTGGCGAGTCCCGGGAAATCCTCGAGCAGGATGTGTCCGCGGGTCAGGATCCCGAGGAGGATCAACTCGAGAACCTCGCGCTTGCCGACGATGACCTTTTCGACCTCGTCGAGGATGGCGGTGGCGGCCGCGCGCGTTTCTTCGAGCGTGCTCACAGGGCCTCGATCTCTGTGACGAACCTCTCGATATCGCTCGATCGCACCAGGCGCTCGACCGGAGGACGCTCACCGGTCACGATCCAACCCAGGCGATCGCCCAGGATCTGGCGCGCCTGGTCCGGCGATGATTCGACATCCAGATGGCGATGCTCCTGCAACCGATGGCGGATGATCCGGTCGAGCACCGGGCGCACGCGCAGGTCGAAATCCACGATCGAGTACACACTCCACCCGGCAGAGCGTTCAAGCCTGAGGAGGTCCCGGGGACGGGCGGGAGCCGGCGCCGAGTCTTCGAGGAGCCGGTCGAACCCAGAGCGTCGCTCACGCATCCCGACCAGGGACCCAGTCAATGTGAGTAACCCTCCGGCGAACAGGAGCAGAACCGCGATCGCGACGACCGCAGCTCGGTGACCCGGAATGAGCTGACCGACCACGTAAGCGAAAGTCACCACGATGGCGCTCATCGCGACCGCCCGCCACAACTTCATGCGGGGACCACCAGTGATTCTCGGATACGACCGAGGATCGCGACGGCCTCACGACGCATCTCATCGTCGATCGCATGCTGACTGAACTTGGCTCGCTCGAAGAGTTCCGTCAGTCGACGGGCCTCGCTACGGTCAACCCGAACCGCATTGAACAGACGGATGAGCGCTTGCGTAGGAGTGTCTGAAAGATCACGCTCGAACCCGACAGCTTCGGCGAACGACAGCATGCCCCCGTAGCACGCGATCACCGCGGCGCGTGGGTCGGCGATGCTCTCGAGGTCTTCGATTCCCGCGTCGATCGCTCGGGCCAGCGCTTCGCCTCGTTCCGCCTTGGACTTGGAACGATCCGGAGTCATCAGGATGCGGACGACCGCGGCGCTCGAGATAACCAGCACCACGAGGATGGCCGTGAGCCCCAACCCCAGGGCCTTCGACTCCTCTCGTTGGGGAGAGATCAGCGATGGATCCTCCCCCGCAGACTCGCCGGAACGGTCCGAGCGATCGCCGCGCTCCAGGAGATCGCGCACCGCGCTCTGGAATCCGGGCGACGCTACCCAGAGTCCAAGCAGAACAACGAAGAAGACCGCGTAGGGCCACCCCGGCCGGCGATACTGATCGGCGCCGGAGGCGCGGCGATCGGATGCATAGCTGAACTGGAGGACGACGTAGATCACGACCCCTAGTCCCAGCAACGCGATGACGAGGTAGCGGGCGACGAAGGGCGCCTCCGGGACGATGATCGTCTCGCCTCGGTTCTGCCGGAAGAGAGATAGTCCTTCGGGTACCGCGAGAGCGGCAAGTACCAGGAGCGCGGCTATGCCGCCGACAAGTCGGAACGTCCTCTTGGATCGCGCCCTGTCATCCCTCAATGAGATCCACGGCCTTCGGCTACCGTCCCCAGACAGGTCCCCTGCCGACAACTCTAGCCCGGTCTCGCTCCGATGGTGTTGCGGAGAGTCCCGATCCGTTCGATCTCGAGCTCCACTACGTCCCCTGGTTCGAGCTTCCAACCGAGGTCGAGCCCGCAACAACCTCCCGGGGTGCCGGAGCCGTAGACGTCGCCCGGATAGACATCCTCCGAGTCGGAGACGTGCACCAGCATGTCGACGAACGACCAGTGGATCTCGGACGATCGCGCACGACCCCACTCGTCACCGTTGACCCGGCAGATCATCTCGAGGTCGGGCCCCGCGCCCACTTCGTCGGCGGTGACGATGCAGGGACCGAACGCGTTGGCAAAGTCCTTCCCCTTAGCAGGGCCGAGCCACGCACCGACCTCTTTCATCTGCACATCGCGCGCGGAGAAGTCGTTGAGGATCGTGAACCCGAAGACGTGCTCGGCCGCGTTCTCGGCGGTGAGGTTCGCTCCCGGTCGCCCTACGATCATCGCAAGCTCAAGTTCGAAGTCCATGTGGTCCGTGTAGCTCGGCCACGGGCACTCATCGTCGGGCCCGATGATCTGCCGGTGATTCCCCTTGTAGTAGACGGGCGCCTCGTACCAATAGTCCGGCACGGTTCCCTTCCTCCGCTCTGCTCCCTTGAGCACATGACTCTCGAATGCGAGGAAGTCGCGCAGCGAGGCCATGCGATCCAATGGACTGAGCCATCGGAATCCGGCGGCGCTCTCATCGACGGTCGCGTCCGGAGGCGCAGTCTCGGCGGACTCACGCACCGAGCGCCAATGCTCCTCGCCGGCCTCGATCAGTCCAAGCGTGGACGAAAGGACCGTAAGATCGTCTGGGGAATCAAACGCGGCGGTCCAGGCGTGGAGGAGATCGACCGGAGCACCATCGCCGACGGAGACCGCCAGTCGGGCAGATCCGTTCGAGGCGTAGCGAAAGATACGCAAGTGAGTCAGCCGCCTTGGCGCATCGGGTTGGGATTGATCGTGTCGGAGTCCCACTGGACACTCTGATCGATCGAAACCTCGAGCGCTTCAAGGGAAGCATCGCCGACCAGCGCCTCGATGCACGCGCTCGAGCCGCCGATGTAGGAGCTGTCAGAGTCGATCTCGGTGGCCACGAACCACGCCCGGTCGTCGGGCCACCAGAAGTAAGCACTTTGGAAGTGGGGGCCGCGGATCGGCTCGTAGAAACCCTCGATCGCATCGTCGAGTGAGCCGGTGAAGAGGAGCAGATCCCGCCCAGGAATCGAGAACTTGGGTGCGTCCCACCGTTCCTTGAGCTCCTTGATCCCGGGCTCCTCGGGAGGCTCCTGACCCTTCCCCCTGCCGAAGCGACTCCGCGCCGACGACGTCAGGGGAAACGGCATGCCCCAGCCGTCCCAGAACGCGAACCAACAGGAGTGGGGTGTGGACGTGTGGGGTCGCAACCGATCGCTCAACCGCTCGATCGCGTCGCGGTCGAGCGAGCCCTCCTCGGGGCGGGCTCCCCAGGGAGCGCCCGGCGGAGGCCTCTGGAGATCGTTCTCGTCGCGAACCTCGCTGACGAAGGCCACGTGCGGCCAATGCGTTCCGGCGTGGAAGGTGCGCCCGGTCGACGCCGCCACCTCGGCCCAGCGCACGTCTCGGTCATCAGGGTATCCAGACCCGGCCGGATGGAACAGACGCGCGTAGGCCCCGAACGCGGCCGGCACGAACGATCCGACATCCAGTGCGAAACCGTTCAGTCCCTCCACGATCCACGCCGCGGGATGGGCGGACGACGCCTTGCTCAAGGGACTCATGGGATCGAGTGCCTGACTATTCGTCGAGCAGGCCCATGCCGCGGGCCCAAGAGGTCGTGTACTCGTCCATGACGACCGCACTCGCTTCCGGTGAGAGGTTGAGTGGGTGGTGGGTCTCAACCATCACCGCCACTTCCTCGGTGCGCGTCATCGTCTTCGACTTCTCGATCGCTGCAGGCTGCGGACCATGGTGGACGCCCTGCGGGTGGATCGTCATGAAGCCGACGTCGATCCCCGCTCGCGAGAAGTAGTTACCCGAGTGATAGAAGAGCACCTCGTCGGCGTCGATGTTGGCGTGATAGAAGGGCACCTTCAGGACCTGCGGGTCCTCTTCCAGCGGACGCGGCACGAACGAACAGATCACGAACCCATCATTCTCGAACGTGCAGTGAACCGATGGGGGCATGTGATAGCTCGGCGAATACACCGGTCGGTGGTCGAGGACGTTGAGCTTCACGGGGCATAGATCGCCCTGCCACCCGACGACATCGAGTGGATGCCAGGCGAAGAACAAAGACGTGAACACGCCGTCTCGCTTGACCCTGACCTCGAACTCGCCGGCTTCGTCGTGCGGGTCGGGCTCGGGGACCTGGAGCATCCCAGGGTCGAACATCGCGTGCTTCCCCATCAGGCCTCGGTCCGGCACACGGAACTCGCCGCTGCCTTCGATGATGTAGAAAAAGTTGTCGTCGCCCGAGGGCACCACCCGATGCGTGGTTCCCTTCGGGATGATGACGTAGTCACCCATCTTGTAGGTCAGTGGCCCGTAGTCGGTCTCGAAGGTTCCTTCTCCCCGGTGGATGAAGTAGCAGGTGTCACCATCGGCGTTCCGAAGGAAGTACGGCATCTCCTCGGAGCGACGGCTGACGAACAAGCGAACGTCGCTGTTCGAGGCGATCATCTGCCACGTCGCGTTCGGCTCGACCTGATCCTCCGGCTTCATCTCGTTCAGATCGAGAGCGCGCGGCTGGAGGGGGCCTTCGATCCGGGTCCACGCGGTCGGCGGGTGAGTCCGATAGAGATGGCTGGCGCGGCCGAAGAAGGTCTCGCGTCCGTGCTCCTCCTCGTAGGTCCCTTCGGGAACCGCCACGTGCGCCTGCTTGGTTACTTTTCCCTTGGAAAAGACGAAATCCATAACCGGCCCCCTAGAGGTTTCCGCGTTCGGCCTGATCGCGCTCGATCGCTTCGAACAGCGCCTTGAAGTTACCGTCACCGAAGCCCTTCGCTCCGTGTCGTTCGATCAATTCGAAGAACACCGTCGGTCGGTCCTGGACGGTCTTGGTGAAGATCTGCAGCAGGAACCCGTCCTCGTCCTTGTCCGCGAGGATGCCGTTGCGCTGCAATGCGTCGACCTTGTCCGCGATCTGTGGGATGCGCGTCTTGACCTCTTCGTAGTACGAGCCAGGGACGTTGATGAACTGGATGCCGCGCTTTCGCATCTCCTCGACCGAAGCAACGATGTCGTCGGTAGATAGGGCTATGTGCTGTGCACCTGGGGTCTTGTAGTAGTCCAGATACTCTTCGATCTGCGACTTCTTCTTCCCCTCGGCCGGCTCATTGATCGGGAACTTGACCTTACCGACGCCGTCCCACACGACCTTCGACATCAGTGCCGAGTACTCGGTCGAGATGTCATCGTCTGTGAAATGCTTCATCTCCGTAAAGCCCATGATCTTGGCGTAGAAATCGACCCACTCGTTCATCTTTCCGAGTTCCACGTTGCCGACAACGTGGTCGATGTTGAGGATCCCGAACCCGCTCGTGTCTTCGGAGCCGTCGATCGCCTGGAACCCCGGGAAGAACACTCCCGAATAGTCCGAGCGGGAGATGAGGGAGTGGATCGTTTCGCCGTAGGTCGCGATCGCGGCCTTGACGACCTTGCCCTTCTCGTCCTCGAACACCTCAGGCTCCGCCACGCTCCGGGCGCCTCGCTCGATCGCGACCCGATAAGACTCTTCCGCGTCGGGAACCGTCAAGGCGATGTCGTGGACCCCGTCTCCGTGAAGTTTGACGTGCTCTGCGATCGCACTGTCGCCGTCGAGGGCACCGGTGAACACCAGGCGGACGTCCCCCTGCTGGACCATGTAGGAGACGCGATCGCGCGAGCCCGTCTCCAGACCCATGAAGGCCCTCGGAGTGAACCCGAAAGACTCGTAGTAGTGGGCCGCTTGCTTGGCGTTGCCTACGAAGAATTGGACGTAGTCGATCCCCAGAATCGGGAAGGAGTCTTCAGTGCTGCTCACTGCCCTCACCCCCTTGTGAGTCACGCCCCTGCTGTGGCGGAGCGTCTGCGTGCAGGACATATCGATGCCAAGGCCCAGGATAGTGCTTCCAGGCTCAACAACCGCCCCCCATCTGTCGATGAGTCTTGTAGAGAAAGCGCCACCGTAACCATCCAAATCTAGGCGGGCACGTTGCAGGGACGAAAACCAACCATCATGGATCGAGCCTGGATCGGATTCCTCGCGTTCGGGGCGGTGATCATCGGTTGCTACTTCCTCGGAGATGGAGGCTTGATCCCCTCGATCGTTTACGAGGCACTGGCCGCCCTCTCGGTCGTGGCCATCCTGATGGGCATCCGAATCAATCGTCCCGAGCACCGAAGCCCTTGGTTCCTCCTCGCAGGGGGCCACGCACTCTTCGTGGCCGGAGACGTCCTCTACACCTTCTACACGCACGTTCTAGGCGTGGAGGTCCCGTGGCCTTCGCTCGCCGACCCGATCTACCTAATCGGCTACCTTTTGATCATCGCCGGCATGCTCAAGATGGTGCGTCTGCGCTCGGGGGGGCAGGATCGCGCCGCGTTGCTCGACTCGCTGGTCGTGTCAACTGCTCTTGGCTCTCTGCTGTGGATCGTGACCATCAGTCCCTACTCCGGTGATACCTCGCTGACCCTCCTGGAGAAGGTCACCTCGATGTCGTACCCGCTGATGGACCTCGCCCTTATCTCGGTGGTGATCCGGCTGCTCATCTCGGTAGCTCGGCGAACCCCCGCCAATCTGTTGCTCACCACGGCGTTCGTACTCCTCTTCGCCGCCGACAGCCTCTATGCGATCGCGAGCCTTACCGGCACCTATCTGGGCTCCGGCGGCTTCACGACCGACGGATTCTGGCTGATCTCCTACGTCGTGGCCGGAGCAGCGGCGCTCCACCCGTCGATGTCGAAGATGTTCGAGCCCTCCCCTGCTGCATTGATCCTCACGCGGGCCCGCGTCTTCCTGGTGGTTGGATCGTTCCTGTTCATCCCGGTCCTGCTTGGGGTCCAGTCGCTGCTAGGACATGAGCTCCAGATCCCAGTCGTAGTCATCGCTTCCGCAACCCTCACCATCCTGCTGTTCGCCCGTATCGAGGGCCTGCTTAAGGAGATCCGCAGCAAGGTCACGCTCCTCGAGACGCAACAAGAAACCCTCGAGGACTCTCTGACCGAACGTGAGGCACTGGCCGAACAACTCCGCTTCCAGGCGTTCCACGATCCGTTGACGGGTACCGCGAACCGAGACCTCTTCCTCGATCGACTACGACACTGGATGAGCCGAAGGAGGGACGGAGAGCGCGCTGCTCTGATGTTCCTCGACCTGGACGATTTCAAGTCGATCAACGATGGCTACGGACACGGCGCCGGAGACTCTCTGCTCAGACACACCGCCGCCCGACTCCAATCGGCGCTGCGGCCCGAAGACACCGTGGGCCGGTTCGGTGGAGATGAGTTCGTCATCTTGATCGAGGATGCTGATGCCATCTCCGCTGAGTGCGTTGCCCGAAGACTGCTTGCCGCCGTTTCCGAACCGCTCCAAACCGAGGGTGTGCTTCTCTCGATCCACGCGAGTCTCGGCATCGCGCTGGCGGAGGGGGAGACCGACCCGAACGAGCTCCTCCAGAAAGCAGACCTCGCCATGTACAAAGCCAAGTCGGCGGGCAAGTCCCGGTACGCGTTCTCGGACCCGTTGGACTCGCAGCAGGCGGTTCGGAAGCGCTTGATCGCAACCGAGCTGCCGGTCGCGATGGCAGCCGGTCGCATCGGGATCCACTACCAGCCGATCGTCGACCTGGCGACAGGACGGATCGAGGGCGTCGAGGCCTTAAGCCGCTGGCACCACACGGACCTCGGCATGGTTCCTCCCCTTGAGTTCATCCCGGTCGTCGAGGAATCCAACGCGATCCTGGACTTCGACCTCCACGTGATCGGCCTTGCGATCAACCAACTGGCGGAATGGGCGAAGAGCGATCCTGAACTCAAGGATCTGAAGATGAGCGTAAACCTATCGACCCGTTCCCTCGAGGATCATGCCCTCCCGGCCCGCTTCGGAGCGCTCCTAGAAGCATCGGGCGTCCCCGGCAACCAGATCGTCGTCGAAGTCACCGAGACATCGATCCTCAAAGCCCGACTGATCGACCAGGTTTGGGCGCTCAAGAAGCTTGGTGTGCGGATCGCTCTCGACGACTTCGGTACCGGCTACTCGTCGCTCGCTCACCTCCGTGATCTCCCGGTCGACATCCTCAAGATCGATCGCTCCTTCGTCCAGGATCTCCCCGACGAACAGGCCGAGGAGCTGGTGGCGGCGATCTTCGAGATGGCCGCACGCTTCTCGATCGTCGTCGTGGCCGAGGGGATCGAGAATCCCCTGCAGCTCCGGTCGCTCAGGGCCGTGGGCGGCGGTTCGGGCCAGGGCTACCTCCTCGCACGTCCCGCATCGGCAGAAGAGATCCTCGCGACCCTCACACTGGGGACGTTGCCGGTCGACGAGATCGTCGACGAGGCGTCAGAGCTCCTCAACTAGGAGCGAGACACCCGCAGTCGAACCCCGGCCCAGTCTGGATCGGGCGTCGGATAGTCCACACGGTGGTGGCCACCCCTCGATTCAGTCCTGAGTAGTGCGACACGCGCCATGAGGCGTACCAGGATCGCGCCCGCGCGTAGCTCCGCAGCGGAGAGCGATGCCGTCAATGGAAGGATCGCGAGGTCCTCCAGCGCGGCGGCGACCGACGCCATGCCGGCCGGGGTCCGCTCGATCCCAAGGGCACCGGAACAGACATCTCGGAGCCGCTTCCAAGCCTCGTCGAGGTCGATCTCCGGCTCCTGTAGATCGGGGGCCTGAGAGAGTCCCTTGACTGGACCGGTGCGCTGACCGGCGATAGCCTTCGCCGCCCTTCGACCGAACACCAGAGCCTCGGCCAAGGAGTTACTCGCGAGGCGGTTGGCGCCGTGCACGCCGGTGTTGGAACACTCCCCGATCGCGTAGAGGCGTGGGATCGAGGTGCGACCGTCGAGGTCCGTGTGAACGCCGCCCATGAAGTAGTGCGCCGCCGGCTCGACCGGCACCAGATCCTTGGATAGGTCGAATCCGTACTTCTTCACACCGGCGAGGACGGTCGGGAACTCCTCGGCGAGAGCTTCAGGTGCGATGTGACGGCAGTCGAGCCACGAATGACGTGAAGCGATGGCTCTCGAGACCACGTCGCGCGGGGCAAGCTCGCCGTCCGAGTGATGCTCGAACAGGAATCGGCGCCCCTCGGCATCAACCACGTATGCACCGGCACCGCGCAGCGCCTCGGTCAGCAGGAGTCTCTGCTGTGCGCCTTCGACCGCCAAAGCGGTGGGGTGGAACTGAACGAACTCGATGTCGGCGAGACCTGCTCCCGCTTCCCACGCCAGGACGAGACCGTCGCCGGTGGCGCCGGCCGGGTTCGTCGTCGAGTTGAAGAGGCCCCCGATCCCCCCCGTGGCGAGGACGGTCGAGGTTGCCGCGATCTCAACAAGTCCGTCCTCGGTGAGGACCCATCCTCCCGTGCACCGGCCTCCGACGACGCTCAGCTGTAGGCAACTGCCCTCGATCCGGGTGACGCGATCGCGCGCCTTGTCCCGGAGCGTCGCCATGATCGCCGCTCCGGTGGCGTCCTCGGAGTGCACCGAGCGACCCACGCTCTGGCCCCCCTCACGGGCGAGATGGAGGCTGCCGTCCTCGTTCCGGGCGAAGTCGCATCCGAGCTCGGCGAGCTCCATCACGCACTCGGGGGCCTCGGAGCAAAGCACCGCAACCGCCGACACATCGGCGTGCCCACCCGCGACGCGGAGGGTGTCGGACACGTGGAGCTCGATCGAATCGTCGGGCCCCAGTGCCGCAGCCACTCCACCCTGCGCCCACGGTGACGAGCCGCTGCCCTTGACCTTGCCCTTGTCGACCACGACCACGCCGAGCTGAGGAGGCAGATGTAACGCCGCGAACAACCCGGCAGCGCCCGCCCCGATGATCAGTACGTCGGTCTTAACTTGGTCCATGCACCAAGCGTACGACTCCTTACTTCCCCTCGAAATCGGGTGGGCGCTTCTCGAAGAATGCGTTAACGCCCTCGAGGTGATCGGCGCTGGCGCCCGCCTCCGATTGCGCTTCGATCTCGAAGTCGAGTTGCGCCTCGAGCGATGACTCCGCGGAATGTTCGGACAGTCGCTTGATCAACGCGTAGGCCCTCGTCGGACCCGCCGAGAGCTCTGCTGCGAAGGCCCGCCAGCGTGGCTCGAATTCACCCTCGGAGACGACCTCGGTGAAGAGGCCGAGTTCGAGTGCCCTTGCCGCATCGAGGGGATCACCACCGGCGGCGAGCTCGAACGCCCTGCCCGGACCGATCATCCGAGTGAGGAACCACATCGATCCCGCGTCGGGCACGAGGCCCACCTTGACGAAGGCGAGCACGAGCTTCGCTCGTTCGGACGCGATCCTGAAGTCGCAGGCCAGCACGATGCTGACGCCGGCTCCCGCGGCGACACCGTTCACCGCCGCGACCACCGGCTTGGGAGCCGCACGGAGGGCCCGGATCAGGGGGTTGTACCGGTTCCGGAGGGTGTCGCCGAGCGGCGGGGCCTCACCGCGCGCGTAGCCGTCGGCCAGCGCCGCCAGATCTTCTCCCGACGAGAACGCTCGCCCGGCTCCGGTGACCACGATGCATCTCACTTCGGGATCCGCCGAAGCCTCGAGCACCCGCTCCAGGGTCGCGTTGCCCAGCTCGTCGTCGAACGCGTTAAGCACGTCCGGTCTATCGAGGGTGATGACGGCGACGCCGTCGGAGATCTCGTACCTAACGCTCATCCTCGAAGCCTACCGAGGACGGGGGTGGGAGCGCCTAACCGACCGCTAGATCGGGGTGGGGAGGAGGCTTGGCGGTGTCACGGGTCCGCTGTGGGATCCTCACGCGGAAGCACGAACCCACGCCTTCGACGCTGTCGACCTCGACCTTGCCACCGTGCACGTCGACGAGGTTCTTAACGATATAGAGCCCGAGGCCGAAGCCTCCGACGTCACGGGTGAGGGACGAATCGGCCTGGCGGAAACGCTCGAAGATCGTGTTGAGCTGTTCCTCCGCGATTCCTCGACCCCTATCGCTGACCTCGATCACGACCTCGGTGGGCTCAGCCTCGAGGCGAACCGTGACCGGCGTTCCCGACTCGGAGTACTTGACCGCGTTCTCGATGAGGTTGGACAAGATCTGTTCCATCGCGACTCGATCGACCCACGCCTTCGCGCCGTCGGTGCCGGTGATGACCTCGATCGTTCGGCCGGCACCTTGTTTCGTATGAAGGGTGTCTCCAACGATCTGCGCGGCGAGTTCCTCGAGATCGAACAGCTCTCGCTTCAGTTTCGGGAGACCCGATTCGATCTTGGAAGCGGTCAAGACATCCTCGACCAGTCGCAGAAGCCGCGCTCCCTGACGTTCGATCATCTCCATGAAGACGAGCTGCTGATCCCTCTCCATCTGAGAACCGCGCTTGGAAACGGTCTTCGCAGCTCCGATGATCGCGGTCAGAGGGGTCTTCAGCTCGTGCGAGACGGTCGCAACGAAGTCACTCTTGAGGCGGTCCAGCTCTTCAAGCTGCTCGACCGTCTCGCGCTCGTGCTCGAAAGATCGAGCGTTTCCGATAGCGATCGCGGCCTGCTCGGCGAACACCTCAAGAGCAGCGAGTGAGTTCCCCCCGAACGACTGACCCGAACCCAACTGGTTGAGGTTCAGAACGCCCATCAGCTCGTCCCGCCGCACGAGTGGGACGCACATGCCGGAGGTGATTCCTCGGCTGCTGTCCACATCGACACCGTCAACCGGCGAATTGTTCGAGATCAGAACCGGTTCTCTGGTTTCGGCGACGCGCCCGGCGACACCTTCACCGATGCGCGTCCGGCTGTTCATGACGACGTGTCCACGTTGTCCGTGATAGCTGACGACCTCGAGGTTCTCTCCGGATTCGTCGAGAAGCATCACCGAACCCTCGGTTGCTTCGAGTAGCTGAAGCGCGGACGACAGGATCAGTCTGAGGACGTCTTCAAGATTCAGGGTGGAGTTGACGGCCTTGCCGACCTCGAGGAGCGAGGCCGTGTCGGTGAGACGAGCGGACAGCGCGGCCGACCGAACCCGCTCTTCCATCAATGCTGTGGTCAGGCGCCTAAGGTTCGTTTCCTTCTCGATGACATAGATCAGGAAGGCGACCGCTAGACCACCCAGAAGGACGGTCACTACCCAGGAGGAGAGGTCATCGAGTCTGAACTCACTCGACATCAGATCTCGGTTGAGAGAGATGACGCCGATGGCGACGGTAACCGTGGCGATGACCATCATCGAGATCCACCACAACTGGGTTCTACGTCGGTGGACGTCGGCGAGGGTTATGTGATCTGGCTTGAGTCCCGCCGCAGCCGCAAGGGGCAGGGTGCTTAGAGAGGCCCCTGAGGTTTCGTCTTCGTCTCGACCGCGTTCGATTCCAGCACGTGCTTGCCCTTCAGCTCGTGCTGCGGCACCTCTACGGGATAGTCCGAGGAGAAACATGCAGTACAGAATTCATCGGAAGGGATGCCGGTCGCATTGAGCATTCCGGGGAGGGAAAGATAGGACAGGGTGTCCGCCCCTATGTGGGCCCGGATCGCCTCTATATCCATATTTGCCCCTATAAGCTCGTCCTGGTCGGGCATATCGATCCCGTAGAAGCAGGGCCATTTGATGGGCGGCGAGGAGATCCGCATGTGGACCTCCCGGGCCCCCGCCTCTCGGAGCATCGCCACGATCTGCCGGGTCGTATTGCCTCGCACGATCGAGTCGTCGATGACGACCACCCGCTTGCCGGCGATCACTTCCCGTAGAGGATTGAGCTTCATCTTGATGCCCTGCTGGCGCATCGCCTGGGTCGGCTGGATGAAGGTTCTGCCGACGTAACGGTTCTTTACGAAGCCTTCGCCATAAGGGATCCCCGAGGCCAACGCGAAACCTTGCGCCGCGGGAACGCCGCTGTCGGGGACCGGCATGACCAGTTCCGCGGTTGCCGGAGCCTCGTCGGCAAGACGTTGCCCCATGCGGTATCTCGTCGCGTACACGTTCTGTCCCATGAGGTTGGAGTCGGGACGAGCGAAGTACACGTGCTCGAACACACAACTCGCGTGTCGCGTCTCAGCGAAACGAACCGAGGTGAGTCCATCGCCATCGATCGAAACCAGTTCGCCGGGCTCGACATCTCTCACGAAGGTCGCGCCGATCAGGTCAAGGGCACACGTCTCAGAGGCCAGTACCCACGCTCCTTCACCGATCCTGCCGATGGCCAGTGGTCGGAATCCTTGCGGATCGCGTGCGCCGTAGATCCTGTGCCCATCGGTCATCGTGAACGAGTACGCGCCCGATAGCTTGGGGAGAACCCGGAGGATCGCTTTGCCGATGTCCCCATCCGAGACCCGGACGACGCTCGCGGCTACGAGGTCGGTATCCGAAGTGGAGCGACGTGCTCCCCGGGGCGACGGATCGCCGCCCGCTTCCTCGAGCATGTCCCGGAGCGCGACCGAATTAACGAGGTTGCCGTTGTGGGCGAGAGCGATCTCTCCTGCGGGGCCGGTTTTATAGGTCGGCTGCGCGTTCTCCCACGTCGACCCTCCGGTGGTCGAGTAGCGCACGTGACCGATCGCAAGGGAACCGCGCAGGCTTTTCAGGACGGTTTCGTCGAAGACCTGAGCAACGAGACCCAGTTCCTTGTAGACCACCATCGCCTCGCCGTCGGAGACCGCTATCCCGGCCGACTCCTGCCCCCGATGTTGGAGCGCGTAAAGCGCGTAGTAGGTAAGCCTGGAGACATCTTCGCCCGGTGCATAGATCCCGACGACGCCACATGCATCACGTGCTTCGCCTGACATCGTCAGGCCATCGTAGCGGACAACCGCTTGGTCAGGCCGTTTTCGTAGCGCTCGCGCGCGTCGCTCAGAGCAACCTCGAAAGCGCCGAAGCTGAGCTGCTCTCCTCCGGTCGAGCCGATCCTCCGCGCCGGGGTTCCGTGTTTGCTCGCGACCTCGCAGCACGCCTTCGGTCGATCCCGGCGAGCAGGTCACGACCGCCCGGGAGGGGCTCTCCGAGAACAGCGCCACATGTCCCTCGAGGTCGGTGTCCTCGTCGATCCGTGCCCCGATGCCCCCGGCAACGGCCGACTCGGCGATCGAGACCGCCAGGCCCCCGTCGGAGGGATCGTGTGCGGAGGACACCAGCGGGGCGATCTCGACGAGGGTTTCGATCAACGCTCGTTCCGCGTCGATGTCCAACGCCGGGGGGAGCCCGCCGACTGATCCGTTGATCACTTTGGCGAATTCGCTGCCGCCGAGGTCGACTCCCGTGGTTCCGAGAAGGATGACGTCGTCACCCTCTTGGGTGAATGACATCGGGACCGCCGTGGACGCGTCGTCGAGGATCCCGAGCGTGCCGATCACTGGGGTCGGGTAGATCGCCCGGCCGTTGGTCTCGTTGTAGAACGACACGTTGCCGCCGGTCACGGGCGTCCCGAGCACCGCGCACGCATCGCCGATCCCTCGCACCGCCTCAGCGAACTGCCACATGACGCCGGGCTTCTCCGGATTCCCGAAGTTGAGGCAGTTGGTGACGGCCACCGGCCGAGCGCCGGTGCAGGCGATGTTGCGAGCCGCTTCGGCGACCGCGAGGCGGGCGCCCTCGTAGGGGTCCAGATAGCAGTAGCGGCCGTTGCCATCCGTGGTGATCGCCACCGCTTCGTCTCGATCGGGCAGCCTGATCACCGCGGCATCGGAGCCCGGACCCTCGATCGTCCCGAGGAAGATCATGTGGTCGTACTGGGACCAGACCCAACGCTTCGAGGCGATCCGCGGCGAAGACAAGAGTTCGAGGAACGCGGTCTTCAGGTCACCCGGTGCCTCGTCCCCCGGCGGGGAACCCTGGACCTCATCGATCCACGAAGGTCGTGCGTAGGGGCGGTCGTAGACCGGCCCTTCCTCGGCGAGAGCGTCGGCCGGAACGTCGACGATGACCTCACCGCCGGACAGCACGCGCACGTTCCCCGAATCGGTGATCTTTCCGATGACTCGGGCTTCGAGGCCCCATTTGGAACAGACCGCGATCACCTCGTCCACCCTCGAAGGTTCGACCACCGCCAGCATCCGTTCCTGGCTCTCGGAGATCATCACCTCGAACGGCTCCATGCCGGCTTCTCTCAGATGGATCGACTCGAGCTCGACGTCGATCCCGGTGCCCGCTTTGGAGGTCATCTCGCAGGTGGGACACGAGATCCCACCAGCGCCGAGGTCCTGGAAGCCGACCACGAGGTCGCTTCGGATCAGTTCGAGAGACGCCTCGATAAGGAGCTTCTCAGTGAACGGATCTCCCACCTGGACCGAGGGGCGCTTGTCTAGTGAGTCCTCATCGAACTCCGCCGACGCGAGGACGCTGGCACCGCCGATCCCGTCCCTGCCGGTCGACGATCCGAACAGGATCGCCGCATTCCCATCACCTTCCCCGCGACCATTCATCAACTTGTGTTCGATGACGCCGAGGCAGGCGACGTTGACCAGCGGATTCTCCGCGTAACAATCCTCGAACACCATTTCGCCGCCGACGGTCGGAACTCCGATCGAGTTCCCGTACGACGAGATCCCGTGCACGACGCCGTCGATCAGGAGCCGGGTTCTGGGGTCGTCGGGTGATCCGAAGCGCAGCGAATCCAACAACGCGATCGGCCGCGCACCCATCGAGAGGATGTCGCGCACGATCCCGCCGATCCCGGTAGCAGCGCCGTTGAACGGTTCCACGAATGACGGATGATTGTGCGACTCGATCTTCCAGGCAACCGCCACTCCGGGAGCGACCTCGATGATCCCCGCACCCTCGCCGGGACCGACGAGGATCCGGTCGCCCTCGGTCGGCAGGTTCTTGAGGTGATTCCGGGACGACTTGTAGGAACAGTGCTCGCTCCACATGACGGAGAACATCGCGAGCTCGGTATGGGTGGGCTTGCGTCCAAGACGGTCCACGATCTGCTCGAACTCGGAGTCGGTCAGTCCCAACTCCCGATGCAAGGTGGAGATCATCGAGCGCCCGAAGTCGTAGCCGAGAGTCCGAGCGCGTCCAGCACGCTACCGAGGATGACCGCGCCGTCCTCGCTCCCGAGCAACGCTTCGCACGCGCGCTCTGGGTGCGGCATCATCCCCAACACGTTCCCCGCGTCGTTGGTTATCCCGGCGGCATCCTCGAGAGAGCCATTCGGGTTGTCTGTGTAGCGAAGGACGATCTGTCCGTTGGCAACCATCCGTTCCTTCGTCGCATCATCGACGTACCAGTTGCCTTCGAAATGATTGATCGGGACCTTCAGAAGCTGCCCCGCCAGCGCGCGATTCGTGAACGCCGTATCGGCGTTCTCGACCCGCAACTCGGTCCACGCACAGATGAACTTCAATCCGGCGTTCTTCCTCAGGGCCCCGGGGAGCAACCCTGCCTCGCAGAGGATCTGGAAACCGTTACAGATGCCGAGCACCAGTCCGCCCGCCGCAGCGTGCTCCTCGACGGCCGTCATGATGGGTGAGAAGCGGGCCAGGGCACCGGTCCTTAGGTAGTCACCGTGGGCGAAGCCACCGGGGAGCACCACGAGATCGACGTCCGGCAATGACTTCTCTCCGTGCCAGATCATCTCGGTGTCGGCCCCCAAAGCCCGGAACGATCTAACGCAGTCCTGTTCGCAGTTAGACCCGGGGAACAGGACGACACCGACCCGCGGGCTCACGAGATCTCCACCTCGAATGACTCGATGACGGTGTTGGCGAGCAGCCGGTCGCACAGGTCCTCGACCTTGGCGCGTGCATCGTCCGCATCCTCGGCATCGAGCTTCAACTCGATCCGCTTGCCGACGCGCACCTCACCCACACCCGTGTAGCCGAGAGCCGGGAGTGCGCGCTCGATCGTCTGGCCCTGAGGATCCGAGATCCCATCTTTGAGCATGACCTTCACCTCGGCCGTGAATCTCATGCAAGCGTCCTCGAGAGCGCAACGGCACCGGCCACGAAGCCGGCCACCATCGCGACAAGACATAGGGCTCCGACGGCCAAGCCGGCGACCGATCTCAAGGCGCGGGTCTCGGCCGCGACCTCGCTCCCTTTCACGAACAGATAGAGGGACCACACCACCAGCGCCACCGAGACCGCGATCGAGAACGCCGCCCACGCGGTCGACAGTGGATCGGCCAGGCGATCGGTCGAGAAAGTCTCCGGTCCGATGATCAAGAGATCGAGCGGCAACAAGACGAACATCCCGAGTACCTGCGGGAGCCACGCGCCGCCCCACACGATCCTCAGGTCGCGTCGCGAGGTGGTTGCGTGCAGACTCCGGAAGGTTGCCGGACCGATACGGCCCCATATGAACATCGCGATCACCGCAAGCACGCCCCCCAGGGCCAGAGCAACGCCGAGGTTGATCCAGGAGAAGTCGCCTCTCGGGACCTCACGAGCTCCGGCCAGCCCACCGACCTTGAGCCACGTCGCCATCAGCGCGGCACCACCCAGAGCCGTGAGCACCGAGGGTGCATAGCCCTCGTCGGGCGACAGGCCGTCGCTTGAACGCTCGTCGGCGATCGCAAGAGCCGCGCTGAACCCCTTCTCGGGCCGGAGGAGGATCGATCTGAACGTGAGCCCGAGGCGTGTCGATCCTGCGGTGGTTCGGGTACTCACGCGGAGACCAACTCCATCCATCGGGCGAAGGGTCGTTCGGTGATCCGCTCGTAGGCCTCGATGTATCGCGTTCTGGTCGCGTTGACGACGTCCGCCGGAAGATCGGGAGCGGGCGGCGTGTGGTCCCAGCCGCTCTCGTCGAGCCAATCCCTAACGAACTGCTTGTCGAACGATGGTTGCGGGCCACCGGGGACGTAGACGTTCTCGGGCCAGAAGCGGCTGGAGTCGGGGGTCAGCGCCTCGTCGATCAACAGCACCTCATCGCCGGCCAGGCCGAACTCGAACTTCGTGTCGGCGATAACCACGCCTCGGTCGCGCACCGCCTCGACGGCGAAGCGGTACATCGCGAGCGCCATGTCCCGGGCTATCTCGTAATGCGGGCCGACGAGCTCGGCAGCCTGAGACTCGGTGATGTTCTCGTCATGCCCCGAGGTCGCCTTCGTCGCAGGCGTCATGATCGGTTCGGGGAGGGCGTCCGACTCGACGAGTCCTTCGGGCAGGCGGTGTCCGCAGATCTCGCCCGTATCGCGGTAGTCACGCCATCCCGACCCCGACAGGTAGCCACGAACCACGAACTCGACCGGGAACGGCTCGGCCCGGCGGCACAACATGGCCCGGCCGGGGAGATCGTCCACCGGGAGGTCCGGGAGTTCGCTCGCCACGACCGAAAGGAGATGGTTCGGGCACACATCTTTGGTGGTAACGAACCAGTGATGGGAGAGGGCAGTCAGCACCTTCCCCTTGTCGGGGATCGGTTGGGGAAGGATCGCGTCGTAGGCGCTGATCCGGTCGGTCGCGACCAATACCAGGTCGTCCCCGGAGGAGAAGATCTCGCGCACCTTGCCCGAGGCCAGGTGCCGGGCGGTGCTCAAATTACAGCTCCTCCAAACGGTGGAAGACGGTCTCTAGGTTCTCAAGATAGCGCGCGGGCTCGAAGCATCCGGCGATTTCCGCCGGATCGAGGTGCGCGGTGACGTCGGGATCGGCCTGCAGGAGCCCGAGCAGGGGCTCGCCGCGATCCCAGGCGATCATCGCGTTGCGCTGGACGAGGGCATAGGCCTCCTCCCTCTGGAGGGTGCCTTTCGCGAGCAAGGCGGTCAGCACGCTCTGAGAATGGACCAGGCCCATGGACCCTTCGAGGTTGGCGCGCATCCGCGCCTCATCGACCACCATCCCCTCGACCACCCATCTCATCTTGTCGAGCATGTAGTCGAGCAAGAGACAAGCGTCGGCGAACGTGACCCGTTCAACCGACGAGTGGGAGATATCGCGCTCGTGCCACAAGGCGACGTTCTCATAGCCGGTCATCGCGTAGGCGCGCAGCAAGCGAGCCAGGCCGCAGATCCGTTCGCACACGACCGGGTTGCGCTTGTGCGGCATCGCCGAGGACCCCTTCTGTCCCTCCGCGAACGGCTCCTGAACCTCCCGAACCTCGGTGCGCTGGAGGTGTCGGACCTCTTGCGCGAAGCGTTCGAGCGACGCTCCCGCGGTCGCGATCGCACCGAGGAACTCCGCATGGCGGTCGCGTGGGATCACCTGTGTCGCCGACGGCTCGACCGAGAGGCCGAGGCGCTCGCAGACGTAGGACTCGACTTCGGGATTGAGCTGCGAATAGGTACCGACTGCACCTGAGAGCTTGCCGAATGCAACCTGATCGCGCGCCCGCCTCAACCGATCGCGATCGCGCGCCAGCTCGAAGGTCCACCCGGCGAGCTTGAGTCCGAAGGTCGTGGGCTCTGCGTGGACCCCGTGCGTGCGGCCCGCCATGAGGGTCTCGCGATGCTCCAGTGCCTTCTTGCGAACGGCCTCGGTCAGCAGGCCGATCCCTTCGACGAGTAGATCGCCCGCGTCTCTGAGGGCGACGGCGTTGGCGGTGTCGACGACATCGGAGGAGGTCATCCCGTAGTGGATATGGCGCCCCGCCTCCCCCACGTTCTCGCGCACGTTCTCGACGAACGCGACGACGTCGTGGTGGCGTACGGCTTCGATCTCTTCGATCCGCGCCGGATCGAACGCTGCCTTCGCTTTGATCTCGGTCAGATCGTCGACGGGCACCTCTTCAAGCCGCACGCGCGCCTCGACCGCGAGGATCTCGACCTCGAGCCAGCGGGAGAACTTCGCCCTCTCTGAGAAGATCGCCGCCATCTCTTCGCGGCTATAACGTGGAATCACCAGCGCATCCTATTTGTCTCGCTGGTCGACGCGCCGAGAGGGGGAAGACTTGTGAGTGGGTCCGTGTCGTTCGATCGGGCGGCCGGTTACTACGACGGCACCCGATCCCTTTCGCCGGGAGCCGAAGGAGCCGTCACCGAGCTGCTCGCGGGCGAGCTTGCCGGGCTCGGTTCGATCCTCGAGATCGGCGTCGGGACCGGACGCATCGCCCTCCCGCTGCACGCCGCAGGGATCGACATGACGGGCGTCGATCTGTCGCTCCCGATGATGGAGGTCCTGCGCCGCAAGAACGGGGGCCGGGCCCCCTTCTCTCTGGGCCTGGCCGACGCTACCCGCCTGCCGTTCACGGACGATTCCTTCGGTGGCGCGGTCGTCTGCCACGTCTTCCACCTGATCCCTCCATGGCCCGAGGCCGCCGCAGAGTTGCTCCGGGTGATCCGCCCCGGTGGGCGCATCTGCCTCGAGGTCGGCAACTGGGGGCACGGAGGCTGGGATGCGCTCCAGGAGCGGCTTGCGGAGGAAGCCGGCATCCCGAAAGAGTTTCCCGGCGCCAACTCTGCGGAGGAGGTCGATGCCGAGTTCGAGCGGCTCGGTGCCACCACGCGCGTACTCCGTGTGATCCGGGACGCCAAGCGATTCACCTACGGTCGCCTGCTCGAGAGCTTCGGCTCGGGCCAGTGGTCGTGGACCTGGGCGACCGATACCGAAACCCTGCGGGCGGCCGCAGAACGCACGCGGGTCTGGGCCACGGCCGAACTTGGGGACCTCGACGAGGACATCGAGCACATCGTCGAGACCTCGTGGCGCGCCTACGACCTGCCCTAACCGACGAGTTCGGTGATCCTCTCGATCGCCACCTGCAGATCCTCGGGGCTGTCGGCTCGCACAGTGACGTGACCGAGCTTGCGACCCGGGCGCGGTTCCTTGCCGTAGAGATGGAGGTGACCCCCGGCGGCAAGAACCTCGTCGGTGTCGGGCAGGGTGCCGATCAGGTTCACCATCGCGGCGTATCCGCGCGCCGACGGATCCCCCAGGGGCAGGCCGAGCACACCGCGCAGATGGTTCTCGAACTGCGATGTCTCGGCCCCCTCGATCGTCCAGTGTCCCGAGTTGTGGACCCGCGGAGCGAACTCGTTGCCGTACAGAACGCCGTCCCTTTCGAACAACTCGATCGCCAGGACGCCCTGGTAGTCGTAGCGCTCGAGGATCGCGCGGGCGTGATGCTCGGCCTGATCGACAAGATCCTGAGTGAGGCTGGGGGCCGGAGCGATCGAGAGCCTGAGGATTCCATCAAGGTGATGGTTCTCCACCGGGGGATAGAACGCGATATCCCCACCATCGGTGCGCGCCGCGATGATCGAAAGCTCGCGCTCGAACTCGACGACCTCTTCGAGGATGCAGGGTGCCGCACCGAGGTCTTCCCATGCGTGCACCGTGTCTGACTGCGCAGAGATCCGGACCTGCCCCTTCCCGTCGTAACCCCCGCCTCTTGTTTTCAGGATCGAAGGCACGCCGATCGCGTCGACCGCGTCGGTCAGCATCTTGTGGTCGTCGACCCGAGCGAACCGCGCGGTCGGGATGCCGAGGGACGCGAACAGATCCTTCTCCTCCAGCCGGTCCTGCGCGACCTCGAGGATGTCGGGCGACGGATGCACCGGCACATGACGTGCGATGTGTCGGGCGGAATCGGCGGGGACCTGTTCGAATTCGAACGTGACCACGTCGCACCCGTCCATGAACGCATCGAGCGCGATGAGATCGTCGAACTGTGCGGTCACCGCGGGGGCCATCTCGCCGGCAGGAGGGTCGACCCCCGGATCGAGCACGCGGAACTGGAGTCCCATCGGATAGCCGGCAAGCGCGAGCATCCGGCCGAGCTGCCCGCCACCGAGGATCCCGATCAGAGCAGCGGCTCCCTCGGGTCTGGGTCGGCGAGGACCGCGTCCGTCTGAGTCGCGACGTGGGCCTCGACGGCAGCCCGGAATTCGGGATGGGTGCGAGCAACGATCCGCGAGGCGAGGTGTGCGGCATTGACCGCGCCCGACTTCCCGATCGCGAGCGTGCCGACGGGCACCCCGCCCGGCATCTGCACGATCGACAGCAAGGAATCGAGTCCCTTAAGCGCCTTCGACTCGACCGGAACGCCTAAGACCGGCAAGGTCGTTTTCGCTGCGGTCATGCCGGGAAGATGAGCGGAGCCCCCCGCTCCGGCGATGATCACCTCGAGCCCGCGCCCGGCGGCCTCTTGGGCGTAGGAGAACAGGAGATCGGGCGTCCGGTGCGCCGAGACCACCTTGACCTCGTACGGGATCCCGAGCGCATCGAGGGTGGTCGCGGCGTGCTCCATCGTCGGCCAGTCCGAGCGCGACCCCATGATGATCCCGACCAGCGGAGCGTCGCTTGAGTTCAAGTTAGGCCTCGTCCCTCGTTTGTTCGGCTTGCTCGGCGCGGAGCGCGATGTCGGAGCGGAGATGCTTACCGTCGAAGTGGATGTTCCCGGCCGCCGCGTACGCGCGTGCCCGCGCCTGCTTGAACGATCGCGCTCGCGCGCTTACTGCCAGGACGCGGCCTCCTGAAGTGACGCAGACACCGTCGTGCAGTTCCGTTCCGGCGTGGAAGATGTCGACCCCGGGATGCTTGGCGGCCCGATCGAGTCCCTCGATCGGCAAGCCCGTGCGATGCGATCCCGGATAACCACCTGACGCGAGGACCACCGAAACGCAAACGTCGTCGCTCCAGTCGAGGCGCGTGCCGGCAAGGTCGCCGGTTGCACATGCAAGACAGACCTCCGCAAGATCGCTCTTGAGCCTGGGGATCAAGGCCTGGGTCTCCGGATCGCCGAAGCGCGCGTTGAACTCGATCACTTTGGGGCCTTTGGTGGTCAGGGCAAGCCCCGCGTAGATCGCTCCGACAAACGGTTCGCCGCGCGCCGCCGTCTGCTTCACCATGGGCTCGATGACCGAGTGCGAGATCTCGTAAGCGAGGTCCTCGGGGCACACCGGTACGGGACTGTATGACCCCATCCCTCCGGTGTTAGGGCCCCCGTCGTTCTCATAAGCCCGCTTGTAGTCCTGAGCGGGCTCGCAAGGAACGACGGTCACGCCGTCGGTGAATGCGATCAGAGACAGCTCCGGGCCGTCCAGGAATTCCTCGACCAGCACCCGGCTTCCGGCGGCACCGAAGCGTCCCTCGATGAGACTCTCCTTCAGCGCGGTGATGGCGCGGTCCCTGTCCTTGGTGACGACGACGCCTTTACCCGCCGCGAGGCCGTCGGCCTTGATGACGTAAGGAGGTCCAAGCTCGTCGAGATAGGAGGTCGCCTCTGGAACCGACGAAAACGTGCGCGCCGCCCCTGTCGGGATCCCGGCCTCGTGCATCAGATGCTTGGCGTGAGCCTTCGAGCCTTCGATACGCGCCGGCGCTTTCGAGGGGCCGAACACCTTGCGGCCCGCATCGCGCAACGCATCGCCCACCCCGGCGACAAGCGGCGCCTCGGGGCCGATGACCACGAGGTCGGCATCGATCTTGGCCGCGAAGTCCACCACCGAAGCGGGGTCCTCGGTATCCAGATCGGCGCGCTCGGCTACCTTCGCGAGACCAGGGTTGCCCGGAGCGGCGAACAACTCATCGACCGATGCCGACGACGCCAGCCCCGACCCGAGGGCACTCTCCCGGCCCCCCGAGCCCAGCAGCAGCACCCTCACGCGGGTTCCGTGCCGTGAACCGCAAGGATCTGATCGCGCTCCGGCCCCACCGACGCCGACGAGATCGGGGTCGAGACCATGGCCTCGATCGCGTCGAGGAAGGTACGCGCCTCCTTAGGAAGATCCTCGAGCTGCCTGCATCCGGTGATGTCCTCCGACCATCCCGAGAACTCCTCGTAGACCGGAAGGCACTTGTTGAAGATCGTCTGGTTGGGCGGAAAGTCCTCGTACCGCTCACCCTCGTATTCGTATGCCACGCAGACCTTGATCTTTTCGAACGCAGAGAGCACGTCCAGTTTCGTGATCACGAGCTCCGTCAGCGTGTTGAGCCGGCAGGCGTACCGGGCGGCAACCGCGTCGAACCAACCACAGCGACGCTTCCTACCGGTCGTCGTGCCGTACTCGCCACCCACCTCGACGAGGATCTCGCCGTCCGCCGGGTCCGCCTCGGAAGGGAACGGACCAGAACCGACGCGCGTGCAGTAGGCCTTGGAGATCCCGATGATGCGCGTGATGTCCCGGGGCCCCACTCCGGCCCCCGCGCACGCGCCGCCGGAGATGGGGTTCGATGACGTAACGAAGGGATAGGTGCCGTGGTCGAGGTCGAGCATCGTCGCCTGCGCTCCCTCGAACAGCACGGCCTTCCCCGCGTCGAGTGCCCGCTGCACGAGCGATGAGGTGTCATCGATGTAGGGGGCCAGCCGAGCCCCATAGGCGAGGTACTCCTCGGTGATCGCCTTGTGGTCGAGTGGCAGACGTCCATAGACGCGTGTCAACAGGAGGTTCTTCTCCTTGAGGGCGACCTCGAGCTTCTCGGAGAAGATCTTCGGGTCCAGTAGATCCTGGGCACGCAGTCCGATCCGAGCCGCCTTGTCGGCATAGGCCGGGCCGATCCCGCGCTTCGTGGTCCCGAGACGGTTCTTACCGAGACGCCGTTCCGTGACCATGTCGAGCTCGAGGTGGTACGGCATGATCAGGTGCGCATTGCCCGACAGCTTGAGTCTCTCGACCGAGATGCCTCGCGCCGTCAGCGCGTCCATCTCCTCGATCAGAACCTGAGGATTGACGACCACCCCGGGGCCGATTACCGGCGTGCAGTCCTCGTAGAGGATCCCTGTAGGTAATAGATGGAGCGCATAACGCTCGTCGCCCACAACCACCGTATGTCCGGCGTTGTTGCCGCCCTGATAACGGACGACGACGTCGACATTCTCACAGAGGAGGTCGGTGACCTTCCCCTTGCCCTCGTCGCCCCATTGGATCCCGACGAGAGCTATGCCCGCCATCAGCTAGCTCTCCTTCCGGTCAGCGTTCGATGCGGAATTTGATGCGGACGTGGGTCAGGTACTCATTTATCTCGCCGTCGGCGACATTGCAGGAGGTCTCGAGGATGTCCATCCCCGTGATGCCCCTGATCGTCTTGGACGCTTCCTTTAGCGCCTGCACCGCTGCGTCCCGCCACGATTCGCCCGATACGCCGACGAGATCGATCGTCTTGATAACGGCCACCGAGCCACCGTCCCTTTCTGGTTGGGGATTACGGACGGATTGTAGTCCGAAGGTGTCAACCGAACACGTCTCGGCAATGCAGATACTCGCGGTCGGCGAGAGCCGGTCGTCTCGACGACCGGCAGAACAAAACTGGCTGGACGGGCGTTCAGCGCATAGAGTCGGTGCGACGCTCCCGCTACCTGGTCGCACCACGCGTCCGACGGGGGCCATGGAGGTGGAAAGTTGGACAAGTTGTCCAAGGGGGAGCAGGTTGTCGGAGGGGCGTCCGCCCTACTCCTGATCTTGTCGTTCTTCAGTCTGTGGGCGAAGGTTGAGGCTGGGCCCCTCACCGCACGCGGAAACGCTTGGGACAGCATCCTCCCGGCGTTCCTCAAGTTGGCATTGGTTCTCGTGCTCGTCGCGCTGGTGCTCGTCGGGCTTAAGGCGAGCGGCACGAGCCTGACCCTGCCCGTTACCTGGGGACTTGCCTACACCGGGATCGGAGCGCTGGCGACCCTTCTGCTCCTACTCGCGGTCCTCATCGGTCCGGATGACGGCGGTGTCAGCGTGATCGGCTTCGAGGTCAGCCGGGGCTTCGCCCTCCTCCTGTCACCGTTGTTCGGTGCGGCGATCGCAGTGGGTGGATATATGCATATGCAGGGAGAGGCAGCAGCCGGACCGGCGCCCGGTCACGTTCCGCCTCCAGCGGTCTAAGCAGCGCCGATGGGTCCGAGTTCCGACGGGCGAAGAGATGTCGGATCGAGGACCCAGAGTTACCCAACCGCCGCCGTGTCTACCTGAACGGCGGCGGTTGGCGCGCGAGGGATTTTGGGGCAAGGTAAGGCAGGATGTGACAGGAACCGAAGACCTAGCTGGAGACATAAGTCCACGACGACGCTCGTGACCGTAGGAGGAACGAATGCCGACCATCGATACCGAGACCTTTCAGTTCGTAGTCTTGGCCCTCCTCGGCCTGATCGCCTTCATCGGGCTGATCGGCCTGCTCCAGCTGGGCGGGATCGCCAAGGCGCTGAAGGCCCGGCCCGTCGCCGATGCATCCCCGGCGACTGAAGAGCCGGCCGGTGTGGATTCCTCCGCGGTCGAACTCGAGCCCGAGCCGGAGGCCTCGATCTACTCCGGCGGTATCCAGCCGCTGAGCGGTGAGGACGTCCTCGATGCGGCGGCGGCCGAAGCAAGGGGTGACACGGAAGCCGCCGAGATCGCACGAGCCCAAGCGGCATATCAAGCGGAGCAGGAACTTCAGATCCGCGAGGCGCAGGCTGCGCAGCAGCAGGCATCGATCTCCGAAGAACCTCAGGAACAGCCCTTCGAGCGCGACGGTCGCTGGTGGTTCCGCCGCGGTGACGAACTCCTCGTCTACGAAGAGCGCACCGGCCAATGGGTCGCCGCCCCGGCAGCAGGGGGCGCGGTCGAGCAGCAGACCGCAACTCCGGAGACGGTTACCGAGACTCACACCGCGGCCGCCGAACCGGTTGCCCAGGAGACTCACGACGATCCGGTCCACGAGCAAGTGCAGACCGAGGGAGCACATCAGTTACCCGAGGAGCCGGGCCCGTTCTGGAAGTGCCCGACCTGCGGGGCGGTCAACGGCTCGATGGCGACGTCCTGTCGGATGTGCTTCACACAGCGCCCGACCGGCGTCTAGAAGCTCTCTTCCGCTGCCCTGGTCAGGAACTCCGAGATGAACGGAAGCTTCGGGTCGCGCCCGAGCATCGTTCCGAATAGAAGGCCGAGCCACACGAGTCCTCCCAGCCCGAAGGCGATCTGCGTGACTGCGGCCGACAGGTAGGACGCACCGAACAGGAGCGCCGGCCACAGGAATCCGTAGAAGATCGACTGGAGCCCGTGGAACCGCGTGCGCGCATCACGCCCCTTCAGGAACGCGGGTAGGCCGGTGAACGGAAGGAGCACGTAAGCGAGCCAGGCCATGCCGTGACTCTAGTGCTGTTATCCATTCATGATGGCCAACCGACTCGCCGAGGAGACAAGCCCTTACCTCCTGCAGCACAAGGACAATCCGGTCGACTGGTACCCGTGGGGAGACGAGGCGTTCTCCAAAGCACGGGACGAAGACAAGCCGGTCCTCCTGTCGGTCGGATACGCCGCGTGCCACTGGTGTCACGTGATGGAGCACGAATCGTTCGAGGATCCCGAGACCGCAAAGCTCATGAACGAATCGTTCGTCTCGATCAAGGTCGATCGCGAGGAGCGGCCCGACATCGACGGCATCTACATGACCGCCGTCCAAGCGATGACGGGCCAGGGGGGTTGGCCGATGACGATGTTCCTCACTCCCGACGGCGATCCATTCTTCGGCGGCACCTACTTCCCGAACGTCGATCGCCATGGGATGCCTTCGTTCAAGAAGCTACTGACCTCGATCGCCGAGGCCTGGAGGGAGCGCCGCGACGAGGTCCACGAACAGGGCCAGAAGCTCACCGCCCACATCAAGGAGCAAGATGCTCTCGGCCCGGGGGCCGGGGAGATCGACGCGGGCATCGTCGAGCGAGTGATCGCCGCCCTCAAGGCGAACTTCGATCCGAACTACGGCGGCTTCGGCGGCGCTCCGAAGTTCCCCCAAGCGATGGTGATCGACGTTCTCCTAGCGGCCGGGGGCCGTGGCAACGCCGAAGCCTCCGGGATGGCGACGGCGACCCTCGACAGGATGGCTGCGGGTGGGATGTTCGACCAACTCGCCGGCGGGTTCGCCCGCTACTCGGTCGATCCCTACTGGCTGATCCCCCACTTCGAGAAGATGCTCTACGACAACGCTCAACTCCTCCGCACCTACGCGCGCTCGTGGCAGAACACCGGCAACCTTCGTCACCGGAAGGTCTCCGAGATGACGGTCGCCTGGCTGCTCGCTGAGATGCGCGACCCGGCGGGCGGGTTCTGGTCGTCGCTCGATGCCGACTCCGAGGGCGAGGAGGGCAAGTTCTACGCCTTCACGCTGGATGAGGTCCGGGACGCGACCGGTGACGACTTCGACCTGGCGGCCGAGGCATTCGGGTTCACCGAGCCCGGCAACTTCGAAGGCAAGAGCGTCCCGGTACACGCGGGGGTGATCGAATCGGACGCAGAGGAGCGCGTCCGCGGGGCGCTCCTCGCGTCGAGGAACACCAGGGTGCGTCCGGGAACCGATTCGAAGGTCCTGGCCGGATGGAACGGGCTCACCGCGGCTGCGCTCGCGGAGGCCGGTTTCGCGCTGGGCGAGCCCGCATGGATCGCCGCGGCCGGCGAAGCGATGGACTTCGTCCTCACCACGATGCGGGTAGATGGCCGCCTGATGCGCTCCTACCGGGAAACTGATGCCGGCGAGAAGTTCGTCAAGCATCTCGGGTACGCAGAGGACTACGCCTTCGTGCTGGAGGGATGCCTCGCCCTGTTCGAAGCGACCGGATCGGCCACCTGGCTGGAGTCTGCGCGCTGGGCCGCGGACGAGGCGATCCGCCTGTTCGCGTCCGAGGACACCTTCTTCACGACCGGGACCGACGCGCCCGAACTGATCACCAGACCGAAGGAGCTGGTCGACAACGCGGTTCCGTCGGCGAACTCCGTACTGGCACTGGGACTACAGAAGATGGCGCTGATAACCGGCAGGAACGATTACGAAGACGTCGCCCTGGCCGCGATGAGGCCGCTGGCCGATGCCGCCGGCCGCTCCCCGACCGGCTTCGGGACCCTGCTCGGTGCGATCGATTTCTACACCTCCAACCCGGCCGAGATCGTCATCCTCGGCCCCCGCCGCGAGCCTCTCCTCGACGTCGTGCGCGAGCGCTACCGGCCGAACAAGATCCAGATCGCGCCGGACGATCCCTCCTCGCTCGAAGGACTGACGCCGTTGATCGAGGGCCGGGGTCCGGTCGAGGGCAAGGCGGCCGCATATGTCTGCCACCGCGGCGTGTGCCTCCTCCCAGTGACCGACGCTGGCGCCTTAAGGGAGCAGATTTGAGAGGCGGGGTGAGGGTCAACCGGAGTGTCGTGATCCCGGGCGATGAGCTCCAGCTGACGTTCAGTCAGTCGGGCGGGCCGGGGGGCCAGCACGCGAACAAGACTTCCACTCGGGTGGACGTCGCGTGGAATGTCGAGACGTCCCGAGCTCTCGGTCCGCGTCAGCGCGCCAGGGTGCTACAGAAGCTCGGGAGCCGTGTCGACTCGTCCGGGAACCTCCGGCTGTCCAGCGACCGATACCGATCGCAGATGCGCAACCGCCAGGATGTCGCCGAGCGACTCGCTCGCACCGTAGCGGCCGCCCTCAAAGAACCGAAGACGAGGGTCGGGACCGAGCCCTCGCGCGCGGCGAAGGAGCGTCGCATCCAGGAGAAGAAGCGCCGCGCGGAAACGAAACGGCAGCGCTCGATCAGGGACGAGGATTTCTAGAGACTCACCGGCATCTCGGCGAACGGATCCTTGCGGCCGAACTCGAGGTGAGCTCCCTTGATCGACGACAGCGAGGTGACGTGCAACCAGCGTCCGTCTTCGAGACCGTAGAGCTCGAGGGCGAGGTCGGCGATCTCGGTATTGGCACAGAAATGAGAGGTCGCGTCGGGGTCCTCGTAGCGGACTTGCACGAACCTATCGATCGGGGACCGAGCCGCACCGACGAGCTTCCATCGCTCGTTGCGCGCGCTGAAGGCCCACGTCGGCATCTCGTAGCTCCCCTTCGCTCGGACCGCCCACTTGAGATCGTTGAAAGCGATGTCCTCGTCACGGAAACGGAGATAGACGAAGGTCAAGGTCGGGATCGGGATCGGGCCGAGCGTCGTGCGACCGGCGGCCGCTTCGAAGACCGCGCGTTCTCCCTGCTCGAAGTTGGAACAATGCGCCCACGCCCATGACAGGGCCTGACGCTTCCCCCACCGGTGTGACTGGCACCCGTGCTCACCGGTGAACGTGAGGGTCTCCCCGTCAACCTGGACCTCGCCGGTGAACGGCACCGAGAGGTTGGGCGAGCACAGCGCCGAGAACTTCCGTTCCGCACGTTTGCGAAGCCGGGCGGGGAAGTGCTGGAAGCACCGATCGGCCGGTTCGATATCGAGTGACCAACGGATCGAGTGGTCGCCCTCCTCCACGCTTCCTTCGAGATGGGACTCCGACAGCCACGAATCGCCGATCCTCACGATCGCGCCGTCATCGCGTCCGTGCCCCGGAGCGAGCTGATCGACGGATCTCCGGTTCTTGATCGCGACCGTTCGCTTGCCATCGGGATCGAAGCAGACGGCCCAGAGATCGCAGTACGCAGGCCCGTCATCCGGAGCGGTCAGCGTATAGCGGAGCCACAGCCCCGAGCCTGTCTCCGCGTGATTGACCGTTGCGTACCAAACCTCGATGAAACCGGACGACCTGCGATCCCATCGCATCAGGTTCTCGGTCCCGTTGTTGGTGAACGGCATGGATAGAGACTAGCGCCGGCGCTAACGCCGGGTCGCGGCGGCGAGCAGAAGGTCGGCGACGCGCTCCCACGCCCATCGGGTGCGAGCCAGCTCGACCACGGCAGCTCGAGCGTCGGCCAGTTCCTCGGGAGACAGAGCAAGCACACGGTCGATGGCGGCGGCGATGCCGACGATCGGGTCGGCCGGGTCGAAGGTGACGAATCCCGGCCGCCCAAGCGCTTCTTCCACCGCGGCGCCGATCTCCCCGATGCCCGAATGACCCGGGACGATCGGGATCACGCCCGCGGCGGCGGCTTCGGCGGCCACCATCCCGAACGCCTCCGGCAGTACCGACGGAACGACCAGCACATCGAAGGTCGGGAGCACCAGCGACAGGGGTCCATGATCGAGACGCCCGGTGAACTCGACCGGGATCTCGGCCGCGCGCGTGAAGTAATTGTCTTCAGCCGACGCCAGAAACGTCTCGAGCGCCTCCAGCGGGCCATCCTCACCTCGGCGGGCGATCGCGAGAGCCTCCCCACGAGCGCCGGCGTGCAGCGAGTGCCACAGGGCGTGGAGGGGCACCTCGAACCCCCCGTACCCGACCACCACCGCACGCAGTTGGCGCGTGTGTGTCAGCCCCAGCGCCGCGAGAAAGTCGTGCACCCCCTTCGAGGCGATCAGTTTGCCGACGAACGCCACCGTCGGAGGGCCGTCGGTACGTTCCGCCGGCCGGAAGAGATCGACGTCGCATCCGGGATTGATGACCTCGGCCCTGTCTCTCCAGCCGGGGATCACGCGGGAGGCCTCCTCGACCATGTAGCGGCTGCCTCCGATCACCCGCGCCGCGGCCGACAGTCCCTCGGACGCGTAGTTCCGGTAGCGCTCCTCGAGCTTCACCGCATACTCGAGCGCGCTCCCGTGGAGCTTCGCGATGAACCGGGTTCCGGTTGGCTCGCACGCAAGCTTGGCGATGTATGGCCCCATCACCTCGTGGCCGGTGATCACCACATCGGGGTCGAAGTCGGAGATCGCGGTGGTCAGAGCGCTGACGTTCCGATCGGTGTAGTCGCGCAACTCTTCGTCTTCGAGGTCAACGAACAACTTGGCTCGGAACCCCTCGTACTCATCGAAGACATAGACCGGGAGGATCTCGCCGATGTCGGGGTTCACCACCCGGACCCGGCCCGAGGCTGTTGGCACGCCGGTATCGGTGGTGGTGAATGAGTGGTTGTCGGGCGCGAACGTGCCGGCCGAGTCGACGAAGTCGAGACCGGTGACATCTCGTTCCTGGCACAAGATGAGCACGTCGTGCCCCTGGGCCCGCCACGCGGCCGCGGTGTTGGCGCAATAGATGTTCGACCCGGAACCTCGAAGCAGGTACCCGTGCCATAGAAGGATCTTCACCGGCGAAACCCTAGCCCGCTGGCACTAGACTCCCGCGATGCTCGACCGAGGCCTGAGGGCGACCTTTCGGAACTTCGCCACACTGTTCTTCGTCGTGGCGATCGTTCTGGTCCCGCTGAACCTGGTCATCACCTATGTGTACCGAGATGCCGTGCGCGTGAGGGAGATCGAGACGCAGATCAGGGAGCTTGAGACCGAAGAGATCCTCGGTGTCGACGCCGAACGCCTCGACCAGGCCGATCTCGCCCGAACGGTCGTGCTTCTCGTCGAGCTGCTGCTTCTTCCCGTGTTCCTTGGGGCGGCTCGAAAGATCTTCGACGATGATGCAGGCGCCCTGGTCCCGAAGGCCTCGAGCGCGCTGGCCCGGGGTTTGGCACGACCTCGTCTCGCCCCGTTGGTCAAGACTCCCGGCATGACCCTGTCGGTGCTCGCCCTCTCTGGGTTGGTCTGGTTGCTGGTCTCGAGGATCGGCGACATCGCCTCCGAGGCCCTCTACGACGAGGCTGCGTGGGCCGGTGTCGGCCTGGTCAGGGGTCTGGCCTTCGCGCTTTCGCTCCCGTTCCTCCTCGGACCGCTGGCTTATGGGTCGCTCGGGGTTAAAGGTGCACCCCCCGGCGAGCCGACCTCATAAGCAGGGGGCCCGAAGCCCCACGGTGAGAACCGCCCCCCGGGGCTAGATCAGGGAGCAGATTTGAAGAGAGTGGAACCGACCTCGCCGACCGAGGTCGAGCCCAAGACGCACCCCAAGAAAACCGCGCCCAAGCCCGATGCTTTCCGGGCCGTGGCGGAGGAACACCGCGCGGGCGTTCACAAGATCCGCGAGAAGAACCGCCTCCGCAGGCTCCGCTTCGTCGCTCTCCTCGCGCTCCCGATCGCGATCTATTTCGGCCGCCGTGCCATAGAAGGGAACCCGATCGGCTTCGGTCTCCCGAGTCTCGGACCCGACGCGATGCTGATCATGCTTCCGATCCTCCTGGTCGTGGTCCTCTGCCTGATGATGCTGATGCCATTGGCGCAGGGGAAGTCCCCTCACGTCCGGTACAGCCCCGATCAGCTAGACGTGCGCTTCGACGATGTGCGCGGCGTCGACGTCGTTCTCGAGGAGGTCACTCGAACCCTCCAGATCTTCCTCACCTACAAGGAGTTCCGCGAGGACCTCGGCGGCAACCCTCGACGAGGAATCCTCTTCGAAGGCAAGCCGGGTACCGGTAAGACGCACCTCGCCAAGGCGATGTCGTCCGAAGCCGGCGTGCCGTTCTTCTTCGTCTCGGCTCCCGCATTCCAGTCGATGTTCTTCGGTATGACCGCCTTCAAGATCCGGTCGTTCTTCAAGGAGCTGAAGAAGGCGGCTCGCAAGGAAGGCGGCGCGATCGGGTTCATCGAGGAGATCGACGCGGTCGGCGGACGACGCGGCGGTGTTGAGACCATGGCGCCACGCGACGGTCGTTCACCGATGACTACCTGGCGGATGGGTTCGACCGATGCCGGCAGCATGGTCAACGAGCTGCTGATCCAGCTCCAGTCGTTCGACACACCCGCTTTCTGGGGCCGCATGAAGAACCGGTTCATCGATCTCGTCAACATGTTCCGTTCCACCAAGAGGCAGATCAGAAAGAAGCCCGCTCCCTACAGCAACATCCTGATCATCGGTGCCACCAACCGAGCCGACTCACTCGACCCTGCCTTGATGCGACCGGGGCGGTTCGACCGCACGCTCTATTTCGACCTCCCGGGTCGTGCAGGTCGTCGCGACCTCATCGACTACTTCCTCGACAAGCGCAGCCACACACGCGAATTGAATGGGCCCGAGTTGCGCGATGAACTCGCGTCGATGACCCTCGGCTACAGCCCGGCGATGCTCGAGCACATCCTTGACGAGGCTCTGGTGTGGGCGATCCGTGACGGACGCAAGGAACTCAGCTGGCGGGACATCCAGAGGGCTCGTCTGTCCGAAGAGATCGGCCTCGCCAACCCCGTCGCCTACAGCATGCGCGAGCGCGACCTCATCGCAACCCACGAGGCCGGACACGCAGTCGCCGCCTACATGTCGGAGAGCAAGCGCAAGCTCGAGGTGCTGTCGATCATCAAGCGCCGCGAGGCCCTCGGCCTCCTGGCACACTCCGACACCGAGGAGAAGTTCACACGCACGAAATCGGAACTCGAATCGACCATCAAGATCGCGTTCGGCGGGATGTGCGCCGAGCAGATCTTCTTCGGCGAGTCAGGCACGGGTCCCTCCTCCGACCTCACCGCTGCAACGGCCATCGCCGCTCAGATGATCGGCTCGTTCGGGATGGGTTCCTCGCTCGTCAGCTACGAGGCAGTCAACAACGGAGCTCATTCCAGCCCCAACATCGTGGCCAAGGTCCTGAGCAACGACGACACCAAGCGTGAGGTCGAGGAACTACTCAAGCGCCACAAGGACCAGGTCACCTACATCCTGGAACAGAACCGTGACATCGTCGAAGCGCTCCGTGATGCGCTGCTGGAACACGAAGAACTCCTCGGCGACGAGATCATGACGGTCATCGAACAAGCCCTGGCCCGCCGCAAGAGCATCTAGCGGTTTAGCAACGCCCGGAGCTGATCGATGGTGATGTTGCCTCCGCTGGCGATGATCGCCACTTTCTTTCCCGCCAGTTGATCCTTCAGTTTGAGTGCTCCCGCCAGTGACGACGCGGCGGCTCCTTCGATCAGGTTCCTGGTCGCACCGATCATCGTGAGGGTTGCCTCGGCTATCTCGTCCTCAGAAACGAGGACGAAGTCATCGAGCATCTCCCACAGGATCTGCTGCGGCAGCTCGAAGGGGGTACGGGTCGCAAGCCCCTCGGCGGCGGTGTTCATCTCGTCATCGATCAGGCGGCGTTCCTTCCACGAGCGGTAGGCGGCCGGAGCAGCAGCAGCCTGAACGCCGATCACGGTCAGTTCGGGCTTGACCCCCTTGCCGGCGATGCACGCGCCCGAAGCTCCGCTTCCCCCTCCGATCGGGACGATGACGGTATCGATGTCGGGTTGCTCGGCCATGATCTCGAGCGTGTAGGTGCCGACCCCTTCCACCAGATGCGGCTCGTTGCCGGAGTGGATGTAGCGGTAGCCATGCGCACTGGCCAGCGACTCGCAGTGTTCGCGCGCGGCGTCGAAGTCGGGACCATGGAAGATCACCTCGGCCCCCATGTCCTTCATCGCCTGAACCTTGGCCGGATTGGCTCCTTCCGGAACGCACACGCGAGCCCCCACCCCGAAGAGTCGTGACGCGTAGGCAACCGACTGACCGTGGTTGCCGGTCGACGCGGCGATGACGCCGCGAGCCGCGCTCTTGCTCGCTCATCTGGGCAACCAGATTGACGCCACCTCGGACCTTGAACGATCCGACCGGCTGATGGTTCTCGTGCTTGACCCACACTTCCGTTCCGACCAGTCGATCGAGAGTCGGATAGCGATACAGCGGCGTCGGCTTGAGGTAGGGAGCGATCCTCTCGGCCGCGCTCCGGGCGCCATGAAACGTGGGGGTGCTGATCACTCGATCCCGGCGAAGAGGTCGTCCTCGGGCAGCTCGGTCTCTACGGTCGACTCGATGAGGGTGTAGTCCTCCCACGGATAGACCTTCTTGTGGATCTCGTCGGGGACCGCGAACCAGAAGCTGTCTGGGTCGATCTGAGTCGCGTGAGCGAGCAGAGCCTTCGTTCGCAGCTCGATGTAGTCGGCAACGTCGATCCGGGAGGTGATCTCCGGCTCCTCGAAGCCCATGTCGTCCCACGAATCGATCCACCCCTGGTACGGCGGCTCCTGACCTTCTGCCACCGCGGCATCGTTGAGGAGCACGAAACGTTGCTTGGTGAAGGTGGCAAAGAAGTAGAGCTTCTTCGGTGACCAGGGCTCACCCGCCTCGGGGAACTTGTCGGGGTCGCCGGCCTCCTTGAACGCCCGCAACCCGAGCTCGTAAACACGCACATGATCGGGATGGTCGTAACCGCGCGACTCGTCGTAGGACAGAAGCACCTCGGGCTGCACCTCCCGGATGATCTTGACGAGCTCGGACATCACCTTCTCGGAGTCCACGTTGCAGAACGCCTCTGGGTTCTTGTTCTCGGGCGAGTCCGGCATCCCGGAGTCGGGGTAGCCCATGTAATAGAGGTCCGACACTCCAAGGATGTCGCAGGCGGTCTCGAGCTCGGCCTTGCGCAGCTCCGGCATCCGTTCCTTGATCCCCGGCTTGTCCATGCGCGGGTTGAGGATGTCGCCGGCGCCGCCATCGGTAGCGCAGACGAGCACGACTCGTGCGCCCTCGTGCGCGTACTTCGCCATCGTGCCCGAGCCCTTCGACGACTCGTCATCGGGGTGAGCGTGGAACGCGAGCAAGGTTCTCTGCTTCGTCATGACGCCCTAGGCTACCGGCATGCGAGGGGACTATTTCGACAGGGCTCGAACCGTGGCCGTGGGCCTCTTGGTCCTGGCCGGGGGCCTGGCGATCGCCGGATCCTTCATGGCCTGGACCACGAAGGGCGACCTGCCGGAGGAGATCCTGATGCAACAGGGCGGGGGCCTGCTCGCCGAACTAAGCGATCCGGTCACCGGCTTCGACGCGGGCGACGGCAAGGTCGTGATCGGAGCGGCGGTCTTCGTGCTGGTCGCGGCACTCCTCCTGACGGTCACGCGCCAGAGCCGCTACGGCCTGCTGGCTCTGCTGGCCTCCATGGTCATCGGCGCGGTCGCGATCGCCGCATACCGGGCCCTCGACGACCCCAGCTCCGACTTCTTCCGCAAACTGGACCTCGCCGGTGAGATCGACCCGGGTATCGGCCTGATCATGTGCGCAGTCGCCGGACTCCTTGGCGTCCTGGCCGGCGCCCTGGGAATGATCTCAAGCCCCAAAGACTCACCTACCTAGCTCCTTCTTCTCCTCTCAAGTGGTCATATTTCCCGCCTGACAGGAGAAGAACGAACCCCCGGCCTCGGTGCGGCCGATCGATTAGAGGATCGAGATCATCCGCTCGATCGGGACCTTGGCCGCCGCGATGATCTCGGGCGACAGCGTGACCTCGTCGCGGCCGGTTTGGAGGCAGCGGAGGAGCTTCGGCGGCGTGATCATCTTCATGTAGCCACAGACCGCACGTTCGTTCGCGGGGATCAGTTGGGCGGCGGGGTTCTCGTGGCGCAGCCGGTGCAGCATCCCGGTTTCCGTAGCGACGATGAATGTGTCCGCTTTCGACTCCTGCATCCGACGGACCATGCCCCCGGTCCCCAGCACGAACGTTCGGTCGGCAGGCAGGTCTCCGGTCGAGAGTAGGTACATGCACTGCGAGGCACAGCCACACTCGGGGTGGATGTGCATCTCGGCCTCGGGGTACTTCGCGAGCGTGTTCTGGATGTGATCCGGCTCGATGCCGGCGTGGACGTGGCACTCGCCCATCCAGACGTGCATCTTGCGTCCGGTCTGGCGCTCGACGTGGGCGCCGAGGAACATGTCGGGGCCGAAGAGGATCTCCTTGTCCTCGGGGATAGCCTCCACGACCTGGACCGCATTGGCAGAGGTGCAGCAGTAATCGGTCTCGGCTTTGACCTCGGCGGTCGTGTTCACGTACATCACGACCACGGCACCCGGGTGCTCCGCCTTCCACGCACGGAGCTGGTCGGCGGTGATCGACGACGCTAGCGAGCATCCGGCGTCCTGATCGGGGATCAGCACCCGCTTCTCGGGCGACAGGATCTTGGCGGTCTCGGCCATGAAGTGGACCCCGCAGAACACGATCGTGGATTCGTCGACGTCCGCCGCGATGCGCGACAGCTCGAGGGAGTCACCGACGTGGTGGGCCACGTCCTGGATCGCAGGGACCTGGTAGTTATGGGCGAGGATCACCGCGTCCTGTTCGGCAGCCAGACGACGAACCTCCTCGGCCCATCGCTCGTCGACCCCCGACGCGAGCGCCTCTTGCGTCAACATCTCACTCAACCTCCAGAGCCAGGTCGACCGCCCGAGCGGAGTGCGTCAACGCTCCGCTGGAGATCAGGTCGACGCCGGTTTCGGCGTACGAACGTACGTTTTCGAGCGTGATCCCGCCGGAGGCTTCAAGCAGAGCCTTGCCTCCCGCTCTTGTCACGGCTTCGGTCACCATCTCGGGGCTCATGTTGTCGAGGAGCACCGCGTCGGCCCCGGCCGCGATCGCCTCGTCGAGGCCGTCGAGATCCTCGACCTCCACCTCGACCTTGAGTCCGTGAGGAACATCCTTGGCCCGATGCACCGCTTCGGTGATCGAGCCGGCCGCGGTGATGTGGTTGTCCTTGATCAAGATGCCGTCGTCGAGGCCGTGCCTGTGGTTGGTCGCGCCGCCGACGGTCACTGCGTACTTCTCCAGAGACCGCAGCCCAGGCGTCGTCTTCCGGGTATCGACGAGCTTCGCCGAGGTCCCCTCGATCCGCTCGACGTAGGTCGCGGTCGCGGTGGCCACTCCCGACAGCCGGGCGAGGAGGTTGAGGGCGGTGCGCTCGCCGGTGAGGATCGTTCGTAACGGGCCATCCAGAGTGACGATCGTCGCCCCGGCTTCGGCAACGTCTCCATCGGAGACCTCCACCGACCATTCGAGACCTCCGCCGGCGGCTTCGAAACAAAGCCGAGCAGCCTCGAGACCGGCCACGACGAAGCGCTCGCGGGCCTCGATCCGGGCGCGACCGGTCGCCGCCGCGGGAACGACCGCCTCGGTCGTGCGGTCACCGCGGCCGACGTCCTCGGCCACGAAGGCTTCGACGCTGGCTCTCAGATCGGGGATCATGTGGTCGCTCATGTCTCGCTGACTCTAGGGGTGCCGGTCGCCTATTCCAACCGTCTCGGGGGTGTCTTCCTTCCGACGCTGGGCGTCAGAAACGCTCCAAGCCGTACCCGGCGGTACCCAGCGTGAGGACGATCTCCTCGATGTGCTCGGGGCCCTTGGTCTCGAGGGCGAGGGTCAGATCGACGTCGCCAAGGTGCACACGGGCCCCCTCACGGTGGTGCTCGACCCCGACGATGTTGGCGCCGAGCTGGGCGATCAGGCCGATCAGACGATGGAGCTCACCGGGGCGATCCGAGATCCGGGTGTGAAAGGCGAAGTAGCGCCCAGACGCAGACAGCCCGTACCGGATCACGGTCAGGAGCAGCAGGGGATCGATGTTGCCGCCAGAGAGGACGACCACGACCGGCGGCACCATCGATCTCGGATGCGACATGACCCCGGCGACGCCGGCCGCACCGGCGGGCTCGAGGACGAGCTTCATGCGCTCGGCCGTGAGCACGAGGGCCTCCGCGATCGAGTCGTCGGACACGGTGACGACCTCATCAACCAGCTCGGAAACGTGGGCGAAGGTGATATCGCCCGGCCGCATGGCGGCGATCCCATCGGCGATCGTCTTGGCGGTCGGGAGGGTTACGGGTGCTCCCTGGGCGAGGGATGGAGGGAAGGCAGCCGCCCCTTCGGCCTGGACCCCGACGATCTTGGCCTCGGGCCGTAGACCCTTGACAGCCGCGGCGATCCCCGAGATCAGCCCGCCTCCCCCGATGGGGACGACGACGGTTCCGACCTCAGGCATCTGCTCGACGATCTCGAGCCCGATCGTTCCCTGGCCCGCGATGACGTGGGGATGGTCGTACGGGTGCACGAACACACTTCCGTGCTCGGTGGCGAACGCCTGTGCCGCGGTCAAGGCCTCGCCGATGTCCTTGCCGGTAAGCACGACCTCGGCTCCGTAGCGCTTGGTGGCCTGAACCTTGGGGATCGGAGCGGCTTCCGGCATGAATACGGTCGAGGTCATTCCGGACAACGCCGCCGCCAGGGCCACACCCTGCGCGTGGTTTCCGGCCGAAGCGGCCACAACCCCGCCCTCTCGATCCTCGCCGACGAGCTGGGAGATCCGGTTGAACGCCCCTCGGATCTTGAAGGAGCCGGTGCGCTGCAGGTTCTCCGCCTTGATCATGACCTCACCGTCGCAGACCGCCGACAACGCCCTGGAACGGTCCAACGGGGTGGCCACAGCGACACCCTCGAGGCGCTCGCTCGCCGCTCGTATCTCGTCCAGGCCGACGAGTTTCTCCGTAGTCATCCACGAATCGTGACACGGAAGTACCCCAGGCACGCGACGATTGGGGCATGACGGCTTGGTCTCCAGGATCGTGGCGAGAGAAAAAGGCCGCTCAGCAACCTGAGTGGCCGGACGAGCGCGAGTTGAAGGCTGCGCTCGAGGAGCTCTCGTCATTGCCACCACTCGTCTTCGCCGGAGAGGCGAGCCGTCTGCGCACCGCGCTCGCATCGGTCGCCGAAGGCAAGACCTTCCTGCTCCAAGCAGGCGACTGCGCCGAGTCGTTCGGTGATTTTTCAGCCGACGCTATCCGCGACAAGCTCAAGATCGTCCTCCAGATGGCCGTGGTTCTGACCTACGCAGCCGGGATGCCGGTCCTCAAGGTCGGCCGGATCGCGGGGCAGTTTGCCAAGCCGCGAACCAAGAACGATGAGACCCTCGGGGGCGTGTCGCTACCGTCGTTCCGCGGGCACTCCGTCAACGACGACACCTTCGATGCCGATGCCCGTCGACCCGATCCGGCGCGGATGGTGCGGGCGTACCACCAGAGCGCGTCAACGCTCAACCTGATCCGCGCGTTCACCAAAGGTGGTTTCGCCGATATCAACAAGCTCCACACCTGGAACCAGGAATTCGTGGCGGCCAGCAAGCAAGGCCGGCGCTACGAACAGGTTGCGCGCGAGATCGATCGTGCCCTGAGGTTCATGGCCGCTTGCGGCATCGACCTCACCGAGGAATCCGAGCTCCACGAGGTCGACTTCTACACCTCACATGAGGCGCTATTGCTCGGCTATGAGGAGGCATTGACCCGTAAGGACAGCCTCAGCGGCGACTTCTACGACTGCTCCGCGCACCTCCTATGGATCGGAGAGCGCACCCGGCAGATCGACGGGGCGCACATCGAGTTCCTGTCGGGCGTCAAGAACCCGCTCGCAGTCAAACTCGGGCCCTCGGCGACACCCGCGGAAGCGATCGCACTCGCCGATCGCCTCAACCCCGAGAACGAATCGGGACGACTGTCGTTCATCACGCGGATGGGGGCCGGAAAGATCGAGGATGCTCTCCCGCCCCTGGTGCAAGGGATCACCGACTCGGGGCACAACGTCGTCTGGATCTGCGACCCGATGCATGGGAACACGATCTCGTCCGGGAAGGGGCTCAAGACGCGCCGGTTCGCCGACATCCTGACGGAGATCAAGGCGTTCTTCGCGATCCATCACGCCAACCGAACCGTCCCCGGAGGTGTCCACCTCGAGCTGACCCACGAGAGCGTCACCGAGTGTCTCGGTGGTGCCGAGGAGGTCCTCGACGGGCACCTGGAGCAGCACTACCAGGCTCTCTGCGACCCTCGTCTCAACGCGCGCCAGTCTCTCGATCTCGCCTTCGACCTGGCGGAGATGCTCCAGGCGAACTAGAGAGCGGCCCGGAGCGCGGAGAGGACCGCGTCGTTCTCCGGGAACTCCCCGGTCTCCTTCTTGGAGGCCAGGAGATCGTCGCCGAGGCGCACCTCGAACACCCCGCCGGACGAGGGCACGAGCCTGACCTCGGCGATCCGGTTCCCGAACTCGGCCAGGAGCTCGTCGATCAGGCCGAGGGCCCGAGGAGCGTAGCCACAGGATGCGCAGTACTCGATCGTTATCGTCATGCGGGCAGCATAATGAGACCGCTTGCCTCCGCAAGCGCGCTGCGCCACTGTAGGGGCCTGAACGCCATCTGATCGAGGAGGAAAACCGTGGGTGTCTGGATCATCGTCGGAGTCGTAGTGCTCCTCTTGATCCTGGTCGTCATGATCTACAACCGTCTCGTGCGTCTGCGTAACCGCATCGACGCCGGATGGGCCCAGATCGACGTCCAGTTGAAGCGCCGGTACGACCTGATCCCCAACCTGGTCGAGACCGTCAAGGGCTATGCCGCCCACGAAGCCAAGACCCTCGAGGCAGTCGTGCAGGCGCGCCAGCAGGCGGTTCAGGCAACGGGTGTCGAGCAACAGGCTCAGGCCGAGAACATGCTGACCGGAGCCCTGCGACAGTTGTTCGCGGTGTCCGAGGCGTACCCGGACCTCAAGGCTAACGAGAACTTCCTCGCCCTGCAGGAGGAACTGACCGGGACCGAGGGCCGGATCGCCTTCGCGCGGCAGTTCTACAACGAGCAGATCCTCGCTTACGACAACGCTCGTCAGGTCTTCCCGACCTCGCTGTTCGCGGGGATGTTCAACTTCGGACCGAAGCCTTACTTCGAGACCGAGACCGCCTCGCGCGAGGCAGTGGCGGTCGACTTCGGCACGGGGGGTGCAACTCCGGCAGCGACACCGCCGCCGGCTGCAGCGCCGCCTGCAGGGGGGGCGCCACCGGGAACCGAAGGTCCGACCGGTGGAGCACCGACCTGATCCTCACCTCGTCGGTGAGGTAACAGATGTACGAACGGATCGCGTCTGAACAAGCGCAAGTCGTGGGCGATGATGATCGCCTTCGTTCTGCTCGTCGCGGTCGTCGGATTCGCGGCAGGGCTCCAGGTCGGGAGCGATTTCGCCTTCTACGGCGTCGCGATCGCAGCCGTCATAGCGATCGCGATGTCGTGGGGGTCGTACTTCAACTCCGACAAGATCGCGCTGGCGATGAGTCGGGCGAAACCGGCGAGCGAATCCGACTACGCCCAGTTCCACAACATCATCGATGGGCTCTGTATCGCGGCCGGGATGCCGAAGCCTCGGCTCTATATCGTGCAGGACGACGCCCCGAACGCGTTCGCTACGGGACGCAATCCCGAGCACGCTGCGATCGCGGTTACAACGGGCCTCCTCGCCAAGATGAACCGGAACGAACTCGAAGGGGTTCTGGCCCACGAGCTCTCGCACGTGAAGAACCGCGACACGCTCGTCATGACGCTGGCGGTGACCTCGGTCGGAGTGATCATCCTGATCTCCGACATCATGCTGCGATCGATGTTCTGGGGCGGGGGCCGGAGGGACCGCGACAGCGGAGGCGGCGGCGGAACGCTGCTGGCGATCCTCGGCATCATCCTGTTGGTTACGGCGCCGTTGATCGCGCAGATGCTCCAATTCGCGGTGTCCCGTCAGCGAGAGTTCCTCGCCGATGCCGACGCTGTGTTCATAACCCGATTTCCGGATGGGCTGATCTCCGCGTTGAGGAAGCTGCAGGAGGACCAGACCGTGGTCGGAACCGCGTCGCGCGCGACCGCTCACCTGTGGATCGAGTCGCCGATCGGCACCGAGAAGATCACCCACCAAGGGATGAAGAACACGACTGCCTCGGGGGCCAAGCTCAACCGCATGTTCGAGACCCACCCGCCGCTGGAGATGCGGATCGAAGCCCTCCAGAAGTCCGCCTTGTCGGGCGCTTTCCCACCCCCGGAGTCGTACGGAACGCCCCCGCCGGCTACGAGCGCCTAAAGGCTTTCGGGAGTCAGATCGGACTCGGCGCCGGAGCCGGGCACGTCCGACTCGGTCACCCGGTTGGCGCTGGCAGGGAGGTAGCGCTCGAGGCTGATCGCCAGGTACGCGGCCACGAGGCAAGCCGCGATCAGGCCGGAGAAGAACCAGTTGCCGAGTTCGGCGCCGAGGGCGACGCCCGCGATCGCCGGTCCCACGATGTGACCAACGGCCCACGACGTGGAATAGAGCGCGTTGTAGCGCCCGCGCAGATCGTCGGGGGCAAGGTCGTTGACGATCGCCGGCAGCGTCGGAGACATGAACGTCTCTCCCAGTGCGAAGGTCGCCATGCCGAGGATCGCTCCGAGGACCGCGATCCAGTGGATCCCTGCATTGTTCGAGAGCAGAACGATCAGCCACGCTGCTGCCCACAGCAGCGCCATGGTTGCGATCGCCCGGGTCCGTCTCTTGCCCGCGAGCTTCTTCAGGACGACAAGCTGAGACAGCACGATGACGGCCGTGTTAGCGGCGAACGCGAACCCGAGGACCCGGGTCGAAACGCCACCTTCTCGCGTCACGAACGCGGGGAAGCCCGACTCTAGCTGCGAGTAGCCGATCACCACGAGGAACGATCCGAGGATGAGCATCCTCACGAAGACCTTGTCCTTGAGCACACGCGCGTATCCGGCCTTGGGAGCACCGACCTCGGGCACCGGGGGTTTCAGGCCCACGTCCTTCACCCGAAGGAGGATCGCGATGAACACCAGGAAGGTCGCGGAGTCGAGGATGTAGAGGAGCTCGAACGTCCCGGGACGAGAGACATCCGCCAGGAGTCCTCCGGTGATTCCGCCGATACCGATCCCTGCGTTCAAGGTCGCGTAGTGCACCGAGAAGACGGCCGATCGCTGGTTCTCCGACACGATCGACACAAGTAAGGAGTGGATCGCCGGCCACAGGAACATCTGGCCGAAACCGAACACGATCGCGACGGCGAACCCCTGCCAGATCTCAGTGACGAAGGCCAGACCCAGACTTCCCAGCGCTGAGATGGACAGGCTGATGATCAGCGCGCGCCTCGAGCCGAGTTTGTCGACGACCCAACCTGCGATCGGGCCCCCGGCCAGCCCGACGACCGCAAGGGTGGAAAGCATCAGACCCGCGATCGGGAGCGAGAATCCCCTCACCCGGTGGAGGTAAACCATCAGGAACGGCAGAACCAGGCCGCCGCCGATGGCGGAGAACCCATCCCCTAGGAGGATGACCCACGCGCGCCGGGGCAGCGAGGGGATGATGTTGCGCGGCTTGCGGGACATGAGTACTCCTTACCGGAAGAACCGCCCGGAGACTGTCACGCTCCCGACTAATCGCGCTCGAAGTAGCCGACGTCCGGAGCCCAGTCCCACTCTCGCTGGCTGGTGTACTGCCCCGGATAGTTGGTCGCCGCCGACCAGCGGAAGCGCTCCGACGGCCGCGGGATCGAGGCAGCATCGAGTACGCAGGTCACCGAGCGATCGTTGCGCCGGGTGGCTTCGAGGCGCTCAAGGCGCTTGCCCTGCCAATGATGCAGGTCGCAGTAAAGGACCTTGTCGTAGACGATGTGGACATAGCGGTTGAACTCGCCGTCCTCGGTAGTGTTGATGTGAACGAGAAGGTCGCTGCGTCCCTCCCCCAATGACACGTCGCTCCAATCCTCGTAGGTGGTAACTGTGATCGTGAGCGTGTCGGCACCGTCTCGGATGCGCACATCTTTGAGGTCTAGAGGGGTTTCGGACTCCCGGCCGTCGGTGCGAGTGAGCGAGGCCGAGAACTGATCGGTCTCGTCGGCAAGGTCGACCTCCGCGAGGTCGCAGGCGGATAGGACCGTCGACGCGGCCAGGATCATCACGCCGACGCCGAGCCGACGGAAGGTCATCGCCCTAACCGGCCTCGATCTCCGAGAGGAACCCGTCGGCCGCGGCCACGGCCTCATCCCACGCACTGTCGGTCGACCGACCGGATGACTTCGGCACCTTGAACGAATGATCCCCGCCCTCGATCACGTGGGTTGAGGTCGCCGCGGGGACCTTCTTGAGAACCTTCTTCAGAGTCTCGAGCGGACAGAACGGATCCCTGGTCCCTTCGATGAACAGCATCGGGCAGGCGATGTCTTTGAGGTGAGCGTCGCGGATCCGTTCGGGGCGCCCCGGCGGATGGAGCGGGTAGCCGAAGAACACGAGCCCCTCGGCCGCACTGCCGGATGCAACGATGTTCGACGCGATACGACCACCCATCGATTTGCCCCCGAGGACCAAAGCGCCCTTTGACTTCGAGCGAACGTACTCGGCGACCGCCGCGTACGTCTCTTCGAGCACCGGCTGCCGATCTGGAGCCTTCTTCCCGGCTTCGACATAGCGGAAGTTGAAACGAACGACCTGGTGACCGAGGCCGGTGAGGCCTTTGGTCATGTGCTCCATGAAGACGTGGTCCATCCCGGCCCCCGCTCCGTGCGCGATGACGATCGTCACCGGCGCGGTCTTGGGACCGTCGAAGGCGATCGGGATAGTGCCCGCCGGGACCTCGAGGGTGGTTCTCAACTCTGGATCGGTGGGGAAGGGAAGGTGCGTCGAGCGGTAACCCCAGGAGCCTCGGTCTTGAGGGCTCGGCGCACACGCCGTTCGTCGCGCCAGAGCACCAGCGCCGAACTGCTGCCGAGCACTTCGGTGAGCTGCTCGTTCAACGCGTTGACATCGGCGAGGGTTCGGTCCTGGCTCGCCTTCAGTCTCTCGATCTGATCCTCGAGCTCGAGCACGCGCATCACGCCCGCGAGGTTGATCCCCTCGTTGGTCAGATCCTGGATGCGCATCAAGAGGTCGATGTCCTTCTGTGAATAGCGTCGGGTGTTGCCCTGGGTGCGTTGCGGCTGCAGCAGTCCCTTGCGCTCGTACACACGTAACGTCTGAGGGTGCACGCCGGCCAGCTCGGCCGCCACCGAGATGATGTAGATCGCTCTGTCGGGATCCATGCCCGGCCTCTTGCTCATCGCCTCTCCCTCATGACACCGCTTGGTTGCGCCGGATCAGCTCGGCGAAATGGGCTCGGGGATCTTCCGTCTGGAGTTCGGCCAGTTGTTCCAGTGATTCCTTCTCTTTCCTGGAGAGTTTGCTTGGAACCATGACCTCGATCCGCGCGAGGAGATCACCGGCCTTGTTCTTGAACGGACCGCCACGTCCCTTGACGCGCAGGACCTTGCCCGATGGGGTGCCCGGCGGCACCTTCACGGTCACACTGCCGTCGAGCGTCGGCACCGCGATCTTGGCGCCCAGCGCCGCCTCTGTGAATGTCACCGGAACCGTGACCAAGAGATCGCCCCGGTCTCCCTGCCGGAAGACCGGGTGATCCTGAACGTGGACCCGCACGTAGAGATCGCCGGGCTTGCCACCGTGGGGACCGGGTCCGCCCTTACCGGTAACCCGGATCCGCGCGCCATCCTTGATGCCGGTGGGGATCCGCACCTTCGGTCCATCGGCGAGCTCGACCATGGTTCCGAGCGTCGCATCCTCGAACGACAGATAGACCTCGGTCTCGAGGTCCTGGCCCCGCCGCTCGGGCGCACGGAATCCGAAGAGACCTCCGAAGAGATCGTCGACGTCACCGCCGCCACGACCGAAGAGGTCTTCGACGTTGACGTTCACTCCGCCACCTTGGCCCGGCCGGAACCCGAACGGTGAACCGCCGGTGTTCGCGTACTTGCGGATCTCGTCATACTCCTTGCGCTTGTCCTCGTTGGAGAGGATCGAGTACGCCTCCGAGACCTCTTTGAAGCGGTGCTCGGCCTCGGTGTCGTTCTTGTTCGTGTCTGGGTGGTGCTTCTGAGCGAGTTTCCGGTAGGCGCGCTTGATCTCGTCCTTCGAGGCCGTATCCGGCACCCCAAGGACCTTGTAGTAGTCCTTCTCCAACCAATCGCGCTGCGACATCTACTGTCCTTCGGCCTCAAGCGATTCCGAGGGCCGGGCCACGCCGACCATCGCGGGGCGAAGCACCTTCTCGCCGAGCATGTAGCCGCGCCGGTGCACCGATGTCACCGTCGGCAACGACACCGAGGCATCCTCGTGTGACTCGACCGCTTCGTGGAACCGCGGATCGAACTCGGTGCCGAGAGCCTCGATCTCCTGCAGGCCTTCGCTCTTCAGGGAATCGATCAGCTCGCGCTGCAGGATCCCGAGACTCGAGCCCTCGGGCTCGTGATCGAGCGCACGCTCGAAGTTGTCGAGCACCGGCAGGAGCTTCTCGAGCATCCTGGCCTCGGCACGCTTGGCGATCTCGGCCTGCTCGCGCATCATGCGTTTGCGGTAGTTGTCGAAGTCGGCCTGGAGGTACGCCAGCTTGTCGAGAAGCTCAGCCTCGCGGCCGCCCTCAGGCATCATCGGCTCTTCTACGACGCGCGCTTCCGGTGCATCCACTATCCCCGTGGGCTCGGACTCGCCGGACGGAGTGCCCGTCCGGCGTTTGTCCGTGACCCTTATCTTGCGTTCGTCTGCCATTACGCGCTCTGCTCCTCGCCCTCGTCATCGACGACTTCAGCATCGACAACGTCGTCGTCACTCGAGGAAGCGCCCTCGGAACCGCCGGCCGGCTGCTGCGACTGCTGGTAGATGACCTCGGCGATCTTCTGCGTGGCCGTCATCAGCGACTCGCTGGTCGACTTGATGAGGTCGATGTCGGTGCCCTTGAGGGCTTCCTTCGCCGCGCTCAGGGCGTCCTCGATCGTCTTCTTGTCGCTCTCATCGAGCTTGTCGCCGTGCTCCGCCAGAGACTTCTCGGACTGGTAGACGACCGAATCCGCCTGGTTGCGAGCCTCGGCTGCCGCCCGGCGCTGACGATCTTCCTCAGCGTGAGCCTCGGCGTCCTTCATCATCTTCTCGATCTCTTCGTCGGCGAGCTTGGTGCCGCCGGTGATCGTCATCGACTGCTGCTTGCCGGTGCCCAGATCCTTCGCGTGGACGTTCACGATGCCGTTGGCATCGATGTCGAACGTCACCTCGATCTGCGGCATGCCGCGTGGCGCCGGCGGGATGTCGGTCAGCTGGAAGCGACCGAGTGACTTGTTGCGATCGGCCATCTCGGCCTCACCCTGGAGAACGTCGATCTCAACGTTCGGCTGGTTGTCCGATGCGGTCGTGAAGATCTCGGACCGCTTGGTCGGGATCGTCGTGTTGCGGTCGATCAGACGGGTGAAGACGTCACCGAGGGTCCTAACGCCGAGTGAAAGCGGGGTCACGTCGAGGAGCAGAACGTCCTTGACGTCGCCCTTCAACACTCCGGCCTGAACCGCAGCGCCGACCGCAACAACCTCGTCCGGGTTAACACCCTGGTGCGGCTCCTTGTCACCGGCCATCGACTTGACGAGCTCGCGCACCGAGGGCATCCGGGTCGAACCACCGACCAGGATGATGTGATCGATGTCGCCTACCGAGATGCCGGCGTCCTTGACTGCCGCTTCGAACGGCGCCCTGGTGCGGTCGAGCAGGTCGCTGGTCATCTGTTCGAACTCGCTACGAGACAGGCTGAGCTCGAGGTGCAGAGGACCCTGCTCCGTGGCGGTGATGAACGGAAGGTTGATCGACGTCGATTGCGCCGACGACAACTCGATCTTGGCCTTCTCGGCGGCCTCCTTGAGCCGCTGCAGTGCCATCTTGTCCTTGGAGAGATCGACACCGTTGTTGTCCTTGAAGGACTTTACGAGGTGATCGATGACCTTCTGGTCCCAGTCGTCACCACCAAGCTTGGTGTCTCCGTTGGTCGACTTGACGTCGAAGACGCCTTCGCCCAACTCGAGCACGGAAACGTCAAACGTTCCGCCGCCGAGGTCGAAGACGAGGATCGTCTGATCAGCGTGGTCACCCTTATCGAGTCCGTACGCGAGCGCTGCCGCGGTCGGCTCGTTGACGATGCGGAGAACCTCTAGCCCAGCGATGGTTCCGGCCTCCTTGGTGGCCTGGCGCTGTGCGTCGTCGAAGTACGCCGGGACCGTGATGACGGCCTCGGTCACCGTGTCACCGAGATACGCCTCGGCGTCGGCCTTGAGCTTCTGGAGGATCCGAGCCGAGATCTCCTGCGGGGTGAAGTTCTTCCCGTCGATCTCGATCTTGTGGTCGGTTCCCATCTCGCGCTTGATCGACCGGATCGTCCGGTCGGGGTTGGTGATCGCCTGTCGCTTGGCGACCTCACCGACGAGCACCTCGCCGCCCTTGGAGAACGCGACGACCGATGGGGTCGTGCGAGCTCCTTCGGCGTTCGGGATCACGGTGGGCTGGCCACCCTCCATGGCGGACACGACCGAGTTGGTCGTTCCGAGATCGATACCCACTGCCTTAGCCATTTCGATGCCTCCTGGTTGCTGGTACGTGCTCTCATGATACTAAACCTAAGTGTCACTCATGATTAACCTTGAGTGTCTTACTATCAACTTTGAGCAGGCGATGAGTATTCCCCCCAGGGGGGAAATGGCGCCGAGAAGCGCCTCGGGGCTCCTATACTCCCCGCAGCGACCCCTGACTCGTCGGTCAACTTCCGGGAGGCTCAACGGTGTTGGAGAAGCTCGTGATGGCGGTCCTACTGCTCGTCACCGTGGGCCTGTTCGCCCGCCGTATGGCGATGCTGCTTGGTTACCTGAAGCTCGGCGCCGCGGACGACCGCCTCCCGAAGCACTGGGGTCGCAAGATCAAGGACCAGATCGTGGTCGTCTTCGGTCAGCGAAAGCTCCTCCAGTGGACCGTCCCCGGGCTGATGCACTTCTTCATCTTCTGGGGCTTCGTGATCCTCTTCACCACCATCGTCGAAGCTTTCGGCGCGGTGTTCCAGGAGGGCTTCCACATCCCCTTGATCGGACAGTGGGGACCGCTGGGGGCGATCCAGGACTTCTTCGTCGCCGCGGTGCTACTCGGGATCGCGGTCGCGTTCTTCATCCGCAGGGTGCAGGCCCCCGGTCGGTTCCGCGGCTCTCACACCAAGGACGCGGAGTACATCCTCTATGCGATCACCGGCATCATGCTCACGATCCTCGCGACCCGGGGAGCCGAGATCTCGCTCGGCCACTTCCCCTACGACACCGCATGGACACCGCTGTCGAATGCCACGGCGCAGCTGTTCGAGGGGTTCTCGGAGGCGACGAGGGAAGCGCTCGACACCGTGTTCCTCTGGTGGCACTCGCTGATCATCCTGGCGTTCCTCGTCTACATCACGTACTCGAAGCACCTCCACATCATCACGGCGGGCATCAACGTGCTGTTCACCTCGGAGCGTCCCAAGGGCGCGCTGATGCCGATGAACATCGACATCGAGAACATGACCGAGGACGACACGTTCGGTGCCGGTGTCATCACCGACCTGACCTGGAAACAGATGCTCGACGGGATGACGTGCACCGAGTGCGGACGCTGTCAGTCGGTCTGCCCCGCATGGAACACCGGTAAGCCGTTGAGTCCGAAGCTCCTGATCATGGACCTGCGCGATCAGATGTTCGAGAAGGGTCCCGCGTTGCTCGAGGCCAAGAAGACCAGCGACGAGGCATTCAAGGAGATCGTCGCCGGCCTCCCCTCTCTGAACCCCGAAGTCATCGAGGACGAGGTCATCTGGGACTGCACCACCTGCGGCGCGTGCGTGCAGGCCTGTCCCGTGAACATCGAACACATCGACTCGATCGTCGCGATGCGCAGGAACCTCGTCATGACCGAGTCGCGCTTCCCCAAGGAGATGCAGGGCGCGCTCCAGAACATGGAGACGACCGGGAACCCGTGGGGCTCGGCACCGCAGACGCGGATGGACTGGGAGAAGGGAACCTCCAAGCAGGAGGCGCTCGAGATCCCGCACATCAAGGACAATCCCGATGCCGACGTGCTGCTGTGGGTCGGCTCCGCGGGCGCATTCGACGACCGCAACAAGAAGGTGATGTACGACCTCGCCAAGCTGCTGCAGATCGCGGGCGTCAACTTCGCGACGTTGAAGGATGAGGAGTCGTGCAACGGCGACCCGGCCCGGCGCATGGGGGCCGAGTACATCTATCAGATGCTCGCCGAGCAGAACATCGAAACGATGAAGGGTTACAAGGTCAAGAAGATCCTCACCGCGTGCCCTCACTGCTTCAACACGATGTTCAACGAGTACCCGCAGTTCGGCGGGATGTTCGAGGTCATCCACCACACCGAGTACCTCGCGCAACTGGTCAAGGAGGGTCGCCTCAAGCCGGAGAACGAGTCGGGCAAGACCGTCACGTATCACGACCCCTGCTACAACGCCCGCCACAACGACGTCTGGCAGGGTGCGCGCGACGTCATCGAGTCGATCCCCGGAACCGAGTACCAGGAGATGCAGCGTTGCGGCCACGGCACTTTCTGCTGCGGCGCGGGCGGGGGCCGGATGTGGATGGAAGAGCGGATGGGCAAGAAGATGAACATGGAGCGCACCGACGAAGCCTTGGCATCCGCGTCGGACACGCTCGCGGTCGGCTGCCCGTTCTGCAACATCATGCTCTCGGACGGCGTCACCGAACGGCAGAAGGACGATCAGATGGTCGTCAAGGACGTTGCCCAGCTGCTGCTCGCGTCGATCGAGTTCCACCCCGAATCGAGCGTCGCCAAGGCCAACGGCAACGGTGGAGATGAAGCGGAGGCTTCGACCGCTTAGGGGGCGAGCCCCGCGACCACCATCTCGACCAACCTGTCGACGACGGTCGAGGGCCATACGAAGTTCGGCTGCGAGATCATCAGCGCGGTGAGGCCGTGCACCGACGACCACACGATCAGCGATGTCTCCAGTGGATCGGCCGCCTTGAATCGTCCGGACTCGATACACGCGCTCACCTGGCTAACGAGCTGGATGAACGCCAGGTCGCCCTCGGTCGGCTCCGCGGTCGTCAGGCTCTCGCCGTGATCGATCTCGGTCTTGCTCATCATCAGCAGGCGGTAGGGCTCCGGGTTGTCGGTGCCGAAACGGATGTATGCCTTGCCCATGAGCTTCAAGCCCTCAACCGGATCGTCGGTCGACTCGCGCGCCACACCCATGAGCTCGTTCAGCTCGCGGAAGCGACGGTCGCAGACCGCCTCGATCATCGAGTCCTTGTCCTCGAAGTGCATGTAGAGCGCCGGGGGCGTAACCCCGACCGCCTTGGCGATCGCGCGCATCGAAACCAGGGACTCATCCCCGGTCTCGAGCAGCAGCCTCTCGACCGCATCGATGATGTCTTCGCGAAGCTTGTCGCCCTCACCACGACGCGACCTGGTACGTCGCGCCGTGGTGGTGGCTCCGGAATCCGGTTTCAGTTGGTTCACCTTTCAGCTGCCACGGGAACGGGGGCCTGGGTGGACGGTCCACCCTCGCTGATCCCGAACCTCAGGTACACCTTACGCATCCACTTAGGTGCCCACCAGTTCGCTTCACCGGCCAGCTTCATGAACGCCGGCACCAGGGTCGCTCGTACCAGAGTGGCGTCCATGATGACCGCCAGCGTCAGACCAACGCCCATCATCTTGATAAAGGTCACACCCGAGGTCGCGAAAGCCACGAACACCACGGAGAGCAGAACCGCCGCGGCGGTAACGATCCCGCCGGTCCGCTCGAGTCCGATCGCCACCGAAGCCGTGTTGTCTCCGGTGAGGTCGTGCTCCTCCTTGATGCGTGACAGTAGGAAGACCTCGTAGTCCATCGAGAGCCCGAACGCCATGCAGAACATCAAGATCGGCATCGTGAGTTCCATCGTCCCGGTCGGCGTGAAGTCGAGAACGCCCGAGAGGTGTCCTTCCTGGAAGATCCAGACCATCGCCCCGAAGGTCGCGGTCAGACTCAGCATGTTCAGGATGATCGCTTTGATCGGGACGAGGATGCCTCCGAACATCAGGAACAGGAGGATGAATGTCGTGATCCCGATGATCCCTGCGGCCAGAGGCAGCCTGGAGAACAGCGAGTCGGTCTGATCGGCGAGGTGCGCCGACGGTCCGGTGACCTGGACATCGAACGGCGCATCGGCTGCGCGGATGTCGGCGACGAGTTCCTCACCCTCGGGAGAGAACGCCTCGACGCTGGGGATCACCGACAACCACGTGCCGGCGTCCGATGCAAACAGAGCGTTGGTCTGATCCGGCTCGCTCACCTGTTCCCCACCGGCGTAGTTGCCGGTCGCGGCTCCGACCCCGGCCACCCCGTCGATCTCGGAAAGATCGGTGGCGAACGCGGCGATCTCGGACTCGGACGGCCGCCCCTCGACGACGATCGACAGCGCGTTGGCATTGTTCGACGAGAAGTTGTCACGCAGTTGCTGCGACACCACATGGCTCGACTCGGTCTTGGGAAGAGCGCGGTCATCCGCCTGGCCCCACTTGGCACCGAAGAACGGGATCCCGAGGAAGATAAGGAACGCGATGACCGCGGTCGCGATCGGGATCGGGCGCTTCATGACGCCCAGAGCGATCCGGTGCCATCGGCCCTCGCCCGCAGGCTTCGCCCGGCGCTTCCACAGCCTCAGGCTGTCCACCTTGCGGCCCATGACCGCCAGCAACGCCGGCAGGAACACGACCGCGCCGAGGATCGCAACGAGAACCACCGAGACACCCGCGTAGGCGAACGAACGCAGGAAGGCCAGGGGGAACACCAGCAGCGCGCTGAGCGATAGAGCAACGGTCAAGCCGCTGAAGGCGACAGTGCGACCGGCGGTCTCTACGGTCCTGCGGACCGCGTCGTGCGGCTCGAGCCCGTTGGCGAGCTCCTCGCGGTAGCGGGACACGATGAACAGGCTGTAGTCGATCGCCAGTCCAAGCCCCAGCATTGTGGTGAGGTTGAGGGCGAAGATCGAGACCTCGGTCATGCCGGCGATGATCCGCAGGAGGAACATCGCACCGACGATCGCCAGGCCCCCGATCGCGAGGGGAAGTCCGGCGGCCGTCAGGCTCCCGAACACGATGACAAGAAGGAGAAGGGTGATCGGGAACGCGATCGTCTCGGCCTTGATGAGATCCGATTCGATGTTGTGCTGCATCTGCCGGTAGATCTCTGCGAACCCGCCGACGCTGACGTCGACCGCATCGGTCGAACGAGTGAACTCGGGCGAGATGACCTCGATGTGCTCCTTGATCTCGTTCTGGTCGCCGGCGATGCGACCGAGCACGATCGCCTGGCTCCCATCGTCGCTCTTGAGCGAGGGGATGCCTGTGGACCAGTACGAATACACCTGCCCGACGCCTTCGGCCTTCGGCGAGTTCCTCGGTCAGTGCGATCCCGGCGGCCGCGACCTCAGGGTCATCGGCGTTCCCCGACTTGGCATCGACCAGCAGGATCACGTTGGGGTCCTCAACCCCGAAGCGTTCCTTCAGGGTGTCGGCGGCCACGCTCGCCTCAGAGTTCGGATCGTCGAACCCACCCGATGACAGCCGGTCGGCGACCCCGGAACCGAAGAACCCGGCCGCCGCGAACATGACGATGGTGGCGATGATGATGATCTTGCGCCGGGCTACAACGGCGTCCCCAAGCCTCTCGAACATGACCTCTCCTTGGCGTCACCCGAGCCCCCATCGGCCCGGTATCGGTTAACGCCGGTAAGTTAGCACAGTTAACTTAACGCTGTAAACCCCAGATCGCACTTCCCGGGGCGGGCTAGAAGTTCTCGAAGTAGCGGGAGGGGGTCGGGCCCCGCTGGCCCTGGTATTTCGAGCCAACCGCGCTCGAGCCGTAGGGGTTCTCGGCCGGAGACGTGAGCTGGAAGAACGAGATCTGTCCGATCTTCATGCCCGGATAGATCGTGATCGGGAGGTTGGCGACGTTGCTGAGCTCGAGCGTGAGGTGTCCCTCGAATCCCGGGTCGACGTAGCCGGCGGTCGAGTGGATCAGGAGCCCGAGGCGACCGAGTGAGGACTTGCCCTCGAGCCGCGCGACGAGGTCATGAGGAAGCTGGACGTACTCTGTGGTCGAGCCGAGCACGAACTCGCCGGGATGGAGGATGAACCGCTCGCCGTCGGCGACCTCGATCAGCTCGGTGAGCTTCTCCATCGGCTCCTTCACATCGATGAAAGAGTGCCGGTGGTTGTTGAAGGTTCGGAACAGTCGATCGACATGGAGGTCTACGGACGACGGCTGGACGTCCGCTTCATCGAACGGCTCGATTCCGATGCTGCCGTCTGCGATCGCTTTCCGGATGTCCCCGTCCGACAGAATCATCCCGGCAGTCTATCCAGTGGCGGAGCCCTCGCCTCTATAATCCGGGGTCGTTGCGGGTGTAGCTCAATGGTAGAGCTCTAGCTTCCCAAGCTAGTGACGGGGGTTCGATTCCCCTCACCCGCTCTGCTGGACATAAGGCAACCTTTCGCACGCCTCAAGCAACCTTCTAGTGATTGCATCTGAAGAGAACCGTCGCTGAGCGGGGAAGGCACGTGGGAAGAGCCTCGTCGAACAAGCACGACCAGTTGGTGATCGCATTGTTCGACGCCCATTTCCGTTCACTTTCAGCGTTGGCCTATCTGATGTTGGGAGACGCGACGGGGGCCGAGGAGGTGGCGATGGAAGCTTTCACTCAGTTCTGCGCTCGGCGGAGAGCCACGGCCCGGATCGAGCACCCCTATCCGTATCTTCGGCGGACGGTCGTCAACCTCGCCGCGCAGCGGATCCGCCGGGTTCAGATAGAGAGACGTGTAAACGAAACCGCGGAGCGTCGGCTGGCGGGGCCCGGGTCCGAGAGCTCCGCGGTCGAACTCCGGCTGGACGTTACCGCCGCACTCAGAAAACTGCCGGCCCGACAGCGGGCCTGCATCGTGCTCCGGTACCTCGAGGACCTTCCCGACGCCGAGGTAGCCGAGACGCTGGGGTGCTCGGTCGGCACTGTGAAGTCCCAGCTCCACAAGGCCCGGGTCGCACTCGCCGGCATCTTGGGTAACGAGGAGACGAGTGACCGTGTCTGACTTTGATCGATCACTGCAGCGTGAGCTTCGGAAGGAACAAGTTGAGTACCTCGCCGACCTCGAACCTCGGCTCCAGGTCATCAGCGGTGACGTCGTAGGCGCGGTGAGACGACGACGAAAAGTGGGACGGATCCGTGCCATCTCAATCGCGGCCGCAGTGGTCGTCGTAGCCGTCGGTGTATCGAGTATCGAATGGGAACGAACCCCGCCGCCCACTGCCAGAGAGCGGATCCTCTTCGACCCGCTACCCGCGCCGCCTAGATCGCTTCTGGACGTGCTTCCCGACGATGTCGACCCTGTCGTCCGGCCCGGGCTTGTTCTCCTCTATCGCGACGGAGAGAACTACGTGGCCTACTCCGAGGGGATCTTCCACCACTCTTGTCCCTTGGCAGGGAAGCGATGCTTCTCCACCGCGACCAAGACGATCTTCGAATCCGATATCGAGAGCGTCAGCGGAAGCGGGCGGCGGCGGGTTCCAGAGCCACCCGACGGGACCGAGGTCCTGTGGAGCGCGGTCCCTGCATCCGGATTCATCGGAGCCGAGGCCCCGGATGCTTGCTCCCGGATCGAACGCTTCGTCCCCTACTTCGCGTGCGATGACGACACGATCCGGGAAGCAGAACCCGAGGAGGTCGCGCTCCCGGCGTTGGGAGGCACTGCCTCGATCCCCAAGGACTGGAGCTACATTCCATCGGTCCAGTTCAACCACATGAATGTCGACCTCATCACCTCGAACAACCCGAAGCTTCTAGAGGGGCCGGTCTCCGTTTCGACCACTACGGTCCGCGTTCGCAATATCGATGCCGAAGAAGCCGATCCGGCAGACGTGTTCCTCGAGATATCAGTTCACTATCCGCCGCCGGTAGGCGGCTCCTTGCCGGAGCCGCCACCGCTTCGATCTGGCCTCGATATTGCGGAGGCAACGATCCTGGGGCGAGGCCAAGGGCAACCGATCTACTCGTTCACGGGTAGCACAGGGGATTCGGGGGTCGCCACGATCCGATTCTGGGCAGGCCCGGACGCTAGTCGCACAGCGCGCGCTCAACTTGCCTACGCGGTGACAAACATCTACCCGGACACCACGCTCTACGAGGATCAGCAGCTGAAGACTTCATTCGGCTTCGGTCGGATTCCTCTTGGCGATATGGATAGATGCCCGTTTCCCTGGGAAGTGTCTAAGGCGGCGGTGACCACCGGACGGGTAGCGGATACCGCATCGAAGGTTCTAGAGGCCGCCAATGGTGATCCGGCGAGGCCAGCTGAGCTGTGGAGATTGCTCGATCGCGTGAGCAAGGACCGCTTCGGTTCATTCGAACATTTCCACGATCTGTTCACGCAGGAAGACCTCAGCGCGGGTCCGGGTGAGCGCGATGTCTACACCAGCTGGGATCTCCACCCCCTCGTCATAAGGGGAGATTCACGAGGCGGGAAGTTGTTGCTCGATCTCATCAGGGATCGATGCGGGGGCCAGGTGTCGGAGGCCACTTGGATAGCGCAGGCGAGCTTCCCCAAGTTCAACGGGGAATCGGGCGGCGCGGTTCAGATGTACTTCATCGCCCGGCGCACCGGACCAAAGCTTTGGTTCATCGACTAGCCGGTGTCCTCGTTGCATGTGCCTTGAGGGTCCGCGAAAGTAACGACGTGCACCAGCCGACGGAAGGGAATCTATGGAGGTCGATCTGAGGGTCGGTTCGGTCGTCATCGACTGCAACGACTTCCCGACGATGTCGCGCTTCTGGCAGGAGGCGCTCCGCTACGAACCACGCGAGGAACCCGAAGAAGATTCGGTCGTCCTCAGAGATCCAAATGGTCAGAACGTGAATGTGTCTCTTGTGGTCGTCCCTGAAAAGCGGTCGGGGAAGAACCGCCTCCACTTCGATCTCTACACGAGCGATCAGAACGGCGAGGTCGAACGACTGCTGGCGCTGGGCGCCACGCGCTTCGAGCGCACGCCGGAGCCGGGCGAAGACTTCATCGTCCTGGAAGACCCCGAGGGCAACCTCTTCTGCGTGATCGACAAGAGCTAACCGCCTCTTTGCACGATCCGGCCAAGTCCGCGATGGTGGAGCGTCCCCAACCATCGAGGAGTGATTCACGTGCTTACCGTCACCGCCGAAGCGGCGGATGCCGTAAAGAAGTTGGTCGAGGGATCGGACGTCCCCGAGACCGGAGGACTCCGGATCTTCGCGACCCCGGTGAACGAGTCAGAAGCCACCCTCGAACTGACGCTCGCAGCCGAGCCGCAAGCGGCGGATCAGGTCGTCGAAACCGACGGTAGCCAGGTCTTCGTCGAGCCGAGCGCCGCGCAGTTCCTCGAGGACAAGGTCCTCCACGCGACCTTCGAGGACCAGTCGATCCGTTTCGCGATCGAGACGCTCCCCGAAACGACCGTCTAGCGCGCGTCGCCCCGGGCCAGCAGGAGCGGCCCGGACTCGCACAGATCGAAGAGCACGCACTCGCTGCAGCGCGGCATGCGCGCGACGCAGACCTCGCGGCCGTGGGTGATCAGCTTCATGTGCAGCTCGTAGCGGATCTCAGGCGGGATCCGAGGGGTGAGTTCCTTGTGCGCTTTGTCGGCCGAGGTCTTCGGCGGGAGCCACCCGAGGCGCAATGCGATCCGGTGCACGTGGACGTCGATCGGGAACGCGTGCCGGCCCATCGAGAACACGAGCACGCACGCGGCGGTCTTCGGGCCGACACCGGGTAGCGACGTGAGGTAATCCTCGACCTCGGCATCGGACATCGACGCCAGGCCCCCGAGGTCCGGAGATCCCTCGCGGGAGGTGATCTCCTCGAGGATCGCCTTGATGCGTGGAGCCTTCTGATCGGCCAGGCCCCCGGAACGGATCGTGTCCGCGACCCTTTTCGTTCGGGCGTCCATCACATCGCCCCAGCGCGGAAAGGTCGCCTTAAGGGAAGTGAACGCTCGCTCGGTGTTGATGTCGGAAGTGTGCTGCGACAACACGGTCATGATCAGTTCGTCGAGCGGATCGAGTTGCGGCTTCGGAGTGAACCGGCCCTGCTGCTTGACGAGACGCGTGTGCACCGCGCGTATCCGGCGCGGCGACACCGGGGCTGCGCCCGCGGCCACCGTTACGAGTGGGATCGGGCGATCGAGGCGAACTTCGTGTACTGATTCATGAACGCAAGTCTCACGAGCCCCGTGGGGCCATTCCTATGTTTGGCGATAATCAGCTCAGCTTCACCCCTCGCCTCGGAGTCGGGGTTGTAGACCTCATCCCGGTAGATGAACATCACCATGTCGGCGTCCTGTTCGAGGGCGCCGGATTCGCGAAGATCTCCTAGCATCGGTCGCTTGTCGGCGCGAAACTCAACCCCTCGGTTGAGCTGAGATGCGCATAGCACCGGGACCTCGAGTTCGCGAGCCATGATCTTGAGCGCACGCGAGATCTCCGACACCTCCTGCTGGCGGTTCTCGGTCTTGCGCGGACCTTGCATCAGCTGGAGGTAGTCGACGATCACCATCCCGAGCCCGCCCTTGGCCTTGAGCCGCCGGCACTTGGCGCGCATCTCCATCAAGGTGATGTTCGGTGAGTCGTCGATGAAGATCGGCGCCTCGGCGAGCCGGCCGACCGCGGACGACAGCCTTTGCCAATCCTGTTCCTGCAATGCACCTCGCCTGATCTTCTGCGAATCGATCTTCGCCTCGGACGCAAGGAAGCGCTGCGTCAACTCCTGCCGCCCCATCTCGAGCGAGAAGATCACGGTCGGTTGGTTCCTCTTCAACGCCGCATGCAACGCGAAGTCATTTAGGAGGGCCGACTTACCCATCGCCGGTCTCGCCGCGATGATCACGAGCGATGAGGGCTGGAATCCGAGCGTGAGGTGGTCGAGGTCGCCGAAACCGGACGCCAGGCCGGTGACGTCTTCTCCAAGTTCGGCGAGCGCCTCGAGGTCTTCCATCGTCTTCGTGAGCAGCGGACGGATCGGCTGCATGTCGTCGCGGAGGCGGCGGTCGGCGACCTGGTAGATGACGCTCTCAGCTTCGTCGACCGCTTCGTCGACGTCCTCGGGCATCTCGAAACCGATCTCCTGGACCCGGTTGCCGGCTTCGATCAGGCGACGGAGGAGTGCGTGCTCCTCGACGATGTGCGCATAGCGGGAGGCCGACGAGGCTGTCGGATAGGCCTCGAGGAGCCCGAGGATGTAGGGCTTGCCCCCGATCTGCTCGAGGGCACCTTTACGGGACAACTCATCGGCGACGGTGACCGGGTCGGCGGGCTCGCCGCGGGAGACGCACTCGACGATCGTCTCGAAGATCATCCCGTGGGCCGGCTTGTAGAACGCCTTGGCATCGAGGATCTCGACCACGTTCAGGATCGCGTCGCGAGACTCCAGCATCGCCCCCAGCACCGATTGCTCGGCGTCCAGGTTGTGAGGCGGTATCCGGTTGGGCCGTACGGCCTCGAGCGGTGCCCGCTGAGCCACTTCTCCCCCTGCCTAGGGCCTCTTCCGAGGCGTCGTCAAGAACATATGTTCGCACCCTAGCCACGAGGTGCGACGGATTCGATTCGCCCCCGTCCAAGCAAGTGGCCCGGCGAACCGGGCCACTTCGAAGCTATGTGCTGCCGCCTGTGGACTACAAGAGCGTCAGCCTGTGACTCACCTGTGGATTACTCCTCGTCGTGCGCGATGACCTCGATGGTCACCAGCGCATTCACCTGCTCGTGGAGCTTGATCTCGACCGAGTGGCTACCGAGGCTGCGGATCGGGTCCTCGAGAAGGATCATCTTGTGGTCGACCTTCTCACCGAGCTGGTCCTCGATGCCCCGGGCGACGTCGGTCTTGGTAACGGAGCCGAACAGACGGCCCTCCTCACCGGCCCGGGCAGAGATGTAAACGGGGTTGGCGGCGAGCACGGCAACCTTGGAAGCCGCCTCGTCCTTCTCCTTCTCCATCCGTTCGCCGCGAGCCTTCTGCATCATCTCGGCCTGCTTGAGCGCACCCTTCGATGCGGTCAGCGCCATGCCCTTAGGGATCAGGAAGTTGCGCGCGTACCCGTCGGAGACGACCACGACGTCGCCCTTATGCCCGAGGGTCTCGATGTCGTCGGCAAGGATGATCTTCATGGGTCCTCCTTACCGAGCCGTCGAGGAGTAGGGGAGCAATGCCATCTCGCGCGCGTTCTTGACCGCGGTCGCCACACGGTGCTGGTGCTGGACACAGTTGCCGGTGACCCGACGGGCGCGGATCTTGCCCCGGTCGCTGACGAACTTGCGCAGCATTCCGACGTCCTTGTAGTCGATCAGCGTGCTCTTGTCGGCGCAGAACTGGCAATACTTCTTCTTGCCCTTCTTGAAACCCTTCTTGTCGGCGCCGCCCTTCTTATCGCGCCGATCTCGCGAGTCTCTGTCGCGATCGCGTGCCATCTAGAAACCTCCGTCTTCGGGTGGAGGAGCCGCGGCTGCGGGGGCCTGGCCCCCCCAGTCACCGCCACCTGCGTTACCGCCTGCGTTACCGCCACCGGCGCCGCCTCCGCCACCGGAACGCGACGACTTCTGAACCGTCGCGGTCGCCCAGCGAAGGGATGGACCGACTTCATCGACCTGGATCTCGAAGGACGAACGCTTGTTGCCGTCCTGGTCCTCCCACTGACGCTGCTGCAGACGACCGACGACCACTACGCGCGAACCCTTGGACAGCGATTCGGCGACGTTCTCGGCCATATCGCGCCAGCAGTTGCAGCGGAAGAACCCGTCGAGCTTGTCCTCCCACTGACCGTCCTTGTTGATACGGCGGTTGACCGCGACCGTGAAGTTCGCGACCGCAGCACCCGAAGGGGTGAAGCGGAGTTCGGGGTCGTCGGTGATGTTGCCTACCAGCGTGATGTTGTTATCCGATGCCATTTCTATCTCCTCTCGAGTATCACTTGGTTGCGGGCACGGGCAGAGTGACCTTGCCGCGCACGAACTCGTCGGAGATGAGGAAGAGGCGATCGAGTTGAGCGACCGTCTCTGGCTCAGCGGAGAATTGTGCGACGAAGTAGTAGCCCTCTTTCTTGTGGTTGATCTCGTACGCGAAACGGCGCACGCCCCACCGGTCTACCTTCGTCACCTTGCCTCCGGCGTCGGTGATGACGCCCGAGAATCGATCGACGGCCTTCTGGATCTCGCCCTCTTCGAGTGCGGCATCCACGATGACCATCGCCTCGTAATCCCTCATCAGCTACCTCCTCCTCTGGACTCGAACCGAATCTCGGTTCCGAGGCCCGCCCGCGATGAGGACCGCAGACGAGCAGGGGACACACCGCAGCCGATCGCCGCGGGACCCAGATGGTAGCACCTCCCTTCGCTAGGGCTCCGAGGCAGAGAGCTCCGCTCCTCCGACGGGGTCAACCGTAGGAAGGGGTTGTGACACGAAACGGTCGGGTGGCGTCGCCGAGGATCTCAGGAACACGACGAACAGAGCGAGCAAGAGCGCGGCCCGGACCCAGATCCCCAGCTCCATCGCATCCTCGGCCAGGGTTCCGCCGGTTCTCTCGCTGAGGTCGTAGAAAAACCGGAACACGCCCACGTAGACGAGGAGGTCGGCGGCCGCATAGGCGATCCACCACAGGAGGTTGACCCTCACGAGGACGAAGAACGGCAGGAGCCACAGGGTGTACTGGGGCGAGTGGACCTTGGAGAACAGCATGAACGCGGCCAGGAGCGCGGCGCAGACCGGCACCGTCGGGAAGACCCCCTCGCGCCTCGCCCGCAACGTGCCGATCCCCAGAGCGATACCGAAGCCGATCAGCGTCAACCCACCCGTGACGAGGTTCAGGTCGTCCGGAGTCATATCTGGAAGCAGGGTCCAGATGTTGTCGAAGTTGGGGCCGCGCACCCGGTGGAACCCGTAGGTCGCCCACCAACCGTCCCGGTTGGCGACGATGAAGGGGAGGTTGATCAGCGCGAACACGCCGCCGCCAACCCCGGCGTGAACGAGTGCGTCCTTCACCTCCCGGCGCGCCAGCGAAGCGGCGACGAGAGCAAGTACGAAAAAGGCGGGATACATCTTGAGCGCGGCACCGACACCGAAGAGCGCGGCCGCGACCAGAGGCCGATCGCGGCGGTACGCGTAGAACCCAACCACGACCGCGGCCACCACCAACAGATCCCAGTTGTGGAATGAGTACAGGATCAGCGCGGGCGATGCCGCCCACATCAGAGCGCGCAGGCCCTCGAGCCTCCCAAGGAGATAGGCGATGAGGAGACCGAAGGGGGCAAGGAGCAGAGCGGTCGCCCCGAGATAACCGTTGGCGTCGGTGACTCCGGCCCCCGCGGCGTACATGAACAAACCGGTGAGCACCGGGTACTCGATCGCCCCATCGACCAGCTCGCCGTTCGCGGCGTCGAAGCTCCCATGGACGTAGGGAAACGTTCTGTCTTGGATGCCGCGTATCTGGTAGAGGGCCTGGATGTCGTTGTAGCAGAGCGACTCGTACTGATGAGAATCGCTCCACGGATCGAGGCACTGAGCCTTGAGGAACCAGCCCCCGAGGAGGAACGCAGCGCAGACCGCAACCACTATCGCTGCGGCGGAAAACCTCCGGCGTTCCGGAGTCGACGCCAAACCGCTATGGATCCTCCCCTGACGACTTGGTGTCGTCGGGCGTGCTCTCGGCGCGGTAGACGAACTCCTCGTCGCGGGCCGGGGCCGGCGGAGTCACCGTCGGTGTTGGCTCGGGGGTCGGCGTCGGAGTTGGGGTCGGGGTCGGCTCGGGGGTCGGGGTCGGCTCCGGGGTCGGCTCCGGGTCAGGCTTCTTCGTCTTCGTCGGCGACGGAGCTGCGGTCGGGGTCGGGTTCAGGATCTCGTCTGGGAAGTGCGTCGGATCGGGGAACGGCTTCGGGGTCATCCCCTCGAGGGCCTGGATCATGTAGTCGTGCCAGATGGTCGCGGGGAACGACCCACCGGTCACGTTGATGCCCTGAACCGGACGACAGAGGAACGTATCGGAGCAGTAGCCCATCTGAGGCTGTATCGACTCTCCACCACCCGGGCGTTCCTCGAGCGGGTAGCCCATCCAAACGACCGTCGCGAGCTGGGTGGTGTAACCCGAGAACCACGCCGCACGGTTGTATTGCGCGGTACCGGTCTTACCGGCGACCTCCCAGCCGGGGATCGCCGCTCGGGTCGCGGTTCCCGCGTTAACGACGCTCTGCAGCGCGGTGTTGAGGACGTAGACCGAGTTCTGCTCGACGACTTGCTCGCCCTGAGTGTTGATCTCTTCGTCGCACTCGAACTTCTGTGGGATCCACGACACGAGGCAGTGACCCTCTTCATCGGTCACGTAGGCGACCGGCACGACATCGGGGAGACGACCGCCGGCCGCGAAGCCAGCGTAGCCGCGTGCCATCTCGACCGGTGTTGCGTCGAACGAGCCGACCGCCAGTGAGCAGTTCGGCGCGATCTCATCGGCCCCGAACTTCGGGGCGAACCCGAACTTCTCGAGCATGCGGGCGACCTTCTCGGGGCCGATCTCGGCGATGAGCTGAGCGAAGATCACATTGACCGAACTCGTGGTGGCTCCGATCAGGTCGAGCGTCCCGAAGGAACTCCCGCCGTAGTTCGACGTCTCCCATTCACCGGCGGGCCCGGCGCACGCCGGGTCGGTGATGGTGACGGGGCTGCTGCCGGAGAAGCGCGACTGGAGCGATATGCCGTCTTCGATCGCGGCCAGCACGGTCCACGACTTCAGCGTCGAACCGGACTCGTGCCCCGGGTAGTCGGCTGCGTAGTTGAAGCCGCGTGCCTTTTTGATGCTGGTGAACTTCCGGCCCCCGACGAACGCGCGCACCTCACCGCGCGGGGTCATCGAAACCAGCGACGCTTCCGGTTCGGTCTTTTGCGTCAACTGGGTGGCGACGGCTTCTTCGGCGGCCCTCTGCATCTCGAGGTCAAGGGTCGTGTGAATCTGTAGTCCACCGGTGTAAAGCCGGTCGCCGAAGTACGGCTCGAGGAAGTCCTTACGGACCCACTCGATGAAGAAGGCGGCCTTCGAGTCGGTCAGCGATTCTTCCTCGTTCGGCGCGAGCTTGATCTTCTTGCCGATGAACTCGTCGGCCTCGTCCTGGGTGATGTAGCCCTCCTCCACCATCAGGCCGAGGGTCCGGTCGCGGCGTTCCTTGGCGAGCATCATGTGCTCGTCTGGCTGGTAGGACTCGGGCGACGGGATTATGCCGGCCAGGAACGCCGCTTCTCCAACGGAAAGCTGCACCGCCTTCTTGTCGAAGTACGTCTGTGCAGCGGCCTCGAATCCGTACGCCCCGCGCCCGAGGTAGATGGTGTTGAGATAGAAGCCGAGGATCTCCTTCTTGGAGTACTTCCGCTCCAACTTGATCGCGAGGACGGCTTCCTTCAGCTTCCTGGTGATGGTTCTCTCGGTGTCCTGCAGAACCGCCTGCTTCACGTACTGCTGGGTGATGGTCGAGCCACCCTGCTGGACCTCACCGCCGGTGACGTTGGCCCACGCGGCGCGGATGATGCCCCTGATCGAGACGCCCCCGTGCTCGTAGTAGTCCTTGTCCTCGGATGCGATCACGGCGTCGCCGACGAAGCTCGCTCGTCCATCGATCAAGGGTTCCGGGTCGATGATGAAGCGGCGCTCCTCACCGGAGAAGATGCCGATCGGCTCGCCATGGCGATCGAACACCTTGGCCGCCGAGGCCAGTTTGATGTCCTGCGGGAGAGGGATCGACGCGAAGGCATAGGTAAGGAGCAGGATCGCGACTCCGATAAGGATGCCTCCGAGCGCGATCAACCACCCCCACCGGAGGAGGAATCGTTGCGTCCGGGAGCGTCCATCCTTCCGGGTCTTCTTCTGGCCCCGTCGGGCCCACCACCCCGGCTTGGACGCGCCAGCCTCAGCCATCGTGTGTCACCACGCGAGTCTAGATTCGTCGGCATCCATACGCCTGACAATGCCCCAACTGAAGGATTAGCGAACCAAACTGGATCTAACTACGGCGGCGGCGGGGGGCCTGGGGCGTACGGAATCGCCGCCCCGCCTGGTACGCCCTGATCAGGTGATTCCAGGCACAGTCGAGGCAGACCTCGACCTCGTAGCAGGTGAACTGGTCGTAGGACTCGGCGAGTTCGATGAGCCACTCCCGCGGATAGACGACCCGGCCGCTGTTCCGTTTGAGCTCCGCCCCGTAGACGTAGCGCACCCCGCGCATCGCATCGTGCGAACAGATCGGGCAGGGGATGTCGATCTCCTCGCCGATGTTCTTCGCAGCGCGCAGGAGCTCCGGGTGTGCGTCACAGACATCGTTCGTGTCGAGCATCCCGCGGCGCACCGAAGCGATCGCCGAACGTCGCGCCAGGCTGTAGTCGACCACCGGGCCTTTGGGGCTCGGCGGCGAACTGGTCGGATCGAACGATCTTCCTGAAAGTCCCACTCGGCGATGGTAATGGCTTTCGACGACAACCCCCCGCGCGCTCGCTACGAATGGAGCTCCAGGACCACGAAGCGAACCTCATCGGGCACCGGTTCTGGTTGCTCCACGGAGCGGGCGAAGCCGCACTTCTCGAGCACCCGGATCGAACCCGGGTTGTGCTCGGCAACCCACCCCATCAACGGCCTCGTGCGCTCGATCTCAAGGTATCGAGCGACGGCCGCCGTCGCGATCCCACGGCCCCAGTGCTCCCGGCCGATCCAGTAGCCGATCTCGCGGTGGCCGTCTCCCTCCCAGCTCTGGACGCTTCCGACGACCTCTCCTCCGAACGTGACGGTCCGAGCGGCACAGGAATCGTCGGCCAGGATCTTGTGCCAGTGGGCCAGGTGGGCGTCTCGGTCTTTGGAGGCATAGGCGGCCAGCGCGGCCCCCTCGGGGTCCGCCTGGATCTCGTAGAAGAGAGGTAGGTCCCCCTCCTCAACGTCCCTGAGCGCCACCTCCCCCGATCCCATCCGGTCAGCCTAGCGAGCGCCCACGACGGTTAGGTTGGTGGCGGGTGATATATCGGTGTGATATATCAAGTGGATAGGAACTACTGATATATCGAATCGCACAGGTAACGACCGCTACGAACGACATAGAAGGGTAGCGAATGAAACAGCCAGGCACTCTCGAGCTTCCCGTATTGGGGCTGCTCAAGGAGCGGGACATGCACGGATACGAGCTGCGGAAACAGCTCGGCGCCATGCTGGGCCCCTTCTGGCAGGTCTCGTGGGGCTCGCTCTACCCGACGCTGAGGCGAATGGCCAAGCTCGGCGCGGTTGAGAAGTTGGCCGAAGAGGTCCCCCGGAAGCGAGCCAAGGCGGCCGCCAAGACGACCCCGGGGCGCAGGAAGACCGTGTACCGCATCACCGAGCAGGGCGAGAAGCTCTTCGCCGAGATGCTCGAGGAAGCAGGAGCGGTGGACGCCGA
>CAWGWA010000011.1:0-142889 GCA_963826105.1 uncultured Actinomycetes bacterium | reverse complement strand
GGCTTTACCTTCTGTTTCGAAGGTGCCGAGGGGAAGAGCCCCGAGGAGATGTTGAAGATGGGCCTGAACTACTCGCGTGTGCACACCGACTTCATGATCGGCGGTGCAGAGGTCGAGATCGACGGCATCACTCCGGATGGAACCGCAGTGCCGATCATCCACGACGACACCTGGCTCCTGTAGTTCGGGGCCCCGCCCCAAGAACGCGGACTATCAGGACGATTTCCCCGAGAGTGGGAATTTCCGTGTAGTGTGCTGGTTGTACGACGCGAGTACGGCGGCACGGCTGCAGAAGGCAACGACCGCCATGAGATTTGTTCTCCGGTTCCCCTTCCAGGTGGTACGGGCGTCTCGAATCTCCCGTTATGGCGGTCGGTACCGCCGCACTGAAGGAGTTGAACCAATTTGCTTTCATTCGCCGAACTGGGCGTGTCCGCGCCTGTTCGGGAGGCCTTGACCCGTAGAGGGATCGATGCGCCTTTCCCGATCCAAGAGCTCGTCATGAAGGACGCCCTCGCGGGCCATGACGTCCTCGCCAAGTCCAGGACCGGATCGGGCAAAACGCTCGCATTCGCGATCCCGATGGTCGAGCGTCTCGACCACAGGACCCGGAAGCCGTCCGGCTTGATCCTCGTTCCGACGAGGGAACTAGCCGTACAGGTGACCGAAGAGACGAAGGAGATCGCCCGCAAGCGCAATCTCCGGGTGGCTCCGGTCTACGGCGGCGTGTCCCTGTTCAAGCAGGCGAAGTACGCGTCGACTTCGCAGATCATCGTTGCCACACCGGGTCGTTTGCAGGATCTGATCGATCGCCGACTGTTGTCGGTAAGAGACATCCGCATCCTGGTGCTCGACGAGGCCGACCGCATGCTCGATATGGGCTTTCAGCCACAGGTCGATCGCATCGTTGCGAACATGACCGGCGCTCGCCAGACGATGTTCTTCTCGGCCACGCTCGACGGTCGTGTCGGAGAACTGGCTCGGTCCTACACGCACGAGCCCGTCAAACACGAGATCGAGCACAAGAGCCTCGTTATCGAGGAAGCGGACCACAGATTCGTTCCCGTGGTTCACGAGCGCAAGATCGACCACCTCATCAACGAGTTGAAGAGCGAGCGCGAACTGGCCCTCGTTTTCGTGCGCACCAAGAGAGGCGCCGACAAGCTGGTCCGCAAACTGCGTACCGAGGGTGTCGACTCCGAGGCGATGCACGGCAACATGAGCCAGTCACAGCGCAAGCGTGCACTGGACCGATTCGCCTCCGGGCGAGCGAACGTGCTGATCGCCACCGACGTGGCCGCCCGCGGGTTGGACCTCGACGGCATCACGCACGTCTTCAACTTCGACCCACCGAACGACCACAAGGACTACGTCCACAGGATCGGACGCACGGCTCGCGCCGGGCGCTCCGGCACGGGGATCACCTTCGTCGCCGACGACCAGCGTTACGAGGTCAGCGCGATCGCTCGAGCCCTCAAGCTCGATTCCCAGTTCGAGGCCGAAGGGCTCACGCTCGTGATCCCCGGCCGCCATATCAAGTCATCAGCCCGCCCGAAGACGAGGGACCGTAAAGCGCCCCTCGGCCAGGGCCGGCACGCAAGATCCACCAGCAAGAACGACTCCGGACGTGACCGCAAGGTAGCGCCCCATCGTTCGTCACGTCCGAGGGGAGGTGTTTCCATGGCAACCGGAACCGTCAAATGGTTCAACGACGCTAAGGGGTTCGGCTTCATCACTCCTGACGACGGAACGAAAGATCTTTTCGTTCATCACACGAGCATCACCGGCGAGGGCTTCAAGAGCCTTGCAGAGGGTGCGAAGGTCGAGTTCGACGCGCAGGAGGGGCAGAAAGGCCCCGAAGCGAAGAACGTAACGGCCGTCTGATCGTTGACGTAAAGAGAAGGACCGCGGGGCTTCGGCCCTGCGGTCCTTCTGCTTTCCTGGGTTGCTTTGCGTCTGGTTGGGGTACGGCATCGATGTCAGGGCCGCGAACCATTCCTCCTGAAGGAGAGAACATGATTGCCGAGTGCCCAAGCTGTGGGGAGCCAACGGTCGAGAACCGGATCAACTGCCCGAAGTGCGGTGCGGCATACCCCGACATGGAGGAGCGTCCCCTTGAGCTGGATCCCGAGAGGCAGGGCGAAGAAGGCGACTCGTCCACCTCGCTCGAGTAGTCGACGGAGTGGTTAGCCGAACTCCTCGCCGAGCACGATCACGCTGTCGGCGATTCCGAGCGACACGCTCGTCCCCTTGTTGGGATTGATCACGACCTCGACCTTGGACCCATCAACCTTCTGGTAACCGATAGCGACCTCGCTGCGAGAACGGGCCGCCGCCACGATGTCTGCGAATGCAACCGATCGATCCGGCTGCATGTAGCTGGTGGCGGGGATCAGATAGAGCTCGGAGCCCGCTTCATCGAGCAGATCCTCGAACACGGGGGCCAGTTCCCTGTTCTCCGAGAGCTGCGCCATGATCAACGCCGTCAGTCGCTCGCTCACGATGAACTCTCCCGAGTTTTCCTCGGGGAAGAGATCGACATCACGTTCGTCTAGTAGCTCGGCCACTATGTTCGTGTCGATCCCGACCTCGTCAATGGCGCTCCGGAGATGGAGCAGGGTGAGCAGCACCCTCGCGTCGGCTTGTGCTTCGGTCAGACCGTCCCGGTAGCAGAGGACGATGGCATGATCGAAACGCTCGGCTGCCACGACAGTGTGCAAACCCGCCCTGTCAAGGGTGCGATCCAACACGCGGCACTGGATGTTCTCCAGTTGGGCCGGCAGCGAGAGATTCCCGCGATCCACAAGGTCGTCGTCCACCGCGATGACGAGTGTGGACCCGGGGGCGACGTAAGGGTCGAGTTCCTGGATGATCTGCGGAGCGATGTCGTTCCAGCCTATGAGTATCAGCGACTCGGTTTGATGCTCGACCACCGGAGCCTGGGCCGTCTGCCGGGGATCGCACTCCGCGTGCCGGTGAACAAGACCTTGTCGTCGTCCTCGGCCACCGCGATGATTCGATCGCCGGTCGAGATCGTCTGGTCCATCGGCGGGTTCAGTTGGATCTGACCGTCTGCGAACCGCAGTCCGAGGACCGCCGCGGCGTCGAAACTCAAGAGCGCGTCCCCGAATGACTTCCCGATCAGCTCGGGAGACTCGTGGAAGTAGATCTCGTCCCCGTCGAAGTCGAAGAGCTCTTGATACACCTGACTGAGTCCCGGCTGGCGACAGACCTGGGCGGTCACCTTGGCGATGATGTCGGACGACCGGATCACGGTGATGGCTCCCCCCGTACCCTCCTGCAGGGCGATCCCGACCGATGCTTTCTGGATCTCGACGACCACGGGGATCTCACGTGATGCACCGAAGGTGTGGCGGAGGGCGAGAGATGTCTTGACGACCTCGGCGTCTCCGTCGATGCCACCGGGATTGATCACGATCACGGACTTGGCCCTCGACGGCTGGGCGATCTCGAGGTCGATCAGCTCGTAGGGGATACCGGTTCGACAGATCAACCGAGTGGTCTTCCGGTCCTGGATGCGCGCCGCGATGTCGTGCTCCATCACGTCTTTCTCAAGGGGCGCGAGGATCACGATACTGGCGTGTCGCTGATTCTCGTTGGCGATTATGAGCTCGGAAACGATCGCGTGGATCTTCGGGGACCAGCCGAGGATCAGGGTGTGTCCCGACTCCATCACCGGGGAGCGGCCACGCCGGAGTTCGGCAACCTTGTCGGCGATCCCGTTGGCAAGGAGCCCGATCAGCGAGCTGACCACCAAGACACCGCCGATGGTTACGACGAGGGAGGCTGCTCGGAAGAATGCTCCTTCGTCCCCGCCCATCGTTCCGGGATCCATCGTCCGGAGCATCGAAAGCCACAGGGCCTCTGGGAACGACAGCTCCTTGCCATCGATCTGCACTCGAGCGATCGCTTCGACGAAGGAGACGACGAAGATCAGTGCCACCGTGACCCCGGCGAGCATCAGGATCATGCCTTTGGTGCCCGAGGACATGGTGTTCTCGAACCAGTACTTCAGTCGTTGCCGGGCGGTGCGTTCCCTGCTCAATACACGCTCGCATTCATGAGATCGGCGGGGGGTCCGACCGTTGTAGTCGGATTCGCGGCATCATGGGTCATGCGTTCTTCTTGGATGAGGCTGGCCGTGAGCATAGCGGTGCTCCTTCTCGGAGTGTCGTGTTCATCCACGTCGCCGGACTCTCCCCCCGCGGCGGAAGAGTCGCCGACCTTGGTACCCAGCCCCTCTCCAACCGAGGAGCCTCCTTTCGAGCTGGGCGCTCCTCAGAAGTTCCCTCCGGGGGAATGGATCCTGGGCCCGGGCGATGAGCACTCCTATCTCATGCTCACCGGCAGCGCCGCGGACATCGACGTGAGCGGTGTCCTCGACGATCTCGACGACCTGGATGTTTCTGCGGGCCTGTTCTTCTCCGGGCGATGGGTCGAGCGCAACCCTGAGATCGTGGAGGTGGCGGTCGCTGCGGGACACATGAGCGGCAATGCAGGATGGGACGGGCGGCGCCTTGCCGGGAGGAAGGGCCGCGAGGTCGAGCGGCGGATCTCTCGGGCGGAGGACGCGTTCGAGGCGATCGAGATCGACCCCCGGCCGTTCATGTTCCCGCCGGGCGGACTTCGGGATGAACGGGTCGCGACCAGCGCCGGAGGCTTGGGTTACCGGCTGGTGCGTCCCACCGTCAGTCCGGGTGACCTCAGCCGCAAGGAAGTGATCCACGCGGTGGCCGGGGAGGCGCGCCCCGGCTCGATCGTGCGTCTCGATCTTCGGCGCGCGGCACATCGCAGGGCCGTTCCAGGTGTGGTCAGAGCCCTTAGAAGACGCCGGTCTCCCGCTCGCTCCCTTCGCTGAGGTCGCCGATGCCGAGCCGGTTCGATGGGATCTGGTGTTCGCTCCGGGCTCGGCCGGTCCTCGCGTCAAGCGGATGCAGAAGGCGCTAGCGAGCCGCGACGTTCCCGATGAGTAACTTCGACGGTGTCTACGGTGAGGGCACGCTGCAGGCGGTGCTCGGCTACGAGAAGCTGATGGGGCTAGAGCGTGATGGCATCGTCGACCCCGAACAGATGCAGGCGATGCTTCTAGCGCGGCCGCCGGTTCCACCACGCGAGGGTCTGTCCGATTACCTCGACATCGACATCACGCGTCAGATCATGTTCGAAGTCCACGGTGGGGTCGTAGTGAATACGTTCGCCATCTCGAGTGGCAACGGCGCGACGTACGACTCGCTCGGACGGACGGCGGTGGCCAACACTCCGCGCGGTGACTTCATCGTCGAGCGCAAGATCCCCGAATGGCGGACGAGTCACCTCGGCCAGCTCTACTACCCCATGTACTTCACCGGTGGCTACGCGGTCCACGGCAGCCCGTCGGTCCCCGCCTATCCGGCCAGCCACGGCTGCGTGCGGGTCCCGCTATCGGAGGCTCAGGGACTCTACGAGCGGAATCCGATCGGCACACCCGTGTTCGTTCACGACTAGAGTCACGATTCCATCGGAGTAACGGAGGACCCGGATGAGTATCAAGGATGCCAAGGCTTTCGATCTGACGCAGGACTTTTCGATGCACACGCCGGCTTTTGCCAGCTATACCGGTCCGGCGATCAAATGGGTGAAGCGGCTGGCGTTCGATAAGGCCGGAGGCCAAGAGATCACTTCTACGCTCCACGTCTCCACGCACCTCGACGCACCGGCCCACTTCTTCTCGGGAGGGAAGTTCATCGGCGACCTGCCCCTGGACTGGCTGATGGGTCCCGCATGTGTGGTGGACCTCTCGAAGTACGGCATCGGTGACTACGAGCTCTACGGCCCCGAGCATTTCGAACGCTGGGAGAAGGACACCGGACACTCGATCGACAAGGGCGACATCGTTCTGATCAATACCGGGTACCACCGCCACTACCCGGAGAACTGGACCGACCTGAGTGAGGTCGATGAGACCAAGTACTTCATCCGCCACCCGGGCCCGACGAGGGACTTCGCCGAGTGGGTGCTGGACCGGGGCGTCCGCTATCTCGCGGTCGATGCCGGAAGCGCAGACCACCCGATGAACACGGTCATCCGGAAACTGCGAGCCGACGAGGTCGAGGATGCCGAGGCGAAGTTGGGCCCGCTCGATGACGTCTTCCCGAAGGCCGATTACCAGATCATGCACACGTTCCTCTTCCCGCACGACATCGTCCACATCGAGAACCTCGGTGGCCAGATCGATGAGGTCCTCGACCAGAAGGTCTGGTTCGGCTGCTTCCCATGGCGCTTCCAGGGTGGCGAGGCCGCCTTCTGTCGGGCGGTTGCCTGGGTCGACTGAACCCGTTCGGACCGGAGCGTGGCACGATTGCTCCGTGAGGGAAGTCGAGTTCGCAACCAGCGGTGGGGCGAACATCGCGTATCGGGCGGTGGGTACAGGGCCACCCAACGTGATGCTGGTGCCACTGTGGTTCTCCAACCTCGACCTCCTGCCCGAGTTCCCTTCGATCGCCAGTGGGCTTCAGGGGTTCAGCTCCTTCGGGCGCGTCATCACCTGGGACCGGCGGGGTGCAGGGCTCTCCGATAGGGGAGGTGGCCCCGGGACCATGGAGCAGGGAGTCGAGGACCTCCTCGCCGTTCTCGACGCCGCTCGAGTCGAGGAGACCGCGCTGTTCGCCTTCAATGAGTCGGCGATGCTGGCCGTTCTCGCCGCCGTGAAACATCCCGGACGCATCTCCAAGCTGATCCTCTACGGGAGTTACGCGACGACGGTCCGCAAGGATGACTACCCGTGGGCTCCGACGGCCGAGGAGCGCGATCAGCAGATCGATTTCCTGATCCAGGGTTGGGGGACCTATCAGTTGGCCCAGGTCCTCATCGCCGGAGGCGACGAGCGTGCCGTTGAATGGGGGATGCGCTGGATGCGGAACTCGGTGAGCCGGGACATGTTGGTCAAGGCTTACGAGATCCTTGCCGAAGCCGACGTGCGCGAACGCCTTACCGAGATCGAGGTCCCGACCTTGGTGATGCACCGGACCGGTGATCTGAACGTACCGGTTCAGAACGGTCGTTACATCGCCTCCAAGATCCCCGGCGCCCGCTACGTCGAGTTCGGCGGCTCGGAGCACGTGCCATTCCTCGGCGATTGGGACACCATCGCAGGCGAGATCGAGGAGTTCATCACCGGAAGTCGGAGACCACGCGGGAACGAACGTGTGCTGGCGACGATCGTGTTCACCGACATCGTGTCGTCGACCGAGCGCGCGACCGAACTGGGGGATACCCGCTGGCGTTCTTTGCTCGACGAGTACGACCGGGCAACCAGAGAGCAGACCGAAGGACACGGCGGCCGCCTGGTGAAGTTCACCGGTGACGGCTCGCTGGCTTGTTTCGACTCTCCGGGGAACGCGATCCGCAGTGCCAAGGGAATGATCGCAGCGGTGAAGCGTCTGGGGATCGAGATCAGGGTTGGGGTCCACACCGGTGAGGTTGAGGTCAGGGGCGACGACGTCGGTGGCATCGCCGTTCACATCGGTGCTCGTGTGATGGCTGCGGCCGGCCCCAGCCAAGTGCTGGTGTCTCCCGCGGTGCCCCCCTTGGTGGCCGGCTCACAGATCGCGTTCGAGGATCGTGGGCCGCATGCACTCAAGGGCGTCGAAGGCGAGTGGAACCTGTACTCGGTGGGCTAGGAGTCGGTCTGTCGTCCCGCGGACAAGTGACGACTTGGCAAACGGGCTCCTCTGTCGCATGATTCGAGCACGTCAGCAACCATCGGGAGGATGGCAAATGGCCAGCAAAGACAAAGGCGGCAAGGCCGCCAAGAAGGCGCCCCAGAAAAGTATGAAGGAGAAGCGCCAGGCCAAGAAGGCCAAGAAAGAGAAGTAGTTCTTCGCAAATCTCTCTAATCGGTCTTTTCCTGACTCATCCGGGGTTCGTTCCTGGGCGAGAGGGAAAACTAGAGAGGGACATGTTCGCCGGTGTGGAACCGGCGGATCCCATCTCGTCTCGAAAGGCCGGCCCGGTTGGAAGCCCCCCACGGGGAGCGGCACCTGGACCATTCGGTGCTGCTCTATGAGGATCTCCAGCATTTCCTGAGCGTCCTGGTTCCCTTCATCGAGAGTGGTGTCGATGAAGGTGACGTGACGTTCGTGGCCGCGCGGGCGACTACCTACCGGCTCTCAGGGACGGGTTGGGAGATCACGCGACCGGCGTCCATCTCGCCGACACCAACGCATGGTGCCCTCATCCGGCCACGAGGCTACGAGGGTTCAGCGAGTTGATCCGGGACGAGACCGCTAGGGGCGCTACAGGGTTCCGGCTCGTGGGCGAACCGTTGTGGCCTGCCGACGCCGCCCACACTAGGGAATGGCAGCGGTACGAGTCCGTGCTCAACGCGGTGCTTGCTCCCTATCCGGTGAGCCTCATGTGTCTGTACGACGCAACCCAACTCGAAGCATCGATCCTCGAAACCTCCCGGCGCACTCACCCAACCGCCTGTCTGAACGGAGAGCGGGTCCCGAATCCAGACTTCCTTCGACCCGACGAATTCCTGGTGCAGTGGCGACACGACCTGCCGCCGGCTCCGCCGACCGCGGTGAACATCCCTCAGGTGCCCGATGTTGCGACCGCCCGCCGGTTCCTCATGGAGAGCGCCGTGGAAGCTGGGGTCGGGATCGAGGCCGCGCTCGATCTGACGGTCGCGGCCAACGAGATCATCACGAACTCGTTCCTCTACGCAACGCGTCCGGCGCTTTCGTCGTGGACGGAGGAAGGTCGCTTCGTCTGCCAGATCGAGGATCGGGGAAAGGGCCTGACCGATCCGATAGCCAGTTATCGGCCTCCCTCCGACGTGGGCCAGCACGGCCGGGGCCTGTGGATGGCCCGGCAACTTGTCGACCTACTCCAGATCGACGGCGGTGCATCGGGGACCACGGTTCGGCTACACGCCCGGAGGGCCTGACCCGAGGGTCCTTGGTTTTCCATCGCCGTAGCCATAGCCTCGGGCCGTGCGATCTCGTTTCGTCTTACCCATCGCCGTTGCTGTCCTGACGCTGCTTCCTTCGGGCGCCCTGGCGGCCCCCACGATCGCAGAAACCATCGAGGCCATGACCCTGCGGGAGAAGGTCGGCCAGCTCGTGATGTTCTCCGTGGCCGACAAGGGGCTCTCCGAGGCAGAGGCGACGGCGATCACCCGGTATCACCTCGGCGGCGTCATCCTTTTCGCCAAGAACTACACCGACCGCAGGCAGCTGGAACAACTCAACCGGCGGATCCAGAAAGTGGTTCGCCGGGGCAACGACTTCAAGATCGGTGCGTTGATCTCGGCCGATCAGGAAGGTGGTGTTGTCAAACGCTTCCCCGACATGCCCCCTGCCTATTCGGCGCCCCGCATGGGCGAGATCGGAAAGACTTCGGTCGCTCTCGCGCAGGGGAGGAAGACGGGGGTGGCGCTCAAGGGGGTCGGGGTCAACATCAACCTGGCGCCGGTTGGCGATCTCGATATCGGCCCCACCCACGTGATGGCCGAGCGCAGCTTCGGAGCCAACCGATACGTGGTTGCCCGCCTGGCGTCGGCCTTCGGCGAGGGGCTGCAGGACAAGCGAGTGGCCGCCGCGGCCAAGCACTTCCCAGGCTTCGGGGGCGCGTCGATGAACTCAGACGACGGCGCCGCGTATGTACGAAGGTCGAAGAAGCAGTTGCGTCAGTTCGACGCGCTGCCCTTCCATCGAATGGTCGCGCGAGGGATCCGCATGATGATGGTGTCCCATGGGATGTACCTGAAGGACGGCGGCAACAAGCCTGCCTCGCTCAGCCACTACATCACGACCGAGCGCCTCCGGGAGGAGTTCGGCTTCACCGGGGTCGCCATCAGCGACGATCTCGTCGCGGTGGCATGGCGCTTCGACGGGGACACCCCTAGGGCTTGCAAGGCGACCGTCCGAGCGGGGATGGATGTGGCCCTAATCACGGGAGGTCCCGACATGGCCAAGGCTTGCGCCTCCAGGATCTACGGAGCCGTCCGCGATGGAGACATCCCTGTGGTTCGCATCGACGAAGCGGTAGAAAGGGTTCTGAGACTCAAGAAGTGGCTGAAGGTTTTCGCTCCCGGCTAGAAGGAGGATCCGTGCCGCGTCACGACGCAACCACCTGGAAGCTCCCTAAGGGCTACGAGGGGGAGGTCGGAAACGCGAACATCGAGATAGAGGTGCGCCAAAGCCGGCGGCCGGTCAAGGCTCACGGGGTCCAGCAGCGGAAGCGCAGGAGCGAGCTGTTGGGCCACCTCTTGATCTCGAAGGGCGGGATCGAGTGGCGCCCCAGGGCGGGGAAGAAGCTGGTGAAGATGAGCTGGGAGAAGTTCGCGGCCCAGATGGACGAGGCCAGATAGTCGGACGTCCGACAGCTCGGCTCGGGTCGCCGACGTACGGTGGCTCGGTGCTCGGTCGTGGTCCGGCCCGCAAGTTCGATGCCGTGATCGCAGCACCTTTCGATGATCTATGCCGAGGATCTGCCCGACCCCCTTCGCCACGCAGGGTGAGCGGAGTACGCTGATCGCTTGCTCCGCTTGCAGCATCAATGATGAGGAGAGGTTCGATGGGATTCCTGAAGAAGGCTGGTGCCGCGTTCGGACACGTTGACAAGGATCTGATCGAGCGCGGCCTCCTTGCCCGCGGCACGATCACGGGATGCGAGCGCACGGGCATGTCCACCGGCGTCCAGGTTCGTTCCGTCGTGTGCGACCTGACGGTAGAGGTTGAGCTCGAGGATCGACCGGTCTATACGGCCGGGTGCAAACACCCCATCCCGATGCCGTATCTCCCGCAGTTCGAGTCGGGGACCGGGGCGGTCGCGGTTCGCGTCGACCCGGACGATCCGCAGAACATCGCCCTCGATCTGTCTCATGACGTGCCCCCACCTCGCAGTGGAGTCGTCGGAGGCGGAGACACGGTTGAGGTGATCGATGCGAGTGGAGGACTCCCTGAGGACATCGCTCGCCAGTTGGCCGCCGCGGGGGTCGATCTTGCCGGCGCTTCGTCCCCTCCACCGAACCGCGAAGGAGAGCTGACTGCAGCGGAGATCCTCGCGACGGGAACGTCGTGTCGAGCCGTCGTTCAGTCGGCCCAGCCACTCGGATTCCAGAAGGACGGCTTGGATGTCTGGGGCCTCGTTCTAAACGCGATCGCCGATGGAGAAGCGTCGAGCCAGGTCAGGATCGGGATAGGGGTCCCCGCGGATGCGATGGCTCTGGTGTTCCCCGGTGCCAACCTCCCGGCGAAGCGACGTAGCGACGTCCAAGATGGAGTCAGCATCGATTGGTCGGCGGCCCTCAGCGCGGGGTAGTTCGAAAGTGGCCCCGGCGAGGGCGGTTAGCCTTGCCGAGATGATGTACACGCTGTCCGAGGAACCGGCTCTCAACCACCCCGTGATGCTCTCTGCGCTGTCCGGATGGGTCGACGCCGGCGCGGTCGGGACCAGCGCCGCGAGCCACCTCGCCGGCGATGGGCAGATCGTGGCGACGTTCGATCCGGACTCGCTCTTCGATTACCGATCACAACGGCCGGTGCTAGACATCGTCGATGGCGCCATGACACAGGTGGTGTGGCCGGAGGTCGTCCTTCGTCATGCGACGATCGGGAACAAGGACCTCCTGCTCCTTACCGGTCAGGAGCCGGACCTCGGTTGGAAGCGGTTTTCGGCCGCGGTCGCCGAGCTAGCGGCTCACTTCGAGATCGAGCAGCTGATCACCCTGGGCTCGGTCCCGGCTGCGGTCCCTCACACCCTTCCGTCCCCGATCCTTACGACCGCCTCGGATCCCGACCTCCTCGCGGGAGATGTTCGCCCGCCCTCGGGGCTGCTCCGGGTCCCGGCAGCGGCGGTAAGCATGGTGGACAAGGAGGTCTCGGAGGCCGGGGTACCGACGGTCGGGTTCTTCGTCCAGGTGCCCCACTACGCACCGGGCTCCTATCCACCCGGAGTGATCGCGCTGCTCCAGAGGGTCGGCGTTCACCTCGGGATCGATGTCCCGTTGGACTCCCTGGAAGAAGATGCAAAGGTCCATCGAGCCCAACTCGACGAACTGATCGCCGGGCAGCCCGAGGCGCAGGAGCACGTGCGGTCGCTCGAATCCATGCAGGCGGACCAACCGATCGTCTCCGGTGAACAACTGGCCACCGAGATCGAGAGGTATCTGCGCAACGCTCCGCCCGGCGAAGGAAACCAGCCTTAGGGGATCACCCGATGGATGGGATCTCGACCGGCTTCCGGTTGGTAATGGCCGAGACGTCCATGTCGATCGATCCGGATGCCGCCGGAGCGACGACCGGGAACGAGAGCATGAACGTGACGCCCCCATCGCTCGCGACATCCACGCGTCCGTCCAAGGCTTCGGCGAGCTGTCGCGCGATATAGAGGCCGAGGCCCACTCCCGAAGACGTCGCATCCGCCCCCCGGTGGAAGGGCTTGAAGAGATCCTCCGGGTCGGTTTCGGGCCCCAGGCTTCCCTCGTTCCTTACCGAGATACGTACGTTCGCCTCTTCGACGGCAGATGTGACGGTGATGGGCGAGCCTTCCTCGCTGTGTGCGATCGCGTTGTCGAGGAAGACTCCGAGGATCTGAGCAACGGCAGCGTCGTCGACGAACAGAGAGAGGTCGGTGTGCGATTCAACATTGATCGGTCGTACCGCATCGAATCCCTTGAGAGCCGAGCCGACGAGGTCGGAGAGCCTGACGTTGCTGCTCGCTCCTGCCAGCTCTGCCCGGGCTCCCTTGAGCAGCATCTCGATGAGTCGTTGCAGGTCATGGCCCCGCTTGATGGCCGCGTGCAGCAGTTCGTCGCGGAGCTGCTTGTCGATCGAGTCCCCGCGGCGCTCAATGGTGTGAAGGGCGCCCATCATCACGGTTAGGGGAGTCTTGAGCTCATGGGAGACCATCGCTAGGAACATCTCCTTCGCCTGGCGCGCCTCCTTCATCGCCGCTACCGTCTTCGCGTCGGTGACCGCGATGCTTGCGTAGGCCGCCATGGCGAGGAGAACCTCTTTCTCGCATTCGGAATAGGTGCGCCCCACCTTGTAGCTCGCAGTGACGAGGCTTCCGGCGATCTCGCCTTCCTGATACACCGGGGCGGCCATGGCACTCTGCAAACCTTGTCCCGCGAGCTGACCGACCGTGTTGCTCGCGGTTGCGTAGTCCTCGATGATCACCAGTCTGCCCTCGGTTACTGCGCGGCCGCCGGCTCCCTCGTGGACGGGCCCTCGGCGGATCTGCTCGAGCATGGCGTCGTCGACACCGCGTGAGGAGGCAAGGTACAGGAAGTTCCTATCGTTCGGGTCGATGAATCTGAGTCCCGCAGTGTCGTCACCGATCAGAGCACCGGTACCTTCGGTGATCGCGTCGAGCACCTCCTGCAGAGGAGCGCGGTGCGAGATCGATCTCTGGATCTCCGAGAGACGTTCGAACAGCTGCTGCCGTTCCAGAAGTAGTGCCGAGGCCGCTCGCTCCGCTTCCAAGGTGCGGAGCATCCTGACCACGAGACCCAGCGACCGCGCCATATTGCCAAGCAGTGCGGCTTCATCTCGGCTGAAACCAACGGGGCCCGAGCGGGCCAGCACCAAATGGGTATCGAGACCTTCTTCGAGGCCCGCATAGATGAGCCCGCAGACCCCGATGTCCGGGGAATGTCATTCAGTCCCCGCGGCGCTCAACGGAGTGAAGCGCTCCCATCATCACGGTTTGGGGACCCAGCGACCGCGCCCCCCCGAGTAGCCCGTATGGGCCAGACGTAGGAGTCCTCAGCCCGGGGGAAGGAGGAAGATCGGCATCCCGAGGGTGCTGAGACCGTCCACGCCGCGGGTCTCGATCCGGAAGTAACTCCCCAGAGGGTTTTCGGTGGTGGCGGCAGTGCCCTCGAACTCGTGGATGAAATCGTCCGAGGTGATCGGGATCACTGCTTCCGTGGGGAGTAGCTCTCCGTCCTGGAAGATGCGCAGCGTCTGCCCCATCCCGTTGGTGACGTGGACGGTGAAGTCGGCGGTTGCCGCCGGCACTGTTCCGCCGAACATCGCTGTTTCCCCGCCGCCTGAAGCGGTGAACTCGATCGTGGGGCTGGCCGCCACGCCCAGAACTGCCACCCACACATGCCCCGCACGGATAGCCTCGATCAAGGCGGGACGGGACAGTTCTTCGGCGTAGACCGCAGTGGCGGGGACCCCGTAGCTCGGACCGAGCTTGTCATCGGAACCTCCGGTTGGCGCGATGAAATGGCCGGCCAAGAGCTTCTCTTCCCAGAATTCGATCGCCGTGTTGTAGAAGGTTTCGCCGCCGCTGCCACCGTTCGCTATCTCGATCGTGTCGACGAGCGAGTAGTCGGTTTCGGGGTCAAGTTCCCAAAAACATCCGCGGCACAGATAGTCGGTCGGAGGGGGAGTAGTGGTCGGGTGGTTGATCTGGAACAACGCGCCAGCATCCACCGACTTCTGCTGGATGTTCGCGATCGAGACGTTCTTGTAGTCGTGCCGGTATTCCACCATCTTGGGCGTCTCACCGATGATGTTCGCGTGTCCGAAGTACGTGATGACCTCGCGTCCCGGCCAGAAGATCAGTTCGGGATTCTCTTCAGCGGTTGTGCCCCACTCGTTCCAGTGCCGGTTGATCTGGTACTCCGTGATCGGCAGGAAGTCGAGCCCCGCAGCCTCTGCATAGCCGACGAACTCGGATTGGGTCGGAGCGTTCAGGTTGGAGTGGTACGCGTGCATGTGGAAGTCACCGAAGTACCAACCAGCATCCGGGTTTGCTACGTGCGTGACATCGACCGGATCGGGCTTAGGTGGTTTTCGCACTGGGACCTTGCGACACTTCACGACGATCGTGTAGTTGGATTCCTCTTCGATGTGGCCCACGCCTAGTTCGACGTGCCACTTCCCAAACTCGATGGGGGCCGGGTTGTAGTTGCGAGAAGCTTTGTCGGCTTGGATCACGACCGGCGGTTGATCGGGAAGCCGCCCTTGGCGGCTCCCAGACCACCCTCGGAACCCCCAGTGGTTGAAACCGTCGGCGTCCCAGATGCCCAGGTCGAGAACGGTTTTCTCCCCGGTGTATTTGTAGGTCACGCTCAACTTTGAGACGCCCTCAGCAACTTTGAAGGGAACCTCGAGGTAGGTATTGATCTGATCCACACCGATGGAGCCTTTGAGCGTGACCGACTTCCCCTTCTTGCACTCGGGGACACTCTTGGCGGCACGGACGAACGGTTCTCCCGGAAGGCCCAGAGCGATCGTTACGACGACCGCGGCGGCGATCCATCGTGGCCGCAACGCCGCTCTCGATCTCAGGGTCTGCATCGGGCGTCATCATGCCATGGGCTCCGACTATGGTCGGGGGATGGATGAAGGGTCCGTACGTGCGGCACTAGAAGGCAAGCGGTCGCAACTTGTGGCCGACATGGACCGGATGACGGCTCCGCCCGAGGACGCGAGCAACATCTCCTTCGGGAAGCGCGTCGGCGAGGGAACGAGCTACGCGGTCGAACGGTTGGTTCAGGTCGAACTCCACGATCAGATGCAGGTCGTACTGGCCGATGTCACCCGGGCACTCGCCAAGCTGGACGAGGGAAATTACGGGATCTGCGACGTATGCGGCGGCCCGATCGCTCCGGCGCGCGTGGAAGGCCTTCCCTGGGCGACCCTGTGTGTTTCGTGCGCCGCCCAGCGTTGATCAGATGTAACGACCCATGCCCCCGGCGACGTCGATGCTGGCTCCGGTGATGTAGCTGGACCGGCCGCCCGCCAGGAACGCGACGATCCCGGAGACCTCGGTCGCGTCTCCCATGCGACCCAGCGGGAACCTCGGCCTTACTCAGGGAGGTGAAGAACTCCTCTTCCGGCGAGGTCGGGGGCCCGGAACTGGTGGATGTTCTTCCATTGAGGGGTGACCACGAACCCGATGTTCACCGAATTCACGAGCACGTTGTCCGGCGCCAGCTCGAGTGCCAGCGCCTTCGTGAACGCGAGGCACGCGGCCCGGTCGGTCGTGGTGGCGAAGAACTTGGGGTCCGGCGACTTGCCCTGCACCGCGTTGATGTTGATGATGCGACCCCCGCCCGACTTCCTGAGGTGAGGTAGGACCTCGCGCGAGCAGCGGATCATCGAGAAGAGTTTGATATCGAGGTCCTCCTTCCAGTCCTCGTCGGTAAGGGTCTGGAACGTTCCGGGGTGGGCGCGGCCGGCGTTGTTCACGAGGATGTCGACCCCACCGAGAGCATCCGCCGAGGCTGAGATGAACCCCTTCACTTGCTCGGGATCCGTGACGTCGGCGGCTTGAGCGAAGACCTTCACTCCGTGCTCCTCGAGTTCTTTTCCGGCGCTACTGACTTCCTCGTGATCGCGCGAACAGATCGCGACGTGAGCGCCCTCGCGTGCCAGTTCTTCTGCGATGGCTCGGCCCAGACCTTTGGAGCCTCCAGTTACGATCGCCTTGCGGCCGTCGAGTTGAAGATCCATGACTATCGATCGGTCCTTTCTCCGTCCGCCCCTATCAGTCCCATCAGTTCTAACAGTCCCTTGCGCGGCGGATTGAAAACGTCCACCTGGACACAGCTCTTGTCGTAAGTACGAGCTCCGTGAGGAACGTTAGGCGGGATGTGTACGGCCCCGCCCTTCGTGACCGTCTGCTTCTGGCCCCCGACTTCGAACTCGAATTCGCCTTCGATCACGAAGCTGATCTGCTCCTCGTCGTGCCAGTGGATCGGCGCCTCGGTGTTAGGAGCGAACGAAACGATGTTCACCATCAAACGGTCTCCCAGCACGGGCTGGAATCGGAGTCCGGGGACGACCTCGATCGGTTCCAGGCCGCCCCAGTTGACGAATGACCCCTCTCCCTCGGGACGTGCGCCACTCTGCTGCGCGAAGTAGCGGTCGGCATCGGCCATCAGTTGGATCCTTTCGTCGGCGTGATGAGAGAGGCGAGTCGTTCGATCCCCTCATCGATGGATGCGTCGGGAACCCGGCTGAACGACAGACGAACGTTCTGCGCTCCACCGCTTCCCGGGAAGAAGGGAGCCCCCGGAACGATGGCTACGCCCTCGGCGACAGATCGACGAGCCAACTCGATCCCGTCATTGCCTTCGGGGAGCGACATCCACGAGAAGAAGCCTCCGGTCGGTCTCGTCCAAGTCACCGATCCGGGCATGTGCGCGTCGAGGGCGTCCATCAAGAGTCCACAACGCCGCCCGTAGAGCGTGCGGGAGCGGATCGCTTGATCGTCAAGTCCGCCGGCACGGCCATACTCCTCGAGCAGCCGCTGCCCGAGAGCACCGGCGCATTGATCGGTGTTCTGCTTTGCCCACACCATCTTGGCGACGATCTCTTTCGGTCCGGCGCCCCAGCCAAGCCGGGTCCCGGGAACGAACGTCTTGGAGAACGTCCCTGCCTGGAGCACGACGTCGGGAGCCAGGGTCCACAGACTAGTGAGGCGCTCGCCAGCAAAGCCGAGCTCGCGGTAGGCCACATCCTCGACGATCAGGAAGCCATGTTTGCGTGCGACGTCCACCAGCGACTGCCGACGTTCTTCGCTCAGGGTGATGCCCGCCGGGTTCTGGTAGTCGGGGATCGTGTAGAAGAACTTCGGGGGCCCGAGGCGGTTGATAGTGCTGTCGAGTTGCTCGACATCGACGCCGTGCTCGTCCATCGGAACGACGACGACGTTGGCCTCGTAGCTCTCGAACGCCATGATGGCACCGAGGTAGGTAGGTCCCTCGACGAGAACGAGATCGCCCGGATCGAGGAGGCTCTTGCTCAGGAGCTCGATCGCCTCGATCGTGCCGCTGGTGATGATCAGTTCGTCGTCGGCCGGTCTTGCGCCTTCGAGCTGCTCGAGACGTCCGGCCATGAAGTCACGCGGACCCGGCAATCCAGCCACGGGCGCGTACTGGAGCACCGATGGATCGCCCGAAGCGATCAGGCGCTCGAAGATATCGCTGAGGACCCGGCCGGGGAAGGTCTCGGGGTCTGGGAAGCCGCCTGCGAAGGAGATGATGTCGGTCGCCCCGGCGAGGGCCAGGATCGCCGCAAGACCGCCCTCCTCGTCACTCCCGGCACGGGTCGCGAACGCTCGCTGCCAGATCGTGCTGGTATCAGGAACGATCGCCATAACCCCCCTCCCCGTGAAGTGACCTCTCGATATGGTTCTACCAGTGATCGAGAGGAGAGGTATCTGTGAGTGAGCGAGCGCAGCACGTCGTTCTGTTCAAGTTCGCCAAGGAATTGACGGATGCAGACGAACGGGAGATGGCGGAACAGATCCAGGCGTGGCCTGACGCCATCCCTGGGTTCACGGGTCTCCGCTTCGGAAAGGACACCAGCGGGCGCAACGAGGGGTACACGTATCTGTTGCTGACCGATTTCGAGAGCCAGGAAGCGTTGGATGCCTATTACGCACAACCGGCCCACGTGTCATTCAGCGAGTGGGTGTTCTCTCGTGGTTGCGAGGTCATCCGGGTCGACTATGCGCTGAACGAGGCCTCGCTGATCGTCGACTAGGTGACCTGGTTGGTCAGTGTCCCGATCCCGACGATCTCGATCGAGACCTCGTCCCCACGAGAAAGGAACACGGGCGGCTCGCGAACGAAACCAACTCCCGCGGGTGTCCCCGTGGAGATGAGGTCACCCGGCTCCAACGTAAGGGTTTGACTGACGAACGAGATCAACTCGGCGACTCCGAAGACCATCTCGGAGGTGTTCGAGTCCTGCATCACCTCACCGTTGACCAGACATCGGATCGAGAGCGCCTGTGGGTCGTCTATCTCATCTGCGGTCACCATCCACGGTCCCGTCGGAAGAAACGTATCGACGGCTTTACCCCTCATCCACTGCCCACCGTTGGAGAACTGAAGGTCGCGAGCGCTGACATCGTTCATGCAGGTGTATCCGGCAACGTGGTCGAGAGCGTTCGATGCCGACACACCTGATGCCCGCTTTCCGATGACCACTCCAAGCTCTGCTTCGTAGTCCACCTGTTTGGCGGCGTCGGGGATCACGATGGGCTGTTTCGGTCCGATGACGGAGTTCTGGAACTTGGGGAAGAGCACCGGTTCGGTGGGAGCCACGCCGTTGGTCTCGATGATGTGGTCGCGGTAGTTGAGGCCGATGCAGATCACTTTGCCCGGCGACGGGATGGGCGCCAGCCATGTGATCGACTCGGCGGCGATGGGGCTCGCGTCCTCCCATGCCCCCGAGCGGAGGTACTCGTTGATATCCGGTCCCATGGGGATCAGCCGGTCGCCCTCGAGACGACCGAAGCCGTCCGGGTAGGAGATGAGTTTCATCCCACCGGTTTTATCAGGGATCCGGAGCTCAGGGCTCCGGAGGGGTGTCGAAGAAGTCGCAACCCGGTGGATCTCTGAGCGTCTCATCGTTCCGATCGTAGGTTGCGCACGCCGCGATCAACGCGCTCTTCGCCGGGTTGACGGGCAGCAGCACTGACCCGCCGCTGTCGCAGTCCGGGAGGCCCAGTGGATACAAGGTGTTCGACGTCACGCCGCCCTCGGGGGCGTCGTTCTCCTGCCAGCAGTTGCCTTCACCCTGGTCGTCCCACCAGAAGTCGTAGCCGTTCAGGTCGGCTTCACCGCCAGGTGTGAGGCTCATGAAGTTGCCGAAGTACCTGTTGAAGTGCGAGGTGTCGTACGCCTTCTCGGGGTCGGTTTCCTCGCGGATCGCGGCAGGCACCGTGAAGAGCATGAAGCCGGCCCTCCAGTTGTCCCACACCTGGTTGGTCTCGATGAGGTTCCAGTTGCCGCCAGCGATCACCATCCCGGCCCCCACGGGCGCGGGGACGACCGGGCAAACGATGCCCGAGGTCCGCGGCTCACCCTTGGCGGGCTTGTAGCCGCGCTCGACCGGCGGGACATCGCACTTACCGGACTGGACGTTGGTTTCGGTGTAGTTCGTGTTGTTCGAGTAGATGAGGTTGTCCGTGTACCACCCGTGGTTCTGGGGTAGCCCCGGGTGGCCGGGGAAGATCGAGTCGGTCACCATGCCGGACTGGTTGGCGAAGAACTCGTTGTCGTGCACGTAGACCGAATCGCCCGCTGTGCCCGAATACCCCAAGGCGTTGTGGTGGCTCTTGCAACCGTAGATCTCGATCGCCCACCGCTCCGTCTGCGTGTAGTCCTCGTTCCCATTGTTCACGTCGGAGGCGGAACCCGGGTAGATCAGGGAGTCGCCATTGTTGTAGCCGTTGCAGTTCTTGTAGACCCCATGGTCGACGGCAAATGTCAGGAAGCCGTACTCGTCGTTGTAGCGGGCCGTCACGTCATCGATCACGAAGCCATCGGTCTCGAGGATGTAGAGGGCATTGAACTCGAATAGCTCGATCGTGAAGTTCTTGAAGAAGACTCCGTCGGCGCGATCCGCCCGGATCCCGTTCAGCTTGGCGAAGTTGCCCTTCTTGTTGAATCCACCGGTGATGAGGACGTCACCGGTCGTCTCGCCGGTTCCTTCGAGCTGGAGGCCACAAACGACCGCGTTGCACTCCCTAACGTCGTCCTTAGGGTTATCGTCACCGAAGATCCCGATCAGGTTCTGGTGGTGCTTGCAGCGGAGCTGCTGTTTGTAGGAGAGGATCGGCGCCCCTTCCTCCTCACCCGAATGCGCGTACTTGTGCCCGCACTTCGGCTGATTGCGATTCGGCTTCTCTTCGTAGACGCCGGGAAGCATGTAGATAGTCGTGTTCTTGCGTTTGACCGCGTTGACCGCGTCCTGGATGTTCCGGAAACGACATTCCTTCAGCAGCTCCTTGTTGTCCTTGCGGAGCCGGTCGTTCTCGATCTTCTCGATCCTCCGCTCGCTCTCGGGGCGGCAGACCACGAGATGCCGATCGGCGATCATCGGGCGGTAGTGAGGAACGGTCCCAGTCCCGTCGGGGAAGAACGCCTCCCGCTCGGCATGTGCTCCCGCCATCCCAGGTACGGCGACGAGCCCCAGCAGCAGGACGATTGCGAGAAGACGGGTCGTGGATGAACGGCTCACTCTGGGCCCCCCTGGTCGAAGTCCTCTGGGTATGGGTCGTGCCCAGCTTATTCGTCGTGGAGGACCAGGTTCCTCCCCGTGCTCAGAGTGAGAGGCGGTTATTCGTGCTCTTGATCCCCGATGGTCCCGGGGTCAGTCGCGCGTCGTTGACCCGGGCCACGCCCCTCGGAGCGCGACCGAGGATCCAGGTCTGGAGCTCCGTCATCGGCAGGGGCTCAGAGAAGAGGTAACCCTGTCCGTTCAGGCAGCCAAGTGCCTCCAGAGCAACCAGTTGATCGGGTGTTTCGATCCCTTCGGCCACGGTCCTTAGCTCCAGGGCGGTCGCCAGCTTGACGACGGCCTGCGCCAGAGCGGTCTTCTCAGGACTCTCCGCCACTCCCGCAACGAAGGCCCTGTCGATCTTGAGGACGTCGATCGGGAATCGGTGGAGATAGCTGAGCGATGAGTACCCCGTCCCGAAGTCATCGACAGCGATCCTCACTCCGAGCTCCCGCAGGCCGTCGAGGGTGCGGATGCTCGACTCCGGGCTCCCCATCAGGAATGTCTCGGTGATCTCGAGAACGAGGTCCTCGGCGCTCAGACCGGAGCTCTGGAGCGCGGAGTGGACGGTGTCCAGAAGGTCGACCTCATGCAGTTGACGAGCCGAAAGGTTCACGCTGATCGAGTACGAGCGACCCATCTGCTCCTGGATCGCCTTGGTCTCTCGAGCTGCCTCGTGGAGGACCCACGAACCGAGGGGGACGATGGCGCCAGACTCCTCTGCGAGCGGGATGAAATCGATGGGAGGGACCAGACCTCGCTGAGGGTGGTTCCAACGGACCAGGGCTTCGAGACCGACCATCTCCTGGGTTACGAGCGACACGATCGGCTGGTAGTGGACGGCGAACTCTTCGTTCTCGAGAGCGCGCTTCAGTTCGGTCTTCAGCTCGAGGCGTCTGATCGCTGTCGAACGCATCTCGGAGCTGCAGACAGCAAAGCCGCTCTCGCCGCTGGCCTTGACCGTGTACATGGCGATGTCGGCATCCCGAAGCAGTTCATCGGCGGTGTGCGTGCCCTCGGCGGTTGCGACTCCCATGCTCACGCCGGTCACGACCTCGACCGATTCCAGGATCATGGGAGCCTCGAGCGCCTGGTAGATCCGCTCTGCGACATCGGCAGCGGAGGTCCCGTCGTCGACCAGGATGGCGAATTCGTCACCCCCGAAGCGTGCGACCAGGTCGGTGGGTCGGACCAAGGATTCGAGCACCCGCGCGATCTTCACCAGCAGCTCGTCTCCGACGATGTGCCCAAGGGTGTCGTTGACCGACTTGAAATCGTCGAGGTCCATGAAGATGACCGATACCGGGTGAGGGAGATTCAGGGCATCCACGAGGCGATCGCGGAACAGTCCACGGTTGGCGAGGTCGGTGAGCGGGTCGTGGAACGCTTTGTACTCGATCTCTTGCTCTAGCTGCTTTTGCTCGGTGATGTCCTGGCACGTGCCCACGACTCGTCCCTTGCCGGGCGACTCGAGGGTCGCAGATCCGATGATGCGAACCACGCGGATCTCTTCGTCGGGACGGACGATCCGACATTCCGTTTCGAGACGCGAGAGGGCACCCCTTTTGACCTGCCCGACTAGGACCGTGAAGCCCGGAGCATCCTCGGGATGAAGCAGCTCGAGGAACGATCCCCTTCCCCCGGTCGACGAGTCGGGTGGTATTCCGAAGATCCGATGCAGCTCTTCCGACCACCAAACGGAGCCCGCTTCGAGATCCCATTCCCAGCTGCCGATGCGCGCTATCTCCTGGGCTTCGGCAAGATCGTTGTTGGCCTTCTCGAGCGCACCTCGGGCCGACCTCTCGCGGTCCAGTGCGTCTTCGTTCAGGCGCCATGCTGCGACGCAGGCGAGGCTCTCTCCGGCGATGAACAGTGCGTGGATGGATGCCCACTTCCAAGGATGGAGGATCGCGTCGGGGTGGTTGTAGACGCCGCCAGGTTCGATGGCCCCTGCGACTCCGTGATGGATGAGGACGAATCCGATCGCGCAGACGAAGGGGAGCCACGATTGGTAGAGCGTGACGATCGCGACTACCACGAAGAAGTGGAAGTGCATCTCGATGAGGCCCCCGGAGAAGTGAGTCAAGAGTGCCGACGACGTGGTCAACCCGAGCGTGGCGAGCACCGACCGCCCGGAGTTGGAGACACTTCTCATGCTCGCTCCGACAGCGAACGCTGCTACGACGATGCTTTCGAGCGTGGAATGCAGGAGACCTCGTCCATTGGCGGCCCCGAAAAGGGGAAGGACCATCACGTGGACCCAGAGGATCCCAACGATCACGGCATGACGGCTGCGCCAGCTCGTTTCGGTCAGGTAGTTGCCCTCGGGCGCGACGCGTCGGATCCAGGCGACGACCCGTGCCGGTGCCGTGGAGGCAACTGCTGGTGCGGTCTTCAGTTCCGGTCCTCCATCTCGAGGGCGGGGGGCCCAGGTGGGTATTCGTTACGATTCGGCACTTTGGGCCCCCTCCTTGAACCCTGGTCCAGGCTCGGATCGGGCGTCCCCAGGCGCTCTTATGCTTCCCTCATGACTACGCAGTCCCCACGGGGCGTTCGATGACCCGGCGAGGTCCTACGACGCCGTTCTCTACCTCTCCTTCGGCGGCCCCGAGGGCCCCGGGGATGTGATGCCTTTCCTCGAGAACGTGACCCGGGGCCGGGGGATCTCCGAGGAACGCCTCGCCCAGGTCGCCGAGCACTACCTGGCCTTCGGTGGGGTCAGCCCGATCAATGCCCAGAACCGTGCGGTCATCGGGGCCCTGGAAGAGGCCCTCGCTGCTGCGGACCTCGATCTGCCGGTCTATTGGGGGAACCGCAATTGGAAGCCGTACGTGACCGATGCGCTGCAGCGGATGGCAAACGACGGGGTCGGGCGCGCTATCTGTTTTGTGTCGTCAGCATTCTCGTCCTACTCCGGCTGCCGGCAGTACCGCGAAGACTTGTCGGCGGCGAGCGCTGCGGTTACAGGTGCTCCGGCGATCGACAAACTGCGGGTCTTCTTCAATCACCCGGGCTTCGTCGAACCCCTCGCCGAGAAGGTAACCGTGGCTCTCATGGAGATCCCGGCTGAACGGCGTGCTGATGCCCATCTTGCTTTCGCTGCACACTCGATCCCCGCATCGATGGCAGCTACTTCGAGTTACGTCGCCCAGCTCCGCGAGACCAGCAGGCTAGTGGATGAAGCCACCGGCGGACACGCGTGGGAGTTGGTTTTCCAGTCTCGATCAGGCTCCCCTCGCATCCCATGGCTCGAGCCGGATATCTCGGAGCATCTCGAGAAGTTGTCGGCCGACGGGGTCTCCGATGTCGTAGTGGTCCCAGTCGGATTCGTGTCCGATCACATCGAGATCCTGTTCGACCTGGACGTCGAGGCGGCAAGAACCGCAGTAAGCGTGGGGCTGAACATGGTCCGCTCCGAAACGGTCGGTATCCACCCCGCGTACATCGAGATGATCGTTGGGCTTGATCCGCGAACGTATGAGCGATCGTCCGGAGCGAGCGTGTGTCGGGATACTTCCTCCGAGCCATGACATCTGTGCCCGGGACTGTTGCCCCGGACCGAAGCTCAAGCCGGCATTGGCAGAGCTCTAGGATTCGTCCACTTCGGGGCTCACCGTCACGGTCGTCCACCCCGCGTCGGCAAGCGCCTTGACTCGTTCCGCTCGCACGTCATCCGTGTACGGCGTCTCGCGCGTGTAGCCCATCGCTTCGATCCCTTCGAAGGCGACATCGAGCGCGTCGCTGAGGGATTGGGGGATGTAGCGATGGTCCTTCCAGTCGTAACGGTATGAGTTCCCTTCGGGGTCCAGATTCAAGTATCTGCGTGTGAGGCCGTGTTTGTACATCCGGATGACTCCCGAGTAACCCATGAACATGAAGCCACCGCACGATTCGAACGGGAGCGCCTTCTCGAGCGGTTCCCAGTCCGGTTCGTGCGCTCCCTGACTGCGAAGGATCTGTTCGAGCTTTGGTTTGACGGCGTTCAGTTTCGCGATGAGGTCGTCCCTATCGGTATCCATGAACCGAAGGTAGAGAGGGTCGAGCGTTCAAGCTGTGGCGCGCGCCACCGGTTTCTAGGGGGCGGGGAAATTCGCGCCGAACGGATCGCCGCCGAGGGTGCCGCCGGCGGTGGCCAGCGCGATCTGGTGCCAGTCATTCCAACTCAGGGCGAGGGTTCCGGCAACGGCTCCTTTGCCGGTGATCTTGACCGCCGCGTCGATCGCTCCGGTCGTTCGGTTCCAGGTCACCGACCCGGAGACCGCGACGTCATCTACCCACCGCACCGCGTCGAGATCGAAGGAGACATGATCGTTCCCGGCGGTCTGGAACGTTCCGCCTCGGAGACCGACGCCCTTGAACCCGCCCATGCTCCACCATCGAGCGATCACATCGGCGACGGTGGCTGCAGCGACCCGGGCAGTCGTTTGCTTGGGGGTGCCCCACTCGAGCGACCCTGCCTTCTTGCCGAAACGTTCGACGAGCCTGATCTCGTTGTACTTGGAAGCGCAGCTCGTGTCGCCGGCATCGAGGTTGCGCATGAATCGCCGCACGATCAGCGACGCGCACCTATCGAAGTCACCGATCGCGGTTACGTGAGTCGCGTTAGCGACCTCGACGTAGGTGGAATTCGGGAACGCGTTGGCGGTTGCGATGCCTCCCTCCGGCGAGGTCAAGGAATCGAGGTCGCCGTTCAGCACGAGGGTGGGAACATCCGGGTAGGTGGCACCGTCTGGGATCGGCGGGACGTAGTTGCTCGGCACCGGCCATTTCAGACAGGTGTCGAAGTACTCGACCGGCGCCGTCACCCACTCGTGGATCGTGAACGGTGCGAACGAGTAGGGAGCATCGTTGCGCAGTTGGTCACGGGACGCCTTGTACTGCGCGGGACGCTCCGCCACTGGTGACATCCGATCGAACGGGAGGGGATAGTCGTTACACGCGACCGCGACGTAGAGACCTTCTGAGTACTCCCTAACCTGCCCCGCTCCTCCGACGTAGAAGGTCTCGCGTGCAAGGCGAAGTAGAGGTCGGTTGTACGGCTGAGCGCGCAACGCTGCCCTCATAGCGGCGTCGAGTTCGCGGTACAGGGTTGGCGACGTTGCTGCGGCCGTCGTCAGGTAGATCAACGCACCGACATCGAACGTGACCTCTTCCATCTCGCCGTCGGCGTTTGGCGCGCGTCCCGTGATGGGCTTCTTGCGGAGCAGTTCGGTCATCTGGATGATCGTGTCGTTAGTGGTCTCACTGCGCCCGACGCAGACGGGGCTCCTCTCGCAGATGTATCGGAATGCATCCACCATCGCCCTGTTCGTATCGATGTAGAAGGGGTCGACTCCACCGATGAAGTACGCGCCATCGAGAACCAGTGACCGTAGGCGATCGGGGTGCGCGACAGCGAAGGCCTGCGAGAAAAAGGTTCCGTAGGAGTCGCCGTAGAGGTCGACCTCGTCGATCTCGAGTTCATCCAGAACCGCGGCGAGGTCGTCGGCAGCCAATGCCGAGCCGTAGATATCCGAAGCCTCGCCCAGTTGGCGGCCGCACTTGCCGACCGCCTTGACGTAGTCGCCCTCGTAGGACTGCAGGGGCTGGCAGAGGATGGCACCGGAGCGCCCGGTCCCTCGGTTGTCCACTAGTAGCAGGCGCTTACGTTTCAGCAGCGGTCCGAGCATGTCCTTGAAATAGCTACGGCTGGCGGTCGTCGAGTAGCCGGGTCCGCCCTCCACGGCCACGATCGTGCCGAGCGATGGCTTCGATCGGTCCGTTCGGGGATGAAGCTCGTAGCCGATCTCCATAGTCCCGAGGAGCGGGTCGCTGGGATCGACGAGCACGGTGACGAAGCCGCATTTCGCATCCTCGATCTTGGGACAGTCGGGGATGTCCTTGATAGGTATCCGGCCGCGCTCATCGATGGGTCTCGGTGCAGCAGAGGCCAGAGATGCTCCCAAGATGGCCGCCAACAACACCAGAGCGGTCGCGGTCGGCACGCGACCGTGTGCGCGTCGAGTTACGGATCGAGCCCCCCAAGGTTTCACGAGACGAAGCCTACGTTAAGGGTCCAGCCTGTGGAATAGGGGTTCGTGGGGGTGCATGATGGGGCGGTGAAGCTTCGTGCGTCTCTCGTGTTGCTCCTTGCCCTCGGTGCCTTCTCGGGACCGGCACTCGCGTCCGAGCATGGGCCCCCGATGATCGAACTTAATCTCGATGGCGTCGTCGACCCGCTGATCGCTTCGTACGTGACCTCGGGCATCGAGGCGGCCAACGCCGAAGGAGCCGCGATCCTGATAAATATCGATACTCCAGGAGGCCTCGATTCGTCGATGCGGGACATCATCCAGTCGATCCTCAACTCCGAGCAGCCCGTCATCTGCTATGTCTCGCCGCAAGGAGCGCGCGCGGCCTCGGCCGGTACGTTCATCCTTACCGCTTGTCACGTCGCAGCCATGGCGCCGGGAACGAACGTAGGTGCGGCGCACCCGGTCGGTGTCTCGGGCGTGATCGAGCGCGAGAAGGTGGTGAACGACGCGGTCGCGTACATCAGGGGCTTGGCCGAGCAGCGGGATCGCAATCCGGATTGGGTCGAGGGCGCGGTGCGCCGAGCGGAGAGCGTTTCGGCCGAGGAGGCTCTCGAGCTGGGAGTGATCGATCTGATCGCGCCGAACAAGGCGAGTCTTCTGGACGAGGTCGACGGCACGACTGTCGAGACGCCGAGTGGGGAAGTCACTATTGCCTCGGCGGACGCCTCGATCACTCGAGCGGGATATGGGCCTCGCCTCGAGGTTCCTGCACAGCCTGTTCACTTCCAACCTGTCGTTTATCTTGTTCTGGGCCGGACTGATCCTTCTGTTCGTCGAGATCACCAATCCAGGGGTCACGGTCCCAGGCATCGCAGGCGTGCTCTGTCTGATAGCGGCGCTGGCCGGATTCGGGATGCTCCCGGTGCAAGGTGCGGGCATCGCGCTGCTGCTGGTCTCGGTCGTTTTCTTCATCATCGAGCTCAATACACCGGGCACCGGTCTGCCCGCCGCCGGTGGAGTGATCGCACTCATCGCCGGGGGCCTGCTCTTGTTCGATCCCGCGACACCAGGTGCGAGCGTTTCGTGGGCCGCGATCATCCCGGTTGCTGGGGTCAGCGCGTTGTTCTTCGCGCTCGTCATCCCGACCGCGTTGCGGCAGCGTAACGTCCCGTCCAAGATGGCTCAGGATCGGGTCACCGGACAGAAGGGCGTGGTCAAGAAGGCGATCGATCCGCTGGGCGTCGTCCAGGTCGCAGGAGAGGAGTGGAGCGCACGCTCGGTGACCGGGGATCCACTTGCGGAGGGGGAGAGGATCGTGGTGACCGCCGCCGAGGGCTTGTATCTCCTGGTTGCACCGCGTGGATCGGAAGTAACTGAAACCGGATCGTTGTCGACAACAGGCGAGGGCACCTAGCGATTCGCCTCGGCGTAATCGCAGGACAGAGCGATTCGCCTCGGCGTAATCGCAGAACAGAGCGATTCGCCTCGGCGTAATCGCAGAAGAGATGAGGGGGATAAGTGAGTAATGAAGTACTGATCGGTCTCGGGATCCTGGTTCTTTTCTTCGTTGTGATTATCCCGATGTCGATCCTCAAGATCGTCCGGGAGTATCAGCGCCTCGTCGTCTTCCGACTCGGCCGCGTACTTGGGATCAAGGGTCCCGGCCTCGTCATCCTCATCCCTCTGATCGACCGCGCTGTATGGGTCGATCTCAGAGAGCTCTATCTCGACATCCCCCACCAAAGCGCGATCACGGAAGACAACGCGACTATCTCGATCGACTTCATCGTCTTCTACAAAGTTGTCGACGGCGTCATGTCGGTCGTTGAGGTCGGGAACTTCGCCGGGGCCGCTCAGACGATTGCGGCGACCACCCTGCGATCGGTAGTGGGCGACATGAGCCTTGACGATGTCCTTGCGAAGCGCGAGCTGATGAACGAGGTCCTCAGAACGAAGCTCGATGAGGTCACCGAGCGCTGGGGTGTGAAGGTCACCAACGTCGAGATCCGCGAGATCGTTCCACCTCCTGCGGTTCAGGACGCGATGACGCGCCAGATGTCGGCGGAGCGGACCCGGCGTGCCGTTGTTACCGAAGCCGATGGTTCCAAGCAGGCATCGATCACCGTGGCCGAGGGCTCCAAGGCGGCTTCGATCCTCGAGGCTGAGGGAGCGCGTCAGGCCGCCGTTCTACGGGCGGAGGGGTTCGCTCTGGCCTTGAAGCAGATCTCGGAGGTTGCCCAGGGTCTCGAGGCGAACACGATGAGCCTCCAGTACCTCGAAGCTCTCAAGGAACTGGGCGCAAGCGACTCGACCAAGCTGGTGATCCCGATGGAGTTCGCCAACCTCCTGGCCAACGTCACGGGCCAAGCGAAAACCGCCTTCGAACCGAAGCCCTAACGCCTTCCTTTCCAGCTCAGTCGGCTATAGAACGACTGAGCAGGATGGGAAGCCCGCGCGCTGGAGGGATTCCTCGAGGTCGGATAGAACCGAGCCATGCACCCCAATGAGGAACTCCTCAGGCGCGAGTATGAGGCTCGGGCGACCAGGGACTGGGGCGCCCTCGATGAGGTCTTCCACGACGACATCGAGTGGCACGTCCCTGGGAGAAGTGCCATCGCCGGTACCTATCGAGGCCGTGAAGAAGTCATGGCTTACGCGTCGCCGACAGGACCTCGCCAAAGGGTCATTCGAGATTGTGGTGGACGACATCCTGGTCGGTGACGAATGGGCTCTGGTGATCGCAACGGGCCATGCGGAGCGCGGCGGCCGGTCCCACGAGTGGCGCGCTCATGGTCTCTACCGGTTCGCCGGCGGCAAGATCGTCGAATGTCGCGTTCTCCCCGAAGATCAGTACGCGTTCGACGAGATCTGGGCGGATGAGAAGGCCTAGCGGCGGGCGATCAGGAGGCTTTGGGAGCTCCGACCGATGACGCCGGTGCGGTCTCGGATCGTTGCGCCGGCCATGCCGATCCCGGAGGGCTCGATCTGACTCCGGGCGTCGATGCGGGTCCACTCGTCGGTCGGATAGCGGGCGAGGTGGACATCGAGGTCGGGATTGATGAACAGCCACTCCCTCGGATCCAGTTCGGCGGAGATCCCGCTGGCACTGTCGATGGCGATCAGGACGACCGTAAGCGGTGAGTTGTCTTCGCCGGCGACCAGCGGATAGCGCGCCCGGAACCAGGCGGTAGCCGGGCCCCCGGTCAGGAACGCTCCCTCGACGAACCTGATGTCCATAGCGGCGAGGTAATAATCGTCGGTGTGCGTCGCCGGGCTACCGAATGGCTCCAACGTTGCCGCGTCGTCCGGCCCGGTGACGGGATCGGGGGTCGGCTCGGGGAGGTCCAGAGAAGTCGTCCGGATTCGCCACGCTGCTGCGCGCATGACGACCTTGTCGCCGGCGTGGAGCGACGCTTCGACAAGATCGGCGCGGCGTCCCGGCCGGGTCACCTCGCAGCCAACGGTCAGAGGATCGACGGGGACCGGTCGAAGGAGATCGAAGGTCACCCGGGCAACGCGTTTGTCCTCCCCTCCGGGGGCGGATTCCATCGCCCGGCCCAGCAGCGCCGCCGGGGGCCCGCCATGTTGCGAACGTGCGTCCCACGGGCCGATCGTGTGGTCGGTAGGGATGAAGACGTCGGTTCCGTCGGGAACGAAGAAGGACTCAGACATCGGAGCAGGTTAGCCGCCCCCCCCCCGGTCTCAGTTCATCAGGTGGAAGGCGGCACCGGAACGAGGTCGATCTCTCGCTGCGGCTATCGTTCCCGGGATGCGCCGCCTCCTTGCTGGCCTAACGATCGTGATGATGGCCGGGGCATGCACCGGGTCATCCGAGCCCCCGACGCCTGCCGCGTCCGGTGAGGTAAGGCCGAACGAGTCCGGTGGTCCGCCGTCAGACGAGGGGTTGATCCCTACCGGGGTGCCGATCGAGAAGGTCGTCTTCATCGTCAAGGAGAACCGCACCTTCGACAATCTCTTCGGGCGCTTCCCCGGAGCGGACGGTGCCACGACCGGCCGACTCTCGGACGGCACCGAGATCCCTCTGGCCCGAGCGCCGGATGTCTACGAGCACGACATCGGTCACGACTTCATCTCCGGCCTCGTGGTGATCAACGGCGGCGAGATGAATGGGTTCGACCGCATCCCCGGGGGCCGATTCCTCGACGGTTATACGCAGTACCGAGAGGTGGATATCCCGGCCTACTGGGCTTACGCCGAGGAGTACGTCCTGGGGGAGCGGATGTTCTCGTCGATGTACGGGCCGACGATCCCCGAGCACATGTACACCGTCGCCGCCAGCGCTGAGCCGTGTGGTGTCAAACAAACTCACTCCCGAGGACGGCCAGGGCCTCTACTGCGAGGACAAGCGCGAACGCTTCAACCGGCTCGCTCACCATCCGAAGCTCATGGAATGGGAGCGAACCCTCAAGATCGCCAGGATCCGTGCGTTGTTCCGAGAGATCAGTGCGTGTATCGACGTGCGGACGATCTTTCCCGAGTTGGAGAAGGCCGGTGTCTCGTGGAACTACTACGGGAAGCCCGAGCAGTTCCACAACCCACTCCTGGCGGTGGACGAGATCCGCAACACCGAACGCTGGGAGCACGTGATCGACCCCGCTCGCTTCCTCGAGGACGCGGCGGCGGGATCGTTGCCGCAGGTGTCGTACGTGCTGCCCCCGGCAAAGTGGAACGACCACCCGCACCCGGGACGCAGCCTGTGCGTGGGCGAGAACTGGACGATCGAACAGGTCAGCGCAGTGATGCAAGGGCCCGACTGGGAGCGCACCGCGATCTTCATCACGTGGGACGACTTCGGAGGGATCTACGATCACACGCCGCCGCCACAAGTCGACGATCTTGGTTTCGGCCCCCGGGTTCCACTCATAGTCATCTCGCCCTGGGCGAAGAGCGGCCACATCAGCGACACGACGTTCGAGTTCTCGTCTTTCCTAGCTCTGCAGGAATCCTTGTTCGACATCGAGCCGCTCACCCATCGCGATCGCGACGCCAACGACATGCTGGATCTGTTCGATTTCGATCAGGAACCCGCGCGAGCCGTTGATCCTTGAACCACGGCCCGAGAAGACCGTCGACGGCAAGCAGTTCTGCAAGGGCGTGCCTACCTCGCATTAACGCTAGTGCTGGTGGGTCTGCTCCGACTTCTTCCAGCGGGCGATCGCCGCCTCGGTGGCGGGCGAGATGTTCCCGTTGGCGTCGCCGACCACGAAGAGACCGGACATCCCCATATCGGAGTGCGCCTGGACGTGGCAGTGGTACATCCAGGCCCCCTCACCGACGCCCTCGCCGGCGATGACCTGGAACCCGAAGGAGTCGGCGGGACCCACGGTTTTCGTGTCGATCAGTCGCGCTGAGTCATCGATGCTCGATGCCACACCGGTACGCGTATCGACCCACCGATGGCCGTGGATGTGGAAGGTGTGGAACAGCTCGCCGTGGGTGATGACGACGAACTCGACTCTCTCGCCGAGTTTCCTTGTAGGCATCGGGGTCTTCGGTGCCTTCTTCAGGTTGAATGCGTTGCCCTGCATGACCAGCACGATCGGGTCGTTCTCGGGAAGCGGGTCGCCGGCGCGTCGAACGATCAAGGCTCCGTACAACCCGGCCGCGATGCCGCCGGTGCCGTGCGGCGTTCCCATGACGTGATCGTGGTAGTGCCAGTAGCCGGCCGAGCCAGGATCGACGGTTCCATCGGGGCGCACGGACGGAGCGTGACTACGAAGCTCGTAGGTGTGCGACGCGCCCGGCTTCACCGCACTGAGGTTGAAGCCGGTTCCGTCGGAGTCGACCGAGTAGTCGACGCCGTGCGGGTGGAAACTGACCGAAGAGGAGTTCTCGTTCGTCAGCGTGACCAAGATCGTGCTGCCCTCGTCCATCTCGATCGTCGGCCCCGGGATTGTTGGTGCTCCAGGCTCGAGTCCGTAACCAACACGTGCCCTGCCGATCCGGCTGGCGAAGAGCTCCACCGTGTCTCCGTCGTCCACTTTGACGCGGGTGGGTTCGGGCGTGAACACCGAAGGAGCGTCTCTGGAGTGTTCGGCCAGCGCTCTCGATAGGTGGCCGCTTGCTGCCAGACCGGCGAGGGACGCACCTGCCCCTCCGAGCAACGATCTGCGGCTGATCTTCACGAGTCCTCCACGGCGATAGGTCAGGGTTGAGTCGCCCCGTATGGTGGGGGTTCATCCTGGTAAGGACAACCACCTTCGAGGAAAATACTCAGATGACGGGTCCCCACGATCGAACCGCGCAGAGCCGAGCACTCCGGATCGCTCTCGTGGCGAACGGCCTCTTCCTCGGCGTCGAGGTAGCCGGGGGCCTGGTCTTCGGTTCGCTCGCTTTGCTGGCCGATGCGGCCCACATGCTCTCCGACGTGGGTGGCCTGGCGATCGCACTGGTGGCCCACGGGTTGCTCAGTAGACCGTCGTCGATCCGGCATACCTACGGGATGCAGCGAGCCGAGGTCCTGGGAGCCCAGCTGAATGGAGTCGTCCTGCTAGCTACGTCGGGATGGATACTTTACGAGGCGACCAAAAGGTTCGGAGACCCGGTCCAGGTGGAGGGTGCGGGGATCGCGGCCGTGGCAACGCTCGGGCTGCTCATCAACATCTGCAGCGCGGTGTTCCTCCACCGCAACCGGGGCCACAGTCTCAATTTGCGCGCCGCGTTCCTCCACATGGTGATGGACGCGATCGGTTCGGTAGGGGCCCTGGCGGCAGGCATCGCGATCGTGGTCTGGGACGCGGGGTGGGTCGACCCCGCGGCTTCGATCGGCATCGGTCTGCTCGTCGTGTATTCGGCGATCCACCTCTTAAAGGACACGACCCACGTTCTGATGGAGGCAACGCCTCGCCATCTCGACACGGCAGAGGTCGAGGCCGCAATAGCGGCGGTCGAGGGGGTCGAGGGGGTTCACCACCTCCATCTGTGGAGCCTGGCTTCCGACACTCCCGCCCTCTCCGCGCACGTCCGGGTATCGGGTGGTCGTTCATTGCGGGATGCACAGGCCGATGGGGCTCGGATCGAAGCGATGTTGCGCGAGCGATTCGGTATCGATCACGCCACACTGCAGCTCGAATGCGATCCCTGTGACGACCTCGTTCCTCAGGACGGCCTCCCACAAGAGCGGCCCTCCTCGCTGTAGGGTTCCGATGGGTTTGCTGGGGGAGCAACCAGGGGGTCGGTTGAGCGACGCGCCCGCCGGTATCTGCCGCGGGGTCAGTAGGGTCTATCAAGCCGCGGACAGCTATGTCCAGGCTCTGGATCACGTGGACGCCGAGTTCCATACCGGTGTCATGACTGCTCTCGTGGGTCCCTCAGGTTCTGGAAAGTCATCCCTATTGCGCATCCTCTCGGGGCTCGATCGTCCGTCGTACGGCGAGGTCGAGGTCGGAGGGTTGAATATCTCGGACCTGAGGAAGGGGGCTCGACGACGAGCCCGCAGGCGACTGGTCGGCTACGTGTTCCAGCGACCGTCTGAGAACCTCATCTCTTATCTAAGCCTCCGCGAACACATGACCCTTGCGGCTCAGATGAGAGGCGGCGTCGGCACCCGCGAGATCATCCATCTGCTCGACCTACTAGGGATCGCGCACCTCCGAGGTCATCACCCGGACGAACTTTCCGGAGGCGAGCAACAACGACTCGCGTTCGCCCAGGCCGCCCTTGGCGCGCCTCCACTGCTGGTCGCGGACGAGCCCACCGCTGAACTCGATCACGCTTCGGCGGCGGCGTTGTTGGAGGTGGTGGAGCGGATCGCGGAGCGTGGCACCGCGGTCGTGTTCGCGACTCACGATCCGGTAGTTGCGGAACGGGCAGGGGTCACGATCCGTCTCGAGTCCGGCAGGAGAGTGGAATGACCTCGCCTCAGGCCCTCGCCGAGCTCTCCGACATCAGCAAGGCCTACCACCGTGGACCCGAAACCGTCCACGCCCTAAGGGAGGTCAGCTTTTCGATCGGCCCGGGCGAGCTCGTTGGCGTAGTGGGGCCGTCGGGCTCGGGCAAGACGACCCTGATCAACGTCCTGTGCGGCTGGGAGCACGCGGATCACGGTGAGGTGTCGTGGATGGGTTCGAGGCCGGTGATGGGCCGGTTGTTGTGGGACCAGATCGCCGTTGTCCCGCAAAGGCTCGGCCTGCTGGATGAGCTCAGTCTGGCCGACAACATCGGCCTCCCACTGATGCTTACCGGGCAGAGGTCCCGGCAGCGTGCCGCTCGGGTGGATGAGGTCGTCGATCTGCTCGAGCTAGGCCACCTCGTGGGTCGCCGGCCGCGCCAGGTGTCGATGGGTGAACAGCAACGGACGGCCCTAGCTCGAGCTTTCGTGATGTCTCCTCGTCTTGTGATCGCCGATGAGCCGACCGGACACCAGGACGCGCAACGCGAGGAGATCGTCTTCGCCGCGTTCCGCGCCGCGGTCTCGAGTGGGGCTTCCTGTCTCGTCGCGACCCATAGCCGAGCGCGTCATGGAGCATCTCGACCGCATCATCGAGATGGAAGACGGCCGGATCGTCGGGGAGCGGGTGTGACTTCACCGAAGGAGAGGACCCGACGGAAGCGCGCCGGCCGCGCAGCGATCCTGTGGGTGAGAGCTCCACTGCTCCTTCGCCGGTTCCCACAGATCCTCGGGATCACGGTTCTCAGCGCGGCGATCCTCGCGATCGCGACATCGTCCGGTCCGGCATTCCTGCAGTCGAGTGAAACCTCGTCTCTGCGTACCGAGATAAGCGACGTCTCTAAGTGGGGAGCCGGCCTCCGGGCTAGCTACTCGACGGGCTTCCGCCTGGGCGGGGGGCCCGAGGATCCCCTGCGTGACGCTCGAAGGATGAGGGCGATCGAGGAGGAGGTGCGCGCCGCGATAACCGAGGAGATCGAGGGCATCCCTCAGCTTGGCCGCGTATCCACCTCACTTGTCAGCGCTATCAGCCGGGTTTCGGCCGGAGATGTCCAGAAGGAAATCAGGCTGATCAAGCGCGAAGGCGCACTCGACAACGTGGTGAAGCTCGCCGAGGCGGACAATCCGAACGACGGAGTTTGGCTCGCCGACGTCACCGCCGAACAGATCGGGGCGGAACCGGGTGACCTCATCGAGATCTCGGGACCGACGCGGGAAAGGGAGATCCGGGTGGCCGGCATCTACCGGTTCCTGCCGCTCGACGAACCGCGCCCGTTCTGGCAGGGATTCGGGGAGCTGATCTATCGAGGAACCTCTGACGAGACCTTTCCGGCTAGCTTCGCGATCGTCACCAGCGACGAGTATTACGAGCTCACCGCACGCCTCGGCGACTTTCCCGATATCCGGTGGGAAGCTCCGATCGAGTTGCCCGAGCCCACCATGGCTGAGGTGAACTCGCTCGTGGACCGCCTCGACGAGGCGGCGCGGGCTACGAGGGTCAGGGTGCAGCGAGGAGAACTCCCCATCGACAACTACACCTTTGACGTTGGAAGCCTTCTGCCCCTCGTGCGCTCGGCCGCCGCCGAGAGGATCGATTCGGTCACTCCGGTTGTTGATCTCCTTGCCGTGGCCGGGGGCCTGGTCGCACTGGGCGTCATGGCGGCGGCAGGCTTCTATCTCGTCAGGCGCCGGGTCGTCGAGGCCCGGTCTCTATCCGCGCGGGGGATCGGTCCGTTGGCGCAGGGCCTGCGATACGGCTTGGAGGGAGCCATGCCAGCGGCGATCGGAACGGCCGCAGGCGTCTATGTCGGATTCACCCTTGTCCGACTCCTCGGTCCTGCGGGCGACCTTTCGACATCGGCCGCGACGTCGGAGCTGACACGGGTAACGATCATGGCCCTGGTCGGGCTCGCCACGATGGCGGTTGGCGCTGCCTTCGCGGTTCGACGGGCCGAGAAGGAGATCGCCGAAGAAGGGGACGTGACCACGGAGCACCGAGCCCTGGGGGTAGCCATCGCCTTCGCCATCTTCGGGGTGGCCGCGATGATCGCATTGCGGAATCATCTCGAAGCTTCCGAAGGTGCCGGTTTGCGCGATCCGATGACGATGGCTCTGCCGATCGGGTTGATCCTCTGCGTGTCGGTGGTCGGCGCGATGGGCCTGCGCCTCCTGATGCCGCGCGTCGGGCGCTTGCTCCGGGATGGGACGCCTTCTCTTTACCTAGCCTCTCGCAGACTCGCAGGGGCCCCCGGGATGACGCAGGTTCTCGTCACCGCGGGGGCGTGTGCTCTCGGAGTGATGTTGTACGGGATAACCGTCGGTTCCTCAGTTAAGGCGTCGACGGAAGCCAAGGCGAGGCTTTTCGTGGGAAGTGATTTCGCTGCGGTGACATCGTCCGCCGAGCAGCCGCAGGGTCTGCCGTTCCCAACCACGCTGGTGTCACAAGCCGATGGCATCTCGGCGGGGGATGGGTTCCAGCAAGTGACCCTGGTCGGGATCGACCCCACGACGTTCGAGGAGGCGGCCTATTGGGATACGACGTTCGCCGATATCTCGTTGGCCGAGCTGCTCGAGGAGCTGACCGCCGAAGGAGACTCAGCCCCCGCGGCCTCGGTCGGTGAGCGGCTGTCGGGACCACTCAACGGAGGCGGCGAGCAGGTGCCCCTTCAGGTAGTGGAGACCCTCGACTCTTTCCCGGGGATAGCCGGCGACGAGAATGCGGTCGTGGTGACGATCGACAACTTCCACGAGATCCTCGAGACGATCGGATCGTCGATCTCGCCGCCCGATCAAGAATTATGGGCCTCGGGAGATCCAGAGACGATCCTCCCGACGTTGATCGAGAATGACATCAGTTTCTTGCGCACGGTCGACACCGCCGTGGTGTTGGACACACCGGGTTTGCAGTCGCTGTTGTGGACCCTGGGTGTTCTTGGCGCCCTCGGAGCCGCGGCCGGTCTGATCGCGATGCTGGGTTTGTTCCTCTATCTCCAGGCGCGCCATCGGGACACAGTCATCGCGAGCGCGATCACGCGGAGGATGGGGTTCTCACGCGGGGCGGAGTTCATGACTTCGCTCGCCGAGATCCTCGGCGCGGCGCTAATCTCGCTCGGAGTCGCTGCGGCGGCGGGCCTGCCGGTCGCGGCTCTGATGCACGTGCAACTGGATCTGCGGCCCACCCTTCCTCCGGATCCGCTACTCGTCATCCCTATGATGACGATCGCGGCAACGGTGGTGGTCACTTGCGGCGCCTCCGCAGTCTCGGCTTGGCGGGTACAAAGAAGCATCGACCGAGCGGACATCGCGCAGGTGATGAGAACCTGAACCGGAGGACCTGATGGCGAGCAAGAAGGTCATGATGAAGGTCGGTCGCAGATCGATCGGCCTGTCGAACCCCGACAAGGTTCTGTGGCCCAAGGAGGGCTTCACCAAGACCGATCTGTTCGAGTACTACCGAGATATCGCGCCGGCCATGGGCTCGTACGTTGCCGATCGCCTTTTGACGATGGAGCGCTTCCCCGACGGGATCTCCGGAAAGATGTTCTTCCAGAAAGACGCGTCGAAGCACTTTCCCGACTGGATCGAGCGCCAGACAGTCGGCAAACGCGGTGGAGGAACGGTCGATCACGTGGTCGGCGCGGGACCGGTTCTCCCGTACCTCGCGACCCAGGGGACCATCACCGTGCACATGTCGTTGAACACAGTCGACGATCTCAACGCGCCCGATCAGATCGTCTTCGATCTCGACCCGTCGTCGGACGATTTCTCGGAGGTAAGGCACGCGGCGAAGCTCACCCGGGAGTTGCTCGAGGACCTCGGATTCGTACCGTTCGTCAAGACGAGTGGGTCAAGCGGCCTGCATCTGACGGTTCCAGTCAAAGGGACCACCTACGACGAGACGAGGCCGTTCGCTCGCGACGTGATGGAGCTGCTCGCACGCAGGCATCCCGAGGAACTGACGATCGAGGGACGCAAGGACAAACGCAAGGGCCGCCTGTTTCTCGACTGGATGCGCAACGCTCCGGCCGCAACCGTCGTCGCTCCGTACTCCGTACGTCCCCTCCCGGGCGCTCCGGTCGCGGTCCCCCTCGATTGGAAAGAGGTCGGCGCGAGAGGCTTCCATCCACGCAAGTACTCATTCAAAGACGCGCTCAAACGCGCGGAGAACGATCCGTGGAAGGGATGGCGTCGTCGCGCCAAGTCGCTCGACGCGGCGCGATCCCGTCTCGACCGGCTCCTGGAAGACTAGATTCCACAGACGCACGAGGACCCCGAAACGTTGTCAGCCGGTGGCGATGAGGGCCACGGCGGCCGCGGCGAGGATCAAGCCCACGGTCTGGGCCCGGGCGAAGCGCTCGTGGAGCACGGTTCGAGCCAGAAGGACGGTGGTGGCGGGATACATAGAGGTCAGCACCGCTACGAGCGAGAGGAGCCCCTGACGCGTTGCCAGCAGATAGAGCACGTTGGCGGCCACATCGAGGACCCCGGCGACGATGATGCCGGCGCGCGACTCGCGCAGTCCTGTGACGGCCGGACGTGTGAACAGGATGATCGTCCCCACGAGGGCAAGGGAGCCGACCCGAGCGAACAGGATCGGATAGAGCCCTGAATCGGATCCGGCTTCGGCCAGGAGCACGAAGAAGAATCCGAAGCCAACGCCTGCTCCGAGGGCCTCGATGATCCCGGAGCGTTCCTTCCGAGCGGTCGGATCGTCGGTACCTGCGCCGCCCCCGGGCGCTCCGGGATCGGGAGCCGCTGACACGAGGCCGACTGCGCCGAGCGCGACGACTACCCCGGCGAGCGCCAAGATCGTCGGCCTCTCGCCCCCGAACAAGCCGAACCCGACGGGAACGATCGCGGCCAGCACCGCGGTGACCGGGGCGACCACGCTCATCCGTCCACGGGCCAGGCCGGTGTACAAGAGGATCACGCCGATCCCTCCGGCCATCCCGCTGAGCGCTCCCCATCCCATCGCCGAAGCAGTGAGCTCGCCGCCAACGAGGAAAAGGAATGGGATCAACGTGGAGGTCCCGATGACCTGTGACAACCCCACTACGACGAGGACGTTCGTCCGGCGCGAGACAAGTCCGCCCGCGAAGTCGCCGGCTCCGTAGGCGATGGCCGCACCGAGCCCGAGGATCACTTCCATTGCGACTCCCGGTGGATCGTCGGGGTCTGTCCGTGGCTCTCGAACGCCATCGCCGCGGCCGCCACCGCGATGTGAGAGAAGGCTTGGGGGAAGTTACCGACGAGTCGTCCGGCTCGGACGTCGTACATCTCGGCGAGCAGTCCGAGGTCGTTGGTAACCCCGAGGACGCGATCGAGGTAGACGCGGGCATCGTCTTCTCTTTCGACCATCACGAGGTTGTCGACGAGCCAGCAGGTGCACAACAGGAACGTCCCCTCGTCGCCGGGAAGTCCATCGGGACTCAGGTACCGCATGACGAACCCATCTCGAACGAGATCCGCTTCGATCGCATCGATCGTGTTCCGCATCGTGTCGTCGTTCGCGTCAACGAACCCGACCATCGGCAGCATCAGAAGCGAGGCGTCGAGCCCCGCGTCTTCGTACGATCTCTTGAATGTCCCCCGTGCTTCATCGACGCCGTTGGCAAGGATGTCGTTCCTGATCACGGTGCGGGCATCGTGCCACTGCTTGGTATCTCCGGGGAGGCCGAACACCTCGACCGCCTTGATCCCACGATCGAGCGCAACCCAGGCCATGACCTTGGAGTGAACGAAGTTGTGCTGTGGACCACGGACCTCCCAGATGCCGGCATCGGGTTCCATCCACCGCTCGAGCACCAGCCCGATGAGTTTCCGCTCCATCTCCCACTCGTCGGGGGCGGTCCGGAGACCGGCACGACGAGCTGAGTGCATCGCGTCGAGTATCTCGCCGTAGATGTCGAGCTGGAACTGCTCGCTGGCGGCGTTACCGATCCTCACCGGTTTGGAGTTCTCGTAGCCCTTGAGCCAATCGATCTCCTGCTCGGGGAGCAAGGTTCCGCCTCTCACGTCGAACAGCGGCTGCAACTTGCCCCCGTTGTCGCGGATGGCTCCGAGGAGCCAGTTGCGCCACTCGACCGCCTCGCCGGTGAATCCGTACTCCAACAGGACGTCGAGCGTGAACGTCGCATCGCGCAGCCAGCAGAAACGGTAGTCCCAGTTCCTTACGCCTCCGAGGTCTTCCGGAAGGGAAGTGGTCGGCGCCGCGACGATCCCTCCCGTGGGCGAGTAGGTGAGTCCCTTGAGCGTGAGGAGGCTGGTCCGCACTTCTGCCGCCCACATCCCTCCGTAGGTACAGCGACCTAGCCATGAACGCCAGAACTTCGTGCTCGTTTCGATCGCCGGTTCGACATCTTCCGGGAGCAGTCGTCCGATCCCTTGGTCGCCGTTGACTTGGAGGACGAAAGCTCTTCTTTCATCGACCGCGAGGCTGAAGGCACCGCGAGCGGTTCCGCCGTCGACCTCGAGGTCGATCTCGCTTCGCAGGCTCACCGACAGGTCCTTAACCTCGGCCCGCAGCTCACCGCCTCGTTGCTCGAGCGTCGGTTCATCGCGCCCGTAGCCGAATCGGGGCGAGAACGTCATCTCGAGATCTACGGTTCCTTCGTCGCAGCGCACGAGGCGAAGGAATGCGTTGTCGGACCGGATCGGCGTCGGGTCGTCGACATCAAGAGTGCGTTCGAGCGGCATGAGATCCGTGACTGTGACGGCCCCTGACGGCCCTCTGAGCGTGGTCTCGAGGATGAGAGTGCCCTCGGTGTATGAGCGCGTCGGCTCGCCGACCTGATCGACGACGGTGATCGACCAGTGCCCCGCATCCTCGGTGTCCAGGAGCGCCGCGAAGATCGCCGGCGAGTCGAAACGGGGCAGACACAGCCAATCGACCGAGCCATCGCGCGCAATGAGGGCAGCCGTGTGCGTATCGCCCACGAGCGCATAGTCCTCGATCGGCTTGCTGATCCGCTCTCCTTCGGTGGCCTCGTAGACGTACTCCCGGGCATGGCAGGCTCAGGGAACGATAATTGACGGTTCAGATGATCGGCCCACGGGCCGCGAAGGAGGAATGATGGCCGAGTCAGTCGATTGGAACGACCTGAAGGGGGCCTGGGGCGACTATCAGAAGTCGGTCGATGCGTGGTTGACGGCGGCCGCCGATCCCACGTCAGACCATGAGGTCGTCGATGACTTGATCCACACCTTGATCCACGGACACAACACCTGGAGCGAGAAGCTAGGAGCGGTCGTAGAAGCGACCCATCACCACTAGCTACCGGCGGTCTCCCTGCGCCGCGAGGAGGCGATGAAGGACGAGCGACTGCACCACGCAGCGTCGTCGTTCGCACCGAGGATCTGGATGCGCGCGGCGAGTGCAATCTTCTGGAACCGTGACAACGTCGCGACCTTGATCTCAACCATGGAGCACCGAGCCTTCAAGTGCTCTGACCACCTGCGGGAGCGTCCCGTAGGTCAGCGGACGATAGAGGTCGTAAACGGGAACCGCACTCACGAGGTCGACGACCCCGTTGAAACACCTCGTACGGTCTTCGTCGGTCGGCACACGGAACGACAACCCCCAGAGATCGGACAGGGCATCGACGGGGGAGTGCGGCTCGATGGCGATCCCCTCTGATGTCTTGTTGAGGAGGTAGACGGCTGCGAGCGGCACTGGTTCGCAAGTGCCACGGTTAGCGGTGTCGAGTCCGATGTGGACGCGGCCTTCGCTGGTGCCGAGGACGTTGCCGGGAACCTTCACGTGCGAGGAGACGTCTTCGCGCAACCGGATCATCGCGGGACCCGGGATGATCGAGGGGTGCCCGTCGTTGAATCGGATGCAGGTGAGGTCCTCGCTCAACACCCGGAAGCCGGCGGTGGCGCAGGCCCCCGCGAGGGTGGTCTTGCCGGCGTGCCCCGGTGCCGCCAGGACGACGGCCTTGCCGTCGATCTCGACCGCGGCCGCGTGAAGCGGCAGGTCGCCGCGTTCCAGGAAACAAAGCAGCGTGGGGATACCCCAGATCCGCTCTTCCAGCCTTACTAGATCGGTCGAAACCGGGACCTCGATGCGGAGGCCTTGGGGATCGATCCGGAACCAACCGACGCCATCGACCCATAGTTGCCAGAGGCCGGTGGGAAGTTTCCAGAGGGCCGCGCCGAAGGGGTGTTCGGTGGGGAGCCACTCAAGTAGCGGCTCCTCGTCCGGCACCGGGTGATCGACGTCGACCACGGAGACGTGCAGACGATCGCCCTTTCCCCCGCGCAGGTACGACAACTCCATCGTGGAATGGACGTCGTAGCCGTAACAGGTCCCAAGTGAGTTCACCGTTCTAGCGTCGCGCTCGATGCCCTAGGCGTCGACGGTCTCCGCAACGACGAGCTCACGCTCGGCGAGGTCGGAGAAGAAGTCCTTGATCAAGGTCTCGAGACCCTTGGGCGGGTCGGTGAAGTCCTTGGTGACGTCGGCGGCGATGTTCTCGAGGGTGCGGGCGCCGTCGAGCTTCTCCCACAGGTATGCACCGGTCTCGTTGACGCCGTGGTACTGACCCGTGCCCATGTGGAGAAGGACGCCGCCCTCTCCCTCTTTCAGGCTACGGAAAACGACCCGTGGAGCGTGTACGTAGACCTCGTTCATCCATCCTCCCCTAGTAGACAGCGCGACCGTTTCGCCGAAGTGGCGGGATGCCGTTGGCGGGCTAGGAAAAGCCCTGCCATCAGAACTTGTCCTTGCCTTTGTCGCCGGCAAAGGTGTGCTGAGCGATAGAGCCGAAGTCGATCACGCGGGGCGCCTCGAACGTCACGTTTCCTCCCTAGGGGATGCTGAGTTCCAGAACGACCTCATCTTGCTTGCGGGCCTTGGCACATTCATCCTCCGGGAGTCTCATTCCAGGACCCCAGACGTCTTATTCTCACTGCGCCGAATGGCGGAGTGATGCCACGATTCCCGTCCCCCGACGCTGGGTACTACGTGGTCCGCCGGGGCCCCTGCTTGAGAGGTTGGTATCTCTAGTCGGGTCTAGTCGGCGCTGGGGCGGTCGAAGAACGTCATCACCCGTTGGGCGAACATGAGATCGCCCGAGATCTTGAGCTTGCGGGTCATGAACAGCTTCATGCCGTCGGCCTGACCGGTTACGAGCTTCACGAACGGAAGCAGTTTCAGCGACAGCGTGGTCTTCGGATCGGAGATCTGCTCACGGCGGGTGGTGCAGGTCCCGTCCTTGATCGAGACGACGTAGGGGTGCTCCTCCTTGTCGTCCTTGATCACGAACAGGATGTCCGCGGAGACGCCCTCGGCCTTGGCCGGAACGAAGCGCTCTTCGAAGCCCTCGAAGATCCGGGTAAGGGTCTTCTCGGTCCCCACCGAGTGGATGACTTCCTCGATCTGGTCATCCGGAGCGGTCTTGACGAGTTGAGCGAATTCTTCGGGTCCGATCTGAGCGGGGTCCATGGTCACGGCGACGTCCTTTCTACGAAGTCGATGATTATCCCGGCGATCTCTTCGCCCCGGTCTTCCTGGATGAAATGACCGCAACGTTCGAGTGTCCTGTGGGGCTGGTTCGCCGCGCCGGGGATGATGGCCTGCATGAGCATGTCCCCACCCCTGGTGATCGGATCCGAATCACCGAACGCGGTGAGGAACGGTTTCTCGAAGCGCGATAGCACCTCCCACGCGGCTCGGTTGGCGGGAGTTGCCGGATCGTCGGGATTCGCAGGCACCAGTGTGGGGAACTGCCGGGCACCTTCCTTGTAGCTCTCATCCGGGAATGGCGCGCTGTAGGCGCTGACTACTTCCGGAGGAAGCTCACCCACGCATCCTCGTTGTACCGATCGGCCGATGTCGAACGCCTCGACCTCCTGCACGAACTTCCTCCAGTTGTGGAACGCTTCGGGCATCGGCTGATCGCCGGTTGGAAGGAATGTGTTGGCCGCAACCACGCGCGCGAAGCGGTCGGTCTCTTCGGCGACCAATCGCAGACCGATCAGCCCACCCCAGTCCTGACCGAAAAGAGTGATGTCCTTGAGATCGAGCGCCTCGACGAAGCTGCGTATCCAGTCGACATGGCGCTGGAAGGTGTAGTCGGTGCGGGCCGCCGGTTTGTCGGAGCGTCCGAACCCGATCAGGTCGGGGGCTACCGCGCGCAGGCCTGCATCGACGAGCGGCGGGATCATCTTTCGGTAGAGGTAGCTCCACGACGGTTCGCCGTGGAGGAGCAGAACCACCGGCCCCGAGCCTTCGTCGATGTAATGCATGCGTAGCGAACCGCTGTTTCCCGAGGTCACCTCGATGTAGTTCGGAGCGAACGGGAAACCCGAGAGACCCTCGAACCGTTCGTCCGGCGTCCGCATCACGTCCATGTGCCGACCTTAAGCGTTCCTCAGGATGGCCGGGAGCGGAAGTCTCCGGTGGGATCGGCGTACTCGACCAGTTCGGGCGGAGGCTGGATCCCGGGGGATAGTCGCGGATCGGGGACGAGGCCGCCGGGGACGAGTTCGACCGGGATCACACCCGCCCAAACATCGAGGGCGTAGTCCTCCTCGTTGTCCTCGGGGGGACCGGTGCTGACCTTGGCCGAGGCTTCATCGAGGGACATCGCGATCACTCGGGTCTTTTCTAGCTCCACTTTGGTGGGGCCGCGAGCATCCCGCCAGCGCCCGGGGGCAACGTGATCGGAGACGGCTTCGAGCGCCACCATCTTCTCGTCCCGATCGGTGACCTCATAGGCAGGACCGAGGACCATGACCGAGCGGTAGTTCATCGAGTGCTCGAACACCGATCGAGCCAGAACGAGGCCGTCGAGGATCGTGACCGTGAGGCACGCCTCGAAGCCCCTGCGGAGGTGCTTGAGCATCCGGCTCCCGGCCGAGCCGTGGACGAAGACGGTGTCCTCGTGTCGGGCGTGGATCGTTGGGATCACGAAGGGCGCCCCCTCGTAGATGAAACCCAGGTGGCAATAAAGGGCCTCGTCGAGGATCGCGTCGATCACCTCGCGCTCGAAGACACCCTTCTCGGGGATGCGTCGCAGGGTGGTGCGGTCGCTCGGGGCGGTCATCTTGCCAGGGTACGGGGAGAAGGTCTTTTGGGGGTAGAGCCCATCTCGGCTAAACATGGCCCCTCGGGCGACCGATTAGGACAACGGAGGTAAAACTGCCCATGCCCAAGATCCTTGTCGTTGAAGATCAGCCCTCAGTTGTCGCGATCGTTCGATATCACCTGGAGAACGCCGGGTTCGACGGCGTCTTCGCGGGCGATGTCGAAGAAGCCTGGCGTCACATCGTTCAGGAACAGCCCGACGTCGCGGTTCTCGACATCAAGCTGCCCGGATCCGACGGCTGGAGCCTCCTCGAGAAGATCCGTGGCGATGGGCGCTTCCGTCATCTGCCCGTGGTGGTCCTTACCGGACTGCTCGAGCCCGACATCGCCGACCGAGCCGCGTCCATGGGGGCCGAATACCTCAGCAAACCGTTCGCCGCGTCGGCCTTGCTAAGCAAGATCAAGAATCTGGTCCCCGCGTCATCCAACGGGAAGGCCGGTTCCACCCATGACGCACCGGCTCCATCGGCACTGGCGTCCGAGATCGGTGTGGTTTCGATCGGAGTGGTCATGCTCCTCGACGGCTATCGGATCGAAGGCAATGTCCACCTCCCACCGGAGTTGGGGCGCTTCTCCGACGCCTGGGAATCGGTCATGCGCGACCACCGGGAGTTCGTTCCGGTAACCGAGTGCCGGGTACTGGCTTCAGACGGGGATGCAACCATCGCGACTCCCTCCTTCATCGAAGTGCGGAAGTCGCATATCCGTGCCGTTTTCCCTATGGACATCACCTCCTGATTTGAGTCACGAGTTCGAAGGGACCGATATCGCTTGAGACCGACGCTGCTCGTCCCATGAGAAAGGCTGATCGATGACGCAGGCCGCCTATGGCGAGCTTGAGGCTGGATCTCGATCGCAACGGATCCTCACTCAAAGTCTTCGCTTCGTGCTCGAAGAGCGCGCGGTTCGCTTCTTCGTAGTCGGCATCCTCATCGCGCTGGCGTCGCTCTTCAGCTTGGTTGAGACGCCTGTCGAGGTCGACTCCGGGTGGCTCTTCGTCATCCCGGTAGCGATCTCGTCGATCGCCGCGGGACTTAAGGAAGGTCTTGTGGTGTCCCTGGGAGCGGCTGCGATGGCAGCCCTGTTCGATGTCTCTCGCTCGGACGAGGCGGCCAACAGTGCGCTGATCTCCACCGTGTTCGCGGCTCGTTTTGCGCTGTACGGGATCACCGCTGGAGTTCTCGGCGCCTTCGCCGAGGCCCACTATGCGGTCCAGACAAGCTTCAAGCGTCTGGCGCGCCTCGACCCCCTGACCAAGGTTGCCAACATCACGACGTTCTATGAAGAGTTGGAGGCGCTGGAGAGGGCCGGCGCGTCTTACGCCGTCGTGATGATGGATATGGATGATCTGAAGCTCCTGAACGATCGCTACGGACACCAAGCTGGTTCCGCGGCGATCCAGGCCGTCGCCGATGTCTTGAGGCGGTCGACCCGAGGAACCGACTCCATCGCTCGCTACGGCGGGGATGAGTTCGTGATGCTCCTGCGAGGGACCGACCGCACAGGCTGCCAGATCGTCCTCAACCGCGTCCGGACGACGCTGCTCAACGAGGGCGTCCCCTCGGTCCCCGACGCTCACCTATTCGTCTCGGCCGGGGTCGCGCTGGCGGGCGAAGACGGCAAGACGTCCGAAGAACTCCTTGCGACCGCGGACGCAGCCATGTACGTCGACAAGGCGCTGCGCAAAGCCGGTCGGGCGAACCTAGCGGAACGAGCGGCCCTGTAGCATCGTCCTCCATGGAGGACATCGCAGGCCTGCCGTATGAAAACACGATCCACGAAACCCTCGGCATCCGCGCGCTCGAAACCACAGCAGACCGGGTTGTACTAGAGATGGAGGTCGGTCGATCAGTGCATCAGCCCATGGGTCTGTTGCACGGGGGCGCATCGGCTGTGCTCGCCGAGAGCGCCGCATCCATGGGGGCTTACATGAACTGCACTCCGGACGGCTACGCGGTCGGCGTCGATCTGAACATCACCCACCTCCGGGGGATGCGGTCGGGCGTTCTGCGGGCCACAGCGATACCGGTGCGTAAAGGTCGTACCGTTCATGTGTGGTCGATAGAACTGGTCGACGGTGATGGCGTCATCATCTCGGTTGCTCGATGCACGCTGGCGGTAAGGAAGTTCGAGAACAACGAGCATTAGAAGGCGAGAGGGGACGAGGATGTACGAGAAGATCGTGGTGGGCACCGATCTATCGGATACCGCCCGGGTTGCAACCGACAGGGCGGCCGCACTCGCGCAGGGTCTCGGTTCCGAACTGATCCTCGTTCATGCTGGGACCGATCCTGGAGAGCCGCTGCAGACGCTTGCGGAGTCATACGGAGCCACCGCGGTCGCGGTCGGCGGGAACCCGGTCGAGGTCCTGAACAACGAGGTTGAGGCTCGGGGAGCGGACCTGCTTGTCGTGGGAAGCGTCGGGATGTCCGGGGCCAAGAGGTTCATGCTCGGCAACGTCCCGAACAAGATCTCGCATCAGGCAAAGAGTGATCTCCTCATCGTCAAGACGACGTCGCCGCAGACCTCCACCGGCCCCTACAAGAAGCTCCTCGTTGGTACCGACGGTTCCAAGACCGCCATGAGCGCCGTCCAGACCGCCGCCGGTCTCTCCAAGGAACTGTTGGCGACCGCGGTCGTCGTGTGCGTTTACGAACCTCTGTCGGAATCGGAGGAGAACAAGCTCCGCCGCGGTTCGGGCGACATCCTGGCCCAATGGAGTGCCGATCGATCGAGCGACTCGGTCCCCGAGGAATTCCGCTGGCGGATCGTCGAGGCAACCCACGCGCACGATGTTCTGGAGCGCGCCGAGGATAGTGTTGCCGAGCGAGGTGGAACAGCGGAGCTCAGAGCCGTTGAGGGTTCACCGGCTGAGGTTCTCATCGATACGGCCGCGGCCGAGGGGTTCGACCTCATCGTCGTCGGTAGCGTCGGGATGACTGGAGCCAAGCGGTTCATGTTGGGGAATGTTCCGCACCGGATCTCGCACCACTCACCGGTCGACGTCCTGATCCTGCACACCGCGTGACCGATCCTCGGTATCGGGTTCTGGTCGTCGCTCCTCATCCGGATGACATCGAGTTCGGATGTGCGGGGACGATCGCTAAGTGGGTCGACGAAGGTGCGGCGGTAAGCATCTGCCTTGCCACCGATGGCTCGACCGGAACCCAGGATCGGTCGTTGATCGGCAAAGGCCTGAACCAGATCCGTGTCGATGAAGCTCAGAGAGCGGCCGAAGTGCTCGGCGCGAAGGAAGTTATCTGGCTTGGTCACCGGGACGGATACGTGGAGTATTCGCTCGATCTACGCCGGGATATCGCACGCGCTTTCCGCAAGGTGAAACCACACCGGTACATGGTTATCGACCCGACCCCGATGATCGATGGGTGGTTCGTCAATCACCCGGACCACAAGGCGGTCGGGAATGCGTCCTTGGACGTAACCCTGACCGCGGGTACCACCCCGGGGCACTTCCCCGAGCTGATCGAGGAGGGCTTCGATCCCTGGCGAGGGCTCCGGGAACTGTGGATCTTCAGCCCGAGTACCGGCCCCCATGTGGTCGACGTCACCGACACGATCGAGCGGAAGATCGAGGCCCTGCTCTGCCACCGGAGCCAGGTCGGCGATGACGCCGAACGTATCTCCGCCTGGATCAAAGAGCGATCCGCGGCCGAGGGAGCCCCGGCGGGCTACGCCTACGGTGAATCGTTCGTGGTGACCAATCGGGGGCCGGGCTTCCATCCCGACGAACTCGACGAGATCGACTTCGACTTCGGACCACTGCCGCTGGACCCCCGCTCCGCCCCGGCGACGAAGCCCTCCGGGGACACGCCGCCTTAGCCCCGAGCGTGGGTCAACGTCAAGTGCGTGACTCCGCTGGGCGAGGAGGTGGCCTCGATCTCGTAGTCCTCCTCGAGGCCCTCCAATCCGTCCCAGAGGCGTACGCCTCGGCCGAGCAGGAGCGGGACCACGACGGTGTGCAGGTGGTCGACGAGCCGCGCGGCAAGGAAGTCACGGATCATGGTGGGACCCCCGCCGAGGCGTATGTCCTGGCCGTCCGCAGCCTCGCGGGCCATCTCGAGGGCCTCGGCGGGCGACGCGTCGATGAAGTGGAACGTCGTGCCGCCCTCCATCTCGATCGAAGGGCGTGTGTGGTGGGTGAGGATGAACGTTGGTGAGTGGAACGGCGGGTTGGGGCCCCACCAGCCCTTCCACTCCGGGTCCTCGTGCCATCCGGGGTAGCCGAATTTCCCAGCACCCATGATCTCGGCGCCGATCCCGGGAGAGTGCTGCTGCGCGAAGACGTCGTCGACGCCGCCGCTCCCGCCGGGCTCGCCGACCATCTTGCTCCAGAATCGGGTGGCGAACATCCATTCGTGCAGCCTCTCGCCGGCGTGGCCGAACGGCGATTCCAGGCTCTGACCTTCGCCGGTGGCGAAGCCGTCGAGCGAGATGGCGAAGTTGTGGACTCGGACGAGCGACATGGGACGATTCTCCTTTAGGAAATCACTTCAGGCATCATCCTCCCCTCACCCCCGCTGATAGAGGAACATCCGAGCCCCCTCAGGGGTTATTTAGGGGGAGCACTTAGGTATGCCTAACCTGTGCTGCTAAACTCGACTTTCGAAGCGAATCCTGAGGAGGAAGCTCCTGTGGCAACTGAGGCCGAAGACCTGAAGGTCCAGCAAGAGAACGAAGAGGTTCGGGCTCTTAAGGGTGCCTACAAATACGGCTGGCACGACGCCACCAGCTACGACATCAAGCCCGAGAAGGGCGTCTCCCACGCCGTCATCGACATGATGAGCGACCGTAAGAACGAGCCCGACTGGATGCGCAAGTTCCGGCACAAGGCGCTCGACACCTTCTATCGGAAGCCGATGCCGTCGTGGGGTGCCGACCTCTCCGAGATCGACTTCGACGACATCTACTACTACATCAAGCCCACCAACCAGGTGAAGTCGTGGGACGACATGCCCGAGGACATCAAGGCGACGTGGGACAAGCTGGGGATCCCCGAGGCCGAAAAGAACTTCCTCGGCGGCGTGTCAGCACAGTACGAGAGCGAAGTCGTGTACCACAAGACCAAAACCGAGCTCGAGGACCAGGGCATCTTGTTCATGGACATGGACACCGCGCTCCGCGAGCACGAGGACATCGTCAAGCAGTACTTCGGCACGATCATCCCGCCGGCCGACAACAAGTTCGCGGCGCTTAACTCCGCGGTGTGGTCGGGTGGCTCGTTCATCTACGTGCCGCCGGGCGTGTCCGTCGATATCCCGCTTCAGGCCTACTTCCGGATCAACCAGGAGAACATGGGTCAGTTCGAGCGCACGTTGATCATCGTCGACGAGGATGCGTGGGTTCATTACGTCGAGGGTTGCTCGGCGCCGATCTACACGAGCGACTCGCTGCACTCCGCGGTCGTCGAGATCATCGTCAAGCCGCGCGGACGTTGCCGCTACACGACGATCCAGAACTGGTCCAACAACGTCTACAACCTCGTGACCAAGCGCACCGCGGTTTACGAGAACGGGATCATGGAATGGGTGGACGGAAATCTCGGATCCAAGGTCACGATGAAGTACCCGGCCTGCTACCTCCTCGGTGAAGGTGCGAGGGGCGAGGTCCTTTCGATCGCCTACGCGGGTGAGGGACAGCACCAGGACGCTGGCGGCAAGGTCGTGCACGCGGCGCCGAACACGCAGTCCTCGATCACTTCCAAGTCGATCAGCAAGGACGGGGGCCGGGGTGGCTACCGCGGGCTCGTCAAGATCGAAGAGGGCGCGACGCACGCGAAGAGTCACGTGATCTGCGACGCACTGATCCTCGACGATCACAGCCGGAGCGACACGTACCCCTACATCGAGATCGAGGAAGAGAACTCCGCGGTGAGCCACGAGGCGACCGTCTCGAAGGTCTCCGACGAACAGCTCTTCTATCTGATGAGCCGAGGCCTCGACGAGACCCAGGCGATGCAGATGATCGTGCGTGGGTTCATCGAGCCCATCACACGTGAGCTTCCGATGGAATACGCGGTCGAACTCCAGCGTCTGGTGGAACTCCAGATGGAAGGCTCGGTCGGCTAGCGCACACCCTTACGGTTCGGGCGCGATGCGTGCCTTCCGTTTCATCTGCAATGTGACCACTGCGGCCAGGGCGATGATGCCTCCTGTGATCTGCATCGCCGACAAGGCTTCATCGAGCCAGATGAACGCAACGACTCCCGCGAGGGCGGGTTCCAGCGTTGCCGCGATCGCAGCCCGTTCCGGCACAACGTGGCCGATCGCCCACACGTACAGAAGGAATGGGATGAGGGTCCCCGCGATCCCCACGTAGAGGATGGGGATCAGGTTGCGTGCCACGAACAGCTCGCCGGGCCACCCGTTGAACACTTGGTAGACGAGCCAGAACGTCGTCGCGACCGAGAAGGCTCGCAACATGCCCCCGATCGGCCCATAGGCGGCGCCCACCGCCTCGCTCAGGAGGGTGTAGGTGGCGAACAGGACGCCACTCGCGAGACCGAAGAGGATCCCGATCAGGTCGAGGTTCCCCAGGTCTCCGGCCGGGATCTCCGAGGCGACAACCACCCCGATCAAAGCGAGCACCAGGGCGGTGGTGATCTGAACGTCCGGCATCCGCTTCAACCGCAGCGCGGCGTAGGTGACGACGAAAGCGGGAGCCGTGTACTGGAGGACGATCGCAACCGCGACATCGAGGTGATCGATCGCCAGGTAGTAGGCGGCATTCACCAGAGCGATCGAGAGGCCGAGAATGATCAGATGGGGGGCCGGGACCCGTACGGCCGATCGGCGTTCCCGGCGTAGCAGGGCGATGAATCCGAATCCCACGACGGCGATCACCGACCTCGCCTCGGCCAGCTCGAGGGGTTTGACCCCTCGATCGAAAAGGTCGCTGGCCACGGCCGCGGCGATCGCCCACAGCGCCGCCGCCGTCCCGATGGCTACCAGGCCGAGAACCGAGGGCTCGATCGAGGTGGTTTTGGGGCGGGACATGCGCCAGACCTTAGCCGGGAAGGTTCCCGGCCCCCGTCTGGTTCATGACGTTAGGCCCGCCTAACCAGGGGCGCGATAGGATTCGTGAAACGCTTCACAAGGACCTCGTCCGGATGCGCCCTCCTGGGCCGGCGTCCGACCCACGACCCACAGGAAGTGATCTGCGAAAGATGACGGAAAAGCTCACGCGAGAAGCGGTCAAACGCCTATCGGACGACTCCGGAGAGCCCTCGTGGCTCGCCGAACGGAGGCTCGAGGCCTTCGACCTGTTCGAGAAGCTCGAACTGCCCGATCCCAAGGGCGATGAATGGCGCTACACCGACGTGCGGGGGTTCGATTTCGACGCCTTCGCCGCACCGGTTGCGGCGACCGAGGTTCCGGTACTTCCACACGAGGTCGCCGGCAAGGGAGTCATCTTCGCCGACTTCAAGACCGCGGCCGCCGAGCACCCCGAGGTCCTCAAGCAGCACTTCTTCACCGAGGTTCCGGTCGACGAGCACAAGTTCACCGCTCTCGCACGCGGCGTTCCACTCGGATGACACCCTCGTCTACGTTCCCAAGGGGGTTGAGGTTGAGCTTCCGCTCGAGGTGATGCGGAAGGTGACCCCCGGTGGCTCGACCTTCCCGCACACGACGATCGTCGTCGAAGAGATGGGGAGCCTCACGTTCGTGGACCGATTCGCATCCGAGGACGATGCTGCCGCTTCGCTGTGTTCGAGTGTCGTCGAGGTCGAGGCCGGTCGGGGGGCGACGGTCAACTACATCTCGCTCCAGACCTGGGGTCGGAACGTCCACCACTTCCAGACGCAGCGATTCACCGGTAAGCGCGACTCCACCGTGAGGAGTCTTGGCCGTGAACCTTGGCTCCGTCTTCGCACGGACCCAGGTCGAGTCGGTACTCAACGGCGAGGGCTCTTTCTCCGAGATGCTCGGCCTCTACTTCGCCGACGCCGATCAGCACTTCGCGCAGCGGACCCTGCAGCACCACAACGCCCAACACACGACCTCGGACCTCCTCTACAAGGGAGCGCTCAAAGAGCGCAGCAAGTCCGAGTACTCGGGACTGATCAAGGTCGCCAAGGGCGCGCAGGGAACCGATGCCTACCAGGCCAACCGGAACCTCACGCTGTCGGAGGACTCGATCGCCCGCTCGATCCCGCAGCTTGAGATCGAGGCCAACGAGGTCCGCTGCACTCACGGCGCGACGGTCTCGCCGGTCGAGGAGGAGCACCTCTTCTACCTGATGAGCCGCGGGATCGACCGGGTGACGGCCCAGAAACTGATCGTCTTCGGGTTCTTCGGTGAGGTCCTCGACCGCATCCTCGTCCCGCAGGTCAGCGACGAGCTCAGTCAGGCGATCTCGGCGAAGGTCGAGGGCGACCAGCGTCTCGAGGTACAGGTCTGATGGATGAGTTCGTGAACATCGGGGCGCTCGATGACTTCCCCGACAAGGAGATGGTGCAGGTGACGGTTCAAGGGCGAACCGCTCGGTATCTACCGCGTCGGTGACAGGGTCTTCGCGTTGCACGACATGTGCACGCACGAGGAGACCTTCCTCACCGGCGGCGAGTTCGATGTCGACGACTGCGAGGTCGAGTGTCCCCTGCACGGCTCGAGGTTCAACGTCGAGACGGGTGCGGTCCGGATCCTTCCGGCCACCAAGCCGGTCGCCGCCTACCAAGTGAAGATCGACCAAGGGAACGTACTTCATCGGTCCCGAGAAGGAGAGAGTGTCGTGAGCGACAAGCTGCTACATATCGAGGACCTGCACGTTGAGGTCGAAGGCAAGGAGATCCTCAAGGGTCTCAACCTGTCCCTCGACAAGGGCGATATCCACGCCATCATGGGGCCGAACGGCTCCGGTAAGTCGACGCTCGCGTACGTCCTGACCGGGCGCCCCGGCTACAAGGTCACGCAGGGCAAGATCTTCTACAAGGGCGAGGACATCCTCGACCTCGCGCCGGACGAGCGGGCCCAGCGAGGCATCTTCCTGGCGTTCCAGTACCCGACCGAGGTGCCGGGTGTCTCGGTGGTCAACTTCATGCGCACCGCTTACAACGCGATCCACTCCGACGAGCAACTCTCGGCGATGAAGTTCCGGATGTACCTCCAGGAGAAGATCGACCTCCTCGAGATCCCGTCCGAGCTCGTGGACCGCTACGTGAACCAGGGATTCTCGGGCGGCGAGAAGAAGCGCAACGAGATCCTCCAGATGGCCGTGCTCCAGCCGGAGCTGGCGATCATGGACGAGACCGACTCGGGCCTCGACATCGATGCCCTCAAGCATGTCTCGGCCGGCGTCAACAAGCTCGCCAGCCCCGAGGTCGGCATCCTGCTGATCACGCACTATCAGCGCCTGCTGAACTACATCCGCCCGAGCCAGGTTCACGTACTCATGGGGGGCCGTGTGGTGAAATCGGGAGGGTTCGAGCTCGCTGAGAGACTCGAGGCTGAGGGTTACGCTGGTATCGCCCAGGAGCTGGGACTGTCGGTAGAGGACGTCGTCGAAGTCGACTAGTGGCGGAACATGAGAGCGAGTCAAAGCAAACTCTTGAGCGGTGCGCCCATCGCGATCGGGGCCTCATGAGTCTTGATGTACAGAGGATCAAGAAGGATTTCCCGATTCTCGAGACGCTCGCTAACGGCAAGCGACTCGTCTATCTGGATTCGGCAGCAACTTCGCAGAAGCCCCGGGCGGTCATCGACCGGATGGTTCGCTTCTACGAGGAAGAGAACGCCAACGTCCACCGGGGCATCTACGAGCTGGGCGAGAAGGCCACGGTCGCCTACGAGGGAGCGAGGGACTCTGTTGCCCGGTTCATCGGTGCCCGCAGCCCGAAGTCGATCATCTTCACGCGGGGCACAACCGAGTCGATCAACCTGGTCCGGTTCACCTGGGGCCGCGCCAACATCCACGAGGGCGACGAGATCCTCGTCACCGAGATGGAGCACCACTCGAACCTGATCCCGTGGCAGATGCTGGTAGATGAGACCGGCGCCGTGCTCAAGCACCTGCCGATCGATGATGACGGCAAGCTCCGGATCGATCTCCTCGGTGAGTACCTCACCGACAAGACGAAGCTCGTGGCGATGAACCTCATGTCGAACGTGCTCGGGACGATCAACCCGGTGCGGACCGTCGCCGACGCCGCGCACGCGGTCGGGGCCAGGATCCTTGTCGACGCCGCGCAGGCGTCACCCCACCTTGCCTTCGACGTGAACGAACTGGATTGCGACTTCCTTGCGTTCTCCGCTCACAAGATGTGCGGACCGACGGGGGCCGGGATGCTTTACGGCCGCGAGGACCTCCTCGAGGCGATGCCACCGTTCCTTGGCGGGGGAGAGATGATCCGCGAGGTCTGGGCCGACCGTGCCACTTGGGCCGAGGTGCCACAGAAGTTCGAGGCCGGGACGCCCAACATCGCGCAGGCGATCGGAATGGGTGCTGCGATCGAGTACCTCGAGGACCTGGGCATGGATGCCGTACGCGAGCACGAGATGCAGCTGACGAAGTATGCGATGGACAAGATCTCCTCGATCGGGGCCACGATCTACGGGCCGAAGGACGTCAACGATCGCGGTGGCGTGATCTCCTTCAACCTCGATGAGGTCCATCCCCACGACATGGCAACGATCGTCGACCAAGAAGGACTCTGTATCCGCGCTGGGCACCACTGTGCTCAGCCGCTGATGAGAAAGCTAGGAGTGGCCGCGACCGCGCGGGCGTCGTTCTACATCTACAACACCGAAGAAGACGTCGACGCGTTGATCGACGCTCTCGAGAAATCGAAGGGGTGGTTCATCTGAGTCTCGAGGATCTTTACAAAGAGGTAATCCTCGACCACTATCGGTCGCCGAGGCACAAGGGCCGCCTCGATCCGCACGACATCGTGCTCGAGCGGAACAACCCGCTGTGCGGCGACGAGATCGAACTGTTCCTGAAGTTCGATGGAGACCAGCTCTCGGGCCTGTCGTTCGACGGCAAGGGCTGCTCGATCTCGCAGGCAAGCGCGTCGATGATGGCCGAGCGCCTCCAGGGGATCTCGATCAAGGACGCGACCGATCTTGCCGGTGGTATCAGAAAGATGATGGCCGGCGAGGAGGAAGGCGACGCCGACGAACTCGGCGACCTGATCGCCCTCAAGGGAGTCGTGAAGTACCCGGTCCGCATCAAGTGCGCCATGCTCGGATGGACGACGCTCCTCGAGGCCCTCGACGAGGCCGGCAAAGGAACCCCTTCCTAGTTCGGGGGAACAATCTCGGGGTCTCATTCGGTCAAAGAGATATGAGACAAACACGAGGAACCTCGCGGGCAAGACATCTCATTTCGGCGGCTTGCCCTGCTCGCTCTCGATGCTTCTCTTCGCGGCCTGCGGTGACCCAGATTCGATCCCGGCGGCGGCGGTCCTGCAACTCCCGATGACCCCGTCTCCTCGACTCCCGATCCCAACGAAAGCCCCTCGGGCGGCGGTGCAACCCTGGTAGAGCCTCAGCCTGGGCAGGCCGACGTCCGACCGATCCCCTGGACGAGAGCCAAGGTGCTCGACGATGGGGCGGCGGTCAAACTCTTCTGGTGGTCCGGGGTCGAGCCCTGCAACGTCCTCGATCGGGTCGAGGTCGAGTACACCGATGAGGCCGTCACGATGACCCTCTTCGAAGGCCACACCGAGACCGAAGAAGACGTCGCCTGCATCGAGATAGCCATGAAGAAGGCCACGATCGTGGAGCTCGACGAACCCCTGGGGGACCGCGAGATCGTCGACGGAGCCGCAGCCCGCTGATTTTGCACTATTAGCCAGTTGCTTAGGGTGCGTTCTTCTGGTAGAACGTCCGCATGTCCAATCTGGGAGATGACTCCGCCACCAGGACCGCCAAAGTCCTTTCGCTGCCCACCCGGGCCGCGATCCTGGCGAAGCTCCTCCAGAGTGGGCCGAAGACGGTCAAAGAGATCTCGGACATGTTCCAGATCCACCCGAACGTGGCCCGAGCGCACCTCGATCTGATGGTCGAGGCGGGATTCCTCGCCACCGACACCCGCCGCCAGGCTAAGGGCCGCCCGGCGAAGGTGTACTTCACCTGGGAGAGCGAGATCGGAGCGCTCGAGGAGGCCGGGATCGACATCCCTGCCGAGCGTCAGGACACCACCGACGACCTCGAGCTCGAGATGCGCATCCTCGAGCGAACCCTCGCCGATGCCCAGGCTCAGATCGCCCGGCTTCGGGAACTCGTAGTCGAGCGATGTAAGGACGTTCCCCCGCCGCAGTAACTCATTCACCTCGTTAGTTCGATTGGGCAAGCAGGAACCGTAAGGAGGAAGCATGGCTGAGTACGCACATCCCGAGGTATTGGTCGACACTGACTGGCTCGAGGCCAACATCGACGATCCCACAGTCGTGGTCGTCGAGGTCGATGAGGATGCGGATGCCTACAACAAGGGCCACATCCCAAACTCGATCCAGATCAACTGGGAGACAGAGCTTCACGATCAGCCTCGTCGCGAGTTCGTCTCCGGTGAGCAACTGGCAAAGCTGCTCGGCGAGAAGGGCGTCTCGAACGATCACACCGTCGTTCTGTACGGCGGCAACAACAACTGGTTCGCTACCTATGCGTACTGGCTCTTCAAGTACCGCGGCATCGACAGCGTCAAGCTGCTGAACGGTGGGCGTAAGAAGTGGGAGCTCGAAAGCAGGCTGCTCACGCAGGACGAGCCGTCGCGCGAGAAGGCAAGCTTCACGCCCGGAACCGACCGACCGGAGTTGCGGGTATTCCGCGACGAGGTCATCAAGCGTGCCATCGCCGGCAACGAGGCATGGGTCGACGTCCGCTCGCCGGAGGAGTATCGGGGCGAAGCGGTCGCCCCTCCGCACCTCCCGCAGGAGCAGGCACAGGTCCCGGGCCACATCCCCGGCGCCTCCAACATCACCTGGTCGAAGGCCGCGAACGAGGACGGCACCTTCAAGTCGGCGGACGAACTCAAGGCCCTCTATGAGGCCGAGGGGATCACCCCGGACAAGGACGTCATCGCCTACTGCAGGATCGGTGAGCGTTCGTCGCACTCGTGGTTCGTCCTGAACGAGTTGCTTGGCTACGGCACCGTGCGCAATTACGACGGTTCGTGGACCGAGTACGGATCACTGGTCGGAGTTCCTATCGTCAAGGAGTCGTAAGGCGGGAATGCTGGAGGGGGCGTCGCTGATGCGGCGCCCCCTCCGCGCGTCCGGCTTAGGCTGGGACCATGAGAGTCGCCGTCCTGTGCTTCGGAGCGTTCAAAGACTTCCTTCCCGAGGCGTCCGAGGGCAATCGAGGATCGGTTGAGGTTCCCGCAGGGTCGACCGTGGGCCATGTGGTCGACGCCCTGGGCGCTCCCCGTGCGCTCGTCTTCGGGGTTCTCCTCGACGGTCTGCAGGCGCCGCTCGATTCCGAGGTTCACGACGGAGCGGAGATCACCCTTATGCCCCCATACTCGGGCGGATAGCCACTCCGTAGCGGGTACCCTGAGGTTCTTCTTTACACAGAGACCAGGGGGTTGGTATGGCCGAGGCAAAGAAGACCACCGCCAAGAAGACGACCGCCCGCAAGAAGACCACGGCTAAGAAGACCACGACTAAGAAAACGACGACCACGCGTTCGCGTGCCAAGGTGACGACCCCGGCCGCGTCGGTGCTGCGGTCGTTCAACCCGAGGACCGGCGAGTACTCGGCCGAATTCCCCGCGAGTTCACCAGCCGATGTCGCCGATGCCGTAGCCCTGGCCCGCAAGGTGGCGCCGGAATGGGCGTCGATCTCCCCGGCGGGACGCGCTCACATCATGAAAGACGTCCGGCACGCGATCTACACACACCTCGACGAACTGGTTGAGACGATCGCAAGGGAGACCGGTAAGCCCCGCACCGAAGCCCTGTTCGCCGACGTCATGCCCGCGGTTATGACCTTGATGTACTACGAGCGCACCGCGGCGAAGTTCCTACGCCCCAAGCGCGTCGGTCCGATCATCGGCCCCCTTGCCGGGATGTCGAGCAAGATCGAGTGGAAGCCGTTCGGCGTCGTCGGTTGCATCACCCCATGGAACTATCCGTTCTTCCTCACTTTCATGGGGATCGCCGCGCCGCTCTTCGCCGGAAACGTTGTCGTGCTGAAGCCGTCGGAGGTCACTCCCGGCGTCGGCGAGGTCATTCGCAAGATCCTCGACCCTCTGCCCGCCGGAGTGGCGACCGTCGTGCAGGGCGCTGGGGAAGTCGGCGCCGCACTGGTCGATGCTCCGTGCGACAAGATCTGTTTCATCGGTTCCCCCGGGACCGGTCGGCGGATCGCAGAGGCTGCGTCCAAGCATCTGACCCCGGTGGTCATGGAGCTCGGCGGCAAGGACGCTGCGATCGTGTGTGCCGATGCGAACCTCGACATCGCTGCCGCGGGGATCGTCTGGGGTTCGTTCACCAACACCGGCCAAACCTGTGCTGCGGTCGAGCGGACGTACGTGGTCGATTCGGTCGCCGACGAGTTCAACGAGATCCTGCTCGACAAGGTCGAGCGCCTGAGGCAGCAGCCCGACGAGGGCGACGTCGGCTCGCTGACCTTCAAGAACCAGCTCGATATCGTCCAGCGCCATCTCAAGGACGCCATCGCCAAGGGAGCCAGGGTCCTGTCCGGAGGCGAGGAAGACGCCGCTCGCAACAAGGACGGCTCGCTGTGGCAGAAGCCGGTCGTCATTACCGACGTCTCGCCGGACATGGACCTCTCTCAGCAGGAGACCTTCGGCCCGATCCTTCCGATCTTCAGGGTCGCCGACGAGGAAGAGGCGATCCGCCGGACCAACGAGGACTCGTTCAACCTCACGTCATCGGTATGGACCAAGGACCAGAGGAAGGGCGAGGCGATCGCCAAGCGACTGAGGGCAGGCGCGGTGGGGATCAACGACCACGCCGGTGCGGCCGGCGCGGTGTGGGCTCCCTGGGGCGGCGTCGGCGAGTCCGGCTACGGGCGCCTTCAGGGCCACCTCGGACTCATGGAGTTCTCGGTTCCACTGCACATCGGGAAGTCGACGATGCCGAACATGAAGAAGTTGTGGTGGTACCCCTACAACGACGCGACTCGCGATATGTGGGATGGCGTCGTCAGGGTGATGACCGCACCGACCTTCAGACAGAAGCTCGATGAAGCCCCGAAGTTCTTCAACAACATCGCTGAAGTTCTCAAGAACAAGCTCTAGGTCGAATAGGCAAGGGTCACGCGAAGGGGGGAGTCATGTTCGTTCAGGTGGTTCAGGGAAAAGTGAAGGATACAGAGGGGTTCAAGAACCAGGTGGAGGCGTGGGAACGGGACGTGAGGCCCGCGGTCCAGGGCTTCTTGGGGAGCACGGGCGGGATCACCCCGGACGGCGAGTTCGTCCTTCTGGCCAGGTTCGAGAGCGAAGAGGTCGCTCGCGCCAACAGCGACCGGCCCGAGCAGGGGGCCTGGTGGGAGGAGACCTCGAAGTATGTCGAGGATCCGATGTTCCACGACTGCCGCGAGGTGGACCTCATGGGCGATGGAGGCTCCGACGCCGCCGGCTTCGTGCAGGTGATCCAGGGCAAAGTGACCGACGTCGACAAGTCACGTGCGCTCGACCAGGAGATGCAGAAGGAGATGGCGGGTATGCGCCCCGACGTCATCGGCGGGATCACCGCGTGGCACCCGGAGAATGGCCGTTTTACCAGCGCCATCTACTTCACGTCCGAGGCCGAGGCCCGCGCCAAGGAGGCAGAGGCGTCGTCGTCCCCCGATTTCGAGAAGTACATGAGCGAGATGCAGGCGCTCTCCGACGGCGAGCCGAAGTACATCGATCTCCCGGAGCCCTGGCTCTCTAGCTAACGCTTGGGGGAAACGCGATCTGGATCGTCTCGCGGGCGGCGAGGGCTTTGCCGACCAGCGCGTCGATGTCCAGTTCGGACTCGCCCAGTTCTGCCTGCTCGACCTTCGATCGGGTGGCGGGGGAGCGGGGCTCGAAGAGAACGCAGCAGTCCTGATAGGCACGGGTCGAGATGTCGTAGGTACCGATCTCGATCGCGAGGTCGATGATCTCCTGCTTGTCGTTGCCGATCAGGGGCCGCAGCACCTCGACGCCGGGGATCGCATCGTCGACGGTCTTGATGTTCTCGATCGTCTGCGACGCCACCTGTCCGAGTGAGTCCCCGGTGATCAATGCTTTGCACGCCAGCTCATCAGCGAGCGCCGACGCGATGCGCATCATGGTCCGCCGGTAGAGGACCACGCGCATGCTCGAGGCCGCATGGGTCACGATCTCGCGTTGGGCGTCGGCCAGCGGGATGAGGTGGAGCTTGGCTTTGAGCTGGTACCGAGCGAGAACCTCGGCGAGTTCCTGGGCCTGGCGAACCGATGAGGGATCGGTGAACGGTTGTCCGTGGAAATGGACGAATTCGACGACGGCGCCGCGCCGCGCCATGCGCCACGCCGCGACTGGGGAGTCGATCCCGCCCGAAAGCAGCGCGAGCATGCGCCCGGAGGTCCCGACGGGAAGTCCTCCCGGCCCCCGTACTCTGCGTCGGAACACGACCCCACCCTCGTCGAACAACTCGATCCACACGGTCGCGTCCGGATTCGAGAGATCGACGGGGGCATCGATCGCGGCCTGGACATGCGAGCCGACCGCGATGTTTATCTCGTTGCTCTTCATCTCGAGGCTAGAGTTCTGCCGGCGTGCCCTGATCGCGAATGACGTGAAGGGTTCCGCTTGCAGGAGTGACAACGAGACCTCTTTGATCTCATCGAGGTCGGCGGCAACCTGGACACCGGCTCCGACGTAGGCGATGCCGAAGACTCGGGAGGCCCGCGCGATGACCTCTTCGGTATCGGCATCGGGGTTCAGTTCGATCAGGACGCGCCCGTAGTTGCGCTGCACCTTCCTGTAACCGGTGCCTTCGAGCGCGCGCCTCAGATTCTTTACGAGGGCGTCCTCGAAGAACATCCGGTTGCGGCCCTTGAGACCGATCTCGTGATAGTGGGCGATCAGAGCATCCATGGCCCCACCCGTTCTAGGAGGTCTCTTCGTCGAACCCCAGCGAGAACAAGGACTCCACGTCGTGGCGGGAATAGACCTTGAACGCCACGAGGGTCCGCGTCTGCTCGATCCCCGGCACCCGCCGGATCCCTTCGGTCACGACCCGCGCGAGATCCTCGTGCTTGCGCACCCGGATCATGATGACGAGGTCGTAATCGCCCGCGACCGAATAGACCTCGGATACCTCCGGGAGATCGGCGACCTGCTGGGCCGCTTCGGGAACGCGGTCGATGTCGCAGTTGGCTAAGACAACGGTTGTAACCATCTCGTGAGCGTACTTCGTTGCCGCTTCGGAGGTGGCTAGATGGTGACCATGTCGCGGAGCTTGCCCGGGGTCGAGGGGTGGCGCAGCTTGCTGAGCGCCTTGGCCTCGATCTGACGGATCCGCTCACGGGTCAGGTTGAACTCTTTACCGACCTCTTCGAGCGTCCGCGGCTCGCCGGTGATTAGCCCGAAACGGAGCGCGAGTACCTTGCGCTCACGATCGGACAGCGAGCCCAGCATGTTCCACAGGTCCTCCTGGCGCAGCGCAACGGCGGCGGCCTGGAAGGGACCTTCGACGTCCTCGTCTTCGATGAAGTCGCCCAGTTCCGCGTCCTCGTCACCAACCGGCTCGTGGAGCGAGACCGGCTCGGGGAGCACACGGAACGCCTCGCGCACCTTGTCGGGAGTGAGGTCGGACTGGTCAGCGATCTCGTCGATGGTGGGCTCTCGGCCCAGCTTCTCGAGGAGCTCGCTCTGGACCTTGCGGACCCGGTAGAGGGTCTCGACCATGTGCACGGGGATCCGGATCGTGCGGGCCTTGTCCGCGATCGCACGGGTGATGGCCTGACGGATCCACCAGGTCGCGTAGGTGGAGAACTTGAAGCCTCGCTGGTAGTCGAACTTCTCGACCGCTCGCATCAGGCCGAGGTTCCCTTCCTGGATCAGGTCGAGGAGGGGGAGTCCTGCCGCGGAGTACTTCTTCGCGATCGAAACCACGAGGCGGAGGTTGGACTGGATGAAGCGGCGCTTGGCCTGGCGACCGACCCGGATGCGGGTCTGCAGCTCGATGCGCTGCTTGTCGGACAGCTTCTTGGCCTTGTCCATCTTTTCTTGGGCCTTCTCGCCGTCCTCGATCGCCTTGGCGAGCTCGACCTCTTGGACGTCTGTGAGGAGAGGGTACTGACCGATCTCGCGGAGATACTGCCTAACGAGATCCTCGTGGGCGGCTTCCTCTCGCGATTCGTACGACCGTGACGGTCGCGACGTCTGGCTCATCGGTGCATCAACCTCTCATTCCCGGCTCATTCAGCATCTATTAGGGCGCACGATCGATTTCTCGTGCTTCCACTCCGAGTGACCGGCCGGCGAAATGTTCCTGATTGCCACATTTGTGGCGGGGCCGGGGGCCGGATCGAACTCGTTGTAGTCCTGTACCAATTCCACAATGGTAAGGGATTCCCTTCCCGGTGGGAAGGGGGCAATCCTTGTGTCGCATGTACAAATAACCCCCCGCCGTGTCCCCATATTCCCGATTTCTGGGCGCCTCAAGCCACATACGCTTGTCGGTATGCGACAAAACAGGCAGTTTCGAGCTACGACCTGCTTGCCTCGCTGACGCGGGCGGACGAATCCTTCGCTTCGTGGACATATCTCCCGAGCCGTGTTCTCCTCCCTAGTTCCCACGGTGGCGGAGACTGGCCAGACGATGACAAAAGGGGTTCAGAAGTGAGGGATCTGATGTTCGGAAGGACCAGGCGGGGATCATGGGGCCGGCGGACTGTTGTCGGCCTGGCCCTGATCGTGACGACCCTCGCATCGGGCACCGCGCAGGCAGCACGGATCCCCGGCATCGATGTGTCCCACTGGCAGAACGACAAGGGCGAGATCGACTGGACCCAAGTCGCCGAGGCCGGGTACCGATTCACGTTTATCAAAGCCACCGAGCGAGACACGTACGTCGACCCCTACTACGGAGCCAACCGCACGGATGCGAACGCGGCCGGCCTCAGGATCGGCGCCTATCACTTCGCCCGCCCCAACGGGGGCACGGACGAAGAGGTTAGGGAGGATGCGCGCGGCGAGGCGAACCATTTCCTCGCCACCGGAGCCCCGGCCCCCGGCGACCTCTACCCAGTGCTCGACTTCGAGGCCGACCTCGGCGGGCTCGACGCGCAGAGCCTCAAGATCTGGGTGCGGACGTGGCTGAACCGGGTCGAGGCCGGTACCGGAGTGAAACCCCTGATCTACACGAGCCCGAACACGTGGAAGACGCGCATCGACGACACCGAGGAATTCGCTCTCGAGGGTTACGGACTCTGGGTCGCGCACTACACCACCGCCAACAACCCGATGGAGTTCGCCAACAACTGGGGCGGGAACGGGTGGTCGTTCTGGCAGTACACGAGCCAGGGCTCGGTCCCCGGCATCAAGGGGAATGTCGATCTGAATCACGCGCAGACCGGCGCTCTTAAGGAGTTCCGGATCCCGGTTCCGCCAACCATCAAGACCGAGCCCGAGATCTCCGGTGAGGAGAAGACCGGCGGAACCCTGACCGTGTCCCCCGGAGAGTGGAAGGGAACGAAGCCGATCGCCTTCTCCTATCAGTGGAAACGATGCACCGCGGCCAACACCTGTGAAGTGATCGCCGGCGCAACCGATCCCGTCTACGAGGTGCATCGCGCCGACCACGGGAAGACGCTCAAGGGACAGGTGACGGCAACCAACGAAGGCGGCACCGCGCAATCCCCGGCCAGTACCGGAGAGATCGGGGACGGCAAGGCGCCCGAAGACGCCACGGTCAAGTCACCGGAAGGCGACGTCTCAGCATCGGGTCGCGTTGAGGTGCGATGGGCGGCGACCGATGACGTCAGTGACGCCCTGACCTACGACGTTCGCTACCGCGAGGCGGGCCTCCGGGGTCACTTCTCATCCCAGAGCCAATGGCAGAACGACACCGATGCGAAGTCCGGCGACATGCAGGGCGAGCCCGGCCGCACCTACTGCTACTCCGCTCGAGCGACCGACGAAGCCGGCAACACCTCGTCGTGGGGGCCGGAGAAGTGTGTCGCGGTGCGGGCCGACGATCGCTCTCTCACCGGCGGTGGATGGAGCAAGGGGGCCGGGTCCGACTTCTACCGGAGCACCTATAAGGAAACCGCGCAGCAGGGGAAGACGCTCAAGCTGAAGGACATCCGGGGTCGACGCTTCGGTCTTCTCGTCTCGAAGTGTCCGAGCTGCGGCAAGATCGAGGTCCGCTTCGACGGCCAGGTGCTTCAGACGATCTCTTTGAAGTCGGGGGCCCGCAAGGACCGCGTCGCGATCGTGGTCGGCGCCTTCCCCGACCAGCAGCGCGGGACGCTCACGATCGAGGTGCTCTCCTCGGGCAAGAAGGTGATCATCGACGGGGTGGGCGTCTGGCGCGGTTAGCCGACCGCGAAAAAGGGCCCCCGGAGGGGCCCCTGATCGAAGATCCGTACCGGCTAAGAGGCGGAGCCGAAACGCTCGGCGACCGCGTCCCAGTTGACCGTGTTCCACCACGCCTGGATGTAGTCCGGGCGCTTGTTCTGGTAGTTGAGGTAGTACGCGTGCTCCCAGACATCGAGCCCGAGGATCGGAGTCTTACCGTCGATCAGCGGGGAGTCCTGGTTCGGGAGGTTCGTCACCGCGAGCTTCCCAGCGTCGACCACGAGCCATGCCCAACCGGAACCGAACTGAGCGACCGCGGCGTCGGTGAATTTCTCCTGGAATTGCTTGAACGAGCCGAACGACTCGTCGATCGCCGCGGCGAGGTCACCCGAGGGGTCGCCACCACCGTCGGGACCCATGACGGTCCAGAACAGCGAGTGGTTGGAATGTCCGCCGCCGTGATTCTTGACGGCACCCTGGATGTCGGAGGGCACGTTCGAGAAGTTGCGTAGCAGATCATCGACGTTCTCGGTGTAGAGATCGTCGTGTCCTTCCAAGGCTGCGTTCAGCTTGTCGATGTACGTCTGGTGGTGCTTGGTGTGATGGATCTCCATCGTCTTGGCGTCGATGTGCGGCTCGAGCGCCTTGTAGTCGTAGGGCAGGTCCGGAAGTGTGTACTTGCCGGCCATAGTGGCTCCTTTCGTGACGGGGCTTGCTTATCTGATGCAACCACTTATTGGGTAGTCGCCTTCCCAGTGACACTACCCGCGGGTCACGATCGGTACTCGTGTGGCCTTCGGTGGGCACTTCCTGTAGGAATCCCTTGTGGCGATAGACAAGGAAGCGAGGCTCGACGATCTCTATTCGGCTCCCCTGGCCGAGTTCACGGCTCTGCGCAACGAGATCGCAGGCGAGCTGGCGGCTGAGGATCGGGGCACAGAGGCGGCCGAGGTCAAGAAGCTCAAGAAGCCCCCGGTGACCGCCTGGGCAACCAACCTCCTGGCCCGGGGGGCACGCTCGAAGCTCGAGGCCCTGATCGCAGCCTCGGAGAAGATGGAACAGGGGTTGTCGGCCGGCCGCGGAGATGCCGTCTCGAGTGCCACGGCGGATCGGCGTCGCGCTCTGACCGCGCTTCGCAAGGAGGCGGCTCGGATACTCGAGGACGCCGGGCACAACGCGGGAGCCGCGCACCTCGAGCGGATCGTTAGGAACCTGCAGTTCGCGGCGGCCGACGCAGCCACCAGGGAGGACCTACTCCGGGGCAGGCTGTCTTCCGATGTCGAGCCTTCGGGTCTGGAGGCGGCGTTCGGAACGGTCGGTGAGGACGCGGCGGAGCGCAAGGCGCAGGAGCGTAAGCGAGACCAGCGCCGGAAGGACCTGACCGGCGACCTCGCCGAGGCCGAAAAGTTCCTCGTCGGCGCTCAGAAGGCGGCGAAGGAGGCCGACATGGCCGCAGCTTCAGCGCGCAAACGCGTCGAGGATGCGGAGGCCGAGATCGCCAAGCTCACCCGCCGTATCGATTCACTCGACGACTAGGTACGGCTCCCTCAGTCCGACTCCTGATTCTCGGGCTCGACCCGGTTCTACTTTGGGCCAAGTGTTCCAACCAACTGATCTGAGGTCTTCCCGACCGCAAGTAGGGTTCCTCGACCTTGTCGATCCTTCTTCCGATCCCTCCCGACCGCCGCATCCGCCGTATGGCCCAGCTCTTTCCGGGCTTGGCGCTCTACGGATTCAGCACCGCGCTACTGGTACGAGCGAACCTGGGGCTCGATCCATGGGATGTGTTCCATCAAGGAGCCGCGGAGCGCACCGGTTTCTCGATCGGCGTCGTCACGATCGCGGTGTCGGCGATGGTCCTGCTGTTATGGATCCCGATACGCCAACGACCGGGATTCGGAACCATCAGCAACGGGATCTTGGTCGGGCTATTCATGGACGTGTCGCTCCACTTGGTTGATGCGCCCGAGGAGCTGGGGTTCCGATACGGGTTCCTCGTCGCGGGCATCCTGCTGAACGGCCTCGCTACCGGCCTCTACATCGGTGCGGGATTGGGTCCGGGCCCCCGCGACGGTCTGATGACCGGACTCGCACGGAGAGGACGTTCGATCCGTGTGGTCCGTACCTCGATCGAATTGAGTGTGCTCATCCTCGGGTGGTTACTCGGCGGCTCCGTCGGTGTTGGGACGGTCGCCTACGCGCTGTCGATCGGACCGCTTGCCCACGTCCTGATCCCGGCTCTGACCGTAGGCGGGTCCGCTATCCCCGGACGTCCCGAGGACCACGAAGGGATCTAGGTCCTCAATATCTCCTCTCGTAGGGTTACCGCTGCGTAACCTACGGTATGGTAGGTTACGGAATCGTAAGTTACCGATCGAAGAGGAGAGCGAGCTGTGGCACAGGTGCTTCAGGAGCGACCACAGGAGATCCAGATCCCGGGAGTCAGGCGGCTCGAGGGCAAGAGGGCGGTACTTCAGAAGCGGATCGTCCTCGCGGTGACGGTGCTGCCGTTCCTCGGATTCGCGTTCGCGATCTACTCGCTATGGGGTAACGGTCTGAGTTGGGTCGACGCTGGCATCGCGCTGTTCTTTTACGTGTTCACTGGGCTCGGAATCACTATCGGCTTTCACCGTTACTTCACTCACCAGAGTTTCGAGACGACCCCCTTCATCCGGGGACTTCTGGCGATCGCGGGCTCGATGGCGGTCGAGGGTCCCGTGATCACTTGGGTTTCGGATCATCGTCGGCACCACGCCTTCGCCGACAAGGAGGGCGATCCCCACTCACCACATCTCGATGAGGGACCGGGGATCCGTGGAGTGGTCAAGGGTTTGTGGCACGCGCACATGGGATGGTTGTTCTCCGACGAGCAGACCTCGGCTCGCCGCTGGGCCCCCGACATGCTGAAGGTCCCGGCGTTGGTGAAGATCGATCGTCTTTTCCCGCTGTGGATCGTGTTGACCTTCGGGCTTCCGCCACTCGCGGGCTTCGTGATCACCGGAACCCTTAGTGGGGCTCTGACAGCGTTCCTCTGGGGCTCCCTGGCGCGCATCTTCATCCTTCACCACATCACCTGGAGCATCAATTCGATCTGCCACTTCTACGGCAAGCGCCCGTTCGACGGCGACGAGTACTCGACCAACAACTGGGCGCTGGCGATCGTTTCCTTCGGGGAGTCATGGCACAACAACCACCACGCGTTCCCATCGGCCGCTATCCAGGGGATCGATAAGACGCAGGTCGACATCAGTGGAGCCATCATCTCCGGCATGGAGAAGGTCGGCCTCGCTCGCAACGTCAGGCGCATAACCGAGAAGCAGATCGCAGCCAAGTCGATCGAGTCGTAAAGGCCTAATCTGTGGCGATGGCGGACGGCGCACTGCAGGGGGCTAAGGATGTCCTCGAGGAGGTTAAGCCTCGCCTAAGAGGCTGGCTCCATGCGGGGATCTTCCCGGTTGCATTGGTTTCAGGGATCGTCCTGATCGCATTGGCCCCCGGGGCAGTGACCCGTAGACCCGCGACCGTGTTCGTTGTCGCATCGGTCCTGCTGTTCGCCACGTCGGCCCTTTATCACCGGGGCCGTTGGGGACCCAAGGCACTGTCGGTGTGGAAGCGACTCGACCACGCCAACATCTACCTCGTTATCGCGGGTTCCTACACGCCGTTCGCAGTTCTTGCTCTCGACCGTCCGGCGTCGACGATCATCTTGTCGGTCGTTTGGGCCGGAGCCATCGGCGGCATCCTGTTCAGACTCTTCTGGCTCGATGCGCCCCGCTGGCTCTACACCGGGCTCTATCTGCTTACGGGCTGGGCCGCGATCTTCGTGATCCCGCAGCTGGTTGACGCCGCCGGAGCGGCTGCCGTCACTCTCGTGATCGTCGGAGGCATCCTCTACACCTTGGGCGGTGTGGTCTACGCGACGAAATGGCCCGATCCCGCCCCTCGCTGGTTCGGCTTCCATGAGGTGTTCCACGCGTTCACGGTGCTGGCATGGATCGCGCACTACATCGCAGTGAGTCTCGTGGTCTACGGACGAGCCTAAGAACCGCTCTCCGGCGGCTCGCTCCCGGGAGCGTGGACCGGTCCTTGCAGGTCGACGAGTCTGCGGCCCGAAGCATCGCTTCGCAGTGCGATGACCTCCGCGGCGATCGACACCGCGACCTCTTCCGGAGTTCGAGCACCGATGTCGAGTCCGATGGGACCGGCGACCCGTGCGATGTCCTCGTCCGACACCCCCTCCGCTCGCAGTTGCGCTACGCGCTCGTCGTGTGTCCGCCGGCTCCCCATCGCGCCGATGTAGCCGGCGTCGGTGGCTAGTGCCGCCTTGAGCAGCGGGACGTCGAACTTGGGGTCGTGGGTCAGAGCGCAGATAACCGTGCGACGGTCGACGGGAGCCTCGGCCAGGAACGCGTCGGGCCACATGACAACGACCTCATCGGCTTCCGGGAAACGCTCTGGGGTGGCGAACTTCTCCCGCGCATCGCAGACGGTGACGTGATAGCCGAGCAGCTTGCCGATGCGCGTTACGGCCCCGGTAAAGTCGATCGCCCCGAACACGTACATGCGAGGTGGCGGAGTGAAGGATTCGATGAACACCTCGACGTCGTCTAGTCGCCGCCGTCCGGTAGGACCGTAGGACCGGAGCCCGGTCACTCCCAACTGCAACATGTGAGTGGCGTCCTCGACGACGGCGAAGTCGAGATCCGCATTGCCCAGGGTTCCTCGGCTTCCTGCGTCGGTGACCAGCAATTTGGTGCCTTGTCCCGGACCTTTGATCACGGTGACCAGGACGACCGGCCGAGCCTCTGCGATGGAGGCTTTCAGCTCGTCGAAGAGCGACCCCATTTACCAGTCCAGTCGTTCGACGAACAGGTGGATCGTGCCTCCGCAAGTCAATCCGACCTCGAAGGCTTGGTCGTCGGAGATCCCGTAGGTCAGGTTCTTGGACTTACCGTTCTGGATCACTTCCATGGCTTCCTCGTACACTGCCGGCTCGACGCACCCACCCGACACAGACCCGACGACGTCCCCGTCCTCGGACAGCGCCATGACTGCACCAGGGCCCCGAGGTGCGGAACGCTCGACGCGGACGACCGTTGCGAGGGCGACCTTCTTGCCGTCGCTTAGCCAGCGATCGATCTGTGGGAGAACGTCCTTCACTCCGCCTCAGCCAGCCTTTCGTCGCGGATAGCGAGCATGAGAGTGATACTAACGTCGTGTCAGATCCAATCTTTGGTTCGGTCGAGGAGGTCCAGTCCGCGCTGCGCGAGCAGGCGTACATCGCCGATCGAGCGCTCGCGACATCGATCCACCTCGCGACCGGCCTATCGAAACCTCTATTGCTCGAGGGTGAGGCGGGCGTAGGGAAGACCGAAGTGGCCAAGGTCCTCGCTTCGGCGCTCGGCCGCAAACTGATCCGGCTCCAGTGCTACGAGGGGATCGATTCGAGCCAGGCACTTTACGAGTGGGACTACTCGCGCCAGCTGCTGGCGGCACGCACCCCCGACCTTCATCTCGAGCAGGTGGAGGACCTCTACGGACCCGGGTTCTTGGTCGAGCGGCCGCTGCTCGCCGCGATCAGAGCGGGGGCCGGTGCAGTGTTGCTGATCGATGAGATCGATCGTGCCGATGACGAATTCGAGGCTTTCCTCCTCGAGACCCTCTCCGACTTCGCGGTAACGATCCCCGAGGTCGGGACCGTCATCGCCGAGCATCCCCCGATCGTCGTAATCACCTCGAACCGAACCCGAGAGCTGCATGACGCACTCAAGCGTCGTTGCCTCTACCACTGGATCGAGCATCCATCACTGGAGCGCGAGGTCGAGATCGTACGTCTGCGTGCACCCGACCTTCCTGAGGACCTAACGCGAGATGTTGCTCGTATCGTTGGCCGCCTTCGGAGCATGGACCTCATCAAGCGTCCGGGCGTCGCCGAGACGATCGACTGGGCCAACGCGCTCAACTTCCTCAACGGAGCGGAACTCAACGAGGAGACGATGGCAGCGACGCTCGGCGCGGTCATCAAGGATCACGACGACGAAGCAACCGTCAGAGCGAAACTCGCGGAGATCCTGGAGAAGTGAACGCCGAGCTCGACCTCATGGTTGGGTTCGGGCGCTACTTGAGGGCACGTGGACTGCCCGTCGGGACCGGACGCATCGTCACCTTCACTCAAGCGATCTCGATTCTCGCCCTCGCCCCGGAGGACCTGTACTGGGCGGCGCGGTCATCGCTGGTATCGCATCCGGACCATTTCGAGACATTCGATCGGGCGTTCGCCGACTACTTCGGAGCCGAAGAGTTGCCCGAGGGGACAGTCGAGCCACACGATGAGAGCGAGCTTGAGATCGAGGTGTCCGGTTCCGATGGTGGGGAGCTGTTCGCTGAGGACGGATCGGAGGTGGAGGAGCCGATCCAGGTCAGTGCGAGCAGTCTTGAGGTACTCCGCACCAAGTCGTTCGAGGACCTCACCGAAGAGGAGCGCGCACACGTGGCTCAATTGATCCGTCGGATAGCACCGATCATCGCTCGCCGTGAAGTCAGGCGGCTGCGACCGGACGTTCACGGTGATCGTTTCGATCTTCGGCGTACGTTGCGCTCCTCACTGAGGACCGGGGGAGAGCCGTTCCTACGAGCGAAGAAGGGTCGCCGAACGAAACTTCGTCCGCTCGTTCTGATCCTCGACGTCTCGGGCTCGATGTCGCCGTACTCACGTCCATTCTTTCAGTTCGGACTCGCGGCCATGGAAGCCTCCCGGGTCGTCGAGGTCTTCTGCTTCGGAACGCGCCTCACGCGCGTCACGAGGTCGCTGAAGTCCGGCAACACGGACGAGGCGCTGGCGCGCGTTGCCGCCGAAGTGGCTGACTGGGACGGCGGAACCAGGATCGGGGAGTCTTTGGGGAATCTCGTCAGAGCGTATGGCCAGCATGGTTTCTTGCGCGGTGCTGTAGTCGTTCTCTGCTCCGATGGTCTGGAGAGAGGAGACCCGTCTCAGCTGGAGAACGCGATGGCTCGGCTCAGCCGTCTGGCTCACAAGGTCGTATGGGTCAACCCCCTCAAAGGGAGCCCGGAGTACGAACCCTTAGCTCGCGGAATGGCCGCGGCTCTGCCACACGTAGACACCTTTCTTTCCGGGCACAACGTCACGAGCCTCGAAGAGCTCGCCGAAGCTCTCGGTTGATGGCTGTCGATATTCTGGACTCATCGAGCAACCGAAGCGGCGGGAGGTTCCATGAACTACCGGGAGCTGGGTAGGACCGGACTCAAGATCTCCGAGGTGGGCTACGGCGCTTGGGGCATCGGCGGCACGATGTGGATCGGTGCTCAGGATGATCAGTCTCAAAAAACCTCCCCGAGCTCGCACTCCGCTTCGTCCTAAGTCATGCGGCGGTCTCGACCGCGATCCCCGGGATGCGTTCCCTCCGCAACGTCGAGCGGAACTGTGCCGTGGCCGATGGGCAGGGGCCTGCCGTCCGATCGACTGGCAGCTCTCAAGGCTCACCGCTGGGAGCGTGACTTCTACTCGTAGGGTGTTACCCAACGAGTAGTTTGTGGGTTCGTCGGGCGGTTAGCTCAGCGGTAGAGCACTCGGTTTACACCCGAGGGGTCGGCGGTTCGAACCCGTCACCGCCCACAGAGTATTTCCCCTGGTAGATGGCCCTTTTGATGATCGTCCGCCGCGAGCCTCAGCTACACACCTCAGCACTGGCCCATCTCCGCTCCGAAATCCAGTGCCGCGAAGCCTCGGTGATCTGATGTTGTGTTCACACGATGTCCCAAGACTCTCCCGCGCGCTATCGTCAACTGAGATGCACCTGCTCCTAGGGTCTTCTCTCCGGAGCAATCTTCAGTCTCCCAATAGGTCCCATCGACGTTTCGGCTATCGGTCGACCAATGAATTGATTGAACCAATCGCTTCGTTTTGAAACTCACTCGAGCCGAGGAGCTGACTGCGTCGATAGAGAACTGATCCTCTCGAAGGTGAAACTCACGAGGCTTCCCGGAGCACGTAATGGTTTCCTTCCCGTCTGAGGTTTTTGATTCGCACGTGCCTCTGGTTAGGGAGGCCGTTGTTGTTGGAGCGCTGCCTCCGGCCGGGTACTCTCGGCGCACGGTAACAGCGAGCCATAGGAAATGGTTAGCGCGCTTTGTTGGGAGCAACCATTCGCCGATCGCCTGCTCTACTCGATTGAAGCTAGCAGGTTCTTCCGCCGCCCTAGCGGAGTTCGAACCAGGGAACCCCAGAACAATGAGAGCAAGGATCAAGAGCCCTAAGGTCAGCGTTCTGAGTTGCATTGACTTAGAGTGGTGACTCGTCGCAGGCGCCAGTGCTTTGGACCAGCAGCAGCGTTGCGAGAATGAGCCCGAATTGATGGTGCTTTCCAGCAATGACTATCAACACCAAACCTCCTCTTCGTGTGTCGCTGTTGTTGTTCTCCGAGCGTGCCGGCGAACCTGCCGGACAAGCTCGGAGATTCTCAGACGATTTGGCCTTTAGCCCAGCATGTCTAGGCGCTGTCGAGCGGACACCGACTCCCTAAAGCGGCCTGTGGTGTGAAGATTCTGGGCTACTGACCCAAGGGCTCGTACGCGCCGGGGCGCGTGACTCCCGCGAACGGGGAGAGCTGCAACCAACTGGGCAGCGCACGCTGCATGCGGCTTGGTCCGTCAACACTCAGTACCCCGGCCCGCAGGGCCTCGCCCCAGGTCTGATCGCCCCTCCAGATGCGAACGAGCGTGGGCAGATCGCATCGCACGTGGAGCGTTCCGGGGAAGCCTGGATCGTCGTCGCAGATGTCGACCTCGTCGTCGTGAATCACCAGCCACCAGTCACGATTCTTTCCGCTGAGGTCTCCGAAGGAGAACTGCACCACGACCCGCTGCTCGGGAACCGCCTCGAGGTCGATGCGGCGGTGCATGTCCCACAGCAGGAGGTGCGGGTCGTGGTCCTCGTCCCCGAGCTCGGGCATCCATCGGATCGCCCACGCACCTACCCCCTCGACGATCGGGCGCAGTTCTTCTCCTGGGGGAGTGAGGACGTATTCGACACCGCCGGGGACCTCGACCCGATCGACGACTCCGGCCCGCACCAGTTCCTTCAATCGGCGGGACAGAAGTGTCGGGGACATGCGGGGGACCCCGCGACGGATGTCATTGAAGCGCCGGCTCCCGCACAGGAGTTCCCGGATGACCAGCAGCGTCCAGCGCTCATCGAGCAACTCGGCGGCCTTAGCAACGGGGCAAAACTGCCCGTAACCCTTCATGCCGCCCATCTTAGGACTCTCCAGACTGGGTCGCCGCTACAACATCTGTACTGGCTGGCTACAACTTCGGTACTAGAGGTGATTCCCGGCAAACATCCAGAATCCGTGTACAGCACGGATGACTAGCAAACAGCGCAATTACATCCTTTCACGGTCAAAGCAAAGCGAAGAGGAAAGGGGAACGAGATTGAGTCAGACCGAAGAGGTTCGCAAGGATCAGGCCATCAAGGCCAAGCACCGGGCGATGTGGGCGTCGGGTGACTACGCCCGGGTCGCCCACGAGATGATCCCGGATCTGGGTTCGATCCTGGTCCAGGCCTGTGGTGTGGGACCGGGGGACCGGGTCCTCGACATCGGCGCCGGCTCCGGCAACGCCGCGATCCCGGCGGCCTTGATCGGAGCGAAGGTCGTGGCGTCCGACCTCACTCCGGAACTGCTCGAGATCGGCCGCCGAGAGGCCGAGGCTCTGGGTGCCGCCCTCGAGTGGCGCAAGGCCGATGCCGAGGCCCTGCCCTTCGAGGACGACGGGTTCGACACGGTCATGTCTTGCGTCGGAATCATGTTCGCTCCCAACCACGAAGCCAGTGCGGAGGAAGTCATCCGCGTGTGCCGGCCCGGGGGGACCATCGGTCTCCTCAGCTGGACGCCCGAGGGCTTCGTCGGGCAGATGCTAGCGACGATGAGGCCCTATGCGCCGCCGCCTCCGACCGGCGCGCAGCCTCCGCCCCTATGGGGCATGGAAGAGCACGTCACCTCGCTGCTCGGAGATCGAGTCACCGAGGTAGTCACGCGCCGTCAGACCGTGAGGGTGAGTTTCGAGACGCCCGAAGAGTTCCGTGACTACTTCAAGGCTCACTACGGCCCGACGATCGCGGTCTACAAGAACATCGCGGAGGAGCCCGAGCGTGTGAGCGAACTGGATCAGAACCTAGTTGACCTCGCCCGGAAGTACGACCAGGGCGATGGATCGCTGGTCATGGATTGGGAGTACCTGTTGCTGACCGCGCAGAAGCGCGCCTGAGAAGGAGAGAAGAGTTGGTTGATGTAGCGAAGACCTTCGTGAAGAAGAATGCCGAACGGATCCCGGCGGGCGAGACGGTACTGGCTGCCGTCATGGCGGACGTGAAGGGTGGGGCGTGGCGCCGAGGGATGCGTCAGGCCGGAGCGTTGACTGACGCGGTCGTCTCGTTCGGCAAGAGCAACGAACCCCAGGACAGCTCCTCGGGTGCTTCGGGCTCGTGGCCCGAAGGCAACACGTTCTGGCTCGTGCTCACGGACAAGCAGCTTCACGTCTTCCCCGGGTTGATGGGTGTCGGTAAGGCACTTCCCGGTGGGACCTCCTACCCGTTGGAACAGATCGCACGGATCACCCTCGACAAGAAGCTGATGATCTCCAAGCTCACCATCGAGTTCAAAGACGGTTCGAGTGTGGAACTGGACCTGGCGAAGCAGAAGGTCAAGTCGTTCATTGAGGCCGCAGAGGCGCGCCTCTTGGCCTCATGATGCCTCGACGAGTAGCCCAGGCGGTCATAACCACCGTGCTTGTCGGGACGACCTTTGCTCTGCCGGCGGGACCGGCGGCGGCCGCGACCCTCACGGTCACCAAGACCGCCGACACCAACGACGGTCTCTGCAACTCCGATTGCTCACTGCGTGAAGCAGTCGTTGCGGCGGAAGGGGCTACTGGTCCCGACACGATCAAGGTTCCGGCCGGCACCTATCGCCTGGACTCGGGTGAGGGAGATCTCGACATCACCTCCGAGGTCACGATCCGATCCGTAGGTGGCACCGCGGTCATCGACGGTGAAGGTACCGATCGTGTCCTCGAGATTCTCGAAACGGGTGACGCAACCCTCAGGGGTCTGCGGATCACCGGCGGTGTCGCTGAGAGAGGCGGCGGCATCAACAACTTGGGCGTTCTCACTGTCGTGGAGAGCACCGTCGACAACAACACCGCTACCAGCTTTGGTGGAGGGATCAACAACGAATCGACCGGGACTCTCATCGTCTCGAACAGCACGATCAGTGGCAACACCGTGTCTGGCAGCGGCAGTGGGGGTGATAGAGGCGGCGGCATCTCAACCATAGGAACGAGCCGCATCACGAGCACCACGATCAGTGGCAACAGTGCCGTCAACGGCGGCGGGATCATGAGTTGGGGACCGGGAACGCTCGTCCTCGAGAGCAGCCTGCTGACCGGCAATAGCTCGGTACTTAGCGGGGGTGCCATCTTCAACTTCGAGGCCGACATGACCGTCACCAATAGCACCCTGAGCGGCAACCTGGCCGGGGCTGTCGGTGGCGCCATCCTTCAATCAGACTCAGGCGAACTCACGACCGTGAACTCCACGATCGTGGGGAACTACGCCGACGCGGACGGTAATGGGTTCGGCGAGGGCGGGGGGATCTACGCCGAGGTCGCGGTCACCATGCGGAACTCGATCCTGGCGGACAACGTCGACGCCGTCGGGGCGGGTCCCGACTGCATGGGGCCGATGACGTCGACGGGATTCAACATCGTCGGAACCACCACTGGTTGCGAGATCACTCTGCAAGTAACCGATTCCACCGAGGTAACTAAGTACGGCTCGCTGAAGGACAACGGCGGGCCGACGAGGACCCACGCCCTACCGGCCGGAAGCGCGGCGATCGGCCATGGTCCGCCCGATGTCTTGTGCTCCGGGACCGACCAAAGAGGCGCTCCACGAGGAGGAACCTGTGACACCGGCGCCTATCAACGGGTCCTGTGCGAAGGCGCTCTCGTCAACGTGGTTGGCACCGCCGCGGGAGAGCGCCTGAAAGGCACCCCCAAGGGCGACGGTGTGCTCGCCCTGGGCGGTGCCGACCAAGTGGATGCTGGTGGTGGCGCCGACGGCATCTGCGGCGGGAGCGGCAACGACAAGCTCTTCGGCGAGGGCGGCAACGACTCATTGAACGGCGGCCCGGGCAAGGACTCCTGCATCGGTGGCCCTGGCAAAGACGACCAGAGGAGCTGCTGACATGAAACGACTTGTTTCTTATCTAGCAGCTATCGGTCTCTTGGTTGCCGGCGTGGTTACGGTCTCCGGTCGTCCCGCCGCCGCAGCCACCCTAAAGGTGACGAAGACGGCCGATACCAACGATGGCTCGTGCAACTCGGACTGTTCGTTGCGGGAGGCCATCGCGGCTGCCAACGGGGACGTGGACAACGACATCATCCGCGTACCTGCCGGGACTTATCTGATCGCTTCGTCTGCCGAGGGCGACTTCGACATCGAGTCGGAGCTAACGATCAAGGCGATCGGAGGTGTCGCGGTTATCAATGGCGCGGGCTACGACCGAGTGATCGAGGTATCCACGTCGGGCGATGCGACGCTCACCGGTCTCAAGATCATCGGAGGTCGGACAACCGGCCTCGGTGGTGGGATCCTCAATGCAGGGTTCGCCTATATGACTGATAGCGCCGTGATCAGCAACGTCGCCGATACGGGAGGGGGGATCTCCAACTCCGGCACGCTTACCGTCAAGAACTCCACGATCGACGACAACGTCGCTCTGTTCGGGGCTGGGATCAACAACGAAGACGGTAGGGCGGAGATCGAAAACTCCACGGTCAAGAGGAACCGCGCGGAGTACAGCGGCGGTGGGCTCTATAGCGTTGGTGGTGAGGCTCATTTCCGGAACAGCACGATCAGTGCGAATACGAGCTATAGCTCCGGCGCGGGGATTCACCAGATCAGCGAAGAGGTCGTGACCATCACGAGTTCGACGATCAATGCCAATTCCGCCGATCTCGACAACGATGGCGGCGACGGCGGTGGTGTGTTCGTCGGAGGTGGTGTCAATCCGGGCGGAGTGCTGATCACCAACTCCCTACTGTTCGGGAATGCGGACGGGGGAACGACTCAGCATCCGAATTGTTCTGGCCCGCTCGACTCACTGGGTTACAACATCGTTCTGGTCAACGCCGGCTGCGAGATCGCACTGGAATCGACCGACACTAACGGCGCGGCCAACCTCGAACCCTTGGCGTTCTACGGGGGGCCGACCGAGACGTACGCACTGGCGGACAACAGCATCGCGATCGGTCATGGTCCGACCGGCTCTGTGGCCTGCAAGGGGACCGACCAACGCGGTGTTCCTCGGAAGGGTCCGTGCGATACCGGCGCCTACCAGCTCGAGTTCTGCGCCTGGGCCGTGATCAACGTGGTTGGTACCGGGGCGGTCGACCACCTTGTGGGTACTGCTGGCGACGACGGCATCCTCGCTAGGGGAGGTGCCGACCGAGTAGAGGCAGGCAGCGGGTCCGACCACGTCTGTGGCGGAGGCGGGAACGACAGACTCTTCGGCGGAGGTGGCGACGACCGGCTCCTCGGCGCCAACGGCGACGACCTCCTCGATGGGGGTTCCGGCAATGACTCCTGCCTGGGTGGACCCGGCAGGAACAGGTACCTGAGCTGTTGACGACTATCGATCTAGAGAGGACAACCATGAAGCCAAAACTGCAACTCGTGAGTCGTTCGATGATGATCCTTGCTTTTGCTGCGTGGGCCATCGGCATCCACGTAGGTCCTGCGTCTGCCGCCGCGATCTTCAACGTGACCAAGACGGCGGACACCGATGACGGCAGCTGCGATCTTTCTGACTGCTCGTTGCGGGAAGCCGTCGGCGCGGCCGAAACACTCGCCGGTGCCGACACCATCTTCGTTCCGGGCGGCGAGTATCCGCTGACCTTAGGCAGCCTCGTTATCGGCACGGAAATGACGATCGACGCGGTCAGTGGATTTGCCATTATCGACGGGGGTACCACACGGGTGTTCGAGATACTGGGCGCGGGGGAGGCCACCCTTACGTCGCTGTTGATCACCGGTGGCCAGGCCGACTTCGGAGGGGGGATCTACAACCTCGGCACACTCAACCTCAGGGACAGCAACGTTGATAACAACAACGGCCAGTATGGCGGAGGTCTCTACGTCGGTGAGCAAGGCACCGCCAACCTCACGGGCAGTTCGATCAGCGGCAATATCGCATCAACCGAAGGCGGCGGGATCCTCAACGATGGCACTCTGTCGCTCGTTAACAGCATCGTTGACGGCAACTCTGCGACAGCGCTTGGCGGCGGCGGGATCTCGAATGCCGGCGGCACGGTCCACCTGACCGGCAGCGAGGTGAGCAGCAACACCGCGTCCAACGGTGACGGTGGTGGCATCTTCAACCGCGGCACGCTGACCGTGACGAGAACGACTCTGATCGACAATGCCGCCGATCAGGCACGCGGTGGAGGCATTTTCATCGCTGATGGGAACGTCGAAGTGCTCGATAGCTCCCTGGGCAACAACGTGGCTTCCGGCAGCGGCGGCGCTATCCACAACGGCCTGGGCGATCTGATCGTCAAGAACAGCATGGTGACCAGCAACAGCGGCTCCTACGGTGGTGGCGTCTACAACGAAGAAGGCAACGCAAGGATCGAGAACAGCACGCTGGATGTGAATTTCTCGTCAAGTGCGGGTGGGGGCTTCTACAACCTCGTCGGCGAAGCGTCCGTCCTCAACAGCACATTCTCGGCCAACATGGCCAACTTCAGCGGCGGCGGCATCTATCAGATCAGCGATCAAGGGATGCGTGTCACCGACTCGACGATCGTCAACAATGTGTCGGACTTCGAGGTGAACAACGCCGGTGACGGCGGCGGGATCTTCATCGGAGGGGGACCGAGCGCCGGCGGTATCAGGCTGTCGAACTCGATCCTGAGTTCAAACTCAGATCAAGGAACGCCGCAGCACCCGAACTGCTCGGGGCCGCTGAAGTCCGCCGGTTTCAACATCATCGACGACACCACAGGGTGCGACGTCAGTTTGAAGGCGTCCGATTCGACCGACACGCCCGCTCTGGCTCCGGCCCTTAGCGAAAATGGCGGCCCCACCTGGACCCTCGCCTTGCCTCCGGGCAGCGATGCCATCAATCACGGCCCGAAAGGCAAGGGGTGCAAGGGCACCGACCAGCGAGGGGTGCCTCGCAAGGGTCGATGCGATACCGGTGCTTATGAGGTGGCCTTCTGCGGGGGCGTCCTGATCAACGTCGTCGGCACCGGAGGGAGTGACGAGATCAGCGGCACGAGCGGTAGCGACGGCATCCTTGGCAAGGGCGGAGCCGACGAGCTGCGAGGCGGATCGGGTGGCGACCGTCTGTGTGGGGGCGGTGGCGATGACCTGCTTCTCGGTGGCGGAGGCAACGACAAGCTGTTCGGCGCCAAGGGGAACGACAAGCTCGATGGCGGCAAGGGCAATGATTTCTGCGATGGAGGTCCCGGCAAGAACAAGTACAAGAGCTGTTGATTTCATACGACGACAGAAGGGAATTCCAGGATGGGGTTGGGCGAGAAGCAGGCCGCGAAGCTCATGGAGCTCGCGCAACAGAACTGTGACGAACCGGTGGTGACTGCAGCCATCGTTCTCCGAAAAGGGGAGACCGCATCGAGGAACATCGGAGGGTTCGCCCCGGCTGTCAGTATCAATCGGTGGATGGAGAGCATGGAGCGGGCACCGACCTTCCCTACCAACACTCTTGTCGTTGTGACCGGGAACAAGATGTGCCTGTTCGAAGCGAAGGGCGGATTCAACTGGAAGGTCAAGAAACCGATCGGCGAATACGTCCACGGTAGCTTCCAAGCGGAGGATGCCGGGACCGGGAAGATCACTCGCTTCCTGAATCTGACGTTCATCGATGGCACCGTTGCGGAACTCGAGGTCCAAGTCTTGGGCGTCCAGAAGTTCCAGTCGGCGATCGTTGACGAACTTGTTACTAGATCGGGGCAGCCGCTGGCCAGGGCCTAACTTCATGGACCGCCGCGCCGCTCCGAAAGCCTGCGTTAGCCTCGTCGGGTGGACGTGATCTCGGCCTCTGGACTGCGTAAGAACTTCGGTTCCACGACCGCCCTCGACGGGCTCGACCTGTCCGTTTCCGAGGGCGAGGTCCACGGCTTCCTCGGGCCCAATGGCTCCGGAAAGACCACCACGATCAGGATCCTGCTCGGACTCGTTCGGGCCGATGGCGGGGAGGCCCGACTGCTCGGGGGCGATCCCTGGAACGACGCCGTTGAGCTTCACCGCCGGATCGCATACGTCGCCGGTGACGTATCCCTGTGGCCCTTCCTTACCGGGGGAGAGATCATCGATCTGCTGGGTCGTCTTCGGGGTGGTCTCGATCAGAAAAGACGCGCCGACCTTATCGATCGGTTCGACCTGGACCCAACGAAGAAGGCTCGCGCGTACTCGAAAGGCAACCGGCAGAAGGTGGCGCTGATCGCAGCTCTTGCATCGGACGCCGAGCTACTCCTCTTGGATGAGCCCACCGCGGGCCTCGACCCGCTGATGGAGGAGCTGTTCCGCACGGCGGTCGTCGAGATGAAGAAGGAAGGGCGCACGGTGCTTCTGTCGAGCCACATCCTGGCCGAGGTCGAAGCGTTGTGCGACAGGATCAGCATCATCCGTAAGGGGCGCACCATAGAAGTGGGCACCATGGACGGACTCCGCCACCTCACGCGCACATCGGTGATCGCCGAAACCGCCCGGCCGGTCGATCTTTCAGCCGCCGCCGGCGTGCACGACCTCGAGGTCGTGGGGCAGACGGTTCGCTTCGAGGTTGATACCGATGCGCTCGATGGAGCCATCCGGGTGTTGTCGGACGCCGGCATCCGCAGCCTCATCAGCCGACCTCCAACCCTGGAAGAGTTGTTCCTTCGCCACTACGGCGACGAGCTCAATCACTCCGCGTCTCCGATCTGATGAACGAGCTGGCTGGAACATTTGCACTGGCGCGCCTTGCCTTCCGAGCGGATCGGATCCGGTTCTTCGCCTGGACCCTGGGTGCGGCGATCGTAGTCATCTCTACCGCGTCGTCCTTCGAGAGTCTCTATAAGACAGTCGGCCAACGATTGGACTTCGCCACCAGCATCGCAGGAAACGCAACCTTCGAGCTGCTCTATGGGCCCGCCTTCGATCTCTCGACCACCGGTGGGCTCACCGCATGGCGCATCGGTGGGGGAGCCGGCGTCATTACTGCGCTCATGAGCGTCTTCATGGTCGTCCGTCACACGAGAGCGGAAGAGGAGGCCGGGCGCGCGGAACTTCTTGGTTCGACCGTGATCGGTCGTTACGCGCCTCTGGCGTCGGCACTCCTGGTGATGCTCCTTGCCAATGTCTTAGTGGTTCTGCTGATCACGGTGGGAATGATCGGGCTCGGTCAGGGAGCGCTCGGGTCCTTCGCCCTCGGCCTCGCGGTGGGGCTCACCGGCTTCTTCTTCGGCGGGGTGGGTGCGGTGACGGCGCAGATCGCATCCACCGGTCGTGGAGCCTCGGGCTTGGGTGGAGCGGTGCTGGGGATCACTTTCCTGCTCCGAGCCGCAGGTGATGTCGGTAGCGGGACCATGTCGTGGGCGTCACCTATCGGCTGGGGCCAGCAGGTCCGCCCCTTCGCAGGCGAACGGTGGTGGCCTTTGATCCTGCTCGCGCTGGGCGCGGTACTCCTCTGCGTCGCTGCGCAGGCCCTTCTCGTTCGCCGGGACCAAGGAGGAGGCTTACTCCCCGATCGCCCCGGTCCCGAGAACGCGTCACATCGTCTCGGAAGCCCTTGGGGACTGGCGTGGCGGTTGCAGCGCGGGGTGTTGGTGGCCTGGAGCGTGGGATTCGTCGTGATGGGCGCGGTGGTCGGATCGGTGGCCCAAGACGTTCAGGACATCTTCGAAGAGAACGAGCAGCTGGCGGACATGATCCGACGCATGGGTGGCGCCGCGTCGCTCGTCGATTCCTACCTTGCTTCCACCCTCGAGATCTTCGGGATCGTGGCGGCGGGATACATGATCCAAGCGATCGTCAGGATCCGTACTGAAGAGACAGGGGTTCGAGCGGAGCCCGTACTGGCGGGCGCGGTCAGTCGGTGGCGATGGGCCGGTGCGCACGTCCTCTTCGCGCTGTTCGGCACCATCGTTGTGATGGTGCTGGGCGGGCTTGCTACTGGGCTCGCCCATGGCATCCGAATCGGCGACATCGGGGGCCAGCTGCCAAAGATCGTCGAAGCATCGCTGGTTCAACTCCCGGCGGTGTGGGTGCTGGGCGGGATCGCCTTCGCCGTCGTCGGCCTTGTGCCTCGGTTCGTCGGTATCGCCTGGGCGATCTTCGGCACCGTGTTCGCTATCGGATGGCTCGGGTCGGCACTCGATCTGCCCGATCAGGTCCTCGACCTCTCGCCCTTCCGGCACACGCCGCGCTTCCCGGCGGTTGAGCTGAGCCTCCCACCGCTGATCCTCCTGACCGTTGCTGCGCTCGTGCTGGCGATGGTGGGGAAGTACGCCCTGGAACGCCGCGACATCGGCTGAGGTCGCGAAGTTCGGGTTCGCCAACCTCATCGCCGACGGTTTCAGCATGGAGCCCGAAGGAAGGAGAAACAGGACTCCAGTTGCTGCACCCGAAGCAACCAGACGCGTCTCTTGACTCCTTCAGACTGGAACGATCTGCGGTTAGGAGACCGTGACGGTTTTACTTCGGTCGCCCTTGCACTTACCGGGGATCTTCTTGACCTTGGCGTAGTAGTTGCCGGGGTCGAGTCCGGGCTGGCCAAGTGACCATTCGTAGTGGTCTCCGTTCTTGGATGCGTTGTCGCTCAGGCCCGTGTTCTCGTCAACGCTTGGGTCCTGCTGTGCACCCATCTGCTTGAAGAGGATGACCTTGCGATCCTCGGCGCACTTCCCGGGCTTGGGAGACTTCACCTTGCCCCCAACCTCGCCGTCGGCCTTGATCGTCACGGTGGTCGGAGCGGGAGTGCTGCCCGCGCTCGCGAACTGAGTTAGCCCTACGGAAAAGCACGCAGTCAGGGCGACGGTGATCGACAGCAACTTCGACTTCAAAGACCTCTCCCTCCGATTGGTTCCCCGATCGATGAAGTTTATCCCGTTTTATGGCGCTTCTCCGGGGCTGCCGTCGAGGCCGAGTCGGTGGGCGGTGGCGGCGGCCTCGCCCCGGCTCGAAACCTCGAGCTTGGCCAGGATGTGGCTGACATGGACGCTGGCCGTCTTTCGACTGATGAAGAGCTCGTCGGCGATCTGCTGGTTCGATCGACCGGCAGCGACGAGGCGGAGCACCTCGAGCTCGCGGGCGGTTAATCCGGCGGCGCCTTCCCCCGGGCCTAGTTCGGTGCCGAGATCGACCCGGCCCCGGCGAGCAAGGGCCTCGAGGCGTTCGATCAGCGGCCTAGCCTTCAGATCGGTCGCGATCGCGTAGGCAGCGTGGGCTTCCTCGGCGGCCTCCTCCCGACGGCCCTCGGCGAGCAATGCCTCAGCGAGGCGCCATCGGGATCGCGCTTCCTCGTACACGTAGCCGTAGCCGAACGCCTTGACCGTCGTGGTCCACAGGTCGATCGCGGGACTCCCTTCGAGCCGCGCGTATTCGGCCTCGGCGTGTGCCAGCCAGGCAACAGCCTCCTGCCCGATCTGGCGCCCAACGGAGCGTGTCCTGCGTTCAGCTTCCCGGCAGCGCTCGAGCAACTCCTTACCCGTTCGGAGAGCTTCCGCAAGGGCGGTCTCATCACCGGCAAGGCGTGCTCGCTCGGCGGCTTCGGCCTCGGCGGCGATCCCGAGAGTCGCCGGCCAGATCGCACTCAACTCCCAGGTCTCATCGAGATCCATCATGCTCAGCGTTCGCTGCGTTAGGGCCCGAGCACGATCGAGGTCTCCCTCCCACAGCGCGAGATCGACTCCGCATCCGCCGGCGATGTAGGCGACCCAGTCGTCGTCCTTCCAGCGTGACTCGAGTTGCGCTAGTCGACCATTCGCTCCGGGGTCACCTCGCCCGACCTCGACGTAGAGCGCCGCGGCCGAGATGCCTTCCGAGCCAGACATGCTTTCGTCGAGCGCCATCGCCAGGCGTTCCGCATCGTCCCACCTGCCCGCGGCGTAGTAGGCGAAGGAACGAAGGATCCCCGCGCCGATCCCAAACTGGCTCCATTGGAGTCCGGAGCGTTCGGCGAGGGCAACGGTTTCCTCGAGCGCGATCTGGGCGGCGTCGAGATCGGCGATGTCGAGTTCGAGACCGCCGATGCTGTACTGAGCGCGCAGCTCTTGGGTTCTAGCGCCGACCTCAGCGGCCCTGGCGCGCGCTTTGAGAAGCAACGAGCGTGCGAGGTCGGGCTTGTCGTGACGTTCGTCGATCACTGCGAGGGTGATCAGCGCATGCGTCTCCTCTTCGCCGGCATCTACCGATCGAGCGACCTCGAGTGCCTCCTGAGCCCACTTCGCCGCCTCCGTGTAACAGCGAACACCCGACAATGCGCGGGCGAGGCCCCCTGTGACGCGGGCGCGCAGAGCTGTGGGGGGCTCCGGAGGGACCAGTTGAACCGCCCTACGGAATGTCTCGAGGGTGTCTTCATCCGAGGTGCGCACTTGCAACTGGTGCTCGCCCAACTGCTCGTTGGCGAGAGCGGCACGCGCCGGATCCTTGACGGCGTCGATCTCCTCGACGGCCTGTGCTGCGAGTGCGACGGCATGCTTGAACTCGCCGGCGTTGCCCGCGGCCAGCGCCGTCTTCATCAAAAGTGAGGCGTGATCCGAACCGGTGACCGAGCCCGGATCGGGTACGAGGTCCCAGATCTCAAGCGCCTGGGTGAGATGGGAGTAGGTCTCCGCAGGGGCCGAGACAGACATCGCTTCCGCAGCTGCGCGCAACAGTGCGCCAAGAGCGTTCGGAAGGTCGTGACTCGCGAGGCGGTGGTGGGCGAGTTCGGCGGCCGGTCCCGACTCCTCCAGAAGGCGCGCGTACGTCGCATGAAGACGGCTGCGCTCCCCCGGAAGTAGATCGCCGTAGACGGCCTCTTGGATCAAAGCGTGACGGAACCGATACGTCTCGGTCGCTGGGTCGGCGACGATCACTTGAGCGGCGATCGCTTCGCGCAAGCCAGACTCGAGTTCCTCTTCAGAGCAGCCACACGCTTCAACGAGTAGTTGATGGGAAACCTTTCGTCCGGCAACGGAGAACACCTTCAGACTCTCCTTCGCAGGCTGGGAAAGTGTCTCGATGCGGTTGCGCAAGAGATCCGCGAGTGCCTCCGGAAGCACAACCTCTGAACGCGTCGCTCCCGCGGCCACGAGTTCCTCGGCGAAGAAGGCGTTCCCCTCGGACCGCGCAAGGATGCGATCCACCATCGCGGGCTCGAGCTGGGTACCGACGATGGCCCCGAGATGCTGAGCGAGTTCCTCGCGGCTGAAGGGCGAGAGGTCGACCCGCTCGACGTCGGGGATCCGAGCCGTTTCACTGAGGAAGGGGCGCAGAGGATGACGACGATGGAGGTCATCCGACCGATAGCTGGCCACGATCGCGATCCGTCCCGAGCGAAGGGTGCGGACGAGGAAGGCGAAGAGATCACGCGTCGAACGATCGGCCCAGTGGAGGTCTTCGATCACCAGGAGAACGGGGGCGATCTCGGAGAGGCGTACGAGGAGGGAGTGGATCCCTCCGAACAGCTCTACCTGCTCGAATTCGTCGTTGGGAGTGGGAGCGAGGCCTCGCTCCTCGGCCAGGGCGGGAAGCAGGCGGCCGAGATTGGGAACCGCGGCGACTAATGAGCCCACGACTTCGGCCTCGGCCGGGCGGTCCCCGAGGCCCCGAAGTGCGTCCACGAACGGTACGTAGGGGAGGCCGAGATCGCCGGTCTCCATGCAACCGCCGACGAGTACCCGCGTTCCGCGCTCCTCGGCGACCCGTGCGAGCTCGGCCAGCAGACGTGTCTTGCCCACACCGGCGTCGCCGGCGAGCAGTCCTAGAGCCCGCCGGCCGCCTTCGGCTCGTTCGAGAAGCTCTGCCAACCGGCCGAGCTCCTCGGAGCGACCGACGAATGGGGAACCGGTTGCTGTGGCGATGCCTGCGAGTATCGCGCCCCCGCCCGAAAGCAGGGGGAGTCCCCCGTCCAACTAGTGGACGGGGGACCGCTGTAGCCGCGTCCCGGGGGCTCGGGGGCGGTCCGACTTGCTGTGCTTCCGTGCCAGACTTGCCAGGCGCCACCTCGACGCCTCCTGCTCCAGCTCCTCGATGTGCTGCTTCACGAAACCGAGACTCGGATCCATCAGTAGCGGGTGCATGTGGTTCCTCTCTTTCCTCGCCCTTCCGATCCATTGAGGTGAAGTTACGAGTAAGGCGGGGGAGTCCACATCGGGCAGCATCCTTAGATCGAGCTCTGAGGCGCCTTATTTGGGGGGTCCCGCTGTAGGTTCTCGGGGTGACGCCGCCTAGGGCACCCCGGGGGTGAACGCAACACCGATGGAGTTCGTGCCGCCCAGCCCGTACCCGATCAGCCCAACCCGAAGGTCGCCCCGCTCAGGGCTTTCGGGACTGGTAGGCATCGAGGCCCGAGATCGCCCCCGCCCTGATCTTCTTCTGCATGAACGACATCCCACCGAAGACGCGACCCATCGGACCGAGGGCCTGACCGGCCCACGCCTTGAGATCGAAGGTGTCGGCGTGGCGAACGATGAGCCCGTCCGAGAACACGAACGACGCATCGATGATGTTGTGCACCTTCCGCCCGGTTGAGAACGTGTACCAAGCCTCCCAGTGAGCACTCCCGAGGCCCTCGTCGGCGTTCACGTCACGGAACTCGACGCGAAGGTCCTTCGCACGCTCGCACAACATCTTCCACATATCCCGGGCCCGGTCGCCGCGCAGATCGGTGAACACGGGGTCGCTGAAATGGACGTCTGGGTGGTAGCAGGCGGCCATCGTCTCGCCGTCCTGCTTCTGGAACGCCTCGTAGAAGCGAGTGACCAGCGCCTCGTTGGAAGTCATCGGGGTCCTCTCCGTGATGGGGTCAATTCGGCGGCATCACTGCGCCACCGGACGAGAATGCCACGTCGGCGATGTTGATGACTCCTCGAAGCGTGCGATCGAACCGTATCTGGATCTCGCGGATGTCACTGAGGTTCACCCCGGTGAAGAGATCGAGTTCGAACCGAAGCTGGTTCAGGATCGTGTGACCCGAGAACGAGAAGTTCGGTGCCATCAATGCGTCGTTGCCGACGTCGGATGCGACAACCACCGCCTCGTCCCCATTGCCGTCGATGAGGGCGATCGAGAGGTCTTGGATGTTGACGTCACTGTTGACCTGGTAGCCGGGCGGGACCGTGGCCCGGAACTGGAACGCGTCGTAGCCACTCACGTCCCTGCTTCCCAGCGGGAGTTCCATCCCGAGGGAGCCGGTGTGATCGCGCCATCCGAGGATCGCCTCGGACAGGCTCCCGAGATGGATGTCGTTGTACTCGTAGCCCTCAGGCACGCAGGGAGCCATCTGCTCGTTCGCGCACCACCCGTAGCGGTTCAGGTTGAGCGGCATCATGTCTCCACCGAGCTGGTTGGTCCCGAGTTCCGCGGGGTCGGTGAAGCGTGCAATATCCATGCGGTACGCGGGGGAATCGGGCGCCAGGTAGCTCACGATCACTTCGGCGGCCGATGTGAAGTCGGGCGTGTCGGCTCCGGTCCACATCGGATCGATCGTCTGGTCTTCGGCCAGGTAGCGGCGGAAGAAGCCGACCATGTAGGCGCGGCCGATGCGCCGCTGCCTCTTCTCACCGAGGCGCTCGCTACAGTTGGACCACTGCCCGTCGTCACTCGCACCCGGGATCCCCGATGAGGGCGACCACACCGTGTTGTAGAAGTTGTGGTTCGCCTTGAAGAACGTGACGGTGTGCTTCGGGGCCGGATCGCCGGGAACGTTGTAGCGGGAGTCGTCGAAGAAGTGCACGCCTTGGAGGTCGGAGACGTCACCGTCGCAGTAGGGGAGCATCGTCGCGTAGGGCACTTCGTTGATCGTCGAGCGGGTGAAGTCGACGGGGGCCAGGGAGAGCACCGCGTCGATTCCGTACGGGTCGGCGCGCTCGTCGTCGACGGTCTTGTGCCACACGACACCCTCGCCGCCGCGTGAGTGACCCATCGTGCCGATGCGCGACATGTCGACGCTCCCGATGAAGGTGTCCTCGAACGGACCCCCGCCTACCGTCGACCACGTGTTCCAGAGATCGAGGTGCTCGTCGATCAGTTCGCCACGCTGACGCATGCCCGTGTCATCCAGACGGCTGCCGTAGACGTTCACTCCATTGGCGCTCATCGGAGGCAACGATGTAGCCGTGACTCGCGAGCGAATTGCCGAGGTAGGCGTAGCCCGCGTAGTTAGGCGTCGGGGTCCAGCCCACCCGACATGGCCACTGGAACCGATCCCGGTTCCGGTCCGGCTTGTAGCAGGTTCCGTGGTTGCCATGGAGGAACACGACCAGCGGATACGGACCGTTTGCGAGGTCGGTCGGGTAGTAGACCTCTCCGACCAGTTCGACCTTGCGTCCGAAATCGGTCGGCTGGAACACCTGATCGCCGAGGTTGTATGTGGCCGTTGCGACCTCGTGGGGACCGGGCAATGATGGGTCGTCCATCTTGGCGGGAGCCTTGGATGAGACGTCGTCGCGATCGGAGGACGTCGCGGACCCGCCCTCGTAGCCGGCCTCGATCGAAGCGTCCAGCACGCCGGCATCGCCGGTCACCGTTTGTACGGCTCCCTGACTCGGGGTCGGGAGTCCGTAGCCGACCCGCACACCATCGGCCGTGACCACGTAACGGAGAGCCCTCGGTGGGAAATCACCCTTGACCTTCACCCGATAGAGAACGCGCTCTTGGCCGTTGTGGGTGACGGTTACCCGAGTTACCTCGACGCCGCCGTCCCGGCGGACGACTCGACCGGAACCCTCGAGGCCCTTGTCGAACAGGGCGGGGGACAGGGATGAGGCGCTCTTCCCCGACGCCGGGCCGGGAGACGCCGGCGCGACCGGTCATGACCAGGGAAGCGATAAGTGCCACCGCCGTCAACAGAACGGCGCTCTTCCGGGTCACCAAGGTCTTCTGATCCATCGGTCCTCCTCGAAACTCAGGAGCAGGACCAGGGATCTGATCGCGCTCTCGCACAAGGTTGTTCTCTGCCGAGAACGTGAGCACACAATCACCGCCTAACGCAAGGGCCCATCGGACCGTTGTGCCACTATCGGAGGATGAGCAAGCTCTTGCCGACTTCGATCGTCGGTAGCTACCCCCAGCCCGACTGGCTGATCGATAGGGCGAAGCTCGCCGGGCGCTTCCCGCCTCGGGTTCGGGCCCTCGAGTTGTGGAGGATCTCGCCGGAGCATCTCGCAGAGGCCCAGACCGACGCGACCGTGCTCGCGATCAAGGCGCAGGTGGACGCCGGGCTCGACATCATCACCGACGGCGAGATCCGCCGGGAGAGCTACTCGAACCACTTCGCAACCGCTCTCGACGGTGTCGACATCGATAACCCGGGGACCGCTCTCGACCGGAGTGGGCATCCCAATCCGGTCCCGCGTGTCGTTGGGCCGGTCACCCGCAATCGTCCCGTGTCGATCGAAGACTTGGTGCTGCTGCGCTCGTGCACCGACCGGACCATCAAGATGACCGTCCCCGGTCCGTTCACGATGTCGCAACAGGCTCAGAACGATCACTATCCCGACGACGAGGCGGTTGCGATGGCCTATGCCGACGCGTGCAACGCCGAGATGAGGGATCTGTTCGCCGCAGGCGCCGACATCGTGCAGCTGGATGAGCCATACATGCAGGCGCGACCGGAGCCGGCGCGTGCCTACGGTCTCGCGGCGTTGAATCGGGCTCTCGATGGGATCACGGGAACCACCGCGGTCCACATCTGTTTCGGCTACGCGGCGATCATCCACGAACGTCCGTCGGGATACTCATTCCTTCCCGAACTCGCCGATTGCACCTGCGATCAGATCTCGATCGAGACCGCGCAGTCGAACCTCGATCCTGGAGTCCTCACCGAGCTCTCCGACAAGACGATCATCCTCGGCGTGATCGACCTGTCGGATGAGACCGTGGAGACCGACGAGGTCGTGGCCGAGCGGGTTAGGCGCGCGCTGCCGTTCGTCGATGCCGAACGCATCGTCATCTCCACCGACTGCGGGATGAAATACCTCCCGCGCTCGTCTGCCGACGGAAAGCTGCGCGCGATGGTCGGGGCGGCGGAGATCCTGCGCCGAGAACACACCTAGGTCAGCCTGGTTCCACGGATTTCGCAGGCGTACGATGGATGAACGCGATCCGATCTGAATGCAGGGGGTGGAAGGTGAGCGACATCTACTGTCCGGCATGTCGTCTCGAGCAACCCGAGACGCACGAATACTGCCTTAGGTGTGGGATGGAGCTTCCGGTCCATATCCTTGCCGCCGCTCGGGCGAAGTCCACTCGATTCTTCCCCGGGGTGAAGTTGGGAGACACCGATCTCGATTCGGGGTTCCTCAGGGTCAGTTGTTATCGAGAGGATCAGGTCTTCGAATCCGAAGAAGGCTCGGTCACCATCCCCGGCCACCACGTGCGCTTCAGCATCTGGGACGGGGCCCAGGCGAGATGCGCACTCTCGGTCCCCGAATCCGAAGCTCGTGACCTGGCCACCTTCATCGCCTCCGAATTGGACCGCGTGTCTCAGTAGGCCTCGATCGGGGTAACGCCCCAACGTGACCATCGATACGACCTCATATTGGATCGCCTCTAGCCCGCCGACCGATCATCCTCCGCTGCGGGAGGATCTCGGCGTCGACGTCGTCGTGATCGGCGCCGGCATAGTCGGGCTGACGACCGCTCTGCTTCTTGCCCGCTCTGGACGGGAGGTCGCGCTGCTCGAGATGGATCGGATCGGGCACGGCGTAACCGGCAACACGACGGCGAAGGTAAGCGCCGGTCAGTCCGCGATCTACGAGCAACTCGAGAGGAAGCACGGGCCCGACACCGCACGACGGTACGGAGACGCCAATCGCGCCGGGCTCGAGATGGTAGCTCGCCTCGTCGAGGAGGACGGGATCGAGTGTGATTTCGAACGGAAGATCAACTACGTCTATTCGGAGTCTGCGGTCGAGGCGGCGACGATCGAAAGGGAGATCTCGGCGTCCAACCGTGCGGGGGTCACCGCCGAGTTGACCGCGATCCCCGAGTTCCCTTTCCCGATCGCCGCAGCTCTCCGTCAACCCGATCAGGCACAGTTCCACGCTCAGAAGTACCTACTGGGGCTGGCGCGCCTGTTCGCCGAGGCGGGTGGAGCGATCTTCGAGGGGACCCGGGCTACCGGACTCAAGGAAGGCGATCCATGCCGGGTTGCGACCGATCGGGACGTCACTGTGTCAGCGCGGGATGTCGTCGTCGCGACGCACTATCCGTTCATCGATCGCGCGGTCCTGTTCCCCCGCGTCCATCCCAAGCGCTCCTACGCGATCGCCGGGGAGATCCCCGGCCCGGTGCCGGACGGGATGTACATCTCGATCGACGAACCAACCCGCACCCTCCGGTCGATACCGGACGGCGACCGTACCCTGTTGATGGTCGGCGGCGAAGGTCACGACACCGGAAACGAGGAGCACACCGAAGCACGTTACGAGAACCTCGAGCGGTGGGCGTCTGAACGCTTCGGCATGACGAAGGTCGAGTACCGGTGGTCCGCGCAGGACGGTGTCTCGACCGACCTGATCCCCTTCGTCGGGCCCTACGTCAACGGCCGTCATGTCTACGTTGCAACCGCGTTCGGGAAGTGGGGCCTGACCAACGGGACCATCGGCGCGAAGGTGATCTCCGATTCGATCCTCGGCCTGTCGAACGAGTACGCCCGTCTCTACGATCCGGCACGCCTCGATCTCGGTGCTCACGCCAAGAACTTCCTCACCGAGAACGTCAAAGTCGCAAAGCACATGGTTTCCGATCGCATCGCCCACCCGCAGAGGGGTTCCTTCGACGACCTCGCGCCGGGACAAGCGGCGGTTCACGATCGCTCCCTGACCCCGACCGCGGCCTACCGCGACGAGGATGGGATGCTCCACAAGGTCTCCGCGGTGTGCACCCACTTGGGCTGCACGGTCACCTGGAACGGAGCGGAACGTTCATGGGATTGCCCCTGCCACGGTTCCCGGTTCGACACCGACGGACGGGTCCTCCAGGGACCGGCGGTGAAGGACCTCCGACCGCTCGACTGAACGCCCGTTTCCGTGCCTAGGTCCTCGCCTCTGGCAAGATAGGAACAGATGGATCTCGTTCTGTTCGGCCTCGCCGTCCTTCTGGTCCTCTTCCTCGTAGACCGGCTCATGGTTTGGATGGAGACGCGGGGGTGGGTCTACTGGCGTACGAAGGGGGAGCGAAGCGCCGGTAGCGCGATCGTCGGTGCGATCGGATCCATCTATGACCCTTCCCGCGTCCACACTGAGGATGAGATCCGGCGTCTACAGGACGATATCGAGGACGAAGACGAAGGCGCCCCCCCAAAGATGCGGTTCGCCGACGGGAAGGTGTACGTCTACAAACCGAAGGACTGAATCAGTCCCCGTCGTGACCGCTGTTCTCGCTTCCCGGCCCACTGTTGTCCCCATCGTTTCGCTCGTTACGACGGCGGTCTCCGTCATCGTCGTCGAGTCCTCCCGCGGGGATGCTGGCGGTGACGACCAGGATCGTGACGATCACGATGATGACCGCGGCAACCAGGGATCCGATCACCTGTTTCGTCACCGGTGCCTTCACTTCGTTGTTTCCATCCGGCTGGGTCATCCGCTTCTCCGATCAGTCGAACGCGGTCGCTAGGGTTCCAACGAGCAAGAGCAAGAGGGTGGTTCCGATCACCGGGAGCAGGCCGCCGAGCGCGTGCCACCAGCGGACCACGATGACCTTGAGGGCGAAGGTGGCGGCGAGCAGGACTCCGAGGAGTGAGTGGAACGCCGCGTCCTCAAGCCCGTCTTCCATCCCGAAGTAGCCGATACACATGAGTCCCACGAGCAGGACGATCGGGATGATCGCGTCACCGATTGACCGGTGGGCGATCGAAGCCGCAGGGGGCTGCAAGAAGGGGAGTTTCACCTTCGAGTAGCCGATCAGCATCAGGAAGACCTGGTAGAAGGCGAGCGCTACCGCGACCACGGTGAGAACGAGCTTGACCTCACCCACGCGGTTGTTGGCCAGCGCTTCCAGGAAGTCCTCCATGGCGAAGAGACCTACCCCGGACGGGTGGCGATTACGCTTTCCGGGCCACGACACCGATCGAGAAGAGAGGTCCGTAATGGGGCTCGTCACCTACCGGCTGGACGGCGCCGTCGCCACGATCGCGATGGACGACGGCAAGGTCAATGCCCTGGCATCGCCCATGCTCGACGAGCTCAATGCTGCCCTCGATCGGGCCGAGGCCGACGCGATGGTTGTGGTGTTAACCGGGAGGACCGGCGTGTTTTCTGCCGGGTTCGATCTGTCGGTGCTCATGGGCGGTGGTCCCGACGCGCTGGCGATGCTCCGGGGCGGATTCGAGCTCGCTCATCGACTTCTCTCCTTCCCGAAGCCGGTTCTGATCGCATGCACGGGCCATGCGATCGCGATGGGTTCCTTCCTTCTGCTTTCCGGCGACCACCGGATCGGCACCGCCGGCGCGTTCAAGATCAATTCGAACGAAGTAGCGATCGGGCTGACGATGCCGTGGGCCGCGATCGAGATCTGCCGGGCGCGACTCACGCCTTCGTACTTCGAGCGAGCGGTCGTCACCGCAGAACCGTTCGATCCCGCAGGGCGCGATTGCGGCCGGCTATCTCGATCAGATCGCGGAGCCGGAATCGTTCCAGGAGATCGTCGACAGCACGGCGGCGGCCCTGGCGATGCTCAACATGGAGGCGCACGCGGCGACCAAGCTGCGCGCTCGGGGGCCGGCTCTCGATGCGATCCGGGCGGCGATCGAGAAGGACGATGCCGATCTACGGGCGATGACCGCGTGAACGCTCTCGAACGACTGGATCGGGCAACCACCGACCTCGATCCACCGTTCGCCCTGGTCGACCTTGGGGCGCTCAACGCCAATGCGGCCGATATGGAACGGCGAGCCGCTCCCAAGCCGATCCGGCTCGCATCCAAATCGGTGCGATGCCGCGCGGTACAGACGGAAGTGTTGTCCCGAGGCGGGTTCGCCGGCACGCTCGCATTCACCCTGCGTGAAGCGTTATGGCTCTACTCCCATGGCTTCGACGACATCGTCGTTGCCTATCCGACCGCCGACCGGGGCGCGCTTCGAGACCTTGCCTGGAAGATGGGCGAGCAACCCTCAGCCCGGATCACGATCATGGTCGACTCGGTAGAACACCTCGACATCATCGACGACGTAACTGGGGCGAGGGGTGTTCCGCTCCGCCTGTCGCTCGATATCGATGCCGGGTGGTGGCTCGCCGGCGGCAGAGTGCGTATAGGAGCCAAGCGTTCTCCCCTACACGATGCTTCACAAGCGCGAGCACTGGCCCGCGTGATCGAGGACCGCCCGGGGTTCGAACTGACCGGCATCATGGCCTACGAGGCGCAGATAGCGGGAGTGGGGGACCGGGTGAGGAGCAAGCCGGTCCGCTCGTTCGCCGTGCGCTCGATGCAGTCACGATCCGCGTGGAGCTCGCGGAACGTCGGGCGGAGATCGTCGGCGCGGTTCGAGAGGTCACCTCCCTCGAGTTCGTGAACGGGGGAGGAACCGGAAGCCTCGAAGGGACCGCAGCCGAGGATGCCGTAACGGAGGTCGCCGGGGGATCGGGGCTGTATGGACCGGGACTATTCGACTCCTACCGAAGATTCACCCCCCAGCCCGCCGCGATGTTCGCCCTACCCGTGGTGCGCCGGCCGAGCGAGCGCGTGGCCACGGTGCTGGGAGGCGGCTATCTGGCCTCCGGACCGGCCGACAAGGCCCGGCTCCCGATCCCGCACCTTCCCGAGGGTCTGAAACTCGACTCGCAGGAGGGCGCCGGAGAGGTCCAAACCCCGTTGCATGGAGCTGCAGCAGCGTCACTCGGTATCGGGGACCGCGTCTACTTCCGTCACGCCAAGGCCGGGTGAGCTGTGCGAACGGTTCGACCGCCTCTACCTCGTTGACGGCGACCGGGTGGTGGGCGAGGTGCCGACCTATCGCGGCGAAGGACAGTGCTTCCTGTGACGGAGGTGTTCACCAACTGGTCCGGGGTCGAATCCTGCACGCCGTTCGAGTATCTCCGCCCACGCACCACCGCGGAGGTTCAGACCGCCGTCACCATCGCAGGCAAGGCCGGACGTACCGTGCGCGCGGTGGGGGCGGGCCACTCGTTCACCCCTACAGTGCTGACGGATGGAACGATGTTGTCGCTGGCGAATATGAACCGGGTGCTGGATGTGGATGCCTCTTCGGGGCTCGCCCGGGTCGAGGCGGGCATCACCTTGCACGATCTCAACCAGCGTCTCGCAGAGCACGGCCTCGCTCTTGAGAACCTCGGCGATGTCGATGTGCAGTCGATCGCCGGAGCGACACAGACCGGGACACACGGAACGGGGGCCGGACTACGAAACCTATCGGCCTCGATCGAGAGTCTCGAGATCGTTACCGGTGACGGGTCGGTGGTCGAGGTGTCGGTGGAGAGTGATTCTGACGCCTGGCGGGCGGCGCGCGTGGGCATTGGAGCGTTAGGGATCGTCACCGCGATGACCCTGAAGATGGTCCCGTCGTTCGTACTGCACGGAGTAGACGAGCCGTCAACGATGACTGAGGTGCTCGACGGGATGGACCGGCTAGCGTCTGACAACGATCACTTCGAGTTCTATCTGTTCCCTCACAGCGAGCGCGTGCAGACCCGAGTTAACAACCGCACCGATCAACCCGCGAGGCCGCGCTCGAGGGTTGCGGAATGGCTGAACGACATCGTTCTGCTCAACCGCGCGTTCGGACTCACCCAAGGGGTCGCCAAGAGGTTCCCATCGCGCATCCCGACCATGAATCGCTTCGTCGCCAGGGCATGGGGAAAGAGCGAACGATTCGACGTCTCCTACCGGATCTTCGCTTCGACGCGGCTCGTGCGGTTCGTCGAGATGGAATACGCGATACCGCGCGCTAGCGCCCGGGAGGCCATCACGGCAGTTCATGCGCTGGCAAGCTCCGGGCGGTTCGATGTGTCATTCCCGATCGAGGTCCGCTTCGTGGCTCCGGACGACGCGCTCCTGAGCCCCGCCTCGGGGCGGGAGACCTGCTACATCGCGGTCCACGTTTACCGGGGGATGGACTGGGAGCCGTACTTCCGGGCGGTCGAGGAGGTCATGGACACCTTCGAGGGCCGGCCCCACTGGGGTAAGCGTCACTTCCAGACGGCCGCGACCCTGGCCCCCAGGTACGAGGGCTTCGAGAAGTTCCTGTCAGTCCGGGCCCGTTTCGACCCCGAACGCCGCTTTGCCAACTCTTACCTGGAGACGGTTCTCGGCCCGTGATGGCTACCCGAACAACGTTGGGAGCGCGTCGTCGGACCCGATCAGGATGAGAGTGCCGAGGATGATGCTGAAGAGGGCAGCGACCACTCCCAGAGCAGCGTAGAGAGCGAAGTTCTTTCCGGCTCGTAGGTATCCAAGGCTCGCCACCGCGGCGATCAAGGTATTGGTTACGAGCAACCCGGCGATGAACGCGAGGAGAACGGCCGCCCCAGTAACCCTGCTGCCGATCCCCGCGGCGGTAAGCAGCAGGACCACCTGAGTTGGGGTTTCGGCCCCCACTCCGTGGAACATCCCGATAACGAAAGTCACTTTGGACCCGTAGTCCTCCGCCGGCAGCGCTCCGCGATGGACGTGCGGATGCGTGTGCTGTACGGCGGTCGCGACCGGCTTGGCGGTCTCCTCGACAGGATCGATCTCCGGATGGTCGTGGGTGTGGCCGGCGATGTGATCGTGTGGATGCTCGTGTTCGAGGTCCACCGTCTGCATGCGACGGAACCGGAGCCTCATCCGCATCAGTCCCTGATAGACCATCGCGACACGGCTGCGATAGCGGAAGTTCCGTCCCTCCCGGGCCAGGGAGTACAGGAGATAGACACCGAGCGCGAGGAGGGTTCCTCCGACGATAGGTGTCATGACCGTAGCGACGGAGTCGGGGATCAACTCTCCGAAGAAGACCGCCAGGAGTCCGAGGATCAGGATCACCAGCGTGTGCCCCAGCGCGTAGACAAGCGCGAGCACCATCGATCGTTTGCGGTCCTTCAGGGTTCCGGTGATGTCGGAGATCGCGGCGATGTGATCCCAATCGGCGCCGTGCCGCAAACCGAACGTGAAGGCGGTCCCGATCACGCCCCACGCCCATCCCCCTGTGGCCCCCAGCACCATCGATCTCACCCGCTGAAAGTCTAGGCGACTCTATCGACCGCGTCCGAGTTCTTGTGGTCCTCGATCAGGTCCACGACTGCCTCCTCGATCTTGCCCTGGATCAGGAGATCCGAGTCGGGGTCGTCCGTTCCCAGATCATCGAGCACCGGGCGGATCGTCCAACCCGATGTTGTACCGGTCGATCACGCGTGGATCGATGTAGGCCTTCCTGGCAACCGTCGCAGTGTTCCCCAGATAGTGGGCGACCTCCTTGACCGCCCGGGATACGGCACGCTTCTTCGAGGTCACCGACGTGGTCGCGTGGCCCGATACCGCGAGCGCCACCGATGCGAGCACGGTTCCACTCCAGGTTCGGAAGTCCTTGGCGGTGAACTCCTCACCGGCGACCGACTTCAGGTACTCGTTGATCTCCGAGGATCGGACGTCCACCCATGACCGACCCCGCTTATAGGCGAGGAGCTCGTCGCCGCCACCCTCGCCTTCTCTTCAGCATCCGGAGGACCTCGGCGACATCGGGATCGATCAACGACCAGCGCCGGTGGAGGCCTCCCTTGGAGTCGTAGTCGAACAGGACCGAATCGTCGGTGATCGGTACGTGTTCCTTCTTGATGGTGGCGAGTCCGTAGGTCTCGTGGGCCTCGGCGTAGTCCTCACCGCCGATCCTGAAGAATCCTCGATCGAGGAGACGGATCGAGCAGGCGAGGATCTTCTCGCGCTCTGCTCCCGTGGCGATGCATCTGCTTCTCGACCTCAACCCTGACGGAGGGGAGAACGCGGGCGAGCCGCAGCATCCGATCGAACTTCTCCTGGTCGCGTCGCTCACGCCAACGTTGGTGATACAGGTACTGCTTCGACCCGCGGCGTCGAGGCCGATCGCCTGAAGATGGCCCATCTCATCCGCACAGATCCAGACCTCCCTCCACGCAGGAGGAACCGCGAGCGTGGAGATGCGTTCGAGCACGAAGTCCTCGTCGACCTTCTCGCCCGTTTCCTGATCGAAGTACTCGAAGCCGCGCCCGTCGGCGGCGGCGCTCGATCCCGGGCCCCGAAGGGTCTGCCTTCCTCAGTCGTGCCATGCTTGCCTTGCCCTTTCATCGGGTAAGCCGTCGGTACCCCACGGGGAGCGAGCGCTAACGACCCGAGACAGGTCCACCCGTAGCGGCGTCGAAACCCAGGAGCATGGATATGGAAAGGCGGAGGTTCCTCCAGACTGCCGGCGCCGTTGGAGCGGCGTCGATGCTGCCGTGGAGTTCGTCGAGCCTAGCTCGCACGGGTTTCTCGAGGGCGGCGCTGGAGGAGATCGTCGAGCTGACGACCCTCGGCCGGACCCTCGTTAAGGCCAAGAAGGTCAATGAGGGGTCCTCCGGTGCCTATCACCGCCTCCGCTGGGGCGGGGGTGAGGGCCACATGCTCCGCACTGATCTTGCGCCCGCACATCCGAAAAAGATACAGATCACTCGACCCTCACTCTGAACTTCGTTCACTTCACCGACATCCACATCATCGACGCACAATCGCCTGCGCGCGTTGAGTTCCTCGATCGCTTCGCCGATCCCGGGATGGGATGTGAAAGCGTTCCGTTCTCGTCCGCATTTCGACCGCAAGAGACGCTCACCCTTCAGATACTCGAGGCGATGATCAGGCAGATCAGGAGGATCCGGCGCAGTCCGATCACCGGCAAACAGCTGCAGTTGGTCGTTTGCACGGGGGACAACATCGACAACGAGCAGTTCAACGAGCTGCGTTGGTTCGTCGACGCGATGGATGGGGGCCGGAAGATCTCCTCGAACTCGGGCGGGGACGCCTACGAGGGTGTCCAGTCGTCCGAATGGATACGATCCCGAGTACTGGCACCCGGATCCGCAGGTCGAGGACAAGTACAAGCAGCATGTATGGATTTCCTGCCTACGAGGGATTGCTCGACGATGCGCTGCGACCGTTCCAAGCGCGCGGCGTCGACCTGCCCTGGTACCAGACTTTCGGGAACCACGATGGGCTCCTCCAGGGCAACGTTGGGAGCAACCCCATCTTCGATGCGCTGGCGGTCGGAAGCGCGAAACCGGCGGAGCTCCTGCCCGGCGTCAATCCGTGCGACGCATTCGAGACCTTCCGCGCCAATCCGCTGGCTCTCGCCAGTGCTCCGGCGAGGACGGTTACTGCCGATCCCGACCGGCGACCGGTCAACCGCCTCGGATACATCGCGGAGATGTTCAACACCACGGGAACTCCCAAGGGACACGGGTTCAAGCAGGCGAACCTCACCTCCGGCCTCGCTTACTGGCACAGCGATGCACGGCCCGGCTTCCGCATGATCGGCCTCGACACCGTCAACCCGGGTGGCTACGCCGACGGCAGCATCGGGGCGGCGCAGCTGTCCTGGCTCGAGGCGCGCTTGCAGGAGGTGTCCTCCAGCTACCTCGACGCCGAGAGCAACGAGGTCACCCAGGATGTCGACGACCGATTGATCATCCTGTTCTCCCATCACGGCATCCGGTCCCTTACCAACCCGAACTCGTCCCCCGACCCTGTGATCCGGGCGAGAACGACCTTCCCCGCGTGATGGGCGATGAGGTCGAAGCACTCGTCCACCGATTCCCCAACGTGATCGCGTGGGTGAGCGGCCACACCCACGAGAATTTCATCGTCCCGAGGCCGTCCGACACCGGAGGCTTCTGGGACATCGGGACCGCCGCTCACATCGATTGGTCGTGCCAGTCACGCTTGATCGAGGTTCTCGACAACCGCGACGGAACCCTGTCGATCTTCTGCACGATGGTCGATCACGCCGGCGATCCGACGCCGGGTTCGGGTCGAGGACCCGTGAATCTCGCGTCGATAGCGCGCGAGCTTGCGGCCAATGACTACCAGTACGGCTTCGGATCGAACGGCCGTGGGCGGGCCGAGGATCGCAACGTGAACTCCTCATTGAGAAGCCGTTCGACCTCAGCTAGCCTTCCGCCGATATCCGGGTCTGGCCAAATCCACTGCGGGAGGCTAGGTTTCACTAGTTCGCGCGAGTGCGCACAAGATCTGCCAAGAACGCTGGATGGGGGAGGGGCGCTGCGAGGGGGTCGGTACGCCGGCCCCTTCGCTTTTGGCCATCTCGCCTAGATGACGTTCAGCTCCGGGTTGAGGTCGCCCTTCAAGAACCGCTCGTAGGCGAACTCCCCGACGTCGACGGTTTCCGGAGCCCCTTTCAGGATCTCCTCCGCCATGAGCAGACCGCAGATCGGTCCATGCATGAAGCCGTGACCCGAGAATCCGGCCATGACGTGCACACCCTCTACCTGCGGAACCTCACCGAAGATCGGGTGTGCGTCCGGCGTGATCTCGTAGAGACCGGCCCAATGAGACAGCACGCCGGCATCCTCAAGGAGAGGTAAGCGCTCCATCGCCTCGGCAAGGTGGACCAGTCTCCCATTCGGGGTCGACATCGAGGAGATATCCCCGTTGCTCGTTGGGATTGGACTTCCCGGTCAGTACGCCCGGCCCTTCGGGATGGAAGTACAGAGCCTCCTTGAGGAACAGCACGAACGGGAAGCCGCTCTGGAGTCCGGGTGTCGGTGTGGTCACCACGATCTGTCGCCGCACGGGCTCGATCGGGATGTCGACGCCCAGCATGCGTCCCAGATCGGGTGTCCACGCACCGGTGGACAGGACGACCACCTCGGTGGCGATGTCCCCAACGCTCGTGTGGACGCCCGAGACCCTTCCGCCGGTCGCGTCGAAGCCGGTTACCTCCACATCCGAGAGGATCGTGACACCCGCGGCGCGCGCTCCCTTTGCGTATCCCTGCACGACGCTATTCGGGTCGCAGATCCCGTCGTTTTCGTTGAAGCTCCCCGCAAGCACCCCATCGATGTTGACCTGGGGTATGAGTCCGGCGAGATCTTCGGGGGCCAGCCATTCGGTGTCGACGCCGAGCTCGTGTTGCATGGCGACCGCGGCCTGCTGGGAGGGGATGTCCGCAGGGTCGGTCATGAGGAATAAGTAGCCGGTGAACCGGAGGCTGATGTCTTGGCCCGTCTCCTCGGGGAACGCCTTGAGCATCTTGATGCTCTCGATCGAGAGTTTGACGTTGGTCTCCGACGAGAACTGGTGCCGGATGCCTCCGGCGCACTGCCCGGTGGACATCGCGCCGAGTGTGGACTCCTTCTCGAGGAGGACGACGTCGGTCATCCCCATCTTGGCGAGATGGAACGCGGTGCTTGTCCCCATGACGCCGCCGCCGACAACTACGGCACCGGCGGTTTTCGGGAGTCCGGCGGGCGATGTCATGTGACCGTCTCGTATCCGGCGGCGTCCCATGCGCTGCTCCCACCGATGACTGAGAAGATCTCGTCACGCCCGTGGTGTTTCAGGAGACTCGCTGCGGACGACGAGCGGAAGCCACTGCCGCAGATGACCGCCAGCGGGCCGCGCTCGGGCACCTCATCGATCCGCTCGGGCAGTTCTGCGCCGGTGATGAAGATGGCTCCGTCGATATGCCCTTCACTCCATTCACCTGGCTGCCTCACGTCGAGGATCTCGAACTCCTCGCGTCGGACGTGCAGTTCGTGGACCGTCAGCTGAGACAAGTTCACCGTCGGCTTCCCGGACGTGCGCCACGCGAACATCCCTCCCGCGAGCCATCCCTTCGGGACCTCGTATCCGATCCGGAGCATCTCCCAGACGACGTGCGGCAGATCGTCGGGGTCGTCCAGCACGACGATCACATCGGCATCGTCGGGAACGATGCGTCCCGACCCAGGTGGGGAACGACGACCCGAGTTCGACGTTGAGAGCCCCCTCGATGTGAGTCCCGCCGAACGCTTCCGGTGACCGGACGTCGAGGATCACGAAGCCGTCGCGTTTCGCCGCCTCGAAGGCGCTGGGTCCGATGGCGTCCGGTTCCCGGAGGGTCCCTAGCGGAGCGACACCGGCCATGTTCTGTTTCCTCATCCGTCGCCAGTAGGGAGGTACCGCCGGGAGGTCGTCCAAGCGCAGGCACTCGTCGATGAACTCTTCCGACGAGGAGATCCTCGAGAGGATCGCGTTCGTCTTGCGCTCGTAACCCATCGTTGTCGAGAGACGGTTGCCGATGTTTGCGCCGCACAGGGAACCGGCGACGTGAGTCGGGAAGACCTCGAGGTGATCGGGAAGGTTGAACAGCAGCTTCTCCTGGATGGTGTGACAGAAGACGCGTGCCATCTCGTGCGCTTCTTCGGGACCGCCTAGAAGGTCGGGTCTGGCGATGTCGCCGACCAACAACGCTCCTCCCGACAGCAGGAGGGCAGGCTCATCTCCCTGGGCGCGGTCGTACACGACGAGACTCACATGCTCGGGAGTGTGGCCCGGAGTGTGGATCACCTCGATACCGACATCTCCGAACTCGATGAACTCGCCGTCCTTGATGGTCACGGTGGTCGTAGCCGATGCCGGCTTCGTGGAAGCCGAGGATGTCGAGTTCCGTCCTTTGCTTCAGCTCGGTCAAACCGCTCAGGTAGTCGTTGTGGCCGTGACTATCGAGGGCGTACGCGATCTGGAGACCCTGCGATCTTGCAGCGGCGAAGTAGCTCTCGACGTTGCGCTGGGGATCGAAGACCAGGGCCTTGCCTGTCTCTTCATCCCCCACGAGATAAGACGCGTGCCCGAGGCTCTCAAGATAGAACTGGCGGAAGAACATCCTGCCAGCCTAAACAGTGTGGGAGTCGGTCACTCCGCGGTCTGCAGGGTCACGGTGCAGGACGCCAGTCCCCGCTTCTCCAGATACTTCTGGTGATAGTCCTCGGCCGGATAGAACTCCGAAGCTTCGGTGACCTCGGTGACGATCGGCCGGCTGAATCGATCTTGCGCCCGCTCCTTGGATGCTCGTGCGAGCCGCTCCTGCTCGGGAGAGTGGAAGAAGACCGCCGAGCGGTACTGGGTCCCGACGTCGGGACCCTGACGGTTCAGTTGGGTGGGATCGTGGATCTTCCAGAAGAGGTCGAGAAGCTCGTCGTAGGTGACGACGGCGGGATCGAACTCGATCTGAACGACCTCGGCGTGCCCTGTGCTGTCGGTGCAGACCTGCTCGTAGGTGGGGTTCACGAGGGTTCCACCCAGATAGCCGACCGTGGACTTCGTCACCCCATCGATCTTCCGGAAGTCCGCCTCGACCCCCCAGAAGCACCCCGCTCCGAAGGTTGCCTTCTCCATCTGATTCCTCCCTAGTTGTCTTCCTGAAGAGGCTAGCGCCTCCGGCCCGTTATCTTTCCCCCACATGGCTCACGTCCTGTTCGATACCGATGAACTCGAAGGCCGGGAGGGATATTTCCTCATCACGTCCCTCGTCATACCCCGACCCATCGCCTGGGTATCGAGCCTGTCGCCCGACGGGGTCCTGAACCTCGCTCCGCACAGCTACTTCAACGTCATCTCCAGCGACCCCCTGATCGTGCATTTCACCTCGACCGGAGTGAAGGACAGCCTCACCAACGTGAGGGCCACCGGTGAGTTCGTGATCAACATCGTCAACGAGGCTCTCCTCGAGCAGATGAACGACACCTCGACCAGGTTCCCACCCGAGGAGAACGAGTTCGAGTGGGCGGGGCTCGCCACGGCTCCGTCCGTTCACGTCGCCCCTCCGCGAGTGGCCGCAGCTCCGGCAGCCCTCGAGTGCAAGGTAAACAAGATCGTCTCGCTCGGCAACGGGAACATGGTCTTCGGCGACGTCGTCGCGATCCACGTCGACGAGTCGGTGATGGAGGGCGGTCGTGTGATGCCCGACCTACTGAAGCCTATGGCGCGTCTGGGCGGCACCTACTTCGCGACCGTCGCCGGGCACACGATGAAGCTCCCACGTCCGACCTGGGAAGAGATGCAGGAGCGGGGTAAGCGCTAGTCCTCTACCGTTTCGGGCGGGGCGAAGAACACGAGCAGTTCGAGTTCCTCCTCGATGTCGATGAACCGGTGGTCCGCGTTCGCGGGCACGAAGAGAGCGTCACCACGACCGGCGTCGAGCGCCTCGCCTTCGACCCAGAGCTTCGCCTTGCCGGCGATGACGTAGTAGATCTCGTCCTCGGTATGTGGGGTCTGCTCGTCGGCTGCTCCGACCTCGAGGCGGTACACCCCCGCGCTCAACAGATCGGTGCGCACGAACTCATCCCAGTCGTCGTCTCGAGCGCGTTGCGCTGCGACGATGTCGGGGATCGAGAAACGTCGTCCTTTAGAGCTCATGGGCGATGAAGTTCTCCAATCCACGGAGATTCCGGATCTCGACCATCTTGTCGACGTGAACCGCGTACTCGGACGCCACCGAGTCGCCGGTATCCCAATCGGCGATCGGCTCGGGATTCAACCAGTACACGTGGCGGGCCCGGCGTGCGATCTCCTGCAGCGCATGCTCCTTCGTAGCTCGGTAGTTGTTGCGGGCATCGCCGAGGATCAGCACCGTAGAGCGGGGGCCGAGGTCCTTACCGTGGTTCTTGAGGAACTTCTCGATCGAGGTCCCATAGTCCGAGTGCCCGTCGAGCCAAGTGACGTTCGCCTCCGAGTTCATCCGATCGACTGCAGTTACGAAGTCCTCGTGCTCGAACAAGCGCGTGACCTCATCGAGTGTGTCGATGAACGCGAACGAGCGGACCTTGGTGAATTGCGCCGATAGGGCATGGACGAGCATCAGAGCGAAGCGCGCGAAGCGGGACACCGACCCCGAGATGTCGCACAAGACGAATAGTTCTGGCCGGTGAGGGGCCCGGTGGCGGAACGCGGTGTCGAACGGCACGCCACCGGTCGACAGCGAGCGTCGGACGGTCCGGCGCATGTCGAGGCCGCCACGATTGGACGTGCCGGCGCTTCATCGCCACCCTGGACGCGAGTTTGCGAGCCAGTGGCCTGATCGCCCGCCGCAGCTCTTTGATCTCATCACTCGTGGCCGATAGGAAGTCGAGATCCTCGGGCCGGGGGCGGACCGCGTAGCGAGCGACCGCTTCGGCTCCGCGGGTCTCGGCGACGCGGCGGCGCGTCTCCCGGAGTACCAACTCCCGGAACCGCTCGATCCGCGCCTCGAACTCTTCGCGTCGCAGCCGGTCCTCCAGTGGCGCTTCGCCCTCCACGCCCGCCCGTCGAAGAGCGCGGCCGAGAGCGACGTTGAGCTCCATGCCCTGGAGCACCTGGTACTGCGAGAACCAATCTCCAGTGGGCGACGAGCGGACCCGACCGAGTGCGTCAACCGCCCGGCGAGCGAGTGCCGCAAGCGCAGCATCGTCGCCGGACGCGAGAGGCATCGACGAGTTCGTCCATCAGGTCCCCGCCCGGCTGCTTCGGGGTCCTCGGCCTCGTCGGTCGATCGATGAAACCGATCCTCGACCGGCCGCCAGGTACAGGTCGAAGAGGAGATCGAAGGTCGGACGATGGGATTGGCTCTTCACCATCGTGGCAGCGAGCGCAGAGCGCACCGAGTCCTTGCTCTCGAACGGGATGTGCTCGAGCGCCTTCAACGCATCGATGCTCTCGCTGACCGAGACCGGGATCCCGGCGGACCGCATCGCTCGTTCGAACTCGAGCAATCTCGGCAGCAAGCTAGTTGTCCTTGGCGTTGAGCCTCAGGTGTCCGGCAGCTCGCTCGAGGTCGGTCTGGAACTTGAGCAGTACCGGGAGTGTCTGACGAACGGTGTCGTCGTCGAGTGTGTCGATGTTCAGGGCGAGCAGCGTGCGTGACCAGTCGAGGGTCTCGGAGATCGACGGTGACTTCTTGAGGTCGAGCTCGCGGATGCTCCGCACCAAACGAACGACCTGTTCGGCGAGGGTCTCGGTGATCTCGGGAACGCGCTTCAAAACGATCGCCTTCTCACGCTCCGCGTCTGGGTAGTCCATGTAGAGGTAGAGGCAGCGTCGCTTGAGCGCCTCGGAGAGCTCGCGGTCGTTGTTCGAGGTGAGCACCACGAATGGAGGCTGTTTGGCGACGACGGTTCCCATCTCCGGGATCGAGACCTGCCAGTCGGACAACACCTCGAGGAGAAGCGCCTCGGCCTCGATGTCGAGCTTGTCGACCTCGTCGATCAGCAACACGACGGGCTCGTTCGAACGCAGCGCCTTGAGAACCGGACGCTCGAGGAGGAACGGCTCCGAGAAGATGTCTTCCTCGATCGCATCCCAGCTCTCGTCTCCCTGAGCCTGGATGCGGAGCAACTGCTTCTTATAGTTCCACTCGTAGAGCGTCTTGGTCTCATCGACGCCCTCGTAGCACTGGAGCCTGATGAGCTCGATCCCCAGGGTTGATGCGATCGCCTTCGCCAGCTCGGTCTTACCGACGCCGGCGGGGCCCTCGACGAGCAACGGCTTCTGGAGCCGGTCGGCGATGTGGACCACCGTCGAGATCCCGATACCGGCGAGATAGCCGGCCCCGGCGAGCCTGCGGGTGACTTCTTCTGCTCCGGAGAACCTGTGCGACGGCTTCATGGCGAGCCATCCTATGCGGGCTTCGCCTATCCGGCCGGGACGAGGGGCCCGAAGAACCGTTGGCGTAACTCTTCATCGATGGGCGGGGGTCCGCCCGAATACAAGGACCCATCGGGCCGGAACCACCTCGTCTCTCCGGTGACGGGATCGACGAGCTCCATCCTCCACTTGCCTTCGTGCACCAACTTGTGGTGGTAGCGACACAACAGGCTCATGTCATCGAGATCGGTACGCCCCCCATCGGGCCAGAAGGTCACGTGATGCCCCTCGGTGAATCGCCGGTTGGTGCATCCGGGGAACGAACAGCAGCCGTCCCGCTTCTTTAGATGTCTCATAAGCCACGGTGACGCGGTCCTGCGGGTGCGGCCATGCCCGATCGTCCTCCCCTTGGAGTCATGAGCCACGACCTCCATGCGGCAGTTGCATGCCAGACGTCTGACGACATCGGGGTGGAGGATCGATCCGAACTCGGACTCGGCGACTCCCTCGCCATCAGTCAGGACCGAGAGATCGGTATGGACCACGAGCGTCGCCCTATCGGCGTCGGCATCGTCGGCGATCCTTGCCGAGGCCAGGTTGACCAGCGCGTCGGCTGCCTTCTGCGTGTAAGAGGGACGTTCCTCCACCGGCATCTCGGGCATCGTGTCCATCTCCCGCTCGATCGCTTTGGCCACGATGTCACCCGCCTCGCCCGGCAGTTGTCCCGAGAACCTGAACATCCCGTCCCGGTCCCAGCGGTAGAAGAAACGACGGGCTGCGTTGAGGGGCTCGGGATCTTTCACTTGGTCGAGCTTGGCCGCGAGCCTGCGGATCGCCCCGACCGACATCGTCGGCGCTGCCTCGGCCAAGGACTCGTCGGTATCCGGCGTCGCTACCTTGGCGACCGCCTCGAGCTTCTCGTACGACAGCGACCCGGTCTCGTAGGCCGACGCGAGATGGGGGAGGTCCCGCAATTGACGAGCGGTCTCGACCCACCGACGGGCGAGCGCGATCGTGATCCCCATCGTGGCGCTGAGGCCCACGACCGTGGTCCGAGACTCGGGATCCCGGGCGTCCTTGGCCCCGATGAAGGCGAGCAGATGGGCATGGCTGCTGTAGTAGAGGCCTCCGAGGGCATCGATACCCCTATCCAGTTCTTCTTCGGGCACGTTCTCAAGCTCTTGCTGTGTCCGGACCAATCCTTCGGCCATGTGCTCTCCTGCTCGATCTACCAACCCTCCTACTATCGAACATATGTTCGTATATGTCAAGCCATGGGCGGTTTGTCTGGGCCCCCCCTGAATCTGGCTCCGTCCGCCGCCCCGCCTGTGGTTGACTCTCCGTGTGACAGTCGAGCCGGGAATGTCGCCGACCCACGAGGTCCTGAATCAGGCCCCTCCGCTCGAGGACTACAACGTCTTCCTCGAGAATCGCCCCCTTCTCGAAGCCATGAATCGGGAGGGCGGCGAGTGGGGCACCGATCGTCTGACGGCCTTCGGTGAGGCCTGCGGCGGCGAGGCGCTCGAGTGGGGCCGGTTGGCGAACGAGAACCCTCCGATCCTCCGGACGCACGACCGGACCGGGGGCCGGATCGATGAGGTCGAGTTCCATCCGGCGTGGCACAACCTTCTGGGGATGGCGGTCGAGCACGGGGTCCATTCGCTTCCATGGACCGATCCCGGGCCGGGTGCTCACGTCGTGAGGGCCGCCTTGATGATCACCCTCAGCCAGGCCGAGGGTGGCGTCGGGTGCCCGATCTCGATGACCTACGCCGGCGTCCCCGTGATCGAGCGCCGTCCGGAGTTGGCCGCCGAGTGGAAGCCCAAGCTCACGTCGACCGCGTACGAGCCGGGCATCACGCCGGTCGCCGATAAGGCCGGTGCCTTGTGCGGCATGGCCATGACCGAGAAGCAAGGCGGCTCGGATGTCCGAGCCAACACGACGACCGCGACCCCGATCGGTAGTGGAGGCGAACATCTGATCACCGGGCACAAGTGGTTCTGCTCGGCCCCCATGTGCGATGCGTTCCTCGTCCTTGCCCAGACCGAGAACGGGTTGTCATGTTTCTTCATGCCCCGGGTGACTCCGGACGGGAAACGGAACGCCTTCCACATCCAGCGGCTCAAGAACAAGCTGGGCAATCGATCGAACGCTTCGAGCGAGGTCGAGTTCCTGGGCGCATGGGCCCGCATGATCGGGGACGAGGGGCGGGGTGTGGCGACGATCATCGAGATGGTCAACCACACGAGGCTCGACTGCATCCTGGGTTCGACCGCACTCCTCCGTCATGGCGTTGCGCACGCGACGCATCACGCAGCCCACCGCAGCGCGTTCGGCAAACTTCTGATCGATCAGCCTTTGATGCAGAACGTCCTTGCGGATCTTGCGATCGAGTCCGAAGCTGCGACGCTCGTCTCGATGAGGCTGGCTCGCACATTTGACGCCGGTCCAGTCGACGAGAGGGAAGCTCTCTTCAAGCGCCTCGCGGTTGCGGTGTCCAAGTATTGGATCTGCAAGACCGGTGTGGCCCACGCTGGGGAGGCACTTGAGGTCTTCGGGGGCAACGGCTATGTCGAGGACCTCCCCATGGCTCGTGCTTACCGTGAAGCGCCGCTCAATTCCATCTGGGAGGGGTCCGGGAACGTCAACTGTCTCGACGTCCTTCGCGCCCTGGCCCGATCCCCGCAGAGCCTCGAGGTGTTCTTCGACGAGATCGGCCCCGCGGCCGAAGACGACGAGCGTCTGGGCGGTTACGTCACGGCGCTGAAGGATGAGTTCTCCGACACGACGGACATCGAAGTACGCGCTCGGTCAGTGGTCGAGAAACTAGCGCTGGCACTGCAGGCGGCTCTCCTCCTCGAGCATGGCGATCCGAACTCCGCCGATGCGTTCTGCACGACCAGGCTGACCGGAGCCGGGGGCCGGTCGTACGGGACCCTCCCGCCCGGGACCGATTTCAAGGCGATCATCGAACGCCACCGCCCGCAGGTCTGAGGTCCCAGCGCGGCGCTAGCCACCTGAGGGTGGGGCGTCGACCTCTCTCGACGACCTTCGGCGCAACGCCATCGCGACGAGTCCGGAGAGGATCGAGCGCGACGCCGAAGAACTGACTGAGTGAAGGATCTTCGTCGAACATGATGATGCCGAGACCGACGGATCCCACCGGCTGAAGGGTGAGGACGACCGATGTGACCGCCGCCGGGAGCCGCGGGAGTGACATCGATATCAGTATCCACCCGAGCACCTGAGAACTGAGGGCCAAGAGGATCAGCCACCCATGCGCCGGCCACGTGGGGGCCAGGTCCAGATCGCCGAGTGCGGCGCCGATCACGAGGATGCCGACCGCGCCGGCAAGGGTCGCATCGAACAGCGGTCCGGCCGGCCTGCGGATGTCTTTGTTGCCTCCCCGCAAGATCAGGAGGAAGCCCGAATACGACAGGGCCGTCAGCGTGCCGAAGAGGACTCCGAGAGCCGGGTTGCGGCCGTACGCTCCGGCCCCCAGCGCTCCGGAGATCAACACGACCCCTCCCAAAGAAAGCGGCATCGCGATGAAGACGCGCGTTCCGGGACGTTCCTTCAGGATCGCCCAAGCGAGCAGTGCCACGAAGACGATCTGGAGGTTCCCCAACACGGTCGCGAGCCCGGCGCCGACCTCGTTGATCGCGTGGTGCCAGAAGATGAGGTCGAGTGCAAAGAAAGCGCCGGCGATCCACGCGAGCCGGCGTTGCCCGATCGGACGAAGACCGAACCGGTCGCGTTCACGGAGTGCGAGGATGCCCAACGCGGGGAGGGCGTAGGCGCACCGGTAGAACGCTGCCGTGGTGGGAGTCACGTCCGCGAGACGAACCAGCGGCGCGGAGAACGCGATCACCAGGGCGCCGGCGGCGCCGGTGACGAGCGGGTGGCGCCTCATGCCTCGATGACGTCCTTTGAGAAGCGGCCGAGCCCTTCCTTCAGGCCTTCGAGATCCCACGCCGGAGGTGGGATCACGATCCTGGTCACCCCCATGTCGGCGAAGCGACGCACACCTTCGGGATCAGATACGCCACCGCACGTGATCTCGATGGCGGCTGGATCACGGCCCGCTTCGGTCGCGGCACGGTTCATCTCCTCGATCAAGGGCTCGAGTTTCTCTGGAGTGATCGACGCCGGAAAGAAGCCATCGCCCAAGCGACCGGCGCGACGGGCCGATGCCTTGCTGTGCCCCCCGATCACGATCGGGATCCCGTCTGCGGAGACGGGCTTCGGATAGGACTTCGCCTTCTCGAATGAAACGAACCGTCCGCTGAAGGTCGGTTCGGGTTCGCGCCACAGCACCCTGAGGGCCTCGATGTATTCGTCCGTCCGGGCGCCGCGCTCTTCGAACGGCACCCCGAGAGCGTCGAACTCCTCTTGTAGCCAGCCGACTCCTACCCCTAGTTCCAGTCGGCCGTTCGACAGGACGTCGAGGGTCGCCGCGGCCTTGGCGAGAACGAGCGGGTTCCGCTGCGGGAGGATGAGGATGCCGGTTCCCAAGGTGATCGTTTTCGTGTGAGCGGCCACGAACGACAGCCAGATGAGCGGGTCGGGGATGGGGACGTCTTCTCCGCCCGGCATCCGTCCGCTGCTCGAGTAGGGGTAGGACGACTCATACCCTGCGGGCACCACGACGTGTTCGACCGTCCACAACGACTCGAAGCCGTTGGCTTCGGCGATCTGTGCGAGTCCAGCAGCATGCTCGGGAAGAGTCCCGAGCCCGGCATTGGCGAAAACGATCCCGAATCTCACTCGGGAAGTGTAGTCCCGGCGCTCTCGGCCCCGGGCGGTGACGCTCCTATGATGGATGACCACATGAAGATCGAGATCCTGTACGCCGCGGTGTTCTTCGTCGGGCTGATCGCTACCGTGCTGGTGCTCACCGCACCGATCGAGGCTCGCTCGAGCGACGACGCCGCGCCCTCGTTCAGACCGGTGGCGTCGGTTGCCCTGGCGGGCTTCGGTGCCGGTGGGCTCTTCGCCTCCCTCGTCCTCGACGCACGGACGTCCGGAACGCTTATGGCGGCCGCTCTTTGGCTCGTGCTGCTCGGGGCGCTTGCCTGGTGGGGGATCAAGACGATCGAGCGGGCCGAGGAACGGGAGTCCTTCGACCGCGCCAAGCTGGTCGGGATGACGGCGGTTGTCTCCTCCGGCATACCTGCGGGTAAGGTCGGTCAGGTGACGGTCCAGTACGCGGGCATGACCAGATCACTCGATGCTTCCAGTGACGAGGACATCGAGCGTGAGGTCAAGGTTGTTATCGACGGTGTCGTCGGCGGCGAACTGCGCGTCTCGAGGAAGATCACCCGTTCTGGAGAGGAGATCTTGGATGACGCTTGAATCTGAACGCAGCGAGGTCATCTCCTACAAGCGCCTGTACCGGCTGTGGGAGGAGAACGGTTGGAGTGCCACCAGCCTCGATTTCTCGACCGATGCCAAGCACTGGGACGAGAGGCTTACCGATCGGCAGCGAGAGGCCGCCCTTTGGAACTACGCGATGTTCCTCATCGGCGAGGAAGCCGTTGCACGCACGCTCTCTCCGGTGCTCGACGCGGCCCCGACCCACGACCAGAAGATCTTCTTGACCACTCAGATCGTTGACGAGGCGCGCCATCACGTCTTCTTCGATCGCTTCATGCGAGAGGTGGCGGGGCAGGGGACCGACATCGACACCACCTTGTCGGCCGTCGACGGGCTCGTTACGTGGGGCTTCCGCCAGATCTTCGATGAGCTCGACCGCGTCACCGATGCTCTGAGGAAGAAGCCCAACGACCGCGCACTCCTCGCCCAGTCCGTCGCTCTGTACCACGTGGTGGTCGAAGGGATGCTGGCGATCCCCGGGCAGCACTTCATTCAGCGGTACGTCGAGAAGATGGAGATCCTCCCCGCTTTCTCGGAGGGGATCACCAACGTGTCGCGAGACGAGTCGCGTCACGTTGCCTTCGGCATCGCGTTCCTCGGTGAACTCGTGGCATCGTCGCCGGAGTGTCGCAGCGCGGCGATCGAGATGTTCGATCGCGTGCTGCCTTGGGCGGTTGGCGTGTTCGTGCCCCCGAACCTCGATCCTTCCTATGCAGAATGCTTCGATTTCACGCTCGAGGAGATCTACGCGTTCGGGCTCCGGTCCTTTGAGACCAAACTGAACCGGATCGGGATCGATCCGAGCGAGATCTCTTTGCTCTCCCGCGACGACTCTTCGTATCCCTACGACGAGCGGGCCCGCAGGATGTGGGTGTTGATCCGCTGCGGGATCCTCGGCGACGAAAAGCGGGAGCCGGAAGTCAGCCCGGAGGCCCTTGGGATCCTGTTCGACGGGCTCACCAGCATGGTCGACCTGGACGTTGCGCGCTCTCTCGGCGGCCCGATCGAGTTCGACCTCACCGATGCCGAGACATGGCACGTCGAAGTGACCAACGGACACGCCGAAGCTCGCTCAGGAGCGGCCCTCAACCCGGCGCTCACCCTGCAGTCGACCGCCGGCGATTGGGCGAAGATCTCGGTGAATCGCATGGATCCGCGCAGGGCGCTCCTCACGCGGAAGCTCAAGGTCCACGGCTCGCTGTCATCGCGGGCGAAGTTGCCTAAGCTGTTCGTCTTCTGAGATCGGAGAACCTCTTGCCGGCGGTTGAAGTCACCTACACGGGTCACCGGGCTGATCTTGTGCTGTCGCGACCCGACGTCCTCAATGCTATGAACTGGGAGATCTTCGAAGGTCTTGCTTCCGCCGCGGACGAGATCGCCGCTCACGATGATGTGCGTGTGGTCGTCGTTTCGGGGGCCGGAAGGTCGTTCTGTAGCGGCATCGACACGTCATCGTTCGGAACCCTGAGCGGCGACCCGGATCAGATGATCGCCGAAGCGCAGTCCGGGTTCAGGAGACTTGCCTCGCTCGCGATGCCGACGATCGCTCGGGTTCACGGGCACGCGCTGGGGGCCGGACTCCAGCTCGCCCTGGCATGCGACCTGCGCGTCGTGGCCGAGGACGCTTCCCTCGGCATCCTCGAGCGCCGCTTCGGTCTCGTACCCGATCTGGGAGGGACCCAGAGGTTGCCTCTGCTGGTCGGTCCCGCGCTCGCCAAGAAGATGATCTGGCTCGGGGAGCGCATCGATGGGCTCGAGGCTCATCGCCGCCGTCTGGCCGAGGTCGTGGTTCCCGCCGACGAACTCGAGAGCGCGACCGACGAACTCGCCGATGCGATCGCGTCCGGGCCCCCGCTTGCGGCCCGCCGGGTCAAGGAACTGGTCGACCTCGCCGGACGGGTCTCACTCGATGACGGCATGGACGGCGAGGCCCGCGCTCAGAAGGAGATGTTTGCAACGTCCGACTTCGCCGAGGCGATCTCCGCCTTCATGGAGAAGCGCGACGCGAAGTTCACCGGCTCCTAGTTATCTCGGCGCGAGCGGCTCCACTTCGCTCGTGCACGCGCTGCAACGGGTTGCCGTGATCGGGATCACGCTCTTGCAGTAGGGACATTCCCTGGTCGACGGTGCCTCCTCGGGTGCTCCCCGGGGGCGGAGCGCTTTGTTGATCGCCTTGATAACGAAGAACAACACCGCCGCAACCAAGAGGAAGTTCACCACCGTGTTGAGGAACGCTCCGTAGTGGACCGTGGCATCACCGAGTCCGAAGGAGAGGGCGGAGAACTCCGGCTGCCCGAAGATGCCGGCCACGACGTTCATCAGCACGTCGTTCGTCAATGACTGTACGACGGTGTTGAAGGCCAGACCAAGGATGACCGCCACGGCGAGTTCGACGACGTTGCCCTTGAAGGCGAAAGCTTTGAATTCGGCGAGGAGTTTCTTCATCGGGGCCTCCTGACTGTCCGGCATACGACCAGGTAGGGGTCCATCCTCTTCTATCCTCGGGCAGATGATCACCGTCTCCGGTCTCACTAAGGGGTTTGGCTCGCGCGACCTGTTCTCCGGCGCCGAGCTCTTCGTCGCGGCCCGGGACCGGGTGGCGATCGTGGGACCGAATGGGACCGGCAAGACGACCCTGCTCGAGATGATCGCCGGGCAGCAGGCCCCCGACGAGGGGGTCGTGAAGGTCCTCGCCGGAGCGATCGTGGGATATCTCGAGCAGGAAACCGATGCCCTGAGGGGTCGTTCAGTGCTAGAGGAGGTGTTGAGCGTCGGCTCCGAGGCGACCCAGGCAGGTCACCGCCTCGAGGTCCTCGGTCACGAGATCGCCGAGACCCCGGCGGGCCCTGAGCAGGATGACCTGATCGAGGAGTACGGACGCCTCCAGCATCGTTTCGAGTCCCTCGGTGGTTATTCGCTCGAGGCCGAGGCCAAGCGGATCATGGCCGGGCTCGGATTCACCGATGCCGATCACTCTCGCCCTACCGATGCGCTGTCCGGTGGCTGGTTGATGCGGGTCGCACTGGCCAAGCTCCTGCTCTCGGGGCCGGACATCCTGATGCTCGACGAGCCGACCAACCACCTCGACGTCAACTCGGTCGAGTGGCTCGAAGGATTCCTCAAGAGCTACGAGGGCTGCGTCCTGTTGATCTCGCACGACCGTGACTTCATCGAGGGCATCGCAACGCGCGTGGTGGAGATCGACAACGCCCAGCTCGTTTCTTACACGGGTGGCTACGGTGACTTCGTCGAGCAGCGCGCTCTACGGATGGAACAAGCGGAGGCCGAGAACCGCAACCGTTCTAAGAAGGTGGCCGAGACCCAAGCGTTCATCGACCGTTTTCGCTACAAGGCGTCCAAAGCGAAGCAGGTCCAGAGCCGCATCAAGATGCTCGAGCGGATGGATCAGGGGAGCGATGGTCCCGGCCGCGCGCGCAAAGCGATGGGGCTTCGCTTCCCAACACCTCCTCGCTCGGGCCGGGACGTCGTGGTCCTCGACGGCATCTCGTTCGCGTACTCGCCGGGCGCACCGAACGTCTACGAGAATCTCGACCTCGTGATCGAGAGGGGACAGAAGGTCGCGCTCGTCGGTCCTAACGGCGCCGGCAAGTCGACGCTCCTCAAGCTCGTCGCCGGCGCGCTCGAACCGACCGCCGGCGAGCGGAGGCTCGGCCATAACGTCAACCTCGCTTACTTCGCTCAGCACCAGATCGAGGCGCTCGACCCCAAGAACCGGGTCATCGAGGAACTGGCCCGGGCGATCCCTCCCAAGATCGAGATCAAGCCGCGTGACCTGCTGGGCCGCTTCCTCTTCTCCGGCGACGACTCCGACAAGAAGGTTGCGGTGCTCTCCGGCGGCGAGCGCACTCGCCTGGCACTGGCGAAGATGCTGGTCACGCCGGCAAACATGCTGTGCCTCGATGAGCCGACCAACCACCTCGACATCCAGAGCCGTGATGTTCTCGAGGACGCCCTTGTTGAGTACTCGGGCTCGATGCTCCTGATCACCCACGACCGCCACCTGATCCGATCGGTTGCCGATCTCATCATCGAGGTCGTCGCCGGGAAGGTGAAGGTCCACCACAGTGGCTACGAGCGCTATCTCGAGACCCGGGAGCCTGAGGTGACGACTTCCGGACCCGTCTCTATTCCCGAGGTCTCCGATGGTCCGGTGCTATCGGCCAAGGAGAAGCGCAAGATCGCGGCCGAGCAGCGCGCCAAGACCAAGGTGTTCCGGGACAAGGTCTCAGCCATCGAGGCGAAGCTCGACCGCCTAACCACGGAACGGAGCCGCATCGAGGGCGTTCTCGGCGATCCCGAGGCCTACACCCGAGGCGAAGACATCGGAGCCCTCAGCCGCGACTACGAACGGACCAAGAAACGCATCGCAGCGCTCGAAACCGAATGGGAAGCCGCGTCCGCCGAACTAGAAGCCGCCTCCGACTAACGGCTATTCGATGACGGCTACTTGGCCGGGGGAGCGGCCACGGCTGTCGGGGGAGGGGACCTTGAGGAGCAACAGGGTGGCGACGACGCAGCAGCCTGCGGCCGCCCAGCCCGAGGCTGCGATCCCGCCGGCGGAGTAGATCGGCTGGGCGATCAGGGCTCCGATCACGCGACCCATGCAGAAGAGGACCGCGAGCAAAGACAGGAAGCGATCGCGCGATTCGGTGGCGAGTTCACTCACCAGCGGGATCGTCGAGCAGATCGTGATCTCGAACGAGACGAGCCACGTGATCACCACGACGATCGCGATCGCGATGGTGCCGCCGACGATGCCGAGGGCGGCATAGGAAACTGCGGAAACGAGCAGGCCCAGCAGAACCATGCGGTGGAGGCCCACGCGATCGGAGATCCACGCGGTGATGCCCTCGCCGGTGAGCTCCGCTCCGACCACGATGATCGTGAAGAGACCGATCGCGGCGACGCTGAGGCCGAAGTCGTCCTCGAGCCACTGGCCGTAGACGATGAAGACGACCTCCGCGGCCACGCTGTAGAGGAGCGTGACAGCGAGGATCGTCACCCGCGCAGAGTTCATCTCGAGTGGCTTCTTCACCCGGTGCGAGGGGCGGTCGTTCTCGATGCCCACGTAGACGGCGATGGTGCCCGCGATCGCCATCACCGAGATCAGGATGAACGGCGCCCTCCACGAGGTCGCGGCGATCAGGAAACCAGAGATGGGAACCGTAATGAGAAGCGCGGTCGACCAGGTGAGCTCAGTGATACCGAGGATCCGGCCACGTCGCTCGTAAGGCACCCGGTCGCCGAACCAACCTTGCATCGGGACATCGAAGGCCGGCTTGGCCAGCCCCACCAGCACGATCCCGACCCCGGCGACCCAGAGGCCCGGCGCCGCCGCGGTGATCGCGGTTCCGACGGCCACTGCGCCGATCGACCACATCATCATCGAGCGGCGCCCGATCGTTTCCGAAACCCTTGCTGACAGAGGTGCCGCTATACCTCCGAAGTTGCGAAGCGCGATGAGACCGGACAGAACCCCGATGGAGACGCCGAGTCCGCGAGAGATAGCCGGGAGGAACGGGTAGACGATCCGCAGACCAGCGTTGGCTGCCGTCCGGGCGATCAGGACGGCGATAAGGGCGCGCCTGATCTGGACCGGTAGGGCTCGCGACATCCAAGCAGTCTAGATGTGGAACCAGACGACGCCCATCGGGGGCAAAGTCACGACCGCGGAGTGGTCGAGCCCGTGCCATGGCAGCGGCTCGGCGGTAACCCCACCCATGTTTCCGTGGTTGGTCCCTCCGTACAGGCCGGCATCGGAGTTGAGCACCTCTTCGTATTCGCCAGCGCGCGGGAGTCCCATGCGGTAGTTCTCGTGCGGGACGGGGGAGAAGTTGCACGCGCACACGAGATGATGCTCGCTCGACTCGCCGGTCCGGAAGAACGTCAGGACGTTGTTATCGGCATCGTTGGGATCGATCCACCGGAATCCATCCGGGCTTGAATCCTTCTCCCATAGTTCGGGGAGGCTCTTGTAGACGTCATTGAGGTCGCGCACGAGACGCTGGATCCCCTGATGCTCTTCGAAATCGAGAAGGTGCCAGTCGAGGCTCTGGTCGTGGTTCCACTCGCGGCTCTGTGCGAACTCCGACCCCATGAAGATGAGTTGCTTGCCGGGATGCGCCCACATGTAGGCGAAGAACGCGCGCAGGTTGGCCAGGGACTGCCACCGATCGCCCGGCATCTTGCCGATGAGCGAACCCTTCCCGTGGACGACCTCGTCGTGACTGATCGGGAGGATGAAGTTCTCCGAGAACGCGTACCAGAGGCTGAAGGTCAGTTGATTGTGGTGGAAGCGCCGGTAAACGGGGTTTTTGGTGAAGTACTCGAGGGTGTCGTGCATCCACCCCATGTTCCATTTGAAATCGAAACCGAGGCCCCCAGTGTGCACCGGACGACTTACTCCCGGCCACGAGGTCGATTCCTCGGCCGCGGTGATCGCTCCGGGGCATTCCTTGCCGACGATCGTGCTGAGTTCCTTGAGGAACTCGATGGCTTCGATGTTCTCGCGTCCACCGAAGGCATTTGGGATCCACTCTCCCTCTTTGCGTGAATAGTCGAGGTAGAGCATGGAGGCGACCGCGTCGACGCGCAGGCCATCGACGTGCAGTTCCTCGATCCAGAAGAGAGCGTTGGCGATCAAGAAGTTTCGGACCTCGTTGCGCCCGTAGTTGAAGATCAGGGTTCCCCAGTCGGGGTGCTCGCCCTTGCGGGGATCGGCGTGTTCGTAAAGGGGTGTTCCGTCAAAACGAGCGAGTGCCCAGTCATCTTTGGGGAAGTGGGCCGGCACCCAGTCGATCAGCACGCCGATGCCTTCGTTGTGGAGGACATCGATCATCGCCTTGAAGTCATCGGGGTCGCCGTAGCGCGCCGTCGGGGCGAAGTAGTTGGATACCTGGTAACCCCAGGAGCCGGTGAAGGGATGTTCTGCGAGCGGCATGAATTCGACGTGGGTGAAGCCCATCTCCCGGCAATATTCGGCGAGCTGGACTCCAGCGTCGCGGTAGCCGAGGACGTCGCCGTCGGGTGAGCGTCGCCAGGAGCCGAGGTGGACCTCGTAAGTCGACATCGGCCCCTGGTTGTGATCGCGCTCGTTACGACGGGCCATCCACTCAGAGTCAGTCCACTCATGCTTGGACTCGTAGACGATGCAGTCGTTCTTCGGCGGGTTCTCGGTGGCGAAGGCGAGGGGGTCGGTCTTCAGCACAAGACGCCCGTCGGCGCCGACGATCTCGAATTTGTAGCGGGCCCCCGCTTCGATGTCTGGCACGAACAGCTCCCAGATCCCCGACGATCCCATCATCCGCATCGGATGGAGGCGTCCGTCCCACGAGTTGAACGAACCAACAACCCTCACGCCCCTGGCGTTGGGAGCCCATACCGCGAAGCTGACTCCTTTGACTCCGCGCTCGGAGCGGACGTGGGCACCGAGCTTCTCCCAGATCCGGTGGTGCCGCCCTTCGCCAACGAGATGGAGATCGAGCTCGCCGAGGGTCGGCATGAAAGCGTAGGGGTCACGGACCGGGAACGTCCCGCCGTCCGGATAGGTGACCTCCAGCTGGTAGTCATCCACCGACCCATCGATGATCCCCTCGAAGAACCCGGCGGGATGGATCTGGTCGAGCTTTGCGGTCAGTTCGCCCCCGACGCGGACCTCGACCGAGGTCGCATCCGGTCGCCACGCGCGGATCACGGCGCCCTTCTTGGTGTCGTGCTTGCCTAGGACCGCGTGCGGATCCTTCAACTCACCCCGTACAAGTGTCTCGACGACTGCAGGGTCTAGCTTGCTCACCGGATCTCGCTCCGATCGAGCACCTGGTGGAGCCCTCTGAGCGGGATGCGAACCCAGTCGGGCCGGTGACCACGCTCGTAGGCGAGTTCGTAGAGTGCCTTGTCGATCTCGAAGACGTCGAGCATCACGCCGACGTTGACCCGATCCGCGGGCAGGAAGTGCCCCTCATGAGCGGTCCGGAGATAGCCGGCGAGGAAGTGTTCCCTAGCGAACTCTTCCCAGCAGGCTCCCCAGGAGGACAGGTCTTGCCATTCCTGCGAGTCGGGCTCGGCGCGCTCGAAGAGCGCCGCGGTCGCCGCGTAGGAGAACGACCGGAGCATCCCCGCTACGTCCTTGAGCGGAGATTGCTTCGTGCGGCGTTCTTCGATCGTGCGACGCGGCTCGCCTTCGAAATCGATGACCATCCAGCCACGTGGTCCGATGAGTACTTGGCCGAGGTGATAGTCGCCGTGGATGCGAACCTTCCATCCGATGTCGTTACCTTCGAGCGCAACGAGTCTGTCGATGCGCTCGTCGAACGCCTCCTCCACGCGGCCGAGACCGTAAATGTCGGTTCGCAGCGTTTCCTTGAGCGCCTTGCTTGTCGCTTGGGTCCATGCGTTGATGTCGCGCACGTCGATCGGTTCGGGAACGAAGTCGGGTTCGAGCTCCTCGCGGGCCAGCGCCACATGAAGCTTCGCGGTGACGTCTCCGAGCTCCTCGAGGAGTTCGAAGGTCGTCGCGCCCCGCTCAGCGGTCAACGTTCGTATGTCTTCGAACGCGTCCTCGGGGTGGACCTCGTCGTAGAACGCATTCACCTGCCTGAGGATCTCCGCCCAGCCTTCGCTCGCGTCGTGAATGAACTGGGCGGCGATGCCGAGGTCGATGGACACCTCAATGGGGCCACTCCCGTCGAGGTCGAGTTCCCCTTCGTAGAGGACCTCGCCCACTTGTGGAGGGGTCCCCTCGAAGCCCTCGTTCGTCAGGAGCCGGGCGAGTTCGAGATCGGGATTCGGTCCCGGCTCGACCTTCCGGAAGAGTTTGAGGATTACCTGCTCGTCGAGGACGATCGAGGTGTTGCTCTGCTCGTTGCCCATCGACCGGATCGAGCCCGAGCCGGGGGGCGAGAGGGGATCGAGCCCCGGGCCACCGAAATGGAACAGCCCGTGATTCCCCTTGATCGAGTGCGCGTGTGCCATGAGGTCACCGAGGATCCGAAGCCGTTCGACGTCGTCGAACGCGTCGGTCACCGCACCCTCCTCGTCGACCAGTAGAGGGAGGTGGTACAGCGCGCTGCCGGCATCGGCGAAATCGATCCTCACTAGGGCGACGATGAGTTGGGGAGGGCCGTCGGCGAGCGTCGCCTCGTCGAGGACCACGAGGTCGTTGATCGTGCGCTCTTTGTCGCCGAACCAGCGCCGTTCGGCGAGTTCTTCTATGAGGGTGGTTGTGTCTATCACTAGCCCACTCCCTCCTGGGTGTGTTCGATCATTCGTCGACCAGTTGGAACCAGTAGAAGCTGTGTGGCCCAAAGGTCAGAAGATAGGGGAGCTCTCCGATGCGGGGGAAACGTTCCTTCCCGAGCATCTCCACCGGGTACTTACCCTCAAGGGACGACAGGTCTAACTCAGCTGCCTGGGCCCGTGCCGACAGGTTGTTGGCGCAGAGCACGATGTCATCTCCGTACTGCCGGATGTAAGCGAAGATCGCGGCGTTCTCCGGATGGATGATCTCGAACGACCCTAACCCGAACACCGGATGTTGTTTCCGGACGGCGAGGAGACGGCGGAACCACTGGAGGAACGACGAAGGATTTCGTATCTCCGACTCGACATTGACGCGCTCGTACCCAGTGACTGGATCCATGAGGACCGGGAGGTACATCTGAGCGAAGTCGGCTTTGGAGAAACCTGCGTTGCGGTCGGCCGACCATTGCATCGGAGTGCGGACTCCGTCGCGGTCACCGAGGAAGATGTTGTCGCCCATCCCGATCTCGTCCCCGTAGTAGACGATCGGTGTTCCCGGCAGGGAGAACAACATCGCGTGGAACAACTCGGACTGATCGCGTGAGTAGTCGAGCAGGGGAGCAAGTCGACGACGGATGCCGAGGTTGAGCTTCATGCGCGGGTCCTTCGCGTACTCCGCGTACATGTAGTCACGTTCTTCGTCGGTGACCATCTCGAGTGTGAGCTCGTCGTGGTTCCTGAGGAAGATCCCCCATTGCGCGTTCGCGGGGATGTCCGGAGTCTGTTCGAGGATCTCGACCATCGGATAGCGGACCTGGCGGCGAGCGGCCATGAACATGCGCGGCATCAGCGGGAAGTGGAACGCCATGTGGCACTCGTCGCCTTCACCGAAGTAGTCGACGACGTCGGCCGGCCACTGGTTGGCTTCGGCCAGCAGCACCACGTCCTCGTAGCTCTTGTCGATCTCCGAGCGCACCCGCTTCAGGAACTCGTGGGTCTCGGGCAGGTTCTCGCCGGTGGTCCCCTCACGCTCGAAGAGATAGGGCACCGCGTCGAGCCTGAAACCGTCGAGTCCGAGGTCGAGCCAGAACTTAAGGCCGGCGAGCATCTGTTCCTGGACCTCGGGGTTGTCGTAGTTGAGGTCGGGTTGGTGGCTGAAGAAGCGATGCCAGTAGTACGCGCCGGCCTCCTCGTGCCACGTCCAGTTTGACTTCTCGGTGTCGACGAAGATGATCCGGGCCTCCGAATACAACGAGTCATCCTCCGACCAGACGTACCAATCTCGTTTGGCCGAACCGGGATTGATCGACTCTTGGAACCAAGGGTGCTGATCGGAGGTGTGGTTCATGACGAAGTCCGCGACCACTCGCATCCCTCGGGTATGCGCCTCCTCGAGGAACTCCATGAAGTCGTTGAGGTTCCCGTACTCCGGGAGGATCGAATAGAAGTCGGAGATGTCGTAGCCGCCGTCCTGCAGCGGCGATTGGTAGAACGGCAACAACCACAGGCAATCGACCCCGAGCCACTCGAGGTGATCCAGCTTCTCAGTGAGGCCCTTGAAGTCTCCGTAACCATCAGCGTTGGAGTCGTAGAAGCTGCGCACGTACAACTCGTAGAAGACGGCGGTTTTGTACCAGAGCGGATCCTTCTCGATGGGCACCACTAGCTGCGGACCTGGAAGATGTGGGCTGGCTCCGCCGGGTCGAGGCGGACGTACGCCTGATCCCCGTGCCACGTGTAGGTCGCGTCCGTAACGAGGTCGTGCATCTCGAGGGGGCGGGCGGAGTCGACCCCGAGCGCATCACGATCGATCGTGATGGTGCCCTCCTCCCAGTTGAACGGGTTGAGGTTCACCACGACGAGGAGAGCTCCGGCGGAGGACGACTTCGAGAACGCGATGAGGTTGTCCTTGTCCGTCGTATGCCAGCTGAGGTTGGTGAGTCGTGACAGTGCCGAATGCTTGCGCCGGATCTCGTTCAGTTTGGTGATGAAGGGCGCGAGCGATCCCTGGACCGAGTAATCGCGCGGCTTTAGCTCGAACTTCTCCGAATTGAGATACTCCTCGCTGCCATGCGCTACGGGTGTGTTCTCGAACAGTTCGTAGCCCGAGTACACACCGTAGGAAGGCGACAGCATCGCTGCCAGCACCAGCCTGATCTTGAAGGCTGGAGGACCGCCGACCTGCAGGTACTCGTGCAGGATGTCCGGGGTGTTGACGAAGAAGTTGGGCCGGAAGTAGCGCGCTACCTCCGGTGAGGTGAGTTCGTCCATGTACTCGACGATCTCCCATTTCTCGTTGCGCCATGTGAAGTAGGTGTACGACTGCGTGAAGCCCAGCTTGGCAAGCGCCTTCATCACCTTGGGACGCGTGAACGCTTCGGCGAGGAAGATCAGTTCTGGGTGAGTCGCTTTCAACTCCTTGATGACCCACTCCCAGAAGGCGAACGATTTCGTGTGGGGGTTGTCGACTCGGAAGATCGTGACGCCATGAGCGATCCAGTGCTCAAGGATCCGCTTCAACTCGAGCCATAGAGCTGCGGCGTCGCTGTTGTCGAAATTGATGGGATAGATGTCCTGGTACTTCTTCGGAGGATTCTCCGCGTGTCTGATCGTCCCGTCGGGCCGGTGGTTGAACCACTCGGGGTGTTCGGTTACCCAGGGATGATCGGGCGAACACTGGATGGCGAAGTCGAGAGCGACATCGATGCCCAGCTTCTTCGCTTCGGAGACGAAGGCGTCGAAGTCGGCGAGCGTTCCGAGTTCCGGGTGGATCGCATCGTGGCCTCCGTCCTTGCTCCCGATCGCCCAGGGGCTCCCGACGTCGGTCGACTTCGCCTCGAGCGTGTTGTTGGCGCCCTTTCGGTGGGTGGCCCCGATCGGGTGGATCGGCGGCAGATAAACGACATCGAAGCCCATCTCGGCGATCCGTCCAAGATCCACCTCGGCGGTCTTGAAGGTCCCGTGTTTCTGGGGCGTGCCGGTGGACCGGGGGAAGAACTCGTACCAGGCACCGAAGAGAGCCCGCTCGCGATCGACCGTGACTTCTAGTTCGGGCCGCCAGGTTGTCGAGCCGGCCCGGTCCGCGTAGCTGTTCATCAATTCGAGAACCAGTTCGTCGCCCAACGGTGCGAGCCGAGGATCATCGGGGCCAGGTGTGGCGGGAGGATCCCCTCTGAGAACCGTCACCGCATGCGACAGAACCTTGGTCTCGCTTTTGTTGAGGGATGGGAGCCGGGATTCGATCAGGAGCGCGCCTTCTTCGAGCTCGACGGTGACGTCCTGGCCGGCGTCGATCCTCTTCATCAGATCGCTGCGCCAGGTTCCGAATCGGTCGGTCCACGCCTCGATCGTGAACCGGTAGGTGCCGAGATCGGTGGGTTGGAAGGAGCCGTACCAGCGATCGTTCGCGACGTGGACCATCCGGGTTTCGGTCCAGCGAGGATCTTTGGGTCCCTTGTAGCGGAGTGCGGCCATGAGGAGGTCCGGACCATCCCTGAGGATGTCCGCGGTGACCTCGACGCGGTCGCCCACGATCGCCTTCGAGCCGTGGCGACCGCATCCGATCTGGGGCTCAACGTCCTCGATGAGCACGTGGCCTCGGGCCAGCTCGCCTTTCAAGTTCTTCCGCCCTCCGGTGCTAGAAGAGTGGTCTCCGTCTTAGAGTACGCGACACTTGAGCGATGAAAGCCTTGAGGAGTTTCGCCGTGCGGGCTTCCCTGCCTGACGAGCTGCAGCCCCTGGTCACGCTGGCGATGAATCTGCGCTGGTCGTGGAATCCCCAAGCGGTCGACGCCTTCCGCTGGGTCGACCCCGACAGATGGGAAGAGGCGGAGCACGACCCGGTTCGCATGCTGGGGCTCGTGACGCCGGAGCGGCTCGCCGAGCTGGCGGCGGATGGCCCGTTCACATCGTTTCTGAACAGCGTGGTCGAGGATCACGAGCGTTACCTCACCGAGCCGCGCTGGTTCCAGAAGCACTACCCCGACGTGTTGAAGACCGTGGCCTACTTCTCGCCGGAGTTCGGCGTCTCCGAGGCGCTACCGGTTTACTCCGGCGGACTCGGAGTTCTTGCCGGCGATCACCTGAAGGCGGCGAGCGATCTCGGTGTGCCGCTGGTGGGCGTCGGCCTTCTCTACCGCGAGGGGTACTTCCGCCAGCAACTGAACGCGGACGGATGGCAACAGGAGCGTTACCCGGCCCTCGATCCTCACGGTATGCCTCTGACTTTGCTCTCCGGTGCCGACGGCTCGGCGCTGAAGATAGATGTCGACCTCGCCGGCTCACGTTGCGTCGCGCAGGTCTGGCAGGCGATGGTTGGACGCATCCCGCTGTTGCTGCTCGATTGCGACGTTGAAGAGAACGATCCCGAGGAGCGCGCGGTCACCGATCGCCTCTACGGCGGCGGTGGGGGAAGCGAGCACCGGCTGCGCCAGGAGATCGTGCTTGGAATCGGCGGGGTCCGGGCACTCGATGCCGCGGGCTATACGCCTGACGTGTATCACTCCAACGAGGGCCACGCGGGTTTCCTCACGGTCGAGCGGATGCGCAGGTTGATCGCCGCCGAGGGTCTTACCTTCGATCAGGCGATCGAGGCGGTGCGGACATCGACCATATTCACGACTCACACCCCGGTCCCCGCGGGGATCGACGTCTTCGAGGATGAGCTGTTCGAGCGCTATTTCGCAACTTTCTCGAAGGAACTCGATGTCCCCCTCGCCGAACTGATGGCACTGGGTCAGACGGTTCCGAGCGTGCCCGGTGACTACAACATGGCGATCTCTGGGTTGCGGTTGGCCGGCCGCTCGAACGGGGTCAGCAAGTTGCACGGCGCCGTCTCTCGCTCGATGTTCGCCGACCTGTGGCCGCATGTTCCCGTGGATCACGTTCCGATCACCTCGATCACCAATGGGGTGCATCGTCCGACCTGGGTCGGACCGGAGATCTCCGAACTACTGGATCGTTATCTGGAGCCCGGATGGGCCGAAGCCGCCGAGGGGGACTGGAGCCGTATCCACGAGGCTCCGGATTCCGAGCTGTGGCGGGCCCGCGATCGCGCTCGGGAGCGGTTCGTGTTCTTCGTGCGCGAGCGTCTCGACAAGCAACTCCGTGCCAGGGGGATGTCGGAGGCGGATCTTGCTTGGACGTCAGACACCCTCGATCCCGGCATCCTCACGGTTGGATTCGCCCGTCGCTTCGCTATGTACAAGCGCGGAACGCTGCTGCTGTCTGATGTCGAGCGCCTGCGCGGACTTCTTCACTCGAGCGATCGTCCCGTTCAGTTCGTCTTCGCCGGCAAGTCTCATCCCCTGGACGACGGGGGCAAGGAGATGATCCGCATCCTGGTTCACTTCGCGTCGGATCCCGAGCACCGCACGAGGTTCGTGTTCCTCGAGGACTACGACATGGAGATCGCTCGCATGATGGTGCAGGGGGTCGATATCTGGCTGAACAACCCGAGGCGACCCCTCGAGGCGAGCGGCACCTCAGGGATGAAAGCGGCCCTCAACGGCGCCCTCAACTGTTCGGTCCTCGATGGTTGGTGGGATGAGTGCTACGACCGCACGAACGGCTGGGCGATCGGGACGAGGGACATCTCGTCCGATCCCGAGTACCAGGACAAGGTCGACGCCAGCGCGTTGTTCGATCTACTCGAACGCGACATCGCGCCGCGTTTCTACGACCGCTCCGAGGGCCCGATCCCTCGGCGCTGGATCGAGCGAATCCGCTCATCGATGGCGGGACTTGGCCCCTTCGTCGGCGCTCAGAGGATGGTGCGGGATTACACCGAGACCTTCTACGTCCCCGCCGCGGCCCTCGGTTCACGCATGGCCGCCGATGGTCATGCGCCGATCAAGGCGCTCGCTGCATGGAAGGAGCGGATCCGCAGCGTGTGGGAGGGAGTTGCGGTCATCGATGTCGAGGGCGACATCCTCGCCGCTGATGTGGGTGAAGAGCGGTCGGTGCGGGCAACGGTGCGCATCGGAGAACTCGACACCGAGGACGTCTCGGTTCAGCTGGCTCACGGCCGGGTCGGCGCCAACGGTGAGCTGTTCGATCCCGAGATCGTCCCGATGGCGGCGACCGAGTGCACCAATGGCACCTGTAACTACAACGCTACGTTCACCGCTGCATCCGCGGGCCTCTACGGCTTCGCGGTCCGCGTGATCCCGACCCACCCCGACCTCGTCACCGACATGGACCTAGGCCTGGTGGCCTGGGCTTAGGTCGTGACGGAACAGCAACGCTGGGAGAGCGGTGCGGGCTACGAGTCGTACGTCGGTCGTTGGAGCCGACTGATCGCCCCACGGTTCGTTGGATGGCTGGCCCCTGCTCCGGCCGCTCGCTGGCTCGATATCGGGTGTGGAACCGGTGCCCTCACCGAAGCGATCCTCGAAACGTCGGAACCCCTGGCGGTGCGCGGAGTCGATCGCTCCGAAGGGTTCGTCTCTTTCACGAGCGCTCGGATCGTCGATCCGCGTGCAGAGTTCTCGGTGGCGGACGCTCAGGATCTTCCGGGTGACGCCGGCGTCTACGACTACACCGTCTCCGGCCTGGTTCTGAACTTCATACCTGACGCGACCGCCGCACTCGCCGAGATGGCACGGGTCACCCGCTCCGGCGGGTGCATCGCGGCCTACGTGTGGGACTACCTCGGTGGGATGGAGATGATGAACCTTTTCTGGGATGCCGCCAACGAACTCGATGGCGAAGCCGCATCACGCCATGAGGGCCTTCGCTTCTCACTGTGCAAGCCGGAGCCGTTGCGCTCTTTGTGGGAAGAAGCGGGTCTCGGAGCCGTGGACGTTGCGCCGATAGAGATCGAGACGAACTTCCGCGATTTCGACGATCTCTGGAATCCGTTCCTCGCAGGCCAGGGTCCCGCTCCCACCTACACGATGTCTCTCGACGAGGCCGCCCGAGATGCACTTAGGGAACATCTCCGGGAGCACATGCCGCTGCAACCCGATGGCAGCATCCGATTGCGAGCACGCGCCTGGGGGGTCCAGGGTGTCGTTGTCGGGGCATGAGGCGGGACGCAATCTTCGGCGTCGTCTCCGAGGGCTGCCCACGATCCCTCGCACCAAAGGCACGGCGGGTCGGGCGGTTAGGAAGCGCCGGTGGATCGCCGCGGGTCTGGTCGTTGTTGTAGCCGCGGTCGCGGGAGCCTTCGCCCTTCGCAAATCGGATCTCCACTGCTTCCCACCGAGATCCGGGGTGCTCCGGCATGGGCGCGGGTCCACTACGGCGATCCGGACCGCGCCAACTTTCGAGAACGCGCGATCGTAGAGATCGACTTCCTCGGCCGGACCATGCTGGTGCATGAGAAGGTCCAACGTCATTTCCTGCGCCTCGAGAGCCTCTTCGCGGCACGCGCTCCGGACTATGCAGCGGCGATAGCGGCCGGCGAGCTCGACGACTGGAGCTATTTCAATCGCTCGGTCCGTGGCGAGGCGTACAAATCGAACCATTCCTTCGGTATCGCGATCGACATCAATGCGTTGACCAACGTGCTCGGAACGACCGGGGACATGCCCGAGGAGGTCGTGGCCCAATGGGAGATCGAGGGCGGCGCGTGGGGAGGTTCCTTCAGCCGCACCGACCCGATGCACTTCGAGTCACACCTGACTCCGGACGAGATCCGGGAGCGCTACAAACCCGACGGCACCCCGAAGGACTGGTACCTGGACGAACTGACCTCCTAGGTGCGGTAGATCGTCACGCTTTCGGGGGAGCCCGGCTCCTTAGAGGTGAGGACGACCTCGCCGTCGTCGGGGGCGGGGGCGGGCGTCGTACCGAAGGTGCAGCAGATCGACAAGGAGCCTCTTTCGACCACGAGCCAGCGGGCATCGTCGTCGTAGGTGCAGTCGACGAGATCCAAGCGCCCGTCAGTCAGATCCGGGGACGAACGACGCAGCCCGATCACTGCGCGGTGCCAGTCGAGTAGCTCGAGATGGTCGCCGTCTTCGGGCTCGGACCAGTCGAGCACCGAGCGATCAAAGGTTGCCGGATCCTGGGGGTCCGGCACCTCCGTAGGATCCCAACCGAACGATTCGAACTCGCTACGGCGACCCTTGCTGACTGCGGCGCCCAATTCGGCGTCGGTGTGATCGGTGAAGTATTGGAATGGAGTGGTCGCACCCCACTCTTCTCCCTGGAACAGCATCGGGACGAACGGCGACGTCAGGACGAGGGCCGCCCCGACTTTGAGGAGCTCGGTGCTCATCACATGGCTCGAGCGTTGACCGGTTGCTCGGTTGCCGACCTGGTCGTGGTTCTGGAGGTAGCCGAGGAAGCGATGGCCGCTGAGGCCCTCGGGGCGTTTGCCGTGACGCCGGTCGCGGAACTCTGAGTAGCTGCCGTCGTAAACGAACGCCCGCTGCAACGCCTGCGCGACGTGCTCGACCCCGCCGAAGTCGGCGTAGTAGCCGCCGGTCTCGCCGCTCAGCAGGGCATGGAGCGCGTGATGGAAGTCGTCGCTCCACTGCGCATCGGCTCCGTAACCGCCGGCCTCGTACGGAGTGATAAGCCGCGGGTCGTTGAGATCCGACTCCAAGATCACCGACAGGGTTCGACCGAGACGAGCCTCGAGGGCGTCGACGCGACGAGCCAGTTCTTCGAGGAAGTGCATCGCCGAGAGATCCAGGATCGCATGCACCGCATCGATGCGCAGGCCGTCGAGGTGGTAGTGCTCGAGCCAGTGCTCCGCATTGCCGGTGAAGAAGTCTCTGACCTCGTCGGACCCGGGCCCATCGAAGTTGATCGCGTCGCCCCATGGCGTCGAGTATCGGTCCGAGAAGTAGGGACCGAACGACCCGAGATAGTTGCCGTCGGGACCGAGGTGGTTGTAGACGACATCGAGGACGACTGCGAGGCCTCGTCCGTGGCAGGCGTCGACGAGTTCCTTGAGTCCATGGGGACCGCCGTACTCCTGATGGGGTGCATAGAGATCGACCCCGTCGTAGCCCCAACCGCGATTGCCGGGGAACTCGGCGACCGGCATCAACTCGAGATGCGTGACGCCGAGATCGACGAGGTGGTCGAGCCGGGCGATCGCGCCTTCGAAGGTTCCCTCTGGGGTGAACGTACCGATGTGGGCTTCGTAGATGACTGCCGAAGACAGCGGGGCGCCGCGCCAGTTGTCGTCGGTCCACCGGAAGGCGCTGTGGTCGACCACCGCGGAGGGACCGTGCACCCCTTGGGTTTGGTGGTGGGAGCGCGGATCGGGAACCGGATCCCCGCCGTCCACCGAGAACCGGTACGCGGTTCCTTCATCGGCTGCCCGATCGGCGCGCCAGTAGCCGAAGTCACCGCGTTCCATTGCATATCGACCCTCATCCAGTACCAGTTCAACCTTGCGCGCGTCCGGCGCCCAGACCTCGAAGGTGGTCACGAAGCATCCTTCCTTGACAACAGAGCGACGGGGAAGCCGCCGAAGATGGCACGGGCGGTCGTCCGGCCCCCGATATCCTCCCCGGTGAACACGTTCGCCCAGTCACCGACGGGCAATCCGATCTCGGCATCATCCCAGCCCGGAGGACGGGAGAGGACGAGGCGGGGGACCAGCACGGCGATGTCATCGCCCCGTCTGAACCCGAGGACGTGCTGGGTTCCGGTCTCGATCCGCTCGTACGAACCGGCGAACGAGGCAGGTCGCGACTTGCGCAGATCCAAGGCGCGCCGGACGACCAGTAACTTCGGGTGATCGTCGATGTCGAGGAGCCGGAGGCGTTCTGCGTAGTCGACCGGGCGGCGGTTATCGGGGTCCACGAGGCTCAGATCCCACAGTTCGGTGCCCTGGTAGAGGTCGGGGACGCCCGGCGAGGTGAGCTTGAGCAGCGTCGTGGCGAGTGAATTGATCCGTCCCGGGTCGATCAGCGGTTCGACGAATCCGGCGAGGTCGTCGGTGAACTCGGCGTCCTCGAGGATCGATGCGATGAAGCTCTTGAGCGCCTCGTCGTAGTCGGGGTTGGGGTCCGTCCACGAGGTGTGCAGCTTCGCCTCGCGCGTAGCCTTCTCCATGTACGCGGTCGCGCGCTCGGTATCGAGGGGCCATGCACCCACGAGTGCTTGATAGAGGAGGTATTCGGCCCCGCGATCGGGAAGTGAGTCGGTTCGATGGGGTTCGTTCAGCTCGCTCCACCGTCCGACGGTTGCGGTCCACGCCTTGGGGATCTCGGACAGCAACGCCAGCCGGGACCGCACGTCTTCGGAGCGCTTGGTGTCGTGGGTAGAGGTCGCCAGCATCGAGCGAGGCCACCGTTCAGCCCGCTTCTCGTTGGCTCGGTGGAAGGAATCGATGGAGCGGCCGAACACCGTCGGATCGCCGCCGACCTCGTTGAGTGCCGAGAACCGGACGTAGCGATAGAACGCGGTGTCCTCAACCGCCTTGGCCATAACCGGCCCGGTCGCCTGCTGGAACCGTGCCGCGAAGTCGGCCTCGTTGCCCCCGTCGTGACGCAGCAAGAGGATTGCCGAGAGGAACTCAAAGAGGTCGTCGTCGATGTCGTTGCGGTGATCGCGTGCTTTCGCGGCGGCGTCCTCGACGTAGTGGATGTCTTCTTGCGATACCTCGCCGGTGTCGGGGTCCACGTAGGTGCGATACACCTCGAGCGCGGCGATGGTCTCGCGGATGACCTCTCGGAGTTCCGCGCGCGTGTAGTCCCGGTGACGTGGGTGTCCCACGCAGACGGCGGTTAGGGCTTTGGAGAGCCTGTCGACGTCGGAGCCGAGGAGATCGTCCATCACCAGATGCTTGGTTAGCCCAACGAGATCCTCGTACGGTTGGTGGTCCCCGGTGAACGCGCGGTAGAACGCGTCGAGAGGGGCCTCACCATCAGGGTCGACGAACAGCCCGAGCGCGAGGTTGAGAAACTCGTACCCGGTGGTCCCGTCGCAGGGCCAATCGGGAAGCTCTTCGCCCTCTTCGAGGATCTTCTCGACGATGAGGTAGGCATTGCCGATCGCGTCCCGCAGTTGCGTGAGGTACGCCTTGGGTGAGCGCAGGCCGTCGACGTGATCGATACGCAAGCCGTCGAGCTTGCCGGTCTCGATCAGTTCGAGCGCAACCGAATGGACGTGGGTGAACACCTCCGGCTCCTCGATCCGCAGTGCGATCAGCTCGTTGATGTCGAAGAAGCGCCGGTAGTTGAGCTCCAGGTCGCTGCGCCAGAACGCCAGCCGGTAGTGCTGCGCTTCCAGCAAGGTGTGGAGTAGTGCGGGGTCGTCGTTGATCCGGGCCATCGTCTCGTCGGGATCTCCGGCCCCCAGGAACTTCTCGATCGATCCGGGAGCGACCGGGAACCGGTCGTCGTGATAGGTGACGACCGCCTCTTCCTCCTCTTGTGCGATCCCGAGCTCTCCGGCTTCGAGCACTCGCCCGTAACGGTCGCCGAGGACCGGAAGCAGGATCTTCCCGGTCAGGCGGTCATCGGGCGGGTCCCAGTCGATGTCGAAGAAGCGGGCGAAGCTCGAGTCGCGCCCGTTCCGCAGCACATCCCACCAGGCTCGGTTGGCTCGCCCGGCGACCGCCATGTGGTTCGGCACGATGTCGAGGATGTGCCCCATCCCGTGGGCATCCAGCGCGTCGACGAAGCGCCCGTGTGCCTCTGCTCCTCCGAGGTCATCGCTGATCCGGGTGTGGTCAACGACGTCATAGCCGTGCGTGCTTCCCGGCGCCGCCTGGAGGTAGGGCGAGCAGTAGACGTGGCTGATCCCGAGTCGGGCTAGGTAGGGGAGGGCTGCGGCGGCGTCATCGAATCCGAAGTCGGGATTCAGTTGGATCCGGTAGGTGGCGCGGAGTTCCTTAGCCAGCACGACGGAGGACCACAACGGAATGCTCGATGACTTCGACCTTCTCGCCGGCCTTGTGGGTATGGGGTGCGGTCTCGAACTGGTGGTCCCTGGTGTCGATCACGACCTCCCATGATTCCCCCCAATCGCCGGTTGGGATCGTGAAACTCATGGCTTCGGAGTGGGCGTTGAAGAGGATCAGGAAGCTGTCGTCGTCGATCCGTTCTCCTTGGGGGCCGGGACTGGGAATCTCTTCGCCGTTGAGGAACACCCCGATCGTCTTGGCGTAGTCATCCTGCCACTGGTCCTCGGTCATCTCGGTTCCGTCGGGGTTGAACCAGCCGATGTCGCTGAGCCCCGAGCCCCAAACCGCCCGACCCTCGAACCACTTGCGCCGCCGGAAGTTCGGATGCGACTTGCGGAACTCCATCAGCTTGCGTGTGTAGCCGAGCATCTCGAGGTTCTCGTCCCGAAGACTCCAGTCGTAGTAGGAGATCTCGTTGTCCTGGCAGTACGCGTTGTTGTTTCCTTGTTGCGTACGCCCGACCTCGTCTCCCCCCAGGAGCATCGGCACGCCTTGGGAGAGCGCCAGTGTCGCTAGGAAGCTCCGCTTGATGCGCCCGCGGAGTTCGTTGGTCTCCGGATCTTCGGTTTCGCCCTCGACGCCCCAGTTGAAGGAGCGGTTGTGGGACTCGCCGTCCTGACTGTCTTCGCCATTGGCCTCGTTGTGCTTCTCGTTGTACGAGACGAGGTCGTGGAGGGTGAAACCGTCGTGGGCGGTGATGAAGTTGATGCTCGCGGCGGGTCGGCGGCCGCCCGACCCGTAGAGGTCGGACGAACCCGTGAAGCGGTAAGCGAAGTCCCTGAGGCTGGCCGGCTCTCCGCGCCAGTAGTCGCGCACGGTGTCGCGGTACTTGCCGTTCCACTCTGACCAGCCCGGCGGGAACTGGCCAACCTGGTATCCGCCCGGCCCGACATCCCACGGCTCCGCGATCAACTTGATCTCGGCGAGGACGGGGTCCTGGTGGATGATGTCGAAGAACGCGGACAGTCGATCGACATCGAACAGCTCGCGTGCGAGGGCGGCGGCAAGATCGAAACGGAACCCGTCGACCCGCATCTCGGTCGCCCAGTAGCGTAGCGAGTCCATGATCAGCTTCAGGATCTGTGGGTGCCCGACATTGAGAGAATTGCCGGTTCCGGTGAAGTCCATGTAGAACCGGCGATCGTCTTCCATGAGCCGGTAGTAGGACGCGTTGTCGATCCCCCGATAGCAGATCGTGGGCCCGAGGTGATTCCCCTCGCCGGTGTGGTTGTAGACGACGTCGATGATCACTTCGATCCCGGCTTCGTGCAGCGCCTTGACCATCTGCTTGAACTCGGTGACTTGCTCGCCGCGGACGCCCGACGACGAGTACTCCGAGTGCGGCGCGAAGTAGTTGATCGGGTCGTAGCCCCAATAGTTACGGAGGCCCTTGTCGTAGCAGGAACTGCGGGTGGATGAAGTGATGCGGCGGCATGATCTCGACCGCAGTGATCCCCAGCAACTGGAGGTGCTCGATCGCCGCCGGGTGAGCCAGCCCCGCATAGGTTCCGCGCAGTTCTTCGGGGATGCCGGGATGGTGCTTGGTGAAGCCCTTCACGTGGGTCTCGTAGATCACGGTGTCGTGGAACGGCACGTCGGGCTTCTTGTCGTCCCCCCAATAGAAGGACTCGTCGATGACCACCGACTTCGGCATCATGGCTGCCGAATCCGCGTGCGACACCTCGAGGTCTTCCTTCTTGGCCCCCAGCTTGTAGCCGAACATCTCGGGCCCCCACGCGATGTCGCCCTCGATCGCTTTGGCGTAGGGGTCGAGCAGCAGCTTCGAGGCGTTGAAACGGTGTCCGCGCTCCGGATCGTAGGGACCGTGGACCCGGTACCCGTAACGCTGACCGGGCTTCAGCCGCGGAACGTAGCCGTGCCACACGAAGGACGTTTCCTCGGTCAGGTCGAGGATCGATTGGTTCCCGTCGTCGTCGAAGAGGCAGAGTTCAACTCCCTCTGCGTTCTCCGAGAACAGCGCGAAGTTGACCCCGGAACCGTCCCAGGTCGAACCGAGAGGGTGCGGGGTGCCGGGCCAGATCTCCATGACGGGTGAGACTAGTTGGTGCCGTCAGCCCGCGAAACCGGAGATGCCGATGATCGCAAGTGGAACCAGGAAGAGCCCCGCCGTGAATGCCGCCAGCCTCGGCTTGCTCTTCACGATCATCCGCTGGAATCGCCAGATCCCGCTCTTCAACTGTGGATAGAAGAACGCGAGGAGAACGACGCTAAGGATCGTGGTCGCGATGACTTCCACCAGCACGATCCTCACCGCCGCGGCGGAGTGCAGCGCGAACGCCGCCAGCATCGTGTCCCCCAACGTAGTGATGTTCGCTCCCATGACGTACGGAAGGATGTCCTCTCGTTTCGCGTAGCCCTTGGCGACGAGAGGAACGAGGATCGTGAGGGCGACCGATACCGACATCGTGACCAGCGCGACCAGACAGCCGAGACCGAACATCGGCCACTTCTTCCGCAACCACGCGAGGCGCGCTTCACTCATGTGCTCGCCGTCCATCTTCGGCATGACAGTGTCGAGCAGTTTGAACGAGAGCAGTAGAACCCCGAGCCCTCCGAGGAACACGAGGATCGAGGGCCAGGTCGAGATGGTTTCGAGCATTCCTCCGTAGATGACGTCGATGATGTCGGCGAACTGTCCGGGGAACTGCAGGTTGAGCCGGCTGTACGGACCCCACCTCAAGATGGTGAAACCGATGAGGGCCGATGGGATGTAGATGATCGCGGTGGTTGAAAGAGCCATCACCGCGGTCGAGACTGGCTTCATCTTCTCGCCCTTCTCGGATCGAAGGGCGAAGATGACTGCGGTAACGAGCACGACGAAGGCCGCACCGAGGCGCGACCCAGTGAGCATCGTGAATCCCTGGGACTCGCTGATCGAACCGGCCGCGACGAGAGTCAAGGCGGTCGCGGCGATGGGGGAGCCGGAGAGGACGAACAGAGCTCCAAGCCACCCAAGCCCCAAGGTCGAGCCGGCATTCCTGACGAAGTAACCACCCGCCTGGAGAAAGTCCAGCGAGGCCGCGCCCGTCTTCATCAACTGAAGAGCACCAACGAAGATGAAGAGAGCGGTGAGGAAGCGAAGCAGCCACCAAACTCGGTTCAGGGTCTTGGTCATGAACGGCGCACCGGTCAGGCCGACTTCTTACGTACGAAGATCTGGCTGGCGATCTTCTCGCCGACGGTGCGGTCCTTGCCTCCAACCCTAAGGACGAGAGGTCCATCGAATGGGTGCTTCTCTCGAACCTCGACCTCCACCCCGGGGCGGAGTCCCATGTTCTCGAGGAACTGGACGACCTCGGGATCGGTCGAGCCCGGCAGGGCTACGACCGCAACGTCACCCGGTTCCAGGGCCGATAGCGGTGGCATCTCCGGCATCTCCATGGCTTGGGGATCGGGGATCGGGAAGCCGTGGGGACATGTCTCGGGTCGGTGGAGTGCGATGAACAACCGGTCTTCGACCTCCTGAGGCAACTCGTGTTCGAAGGTACCGGCCAGCCGATCGGCCTCGTTCCAAGCGTAGCCGAGCATGTCGGACAGGAAGCGCTCGACGATCCGGTGCCGCCTGATGGCAGCCATGGCAGCCTTGCGCCCATCGCGGCTTAGTTCGACACCTTTATAGGGCGTGTAGTCGGCGAAGCCTCTCTCGGCCAGGCGTTTCAGCGCCGCGGTCACGGTTCCGGGAGAGACCTTGAGGCTGTCGGCCAGCGCTCCGGTCAGGGCCTCGTGGCCATCCTTGCTCAATCGGTAGATCGCCTTGAGCGTCTCGCGGTCGGATTTGGATAATTGTCCTGGGTCGTAGGTCATTCGCTCCGCCTGAAAACTGGGTTTTGGGTCCCCAAAATAGCACCCCGGCGTGCGAGCCCGGCGGAGTTCGACCGGGGTCGGTGTTAAGGCAGCTGAGCCTCCCAGAGCAGATTGCCGCTCTTGGCGGGGTTCCCGTTCATCGGTTCGTGGGTGATCTGGATCTCGTCGTAGTCGGCCGGATCGACTCCCATCGGGAAGTTGTAGACGGCCCTTCCTGGCATCTTGAAGGATCCGAGGAACGCATCGCCTCCCGTGCCCGAGGCCCATACCTCGTAGTGGTAATTGACCCGGCATATCGGCAGGCGGGTGGCCTCGATCACAACCCCATAGTCGTCTTGGGCGTAACGAACGACCTCGAGCTCGGCTCCTCCACCTTCGGGGAAGGGGCTCGGTCCCACGAAGCTCACCTGCTGCAGCGATTCGCCCGGGGGCCCGAACTGATTGGTCATCTCCTGGACGTCATTGCGCCATTGCATCCCGACGAAGGCGAGCGCCACCACCGCGGCCGCGAGCCCCGGCGCCACCGCTCGCTGAAGGATCGTCCGGTCGCTGCCGGTCGACATAAGAACTCCCGCCCTTTCGAGCGACCGGCGTTCGAGGTCATCGGGAGGACGAGGTTGGATCGGCGCTCGAGCAACGAGCCGGCCAAGTGGTTCGAGCGCCACCCGATCGAGAACCCGGTCCTCGAGCCCGGCGGGTGGTCCGTGGAGGAAGGGAGCGGACTGTAGGAGGACGAGCGTGCGAGCGATCTCATCGTGCTCCGATGCGCAGCCCGTGCAGTCACTGAGGTGGGCGGCGATCTCGGAGCGTTCGGGTTCAGGAGTCTCACCCGAGACATAGGCGGGAAGCTCACGGAGGATGCGTTCGCAGATCACGTTCGAGGCTCCAAGACACCCATGTCGGTGAGGGCGATCCTCAGTTTCTTGAGGCCCGCATAGGTCCTCGTCTTGACCGTCCCGAGGGGGACGTCGAGATGCTCGGCGATCTCGGACTGAGTCATCTCGTTCGCGTACGCCAGTTCGAGCACGCTCTGCTGTTCGGGAGGCAAGGTCCGGAGGGCCCGGGCCACTTGCCAACCGGTCCAGACCTCATCCTCATCCCACGGCTCCGCGCTTTCGAGTCTCGGCTCCTCCATCGGGGTGGGGAGCTTTCGGTTGGTGCGGGCGATGTCGGCGGCGACGTTCCGGGCGATCCCGAAGATCCATGAGGAAGCCGCCCCTTTGGCCGGGTCATAGCGATCGGCGCGTCTCCACATCCTCAGGGTCACCTCCTGCACCATCTCCTCGGCCGCCTTGGGATCGGTTAGCCACCTGATCCCGAGCGAATACAGCGGGCGCTCGAAGGCCCGATAGATCTGCCTCAGAGCCTCGACGTCCCCGCGAGCCACCGCGACGAGAAGTGTGTCCTCGTCGGCGCGTTGTGCTTCGTCGGCTCGGGCTTCCAGTTCCAATACCGCTCCAAGGTCGCTCGCGGTTTCCCCGCCAGTGTGGCAGAACTCCGGTGTTACGCTCCGGCCGATGCCGATCCAAGCCGATGACGCCTCCCTCAGCCGACTCCTCGAGCTGCAGGAGGAGGATTCTGAGATCACGCGCTTAGTGGACCGGAAGGCGGCTCTTCCAGAGGCGGCGCGCCTCGCCCAGATGAACGAGCAGCTGGAGGAACTTGGGGCCGACATGAACACCGCCACCAAGAACAAGGACGGGTTCGCCAGCGACCAGTCGAAGGCCGAGGGCGAGATGGAGTACCTCGACCAGAAGATCGCCAAGGAAGAAGCCCGGATGTACGGCGGGGGAGTCTCGAACCCCAAGGAGCTAAGTGCTTTGCAGGCCGAGATCGAGATGCTCAAGCGCAAGCGGGGCGTCCTCGAGGATCAGGTGCTGGAAGCGATGGTTCAGAAGGACGATTACGCCACCACAGCCGAACGTCTAACCGCGGAGCGCGACTCCCTACAGACGGAAGCCAACTCCTTATCGGCAACGGTTAACGAGATCTCGTCGGACATCGACGCTCAGCTGCTCAAACACCGGACAAAGCGCTCTGAAGTCGCCGCGACTCTCTCGGGGGAGCTTCTCGATCTCTACGAGAAGCTAGGGGAGCAGAAGCACGGAATCGGTGCTGCGGCACTCGAGGGCGGAACTTGTCAGGGTTGCCATACACAGCTTCCTCCGCGAGAGGTGGAACGCCTCAAGGCCGAACGAGGCCTCCAGCGGTGCGACAACTGCCGCGGATCTCGTGATCACCTGAGATGAAGGCCCTCCTTTACACCGACGGAGGAGCCCGGGGGAATCCCAGTCAGGCCGGCATCGGCGCCGTTCTGACGACCCCGATGGGGAGCCGATCGGCGAGGTCTCTCGTTCGCTCGGTCACGCCACGAACAACGTCGCGGATTGAGGCCATAGTCGCCGGTATTGAACTCGCCCTCGAGAGAGGAGTGTCGGAGATCGACATCTATGCGGGCTCGAAGTTGATCGTTAATCAACTGAACGGTGAATGGAAGATGAAAAACGAGCCGACTCGGGGGCCTCGCGGTCACGGCGCAGGCTGATGAATCTGTTCGAGAAGGCTCGCATCACACATGTGCGTCGAGCTCAGAACGAGCGGGCCGACGCTCTCGCCAACTTGTACCGGGCTATGGACGAGGCGGCGTTCGTAGAAGAACTCGGGGGCGGGGAGTATCCCTCTTTCTAGTGGAACCCGCCTAGATGCTCCTCTGGCACATGGGCGTCGCCGTTCACGATCATGTACGTCACAATCGAGCGCCGGCAAGTCGACTTACGGTTGCGTCTTTCTCGTCTCTCTCTTCCCGGATCTCGTCGACGGGGGCCTGAATCTCTTCGGCGTGTACAACGGCCCCGCCGGACGCTCGATCGCACATACCTTGCTCGCCGCTCTCGTGGTCGCGGTAGTGATCCTGCTCGGGTTCCGCGCCGAACGTCGTACCGCCTTTTTCGTCGGCATCTTCGTGGGCTGGCTACTGCATCTCGTGGGCGATGGGATGTGGTCCCACGCCTCCGAGCCTGTCTCAGGCCTGCCTTCGGGACGGAGTTCGCCACCAACCCCCCGGGAACCGTATTCGTGGGACCTTCTGACCGATCCGCTGGCCCACCTCGGTACCTGGGGCGGCGAGGCGTTCGGATTGCTGATCCTGGCCTGGTTCGTCGTCGCCTTCAGCCTGGCCGACCCCGGCCGCCGCCGCCGCTTC
>CAWGWA010000010.1:0-47319 GCA_963826105.1 uncultured Actinomycetes bacterium | reverse complement strand
CCGCAGGAGTCCTGGTCAGGCGCGCAACAGTTTTCCCATTGCCAAGTTCATCAGCGATTGGAAACGTCGCTAGTAGCCCGGGACGACGCTTTCTCCTCAGACGGCAACCTCACACGGCAACCCAAACCCCTATGAAGTAGTCTAAATGGACTTAGAGGCTAATAATATGCTATATAAGGCTCAAAACCTGGAGTATGGGGCTCTGGGCAAGGGGAAGTTAGGGGGCGGGCGAAATTGCTTGGTGGGAGATTTGTCTTCTCTAGGAGTGGGGTTCTGGGGTCTAGAGGCAAACCGATGCCTTGGCTTACATTGGTTGTGCTATTGGTCGGCGCCTTGACCTTGGGATTGCCAAAAGGGTCGTCCACTCCGACGGAACCAGAGCCGGTCAGCTTCGACGTTGGGTCGTCGACTCCGATCCTGGTGGACGCGGAAGCACCGCTTCTTAGCGTTCCCTTTACGGTTGTCTGCTCTGGTGACATCGACGAGTCATGCGACGTTGCCACCGTTCTGTACACGAGGCCTCAAGGTCAGTCCTCATGGACGGAGTTGCCACAACTCCTGCAGGGCTACGGTGTGAGTTTCAAGCTGCCTGTACCCGACACCGCGTTCATCGACTACTACCTCGAGGTCACAGACCGAGACTCGGGTTCTTCAACGACTTTCCCGGTGGAAGGTCAAGGCAACCCCTTGCGCGCATATGTGTTGCCAGCAGCAGAAACGCGCACGCTCGAGTCAGTTCCGTTTGAGGGAGGCCGGGTTGCGGATGCGTCTTTCAGGCTTGAATGGGGCTCCTCTCCCGGTCAAGCGGGAATCGACCTTGGTCGCGAGGCTGCGACTATCGGCCCTCAGGCGGTGGATGCAGATGAGCAGGGGAACATCTATCTGTTAGACCAGCTGAACGATCGTGTCCAAGTCTTTAACGAGCTTGGTGTGTTGATCAATTCGGTCTCGATCCAAGTTGGTCCTCTAGGAGACCTGGCTGTTTCTAACGACGGAACCTTCTTCGTGCTGGACACGGTGCCAGCAGCGGATCAGTCACGTCCGGTTGTGCACCACGTCACACCTTCTCAAGTTCCCTTCGCCGAACCGACGCATGTCTCTACGGTGCCAACTCCGGAGTTGGAGCCCGCCTTGCTTCGCGTCGAAGAGGGGATCGCCTGGGTATACGGGACCCCAAGCGACACGTGGCGGCCAGTCATGCAAGGCGACGGCGCATTGGAGCCGACACTGCAAATGGGTATGCCTTCCTCCGCAGGTGAACTGCTGCGTCGAGTCCACCATTGGAGACGCCTTGACGTCGCGCCGGTAGATCCTTTGATAGGAGGGCGTTTCAGTCTGGTGGCTCCTCAGGATCGCTACTTAGGGGCACTCAGCGTCGTCGAGCCGGACAACACCGGCGGCTACTGGATCGTCGTACAAACCTGGACTGAAGAACCTGAGCCCGCCGACCACCACGAAATGATTCATCTAGGAGCCGATGGAACAGTGCTCGAGCATGTCGGAATTGAGAACGGGGAGTTTGCAGAGACAGCCTCCCTCAGCCAGTTCCGTTTGGGACAAGACAATCGTCTCTATCAGTTGTTTAGCGATGAAGGCGGACTCGAAATAAGAAGCTTCGATCTAGGCCAAGGAGAGGGATCGTGAAACGGTCGAGAGTGTCCGCTTTGGATGCAATCTTGTTGATAGTCGCGCTCCTCGTGGTGATGAATCCATCGCCCGCTTGGGCTGGATGGGCCGACAACAACTGTGGATTTCAGGGCAACGGCACCGACCTCAGCAATTGGAAGAAGAGCCAGGCAATGGCCTACGCAGACGTCGCGTTGGGTGAGGGATACCACTACGGCGGTGGTTGCTGGAACAACAATGGCGTGGATGCCCAACCTAACGATCCGACCCTGACGGAGAGCACTCATGGTGAAGGTGGCGATTGCTCTGGTCTTACATTCAAGAGCTGGGCGCTTGAGAACACCTATGGCCAGAATGGCAAGCAGTATTGGAACGACTCACGCTATCTCCACGGCCCTTACAGCAGTCTTGCTTTCAAGAACCCCCCAGGGTCTCCGATCAACGACATCGCAAAAGCAAACGCCTATGAGATGGAGGCTCTCGCGTACAACGACGGGGGCCCCACCGGGCACGTCGCTATGATCTGGACTCCGAATACAAGCCAGGGGCAGGATCGCGTGATTCAAGCAAAGTGTGAGGCCTGCGGCACGATCAGGAATCTGGAATCGTACCGGTCGGAGAGTAGATATGAAGCAGCGCAGAGAACGGGTTGGACGCCAGAGTGCTTCCCACAATGCGTCTAGTTGGCTGATCGGGATTCTGATCGCCAGTCTCGGGTTTGGTAGTTGTGTCGCGAACGAACCCGGGGCTGGCGACAGCCCTCCGGCAACGATTGCGCCCAGCAGCTCTGGACTTGGGCAAGACGGAATTGATGAAGAGACTGTCCGGAGGATTCTCGACTTTGAGGCGCCGGCCGAAGTTGGCAGTCTTGTAGCTCTCATTGAATACGGCGAAGCAGGGAGCGAGCTTGGTTACGTTCCCCGGTGTGAAGGAAAGTCCTGTCAATCTCCCTGCCCTTGCGCCGAATCGTTGACGCCCGGTTCATTTGATGTTGCGGGAGATCAGATCCTGATCCTAGACAACGTCAAGTCACGGATTGCAATGTACGACCTCGAGTCAAAGTATCAATCTCAGACGAGAGCAAACGTGTTCGGGCTCCGGGCCACTGATGTCCAGGCAACCTCCACCGGAGCTCCAGTGGTTCTGACACAGGCACGAGACTTCACCGCCAGATTCACGACGACAGACCCGACCCAGACTCGACCAACGGCAAGTGAGGGGTACTCGACCTTCAGCACCAGTGGCGAGAGCATCTACTACACGGTCTTCGAGCAAGCCGGACTCTCCACGGAGGAGGTGCCTGTAGAGGTAGTGCTGAGTCCGAACGAGGCCACAATGGAAGAGGTTCCGGGGGTTCCATTCTTGGATGGCTGGGTTGAATTCGAGCCTTTCGTGGATGACCGTGTGGTCCCACTCACCGTTACCTCGACTGAGGTCAACTGGTCTCGCGAGATCCATCTTCGGCTCCAAACCTCGAGGGGCAACTTCGCACCTGGGCGGGTCGCTTGGGAGCGGGAGGTGGCACCCGATGGCACGGTTCACTTCCTGCTCTTCGCAGGCACGTACGGGAAGCGAAGGATCGATGATTGGTGGTACCTGAAGGTGACAAATGACGGCACGGTCGGCACGCCGGTCCGGTTGCAGCGAGCAAGCGAGCTAGGCGGCCCCTACCGACACCTCGCTCTCGACAGCAGCGGGTTGCCCTTCGCAATGTGGGTGCATCGAAAGAACCTGATTGTTGAGGATCTCTCGACGCTGTAGCACCCCAGCCGATCGTCGGCAGGTCCGCGGGATGGTCAGGTCGAACGCACCCACCAACGTTCCCTCACCCTTGTCGTGCTTCTTTGGCTTCTTTCCTTCTTGGGCTTCCTTTCCCCTTGAGCGGTGCCACGCCCACCCGGGCGATCGTGCCAAGGTTTGTGATGGGCCAGGGCCGGTGACGAGACAACCAGAAGTAGCGTCATGCCCAAGACAAGAGTCAGCGAAGCCAGCCCACGACTGTTCTTTCCCCGTTCCTTTCGTCCGCCGCCTGCCTGGATTGGTTCGTCCGAGTAGGTTTTCTCCTGCTCCGGTCCTTCGAAACCATTGAATATCCCCGGACGCGACGAGGGGGCCCTCTTGACGGGCCCCCTCGTCATCTCGGTCGTTAGAGCTACTCAGTTTCCTCCGCGTCTTCCTCTTCGGCGAGCTTCAGGCACGCGGCCTGGACCTCTTCGAAGTGGCGCTCCTGGATCGGAATGCCCCACCGACCGAACTCGACGATGTCGACGTATGAGGTGCCCTCGGCCATCTGGGTCATGACCTTCCAGTGACCGACCTCTCCCGCTTCCGCCATCGTGAGGAATTCGAAGCCGTCGAGATCGTCCGCATCCTCATCGAGATAGGTGCTCATCATCTCTTCGGCCTTCTGCTTGGTCTCGCGGGCCTTCTCGAGGATGGCCGTCTTCTTGCCCTCGAGGTTGCTCGCGAGATCGGTGCCGCGGCTCTCGGCCTCCTCCGCCTCGGACCGCATCGTCTCGAGCTTCTTTGAGAGCTCGGAGTCATCCACCATCTTCTCGATCTTCTGGGTCGCGCCCTGCGCGGCCTGAGCGAGTCCGATTACCTCGCCGAGCTTGTCTTCGAGGTTCGTTAGATCTGCCACGAGCGCCTCCTTCTCTAAGTGATGGGGATGGAGTGCTACCCACGCGCGTGGAGGTCAAACAGAAACTCTCTGAATCGGTCAGCATGTCGGGGATGGATGCTCAGACCGTCGCCGAACTACTCGACTGGAAGCGCCAGATCTTCGCGCTCTACGCGCGGGTTCGGGCGGCCGAGGACCCCGCGCGGCGTGGGATGACTGGCGATCAACCCGGGACGAACTGTTCCGGAGCCATCCTCAGAGCCCGATCACCGCGGGGGCAGACTTCGGGGCGCTCCCCTACTTCGACTACGACCCGGAGGCCCGGGTGCTAGGCGAGATCGTCGCGGCTCAGGAGCAACACCTCGAGGTCACCACCAGCACGGACGGCACCTACGGATTCACCCGCTACGCGACCGTGAACTTCTCGCTCTTCGGGAGTCCCCAGTCGCTCGACTGTCTCTGGGTCGAGGGCTACGGCGGGGGCCTGTTCCTGTCGTTCCGGGACGGGACCTCGGGGGCCGAGACCTACGGCGCCTGCCGCTACCTCCTCGACACGATCAAAGGTGCGGACCTGGGCACCGACGGGGCTCGGCTCGTGCTCGACTTCAACTTCGCCTACAACCCCTCGTGCTCCTACGACCCGCAGTGGACCTGCCCCCTGGCCCCCCCGAACAACCGCCTGGAGGTCCCGATCCGGGCCGGCGAACGAACCGCTAGCCTCGCGGTTTAGTCCCGGGGTTCGGGGAACGGTTCCGGCATGCGATGGCTTGCCTTGGCAATGGTCCTTTTCGTGGCGTGTGCAACTCCTCCGGTCGACCCCGAGGGCACCCTCGATCGCGTGGAGGGCGGGACGATGCGGGTCGGCATCACCGCCAGTGACCCGTGGGCCGAACTCACGCCCGAGGGACCGGCGGGGATCGAGGTCGAGATCGTGGAGCGGCTCGCCGAGGAACTCGACGCCGAGATCGAGTGGGTGCCGGGCTCCGAGGAGGAACTGTTCGGGGCCCTGAAGTATTCGCAGGTCGACCTCGTGATCGGGGGCCTGGGGGCGAAGAACCCGTTCGTCACGGAAGCGGCGTTGACGCACCCCTACCTGACGACCCAGGTCGTCGTCGCAGTCCCCGAGTCTGACGACGTTCCCGAGGACATCGCCGGTCTCAGGGTGGACGTGGAGGCCGGCATCGAGGCCGCCGGGGTCTTGTTCAAGACCGATGCCGATGTCCAGGTCGTTGACGACGTCAACCAGAGCACCGGAGCGCGGGCGGTCGACAGATGGCTGCTGGACGATCTCGGCCTGGTCGAGACCGGAGTGATCTTGACGGAGACGGATCACGTCATGGCCGTTCGGCTCGGCGAGAACGGCTGGCTCGTGCGCGTCGAGCGGTTCCTGATCGCCCACGCCGATGAGATCGAGGCCCTGCTCGATGAGGTGGAGCCATGAGTCAGCCCCATGGCGAACTTCCTCCGGACAGAGCCCACCTGAACGAGAAGGCGATCCGTCTTGAGTGGATCACGATCGGCTTCCTGGTCAGCGCGGTGATCCTGATGTACCTCACGCTCGGTTCGTCGCAAGCGATGAAGGCGGCCTGGGTGGAGGACCTACTTTCATTCATCCCGCCGATCGCGTTCCTGATCGCAGCACGCGTGCGCTACCGGAAACCAGACGAGGAGTATCCCTACGGGCATCACCGGGCGGTGTCGATCGCGTACATGGTCGCGTCGATGGCCCTGCTCTTCCTCGGCGTCCTGATCCTCCACGACTCAGTCTCCAAGATGCTCTCGTTCGAGCACCCGCCGATCGGGCTCGTGCAACCGTTCGGCGAACCGATCTGGCTCGGCTGGTTGATGATCATCGTGCTGCTCTACACGGTCATCCCAGGAGTGATCCTCGGACGCATGAAGATACGACTCGCGCGCGAGCTACAGGACAAGACATTGTTCGCCGACGCCGAGATGAACAAGGCCGACTGGACGACCGCCGTCGCCGCTGCACTCGGGATCCTCGGGATCAGGTTCGGACTGTGGTGGGCAGACGCAGTTGCCGCGACATTCATCTCGCTCAGCATCGTCAAAGACGGAGTCAAGAACATCCGCGCCGCTACCGGTTCGTTGATGGATCGGCGGCCCCATCTCGTGGACGCGTCCGCCGTCGATCCACTGCCTGCTCGCGTCGCTACGGAGATGCGGAAGCTCGATTGGGTCGAGGACGTCAAGGTGCGGCTCCGCGAGGAGGGTCATGTCTTCTATGGAGACATCACGGTCGTCCCCTCCGACGAGCGCGGACTAACCGCGAAGCTCCAGGCAGCCCGGGAGCAGATGATGGCCCTCGACTGGCGCCTCTACGACGTGACGATCTTCCCCGTTCCCGAACTCACCGAGTTCCGGGAATGAGAACGGGGGCCCGCAGGCCCCCGCTCCCCGACCCCGGTCCAGAAATAGCTAGAGGAGGCCTTTCTCTTCCAGGTACTCGCGCGCAACGTCCGCCGGGTCTTCGGCGTCGATCGACACACGGGCATTGAACGCGGTCATCTCGTCCGTGGTCAGTGCCTGACTCAAGGGATTGAGGATGTCCGCAACATCACCGGCAAACTCAGATGTGACCAGCGGCGTGATGTTGTCGGCCGACTGGAGTCCCTTGTCGTCATCCAGCAGAACGAAGCTGTTCTCCTCGATCAACGCATCGGTCGAGAACAGCAGCGCGACGTCGATCGCACCGGCACTGAGTGCTTGCGCGGTCGCGGCTCCGTACTCGAGCGGCTTGAAGTCCGCGAACACCGCCCCGTAGGTCTCATCGAGACCGGGGAGACAGAACGGCCGCTCGGGACATTCAGCGGGCGCACCGAGGATGAGCTCACTAGCAACCTCACCCAGATCGCTCATCGTGACCATGCCGTACTCGTCTGCGGTCTCCGTCGTCACCACGAACGCGTTGGTGTCGATCGCGTCCGAGAAGTCGAGCAACTGAAGATCGCGCTCCGTAAGCAAAGGCTCGAGGAGTCCGGCAACCGTGGCCGCGTCACCCGAAAGATCTGCTTCGGGATCGAGCACCGACAACAGGCTCGCGAGATACTCGGGCGCCACATCGACCTCGCCACCCTCCATCGCGTCCAGGCGCACTTCACGCGACTCGAGGTTCAGCTGACGCTCTACCGTGTAGCCGGCGTCTTCGAGCAGTAGTGCATACATCTCGCCGAGGATCTGAGCCTCGCCGAAAGCATCCGAACCGACGGTGATACTGCCCTTGTCCTCACCCCCGGCGTCTCCGTTATCTCCGTCGTCCTCTCCCGACCCGCACGCGCTGAACAGCAGCAACAGCGCCATAAGGGTCGCCCCGAGAACGGCTATGCGGGGTCTCCGCATGGGTCGCCTCCATTCCTTCATCAGGGGGGCCGCCATCGACCCCTCGGTAGGATCGGGCAACCCTACGGCAGCGCTCGTACTACTCGTACTAACTGTGTAGCAGGGCTCAGGTGGCCGTGAGATCGGGGGCCGGGAGCACGTCGAGGTGCTCCTCCGGGACCCTCCGCCGGCCCCGGCTGGTGGTCCTGGGCGAGGCCAGCCGTTCCACGATCCCAAGGAATCCATCCACCACGATCGCCATGAACGCCACCAGAACCGCGCCGGCCAGGAGCTTGGCAACGCCGCTCTCGCTGTTCGATCCAAGCGCCGAGCCGTCGACGATGTAGCGGCCAAGTCCGCCGCCCGCGATCAGTGCCGCCAGCGTCATGGTCGCCACCACCTGGACCGCGGCCGTGCGCAGACCCGCGATCGCCAGGGGCACGGCGAGAGGGAACTCGATCCGACGCAGCACCTCTCGTTCGCTCATGCCCATGCCGCGCGCGGCCTCGAGCGTGTCCGCATCCACGTCACGGACGCCTACGTACGTATTGGTCAGGATCGGAGGGATGGCAAGCAGCACCATCGCGATCACGGCGGCCCAGGGAGTGAATCCCCAACCGAACCGCAACTGCATCGGGAAGAAGAACGCCATGACCGCGAATGAAGGGAGCGCGCGGCCGAGGGCAACGATCGAGACGATGAACTCGAACCTCCGGGTGTGACCGATGTAGAGGCCGAGCAGAACCGCCGGCACGATCGCGATGAGGATCGAGACACCCGAAAGCTGAACGTGCTCCAGCAATCGGGTGGGGATGCCGTCCGTACCGCTCCAGTTCGCGGAGTCGGTGAGGAACTCGATCAACCCGCTCATGAGGCGCGCGCCCGCGTCTGCCACGGCGTCGATCGACGTTCAGCGACAACCAGAAGGCGGTCGGCGGTGACCGCAAGGAGCATCGACAGAACCGCGCCGGTCAAGGTCAAGGTCGAGTCCAACCGACTGAGCCCCTGGAGGATGTAGATCCCGAGACCACCGTGACCGATCAGCGAGGTAACCGTCACCAGTCCGATCGTCGTGACCGTTGCGATACGTACACCCGCGACGATCGCCGGAACCGCAAGAGGAAGTTCGACTTTCCACAGGCTCTGACGCGCGGTATAGCCCATCCCGCGTGCGGCTTCCTTAACGTCCTCGGGCACGCCCCGGAAGCCTGCGACCGTATTGCGGATGATGATCAAGAGCGTGTAGCTGACGAGTCCGACCTCGGCGGTGGTAATCGACAGGGTTCCGGTTATGGGACCGAGCATCATGAACAGCGCCAGGCTTGGGATCGTGTAGAGGATCCCAGTCACCGCGGAGATGGGACCGTAGGTGCGTCGATAGCGATACGCGAGGACTCCGAGCGGGAACGAGATCGCGAATCCGATCACAACCGCGATGACTGTGAGCCGGAGATGCTCGACGGTCAGCTCCCAGATATCAGGGAGGTGATCGAAGAACCAGTCCCAGCGGAACAGCTCGTCGATCACGAGATGATCTCCTTCGAGATCCTTTCCAGCGTGAGGATGCCGCGGTAACGCTGGCCCTCGGTGACCACGACCGCCACCTGGGTACGCGAGGTCACTATCGCCTCAAGCGCCTCCCTCAACGAACTCTCGGCGGTCACGTAGGCGCTGAACGGGAGGGCGTCATCGGGGTTCACCGTCTCCGTACTCTCGGCCGTGGCCCGATCGATCCACCCGAGCAACTCGCCGTCGAGAACGACGCTGACCCAATCCAGACCGTAAGCCTCCATCTCGGTCAGTGCCCTCGAGCTCGGCGCCTGGGGAGCGACCACAGGGCCCAGCACGGTCTCGATGTCGGCGACCTTGATGAGGGCCAGGCGCTTGAGCCCCCGCTCACGACCCACGAACGATCTGACGAAGTCGTTGGCCGGCTCCCGAAGGATCTCTTCGGGGGTTGCGTACTGTTCGATGACACCGCCGACGTTGAGGATCGCGATGCGATCGGCGAGTTTCACGGCCTCGTCGATGTCATGCGTAACGAACACGATCGTCTTCTTGAGCCGCTCCTGGATCTCAAGGAACTGATCCTGCAGGCGCTCTCGGACGATCGGGTCGACCGCGGCGAACGGCTCGTCCATCAGCATCACCGGCGGGTCAGCCGCCAGTGCTCGAGCGACGCCGACGCGCTGGCGCTGGCCCCCGGACAGCTCACTCGGATAGCGAGTGAGCATCTCGGTATCCAATTGGAAGATCTCGACCAGTTCGTCGATGCGCTCCTTTATGCGCGCGCCGTCCCAACCGATCAGGCGAGGAACCATCCCGATGTTGTCCGCGATGTTCCGATGCGGCATCAACCCGATGCTTTGGATCACGTAGCCGATCCCCCGGCGCAGCTGCACCGGGTCCTGATGAAGGACGTCGGTGCCGTCCACAGTGATCGAACCGGACGTGGGCTCGACCAGGCGGTTGATCATCTTCATAGTCGTGGTCTTGCCGCATCCCGACGGCCCGACGAGGACGACCAGCTCACCTTTGTTGACGTCGAGAGAAAGGTCATCCACCGCCGCGCCGGATGTTCCCTCGAAACGCTTCGAGACGTTCTTGAGGGAGATCATCACGTCAGCCATGTGCGAGACGCTACTCGTCCCTTTCGGAGAATGTGAGCTGAACGCCACCGACGACATCGTGGGCCACGTTGTAGAGGAAGGCCAGTCCCGCGTTCACCAGCGAGCCGATCACCACTCCGAGGATCCCCAGCAGGATGGCCCACTTCATCGCGACACCGAAGGTGAACTCGAACTCCTGACCTTCGGCGCCGAAGACGTTGATGATCTCGGTGAAAGCATCGATCACCCCGGTGGATGCGACGAGGTTGTAGAAGATCGCCGCGAACAGCAGCCACACCACGAAGAAGCACGAGTACATGAAGAGAGAGAGCTTCAGGACGCTCACCGGATGGACGTGGGTGATCGTGCGCTTTGCCTTGCGCATCGGAACGCGCACCCTCTTGCGAGCGCTGCCGGGTGCGGGTCGGGGTCGCGGCCCCGGAGTCATCTCTCGTTCCGGACGGCGTCGCGGCGGGAGCAGCTCGGTCTCTTCCCACGGTTGTGGCGTGTCGGCTACCGGCTCGGTCCGCGATGGAGCGGGCCTCTTCTGCCTGGGGCGTTCGCCACGCTTGCGAGGCGATCCCTTGAGTCCCGGTTCTCCCGCGAGTTCCGAGGGAAGCGGGGCGAAGAGGGGATCGAATAGGGGTCCGGCCGATTCCTCACCCGAAGACAGGTGACCGCCCGACGCACTGGTCGGTTCGGTTTCCGTCCTATATCTCTTCGGAGGCTCATCCCTCGATGCCACAGATTCCCCTGACGTCCCCAGACATTTCCGCCCTGCCTAGCTTCGGAACGCCCACTATCTGCCAACACCTAAAGCGCGTCAACGCGCTAGGGGTCGGTGAGCTTGCTCTGGCCGTTCTCTCTCTCGTCACCCATCACGAGCGCAACCGAGGAAACGCTCACACCCTCACTGAGGTTCATCACACGAACGCCCGTGGCCGGCCGTCCCTGCCGGGAGACCGAGGCGGCCTTCATGCGGATGACGACTCCGTCGCTCGAGATCAGGAAGAACTCCTCATCGGGCCCGACGATGACGGCACCGACGACCGGCCCCCGTGGCTTGGTGAGTTTCGCCGCGATGACGCCCTTACCGCCACGCCCCTTGCGGGGGAAGTCGCCAAGTTTCGTGCGCTTTCCGTATCCGAACTGGGTCACGAGGAAGAGGTCTCGCTTCTCGTCATTGATGACCGCACAGGCGACGACATCATCGTTTTCCGCAAGGCGGATACCGATGACACCGGTGGCGGTGCGTCCCATCGGACGCACGAGGCTCTCCTTGAAACGGATCGCCTTGCCGAGGTGGGAGAGAAGGAGGACGTCGCCGTCGCCCGTGGTCGGCTGCACCCTGACGACCTCGTCGCCAGCCTTGAGGTTCAGGGCGATGATGCCTTCCTTGCGCGACGAGTCGTACTCGCGGAACAGCGTCTTCTTGACCATGCCCTTGCGAGTCGCGATCAGCAGGAACCGGTTGGTCTCGTAGTCGCGCGTGTCGATGACCGCGGCAACCTTGTCGTCGGGTCGCATCGGGACGACGTTGACTACCGCCGTGCCGCGTGCGGTGCGGTCGCGCTTGGGGATCTCGTGTGCCTTGATCCGGTAAACGCGCCCTGTGTTGGAGAACAACAGAAGGTAGCTGTGCGCTGTCGTCGTCAGCAGGTGCTCGACGATGTCGCCTTCCTTGAGGCCCGCACCCTTGACCCCGCGACCTCCGCGACCCTGTCGCTTGTAGGTGTCGGACGGCACGCTCTTGATGTAGCCGTCGCGCGACACCGAGATAACGAGGTCCTCGTCGGCGATGAGGTCTTCGATATCGAACTCGCCCTCGTCCGGCACGATCTTGGTCCGTCGGTCGTCCCCGAACTTGTCGCGCAACTCGGTGAGCTCGTCCGCGATGATCGACCGCACCTTCGAGGGGTCGGCCAAGATCGCCTTGAGCTCTTTGATCGTCGCCTGCAGAGCGTTGTACTCGTCGCGGATCTTGTCCTGCTCGAGCGCGGTCAGACGCTTCAGCGGCATGTCGAGGATGTGATCCGACTGGACCTCGCTCAGCCCGTAACGCGCCATCAATCCCTGGCGAGCCTCGGCGGTGTCGGCCGCGTTGCGGATCAGCTCGATGATCTCGTCGATGTGATCGAGGGCGATGATGAGGCCCTCGAGGATGTGCGCCCGCTCCTCGGCCTTGCGCAGGCGGTACTTGGTGCGCCGCACGATGACGTCGACCTGGTGTTTGACGTACTCGTCGATAACCTCGCCGAGGTTGAGGGTTCGGGGGATACCGTCGACCAACGCCAGCATGTTCACACTGAAATTGTCCTGGAGCTGCGTACGCTTGTAGAGGGTGTTGAGGACGACCTGCGGAACCGCCGACTTCTTGAGGTCGATTACCAGACGCATGCCGTCGCGCGAGGACTCGTCCCGGAGGTCGGCGATGCCTTCGATCTCCTTCTTGTTAACCATCTCGGCGATCTTCGAGGCGAGGCGCGCCTTGTTCACCTGGTAGGGAAGCTCGCTCACGATGATGCGCGGGTTGCCCTTCGGTCCCTCTTCTACCTCGCAGACCGCGCGCATCTTGATCGAGCCGCGCCCGGTCGTGAACGCATCCTTGATCCCCTGCTGTCCGACGATCAGCGCGCCTGTCGGGAAGTCTGGACCCTTCACATGCTTCATCACCGCGGCAAGCATCTTCTTCTTGTCCTGCTGGAGCGTCGGGTCCTTGAGGACCTCGATGACGGCATTCGAGACCTCGGTGAGGTTGTGCGGCGGGATGTTGGTCGCCATACCCACGGCGATCCCGGTCGAGCCGTTAACGAGCAGGTTCGGGAACCGCGCCGGCAGCGCCAGCGGCTCGGTCGTGTCGCCGTCGTAGTTCGGACCGAAGTCGACGGTCTCCTCACCGATGTCGCGCAAGAGTTCCATCGACAACTTCGACAACCGGCATTCGGTGTATCTCATGGCCGCTGGAGCGTCGCCGTCGACGGAGCCGAAGTTCCCTTGGCCGTCGATCAACAGGTAGCGCGTTGAGAAGTCCTGCGCGAGGCGCGCGAGCGCGTCGTAGATCGAGGAGTCGCCGTGCGGGTGGTAAGTCTTCATGACTTCACCGACGAGCGCTGCGCACTTGCGGAAACGCTGGTCGGGGCGGAGGCCGGACTCGAGAGCGGCGTAGAGGATGCGGCGGTTGACCGGCTTCAGTCCGTCACGGACGTCCGGCAGCGCGCGGGACACGATGACCGACATCGCGTACTCAAGGAACGAGTACTGGACCTCTTCAACGAGATCGATGTCTTCGATGCCGTGGTTGTCCTCGAGAGGCAACTCCGGTTCTACAGGTCCCTTAGCCATTCCCTTACCTAGATGTCGAGGAAGCGGATGTCTTTCGCATTCCGCTGGATGAAGTTCTTACGGGATTCGACGTCTTCGCCCATGAGGGTCGAGAACGTCTCTTCGACAAGCGCCTTGTCTTCCATCTTCACCCGCAGCAGCGTACGGGCGTCGGGGTCGAGGGTCGTCTCCCACAGCTGGCTCGTGTCCATCTCACCGAGACCCTTGAAGCGCTGGGGCTCGATGCGGGCACCGTTGTTGTCGACCTGGAACGCCTTGAGCTGTTCGTCGTTCTTGAAGTAGTGCACCTTGCCCTTGTAGGGGACCCGGTACAGCGGCGGCTGAGCGACGAAGAGATAGCCGTGCTCGATGATCTCGGGCATGTAACGGAAGAAGAAGGTCAGCAGCAGCGTCTTGATGTGCGAACCGTCGACGTCTGCGTCGGCCATCGAGATGATCTTGTGATACCTACACTTCTCGATATCGAACTCTTCGCCGATCCCGGTGCCGACCGCGGTGATGATGTTCTGGATCTCTTTGTTCTCGAGGATCTTGGCGAGGCGAGCACGCTCGACGTTGAGGATCTTGCCTCGCAGCGGGAGCACGGCCTGGAACTCGCGAGCCCGTGCGTTCTTGGCGGTGCCACCGGCAGAGTCACCCTCGACGATCAGGAGCTCGGCCTTGTGCGGATCCCTCGTCTGGCAGTCGGCAAGCTTGCCCGGCAGCGAGCCGGACTCGAGCAGCGACTTCCTGCGGACGAGGTCCCTCGCCTTGCGGGCCTCGAGACGTGCTCTCTGCGCTGAAAGGACCTTGTTGCAGATCTGGCGGGCCTCGGAAGGGTGCTCCTCGAGGAACTCAGCGAGCTTTTCGTTCATCTCCTTCTCGACGAAGGAGCGGATCTCGGTGTTGCCCAGCTTGGTCTTGGTCTGACCCTCGAACTGCGGGTTCTTCAACTTCACGGAGATGATGGCGGTGAGGCCCTCGCGGGTGTCCTCGCCGGAGAGCGGGTCGTCCTTCTCCTTGAGGATGTTCTTGGCCTTCGCATAGTTCGAGATCACACGGGTCAGCGAGCGGCGGAAGCCTTCCTCGTGCATCCCGCCTTCGTGCGTGTTGATGTTGTTGGCGAAGGTGAGCACGGACTCCGTATAGGTGTTGGTCCACTGGAGCGCGACCTCGACCTCGTGGTTCTCGGCCTTGGCCTCGAAGTAGACGACACGCTTCGTGATCGGCTCACGCGATGAGTTCAGGTGCTTGACGAAGTCGATGATCCCGCCGGTGTAGCGGAAGTCCTCGCGGACCTCCTCGTCACCGCGCTGATCGATAAGGCGGATCTCGAGACCCTTGTTGAGGAACGCCATCTCACGCAAGCGCTGCGCAAGGGTGTCGAACTTGAACTCGATCTCCTCGGTGAAGATCTCGGGGTCGGGCCAGAACGCGACCGTAGTTCCGGTCCGCTTGATCGCCTTGCCCTTCTTGATCCTGGCCTTGGGCTTGCCGCGCTCGAAGGTCTGCGTCCACAGGAAACCATCGCGTGCGACCTCGATGTCGAGCTTGACAGACAGCGCGTTAACGACCGAAACACCGACACCGTGGAGACCGCCGGAGACCTGGTAGCCCTTGCCTCCGAACTTCCCTCCCGCATGGAGCGTGGTGAGAACGACCTCGACCGCCGACTTTCCTTTGCCCTTTACGGTGTCGACCGGGATGCCTCGCCCGTTGTCCTGGACCCGGCAGCCACCGTCGGCGAGCAGCTCGACGATGATGCGGTCGCAGTAGCCCGCCATCGCCTCGTCGACCGCGTTGTCTACGACCTCATAGACAAGGTGGTGGAGACCACGGATCCCGGTGGATCCGATGTACATACCGGGTCGCTGTCGTACCGGGTCGAGCCCCTCAAGGACGGTGATGTCCTGCGCGGTGTACGCACTCGCTTTGGCCCGCGTCTTCGTCGCGGGAACGTTCTTCTTAACTGGAGTCATGCTCCTCTTACTTCTCTCGTCGTAGATCCAAAAAGCCCCGCTGAGTGCCGGTTGCCTGCGCATCTGCAGGCGCGCAGCGGCACGCTGGGGGAACCGGGTTCATGAGGCAAATCATAGCATCTACCAGGTATTTCTCTGGGGAGAAACACGACGTCACCGGCCTTCGCGATCCTCGGATGAACGTCTCTTGAACCACGCTCGGCGCGCTCCCTCAAATGCCTCGAGAGGCTCCCGCGTTGCTCCCGCGACTGACCGCCGGGACGACTTCTGATCGGGGGTCGCGGTCGACTCGTCCACGCGTCGAAGGGGGCCGGGGCCGGTCCACACCTTGATGTCGGTGACCAGGTTCGAGTCCACCGCCCGGTTGATCTTGGTACGGAGTTCGGCCGCGAGGTAGGAGATCTCGGTTGCCCAAGCCGGCGAGTCGACCTTGATGCGAAGCACCCCTTCCTTCAGCGAGCTGGGCTCCGCATGCGCAGCGATCTCCGGGCCAACAATGTCGCTCCAGCGAGACCACACCTTCCCGGTCTTGCGCGCGTCACCGAGCCCCAGGCGCGCGGTCACGGGTTCGAGGAGGTTGCCCAGGCGTTCCGGATCCCTATCCATCGCCCGGCTCCTCCGCGACCGCCTTGCCGGCCTCGATGCGGATAACGCGCGCAGCTCCGGCGGCCTCGATCGCGCCGGGCTCGGCGGACGACAGGAGGCTCTGGCCGATCCCCCTGATGGCGTCGGCGAGCCACGCCCGTCGCGCGGGGTCGAGTTCGGAGAAGACATCGTCGAGCAGCAATATCGGATGGTCGCCTAGCGCATCGGTCAGGAGATCGTGCTCACCGAGCTTCAGCGCGAGCGCACACGTCCTTTGATCCCCCTGAGACGCGTAAGCGCGCGCGTCGAGCAGGCTCTGTTCGTATCCGGCCGACGAGAGATTCACGGCAACGTCATCTCGTTGCGGTCCGATCAACGACACGCCGCGCTCGAGCTCGCGCGTCCGAACTTCATCGAGCGCCGCGGCCAGAGCCTCACGAAGCGAGTCGACGTCGGTTCCGGTCGTTCCGTCCATCCACGAGGCTTGGTAGGAGAGTTCCAACCGCCCGCCGCCGGCCACCTCCTCGTAGCGCTTGGCTGCGTAAGGCGTCAGTGCTGCGAGGACTTCGAGGCGAGCGGCGGCCAATTCTGCGCCGGTCTTGCAGAACGCTTCGTCCCAGACCACGAGCGTCTCGCGCGCGGAACGCCCCGGCCCCCCTCCGCCGCGGAGCCGACCTCAGGAGCGCATTGCGTTGCTTGAGGACACGGTCCCACTCGCGCTTGATCGTGTCGCACGCCGGCCTGAGTTTCACCACCAGCTCGTCGAGGAACCGGCGGCGGCCGTCCGGGGAACCCTTGATCAGCGACAACTCGTCCGGACCGAAGAACACGGCTGCAGTCAGCTCCCGGAGCGCACGCACCCCTGGAACCGCGGTTCCGTTGAGCAGTGCCCGCATCCCGCGGCCGGGTCGGTACTCCAGATCGACGTGCACAGTGCGTTCGCCCCGGGTCACATCCGCATGGACCAGGGCCCGCTCGGCGCCCTCCCTCACCAGAGTGGCGTCCGGACCACGAGGAGACCCGAACCCGCCGATGCAATAGATCGCCTCGAGGAGATTCGTCTTGCCCTGGGCATTACGGCCCACGACGAGGTTCAGGCCGCCGGAGAGGTCGATCTCCTCACGTTCGTAGTTCCGGAAGTCCTCGAGGACCAGCCGATCGACCCGCAAACCGCCTTACGAGAGCCTCACCGGCATCAGCAGGTAGGTGAAACTCTCGTCCTCCTCCCCTCGAAGGATGGCCGGCTTGAGTCCATCACCCGCACTAAGCACAACGCGGTCGGTATGGAACGCAGACACGCCGTCGTTGAGGAAGTTCGGGTTGAAGGCGATCACGAACGACTCGCCCTGGTACTCGGCATCGAGGACCTCCTGGCCCTCGCCGACGTCGGGCGTGTGAGCCGAGATCTCGAGCTCGGAGTCGAGGCGCATCTTGACCGGGAGGTTGCCCTGGGCCAACAGCCCTACGCGCCGGCTGACCTCGAGGAGGCCCTCGCGATCCACGGTCAGGATGTTGGCGTAACCCTCGGGCAGCAGCTGCCGGTAGTTCGGGAACTCGCCTTCGATGAAGCGCGATCCGATCACCGAGTCGGCGCTCGATCCGTCACCCGCGCCCACGGAGAACGACACCATGTTCTCGCGCACGCTGGCCGTGACCTCGCCGCCGGCCCCCTGAAGAGCGCGGCCGAGTTCGCCGAGGGCGCGTGCTGGAAGAACCACCTTGCGCGCCTCGGTCGGACCACCCTTGGCCGGCAACGTCTTCACACCGAGTCGGTAGCTGTCGGTCGATGCCAAGGTCAACGTACCGGCCTCGATCTCCCACAAGACTCCGGTGAGCACCTGGCGGCTCTCGTCGGTCGAAGCGCTGCGGATCACCTGCGACAGCGCGGTAGCAAGTTCGGCAGAGTCGACCGCGATGTCGAAGCCCTCGGCCGCGGCGTCGTCGATCGGGAGGGCCGGGTAGTCGTCGGCCGCCAGCGTCTTGACGCGGAACTGCCCGCGGCCGGAGCCGATCTCGACCTCGCCGGTCGAGCCAGCGAGCGACACCTGGCCGGGGGCCAGGCTCTTGGTCATCTCACCGAAGAGGCGCCCGGGAACGATCACGCGGCCCGGGTCATCGACGCCGGCCTCGAACGACGTCTCCATCGTCAGCTCGAGGTCGGTAGCAGCGATCCGTACGCGGCCCGACTCGGTCGCCTCGATGCGGAGGCCCGAAAGAACCGGGAGCGTCGCTCGGTTGGAGATCGCGCGTGAGGCGAACTGCACCGCCTCCACCAGGTTGTCACGCTCGCAGCGGAACTTCATCGTGCTCCTCTCCGGTGTTCGTCTCTTACAACGTACCTAAGGCGTGCGACACAAGAACGGTTTTGAACTAACGCTCTTCTAAGAGTTAAAGATGTTTCTCTCGTAGGTAGTAGTAGGGCCTGTTGATCATGGGGATAAGTGCCATCGCCGCAGGTGGCGGGGGTCACAGCGATGGGGAGATCTCCGGCACGCACCGGGGTGGCCCGGTAGAGATCCGGAGAGGGCGCGAAGGAACGCGCCGGTTGCACACCGGCGTCCCCAGCCCTCGAAGCGTTATCCACGGGCAGCCTGTTGACGGATGCGAGCGGTGAGCTCCTGGACCTGCTCGTAGCAAGCGGAGCGCTCCGGAAGCTGCTTGAGGATCTTGTTGATCGCGTGGATAACCGTCGAGTGATCGCGTCCTCCGAAGCGTCGACCGATCTCCGGAAGTGACAGATCGGTGAGCTCGCGGCAGAGGTACATCGAGATCTGCCGCGCGGTTACGAGCGGACGAGACCGGTTGGGCGACTTGATGTCATCAGTGGTGAGATCGAAGTAGTCCGACGCGACCCGGATGACGAGGTCCGGTGTGACGCGCGCCTCGGCCGAGTTGGGCAGCAGAGAACGCAGGACGTCCTGAGCGAGCTCCAGCGTGACCGGCGATTGCGTCAACGACGCGTAAGCCGCCACACGGATGAGGGCGCCCTCGAGCTCTCTGATGTTGGTCTGGATACGAGTGGCGATGAACTCCATGACGTCCGAAGGGACGGGGAGCTTGTCGACGTCCGCCTTGCGCTGGATGATCGCGAGTCGGGTCTCGAGGTCCGGCGGTTGGATGTCGGTGATGAGGCCCCACTCGAACCTGGTTCGGAGGCGCTCCTCCAGGGTCGAGATCTTCTTCGGGGGCCGGTCGGAGGTGATGACGATCTGGCTCTTGGGATGGAGCGCGTTGAAGGTATGGAAGAACTCCTCTTGCGTGCGCTCCTTGCCCTCGAGGAACTGGATGTCGTCGATCAGGAGCAAGTCGACAGCGCGGTAACGGGAATGGAAGCGCGGGATCGAGTTGGAGCGAAGGGCGACGATGAAGTCGTTCATGAACTGCTCGGTGGAGACGTAACGGATCTGCGTCCCGGGGTGGCAGAGCTTGACGTAGGAACCGATCGCCTGAAGGAGGTGGGTCTTGCCGAGGCCCGCACCCCCGTAGATGAAGAGCGGGTTGTAGGCCTGAGCCGGCACCTCGGCGACCGCCAGGGCGGCGGCGTGCGCGAAGCGGTTCGATGCCCCGATGACGAAGGAGTCGAAGTTGTACTTGGGGTGGAACTCGAGTTCGGTCGAGGTCCGTTCGGCGTCTGATGCCGGTCCGGTCGTCGGAGGCGCCTCGGCCACGGGAGGCGCGACGATCTCGGGCTCGGGCGGAACCTCGGCTGGGTCGCGCGGGAGCAGCGTGATCGAGAGAGGCCGGTGGGCAGCGCGCGCGACAGCCTGCTCGAGCGCGTCGGTGTAGCGAGACTCGATCCAGTCCTTAGCGAACTGGTGAGGTACCTCCAGGATGAGCGAGCCCCCGTGGACGTCGATGGCTCGGACGCTGGAGAACCAATTGGCGAAGTTGGTCTCCTTGATGGTCGATCTCAGTTCCTCGGATGCTTCCTTCCAGATGGCGTCCGGTGATCGCGGTATGGACGTGTCTGAATTCTCGATCTCGATCGAGGTGTGCACTGCTCCCCCATTTCGTTCTCGAACCCTCTCCCCGTAGGCCGTCCGAAAAAGGCGGCCACTTCTCCACAGCTCGAAGTTCGTCGAGGGACCCAGAAGGCCGATGCTCTCGTCCCTCTCCAGACCCCGGAGAGAGGGAAAAGTGCCCCTGACCTGCTCCTTTGCGCTGGTCAACAGGTTTGTCCACACATGTTGACAACAAGCTGCTGCGTGCGCGCGTTGCTAGAGCCGGACAGCCGGTACTACTGGGGGGAAGTGCCGCTTGGTCCCTCGTTGGACCTTCGAACTGCTGTACAGGAATAGAGCGCGGACCCCCCCCTGGTCAAGAAAGGGAAATCGCGTTCTCCACCACATGGGGACAACATGCGGCTTGACGTGGAAAAACAGTGTTCGTCTATACTGCGCCGGCACTCCTGAAAGCCCCGATGATTTCGCGACCCTTGTGGCGAACTCCAGGCGGGCCAGACAACCGAAGAGGGACAGTTAAGTGACCAAGCGTACGTACCAGCCCAACAACCGTCGTCGCAAGCGCAAGCACGGGTTCCGCGCCCGCATGAAGACCCGCGCGGGCCGCGGGATCCTCAAGGCGAGACGTGCCAAGGGTCGATCGAAGCTCTCGGCGTAGTCGAGAAGGACCCCCACGATGCGACCCTGGAGCTCGATGCGCTCGACCCAAGATTTCAGCCGCGTCTACGCGCGGCAAGCGGACCAAGCGTTCGGGCCTGATGGTCGCGGCCCTTCCCGGGTCCGAGGGGCTCGTTTGTGGTCTGGCGGTACGAAAGGGAGCCGGGACCGCGGTCGATCGCAACCGGATCAAGCGTCGGCTCCGAGGGGCACTCGACGTCCTTCCGGCCGGCCTCAGCGGCACGATCGTGGTCCAGGCGACCGACGAGGTGCTGCGCATCCCCTTCCAGGAACTGGTAGAGACGCTGCGAGCCGGCGTGGAGGCCGCATGAGCCTTCCGGCCCGAGCGCTGGCCCTGATGGTGCGGGGCTACCGCCGCTTCATCTCCCCGATGTTCGGGGCGCATTGTCGGTTCCATCCCACTTGCTCCGCATATGCCCTCACCGCGCTCGAGGAGCATGGGGCCCTGAAGGGGTCGTGGATGGCGGTCCGTCGGATCTCCAAGTGCCACCCGTGGTCCGCCGGCGGCGTCGACCATGTGCCCCCGAGGAAGCTGGCCTAGATGGGTTTCTTCGAACTTTTTTCCGGAGCGCTGTCGGGCTTCTATGCGCTGATCCCGAGCTACGGCCTGGCGATCATCCTGCTGACGCTCGCGGTCCGGATCGTGCTCTTGCCGCTGTCGATCAAGCAGACCCGCTCGATGCGGGAGATGCAGCGGATCCAGCCCGAGATCAAGAAGCTCCAGGCGAAGTACAAGGGCAACCGGCAGAAGATGAACGAAGAGCTGATGGCTCTGTACAAGGAGCACTCGGTCAACCCCTTCGGCGGATGTCTGCCGCTCCTGATGCAGTTTCCGGTCCTGATCGGCCTGTTCTATGTGGTGCGAGCACCGCTGAAGTACATGGGCTTCGGCAGCGAGGGGGCGACCTTCCCTCCCCTGGTCGACTACGTGAGGAACCCGGACGTTTCCGGGATCATGGAGCGGATCCAGGACTCGTCCTTGGCCCATGCATTGCACGATGCCGGCTCCTCGCTGGCGACCAACCGGTTCCTCGGGCTGCGCCTCGACTGCTCCCCGTCACAGGTGATCAGCGGCAAGGAGAGCGGCCTCATCGAGGGGGCCAACTGCGGGGGGAGCACTCCCCTGCTGGCGGCGATCCCCTACATCGTGCTGATCCTCCTGATGGGTTACACGACCTACTACCAGCAGAAGCAGATGCAGGCGTCGCGGGGGAGTGCCGCCAACGATCCGACCGCCAAGCAGATGCAGACCTTCACCAAGATCATGCCGTTCTTCCTGATGGCGATCTCGTACACGTTCCCGCTCGGCGTCCTCTTCTACTGGCTGACCACCAACGTGTGGACGATCGCCCAGCAGCGGATCGTGCTCCGGGCGGTGCCTCATAACGTCCCGGTGGCGAAGTCCAAGAAGCCCGGCGGAGCCAGTCCTGGGACCGCGGCGAAGAAGACGACGGCTAAGGGCGGGACCGCGTCCAAGGCACTCTCGGGCAAGCCGGAGACGGCGGCGTCCGACGACGCCGAGGCCGCGCCTCCCCGATCCAAGCCCCATCCATCGAGCAAGAAGAAGAAAAGACGATGACCGACGATCACGAAGAGATCAACGAGTCCGAAGAGCCGACCGAGACGGCTGCGCCGGCGGAGCTCGTGGCTGAGGCCGAAGAGCAGGTCGAGCCACCCAGTCCCGAAGAGGTGGCCTCGACCGCGCACGAGTTCCTCACCGGCCTCCTCGAGCACCTCGGGGTTACCGGCGAGGTCGAGACCCGGATCGAGAACGAGACCACCCACGTCGACGTCACCGGAGAGGATCTCGGCGCCTTGATCGGCCGCCGGGGACAGACGCTCGATGCCCTCCAGGAGATCACCCGGACCGCGGTCCAGAGGCGGCTTCGCCACCGGGTCCGCCTCCTCCTCGATGTCGAGGGGTACCGCGCCCGCCGCCGCGAGGCTCTGGCGGACCACGCCCGATCGATGGCCGAGCGGGCCAAGGAGCGGGGGACCGAGATCGAATTCGAGCCGATGAACGCCTACGAGCGCAAGATCGTCCATGACGCGGTCGGCGAGGTCGACGGCACCGAATCCTTCAGCGAGGGCGAAGAGCCCTACCGCAAGGTGATCGTCCGGGGCCTCTAGCCCCCAGTTCTCCGATGTTCCACGTGGAACATACGCGCCCCACGGCCCCTAGGCGGTAGCTTTCGGGGCGTGGAAGACATGCTCGGGGCCTATGCGGAGTTAGTGCGGAAGTGGGCGCCCCGGGTCAATCTGATCGCCGTCGGGGATCTCGAGCGGTTCGAGGCCAGGCACCTCGAAGATTCGCTTCGAGCGCTGCCCCTGGTGACCGGAGCCCCCGAGGGGCCGGCGATCGACGTCGGATCGGGGGCCGGGCTTCCCGGGGTACCGCTGGCGATCGCCGAGCCGGCCAGGCTCTGGCGGATGCTCGAGCCCCGGGCCAAGCGGGCGGCGTTCCTCGAGGAGGTCGCCCGGGAGCTCGGACTCGATTACGAGGTCATCCGGCTGACCGCTCAGGAGGCCGCGCACGACCGTGCGTTCGCGGGGGTCCATGCGGTCGCCACCGCCCGAGCGCTCGCCCCGCCCGAGGAGGCGGCCACGCTACTGCGTCCTCTGCTGGCTGCGGAGGGTGTCGGGATCCTGTTCCTCGGGGCGGACGCGGCGCGGCCGGAGGGGGCCGAGGCGGCCGGCCCGGGGCTTGCTATCATCGGCCCGTGACCGACCCGTCTTCGCCTCGTAACTGGAAACTACTGGAAACACGGCCTATCGAGCCGGGGCGAGGGCGTCTGATCAGCATCGCCAACCAGAAGGGCGGCGTGGCCAAGACCACGACCGCGGTCAACCTCGCCGCCGGCCTGGCGCTGCGGGGTCACAAGGTCCTCGTGATCGACATCGACCCCCAGTCGAACGCTACGACCGGGCTCGGGGTCGACCACCGGAGCGTCGAGTACTCGACCTACGACCTCATCACCGGGGGAGCCCGCTTCGATCAGGTGGTGCGCGAGACGGCCATACCCGGACTCCATATCGTGCCGTCGTCGCTCGACCTTGCCGGCGCGGAGATCGAACTGGTGGGGTCGATCGCCCGCGAGAAGAAGCTGGCCGAGGCGCTCGAGGGGATCGAGGGGCGCTACGAGCTCATGTTGATCGACTGTCCGCCGTCCCTCGGCCTTCTGACGATCAATGCGCTGGCCGCGTCCGCCGACCTCATCATCCCGGTGCAGTGCGAGTACTACGCACTCGAGGGTCTCGGGCAATTGCTTGGAACCGCCGAGAGGATCCGCCGGTCGCTGAACACCGAACTGCGGATCTCCGGTTTCCTTCTCACGATGTTTGACGGTCGCACCAACCTCTCGACACAGGTTGCCGACGACGTACGCGGTCACTTCGGAGATCTCGTACTCGAGACGATCATCCCGCGCAGCGTTCGCATCTCGGAGTCGCCGTCGTTCGGTGAGCCGGTGTTGACACTCGATCCGTCGTCGCGCGGCGCGGTGTCGTACCGACTACTCGCAGCCGAGGTCGAGGCCAGGTACGGACTCGAGCAGCACCCGCCGCCCGCACCTCCGGAACCGGCTTCGGTCTCCGGGGGCAGCGCGGGAGCCACCGAACCGCGTCACCATCTCCCGCCTTCCACGCCCGGCCCGGGCGGACGCGGCTACGGAACCATCGCTCCCGAACCGCCGGGACTCGATACCGCGTGGCCGCGACGCGAACCGTGGACGGTCGGATCGTGACGCGCCGTTCGGGACTTGGCCGCGGCCTCGATGCACTGTTGCCGTCGAGCGGCTCCGGCGACCCGGGACAAGCGGATGGGCTGATCGAGGTTCCGATCGAGCAGATCGCGCCGAACCCGAATCAACCGCGCAACGCGTTCGAGAAGGAACCCCTCGAGGAGCTAGCGCGTTCGATCGAGCAGCTCGGAGTTCTACAACCGTTACTGGTACGCGCGCTGGGGAGCGGCAGCTACGAGTTGATCGCCGGCGAGCGACGCTTGCGAGCGTCGAAGCTCGCAGGTCTTGAGAAGGTTCCGGTCGTCATCGTCGAGACCGACGTCGAGGGATCGCTCGAGCGCGCTCTCGTCGAGAACATCCACCGCGAGAACCTCAACCCGATCGAAGAGGCCGCGGCTTACCGCCAACTGATGGATGACGTCGGGCTCACCCAAGAGGCGCTGGGAACTCGGATCGGCAAGAACCGGTCGACGATCACCAACATCCTGAGGCTTCTCGACCTGCCGGTGGCCCTGCAGGCCTACCTGGTCGAGGGACGCCTGTCGGCGGGGCACGGCAAGGCGCTGCTGGGCCTCGACGGGAACCCGTTCCAGGAGCGTCTGGCCCGCCGGGTGGCCCAGGAGGGCTTGTCGGTACGGGAGACCGAGGACCTCGTGCGGCGCTACCAGCAGATGTCCGGCGATACCGCCACGGGAGCCTCGACGACGGCGTCTCGGCCCCCGCAGGCGGCCGAGACCGAGAAGCGACTGGGAGCCGCTCTCCACACCAAGGTGAAGGTCGAGCTCGGTAAGCGCAAAGGCAAGATCGTCGTGGAGTTCTCCGACCTCGAGGACCTCGAGCGGCTCACGAACGACATCCTGCGTGGGTCCTAAGTTTCCTTCGGGCCTTTCGATTCGAAGTACCGCTTCACGCCCGCGCTGATCGCCTCCGCGATCCCCGCGCGCTGCAACGGATCCTGCAGCATCTTCTCTTCCTCAGGGTTGGTGATGAAGCAAGGCTCGACCAACGCCGCGGGCATGCGCGTCTCCTTCAACAACGCATACGCGCGCGCGTGACTCCTGCAATCGCTGATGCCGAGTCCGACGAGTTCCTGCTGGATCGAATCGGCGAGCCGCTCGCCCAGACGGGAGCCCCCGAAGAAGTACGTGCTCGCTCCCGCGGCGTCGCCCTCGTCGTGCGAGTTGAGATGCACAGATACGAAGATGTCACCGCTGAGTTCGTTCGCGCGCGCAGCGCGCTCACTTGTCGTCGGCCCCTCGACCTCCGTGCGCGTGAAGCGAACCTTTGCCCCCGCGTCCGCGAGCACCTCCGCGATCCGAACCGCGATATCCCAACACAGTTGAGCTTCGTTGGACCCGTCGGCTCCTTGGTCGCCCGCGTCGGGACCACCGTGCCCCGGGTCGATGATGATCAGTGATCCGGAGAGGTCGGCACGCTCAGCGAGGATCAACTCCTCCCGCAGACGCGCCGCGGTGCCGGGCCGATCCACGCGCAGTCCGATCAGTGAGGTATGCGCCTGGGGGCCGAAGATCCCGTCCTCGGTGATCCCGTACTCCTTCTGGAACCTCCGCACCGCGCGCTCACCATCGGGTCCGAAGAGTCCATCTTCCCGGCCGGCGTCGTATCCGAGAGCGTTGAGCAGCTGCTGAAGCTTGAGGACGTCGTCCCCGCGCATCAGGGGCCGCGTGAGATAGAGGGATCGGTCGCCCAGCCGCCAGGAAGCCTCGACGAGCTCACTCCAGGTGTTGGGCCCGACGAGGCCGTCGACCAGGATGCTCCGGCTCTGCTGGAACGCCCGCACCGCCTCGGTGGTCGACGGATCGAACGAACCGGTGTCGTCGTCGATGTGAAATCCGAGCGCGCGCAGCCGTGACTGAACATCGGCGACCCGCTGCGAGCGGTCGCCGGGTTTGATCAACAAGGTCATCGGTCGGTTTCCACAGCCTCTCGGTAGAGGTCTTCCAGCAGCGGGAAGGGGTTGATCCATGTGCCATCCGGCTCCTGGATGCCTACGTGAAGATGGTAGATGAACTCGCCGTGGTGCCCCGCCTTGGTGCCGTACCCCGTGTTACCCACGAATCCGATGGTTTCCCCGGCCGAGACGGCCTCTCCGATCGATAGCCCGGGGGCGAACTCGCTCATGTGGGCGTAGAAGTAGTAGCTGCCGTCATCCCCCCTGATCCCCACCCTCCAACCGGAGTAGAAGAGCCATCCGAGGTTTTCGACTTCTCCGCCGGTCAGGGCCCGGATGGGGGTGCCGGGCTCGGCCAGGATGTCGGTGCCCTCGTGGACCCCGGATTGGATCCAGCGATTGCCGACCAGGCGCATCCGGGGGGCGTGCCAGTCGTCGGCGAAATTGATGACCGAGAGCCAATCCGCACGGGCTACGGGGAACACGGCCCCTTCGACCTTCACCGGTGGCCGGTAACCGGTCGGGCTGACGTTGCTCCCGAGGGCGAAGGCGGACGCCCCGATAGCGAGCACCACGGCACTCAGACCGACCCGTACCCCCCGCTTCCGCTTCACCGATCCAGCGTAGGCCGGAGGGGCCGGCCTTAACTAGGTGGTTCGGGCCTTAGATCGGAGCCGCGGCATCTTTATTCAGTGGTTGGCTTCGAGCCAGCGTTCGGCGTCGATCGCCGCCATACAGCCCATTCCGGCGGCGGTGATCGCCTGCCGGTAACGGAAGTCGACGACATCGCCTGCGGCGAAGACCCCGGCGACCGAGGTAGCGGTCGTCTCTCCGTCGGTCTTGATGTAGCCCTCGGCCAGGTCGAGCTTGCCTTCGAACAATCTGGTGTTGGGGTCGTGCCCGATGGCAACGAAGACTCCGTTGGTGGGGAAGTCGGTGACCTCGCCGGTGACGGTATCGGTGAGCTTGACGCCGGCGACGGTGCCGTCGCCGTAGACCTCCGATACGACCGCGTTCCACTTGAACTCGATCTTCTCGTTGGCGAGAGCGCGGTCCTGCATGATCTTCGACGCGCGCAGGGAGTCTCTGCGGTGCACGACGGTGACCTTGGTGGCGAACTTGGTGAGGAACGTCGCTTCCTCCATCGCCGAGTCGCCACCGCCGACCACGATCAGTTCCTTATCGCGGAAGAAGAAGCCGTCGCACGTGGCGCAGGTCGACACACCATGTCCGAGGAGCTCGCGCTCACCGGGAACTTCGAGCATCCGCGCGCTGGCGCCGGTCGAGATGATGATCGACTTCGCCTTGATCTCGCGGTCGGCGGTCTTGACTGTGAAGGGCTGGGCCGAGAAGTCGACCTCGGTCACGTTGTCGGTCAGGTATTCGGTGCCGAAGCGCGCCGCCTGCTTGCGCATGGTGGTCATCAGCTCGGGCCCCATGATCCCGTCCACGAAGCCGGGGTAGTTCTCGACCTCGGTGGTGAGCATCAGTTGCCCGCCGGCCTCGATGCCCTCGATCATGATCGGGTGGAGGTCGGCGCGCGCCGCGTAGACGGCGGCGGTCAAACCGGCGGGACCCGACCCGATGATCGCTACTTCGCGGACCTCTTCTACTTCGTTCATGTCGCTCACACGATACAGAACGGCCTCAAGGGAGGGAACATTCCGGCCCCCGTGTCAGGAGATCGCGCGCGGCCCGGTCGTCCTGACGACCTTCCATGCCCCCGTCTTGTCGGTGAGTACGTAGGTCAGCCACTGCCCGCAGAGGCTTCCGCAGAACTTGCCGTTGGGCACGTGAACGCGGCCATTCTTGCGCTCGATCGGCCCCAGGGAGACGATCGCGCCCGCATCCCTGACCCCGGCGAGCCCAGTCCTGCCCAGACGCGGGTCGTCGGCGTCGACAAAGATCACCCTGACCAGATCGCTAAGCTGCTCTTCGATCCCTGCGGTGATCTCAGGCGAGAACGAGCCGTCGGGAGGGGCAACGATCGAGGTGCGTGGATGCCCCGCTCCGGCCACGGGTCCGTTGATGACGTAGGCGCGCTTGAACCATGTCGATCGGCCGTTCCCTTGGGTCAGTTGATGACGGAGCACGTCGGCGTAGATCTCGACCTCATCGGGAACCTCGACCGGGGGCCTGACCCTCTCGGTTGGCGTCGGCGCGGCCGAAGGAGGTGTCTCGTCGATGGTGCAGGCGGACGCGCTCAGGACGAGGGCCAATGTGAGAACAACCATGCGTCGCACTGCGTGCCTCCGATCGTTGTGCTAGCGGACGAGCGCGCCGCCGAAGGTCGTGATGGGGGAGGAGCAATCGCCCAACCGCCAGACCTCGTAGGTGTAGCGGTTGAGGTCTCCCGAGGGAGCCTCAGCGGTGATGAAGCCGATGACCAGAGCCTCCTCGCCCTCGAAGTTGCCGAGGACCGCCGCGACCGAGATCGCGCTGCCTGGGTTCCGTGCGAGGAACCCGCCGCCGCACTCGTTCACCTGATCCTCGAACTCGGCGGCGGGAGCCTGCTTGGCGAGTCTCAGGAGCACTCGGCGAGCGTCCCGTTCGGGGACGGGGGCGAGGTAGGCGTCGGAGAACGCCTTGAACAGTGGGCCCTCAACCGCGTAGTTCGCCAGGGCTCGCTCAGCCAGGGGGGACACCGCCAAGTTGCCAGCCGTGTCCCCGTCGTCCCCGGAGGCCTCGGTTGACCCCTCGTCGCCGGCATCCTGCTCCTCGGTGGCGTCGTAGAGGACCTCGGCCGATTCCTGGTCGAGGAACAACGGCTCAGGCGCATTGATCCTCTGGTCGGCTCCGCCTCCGCCTTCGGCCTCTGCCATGGAGGCGTCGCCACCGCCATCGCCGGAGTCATCCCCCCCGAGGTTGCCCGAGGTTCCGGCCCAGATCCCGGCGACCGCGATCAGTGCAACCGCCGCGGCCGCGCTCATGAACTTCGCCGCCCCGGCCCAGCGAGGCTTCAGGGGGACGACCCGGGCCGGTGCCTCCGGTCGGCCGATGGCGGCGGTGACCGCCGCGTGAAGGGAACCGCGCTCGGCCTCGGTGAGTCCAGCGGGCTCCTCCATGAGGGCGCGCGCTCCCTCGACCTCGGCCCGGCAATCGGGGCAGGAGGCGAGGTGCTCCTCGAGTTCGCGGGCGTCATCGACGGCGAGTTCCCGTCTCAGGTAAGGCCCGATCAGCTCCGAGAAGCGTTCGTGGCTTCCGGTGTTCTTCATCGCTGTCCCTTCGACGCATCAGGGGAGGTCGGGTGTTCCAGGAGTTCGGCGAGTTTTCTGCGGCCCCGCGAGATCCGGGACTTAACCGTCCCGATCGAGACCTCGGTGATGACGGCGATCTCCTCGTAGGGGATGCCGCCCAGGTCGTGCATCAGGACGGCGGCCCGGTAGTCCTCCTGGAGACCGGCGAGGGCGGCGGTGAGTTCCATGTTCAGAACGACCCCCTCGTCGACACCGGGAAGATGATCGCCGGCCCCCTCGATCTCTTCCTCGGGGATCGGGTCCCGTTTCCTTTTCCGTAGGAGATCGTGGCAGGAGTTGAGCCCGATCCGATAGAGCCACGTCCCGAAGGCGGAATCGCCGCGAAACTTCGACGCGTTCCGGAACGCACGGATGAATGTGTCCTGGGTCGCGTCGAGAGCATCCGGTCGGTTCCCCATCATCTTCAAGGCCATGGCGAAGATCCGGTCCTCGTGGCGCCGCATCAGTGCGGTGAAGGCAGCCTCGTCGCCGTCGAGGTACACGCTAAGGAGATCCTCGTCGGCCAGTTCAGGGACCAAGGAAGCGAACCTCGGCGATCGTCGCGCTCCCTCCGCCACCACCGGGCAGATCGGTGATCCAGACCAGCCAGTAGCGGGCCGTAACCGGATCGAAGCTGAGTTCGGTGGTGCCTGAGGCCTGCTCCTCGGAGGCGACCACCTCGAGGTCGGCCGCGGCCGTGGGTGCCGAGTCTCCGGCGCGGATCTCGAAGGAGCCGGTGTCTCCCGTGACCTCGAGTGTGGAAACCTCGGTGGCTTCTCCGAGATCGAACAGCAACCCGACTCCGGACTTGGTCAGGCTGAGCTTGTCGTTGTAGTTGGAAGTCGTCCACGAGGTCGCATCGTCTCCGTCAACGACATCGGCGGTGAGCTCCGGGTGTTCTCCGTCACCTCCGTCGGGATCGAAATCGCTCGGGGCGCTCACCTCGACGCGGGTGGTTCCGGAGTCGCCTCCGTTACCTCCTCCACCACCAGGATCGTCGGTGGAGTCGAGCACACGCGGCAACACCAGCGCGAGCGCCGTTGCTACGGCTGCAACCAACAGGAGGGGGATCAGCCACCGGTAGTCGCTCCGGGCGCCTCGCGATGCTCGCTTGGCGGACGCAGGCCCGGGGGCCGGGGTTGGAGTGGAGGCGCGGGATGTGATCGCCGGTCGTCGCAGGACCGCAGTGTCGCCGCGACGAGGTGAGCGGAGCGCGTCGGCGAACTCTTCGGCCGAGCTGTAGCGGTCGTCCCGGTCCTTCGCGAGGGACTTCATGACGACTGCGGACAGATCCTTCGAGATCCCCGCGCGGATGCTGCGTGGGTCGGGCGGGTCCTCACGGATGTGTTTCATAGCGACTGCGATCTGACTGTCTGCCTCGAACGGGGGGCGACCGGTGAGGAGTTCGAACAGCACGACTCCGAGCGAATAGAGATCCGAGCGTGCGTCGGGTTCTTCACCGTTGGCCTGTTCGGGCGAGATGTAGGTGACTGTTCCGAGGATCACTCCGGTTGTGGTGATCTCGTTGGCACTGAACGCGGCCTTGGCGATCCCGAAGTCGCCCACCTTGAGGTTCCCTTCAGGCGTGAAGAGGATGTTGGCCGGCTTCACGTCGCGGTGGATGATCTCGTGCCGGTGGGCATGACCCAGAGCGGAACAGATGTCGACCCCGACGTCCGCGATCCGTTCCTGATCCAGCGTCTGACTCGAAGCAAGCGTTCCACCGCCGCAGTGCTCCATGACGATGAAGTAGCGAGAGGTTCCGTCGGGGGTTGTCTCGGATCCGGTGTCGTAGATCGCGACGATATGCGGATGGCTCAGTCGCGCAGCAGCGAGCGCTTCCCGCCGGAAGCGGGCAACGAATGCCTCGTCGTCGGCGAGATCGTGGTTGAGAACCTTGACCGCGACCGGCCACGCGAGGACCTCGTCCTTCGCGTTCCACACGGTCCCCATGCCGCCACGGGCGATGGGGCTCTCGAGCACGTATCGCTCGGCGAGTACAACCTTCTCGTCACTCATCGATCACCTAGGCTAAGGGGAGGCCGAGGCCCGGACTTCTGCGGTCGCGATACCCCACTTCTCGAAGGCGGATACCCGCTGCACGATAAGGGTCGAGGCCTCCTTCTCGAGTCGAACCGTGACCGCCGAGCGGCTGGCTTCGATCTCGAGGAGCGTGGCGCCCTCCTTCTCGGCCAACTCGCGCGCCGCACGCCTGACCTGTTTGGGTCGAGAGACGTCGATCTCGTTGGTTGCGATCTGCTCGATGATGCCTTCGGCGACCTTCGTGGCGTTCTGATCGACGCTGAAGAAGTTGACCGCCACCGCACCGAGATCGAACAGGACGACTCCCATGATGGCGAAGCCCAGGATCATCCTGATCACGAAACCTGTGATCAATCCTCGTTCGTCTCTGATCATCTCAATCCCCTTTGACGGGCCGTCGAACGAGGAGGCCCTTCGCGTAATCGAGTTCTGGAACCCGCAGCAACCGGGCCAGAACTAGGTAGCTCACCACACCGACGGCTACCGGCACCACGAGTCCCACCGTCTGACCCACGAAGGTTGCGTCAAGTACCCCGTCGAGCGCTCTCGAAGTCAGCCACACGAGAACGCCCATCCCCGCCGCTGCGATGGCGATCCTACCTACCGATCGTGCGATCGCCCGACCGTCCAGGCCCCCGATCCGTTTCGAGAGTGAACGCGCCTGCAGGAACGCCCCGAAGGTGTAAGCGGCAGCGTGTCCGGCGGCCAGCCCCTCGACTCCAAAGGTGCCGTACACGGCCAGGTTCACCGCGGTGTTGAGACCGACCGCGGCGCAGTTGATGAGGAACGGCGTCTTCGTGTTCTGCAACGAGTAGAACGCGCGCAGGAACAACTGGAACAGTGAGAACGGCAACAGGCCGATCACGAACAGCCTCAGCACACCGGCGACCAGATCGGTCGACTCCGCGGTCATGACGCCGCGTTCGAGCATGAATCGGACGATCGGCTTGCCCAGAACGAGGTACCCGATCGCCGCCGGGAAGATCAAGAGAGCGGTCGTGCGGATGCCGGTGGACAGCCTCGCTCGGAACTCATCCCACCTCTCGGCGACGGCCAACTCGCTCATGCCGGGCAGAAGCGCGGTGATGATCGAGACCGCGAACAGCCCGTGCGGAAGCATGAAGAACGTGAATGCGGTGATGTATGCGGCAAAGTCCCCTCGGTTCGAGGCCGCCAGGATCTGAACGATCAGATACCCGATCTGATTGACGATCACGTAGGCGATGACAAACACGGAGAGCTTGGCGAGGTTCTTCACCGCGGGATGTCTGATCCCCGAGAGCGTGAGGCTGTAGTGACCGAGCCCTCTCAGGAAAGGGAGCTGCGCGATCGCCATGAGCGCAACACCCAGCGTCGTCCCGCCGCCGATGACCACGAGCTGCCAGCGGGAGACGTTGGCGATCCCACCGACCTCTCCATACGCTTGGTGGAACGCGATGAAGATCGAGATCACCGCGAGGTTGTTGAGCACCGGCGTGTACATGGGCGCCCCGAACTTCTTGTGTGCGTTGAGCAAGCCGGCGGTCAACGCGGTGAGTCCGTAGAAGATGATCTGTGGGACGAACAACCTGATCAGGAACGTAAGGACGTCGCGCTGCACTGCTGCTTGCTCGGCGGGAACCCCGGACGTGTAGATGTGCGCGATCACCGGGGCCGCGAAGATCCCGATGATCGTTACCGCGGTCAGGATGATCAGAGAGATGTTGATGATCGACGACGCGATCACCCATGCTTTATCCCGGCCCTCCTTCTCGAGCAACTGCACGAACACCGGGACGAAGACGGACGTGAGGATGCCGCCGAGGATCAGTTCGTAGACGATGTTCGGGACGGTGTTGCCTAGGTTGTAGGTGTCGGAAAGCCTGTCCTCGGCCACTCCGAGTGCGGCGACGATCGCGGCGATGCGCAGGAGGCCGGTGATACGGGACAGGACCGTGCCGACCGTCATCACCGCCGTAGCGCGCGCGAGGCTCAAGCGATGCTCATTTCTTCATCCGTATCGCTCTCTGCCTTCGCTTTTCGCCGGCGCATCCACCTGACCAGGTAGAAGAGCACGAGGAACGCCAGTGCACCGAAGGTGAGCCCCAGTGCGATGCGGTTGTACTCGGTCGAGCGGATCGTGATCGTCCGAGCTTCGGTGATGGCGAGACCCCCGTCCGGGGTCTTCAGTTGCACGTCGAGACCGAAGATCCCGCTGGTGGTCGCGGTGACGTCGATCGTTACTGTCTGTTGCTGCTCGGGGATGTTGAGCTCGAGTTCCTCGTCGTCGACCTCGATGCCGCCTCCCGTGAGGGCGACGCTGATGTCGATCTCGTAGCCGGTGTCATTGGATACGACGAACTGGATCGATCCATCCCGCGACGACAACGTGGTGTCGGCCGCGAGGAGGCTGATGTCGTCGAGCTCGCGCTGGATCTCTGCGTTCGACTGCTGCGCGTAATCGGCACCTTCGGACTCGCGATCTCCCCACCACGCGCGGCCGAACGCGGTGAGCACGTTCCTGCGCAGCCTGGTGACGAGACCCGCGGGCGGCCCGATCGTGGCGAAGGAGTCGACGTTGCGTTCGACCCTCAGGATCTCGGTGAAGTACTCGGGAGCCGGCTGCCGGGGATGCGGGGGTGCCTCGGCCACGATCTGCCGCGGGGCAAGTGCTCCCGCGTCCTCAAGCCCTTCATCCGGGGTCTTCATCTCGAGCCACGGAGCGCGGGCGAGACCCCGGATGAAGTTCCGGAAGATGCCTGGAGACGGTGTCCAGTTCGACGGGATCACGATGGGGATGATCCGCTCGCCGAGGCTGGGCTCCTCTTCGCGGATCATCGAGGTCTCGGCGAACAGCCGCTGCATGTCCACGCGAGTTCCTGCCGAGCGCGTCATCTCGACCACTCGATCCTGAACGTCGCGATCCAACGCATAACCGATAAGGGAGTCGTCGCCGGTGTCGATCTCGATCGGACAAGTGGCCGAGAGAGCCGCGGTCGGACAGCCGGCGAGGTCGATGTTCCCCGGAGACAGAAGCGAGTTCGGTTCGAGGAACGTGTGCCCGGCGGAGCGATCGAGCCACAGCTCGTTGAGAGCGGCATCATCGAGTCGTCCCCCCGGCGCGTAGACCCAGTCCGGCGAGAAGCTCACGTCGAGCACACTCTGATAGACCTTGTCCGCTTCGGCCAGTTGATCTCCGGTCGCGCGGGGATAGGGGGCGAGGGATGGAAGGTCGGCGAAGGAGTACGGAGCGGTGACGGGCTCGACGCTCGGTGACGTCAGGACCTCCTTCATCACCTCCAGGAGATCGGCGGCAGCCTGCGCGCTGGGATCGTCCTCGGTAACGCGCGTTACCTCTCCATCGACCTCCTTCAGATAGCCGTCGGCCATGTCGTTGATCTCCTCGACCGTGCGGGCACTCGGGACTACCGAGAGACGCAGGTCGGGGGTGATACGGATCCGGTCGTTGCGCGCCGGTTCCCGCGGGCTCGAGTTGCCCAGTTCATCCTCGAGGACCGCGAACATCCCCGAGAGCCAGCCGCCGGACGCGACTGCCTCCTCGAGCGGGTAGGACCCGCTCTCGTCGGGAGTGAAGACTCCGCTCGGAGAGCGTCGCGGAACATCCCCGACCGGTAGCACGAGGGTCGTGTTCATAGCAAGGTCGGGGGGGTCGGGTGGAAGCGGGTAGTAGAGCAGTTGGGTCGAGACGGAATCGAGCGGCGTGCCGAACGTGTCGACGACGCTCAGCTTCAGTGGATAAACGCCGTTCTCAGTTGTCGTCGCCAGCACGGGCGAGTCGCTGACCGGCTGGTCGATGGTCACCACCACCGATTCCCCCGGCTCGACCGTGTCGGACTCCTTGTCGAACTCGATCGGGAACGACCCGAAGGGTTCGAGATCGGTCAGATCGAAACGTTCATGGAGAACGGTGCGGTTCAACACTCGCGGGTAGAGCCCGACCACGAGGCTGTAACCCTGGAGCGGCTCGCTGGAGTCGTTGATGATGTCGACCTTCAGGTTGAAGTCGTCGGTCGGCGAATGCCACGCTGGTTGCCGCAGGATCTGGATCCGGACTACTCCCTCGCTCTGGGCCCCCTCGGCCGGAATCCCGGGGAGCATGACCAGCAGAGACAGAAGGACGGCGGCGATCGCAGGGCGAGCGGTTCTCTCGAAGATGGTCATCCCGGGCACAGCATAAAGACATGCCAAGGCCCCTCACGTGGAGGGGCCTTGAGTGAAGCTGTGAAGGTGGTCTAAGGGGCTACTTCGAGCCTCCGAGGCGACCGATCTTCTGGTAGAACTCGGATCCGTAGCGCTGCTTGGTGGTTTCGCCACCCTTCTTTCCGCCGATCCGACCGATCCGACCAAAGTGCTCTTCGCCGTAGCGCTGCTTGGTCGTCTGGCCACCCTTGCGCCCTGCCTCGGCCCTCGACATCTTCTTGGTGGTGTCAACCATGATCCTGACTCCTTCGATCGCCCGGTTGCCTTGGTGCGTGCCTCCGCCTGCCGCGAATTTAACCTATACAGGCATAGCACTCCTAGCCCAGCAAATCATCATGAAAACAAGCATCGGCTATCCAAATGGGCCCCCTTAATCCCGCCTGGGGACGTGCCGATGGAACATGTATATGGCTTCTCTAGACCTGCACGACCTTCTCGCATACCTCGTAGAGCGGAAAGCATCGGACCTCCACGTGAGGGCCGGGGGCCCTCCGTTCATCAGGGTGAACGGGAAACTCGAGAAAACTAAGTTCGCCGCCCTGTCCGAGATGGAGAGTCGGAAGATCTGCTTCGAGGTCATGACCGACGCTCGCATCAAGACCCTCGAGCAGAAGGGTGAGGTCGACTTCGCGCACTCACACAAGCGGCTCGGCCGTTTCCGAATGAACGTGTTCATGCAGAAAGGCGTCGTAAGCCTCGCGTGTCGACGGGTTCTCCCGTCGAGTCCACCGATCGAGGTCCTCGGACTTCCGGTCCCGGTGCGTACTTTGGCGGAAGAGATGCGCGGCCTCATCCTTGTCACCGGTCCGACCTCGTCGGGTAAGACGACCACCACCGGTTCGATGATCGATCACATCAACTCGACCCGCCCGTGTCACATCCTCACGATCGAGGATCCGATCGAGATCCTGCACAGAGACAAGCAGGCGATCGTGAACCAGCGGGAGGTAGGAACCGACACGAGCGACTTCGTAAGCGGATTGCGTTCTGCGATGCGCCAGGACCCCGACGTCATCTTCATCGGTGAGATCCGCGACATCGAGACCGTCACGGCCGCGATCCAGGCCGCCGAGACCGGTCACCTCGTGATCTCGACCCTGCACACCTCGGACGCGACCGAAACGGTGAACCGCATCATCGACCTCTACGAACCTCACCTCCAGGGGCAGGTCAGAAACTCGCTGGCGAGTTCGTTGAAGGGGGTCGTTTCGCAGCGACTTCTCCCGAAGAAGGACGGCAAGGGTCAGGTTCCCGCCACCGAGATCCTCGTGATGAACGACCGCGTCAGAGACCTGATCGCGGAGCCGAAGAAGACCCACCTACTTCCCGACCTGATCGCCGAGTCCTCGTTCTACGGGATGCGGACCTTCGATCAGTCACTGCTGTCGCTGTACCGAGCCGACCTCGTGAGCCTCGAAGACGCCCTCGGGGCGGCCACCAACCTCCACGATTTCAAGCTCTCCTTGAAACAGGAGGGACTTCAGACCGTCTCCTAGGCAGCGCCGGTGGTCAAACGCGGTCGATCCAGTTCCGCCACCGCCATCCTCAGTGCCTTCCTCCGTTCGATCTCGGCGCATGCGGTCGCCGCGGCCTCGATCGAGGAGGCGGCCAGCATCTCGTCTTGACCAACCTGATCTGGTGGTCAGTAGAGGCCGGGTGAGTAGAACCAGGAACCGATCCATCGCAGTCTCCCTTTCTGATCGGATCGACAAGAGCATCGTCCGGTATGGACGTTTCGACTGGATGGCCGCCGTATTTCCAGGCGGTTAAGTCGAGGTTGCCAATCGGCCGCTCTAGTCTTGTGCCATGGGTTCGCAAGAGGTGGCCTCCCCACACGGCATAGCCGAGCTCCTGGCCGAAGGATCGCCGGTGCTCGAGCTCGCACGCCTGTTCCGGAATGCCGGCCACGAGCTGTACCTCGTTGGGGGCCCGGTGCGGGATATGGCACTGCGCCGGCAGCATGCGGACCTCGATTTCGCGACCGATGCCGTCCCCGTCGAGACTCAGGAGGTCCTTCGGCCGGTGGCGTCCGAGATGTGGACCCAGGGGATCGAGTTCGGGACCATCGGCGCCCTGGTCGCCGGCGTTCACATGGAGATCACGACCTTCCGGACCGAGCGCTACGAACCCAACTCCAGACACCCCGCGGTTGAGTTCGAATCCGACATCGAGGTCGATCTCTCGCGTCGGGACTTCACCGTGAACGCGATGGCGATCCGACTTCCGGAACGCACTCCGATCGACCCGTTCGGGGGCATGGAAGACCTCAAGAAGAGGGTCTTGCGCACGCCCATCGAACCGGAGCGGTCGTTCGCCGACGACCCGTTGAGGATGCTGCGCGCGTTCCGTTTCGCATCGCAGCTCAAGTTCCGGATCGCCGAGGACGTTCTGGCGGCGATCAAGGAGATGAAGGAATCACTGCGCACGGTGTCGGCCGAACGGATCCGTGACGAACTGTCCAAGCTGGTGATAGGGCCTGCCGTCGCGCGCGCGTTGATGCTGGCCGACGACACCGGCATCACCGACATCTTCCTTCCGGAGTTGGGCGCGTTGAAGCTCGAGCAGGACCCGGTGCAAAGACACAAGGATGTGTTCGCACACACGCTGGCGGTGGTCGAGCGAACCGACCCGGAACTGCCCTTGAGGCTCGCTGCCTTGCTCCACGACATCGGGAAGCCGTCGACGCGCGAGATCACCGAGGACGGCGTGACCTTCTATCACCATGAGGTCGTCGGGGCGCGTATGGCGCGCGACCGTTTGAAGGAATTGCGCTTTCCCAACCACGTGGTTGATGAGGTGTCTCAACTGATCTACCTGCACCACCGGTTTCACGGCTACGACGACGAGTGGACCGACGCCGCCGTCCGGCGGTACGTGCGCGACGCGGGCCCCTTGCTCGGGACGCTCAACCTTTTGGTGCGCGCCGACTGCACCACGCGCAACCCAGCCAAGGCGCGTCGCCTCCAAGGGGCGATGGATGCATTCGAGGCGCGCATCCGGGAACTCGCGGAGCGTGAGGAACTCGAACGGATCCGCCCAGACCTCGACGGGACTCAGGTCATGGCCTACCTGGGAGCCGGCGAGGGCCGCATGATCGGCGAGGCGCTCGAGTTTCTCCTCGACCTCCGCATGGAGGAGGGGCCGCTGGGAACCGAGGAGGCCTACGAGCGTCTCGATGCCTGGGCGCGCTCCAAGGGCATCGAGCCGGCCGGCGCGGTGGTTCCGCCGAAGAAGACCAAGAAGGAAGGGGAGGAAGAGTGACGGGGCCCGCCCACCCCTCTTTCCCCGCCCACCCCGGGACTCCGTACTTCTCGGAGCTCGGGGACCACCTCGGCAGTGCGTACCTTCGCTACTCGTTCACCAAGGGGACGCGTCAGGAGATCGAGTTCCTGCTCGAGCTTCTCGCGCTGCCTCAGGGAGCGCGGGTGCTGGACGTCGGATGCGGTCCCGGGCGGCACACGATCCCGCTGGCCGCCGCCGGACTTGCGGTCACCGGGGTCGACGTCTCGCAGCGATTCCTCGATGTCGCGGCGCAATCGGCCAGGGATGCTGGCGTATCGGCTGCGTTCTTCATGGTCGATGCGCGGCAGATGCCATTCGACGATGAGTTCGACGCGGTCATCTCGATCTGTCAGGGCGGCTTCGGTCTGATGGGGGACGACGACTCGCTGGTGCTCAAGCGGATGGCCGAGGCCGCAACGCCCGGGGGCCGAGTCGTGCTCACCGCGTTCAGCTCCTACTTCGAGCTCACCCATGGGCGCCCGGAAGCGAACTTCGACGCCGACAAAGGGATCGTGCACGAGCGCACGATGCTCAAGAACGAAGCCGGTGACGAGCGCGAGGCGGATCTGTGGACCGGCGTCTACACCCCGCGCGAACTGAGGCTTCTAGCGCTCGGCGTCGGGCTGCTACCCGAGTTCGTGTGGTCGGTCGATCCGGGCGATTTCGCCCGCCGGGCCCCCGACACCGACCACGCCGAATTCCTCCTGGTGGCAACTAAACCGGGGCGGGCTTGAATATCTCGATGCGCCTGGCTTCGTAGGCAAGCACCAGGGCCAGGAAGATCGCGACGATCCCTCCAGCCGTGAGCATCGTGCCGATCGTTGAGTCGGCGAAGATCACCACGAACAGTCCTCCGACCACGCTCGCCAGGTTGTAAAGGATGTCGTAGAGCGAGAACGCTCGCCCTCGGTACTCGTCAGGGAGCGCAGCCTGGACCTGAGCATCGACCCCGACCTTGCAGAAGAAGCCGCCGGCCCCGCTGAGCCCGGCAAGCGCGAAGAGTTCCCAGAGGTGGTCCGGGCGCCCGAACAGCAAAAGACTGGCGGCGACGCTGAGATAGCCCAGGACCATGAGGCCCCCGGTCCCGATGCGCGCCCCGATCCGACTCGCACTGATGGCCGCGACGAGCGCGCCGAGACCAGCGAAGCCGAGTGCAAGACCCGAGAGCCCGATCTTGCCGAAGTGGTCGTCCTGGTCGATGAACTCGCGTTTGATCAACAGGATGATCAGCACCGCGATGAAGATCCCGAAGCTACGCAAGACGAAGATGGCGAGCAGCGGCAACCTGGCCCGTGGTCGACGGCCGATCTCTCGCACTCCTTCGAACAGGGACCAAGCAAGATCTCGGACCGCATCCACGAAGCCTCGTGAGCGAGTGTGCGGGTGCGCCATGTTCGTTCCGATCCGTAGGGCCGCGAACACAGGAATGACGTAGAGGAGTCCGGCCATGGTCAAGGTGCCGTTGGCGCCCATGAATCCCACGATCGCGAGCCCGATGCCTCCTCCGGTTACGGCCGACAACGTGCCCCCGGCCCCGGACAGTGCGTTCCCCTTGATGAGGTGGTGTTCGTGGAGCACGACCGGCAGGACGGCTCCCTTCGTCGCGAGGAACAACCGACCGAGTCCCTGGAGTACGAGCACCGCGACGAACAACGCGCCATCGCCCGACAGAGCGGGTGACCACAGGAAGATCGTCAGCAACAGCACCGCGCGGATCGCGTTCGTCCACGCGAGCAGCTTGCGTCGATCCCAGCGGTCTACGAACACGCCGAGGAAAGGAGCGATGACGGAATAGGGGATGAGGGTGACTGCGAATAGAGCGAGGATCCGTCCCGGCGTCCCCTGGCTGGTCGGTTCGAGCACCAGGATGTCGGCGAACGCTGCCTGTGCCATGCCATCGGCTCCCTGCGCGAGGAATTGTGCCGTCACCAGCAACTTGAAATCGCGGTCATAGGTCGGGCGTTGGGCGATGACCGGTTCTCCTTTTGGAATAGCGATGGGCCCCGGTTGGTGACCGGGGCCCATTGAATCGCGTTGTGTAGGTGCTCAGTGACCGAAGACGGGCTCCGAGCCGAGGTCGACGTGGCCGTTGGTCTTGTGGCCGTTGCCGTTGTGGCTGGCGTCGATGCGCTGGGCGGCCTTGACGTCGCCCTTGATGAACGCCTCGACCAGCTCGTGAGCCTCCGGGTCCGTGTACTGGACCGGCGGGGACTTCATGAAGTACGAGGAGGGGGCCAGAAGGGGGCCACCTTCGCCGCGGTCCATCGCAACCTTGATGCAGCGAACGGCATCGATAACGACGCCTGCCGAGTTGGGGGAGTCCCAGACCTCGAGCTTGAGCTCCATCGAGATCGGGATGTCGCCGAACTCACGACCCTCGATCCGGATGTATGCCCACTTACGGTCCTTGAGCCATGGAACGTGGTCCGAGGGACCGATGTGGATGTCTTCGGGGTCGATCCCGGCGGTGATCTGCGAGGTGACCGACTGGGTCTTCGAGATCTTCTTGGACTCGAGACGCTCACGCTCGAGCATGTTCTTGAAGTCCATGTTCCCGCCGAAGTTGAGCTGGTAGGTGTGGTCGATCGTGACGCCGCGAGCCTCGAACAACTTGCTGAGCACGCGGTGGCTGATCGTGGCACCGAGCTGTGACTTGATGTCGTCGCCGATGATCGGGATGTTGTGCTTGGTGAAACGCTGAGCCCAGTCCTCGTTGGTCGCGATGAAGACCGGCATGCAGTTGACGAACCCGACGCCGGCCTCGAGGGCCTGCTCTGCGTAGAAGCGTGCCGCCTGCTCGGAGCCAACCGGGAGATAGTTGATCAGAACGTCGGCCCTGGTCTCCTTGAGGACCCTGGCGACGTCGACCGGCGGAAGCGCGGATTCGGTGACCATCTCACGGTAGTAGTGGCCGAGACCGTCGTAGGTGTGGCCACGCATGACCTTTACACCGGTCTCTGGAACGTCCGAGAACTTGATCGTGTTGTTGGGCTCGCTCCAGATCGCCTCCGCCAGGTCGAGTCCGACCTTGTTGGCGTCAACATCGAACGCTGCAACGAACTCGACATCCGAGACGTGGTAGCCACCGAGATCGACGTGCATGAGACCGGGAACGGCCTCATCGGTGCGAGCTTTGGCGTAGTACTCGACCCCTTGGACGAGTGACGACGCGCAGTTACCGACGCCGATTATGGCGACGCGGACCTTGGACATAACTAGACTCCCCTTCCCTCTAATGGTGTTGACGGCTTGGGCAGGGCGACGTCGCCCCGCTCCTTGGTGATCAGTTCGTCGATCCATGCGATGTCGCTCTCGGTCGAGAGCAGGTCGTGGTTCTGGAGCGAGAGGGCGTAAGAGTCGATCCGCTCGCGGTACTCCCGGAGGTTGGCCTTGAGCTGCGCCAGCTTCTCCTGGAGGTAGGCACGCCTGCGCTCGAGGAGCGCGAGGCGGGTTTCGGGGTGCATGTAACGGAAGAAAGCGAGCTTGAGGGTGAAGTGCTCGGCGTCCACCGCTCCTGCTTCCTCGAGCATCTCGGCGAAGAGCTTCTCGCCCTGCTCGGTGATGCGGTACACGGTCTTCCTGCGCCCCGGGGTCGTCTTGGCGGCCGCCTTGGCTCGCTTCCGGGGGACCTCTTCGGCCAACTTCTCAACCGCGCCGAGCTTGGCCATTCGCCTCAGCGTCGGGTAGAGCGAGCCCCACGAGACCTGCCAGAAGGGGCCCAGCATGGCGCCGAGCTGTTTCCGCAGCTCGTATCCGTGCATGTCCCGCTCCTTGAGCAGCCCCAATACGGGAAGCTCGAGAGTGCCTGGCTGTTTCATTCGCTACCCTTCTATGTCGTTCGTAGCGGTCGTTACCTGTGCGATTCGATATATCAGTAGTTCCTATCCACTTGATATATCACACCGATATATCACCCGCCACCAACCTAACCGTCGTGGGCGCTCGCTAGGCTGACCGGATGGGATCGGGGGAGGTGGCGCTCAGGGACGTTGAGGAGGGGGACCTACCTCTCTTCTACGAGATCCAGGCGGACCCCGAGGGGGCCGCGCTGGCCGCCTATGCCTCCAAAGACCGAGACGCCCACCTGGCCCACTGGCACAAGATCCTGGCCGACGATTCCTGTGCCGCTCGGACCGTCACGTTCGGAGGAGAGGTCGTCGGAAGCGTCCAGAGCTGGGAGGGAGACGGCCACCGCGAGATCGGCTACTGGATCGGCCGGGAGCACTGGGGCCGTGGGATCGCGACGGCGGCCGTCGCTCGATACCTTGAGATCGAGCGCACGAGGCCGTTGATGGGGTGGGTTGCCGAGCACAACCCGGGTTCGATCCGGGTGCTCGAGAAGTGCGGCTTCGCCCGCTCCGTGGAGCAACCAGAACCGGTGCCCGATGAGGTTCGCTTCGTGGTCCTGGAGCTCCATTCGTAGCGAGCGCGCGGGGGGTTGTCGTCGAAAGCCATTACCATCGCCGAGTGGGACTTTCAGGAAGATCGTTCGATCCGACCAGTTCGCCGCCGAGCCCCAAAGGCCCGGTGGTCGACTACAGCCTGGCGCGACGTTCGGCGATCGCTTCGGTGCGCCGCGGGATGCTCGACACGAACGATGTCTGTGACGCACACCCGGAGCTCCTGCGCGCTGCGAAGAACATCGGCGAGGAGATCGACATCCCCTGCCCGATCTGTTCGCACGATGCGATGCGCGGGGTGCGCTACGTCTACGGGGCGGAGCTCAAACGGAACAGCGGCCGGGTCGTCTATCCGCGGGAGTGGCTCATCGAACTCGCCGAGTCCTACGACCAGTTCACCTGCTACGAGGTCGAGGTCTGCCTCGACTGTGCCTGGAATCACCTGATCAGGGCGTACCAGGCGGGGCGGCGATTCCGTACGCCCCAGGCCCCCCGCCGCCGCCGTAGTTAGATCCAGTTTGGTTCGCTAATCCTTCAGTTGGGGCATTGTCAGGCGTATGGATGCCGACGAATCTAGACTCGCGTGGTGACACACGATGGCTGAGGCTGGCGCGTCCAAGCCGGGGTGGTGGGCCCGACGGGGCCAGAAGAAGACCCGGAAGGATGGACGCTCCCGGACGCAACGATTCCTCCTCCGGTGGGGGTGGTTGATCGCGCTCGGAGGCATCCTTATCGGAGTCGCGATCCTGCTCCTTACCTATGCCTTCGCGTCGATCCCTCTCCCGCAGGACATCAAACTGGCCTCGGCGGCCAAGGTGTTCGATCGCCATGGCGAGCCGATCGGCATCTTCTCCGGTGAGGAGCGCCGCTTCATCATCGACCCGGAACCCTTGATCGATGGACGAGCGAGCTTCGTCGGCGACGCCGTGATCGCATCCGAGGACAAGGACTACTACGAGCACGGGGGCGTCTCGATCAGGGGCATCATCCGCGCCGCGTGGGCCAACGTCACCGGCGGTGAGGTCCAGCAGGGTGGCTCGACCATCACCCAGCAGTACGTGAAGCAGGCGGTTCTGCAGGACACCGAGAGAACCATCACCAGGAAGCTGAAGGAAGCCGTCCTCGCGATCAAGTTGGAGCGGAAGTACTCCAAGAAGGAGATCCTCGGCTTCTATCTCAACACCATCTACCTCGGGCGCGGGGCGTACGGATTCGAGGCCGCTGCACAGACGTACTTCGACAAGAAGGCGGTGCAGCTTTCCGTTGGAGAAGCGGCGTTCCTGGCCGGCATAATCCCGTCGCCCGAGTCCTACCAGCCAGACGAGCACATGATGCTCGCCAAGGAACGCCGCGACCGGACCCTCGGCCTGATGGTGGAGGAGGGCTACATCACCCAGGACGAGGCCGACGAGTTCATCGGCAAGAAGATCAAGCTCGCGCCGAACGAGGAAGAATCGCTGACCGACTCGAAGGCCGCCTTCTTCATCGAGTGGGTCCGTAAGGACTTCCTCGAGCCGTACTTCGGCGACCGGCTTTACACCGGTGGACTACAGATTCACACGACCCTTGACCTCGAGATGCAGAGGGCCGCCGAAGAAGCCGTCGCCACCCAGTTGACGCAAAAGACCGAACCGGAAGCGTCGCTGGTTTCGATGACCCCGCGCGGTGAGGTGCGCGCGTTCGTCGGGGGCCGGAAGTTCACCAGCATCAAAAAGGCACGCGGCTTCAACTACGCAGCCGACTACCCGGGGCACGAGTCCGGTTCGACGCTGAAGTCGTGGACCGTGCTGGCCGCGATCGAAGACGGCATATCGCTCCAGTCGCGCTTCTCCGGCAGCAGCCCCGTCACCATCACCGACCCGGCGTGCGCCGGGCCCGCCGGTGAATGGGAGACGTCGAACTACGGCGGGAGTTCCTTCGGGACGCTCGACCTGATCGGAGCCACCACGAGTTCGGTCAATGTGATCTTCGCTCAGCTCATCGCCGAGATCGGCCCCGAGAAGGTCGCCCGCATGCTCGAGAAGTTCGGGTTCGCCCCGAAGTTCGGGGCCGATGAGATCGCGCCGAACTGCTCACTGGCGGTCGGCTCGTTCGACGCAACACCGGTCGAGATGGCACGCGGCTACGCTGGCTTCGCGGCCGGCGGTCGTCTCCCCGATGTCGTGCCGGTCGCCTACGTGACCGATGAAGAGGGTCACTGCCTCGTGTCGTGGATCCCACAGAAGTTCGAGTGCGACGAAGAGATCAACACTCAGGGCGAGCAAGTCGTCGAGCAGAACTCGGTCTACGTCCTCAACACCGCGCTGCAGAGCGTCGTTAACGCGGGAACCGCGACCCGAGCGGCGATCCCCGGCTGGGAGGTCGCCGGTAAGACCGGTACCGCGCAATACAACCGTGCGGCGTGGTTCTCGGGTTACACCACCCAGCTCGCGACGGTCGTTTGGATGGGCTACCCGCTCGAGGAACGCCCGGGTGGTGGAGAGTCGATACAGCCTCAGATGGGCTACTGCTCCGATACGTTCCTCTGTCGTCCGGTTCAGGGCATCAACGTGACCGGTGGGTCGTTCCCCGCGACCATCTGGCACGACTACATGGTCCAGGCCCTCGAGGGGATGACCCCGAAGCCGTTCCCCGATCCGACGCACTTCCCAGACGAGATCCTGAACCCGACCCCGACCGCAGCTCCGTCGCCGACGAAGACGAAGAAGCCTGACCCGGAGCCGACCCCGGAGCCGACCCCGACCCCCGAGCCGACCCCGACCCCAACTCCGACGCCGACCCCCGAGCCAACACCGACGGTGACTCCGCCGGCCCCGGCCCGCGACGAGGAGTTCGTTTACCGCGCCGAGAGCATGCCCGACGACACCAAGTCGTCAGGGGAGGATCCATAGCGGTTTGGCGTCGACTCCGGAACGTCGGAGGTTCTCGGCCGCAGCGATAGTGGTTGCGGTCTGCGCCGCGTTCCTCCTCGGGGGCTGGTTCCTCAAGGCCCAATGCCTCGATCCGTGGAGCGATTCTCATCAGTACGAGTCGCTCTGCTACAACGACATCCAGGCCCTCTACCAGATACGCGGCATCCAAGACAGAACGTTTCCCTACGTCCATGGGAGCTTCGACGGCGCGAACGGCGAGCTGGTCGATGGGGCGATCGAGTACCCGGTGCTCACCGGTTTGTTCATGTACGCCGCGGGGGCCGGAGTCACCGACGCCAACGGTTATCTCGGGGCGACCGCTCTGCTCCTTGCCCCCTTCGGTCTCCTCATCGCCTATCTCCTTGGGAGGCTCGAGGGCCTGCGCGCTCTGATGTGGGCGGCATCGCCCGCGCTGATCCTGTACTCATTCCACAACTGGGATCTGTTGGTGGTGGCCGCGGTCGTGGTTGGGTTCTACGCGTACCGCCGCGATCGGCCTCTGGTCGCGGCCGCGCTCTTCGGTGTCGGTGCCGCGCTCAAGATGTATCCCGCCTTTTTCGTACTTGCTCTCGTCGCCGCTTCGCTGGCGCGCCGGGAGGTGAAGGACGCACTCGTTCACGCCGGGGTTGGCGGCGGCGTGTTCGCGCTGATCAACCTCCCCTTCATCGTCGCCAACCGGGACGGTTGGTGGGCGACCTACGGGTTCCACCGGTGCGCGGCCCCAACTTCGACAACATCTGGACCCTGCTTCCAGATATGACTCCGGACGACCTGAACCTCGTCACGGGTGGGTTGACGCTGATCGGCTTCGGTATCGCTCTGGGGATCGGCACGTTGCGGGCGAGGCGCGAGGGGGTCTTCCCGACGGTGCCGGT
>CAWGWA010000009.1:0-28934 GCA_963826105.1 uncultured Actinomycetes bacterium | reverse complement strand
CCTCCAAGAGGTCGGTTGCGTGATCTATTCGTCATCCCCCAAGGTAGCTCCCGCCGATAGGAAGCTCTACGCGTTTTGTGACCACGATGAACGGTTTAGTCTTTTTATCACCGCCTCGACGATGTCCAAGAAGATCGCCGAAGGGGGCGGAGCGTTGGTGCTCGACGTCAAGGTCGGCTCCGGGGCGTTCCTCCCAGATATCTCGATGGCCCGCGTAACTCGCCGAGACCATGGTCCGGATCGGCGAGAGCCACGGGTGAAGACGACCGCACTGATCACCGATATGGAGGTTCCGCTGGGAGAACCGCGGCTACGTGCTGAGTCACCGAGTCGGTGGAGATGCTCCAGGGCAAGGGACCCTCGGATCTGGACGAGATCACCTATGCCTTTGCCGAGGAGATGCTCGCCCTGTGCGATGTGAAGGCCGACCCAGGGAGGTGGTCGCCATCGGCACCGCCCTCGAGAAATGGCGGGCCATGGTCACGGCTCAGGGCGGAGATCCCGATGCCCCGCTGCCAGAGGCGTCCAAGCGGAGGACGATCACAGCCCCGCGCTCGGGTCATCGACCGGCGTCGACGCCCGGGCCGTCGGTGTCTCGGCATGGCGGCTGGGGGCCGGACGATCCCGCAAGGAGGACCCGGTCGATCACGCCGCCGGCGTCGTGTGCCTGGCCAAGCCGGGCGATCACGTCGAGGAGGGTCAGCCGCTTCTCGAGCTCCACACCAGCGACCCGAGCAAATCGAGCACGCGGAGGCCGCGCTCGCCGATGGGTTCGAGATCGGAGATGAAGCTCCGAACGACGTCCGATTGTCATCGAGCGGATCACTGCGTGAGCTCTCAGGCCGCCGTCCACTCCGTCATCAAGAATGCAACCGGACGCTCGGACTGGCGCGTGGGGTGGTGCTCGGCTCCGGACTGTCCGATCTTCGGCCGCTCTCCTGCATGTCGATCCGATCCCCTTCTCGCACATCGACGGCATGCCGGCCTCGGGGGTGGCCGGACACGCCGGAGCTCTTTACGCCGGCGATGTCGGGATGACACCAACCTTGATCTTCGCCGGCCGGGTTCATCTCTACGAGGGCCACGAGATCGCCGAGGTCACGTATCCAGTGCGAGCGGCGATCGGAGCCGGCTGCAACATCGTGATCCTCACGAACGCGGCAGGAGGGATCAACCCGGACCTGGAGGTCGGCGCGCCCTGTCTGATAACCGACCACATCAATCTCACCGGGCGGACCCCGCTGTTCGGTCCGAACGACGACTCCATCGGCCCACGGTTCCTCGATCTCAGCGAGGTCTACGACACTGAGCTGCGCGCCTTGGCGAAGAGCGTCGATCCGGCCCTGAGCGAAGGTGTCTACGCCGGTCTCCTCGGTCCGACCTACGAGACACCGGCGGAAGTTCGCATGTTGCGCACCATCGGCGCCGACATCGTCGGGATGTCAACAGTGAACGAAGCGATCGCGGCGCGCTACCTGCAAACTCGGGTGTTGGGCATTTCGGTCGTCAGCAACCTCGCCGCCGGACTCTCCCCCACGCCGCTGTCCCACGAGGAGGTCTCGGCCGCAGGCAGGCAAGCCGCCGCTCGCCTCGAAAGCCTGCTCCGCGGCATCCTGATAGAGCTCTAGCCGGAACCGGGCGACGGCTCCGCCCGAAGCGGGCCCCGCTCCGCTCCACCCAGAGCGTTTTTGAGGGTTCGCTCCGGGGGCCCGCTTCGTTCCGGGCCTTGCGTTCGATCGATCGGTCGTCGCTAAGGACCCTGTGCTTGCAGTTTGGTCGCGCGAGTGCGCTTCGTTCTGGGCTTTGGCCTCGTCGGTGGTTTCGGTGGTTCCGGGGTCAGTTTTCCGGCTCGGCGGTCGCGGGCTGTCTTCGCCTGGTGGCAGGGCCAGCATCTTGGTTTCAGGTTCGGGTGGGAGGTCGGGCCTCGGCAGTTGCGAGGTTCGATGTGGTCGAACTCGGTCCGGAAGCGGTTACCGCAGTCGATGCACTTGGGACCATCGAAGTCGGGTGGCTCACCGAGTTCCAGAGCCACCTTGACCTCGACGGCGTGGTGCCTGCCGAAACGATTGAAGTTCCTCAGGTCCTTACCGTCGTAGAACACGCCGTTGAGGAACGCGTCCTTGGCGATCTCCTTGACGGTCTCGGGGGCGACCGGGCCGACGCCGGGGATCTTGCACATCTCGCCCGGCTTAACGTCCTTCCATCCCCGCTTGGCGACCTCGTGGCTCACCAGGATGACCAACTCGGGGCGCGTCGACCTGCCTTTGCCGGACCCCGTGAGCAGCTTGGCGTAGGCGTCGGCGAGATAGCGCTCGAAGGGCTCTTTGTCGCTGCCGCTCTTCTTCGCAGCCCTCGCCAGTCGCTGGGCCTCGGCTTCGGCCCTGGCCATGATCGGTGCTCCGATGTGCGGCTCCAACGCCAGGTGGATGTTGACCATGCCGAGTTCGTCGGCGTGATGTGACGCACGTCTCGCGTTCCGCTGCCGCTCGGCCAAGTCCCTGGTGCTGTTCGGCTTCGAGCTTGGTCCTGCGGGCCTCGTCTTTGAGGACGTGGAACGACTCGGTCTTGGCGATCTTAGAAGCTCTTTGGCGGAGCCGGGGGAAGCCTCTTCAGCTCGAGCGATCTCGGTAGCCTGATCGAGGGACACCTCGCCCTTGCGCAATGCAGAATCGAGCGGGCGTGAGGAGGCCAGTACCTCGCTCGTCGCCGCCATGTCTTTGGCTTTGCCCATGGAGGTTCCGGTCACCCGGGCGAGGTCGGCGGCATCCTGCTTGTGGGCAAAGGCGGTCACACCGAAGGAGGACAGCCGGTTCAGCTTCGCGTAGAGCGCCGTACAGGTCTTGGCGTCCGGAACGCTGACCAGCTCCGGCTCGAGACCCGAGTTCGCCTTCTCGGTCTCAGCGATGGCGGCTTCCAGATGGGCCACCAGCCTCTCGATGTCCATCTTGTCACCATATACGAACATATGTTCGATTACAAGCCGCTGACCAGGGCTTTCGCGGGGATATGGGCCCCCTTGCTTGCTCCGCTAGTCGAGGCCGAAGGCGTTCGATTCCCCGTAGGAGTCGCGGATCGCACCCGGTTCGATCATCACCTCGTCGCCCGGCTGCAGACCAGCGGGTGCCAACCATCGGTCGCCTACCTGGAAGGCGCTGACCCGATCGATCGAGCCGTCGGCCCGCAGGACGGTGACGACAGCTCGGACGATCTCTCCGGAGCTCGCCCACGGGCGGAAGGTGCAGGTCGTGCAGAACGGGACTCCGACTTCGTCGTTCTTGATCTCTTCGGCGACGTAGGGGAACACCGATGCGTAGGTCTTCGGGTAGGCGTGATCGATCGCGAACGACACCGAACCGTCGTCGCCGACGGTGAGGTCGCGGACCGTGATGCCGCTCCACGGCTCCACCTCGAACGGATCGGACTCCAGCTGGTACGCCTGATCGATCGACCCATCCCGGATGACCCCGGAGATCACGAAGCGGTAGCTGCCGGCCGGCGTCGACCCGATCCCTCGAGGGAACGCATCGAAGGCTTCGAAGGCCGCGGTCCAGGTCCACTCTTCGTTGCCCGCGTAGGTGTCGAGGAAGCCGTTCACCCCGGCGGGGAACTCGACCTTGGTCTGGATCTCGCCGGTCTGGTCGGCGAACGGCCGCCACTTCCCGCCTCGCAAGCGCTCGACCGTGACGACCGGGTTGTCGACCGCGTTGCTTCCGCCGCGCCACGACACCGTAGCGGCATCGAACCGCCGGATCGAGACGGGCTGCTCCACGATGGCAGCGGGACCGACATCCCCGGGCAACGCCGCGAGCCACGCGTCGTAGGCCGAACTCGACGCTTGACCGAGCGCAGTCGCGGCGGCCACCTGGCGGGCCTCGTCGGCCCGAGCCGTTGCATCGTGCGGCTCAGGAGTGTAGGCCGGGCCCCCGTTCAGCTCGCCGGCGATCTCCACGAGATTGGAGACCATGTAGTCGGCGGTGTGCGGACCGCAGCAAGTCAGGGCCTTGCGGTAGTGGTCGTAGGACATGTACTCGCGATAGCTCACCGTGTAGCCGTTGTAGTCGCCCGCGTGGCCCACACCGATCGGGAGGACGTAGCCCAGGTCGGGGGATAGCTCGTCGTGGGTGAAGTTGCCCCAGATCGCAGACGGATCCGCCGGATCGGAGTTGGCGGTAAGGACGTTGGCCGGGTCGTTCCACCCGCGCGCATCGTTGTGGATCTGAGCCTGCATGTGCCGGTACTTGAGATCGCTGAACGTCAGGGACTTGGAGGCATCGTGCGGGTCGGTGCAGGTCCAATCCCCACCGGCTCCATCGTTGCTGCATCCGAGTCGCTCGGTCCAGTCGTAGCCATCCCACATGTTGTCCTCGATCCGGTCGAGACGGCTCTCGAGGTTCAGGATCAGGTCGACCTGCGCCTCGCACGCACACGACGCGAGCACGACGTCACCGAGCTTGAAGACCTGCAGCTTGAGCCGGAGGTTCTCCTCGACCGCGGTGAACGATGGCGCGTCGTAATGGGCCGGTACCGGGAAGCCGTGCATCCGGAGGTTCTCGTAGACCATGTTGAGACGTTCGTCCTCGATCCCTCCGGAACGAGCACAGTCGGGAAGGCCGCCGATCGGCACACCGGGATCGCCGCCGAGGGACGTCTCCGTATTGCAGTTCGATACCGACGGATACGGGTGACTCAAAGGAGCCGGCACGAACCGGGTAACGGCGGCGACGTCGAAGTCGGCAGAGAACGGGACTTGAGCTCGCGGCCTCGCGGCCGTCCTCCACCCGCCGATCACATCCTGCGACAGGAGGAACGCGCCGCGCTCAGCCTGGGCATGCCCGGCATGACTCCATCGCTTGGGGATGCCGTCTGGGACCAGGTCGGGGCGTCCGGGCCCCGCTTCCGCGCTGCCGACGTCACCCTGTCCGAACACGAGCGGCGCGCCGGTCGGCCCGCTCCACGAAGCGCTCGAGCGAAGCAACGAAGTCTCCGGTGATGAGGTCGTGGTCGTCGAGGCCCTCAGGATGCTGGCCCCAGTTGATCAAGGTTGCGATGGGGTCGCCGGCGAGGGAATCGAAGCGGATCACCGGCAGACCGAAGTCGCCGAAGTCGTCGGGGTAGCCCGCAGGCGTGCCGTCGTCGGCGATCGTCTTACGGGCGATCATGCCCTTGAAGATCTTGTGCTCGACGGTGGTCGCCGCCATCCGGGCCGGGACCATCGCCTCTTCGGCAGCGAGGATCGCCGCGGCCATCTGGCGGGCGTGATACTCGAACGCCCGCAGATCGGTGACGTCCTGGAAGATCCAGACGCCCCAGGACGGACTCGTGTAATAGGGCGAGGAGTGGTTGTGGGATGCCATCAGCAGGATGTCCTCGTACGCCACCTGAGATCCGCGCTCAACGAGGAGCTGGCCGACCCGCCGGGTCAGATAGTCCTGTGCAAGATAGGAGTCGGACTTCACGAACGCCGCGACATCACCTTCGGCGTCGCGCACGACGATCGCTCGGTAGCTCAGTCGGGACTGCACTCCGTAGCTGTCCTTCTGCGACAGCGAATGCTGATGCGGATCGACCTCATCGCCGGTCAGCAGACCGGTCTGATCGGGGCTCTTCTGTGAGTACTGACCCGCTCCCGCGCCCACGTGCCAAGTGGCATCCGCCTCGCCGTAACCGGCCATGACGGTCCCCGGAGCAGCTTCCGCGTGCGCGTCCCTCTCGACGACCACCGTTTGCAGCGAGCTCACCGCGAGGAACAGGCTCAGGGACAGCAGAACGAGACGGCGCGACATCTTCAGGCTCCTCCAGGTTGGACCGGTCCTGGATAGATATGCCGTCGAATGCCCAAGCCCTGCTTGGTCCCGGCTCAGTCTCCTTGAACCATGACGAAGGTCCAGCGGTGATCCTGGGGCCCCAAGGATCCGGAGAACGACACGCGGACTTCGTGATCACCGGGGGCGAGCTCCGAGTCCAAACGGTAGGACGCCTCACGGCGGGTCGGGGGCCAGCTCATCGTCTCGAGGATCGTGAGTCGATCGGTCAGCTCCTCGTCGTCGAGCCACAGCCGGATCGGGCCCGGATCACCTTGGGCCGGTGGGGTCACGACCACCCTGATCTCGATCGGATGCGAGCACGACTCACCGTCACCGGGGAAGACCGCGACCAGTCCGGGTGGGAGGGAAGCGCGGGGACGAGACCCTGAGGCCCCGTCCCCGCGCGACGTCTCCCCCGTCAACAATCGACTAGAGGTTCTGGACCGCGTTGTAGAGGTTGGCCGCGCCTGTGTCGAAGTACGGGCCGAACATCGTGTTGGGGACGGTGCTGTAGCCGTAGGAGTTCAGACCGTTCACGTTTCCGTTCACGATCCATCCTCCGCCCGACGAGCCCCCCGTCATGTCGCATGTGATCGCCATCGTCGACGGACCACTGCCGCCCGACGGGTTGTCGTCGCCGATCCACTGGCTTTCGCACACCCTCAGACGCTCTCCGCTGAATGGCGGTGCCGCCGGGTATCCGAACGATTGATAGAACTGGTTGCGGGGCTGGTTCCACGAGATGCCCCGGCCCCCGACGACGTCAACGAGGGCGTTCCCGCCATTGGTGTTCATCACTGCGGCGGCCATGTCGTAACGGATGTTTCCGCTGTTCACCCACCCGGAGGTCGACCACGTTTCGCGCGCGGTCCACAGCCCGAACGGGTTGCTCCCGTCCTTGCGCGCAGGGGCAAAGGCCCAGTTCGTGTACCACGGCTGCCCCGCACCGCCGCCGTTCACACAGTGACCGGCAGTCCACACCACGCTGCGGTTGGCAGAGTTGATCGCAGTTCCGGAACAGACGTAGTTGAGGCCCGAGTTCGGATCGGTGAAGAAGACCTTGCCGTGGGTCGAGTACGGATAGTTCGTGTACGGCTCGGTGACTTCGTAGCTCCGGCGCGGCGCCTTGCCACGGCCCGCGGTCGTTGAGAGCGGAGCGGTCGCGGCAACGGACCCCGGCTTCCCCGTTGCGGGAGCGGTTGAGGCTGAGGACTTGGACGGCGAGCCCTTGGGCGACGGCGCCGTTGCCGGCTTGGCGTTGCGCATCTTCGCCTTGGTCCAGTACGAACGGATCTGCTTGGGCGACTTGTGAACGCTCTTGGAAACCGCACGGTCCGGACGTTTCGGTTGCTCGGTTGGCCGAGCGGGCGCCCCGGGCTGGAACAGTCCCAGTAGCGCTGCAGATAAGAACAAGACGACGATGTTTCGCCTCATCCAACACCCCCCTTGTCGGGTAGTACCCACAAACGGACTTACCGGGCATACCGGACGCGAGCAAGCATGCGCAAGCAGTCCGAGGAGGAGCTAGGGGGCTAGATGGTGCTCGATCGGTTCCGTCACCGGCCCTTGGGGTGCCAGACCGTCTTCAGGTCCATGAACGCGGACACCTCATGGGGCCCGCGCACGTCGGTCGCGGTGATTACGCGCTTCACGTTCTCGGCCGCGGCCTCTTCGACCTCGGCCCGCCGGTCCCCGGCGACGCCGGTGATATCGATCGCATCGACGTCGAGGTGCGACGCAAGCACGGGGACGAGTTCGTCCTTGAGACCGGTAAGGATGTTGACCACACCTCCCGGCACATCGGCCGTCGCGAGACATTCCGCCAAGGCGATCGCCGGCAGCGGGAAGCGTTCCGAGGCCAGGACGATCGAAGCGTTGCCTCCACACATCGCCGGAGCGAGGCGTGCACACAGCGCGGTCAACGACGGTTCCTCCGGCGCCACGATCCCAACGACGCCGGTCGGCTCGGGTGCGGTGATGTTGAAGTACGGGCCGGCCACCGGATTGAGCCCGCCGGCGACCTGAGCGATCTTGTCGGTCCAACCCGCGTAGTACACGAAGGTATCGATCGCGACATCGACCTGATCGGACGCATCGTTCTCGACGCGGGCGACTTCAGCCTCGAGATCGCCGCGGCGCGTTTCCATCATCTCGGCGACCCGGTACAGGACCTGGCCCCGGTTGTACGCGGTCGCAGCCGCCCAGCCACCCCATGCCTTGCGCGCGGCCTTGACCGCGTCGCGGATGTCCTTGCGCGAGGCCCGGGCAGCGTTGGCTAGGAACGAACCATCCGCTGCGTTCGCCTCGAACGAGCGGCCGGACTCGGAGCGAGGGAAGTCGCCGCCGAGATAGAGCTTGTAGGTCTTCATCACTTGGACCCGAGGTGAATCGGTCACGGTGCCACCAGCTTCACGTACGCCTCGAGCCCATGACGTCCACCTTCACGGCCGAAGCCCGATTCCTTGAACCCGCCGAAGGGGCTCGTGGGGTCAAAGCGGTTGAAGGTGTTGGCCCATACGACCCCGGCCCGCAGGTGGTCCGCCATCCACAGGATGCGCGATCCCTTCTCGGTCCAGACTCCGGCGGACAACCCGAAGGGCGTGTTGTTCGCCTTCTCGACGGCCTCCTCCTCGGTGCGGAAGGTCATCACCGAGAGAACCGGGCCGAAGATCTCTTCCTGCGCGATCCGGTGGGACTGCGACACGCCGGTGAAGATCGTGGGCGGGAACCAGAAGCCGCGCTCGGGGATGTCGCACTTGGGCTGGAACAGGTCCGCGCCCTCGTCGACCCCGATGCCGACGAGTCGTTTGATCTTGTCGAGTTGGTCGCGCGAGTTGATCGCTCCGATGTCGGTGTTCTTGTCTAGGGGGTCACCGAGACGAAGGGTCGAGAGACGGCGCTTGAGCTTGTCGAGGAGATGCTCGGCAACCGACTCTTGCACGAGGAGGCGGGAGCCGGCGCAGCAGACGTGACCCTGGTTGAAGAAGATCCCGTTGACGATGCCCTCGACCGCTTGATCGAGTGGTGCGTCGTCGAAGATCACGTTGGCTGCCTTGCCCCCGAGCTCGAGGGTGAGCTTCTTGTGGGTGCCGGCGATCTGGCGCTGGATGATCTTGCCGACCTCGGTCGAACCGGTGAACGCCACCTTGTCGACGTCGGGATGCTTAACGAGGGCGGCTCCGGTCGCTCCGGCACCGTTGATGATGTTCACGACACCTGGAGGAAGCCCGACCTGCTCACATATCTCGGCGAACATCATCGCCGTCAACGGCGTGGTCTCGGCCGGTTTGAGCACAACGGTGTTGCCGGTCGCGATCGCAGGGGCGATCTTCCACGCAAGCATCAGCATCGGGAAGTTCCACGGGATGATCTGCGCGGCGACGCCCAGCGGCTCTGCACGGCGTCCGGGGAACGCGTACTCGAGCTTGTCGGCCCAACCCGCGTAGTAGAAGAAGTGCGCGGCGACCAGAGGGATGTCGACGTCGCGGCTCTCCTTGATCGGCTTCCCTCCGTTCATGGACTCGAGCACCGCCATCTCGCGTGCGCGCTCCTGGATCACGCGCGCGATCCGGAACACGAACTTGGCGCGATCGCCGGGGGCCAGGGCGGACCAGGTGCCGAATGCCTTGCGAGCGGAAGCGACCGCACGATCGACATCGCTCTCGTCGGCGATCGGGATCGCCGCGAGGACCTCTTCGGTCGCCGGGTTGATCGTCTTGAAGTACTCGCCGGAAGCCGGCTCGACGAACTCACCACCGATGTAGTGGCCGTAGGTGTCCTTGACCGAGACGATCTCGGTGGACTCAGGTGCCGGTGCGTAATCCCATTTGCTCATGGCTCAGTCCAGTGTGTAGCGATCGGGGTCCGAATAGAACCCGGTCTTCTGTTTGTCGATCTGCATCAGCAGATCGTTGACCAGCGAGGAGGCGCCGATCCGGAAGCGATCCGGGGTCAGCCACTCCTCACCGAGGGTTTCGTGCACGATCACAAGGTACCTAATGGCGTCTTTCGCACTCCGGATCCCCCCGGCCACCTTGAGGCCGACGGCCCGTCCGGTGGCGTCACCGAAGTCGCGGATCGCCTCGGCCATCACCAGTGCGGTCGGAAGGGTGGAGGCGGGCGAGATCTTGCCGGTCGAGGTCTTGATGGTGTGCGTGCCGGCCGCCATCGCGATCAGAGAGGCGCGTCGGATGCGGTCGTAGGAGCCGAGTTCGCCGGTCTCGAGGATCGTCTTGACGTGAGCCTTACCAGCGGCCTCAACGGAGCGGGAGACCTCCTCGAAGACGGCCTCCTCATCGCCGGCCAGGAACGCCCCGCGGCTGATCACGATGTCGACCTCGTCGGCGCCGTCGGCAACCGCTCGCTGGATCTCTTCGAGTCTGAGGTCCAACGGAGCTTGGCCCGAAGGGAACGCGGTCGCGACGGATGCGATCTTGACCGTGGATCCGGCCAGCGCCTCTTTGGCTACCGGCACCAAGCGTGGGTAGACGCACAGGGCGGCCACCGACGGGACGTCGGGATCGCCGGGGGCCGGGCGGATCGCCTTGGACGCCAGTTGACGGATCTTGCCCGGTGAGTCTTGCCCCTCGAGGGTCGTCAGGTCGCAGCAGCTGATCGCCAGGTTCAGGGCCCACATCTTGGAGTCCTTCTTTATCGACCGCGTCGACAGGGACGCCGACCGCGCCTCCAGTCCGACCGCGTCGACCGAGCCTCCAAGTTGATCGGCCAGTCCCAGCGAGTGCTCTTTCGTCGGCGTCGCCATCGACGCTCCTTCTTCTAGTGCCCTCCGAGGAGTGGCAGGCTGATGCGCTTCGCCGAGCGTGGCTTCGGAGGCAGGATGTTGACCAGCTCCTTCGCAGCCCCATCGAGCGCCTCGGCGGCCTCACATTCCGGGTGCTGCAACACGATCGGTGCCCCGATGTCCGCGAACTCGGTGAGGCGCGGCTCGATCGGGATCTCTCCTAATAGGGGAACCTTCAGGGTCGCCGCGAGATTCCGGCCCCCGCCCTCGCCGAAGATCTTGTAGACCTTCCCGTCGTCGCCCCGGAAGTAGGACATGTTCTCGATCACCCCGGCGACGTGGAGCCCGGTCTTCTCGGCCATGAACCCGGCCCGCTGGGCGACCTTCTCGGCGACCTGCTGCGGGGTCGTGACGACCACCATGGACGCACCGGGGAGGAACTGCGCGATCGAGATCGAGACGTCACCGGTCCCGGGCGGAAGGTCGACCAGGAGATAGTCGGGCTCGTCCCAGTGGACGTCGTCGAGGAACTGCTGGAGCGCCTTGTGGAGCATCGGGCCTCTCCACACGACCGGGTTGTCTTCGGTGGTGAACAAGCCGATCGAGACGATCTTCACGCCGAACATCTCGGGCGGGATGATCATGTCGTCGACCACCCGCGGCTTCTCGTGGATCCCCAACATGCGCGGGATCGAGAACCCCCAGACGTCGGCGTCGAGCAACCCCACCGAGTGACCTTGCTTGACCAACGACGCGGCGATGTTGACCGTCGTGGTCGACTTGCCGACCCCGCCCTTGCCGGAGCCGATCGCGATGACCTGCGTGTGGGTGTCGGAACGGCCGAGGAGACCCGGCGTGTCCTTCTTGATCCCTCCGACGAGGGCGGCTCGCTCCGTCTCGTCGAGTTCGACGGTGTGCACGGTTACCTCGGTGACGTCGGGAAAGACCCCGATGAGTTTGGAGGGGATTACCTCACTGAAGTACTTCGGAAGGTGGGGGCCGGGACCGGTGACCGCGACGGTCACCTCGATGGTGGACCCGTCGATCTCGATGCCCCGGACGAGGTTCAGCTCGTTTAGGCCACGGCGAAGATCGGGCTCGGTGATCCCGCCCAATAGGGCGGAGACCTCCTGTTCGGTGGGGATGCTCATCAGTGCCTCACTTCTTAGGTAGTTGAGGCCTCCAGCGTAACGTCAGACGAGCAGGTCGAGGGCGTCGGGCACCAGCGTGATCTCGGCCCGGGTGGCCTCTCCCAGATAGTCACCGTCGGCCTGGAGGGGAAGTGGATGATCCGCCTCGAGGATGCCCGCCGGTCAGGTCGTGTAGATAGGTGACGCGCCGGTGCTCGATGTGCTTTCGGGTCTTCAGGATCCCCACGGCGAGGCCCGGCACCGACGACAACGGGATCCGATCGAGGGAGAAGAAATCGAGACCGCCGTCGAGTCGCGCCTGCGGGCAGACATCGACCGCGGTGTCCTTCAGGTAGGTGAACGGTCGACCGTTACAGCAAACCGTCGTCACCGTCCGGAGCGACTCTCCACCCGAGGGTGTGAACGTTATCTGCGGCTTCCGCCTGGCAGTAATCGAAGAGCGCCGCCTCGACCAGCTTCCTGATGAAGACCCACTCGCGGTTGCGGCCCTTGTTGTGGAACTCCTCCTCGACGCCGCCGGACGACCTCGGCATCGAGCCCCATCCCGGTCGAGAACAGGAAATACCGGCTATTGACCTTCCCGACGTTGATCCGTTGGGTCTGCCCTGCGCGGAGGCGGTGTGCGATGTAGGAGGTCGCATCGACCGGATCGGTCGGGATGCCGATCGACCGGGCCAGCACGTTGGTGGTCCCGCCGGGAAGTACTCCCAACGCCGCGTCGCTGCCGATCACGCCTTGCGCGACCTCGTTGATGGTGCCGTCGCCTCCGAACGCTAGGACCGCATCGAAGCCCCGGTCGACCGCGTCGCGTGCCAGTTCGGTCGCGTGGTTGCGGCCTTCGGTGTCGGCGACCTCGAGCTTGAAGTCCGCCCGCAACGCACTGACGATGACCTCTTTGTGCCTCGGGGACACCGAACCGGCCATAGGGTTAGAGATGAGCATCACTTGGTCCATGAGCGGACCAGCCTAACTTCCACCCGCGAACGGGGACGAGATGAAGGTCGCGATCACCGGGTCTCACGGCTTGATCGGCAGTTCGTTGGCCGAGGCCCTGGTCGCACGGGGAGATACCCCCGTGCCGCTGGTGCGCTCAGAACCGGGGCCGGGCGAGATCGCCTGGAACCCGCAAGAAGGAACCATCGACGCGGCCGCGCTTGAGGGTGTCGACGCGGTCGTTCACCTCGCCGGCGAGGGGATCGGTGACCATCGCTGGAGTTCCGCACACAAGGCGCGCGTGCTCGACAGCCGGGTGCGTGGAACGACCCTCTTGCAGAGACCGTCGCAGGACTGCAGGACAAGCCGAAGGTATTCGTGTCCGGATCCGCGATCGGCTTCTACGGAGATGGTGGAGACGAGATCCTCACCGAAGACAGTGCCGAAGGGCGATGACTTCCTGGCTCACGTCGTCGATCAATGGGAGACGAGCACGGCCGCGGCGGAGAACGCCGGGATCCGTGTCGTGAAGATCAGAACTTCGCCCGTCCTCACCAGGAAGGGCGGGATCCTGACGCGCATGATGATCCCGTTCAAGCTGTTCGTCGGCGGTCGGCTCGCCTCCGGTCGTCAGTACATGAGCTGGATCTCGCTCGCCGATGAGATCGCGGCGATCCTGTTCGTCCTCGACACGGAGGTGACCGGCCCGGTCAACCTCACCGCACCGGAGCCGGTCACCAACAAGGAATTCACCAAGGTTCTCGCGTCGGCGATGCATCGACCGGGGGTCCTCCCCGTGCCGTCCGTCGCCCTGAAGCTGGTTCTGGGCTCCGAGATGGCGGAGGGGATGGTGTTGGTGAGCCAGCGGGTCGTCCCCACCAAGCTTCTCGAGGCCGGTTTCACCTTCCGGCATCCCCGATTAGCCGACGCGCTGGCCGCCGAATGCTGACGCTGGGCGTGCTGGTCGTACTGACGGCCGTCTACTCCCGGCTCCGAGGTGGATCGTTCGAGTCCCTGGCGAACACACGCTTCCGGATGTCGTGGCTGCTCTTCGCCGGGCTCGGGGTTCAGCTGGCGGCGGACCTCACCGCGCCCGAGTGGCTCGAGGGAGGCGGAGGCCTCGCGGTCATCATCGTCACCAACCTCGCGGTGGCGACCTTCCTGTTCCTCAACCGAACCTACGCAGGAACCGCGCTCGCAGCCCTTGGATTGGTCCTCAATGTCCTGGTGATCTCCGCCAACGGCGCGATGCCGGTCAACCCCAGAGCGGTCAAGCGACGCGGACATCACGAAGTCGCTCGAGAACGTCGGCATCAAGCACGAGGTCATGGACGACGACACCGTGCTTCCCGTGGCTCGGCGACACGATCGGCGTGCCGTACATCCGGGAGCTGCTCAGCGTCGGTGACGTGGTCCTTGCGCTCGGGATCGCGCGGCTCATCTACTCGCGCATGCACATCGAGAGGACCAAAGGGCGCCACAGCGTCCGGAGCTAGTGGAGCTTGCGGTTGACCGCCTGAAGCAACGCGTGGACCGAGGCGGTCGCAACGTCATCGTGGATGATCGCGGACCCGAGTAGAGGGGTCACCTGCCCGCTCTCAGAGAACACCGCACGCACGAGGACCGACTCGCTCACGCCGACCTGCTGGATCATCACGTGGTCGACCTCGAGCGCCGCACCGCCAGAAAGCATCGGCTGGATCGCTTGCTGAAGGGCGGTCGCAGCACCCCTGGCCCGAGCCTCTCGGCTTGCCCCGGAACTCGAAGCGCCCTCGGTTACCTCGCCGTCGGGCCACCGTAGAGCGACCTTCACCCATCCGGTATTGCCCTTGTTCGCGAAAACCACCCGGTCGAGGACCGGCCGATTGGACTCAGCGGTTACTAGCTCCATCTCGTCATCATCGTCTAACTGGACGACTGAAACGATGCGGTGGTCGATCGACATCCCGAATCCGGCCGCCGCCAGAGATTGGATATCCCGGACGACCTGCTTCGGGGGCCGGTTCTTCTCGGCCACCACGTGGATCTCGACCGGGGCCTCCTCGCCCACGACCCGAACCGTCCGGACGCCGGAGATCTTTCTGAGTTCGTGCTCGAGAACGGACCTGGGGACGTGCGCGCCCTCGGTCACGTTTCGAAGCCTGGGACCCTGCGAGGCAAAATCTGTCATCTCGCGATCGAACGTGTCATCCGCGGCGTAACGAAGTCAAGCATCCCAGGCACCTCGGCGTAGGCGATGTGGCCTAATTAGTGTGGCCCTATGTCTCGTTCGCACAGAATCCCCTAGACGGGGGCGATCGATTACCCCAAAGTGGGTGAAGAGGTGGTTATTCGTGACCACGCTCTTGTCACTGTGATTCACAGGACGTAACATCAGTAACAGTAGTTCACCCTGGTAACAGGGCTAGCGGAGCAACTCGATCTACCTGGATCCGGTGGATACGCCGGATTTTGAAAACTTAGCGGAGCGGCGGCCTTCGGGCCGGTCTTACAAAGACACCTCTACCTTTCACACCAAAAGGAGGTCCGCATGAAAGTCCGATTGATCACCATGGCCAGCGCGCTCGTCGCGTTGTTCGCGGTCGCAGGCGCACACTGGCGCTACTAGTGGTTCCAGGGAGGGAGGGGTCTTAGGACCCCTCCCTCTTCGTGTAAACCGCTAACTCGAGGGAGACCCGCCTACGATACTGACGATGAAGAGCGCGCCTTTATGCTTGGGTTCTTACCGCTCGGAGCTATCGCCCTGGTCGCTGGTCTGATCCCCAGCAGCACGGCCCGACCAACTCTCTATTCGATCCTCTTCTGGGTCCTGCTCCTGGCTGCCGTCGAGCTTCTGCCGGTGTCGCTTGGGTTCGGATCCGAGGTCACCATGGGATTCCCGATCCGACCTGCGCCGTGGCGATCATCTTTCGCAACACTCCGTGGGTACCGATCCTCATCGCCGGCATCGGCGCTCTGGACATGCGCGAGCTACGTGGGGAGATCCCCCTCTGGCGAGCGGCCTTCAACCGATCTCAGACCATGCTCGCAGCAGGGACCGCCGCGGTCACCTTCAATCTCTTGGCAGCCAAGATTCAACCCACTGGTTATCGGCCTCGCCGCCTTCCCCCACCTGGTAACGAACCTGTCCCTGGTGGCGGGGATGGTTCAATCTCGACCAGGGAGTTCCTCTTAAGGATGCCTTCGGGGTCTTGATCCCCAAACCCGTCTCCGGATTCGCGATGAGCTACCTGTTGCTCACCTGCCTGGGAGTGGTCACGGCGGTCGCTGATGAGGAGATCGGTGGGTGGGCGGTTGCGGCGATCCTGATCCCGTCTGCTGTTGGCGCGGCTCAGCATTCTGGGGGCGAGGGCGCAGCAGGAGTTGTCGGAGAAGATCAGGCAGCAGCAGAAGTCGTTGCTCGATGCGAGCGAGCGTGTGTTCCAGGAGCGAGAGGCGGAGAGGAACCGGATCGCCGAAGAGATCCACGACGGGAGCCTTCAGATGCTCGCGGCCGCCGCCTACGGTTGTGGGAACGCGAGCGAGTTCATCGATGCGAACCGGACCGATCTCGCCAAGGAAGCGGCGCTCGGAGCGCGCGACGCGATCAACGGAGCGATGAAGGCGCTGCGAGATTCACTGGTCGACCTGAGGAAGTCCTCGGTTGAGGAGGGTGGATTGGTGCAGACCATCCACACGTTCGCGGATCATCTCTCGGTTCTATGGGGCACCGAGATCAATATCGAAGCGACGATCAACCGCGAACCTCCGATCCCTGTAGCCCTTGCTGCGTTCCAGATACTCCAGGAAGGTCTGACGAACGCGCTCAAACACGCACAGGATGCGTCGGTGACTGTCAGAATCAGTGATGAAGACGGGATGGTGCACATCGTCATCGAAGACAAAGGTGTTGGGTTCGACGCGAGCGACGAAGTGGGAGAGGAACACGTGGGTATGAGACTGATGCGCGAACGTGCTGCGAGGATCGGCGGACGTCTCGAACTCCAGACCGAACCTGGTCAAGGCACGCGTCTCGAAGCGATCCTCCCGGGGGCGGTAGCGCCATGAGCCTCAAGGTCCTGATCACCGAAGACCACCAGCTCGTGTCGCAGGGCCTCGAGGCGATGCTGAACATGAGCGACGAGGTCGAGCTCATGGGTGTGGTGAACACCGGAGAGAAAGCCGTCGAGCGCGTCGCGGGCGGAGACATCCAAGTCGTCCTGATGGACGTCAACCTCGGACCCGGAATGAACGGGATCGAAGCATGCCGCCAGATCAAGCAGGCTTACCCGGACACCCGCGTGCTGGTGCTGACGATGTTCACCGATCCCGCGACGGTTGCCGAGGCCGTTAAGGCGGGGGCCGATGGCTACCTGTCGAAGGGGGCGTCTAAGGAGAGCGTGGTCAAGGCCATCCAGGACGTCTCCGAAGGTCGGGCGGTCCTCGACCCCAACGTCACCGAAGGCATCTTTGGCCGCATCTCCGGCAAAGACGTGCAGGCATTGTCGGATCGCGAGCTGACGGTCCTCCAGGAACTCAGCCACGGGAAGTCAACCCGGGAGGTCGCCGGTCACATCCACGTTTCCGAGGAGACCGTGAAGACGTATCTAAAGCAGATCTTCCGGAAGCTCGGGGTCCACGATCGCACCGAAGCGGTGGCCGAAGCCTTCCGCCGGGGCCTCGTCCACTAGAAGTAGAGTCACCCTTCGTGGACTTCGAGATCGAACATGCCGTCACCGGAAAGCCCGCGCACGTCGCGGAAGTGCTACTCGACTCCGAGTATCAGGCGTCTCTCGGCGACCACCTCGGCCCCCTTTCTCACCGCGAGGTTCTCGAGCAGGCCGAGATGGACGACGGCCGGGTGGTACGCCACATCCGCTGCGTCCTCGACATCGATATCGATGGTCCCGCCAAGCGCTTCATAGGCAACGGGGACCCCGCGTGGGTGGAAGAGGCCATCTGGTATCCAGACAAGCACGTTTGGGAGTGGAAGATCCTCCCGGAGGTCGCGAAGGAACTGCTGTCCGCCAACGGGACGATCGAACTCCACGCGAAGGGCGCGAAAACCCTCCGGGTCGTGACCGGACAGGTCAAGGTCCGGGTCCCTCTCTACGGGGGCAAGGTCGAAGGCTGGATCGTCGACGGGCTCGAGAAGGCCTACGCGGACGAGGCCGACCATCTCGAAGCCTGGCTCAAGCAACGCCCGTGAGCGAACACGTAACGCGGCCGTAACATGAGCGAAACGGCGGGGAAACGGCCCATCCCTACAGTCACGTGGTATCTGAAGCCGAGCGACCGGCCGGTCGCCACAGAGGGAGGAACGCATGGCCAGCCCATCCGATGCCCTGAAGCTCGGGGAGCAGCACGGAGCTAAGTTCGTAGACATCCGCTTCTCAGACCTTCCGGGTCTGATGCAGCACTTCTCGGTCCCGTTCGATGAGTTCGGCGAGGACGCGTTCGATGAAGGGCTCGGGTTCGACGGTTCGTCGATCCGCGGCTTCCAGGAGATCCAGGAATCCGACATGCTGCTGGTGCCCGACCCCGACACCGCGGTCATGGATCCCTTCCGGACCCATCCGACGATGATCATCAACGCCTACGTCAAGGACCCCCTCACCGGTGAGAACTACTCGCGCGACCCCCGGTACATCACCAAGAAGGCTGTTGAGTACCTGAAGGGGACCGGGATCGCCGACACCGCGTACTTCGGTCCCGAGGCCGAGTTCTACATCTTCGACTCGATCCGCTTCGATCAGAACCAGCACTCGAGCTACCACTACATCGATGCCGTCGAGGGTGTTTGGAACTCCGGTCGCGAAGAAGAGGGCGGCAACAAGGGCTACAAGCCGCGCTACAAGGAGGGTTACTTCCCGGTTCCTCCGATGGACCACTTCCAGGACCTTCGGAGCGAGATGGTGCTCACCCTGCGCGAGCTCGGCATCCCGTGCGAGGTTCACCACCACGAGGTCGGCACCGCCGGCCAGGGTGAGATCGACATGGGCTTCTCTGACCTGCTCACGATGGCCGACCGTCTGATGCTCTACAAGTACGCGGTCAAGAACGTTGCGCACAAGTTCGGAAAGACGATCACGTTCATGCCGAAGCCGATCTTCCAGGACAACGGTTCCGGGATGCACGTTCACCAAAGTCTGTGGAAAGACGGGGAGCCCCTCTTCTGGGACGAGCTCGGCTACGCACAGCTGTCCGACACCGCTCGCTACTACATCGGGGGCCTGCTGGCCCACGCTCCGGCGCTGCTCGCGCTCTGTGCTCCGACGACCAACTCGTACAAGCGACTGGTTCCGGGCTACGAGGCGCCGGTCAACCTCGTGTACTCGCAGAGGAACCGCTCCGCGGCGGTGCGCATCCCGCTGTACTCGAAGTCGCCCAAGTCGAAGCGCATCGAGTTCCGGTGCCCGGATGCATCGTGCAACCCGTACCTGGCGTTCCCGGCGCTCCTGATGGCAGGCCTCGACGGGATCAAGAACAAGATCGAGCCGCCCGAGCCGGTCGACAAGGACCTCTACGACCTTCCGCCCGAGGCGCTTGCAGCGGTTCCCCAGGTCCCGGGATCGCTCGAGGAGGCACTGAACGCTCTGGACGACGATCACGACTTCCTGCTCGAAGGCGGGGTCTTCACCCAGGACGTCATCGACCACTGGATCGACTACAAGAGGGTGCACGAGGTCGACGAGCTGAGGCTCCGTCCTCACCCGTACGAGTTCTACCTCTACTACGACATCTAGAACCCAGCACTACCCAGCAGTACCGAAGGCCCCGGGCAACCGGGGCCTTCTCAGTGGGTTGCTTACGGTCCGGTACACTTTCGCCCTTGATGGGCGGAAATCAGCAGCTTGTGGAGATCGACGGCGTCTCGAAGTCATTCGGGGCGCATGAAGTGCTGAAGGGCATCGATCTCACCATCGGCCGGGGCGAGGCGATCGTCATCGCGGGACCATCCGGGTCCGGCAAATCCACGCTGCTCCGTTGCATCAACGCCCTGGAGACGATCGACGCTGGCGACATCCGTTTCGACGGCCGCTCGATCGCCAAGGCCGGCAAGGAGGTCCACAAGCTGCGGGCCGAGATGGGGATGGTCTTCCAGCAGTTCAATCTGTTCCCTCACAAGTCCGTCCTGCAGAACATCACGATGGGGCCCACCGAGGTCAAGGGCATCTCGAAAGAGGACGCCGACAAGCGGGGCAAGGAATTGCTGGAACGCGTTGGGATCCCGGAGAAGTCCGACTCGTTCCCCGCCGACCTCTCCGGCGGTCAGCAGCAACGTGTGGCGATAGCGCGGTCCCTAGCAATGGATCCCAAGCTGATGCTCTTCGACGAGCCGACCTCGGCCCTCGACCCCGAGATGATCCGCGAAGTCCTCGACGTCATGCGCGACCTCGCCAAAGAGGGGATGACCATGATCGTTGTCACCCATGAGATGGGCTTCGCGCGCGAGGTCTGCGACCGCATCGTGTTCATCGATGAGGGAGCCATCGTCGAAGAGGGCTCGCCCCAAGAGTTCTTCGAGAACGCCAAGAGTGAACGAGCGCGGGACTTCGTCGACAAGATCCTTCACCACTAGTCGGGCACGCAACGATAGGGCCGCGGCGAAGCGGTCCGGAAGGGGAGAACGATGCGGAAGAAATGGAACTGGAGACTGGCCACGATCCTGATGGCTCTCCTGGCCCTGTTGGGAGCGGCGGCTTGCGGCGAGGACGAAGAGCCCACCGATCCGGGCGCGGATGTCGAAGCCGGAGAGTTCGAAGCCGGCACGACGATGGCGGAGTTGCAGGAGGCCGGCGAGATCACCATCGGCGTGAAGTACGACGTCCCGCCGTTCGGGTTCGAGAACACCGGCTCCGGGGAGATCGAAGGATTCGACGTCGACCTCGGCAAGTACATCGCGGCGAAACTCGGCGTTGAGCCGGTGTTCCGGGAGGCGATCTCAGACAACCGGATCCCATTCCTCCAGGACGGGACCGTGGATCTGATCCTCTCGACGATGACCATCACCACCGACCGCGATGCGGAGATCGACTACTCGCGGCCGTACTTCATCGCCCAAGGCCGCATCCTCGTCCCCGAAGACAGCGACATCGCGGGGATCGAAGACCTCACCGATGGCACGAGCGTCTGCACTGCGCTGGGGTCGACCTACGAAGCAACTCTGGAGGAGCAAGCCCCGGACGCCAACGTCAAGACGGTCGAGGCATACAGCGACTGCCTGACGTTGCTGCAGAACGGGCAGGTTGACGCGGTGTCCACCGACAACATCATCCTCACCGGGATGATCATCCAGGCCGGGGAGGACTTCCCGATGAAGTTGGTCGGCGATCCCCTCACCACCGAGCCATATGGCGCTGGGATCCCAGATGGGGATACCGACTTCCAGGCATTCCTCGACGAAACGATCGGGGAGGCGTTCGAAGACGGCACCTGGCAGGAGATCTACGACAACTGGGTTGGGCAGTACGTGGAAGGCGAACCCGAGCATCCTGAGAACTACACCCGCGAGGATGCATTCGAGTTGTTCCCGTGCAGCGAAACCTGCTGATCGAGAGATAAACGGGAAGCCGGATGGGTGACTACTGGAAGGTCCTGAGCAACAACTTCCCGGAGTACCTGTCCGGCTTCCTCACCACCTGCCGGGTGGTTGCGGCTTCTCTACTCATCGCCATGCTCGTAGGGACCACGGTGGGGGCGCTTCGGGCGGCGCCGTCGAAGATCCTCAATCGTGTCGGATTCGTATACGTCGAGTTTTTCCGCAACATCCCACTGCTGGTCCTCATCTATCTCGTCTACGACGGGATCAACCAAGCCGGTTACGTATCCCTGGATGCATTCATCGCGGGGGCCATCTGCCTCGGGCTATACACCGCCGCCTACATAGCCGAGTCGATCCGATCTGGGGTCTTCGCGGTCGGTAAGGGCCAGTTCGAGGCTGGTCTCTCGCTAGGCTTCACCCAACGGCAGGTGCTGACCAAGATCGTGCTGCCCCAGGCGATCAGAACTGTGATCCCGCCGATCGGAAACCTCGTCATTGCTATGACGAAAAACTCGGCGATCCTCGGAGGATCGCTGTTGGCGATCAACGACATCCTTCTCGAAACCAGGAAGATCTACAACAACAACTTCCTGCCCTACGAGACCTTCTTGTGGGCCACGATCGGTTACCTGATCCTCACCATAACGATGACGGTGATCGTCAGGAAACTTGAGACTCGACTGGCGTTCCGACGATGACCGGCTGGGATTGGCTCACTTCAGGCAACAACCTCCGGTTCCTCTTCGAAGGCTTCCTCATCAATCTACAGATCGCGGTCGTTGCCATGGCGTTCTCATTGTTCTTCGGGTTGCTCTTGGCCCTCGCGAACCTCTCGAAGACGAGAACCGTGTCGGTGCTCGCTAGGACCTGGGTGGATGTGTGGCGGAACCTGCCGTTGATCTTCATCCTGCTGTTCCTCGCCATCGCTTTGCCCGGTGAGTGGTACGCGGCGTGGGAAGACAACGTCCCATCGTTCTTCCCACGCGCTTACGAGAACGGACGCATCCTGGCGGCTATCGCCGGACTCGTCCTTTACAACTCTGCAGTGATGTGCGAGATCATGCGAGCGGGCATCGTGTCCCTCGAGAGGGGCCAGGGAGAAGCGGCCCTGTCGCTCGGTATGCGCTACTGGCAGTCGATGCGGCTGGTGATCCTCCCTCAGGGCCTTCGACGGATGGTCCCGGCGACGGTGTCCCAGCTGATTACTCTGAACAAGGACACGACCTTGGTGAGCATCATTGGGATCAGAGAGATCGTGAGGCACGGCAAGACGGTTACGAACGCCAACCCCTTCACTCCGGATTTCGTCCGAGGATCGTCGTTGCAGGTCTATCTCGTGATCGGGTTCATGTTCATCATCGTGAACTTCGCCCTGTCACGACTAGCTGCTCGACTCGAAGAGAAGGAGCGGAAGCCTGCCGAGATCCGCGTTACGGGCCTCGAGGATCAGATCGCTTAGAGGCCTGCTCGACGTCGCAAGAGATCCGGTTCCTTGAGCATGATCGTCCGGCCCTTCAACTCGACGTAGCCGCGCCGATCGAAGGCTCGAAGGATCTGGTTCACGCTCTGTCGGGTGCCTCCGACCATTCGGGCGAGGTCCGATTGCGTCACGTTGAGGTCGAGAACGATCCCTTCCCTAGACGTTTCCCCTCGTTCGTCGGCCAGGCCGACGAGGAGCTTCGCAACGCGACCGTAGAGGTCAAGGAAGACGAGGTCGGACGCCTGCTCGGTGAGTCGTCGCACAAGACTTCCGAGCGTTACGAGGAGACGATCGGTCACTTCCGGATTCGCGTTGAGCGTTTCTAGTAGGGAGGAGCGCGTGATGACCAGGAGTTCGGTCTGTTCGAGAACCTCAGCGGAAGCCGAGCGCTGGCCCCCATCGATCAGCGACAGCTCACCGAAGACCTCGGGAGGAACCAGTGTCGTCAGGACCATCTCGTCGCCGTCGGCCGACGTGACGAAGACCTTCACCAGGCCACTGCAGATCACGAACAGAGAATCCCCTGGGTCGCCCTCGTGGAAGATGAACTCGCCCTTGCTGAAATGGCGGTTCACGGCGCGCTCGGACAAGCGATCGAGCACGGCTGGCTCGAGGTCACCGAACAGGTTGGTACTGCCGAGCAATCTCTTCGTTTCCGACACGGAACTCCTCCCTCCAGGGGGAGAGCCTAAATGCCCAGCACTGATGGGTCACCACCTAAGATGCCCTCGTGAGATCCCTTTCCCCCCTCCTCGTCATCGGCGGCCTTCTTCTTTTGCTCATCCCGATGGCGGGATCGTCTAAGGAGGGCACGAAGGCAGTCGGCTCGATCCTCTTGGTGCTGGGCCTCATCCTCGGCATGAGCCTGGTGTTCGCCCTGATCATCAAGGTGCGCTAGCCGTAGATCAGCGGCTCTGCCACCCGTCGGGCTCGCCGGGTGACCCTCAGGTAGGCATCCTCGAGTTCCTGGCGTGGCTGCTCGCGGAAACCCATCGCTCGCCCGAGAGCTTCCAACTCCTCGGGCCTCGTCGGTAGCGAGTCGACCGGCCGTCCCACCATCAAGAAGAGCCGGTTCCGCACCCGGGTCAGGAACTCATAGGCGCCGGTCAGCCGGTCGGCCGCGTCCGGAGCGAGAAGGTCCAACTCTCGGGCGATGGCGAGCGCCGGAACCGTCCCGGTCGCGCCCAATGCCGGGTACTCGCGTCCGTGCTTGAGCTGGAGGATCTGGATCGCGAACTCGACATCCGAGGTCCCTCCCGGGCCCAGCTTGAAATGGAGCCGGGGATCGACCCCTCGCGGGATGCGTTCCCGCTCCATCCGAGCCTTCAGATGCCGGATCTCGGCGAGGGCGGCATCGGGCAGTCGTTCGGGGAACGCGAACGACCTCGTCTCGGCGATGAACCTCCTTCCCAGCTCGGCGTTCCCGGCCGCGAAACGCGCTTTGACTAGGGCCTGGTGCTCCCACGGATGGGCCCACCGTGAGTAGTACTCGAGGAACGACTCGATCGAGCGAACCAAAGGGCCTGCGTTTCCCTCGGGTCGGAGCCCATGATCGATCTGGAAGGTGATGCCCTCGGGAGTGACCGCCCCGATGGACGCGATGAGGTCGGCTGCGACCTTGTCAGCATCCTCCGTCGCGGCGTCATGCACGAGAACGACGTCGATGTCGGACGCGTAGTTGAGCTCGCGACCCCCGAGCTTCCCCATCCCGATCACGGCGAAGGGGATCTCAGACTCCTCCAGGGCGGCTTCGAGACAAGCGTCCGCAAGGTCCGCCAGCCCGGCCCCGGCGAGCACGGTGTCGGTGACCCCCGCGAGGTCGCCCAGCACGATCCTGAGGAACTCCCTCCGCTTGAAGCGCCTTAGACCGTCGAGTCGGTCGGACTCTTCCCTCCAGCTCAACGATGCGGAGCCCTCACGGACCAACCGGGACCTATCCTTCGGCTGCGGTGGGCCGTTCGGATCCGCGATCGTCGCGAGCTCCTCGGGGACGGCCAACAGCATGTCTCCGAGGATCCGGCCGCTCCCGAGAGCCTTGGCGAGGAAGGCCAGTCCTGGTGGGTTGTCCCGGAATGCCGCGGCAGCATCGAGACGTTCGCCGAGCCCCTCACTGATGCGGAGGAATGAGAACAAGCCTTCGTCGGGAAGCGGGGAGTCAGTCAGGAACCTGAGGATCGCGGGCGTCAAGACCTTGAAGAGACGCGCTCGGCGCGAGGTCCCCCCTACTAGTTCCGACAAGGTCCGCGAGGCTCGATCCACGTCTCGGAATCCGAGGATGCGGAGGCGCTCGCGAAGTGCCTCCGTCGAGAGACGTTGCGCGCCTCCTCCGGCGAGCGCCTCGATCATCGGTCGGTAAAAGAGCTTCTCGAAACGCTGCCTGACATCGACGAGCACGGCTTTGTGTGCTTCGGAGAAGCGTTCAGCTGCGGACGCCGACGGTGAGTTTGCGAAACCCATAACCCGCGCTAGTCGTGCGAGCCCCGGGACATCCGAAGGGAGTTGGTGAACCTGACGCTCCTGCCAAAGCTGAAGCCGGTGCTCGACCGTACGAAGCCATCGGTAAGCGACGCCTAGCCCCGCGGCATCGTCCTCCGCGATGTATCCGCCGGCCGCCAGGGCGCTCAGCGCGTCGAGGGTCGATGATGCTCGTACTGCCGGATCGGTCCCACCGTGAACCAGCTGCAGAAGTTGAACGGAGAACTCGATGTCTCGGATACCCCCCGGTCCGAGCTTCACGTCGCCACTGCTGCTCCCTCGTCGAGTCTTAAGGACCGCGTTACTCTCGACCCTCTCCTTCATCGATCTGATCGCGGCAACGCGCTCCGGCGACACTTCCTCCGAGTAGACGAACCCCCGGGTTCGCTCGACCAGCGCTTCCCCGGTCGTCGACGAGCCGGCCGCATGGCGCGCCTTGATGAGTGCCTGGTACTCCCACTCCTTCGCCCACCGTGCGTAGTACTCGAGGTAAGCATCGAGCGACCGAACCAGGGCACCGGCGCGCCCCTCGGGTCGGAGGTCGGCATCGACCCGGTATGCCTGACCCTCGGGAGCGAACTCCGTCAGCATCGACATCACCGCGGACGCGGCCTGCAGCCCCTCGGGCGACTCTTTGGCGGAGACGAACATGACGTCGATGTCCGAGCTGTAGTTCAGCTCCAGAGCGCCGAGCTTCCCCATCGCAACGACCGCCAGATCGTCGGGTGCCTCCACCGCGGTGAGCGCCGTCTCGAGGCAGGCATCGGCCAGGAACGCGAGGCGCCGTCCCACCGCTTCCAGCTCCAGGTCCCCGCGGAGATCCAGGGCCGCGACCTGGAGCAGTCGACGGCGACGCTCGGAGCGCAATCCCGCAGGCCCGTCGGCGTCGTACGCCTTGCCGATGAGGTCGACGAACTCAGAGCGCTCGTTGGGAGGCGAGTCCTCATCGAGAACCAGAACGGCTCGTTCGTCCCGATCGAGAACGTCGCCGAGCGAGGAACTGGCCGCCCTGACGAGGGCCGCGATCACCGATCCGTCCTGCTCCGACGCCGTCACAAGCAGCAGGATAGAGCCAACGACATACGTAGTTGCCGAGCGATATGTCCCTTCGCACGGTCGTTCTTGTGGACGGGCCACAACAAACTGTCCTCGTTCTTCCATCTCCTTCGGCCACGGACACGACGATCTGTCGGTAGCGTGCACTGCTGACGCCGACATTCGCGGCAACTCACCAAACGCAGAGCTTCTGTTTTGCGTGCGCGTGTGAACTCGACCGGGAGGTGTGAATGAGAGGTAGCTCCACGAGGCATCCGATCAGAACACTTGCCGCGACGATGATCGTCGCGGCTCTCGCAACAACAATGCTGGCCCCGAGTGCTGGGGCAACCAGCACGGCAACAGCCAAGGAACACCGCGTGAAGGCCGAACGCAGGGCCAAGTCCCAGCGAGGCGCTCCGTATCGCACCGGAGGAACAACCCCCAACGGCTTCGACTGTTCGGGATTCACACTGTGGGTCTTCAAGAAGTTCGGCATCAAACTCCCCCACCAGTCCGAAAGTCAGTTCAACCTCGGGAAGAAGTCGAACTACCGCCGCGTCTGGAAGCGCAAGGCACTGAAGCCCGGGGACCTCGTGTTCCACAAGACTTCGTCCGCGAAGGTCGGACATGCCGGCATGTACATCGGGGGCGGCAGATTCATCTCGTCCACGTCATCCAGTGGCGTGCGCGTCGATTCCCTTTACGACTCCTACTGGGGCCCGCGCTGGGTGGGAGGCACCAGGCTCCCGTATACACGAGCCGGTTAACCGAAGTCCTCACAGGACCGGCAGGTAACGCTCCATCTCGTAGGGGGACACGTACGACTTGTACTGATCCCATTCCGCGCGCTTGTTCCTCAGCAGGTACTCGAAGGTCTGTTCGCCGAGCGTCTCGGCCACGAGATCGGATGACTCCATCTCGTTCAGCGCGTCGTAGAGATCGTTCGGCAGCTGCGTGATGCTTCGCGCCTTGCGCTCCTGCTCGGTCATCTCGTAGATGTTGTCGGTCGCTTCCGGGGGCAAGTCGTAGCCCTCATCGATCCCCTTGAGGCCGGCAGCCAGGATCACCGCGAAGGCGAGGTACGGGTTGCACGCCGGATCCGGTGATCGGATCTCGATCCGGGTCGAACGCTCCTTGCGCGGTTTGTACATCGGCACCCTGATCAGAGCCGAGCGGTTGTGCCGTCCCCAGCAAACATAGGTCGGCGCTTCTTGCACCGGATAGCCGATCTGCGAGGTCAACCGCTTGTAGGAGTTCACCCACTGGTTGGTGATCAAGGTGATCTCGCGCGCATGGTGTAGGAGTCCACCGATGAACGAGCGTGCCACCTTCGAGAGGTGATACTCATCCGAGGAATCGTGGAACGCGTTCTGGTCGCCTTCGAATAGCGACATGTGCGTGTGCATCCCGTTCCCGGGAAGCTCGGTCTTCGGTTTCGGCATGAACGTCGCATACATACCGCGCCGTGCCGCCATCTCCTTCACCAGAAGACGGAAGGTCATCACCGAATCCGCCATCGTGAGCGCGTCCTGGTGGCGAAGATCGATCTCGTGCTGAGATGGAGCCACTTCGTGATGCGAAAACTCGACGGGGATCCCCATCTTCTCGAGCACGCTGATCGTGTCGCGCCGGAGTTCCTGCGTCGTGTCGGACGGCGTCAGATCGAAGTACCCGCCTGCGTCGATCGGTGTGGGATCGGCGACGTCCTTGAAGAGGAAGAACTCCATCTCGGGGTGCACATAGAACGTGAAACCGCGCTCGGCCGCCTTCTCGAGGTTGCGTCTCAGGACGTAGCGTGGGTCTCCCCAGAAGGGCTGCCCGTCGGGGGTGTAGATGTCGCAGAACATCCGGGCCACGCCGCTGTCGGGATGGTCGTCGGTTCCGGCCAATCCCCGGGGGGTGATCTGGAAGGTGGCGGCATCGGGGGCGGGCGAGCATGTCGGACTCCTGAACCCTGGCGAAGCCCTCGATCGCGGACCCGTCGAAGCCGATCCCTTCCTCGAAGGCTTGCTCGAGCTCCTCCGAGGTCACCGCGAACGACTTGAGGAAGCCCAGAACGTCGGTGAACCACAACCAGACCAAGCGGATACCCCGCTCCTCAACCGTCCTGAGCACGTAATCCTGTTGTCTCTCCATGCCCTAGAGCCTAGCGGGTCGGTGTTTCCGAGACGTTTCACCGGCGGTTGCCAGGGGTCCGGTCCACTACTCTTGCCCCATGGTGCGGATCGCTATGGGCCAGATGAACCCGGTCGTAGGCGACATCGACGGCAACGTCGAACGCCTGGTGGCCCTCATTGGCCGCGGCCGAACGGCAGGCGCCCAGGTCATCGCCTTCCCCGAGCTGGCCATCACCGGGTATCCGCCGGAGGACCTCGTTCTGAAGCGATCGTTCGTGAATGCCAATCTCGCCGCCCTCGAAAAGGTCGCGGCTGCCTCGAGCGACATCCTGACCGTCGTGGGGTTCGTCGATCGGAGAAACGACCATCTCTTCAACGCCGCCGGGATGTGCTTCGGCGGCGAAGTGGTCGCGACGTACCACAAGCACCTCCTGCCCAACTACGGGGTCTTCGACGAGAAGCGGTACTTCGAGCCGGGGAGAGGACACACCTTGATCGAGACACCGACCGCGATCCTCGGGGTTTGCGTCTGCGAGGACGCCTGGTTCGATCCCGGCCCGGTCATCTCGCAAGGGGATGCCGGCGCTCAGATCGTCATCAACATCAACGCCTCGCCGTTCCACAAGGACAAGCTCGAGGAACGAACGGCGATGCTCGGTGAACGAGCACGA
>CAWGWA010000008.1:0-198354 GCA_963826105.1 uncultured Actinomycetes bacterium | reverse complement strand
GACGACAGCTCGCTGAACAGCCGGTTCCACGCCGACGATCCTGTCACCGACTTCTCGGTCAGGATCTTCTCCTCGGGCTCGCTCAAGAGATAGTCGCGGTACCGACGAACGGAGCGGAGGTGGTGGCGACAGAACTCAAGCCCGTCGGCCGCCAGGAGCTCGTCGACCCTCTCATCGGAGAGCTTCGCCCATTCCAACTCGAAGAAGAGGAGCTTGGTGGCGATCGCGGTGCTGCGTTCCTCAACGGACTGCATCAGGGCGCCGTGAGTTGGGTCCGTCATATCGGCGGCGAACCGGAGGGCGGCGTACGACCCGGCTCGCCCGAGCACGTCCGCCAGTTCCGCTGACTTCTCCATGAACGATCTCAGGTCGCCTTCGCCGAAGGTTTCGACCTTGCCGCGGGCGGATTGGAGTTCGTCGGTAAGGACGTCGGCCCGAGCGATCAGCTCATCGACCCCCTCGGCTCCCTTGTTATGGACCAAAGGTTCCAGGTCCCAAGTCTCTTCTTCGGCGCGCGATGAGGTTGCTGCAGGAGTTGTCATGGAGAAGAGATTACCGGCTCGGGTCCCCTTTGTTCACGAGTCGGAAGTAGAGGACGACCCAGGTGATCGCCACGAAGGGGGCCGCGATCGCCCCGCTGAGGAGGTCGGAGACGAACCTTCCGCTGGTCTCCGGGAGCGACACCGCGAGCAACCCGATCACGATCCCGACCACGATCTGGATCAGGAATGTGAGCACGATCAGGCCGAAGACATTCCAGCCGTACCCGGTGACGATCTCCCTGCTCCGGGCGAACGAATCGAGTGCACTCTTGTTCTCGAGGACGATGACCGGAACGATCAATACCCAGATCGTCAACAGGTAGAAGCCGGGAACGAGCAGCAGGATCAATCCCACGGCGATGCCAAGGCCGGCGAGGAGCGAGGCGCCGGCGATCGAGCCGAGGTACGGCCGCGCTTTCGCCAGCGTCTCTCCCACGGTCATGTCCACCCGCCCGTCGCGCACGTCGAGCACCGCGTGTACGAACGCACCCTGCAGGAGGAAGACGCTGACCAGCGAGACGACCGTCGCCAGTAGTGCGCCCCAGACCTCCGCGCTCGAGATCAGCACCGCAGTGATCAGGCCAACGACCACATAAACGGCCAGCGCCAGGATCACGAACCTCTGCCAGTGGCTCTTGTATAGGGCCCACGCCTCTTCTAGAACTCCCGAGGTTGGATTCATGGGGAGTGGAAGAGGGAGGCGAGCTTGAATCCCAGCCACGGCTTGCGGCCGAAGGCAACGATCTTGCCGGTGAGGACCGGCCCCCACTGACCGACCCGCCCGTATCCGACCAGGAGGTAGGACACGGGATCGGCCGAGATCCGGCAGTCGACCGGTCTCGTGGGAGCCTCCAGGATCTCGATGTCCCCGTTCGCGATCTGGAAGTACGCGGTCGAGCCTCCTCGCAGCCGGACCTCATAGCAGGCATCCATGCCGGCGATCGCTTCGCGGTTTACGAAGTGGCGCAGGATCGGGATGTGTCCATCGAAGATCAGGTTGGCATCGTCCCGCCCGATCGACCAGGACTTGCCCTCCACCTGAGCCAGGTCGCGACCGTGCAGCAGACATTCGCTGACCAGGATCGAAGCGAGGGAGTACACCGGGATCTGCTTGCCGCCGTGCCACGTGACCGACTGTTCCCAGTTCTCGGCGTTGACCAAGGACGCGAATTCCTTGAGGGCCAGTTCGATCCGGTCGGCGGACTCCGATGGGTCGCGCAAGGTGTCCTCGGCCAGAGCTTCGTCCCAAAAGGCAGCCATCGCAAGTTGGTCCTTTATCGGTGAGGCCTCCCCCCGAATGAGAGGCGGGTACATCCTGAAGATCAGCGAAACGTGCGTCGCCAGCTCGCCGGTGGTCCATTTCCCGACCGCGATCCGCGACGGATCGGCATCCCTCAAGAGGGCCGTGAACCGGCCGGTGGCGGCATGGACGGATCCGAGCGCCCTCTTCCGATCCGGGATGACGATGCTCATCGGTCGTACTCCTTCCGGGCTGTCCGGTATGTCTGGATACTCAGGGTGGGCATCAGGCCGCCGGCTCAGATTAAGCTACGGCCTCCGGACGAGAGTCCGGTCCGAGACCCTAGGGAGTGATGGATGAATGATTCGGGCGCGACCGCGCTCCTGCAGCGATCGAGGTGGGCCGTGACGGCGCTCGCCGCCAGCGCTGCCGCTGCCGCGCTCGGCATCCTCATGACCATGAAGGAATCGTCGATCGTCACCGAGGCTCTCGGCGGTGATCTGAGTGCACCTTCACGGATCGAAGCGGCCGATGTCACGAGGGTCCAGGTGGCGCGGTTCCAGCTCATCCTGCTGATCGTCACGGCCCTCGTCTTCATCTTGTGGTTCCGGCGTGCCGAGATGAACATCCGCAATTGGGATGCACGTGGGCTACCGTTCGACGAGTGGTGGAACGTCGGGGGCTGGCTGATCCCGGTCGCCAACCTGTTTGTGCCGGTACGGATGACTGCGGTCGTCTGGAGGGCTACGGACCAATCGGTCTCGCCGGAGATCGGTGAGGAGTGGAAGACCAGGTCCCTCTCCCCGCTGGTGCCACTGTGGTGGGCTACATGGATCGGGGGCATGATCCTGTCGCGCTTCGCATCCGGGCAGATCGGGAGCGCCGATGACCTCGAGGGACTCCGTTCGGGTCTCCAGCTCTCGGCCGTCTCGAACGTTCTGATCCTGGCCGCCGCGGTTCTTGCGATCCTCGTGGTCCGGGCGATCACCGCACGTCAATCGACCCGGGCAGAGTTCTATCGCGTGAGCATCCCCGATCCGCCGGTCGCTCCTGCGATCTAGGAGGACCCGCTCACGCGACCGGTGCTCCCGGCTCGACCCCGTCTTCGAGGCCGAGCAACCGAACGGCTCCGTCGGGATCGAGGGCTCCAAGCACGAGGAACTCACTCACGAACCCGGCGATCCGCTTGGTACCGAGGTTGATCGCTCCCACCACCATCCGTCCCACGAGGTCGTCCTTCGAGTAGTTCGTGATCTGGGCGCTCGATCGGAGCGTGCCCACCTGAGGGCCGAAGTCGACCGTGATCTTCCACGCGGGCTTGCGGGCCTCGGGGAACTCCTCGACGTCCGTGACCCTCCCGGTCCGAAGATCGAGAGCGAAGAAGTCTGTCGCCTCGATCGGCTCCTTGCGAGGCAGCTTGTCGAGCGCGTACGGAAGCTTGTCCTTGTCGATCTCGTGCTGGGCCATGGCGCACAACGTTACCCGGGCTTCTAGGCTGGGGGGATGCCCGAGCTCCCCGAAGTCGAATCGGTTCGCCGTCAGCTCGACCCCGAGCTGAGCGGCAGGCGCGTCGAGGAAGCCTGGTGGGATGCGCTGCCGAGCATGCCGCGGCAGTTCGTGGATGTCGGGTTGATCGAGGGCCGGACGATCGCCCGGGTCGGTCGTAAGGGGAAGTTCCTCATCGCGCCGCTCGACCGGGGGCTCGAGCTGATCATGCATCTCGGGATGACCGGGGCCTTCCACTTCGACCACGACGATCCCTACGTGCGGGCGAAGCTGTGGCTCGACGACGGTCGCGTCCTCGCGTTCCGCGACCCACGGCGGTTCGGTCGGCTTGCGGTTGTAACTGCGGGTGACTACACCGCGATCCCGACGCTGGCCGCACTCGGCCCCGAACCCCTCACCGACGAGTTCGATCCCGATCGTTTCGCAAAGGTTGTTGCCGGGACCAAAGCTCCGATCAAGCCCTTCCTGCTGTCGCAGAAGCCGGTCGCCGGCGTCGGAAACATCTACGCCGACGAGGCGCTGTGGATCGCTCGGATACACCCATCGTCGCGGCGCGTGGGACGAGCGCGTGCGCTCGTGCTCCACGACGCGATCCGCACCGTTCTCGCCGATGCGATCGAGCGCGAGGGAACGACATTCCGCGACTACCGGATGGTCAACGGCGAGTCCGGGAGGAACGCATCGTTCCTCGTAGCGTACGGACAGGAGGGCAAACCATGCCCCCGTTGCAGCACCGCGATGAAGAAGTACGTCCTGGGGGGCCGGGGCACGACCTTCTGTCCCCGCTGTCAGCGCGCCTGAACGATCTGCTAAGCGAGCTTTGCGTCCATGCGTTCGAGGATCGTCGCCCGGCCCTTCGTATCGGCCTCGTAGCGTCGAAGCGAAGTGAGCTCCCGCTCGGTGAGTCCGTCGAGTCGACCGCCGATCTCATCCACGGTTAGTGCGTCGTAGGTCGGCATCGGAAGCTCTACGAACTTCGCTCCGATCGTCTCGAGCACGCTCGAGCGGTTCTGGTTCGCGCGCTCGTACTTGTAGACCTTGGCGAGGTGGGTCTGCGTGAGTCCGTTGAGACGGGCGCGGATCTCACCCACGGTCAGCTGGTCGTAACCAGAGATCGGAAGCAGCTTTGCGTCGGCCGGCGCTGCCACGCGAGGCATGGTCACCTTTCGCCCCGCGGGGCGGATCCGATCCTCACCTCGACGAACGAAACCCTGATACCTCTTCTTGATGCGATCGGCGTCGATGTCGCCAACGCTTTCCCTGATCTTCGAGTAAGCCCCGAGCGGCAGATAGACGCCGATCTCAAGGGCGCGGTTCTTGACCTTTTCCATGTTGTCCACGGGAAAGAACCTCCAGCGTTCACTAGCTCTGGCTCTTGAATGGAGCCCGGTCGGCCGCTTGCTTCTGTTTCGCGGCTGCTAGCTAGGGTTACCCGATACGGGTGTCCGGCAAACGGTCAGAACCCTTTTACGTCGAAGAGGATGCCGAGTCCGATGAGGATCAAGTAGACGGCGACGATGTAATTGAGGGCCTTCGGCACCGCGAGGATCAGGATGCCGGCGCCGAGCGTGAGCACGCCTCGCACGGTGAGATGGAAGTCGATGTCGCCTTTGGCGGCGAGCACGGAAGCTAGCTCGAGCATGTTCTGAGTCCTCCCAGGTCGTGGATGAGCGGAGCGAGCATTCCCAAGCTCCGTTGGATGTAACCGGGGTCGTTCTACTCCGGCTTCGGCGGGATCTCGAGTGTCTGGCCGACCTGAAGAGAGGTGGGGTCGCTGATGCCGTTGTGCTCGGCGAGGAAGTCATCGAGAGAGGCGTCGCCGTAGAACTCCTCCGCGATGGTCTGCAGCGTGTCTCCGGAAGCAACGACGTAGGTCTCTACGTCGGAGGTGTTTTCGCCTTCGTTCTCGCCGTCGCCGGAGTTACTGCCGTCCCCTTGGTTGCCGGTTCCCGCGTTCTCCTCGGCATTGAGTTGGGTCTCGAGGGCGACGATCTCCGCCTCGAGCTCATCGATCCTCTCGTTGGCGGCCGTCGTGGCGGCTCTGGCCTCTTCGAACTGAGCGGTGGAGACGCCACCACCGGCCGTGGAGCGTCCGATCAGGAAGGCGAAGAGGACGACGGCGCCGAGGACCGCGACACGGCCCCAAAGGATGTCTCCCCCCGGCTTGCGGGGTTCTGGTTCGTCGTAGCCATAGTCGAAGGCGTCGTCGGTGGTGGTGCCTTCGTAAGGCTGGAACGGCTCCGTAAGGTGCTCATCCATCGCCTACACCCCTTGCGTCGTTCGGGAAAGCGTAGCAGAACGGGCCTCGTGGGCCCGGATGGGTAGGTGGAAGGCTTGGGTAGGGTGCCGACATGCCCGACGACAAGGACGACGCCCCGAAGCGAGCCTCACGGGATCAGAAAGTGATCCCGACCGGCTGGTTGCAACGAGGGTCCCGGCTGGCAGGGCAGACGGGGAAGTCGGCCGCTCGTTTCGTCGGTACCCGGGCCAAGTCGTTCGCCCAGCCGCAGCGGGCTCAGGAGTTCCTCGACGGATTTCACAAGCAGACCGCCCAGCAACTGGTCCAGATGCTTGGGGAGATGAAGGGCGCGGCGATGAAGCTTGGGCAGCTCGCGTCCTTCTACGAGTTCGCCGCCGAGGGCGAGTACCTGGCGACCTACCGCGACGCCCTGACGATGCTCCAGAACTCAGCCCCGCCGATGGATCCGGCCGCCTCCAGGATGGTGATCGAGGAAGAGTTCGGCGAGGGGCCGGACGAGCTGTTCGCCGAGTTCACCGATGAGCCGATCGCATCGGCCTCTATCGGCCAGGTCCATCGAGCTGTGCTGCATACCGGAGAGTCTGTCGCCGTCAAGGTGCAATACCCCGGGGTCGACGACGCCGTCCGTGCCGACATCAAGAATGTCTCCGCGATGACCAAGTTGGCGGTGGCCATCGCCCCCAACCTCGATCCGAAGGAGATCGCCACAGAGGTGAAGGAAAGGGTGCTCGAGGAACTCGACTACCGGCGCGAGGCAACCAACCAGGCGAAGTTCGCCGAGATGTTCGCCGACCACCCGTTCGCATTCGTCCCCAAGGTGTTCCCAGAGTTCTGCAAGACGCGCGTGATCACCCAGGAGTTCGTCGACGGTTCTCCGTTCATGGACTCGATGAACTGGGACCAGGCCGACAAGGACGCTCTGGCCGAGAAACTATTTCGCTTCTTCTACGGGAGCCTCAACCGCTTCCTGTTGTTCTCGGCCGACCCGCACCCCGGCAACTACCTGCTCATGGATGACGGCAAGGTCGCGTTCCTCGACTTCGGTCTGGTGAGGGCGATCGACCCCGGCACGCTGAAGCTCCTCCTGGAGACCGCCCAGGCTCTCATCCACGACGACAAGGATCGCGGGCGTGCCGCACTCGAGGGGCTCGGCATCCTCACGCCTCGCACCCCGGAAGTCGAGGCGGTGTGGGAACACATGAAGGCGCTAAACGCTCCCATCCTGGTGGACGCACCTTTCCGCGTCGATCCTCCACTGGTCGGCAAGATCGGTCAGGCGGGATTCGATCCGCGCTCCGAAGCATTCAAGGCGCTGCGCAAGGTCGGCATCCCCGCGGTCATGGTGACGTTCAACCGAATGTCGTTCGGACTCGGTTCGATCATCGGTCGTCTCGAAGCCACCGCGAACTGGCAGGCCATCATGCGCGAGCTGTGGTTCGGCGAACCATCACGAACCGAACTCGGCAAGGCCGAACAAGAATGGCTGCAGCGCGTTCACCCAGAACTTCACCCGCCACTGGGCGACGCAGATAGGTAGGTCTGGTCGGGGTTAGGGGTCCGGGCCGTCGCGCTCTGAGGGCGACCATTCTTCGTCCGACTGGTCCGGCTCGATGACCCCCGCCTCTCTGAGCACGGGATAACGATCCCGCAACGCGAGATCGGCGACGTAGGCGAGATCGCCCAACTCACCGCCCCAATCCGGAAGACACGTCTCCGGGCTTATCTCGACCCCGCGCTCGCGGTTGACCTTCTCGATCCCGTCCCCGCTCGCGGTGATCGGCCCTCGTTCGATGACCTTGCCGCGGTGATCCCGGAACACGAGCTCGCCGGAGGCGGTCTTCTCGATCGTGACCACCCGATCGTGGAACAACCGGTGATGGCTCCAGCAGAACGGCCACTCGTTCATCAACTCTGTCGTCCCGCCCTCGACCACCCATCTGTAGTGGTGGTTCTCGAGATAGGCGGTCCGGGCGCATCCGGGGAACGCACAGCAATGATCGCGCGCCGCGATCGCCCGCTTGAGGGCGGTGTTGGCCCTCCTCCTGTCCGAGACCGTGAGGATGTTGGTGTCGTGATGGATCATCTCGACCAAGGAAGACCCCTCTGAGAGCAGCTTCTTGACGGTCTCGATCCCGGTGATGCCGCCGCCGCTGATCTTCGCCACTCCCTCACCCGAGAGGAGGTCCTTCAGATCGACGTGCAGGGTCACGAGATGACGCTCGTGGTTCTTACGGACCCCATCGCCACCTGACATGAACGTCTCGGCGACATGCGACAGGCAATCGGCGAGGCGCGCCCCGAAGGGATCGTCGGCCGAATCATCGAGACCCCGGTCCTCTTCCTCCACCAGCTCACCCAAAGCAGCCTCGAGCGCCTTGTCGATCAGCGCACCCTGAGCTGGAAGACAACCGTCCGTTGATGGTCCACGACCCGTCGCCCCGGTGGGCGGTAGCCAGGAACCTCTCCTTGTGGGCGGTGTCCCCCTCGGTCCGCAGGGCCTTGCGGTAGTGGCTGGCAAAGCGGGCGAGCTGGGCCCCCGAGAGCCCCAGCGCGTTCTCGAGCAGGCGAGCCTCGACCTCGGGCTCGGCTATCGAAACCAGGATCCCGACCTGCTGGAGCGACAGCCGGCCCTCCCCGAACGCCTTTCGGATCAGTGGCAACTCCTTGAGCCCCACCGCGACCTCGAGCATCCGGTTGGCCTCGTGCGGGGTCAGTCCCAGCTTCCAGGTGAGGAACGCAGTCGGGCTAACGATCCCGTCGTGGCGGGTCCAATAGCCGGCCTCGAGGTGCTCGGCGATCAGATCGACCTGGGCCGCCGTGGCGGCGTTGATCTCGCCCTGGTGGGCGGTCATGCGGTCCTCGAGCTCGAGCCACGCCCTGTCCTGCTCGTCCTCTACTCGCATAGCGAACATACGTTCGATAGTAGGGCATATCGCCCCATGATGCAAGTCGGATCGCGCCCTTTTTGAGTCGATTTCCTGGGCAGACTTCCGCCCGGGCCTCAGCGTTCAGTTGGGGAAGTGATCGCTCCTTCGGACGCGGACGATACCGAGGCGGCGTACTTGGCGAACACCCCGGTTGCGTAGCGAGGGGCCGGGGCGGTCCAGTCGGCGAGGCGCTTGGCGATCTCGTCGTCTTCCAGGACGACCCTGAGCTCGCGCACCGTCGACGTCGATCTCGATCACGTCACCATCCTTCAGCGCAGCGACCGGGCCCCCGCGCGCGGCTTCGGGTGCGATGTGTCCGACCATCAGTCCGTGGGTCGCGCCCGAGAAACGTCCGTCGGTGATGAGTGCGACCTTGTCTCCCAGACCCTGGCCGACGATGGCTGCGGTAACTCCGAGCATCTCGCGCATCCCCGGACCGCCGGACGGCCCTTCATAGCGGATGACGATGACGTCGTCCTCGTTCAGGGTCTGCTTCTGAACCGCCTCGAAGCAGGATTCCTCGGAATCGAAGACCCGGGCCGGACCGCGATGGAACCTGCGCTCGTGGCCGGAGAGCTTCACCACGCATCCCTCGGGGGAGAGGTTCCCGCGGAGGATCGCCAGGCCCCCCGTCGGTTTCAGCGGCGCTTCGATCGGGAGAACGACGTCCTGACCCTTGGTCTCCTTGACCGCGTCGGCGACCTCGCCGATCGTGCGGCCGTCGACCGTCATGGCGTCGGCGTGGAGCAGGCCCGCCTTCTTCAGCTCGCGCATCACGAGAGCGGAGCCGCCGGCGCGGTGCAGGTCGGTGGCGACGTAGCGACCGCCGGGTTTGAGGTCGGCGATGGTCGGCGTGCGATCGGCGATGGCTCCAAAATCGTCGATCGAGAGTTCGATGCCCATCTCGCGCGCGATCGCGAGCAGGTGAAGGACACCGTTGGTAGACCCTCCCGATGCGGCGACCGAAGCGATCGCGTTCTCGATCGCGTCCTTAGTGATGATCGAAGAGGTGCGGCGGTCGGCCTTGACCATCTCGACCGCCATCTTCCCGGCATCCTCGGCCGCGGCAGGCTTGGAGCCGTCGGTCGCCGGGATACCTGAAAGAACCGGGGGACTGATGCCGAGGAAATCGGCCGCCATCGCCATCGTGTTGGCGGTGAACTGACCCCCGCAGGCGCCGGCACCCGGACACGCCTTGTTCTCGAGATCGTGCAGGTCCTCCGACGACAACGTCCCCGCGGCGTGCTGCCCGACCGCTTCGAAGACGTCCTGGACGGTGACGTCCCGGCCTCGCCACCGGCCCGGCGCGATCGATCCGTTGTAGAGGACGAGCCCCGGGAGATCGAGCCTGCACAGAGCCATGATCGCCGCGGGGATCGTCTTGTCGCAACCGACGAGACAAACGAGTCCATCGAAGAGATGACCGCGCGTCACGAGTTCGATCGAGTCGGCGATCACCTCGCGGCTGACGAGCGACGCGCGCATGCCCTCGGTCCCCATCGACACGCCATCGGACACCGAGATCGTGTTGAACTCGACCGGTGTTCCACCGGCAGCGCGGATGCCCTGCTTGACCTTGACCGCTAGCTCACGCTGGTTGAGGTTGCACGGCATCGTCTCGATCCAGGTGGTAGCCACGCCGATCAGCGGCTTCGCAAGGTCGTCGTCGGTGTAACCGACGGCCTTCAGCATCGCCCTCCCCGGCGCCCGGTCGGCACCGTCGGTCAGGGCTGCGCTCTTGCGCTTGGAAGGATCGCTGGGGGTGGTGTACGGATCGCTCATGTCCGGACCTTACTGCCAGCATCAATCACTCGGAAAGGGACATGACTTGCCGGACTAGAGCTTGACCGCTTTCACCAGGGTGTCGATCGCGTCACGGTCTGCTCCTTCTACCGGTCGAGTGACCCTAAGTGCCTTTTCGATCACCAGGTCCTCGAGTTCCACGGCGAGCTCGTCGGCATCATGGAGGATCGCAGGGTCCTGCGGACCGCCCACGCCCGAGGCGAGATTGGCTCGGTCGTGACCGACGACGAGCAAGGTCCCGCCCGGGCTCAGGGCTGCGGTCGCGTGGGCGATCGCGGCCTTCATGTCGGCCGGGATCAGATGGAGATAGAAGACGATCACGAGATCGAAGGCCCCGGGTTCGACCTCGAACGTGACCACGTCGTCGACGATCCAGGTGATGTCGACCTTGCGTTCCGCGGCGATGCGCCGGGCTTTGTCGATGCCGACAGAGGAGAAATCGACCGCAGTTACGGCCCATCCCTGTTGAGCAAGCCATATGGCGTTCCGGCCCTCGCCCGTGGCCAGATCGAGCGCCCGGCCGGGTTCGAGGCCGGCGATCTCGGGGGCCAGGAAGCGGTTTGGCTCGGCCCCCCACGCCAGCTCTGTCTCTGAGTAACGGACATCCCAATCGCTTGCGTCCATCCAGACAACCTAATCGCGGTCGCTAGATGCGACTCTCGAGCGGGTAGCTAGCCATCAGCCCGACGATGGGGTAGCCAGAGCCTTGTCGTCGGGCGATGACATGACCCTGTTCCGACCGGCAGCTTTTGCGGCGTACATCTGCTGGTCGGCGCGGCCGAGAAGCGTTGAGGAGATCTGATCCCCAGAGCGCTGGGTTGCGATACCGACGCTCGCGGTCACTCGGACGCGTCCGGCAGCCGTTGCGATCGAGCTGTCGGAGATCGCTCTGCGGATACGCTCTCCTGCTCGCGTCGCCGCCTCGGAGCCGGCGCCCGGGAAGAGGATGACGAACTCCTCGCCACCGAGTCGACCGACCGCGTCGCCCGTCCTCAGACAACCGGTCATCCGTTCGGCGACCCAGACGAGGACCTCATCCCCGACAGAATGCCCGTACGAGTCGTTGATCTCCTTGAAGTTGTCGAGGTCGAGAACCGCGAGCGAGAGTCTCGCGGTGCCTGAGATCAGCTCGTCGGCCTGATCAAGGATCGCCCTGCGCGAGAAGACACCGGTGAGGGAGTCCTTCTCGTTCAGTTCCTTGAGCTGACGGTTCGAGATCAGCGTTTCCCGATAGATCCTCCCGATCTCGCGAACCAAGGCGATCAGCACCACACCGGTGGCCGCCAGTGAGAGCCCTCGTCCTGCGTACCATCCGACGGTGAACCGGTCCTGTCCTCCGACCGTAAGGACCGCATCAGCCAAGGTCGCCGCGGCGGCGATGACGATCCACCGTTCGAGACGCCGTCCCGCGTCGCTTCTCTTGACCACGACGACGAAGGCCAGAAGGCCGACGATCACCACGAAAGGACCGAACGTGCGCGTCATGCGTTCGAAGCTGAGGGTGCCGCCGAGTCCGGGAACGGTGTCCAGCCACTTGCTCAGGATGGTGCTGATCATCACGGTCATGAAGACTACGGATGCCACCCCCAAGCGACCCACCTTCGTGCGATTCGCGCTGACGTAGCGCTCGACGCTCTCCGACCACGAGGAAAGGGACACCGCGAGTCCAAGAGGGAAGGCGAGGTGCCAGACGATCCAGAGCCATGCCGTCGTTGACGATGTGCCCCCGAACGCTCCGGTGAGGTGGAGGCCGAGCGGGTTCGTCAGCCCATTCGGGATGAGAAGGAGACCCGTGAACTGATATGTGAGGCTCAGTCCAAGAAGGGCAATCTCACCCCGAGCCAGGTACTTCTGCCACAGGAGGTACCCGGCGATGAGTTCGGTTAACAGGATCGCGGAGAATAGCGCCGGCATGAACCCCACCTTGATGCCCAGGGAGACCCGGCTGATCGGACTGAACGCGATCGCGGCGAACAGGGCCGGCGCGAGATACAGGAGAGCCGCCCTTTTCTTCAAGTGCTCTCCTCCCAGGCGTTGGCTCGCTAGACCGATCAGAAGTGACCGACACATTGTCATCGGCTCGGGTGGCGATTACTTGACCTGGCTGAGGGTTCAGGACTCACGAGTACGCCCACGTCCGAGAGCTTGACCTGGTTTCGCCCTGCTGCCGTGGCCACATGTGGCCTTGACTGCTGGGGGTTTCTGGTCGATACTTCCTCTTCACCACGCCCCTGCAGCGTCGCCGGGGTTCGCAGCCCAACCAGATGGAAGAGATCGACATGGCGAACTACAGCAGCACACAGGCGACGATCAGCAGTTTCCGCAACGTCCTCGTACTTATTACCTAGGCGCGCCCTCCCGACCCCTGGTCGGCGAGCGTGCGCCTGAACCCTCCGGTCCCCGGGGGGTTTTTTCGTTCCCCGAGATCCGAGAGGTGGTGCCCTCACACGCAGAGCCCCAAGAACCGAAATACCAAGAACAACACGAGCCGCCCCATTGAGCGGCAGGAGACGCAGAAGCGGGCCGCCTCGGCGGGACGCAGAACAAGAGGAGGAAATGAGATGAAGTTCCACATCGAGAACGGCGATTACATCGGAACCGCCGAATGGCAGGCCCCCGGGCAGGTCGCACTGGAGATGGACAACGACGGCGATCGCGCCTGGTTCGCCCGGTATTTCTCTGCCGAGGACTCGTTCATGGCGGGACCGGTCGAATCCGCGGAGATGGCGATGCAGCGCCGGGACGAGTCACCTCGCGCCTTCGAGCACGCCGCTTTCCGTCTGGCGGCCTACAAGTACAAGGTCCGGCGCGATGACCGCGCCGCGGCTCACGGCTAGGGGGAGAGAAGACATGAAGTTGGTCAGGATCCAGAAGAGAAGGACGCGACGCTGATGAATGGTGCGAGCTCGCTGATCAAGTCACTCGAGGCCGCCGGCGTTGACGTGGTGTTCGGTATCCCGGGCGGAGCGATCCTCCCTGCGTACGACCCACTCCTTGACTCCCCGATCCGTCACGTTCTCATGCGCCACGAGCAGGGAGCCGGTCACGCCGCCTCCGGCTACGGGCATGTGACCGGCAGGCCCGGTGTTTGCATGGCAACGTCCGGACCCGGCGCGACCAACCTTGTAACCCCGATCGCCGACGCGTACATGGACTCCGTGCCGATGGTTGCTATCACCGGACAGGTTCCCCGACCCGTGATCGGCATGGACGCGTTCCAGGAGGCGGACATCACCGGGATCACGTTGCCCATCACCAAGCACAACTACAAGGTGATGGACCCCGATGAGATCCCCGAGACGATCGCCGAGGCGTTCCACATCGCCTCGACGGGCCGCCCTGGTCCGGTGCTCGTCGATATCCCCAAAGACGTCTTGCAGGCAGCAACCTCGTTCTCGTGGCCGGAGACGATCAATCTCCCCGGCTACCGCCCGACGTTGAAACCGAACCGCAAGCAGATCAAAGCGGCCGCCGACCTGATCCGTGGGGCCGAGCGCCCCGTGCTCTACGTCGGTGGCGGTGTCCTCAAGGCTCGTGCCGCCGCCGAGCTGATCGCGCTGGCCGAGGCGATCGGTGCGCCGGTCGTCACGACACTCATGGCGCGCGGTGCGTTCCCCGACGATCACCCACTGTGTCTTGGGATGCCGGGGATGCACGGAAACTATGCGGCGGTCACTGCGATGCAGCGATCCGATCTTTTGATCACGATGTGCGCCCGTTTCGATGACCGCGTGACCGGCAAGGTCTCGACCTTCGCCCCCGGTGCCAAGATCATCCACGCCGACGTTGACCCTGCCGAGATCGGAAAGATCAGAGCGGTCGATGTCCCGATCGTCGGTGACGCGAAGGACACCATCCTCGAACTTACGAAGGTCGTGCTTCACGGCAATGCGACCCAGGGTCGCGTCGACTTCTCGCCATGGATGGCCGAGACGCGCGCATGGAGCCGCGAGTACCCGATCTCTTACACGCAGGAAGAGGACGGACCGATCAAGGGTCAGTTCGTCGTCGATCAACTCGGACGGATGACCGGAGGCGACGCGATCGTCGTGACCGGCGTCGGCCAGCACCAGATGTGGGCGTCGCAGATCATGCCCGTCAACAAGCCCTACTCGTTCGTGACCTCTGGTGGTCTCGGGACCATGGGCTACGCGGTTCCCGCAGCACTGGGGGCCAAGGTCGGTCGGCCCGACGAGCTGGTCGTGGCGATCGACGGGGATGGTTGCTTCCAGATGACCGCCCAGGAACTGGCGACCGCAACGATCGAGAAGATCCCGTTTACCGTCTGCATCCTCAACAACAGCCATCTCGGGATGGTCAAGCAGTGGCAGGAGCTGTTCTACGACAAGCGCCTCTCCGAGGTGCACCTGCCGCAGGTTCCCGATTACGTGAAGCTGGTCGAGGCCTACGGCGGCGTTGGTCTCCGAGCCTCCGACCCCTCCGAGGTCGAGGCGACCCTCGATAAAGCCCTGTCGGTCGACGATCGACCGTGCGTGATCGACTTCCGGACCTGCGCCGAGGAGATGTGCTTCCCGATGGTTCCCGCCGGTGCTTCGAACGACGACCTTATCCTCGGGCCGGTGGGCGAGACCCAGGTCCACCGTGGCTTCGATACCGCCGCTTCTCTCGAGGGAGAGGGAGCATGACGGAACAGTCTCGGATCACTACGCACACGATCTCTGTGCTGGTCGAGAACCGGCCCGGCGCACTCGCCCGGGTCTCCGGGTTGTTCGCGCGGCGTGGGTTCAACATCGATTCGCTTGCTGTGGGCAAGACCGAGGATCCGATGATCTCGCGCATGACGATCGTGGTCTCGGTGGACGGGAAACCGCTCGAGCAGGTCACCAAGCAACTTCACAAGCTGGTGAGCGTCCTTCGGATCGCCGAGCTTCCCCACGACGGCTCGGTTGAGCGTGAACTCGCTCTGATCAAGGTGGGCGTGGACGCCGGCAAGCGCGCCGAGGTGCTCGAGATCGTTGAGATCTTCCGCGCGAAGGTCGTCGACGTCGACGCAACCGCATTGACGGTTGAGGCAACGGGCACGCCCGACAAGGTCGCTGCCCTCGAGGAACTCCTCCGTCCCTACGAGATCGTCGAGATGGCTCGAACCGGCACCGTGGCTCTTGGGCGCGGTGGGGGGGGCCTCAAGGCCCCGAAGCTCCGTCCAGTTTCCATCGACAACCTGTCCGCCTAGGCAAGAAAGAGAGAACCTTCTATGCCAGCCAAGATGTTTTACGAGAAGGACGCGACCGAGGCGCTGAAGAACAAGCGTGTCGCGGTTATCGGTTACGGCGCGCAGGGTCGCGCTCACGCACTGAACATGAGGGACTCGGGCCTTGATGTGACCGTGGGTCTCCGCAAGGACTCCGCGTCATGGAAGGTTGCCGAGGACGACGGCATGAGCGTGGCCACGGTCAACGAGGCGTGCTCGGATGCGGACCTCGTCGCGATGCTGGTTCCCGACCAGAACGCCGCCGACGTGTATCACGAGTCGGTCGAGCCGAACCTGAAGCCGGGCGCCGCACTTCTCTTCGCCCACGGTTTCAACATTCACTTCGGGCAGATCAGCGCGCCGAAGGAGAACGACGTCATCATGATCGCCCCGAAGGCGCCCGGGCTTCTCGTGCGACGGACCTTCGAGGAGGGGAGCGGTACACCCGCGTTGCTCGCCGTGCACCAGGACGCTACCGGCGATGCGACGGAAACCGCTCTTGCATACGCGCAGGCCCTCGGCTGTACGCGCGCCGGGGTAATCGAAACGACCTTCGCCGAAGAGACTGAGACAGACCTCTTCGGCGAACAGGCGGTCCTCTGCGGTGGAACTTCACGACTTATCCAGGCTGGCTTCGAAACCTTGGTCGAGGCCGGCTACCAGCCCGAGATCGCCTACTTCGAATGCCTGCACGAGTTGAAGCTGATCGTCGACCTCCTCTACGAAGGCGGGTTCACGAAGATGCGGCACGTCATCTCCGACACGGCCGAGTACGGCGACCTCACCCGAGGCAAAGTGATCATCGGACCGGAGGTTGAGGCGGCGATGCGGAAGACCCTCGAGGACATCCGCTCAGGTGCCTTCGCCAAGGAATTCGTGCTCGAGAACAAGGCCGGCACACCGGTTCTCCAGGCCGAGCGTCGCCGTCAGGCGGCCATGCCGATCGAGAAGGTCGGCAAAGATCTAAGGGAGATGATGTCGTGGATGGGCAAGGACAAGTAGGTGATGTACCCGGTGTAGCCGGGGTTCGGATCTTCGATACGACACTGCGCGACGGGGAGCAGTCCCCGGGCATCTCGCTGAACCTGAGGGAGAAGGTCGAGATCGCCGAGCAGCTGGCTCGGCTGGGCGTCGACGTGATCGAGGCCGGCTTCCCGATCAATGGCGACGGCGAGGTTGCCGCGGTCAAGGAGATCGCTCGCCGCGTGAAGGGGCCGATCATCACGGGCCTGGCGCGCGCCGAGGCGATCGACATCGACAAGGCGGCTGAAGCCGTGGGCCCGGCCGAGAAGGCCAGGATCCACACCTTTATCGCCACCAGCGAGATCCACATGTCGGCCAAGCTCCGCATGACCCCCGACGAGGTCGTTGCTGCGACCATCGGCGCGGTCGAACGCGCGAGACGATCGGTCGAAGACGTCGAGTTCTCGACCGAAGACGGGACCAGGTCCGACCTCGAGTTCGTGGCCAAGGTGTTCAAGGCTGCGGTGCGAGCCGGGGCTACGACGCTCAACTTCCCCGACACGGTCGGCTACGCGTTGCCCGAGGAGTACGGGGACATGCTGCGCTACCTGATCGCCGAGGTCGGCGAGGACGTTATCTGGAGCGTGCACACCCACGATGATCTGGGGCTTGCGGTCGCCAACGCCCTAGCAGGCGTGGCCGCGGGGGCCCGCCAGGTCGAGGTTGCGATGAACGGCATCGGCGAGCGCGCCGGCAACTGCTCGCTGGAAGAGGTCGTTATGGCGATGCGCACCCGTTCGTCGGGTGCGTTCGATTCTGCGATCAACACCCGTGAGATAGCCCGCACGTCGCGCATGGTCTCGATGCTCACCGGCTACTCGGTGCCACCGAACAAGGCGATCGTCGGCGCCAACGCGTTCGCCCACGAGGCCGGCATCCACCAGCACGGCGTGATGGTCGAGCGGACGACGTACGAGATCATGGATCCGAAGGACGTCGGGTTGGAAGGCTCGAACATCGTGCTCGGGAAGCACTCGGGACGGCATGCATTCGGCAAGGCGCTCGAGGACCTGGGCTTCCATCTCTCTAAGGAGGACGTCCAGCACGCGTTCACCAGGTTCAAGGAGCTGGCGGAGAGGAAGGTCCGGATCACCGACATCGACCTCGAGGCGATCGTTGCCGACGAGATTTCGAGCGAGGCCGACGAGTTCGAGATGGTCTCGCTCCAGGTGACCGGTGGAACCCACTCGGCCCCCACCGCGACCGTTCGGTTGCGACGCGGAGAGGTGGAGATCGACGAATCCGCGATCGGCGACGGGATGATCGATGCGGCTTGCGGCGCGATCCAGCGCGCTACGGGCGTCGACGCCCGGCTCGAGTCATTCAACTCGTCGAGCGTGACCGGCGGCATCGACGCCCTCGGTGACGTGACGATCGTGCTGGCAACCGGCGGGGATGAAGGTTCGCCCGTGCGGAGGGCGACCGGACGTGGAGTATCGACCGACGTCGTCGAAGCCTCTGCCCGTGCCTACCTCTCGGCGGTCAACCGTCTCTCCCGGCTCCAAGCTCGCACGGTGGAGGCGGCGGTCTAAGTGGCATCGACGATCACTGAGAAGATCCTTGCCCGGGCGGCCGGGCGGGACGAGGTGAGTGCCGGCGAGATCGTGACCTGCAAGGTCGATCTCGCGATGGCCAACGACGTCACCGCGCCTTCGGCGGCGGACGCGTTCCGCCGGATGGGCGTGGCCGACGTTTGGGACAAACACAAGATCGCCTTGGTCGCATCGCATTTCGTTCCGGCGAAGGACATCGCGACCGCGAAGCTCATGACCCGGATGCGTCAGTTCGCGAACGAGTACGACATCGAGCACTTCTTCGAGGTCGGTCGCGGCGGGATCGAACACATCCTCCTTCCCGAGGAGGCGCTCACGCTTCCGGGACAGGTGGTCATCGGAGCGGACTCTCACTCCTGCACCTACGGGGCGCTCGGCTGCTTCTCGACCGGAGTTGGTTCCACGGACCTCGGAGCGGTCTTCGCTACCGGCGAGATCTGGCTGAAGGTTCCCGAGACGATGAAGATCGTCTACACCGGCGCCCCCGGCGAGTGGGTCATGGGGAAGGATCTGATCCTCTCGGTCATCGGACGGATCGGTGACGACGGCGCTTCTTACATGGCGATGGAGCACACCGGTGAGGGCATCGGGCACCTGTCGATGGACTCCCGGCTGACCCTGACGAACATGGCTATCGAGGCGGGGGCCAAGTCAGGCATCGTCCCGCCCGACGAGACCACGCTCGACTACGTCAGAACGCGCCAGGAGATCATGGGCCGCCCCAACGACTTCGAGATCTTCCATTCGGATGACGACGCGCATTTCGAGAAGGTGATCGAGGTCGACCTAAACACGGTCGAACCGATGATCGCTCAGCCATCGTTGCCGTCACTGTCGATCCCGGTCTCGACCGTCGAGCGCCGCAAGGTCGATCAGGTGTTCCTCGGCTCGTGCACCAACGCGCGTATCGAGGACCTTCGGATGGCGGCTCACGTCCTCGGTGACAGGAGCATCGCACCGACGGTGCGCCTTACCGTGATCCCCGCTACCCAGCGCGTCTGGAAGCAGGCGAACGACGAAGGCCTCCTGGACCTCTTCGCTGCGGCCGGGGCTTCGGTTTCGACCCCGACCTGTGGGGCGTGCCTCGGCGCGCACATGGGCGTCGTCGGCCCGGGAGAGGTCTGCGTTTCGACCTCCAACCGCAACTATGTCGGTCGCATGGGCGACCCGACCGCTCAGGTCTACCTGGCGAACCCCGCAGTAGCGATGGCCGCAGCCGTCGCGGGAGAGATCGTGCACCCCGACGAGATCACCACTGCTCCCGCTGCGGGGGTTCTGGCATGAGCGCGCTCATGCTCGTCAGTTCGCGGATGACGGCGAGAGCCGATCGTCTCGACGATCGGCAGAACGAACGTGGGTAGGGCGTTCAAGTACGGAGACAATGTCGATACCGACGTCATCATCCCGGCTCGGTATCTCACCACGACCGATGAGAAAGAGCTTGCCGCGCACGCGCTCGAGGATCTCGATCCCACGTTTGTCGAGCGAGTGAAGCCCGGGGACATCTTGGTCGCGGGGAAGAACTTCGGGTGCGGCTCGAGCCGCGAGCACGCGCCCGTCGCGATCAAGGGGGCGGGCGTTGCCGGAGTCGTTGCATCGAGCTACGCGCGCATCTTCTTCCGGAACGCGATCAATACGGGGCTCCCGATCATCGAGTGTCCTGACGCGGTCGCGGCGATCTCCGACGGCGACGAGGTCACGATCGATGCCGAAGCGGGGGTCGTGCGCAACGAGACCACCGGCGAGGAGTTCAAGGGCGAGCAGTTGCCCGACTTCGTGATGGACATCGTCAAGGCCGGCGGGCTCGTGGAATGGGTTAGGAGCAAGAAGTCATGAAGGTTGCGGTTCTTCCCGGGGATGGGATCGGGCCCGAGGTGATCGAGCCGGCGCTTGCCGGGCTTCCTCAGGGCACCGAGGTTGTGCGGATCGATGCGGGTGCGGAACGCTACCTGTCTACGGGCGAACTCATCACCGATGGCGATCTCGAGGCGATCAAGGACTCCGACGCGTTGTTGTTCGGTGCGGTCGGAGATCCCCGGGTGCCTGACGGCGTCCTGGAGCGCGGGGTGATACTGCGCCTCCGCAAAGAACTCGATCTCTACATCAACCTGCGGCCCTTCCCCGAGCTCGGGCTCACGTTCGTGCGGGAGAACTCCGAGGGACCGTACGCCGGTGTGGGGGAGAGGACTGCCGATCTGGCGACCGAAACCTCGATCAACACCCGGAAGGGTGTGGAGCGTTGCGTGCGATTCGCCTTCGACTTCGCCGCGGAGCGCGGGGAACGGCTCCACCTGGTCCATAAGACCAACGTGATGACCTTCAGCGGGGGATTCTGGCGTGAGGTCTTCGATGAGGTCGCAGGCGAGTTCCCGGACGTGGAGACCGGATACGAGCACGTCGACGCAGCCGCTTACCACCTCGTCACCAACCGAGAACGCTTCCAGGTCATCGTTACCGACAACCTCTTCGGCGACATCCTCTCCGATCTCGCGGCCGGTATCGGCGGCGGTCTCGGTAAGGCGGCCAGCGCAAACCTCCATCCCAACGTGAACACGCGGCCGTCCCGGTGCATCGGCATGTTCGAGCCCGTCCACGGATCGGCCCCCGACATCGCCGGCACCGGAACCGCCGACCCCACCGCAGCGATCAGAGCCACCCAGATGATGCTTGACGAGCTAGAGAAAGAGAGCGCCAAGGCATGAGCACTCCATCGGTCCAGACGACGCTCGCCTCGGCGAGCGGCCAATACTTCAGTGTGTGCGGTTACAAGATCGTTACCGAGCGGATGCACGAGAAGGAGTCGCATTCGCAGGCGATCGTTGAGGTGCGCTTTGGCACGACGTGCGTCCGGCGGTCTGCGACGGGAGTTGGGCCGGTCCACGCGCTGGACGAGGCACTCCGCGCTTGTCTGTCCGGGGAGTTCCCCGAACTCGCCGACGTCAGACTGTCGGACTACAAGGTGTCGATCGTCGATTCCACCGACGCGACCGCCGCGAAGGTGCGAGTCATCATCGAGGCGACCGATGGGACCTCGACATGGGACGCCGGTTGCGTCTCGGAGAACATCATCGATGCCTCGTTCGAGGCGCTGGTCTCAACCTCGGTCATGGGGATCATGAAAGCGCGCGGAGCCGCGCGCCGGACGGCCTAGGCTTCGGACATGACGATGATGGTCGCCTATCAAGGCGAAGCCGGCGCGTACTCGGAAGAAGGGGCTCTCCAGTTGTTCTCCGATGCCGAGCTGATGCCGCTGAGCACGATCCGCAAGGTGTTCGAAGCGGTCGAGGTCGGGCGCGTGGATTACGGACTGGTTCCTGTCGATAACTCGCAAGCCGGCAGCATCAACGAGACGTACGACCTGTTCCTGAAGCATGGACTTCATCTCGTGGGCGAGACGATCGTGAGGGTTGACCACTGTCTGTTGTCACTTCCGGGAACTAACATGGATGACCTGACCGAGGTGATCAGCCATCCTCAGGCGATCGCTCAATCCGAGGAGTTCCTGAGTGCACTGGGCGTGAAGGTCAGAGCCGAGTACGACACGGCCGGATCGGCCAAGCACATCGTGGACGACAAGCTCACTACGACCGGGGCGATCGCCTCCAGGCGAGCCGCCGAGCTCTACGGCCTCGACATCCTGGCCGAGAAGATCCAGACCTACCCCGACAACTACACGCGCTTCGGAGCGCTCTCACGCAACCCGGAGGCTCTCGAGGACCCGAACAAGGTCTCGCTGGTCTTCGGCGTGGGCCACGTCCCCGGCTGCCTGTACCGGTGCATCGGGGCGTTCTCCGAGCGGCACCTGAACCTCGGCAAGATCGAGTCGCGCCCGCGAGCCGGCCGGCCGTGGGAGTACGTGATCTACATCGACGTCGAAGCCCCGGCCGACGCTCCAGAGGTGATCGAAGCCCTGGCCGAGATGAGCGATCACGCGACCTTCACGAGAGTGCTCGGCTCCTACTCGGGCCGAACCGCCAGCCGCTAGGGGATCGTGAACTCTCCTGCGTCGAGCAGGTTGCCCTCGACAAACACCTCGGTACGGATGATGTCCCCCGACGTGAATCCCGCCGGCTCAGTGAAGGTGAGGATCAGGCCGCCCGAAGGGACCTGGAACGCCCATGGCTCGGGTTCGGTCGAGTACTCATTCTTCTTCACGTAGTTGACGTAGCTGCGGTAGATCCACTCTTGGTCTGTCGACATACCGTCGTAATCGAACGTGACCTCGATCGTCGTCCGGTCGGGGGAGAGTTCGAAAGCGATGTTGTCGACCGTGGAAGTGACCTCGGGCGGAGTGTGCTCACCGGTCGTCTCGAGTGACACTTCGATCTCGTGCTGCATGCGGCGCAGCTCTTCGATGTAGACCTTTACCTTCTCGGCAACCTCCGGTCGGTAGTCGATCGCCAGCTGAGTGGCCTCAAAAGCGCGCAGGAGAGTGTCGTCTCGCAGCCACGCCGGGAGGTCGACGAAGATCTCTCGCAGATCGGCCAGCTCCTTGGAGATGTCGCGTTCGGGATCCATCCCGATAAGGGCGTGGACGCGGTTCAGGGACAGGACCGGATCGTCCGGCTTGAGCGCCAGCGCCTCCTCGGTCTTCTCCAGGGAGTCCTTGTAGTTCCCGAGCCAGTAGTGGGCCGCACCGACGTTGCCGATCGACACCCAGTCGTCGGGGTTGAAGTCGAGCGCCCGGTTGAAGTCGGCGAGTGCTTCTTTCGAGCCCTGCGGGCCATCGGGATTGAGGAAATCGAGCGCGAAGTAAGCGTTGCCACGGGTCAGATAGGCATTCGCGTATCCCTCGCGTTCCTCGATGGCCGAATCGAGCAGCGCGATCGCTCGCTCGTAGTCCTCGACGTCTTCGGCGGTATTGACCTCCACGTTGGCGGCCACGTAGTCGTCGATCGCCTTGGGCGAGGGGGCCTGCACGCCCCTCGCATAGGTCGCGACGCCCCAGATGGTGGCCACCGCCGCAACGACGCCACCGGCGACGATGAACTGCTTGCGCACCGCGGGGGTGATCGTGCTGGACAGGCCGAGCAGGAAGAGGGCGACCGCGAGGACGGTGATGACGGCCACAAAGGCGTCGGCCTTGCCTCCCCACGCATCCCGCTGGGTGGCGTACTGCTGGTTGTACTCGGCGGCTGAGTAGGAGGGGGCGTAGAGCCTCTCGTAGAACAAGACGTAGTCGTAGGTGCCGTCCTCGAGTGTGTATTCCTCGTCCACGAGCATCTCCGAGTACTGCTTCAGCTCCTCCGAGACGGCGCCCTCGACTTCCGACACCAGACGGGCGTAGGACGCACTGGGACCACCTACGGAGGCGGTGAGGTCGTACGAGTAGCGGAGCCATTCGTGATCGTTCCAGAGGCCGTAGGCGAGGTTGTCGCGTCCTATCGAGCGCCCGGCTTCGTTCACGGCCACCATCGACATGAGTGACGAGTTCTGGGCTTCGCGGGCGGCGCGCGCTTCCTCGTTGTTGGCCTGAGATTGAAGGAATGCGAATACGGTTCCGAGCAGGGTGACGATCATGATCATCACGGCGACCGCCGTCTTGGTGCTGTCGGAGCTCTCCTCTGGAAGATCCTCTACCGAGTCGAGAAAGTCTGTCATGCCATCTCCACCAGAACCAGCAGAACCGAGGCGATCATCACGACACCAGTGCCCCCGAAGAAGTACAAGCGGTGAGCGAGCGTCTTGGAGATCTCCGCAAGGGTGAGGAAGAATGCAGCCGCGATCATGAGAGCGGTCAGCCCGATGAGTTGCTCGGATTTCTCCAACGCATCATCGGCCGCGATGAAGTCGGGTTCGGGGTCAAGGTCTTCCGCGCGCTGCGCCTGATTCCACTCGATCTCGAAGGCCCTCTCGAGGTCCAGGGTTCCATCGGGGCGCAGGGAATCGACCCTGATGCCCGATATGTTGATGTCCGCAAGACTGTCAAATGCCTCCGCCTCGGCAAGGAGTTGTGCTCTCCCCGAACCGCTAACCGTCTTGGCTTTGCTACGGAGCTCCTCGGCGCGTTTCCGCTCCTCTTCGCTGCGGATGTAGCTCGAGAAGGTCGCGTCCAGCGAGTTGAGTACCGCCGCTCGGGCGCGCTCGCGGGCAACCTCATCGTCGAAGGCCTTCCGCTCGGTGTCGGTCGCGTAGTTGCTGGCAACCGAGGCCCTCCACGCGGCCACCGCACCGAGCACGGATGTGGCCGCGATGAGCACGGCGATGACGATCCGAAGCCCGGGGGATGCGCCTCTGTCGGCCTCGGTGGTCATGTCGGTTACCGAGGTCGACTTACAGGCCGGAAGGGATGGTTGCGGTGAGGATGTCGTCCCCGCCGAAGACCGAGTCCTGCCACACGAGGCGATCTCCGGACAGTGCTGGGAAGCCCTGCTGGCCCCGTTGGGGGAGCAGGTCGTAGATCGTGCCGGTGGCGAAGCTGTACATGTAGAGGTCGGTGTCCGGGAAGGCGGCCCCCTCGCTGCGGGCCACGCCCCCTCCCAGTTCTCCCTGGCTGTTGGTCCAGACCGCGTAGTCCGCGTTCATCGCCGCACCGAAGGGGATGGCGTCCTGTGACACCTCGGTGACCGAACCGGTCGAGGCGTTGAAGACGGCCGCGGTCCCGGTGTCGTCCACCGCGATGACGTTCTCTCCGAAGGCGCCGATCGACATCACCGCTCCCGGCATCGCCCCGAGCTCGGCAACCTCGCCGCCCGGCTGCCACACGAAGACCGAACCGGCATCCGTGCCCAGGGCTACGGCGCCGTCACCGGTTCCAACCGAGATAACTTCGGCTCCGCCGAGGTTCGGAAGGTCGGCCGCGGTCACGGAGCCCGCGGGATCCATGAACTTGACCGTTCCGTTCTCCATCGATATCCACGCCGCTCCGGCATCGGAGCCACCGATCCCGGCGACCAGCGTGGAGAAACCGATCTCGTCCACAGACTCCTTGACGCCTCCTTCGTACCTGGCGATCGTTCCAGGGAGCTCGAGCGTGACCACGGTGTTACCGGCGAAGACGACCTGAGCGGTTTCCGGGGTTGCAGAGAGGTTCGCTGGATCCTTCCCCACGCCGGCCTGTGCCGGGAATCCAAAGATGCCGTCCCCTTCATTGAGGTCGAGCCACGCGATCTGATCCCCGGCGACGCTGGGTGCGAGCTGGGTCTGCGGCGCGCTGCTGACGATCACTCCGGGACCCGGGGTCGGGTCCGCGCAGCCGGCGCAGATCTTGTTGAAGTCGAAGGTCTCCTGGACGACACGCAGGATCGCAGGATCGGCCCCCGCCTCGACCGTGGTTTCTTCGATCGCGGTGCGTGCATTCAGGAACCCTGCCGACGGACCAAGTTTCCGAGTCAGAGCGGCGTAGACGATCTTGTCGAAGTCAGCTGCGAGTTTGGAGTCGTTGCCACTGGCGCCGTCGATCTGGGCGAGCCTCGCACGGATGCTCCACAGCGCGTTGTTCCAGATCGATGAGTTGAGGTGAACCCCACCGTTGTCCTGGTTGACGCCGAGCAGGTTGAGTCGGTGCGGCGAGTTGAGGATGTAGAGGTAGTCCTCGAAGGTGTTGCCGGTCAGCATGTAGCGAAGCGACAGACCGCCTTCGGGGTTCGGCCGGCACATCACTGTCGGCTCCGTGAACCCCGTACAGCCACCCTCGAACACCTCGGCGGTGTCGCTCGTTTTCAGGCGATTACCGATGACGTTCCCGAAATAGTCGGAGAAGCTTTCGTTGAGGGCTCCCGATTGTCCGGAGTAGATGAGACCCGCGGATGTGTCGGTAACGCCATGCGTGATCTCGTGACCGGCAGTATCGATCTCGACCGTGGAGATCTCGGCGGGGGCGCCACCGGCCTCGCATGGATTCCCATAGACCATCTGCGGCGGCTGGAGCGAAGACGAGAAGAAGGCGTTGCAGAAGTCGCCGCCGCCGAAGTTGACCGTGGAGATCAGCGAACCACCCTGACCGTCCCACGACGCGCGCCCCAACTCCGCGTAGTAGTCGTAGACGTAGCGACTCAGCGATTGCCCGGCGATCGCCTCGGGGTCGTCGATCCGGTCGCTGTTCGAGGTGACTAGCTGGCCCGGCAGTTGAGACTCGTCGTCGCTGCCCCCTGCATCGTACGTATAGATGCCGCCGTTGCCGGTCGCCGGGTCGTAGGTGGGAACGGTCGTGTCGATCAAGGCGACAAGGCCACCCTCGATCAATGCTCCGTTGGCATGGAGCGTGCCGCCGATCGGGTTGTCCCCGGTTACGACTATCGAGTCGCTGGGAGACTGGTTCTGTGCGAGCAACGAACCGATCTTCCCTGAGCCCGACTTCGAGGAAGCAACCCCCGGTCCGAAGGCGGGGAGCGCGTGGGCATGCGCCGAGCCCGGCCGCACGTTCAAGAGGTCGCCGTTGGTCGCGCTGATGAAGTAGATGCCGTCGGCAAGCGTCATCTCGTCCTCGTCTTGGTCGGCGCCGACAACGACGACCTCCCACGCGAGTTGGCCCCCGGCCCCCGGCATGATCACCAAGCGCGGCGTTCCCTGCGCGGTCGCCCCGGAGAGCCGTTCAGCTTCTTGCGTGGCTTTATTCGGGGGGAAGGTTGGCTCGGTATCCACCGCGACATCGGCGAAGACGCGGCCCCCGACGGCATTCAGGCGGGGTTCGTTAGCGGCGTCTCCGATGGTGACGATCATGGTTCCGTCCAGCACGGGGATCCCTTCGAAGACCTGCTGGGCCCGGATCACGCTGGAGCCGTTCTCGTCGGGAGCCTCTTCGTCGGTGAACTCGAGGCCTTCGAACCCAACTCCGAAAAGCCTGGTTCCGTACTCATCGAGGAACGACTCGACGACGGAAAGCGAATCGGCTCCTTGGTCGGCGAAGTAGCGCCCCCCCGAGAGCTCGGTCAGATAGCCGGTGATGTCGTCCTGGGTCCCCACCCAGCCGGACGAAGTTGCCGACCGCAGGTCTTCGATGGCGTCCTGCAGCTCCGCCAGGCGAGGCTGTGTCTCGGCGTCCTCGGCGCTCTGGATCCAGGTGGTCGACGCGATCAACGTCTGGGGCTCCCCGCCGTCCGAGCCGAAGGAGGGTTCCTGGTCGCACGCGGACAGAAGGACCATGGCCGCCAGGGCCACGATCAAGGTGAAAGCGCGTCGGGAGACGGTTGGTGACACAGGCTGAGTTTCGGTACCGGCTTCGGTCCTGTCAATGACCTTTGCCTTATATCCGGCGGCCGAGGCCGAACGGGTCCGCCAAGTCATTTCGCCAAGGTCATTGACAAGGTGCTCCGCGAGTAATCAGTCTTCACTATCCGGGATCCAGATAAGTGGTCCAACTAGGAGGTCAGTTTGCAGTGCCCTGAATGCTCCACCACCAATCCAGAGGTGGCGCAGTTCTGCTACAGGTGCGGTCATGCCTTGAAGCGCGTCGACTCCTCCAAGCACGGACGGAACAACTCCTACGTCGTTCAGTCGTCCGAGGGCGTCAATCAGTTCGCTCTCATCTCGACGATCATGCCGCATACGAACCGCGAGACGGCCGACAACTACCGCTGGGCGATGATCATCAGCGCCCTCCTCATCGTGGGAGCTACGGCCCTCGGGATCCTGTCCATCGCGATCGCATCGGCCGCGTTCCTGATCCCGATCGCCTACCTGGTTTACATCTACGACGTCAACCTTTGGGAAGACGCCCCCGTACCGGTCGTTCTGGGCCTCTTCTTCGCCACCGGGGTGCTCGCGACATTGGTGTCGCTGGTCTTCTTCCGGTGGGTATTCGAGTCCGAGTTCAGCACCTTCGTTGCCGGTAGCGGCACGAGAGGTGGCTTCGGCACACTGTCGGTTCCTGCACTCCTGATCTTCGCGGTGCTGCTTCCTATCGTCGCTGAAGTCGTAAAGAACCTCTTCGGTTGCTTGCTGGCCAGGCGCCCCGAGTTCGACGACATGATCGACGGCTTGACCTTCGGCGTTGCGGCCGGAACGGCTTACGCCGCGTTCGAAACGATCGTCGTGTTCTGGTCCGTGTTCACGTCGAGCGAGTTCCGAACCACGGCCGGTCTGTCCTCGTGGGTCGTTGTGATCGTGAACCTCATGGTCGTGAAGTCCCTGATCTACGGGACCGCTTCGGGCATCTCTGTCGGTGCTTTCTCCGGCAAGGGAGAGGGTTACGACGGGTTCACCGGGCACTACGTTGCGAACTTCGCGTTCGCTGCGGGGATGAACGTCGTGTACTGGCTCGGCGTTCGGTTGTTCGCCTACGCACCCTTCGGTCAGGTTCTCGGCCTTCTCTGGGGTCTCGTCATCCTCGGCATCCTCGTGATCCGAGTGCGGGTAAGCCTCCAGCACGCGCTGCTCGAAGCGGCGGTCGAAGATGCCGTCCGCGACCACCACACCTTCAGGGAGACGGGGACCGAAACCTTCTGTCCCGAGTGCGAGAACATGCTCCTACCCGGTTCGCTCTTCTGCATCGCGTGCGGGACCTCGGTGCGGTCGACGTCCCACCAGGCGCGCCGAGATATCCGCTCCACGTCGGAAGGGGGTGCGGCATGAGCGACCAGACCCCAACCCCTGACACCACCGCGCCGATGCCGGCTACCCAGACCGGAGCCGCGGCGCCACCACCCGTAGCCGCCGCAGGAACCGGAGGGCCTCCGTCTGGCGGGGGACCCTTCAAGTCGGGCAAGCAGAAGACGATCGCCATGATCGTTGCCGGCGTCATCGTCGTGGGTGGTATCGGCGGACTCATCGGCGCGATGGCCAGTGGCGGTGGTGACGACGACAAGAACGTCGCCGCTCCGGGCGAAGGCGGCTCGGGCATCCTCAACCCAACCCCGGTCGGAAACACCGAACCGACCCCGTCGGAGACGACCGAACCGACCCCACAGGAGACGACGGCACCGTCGCCACCTCCTCCGGGTGACGGGGTCACCCTCGGCGGAGGCATCGTCACGATCCCCGTACCGGGCGGATGGAGTGTGCTCGGCGAGGGCGATATCGATGTCCTTCTTGGAGATGACAATGGATCGTGGGTCTACGCGATCGTCGGGCAGGAGGATCCCTCCACCGACGCTGGTGCGCTACTCAGCCAGATCGTGACGGACATCCTCCCGGCGGAGAACTACAGCCAACTCGAGCTCAGTCCGGTGTCGCCGATCCAGCCGTTCGGGTCGATGGTCTCGGCTGCGGTCGTCGACTACCAGGCTCTGTGGGTCGACTCCCAGGGATCGATGCCGCTCTACGGTCAGCTGTTCGTGGGCATCAGGCAGGACGGTGCTTCGTTGGTCATGTCGGCCGAGCACAACCCGCCGGAGGACTTCGAAGCGAGCTACGACTCCTGGGGACCGGTGATCGACGGCGCCTACAACGCCTTCGCGTCGAACTAGCCGGCGGCGTCTCTCCTTTAGGGTGGACGACCGAACTAGTTCATTCATCGCGATGAGACGGTCAAGGAGGACCCCATGGCACAGCTCGAGGTGCTTCCCGAGGTAACGAAGTTCGTCGAGTCCGGACCGAAGCTCCTGATCGGGGGGGCCGGGGTCGAGGCCGCCTCGGGGGAGACGTTCGACGTCTACGACCCCTCTACCGGACGGGTCTTCACACAGGCCCCGAGGGGGGCCGCGGCCGATATCGACAATGCCGTCGCCGCGGCGCGCGAAGCCTTCGAGGACCGTCGCTGGACCGGATTGCGTCCCGGGAAACGCTCCGAGGTCCTGTTCAAGATCGGCGAGCTCATCAAGCGCAACATCCCCGAACTGACCCAACTCGAGTCGCTCGACTCGGGGAAGCCGGTAAGCGTCGCCTCGGGCGAGATGTGGATGGCGAGCGAGGTCTTCCGCTACTACTCGGGCTGGCCGACCAAGATCTTCGGCGAGACCAACCCGAGCGCCGACGACATGCTGGTCTACTCGCTCCGCGAACCGCTAGGTGTCTGCGGAGGGATCATCCCGTGGAACTTCCCGCTCGTGATGGCTGTCTGGAAGGTCGCTCCGGCGCTTGCCTGCGGCAACACCGTGGTGCTCAAGCCTGCCGAGCAGACCCCTCTCACTGCGATCCGTCTGGGTGAACTGTGTCTCGAAGCAGGAGTACCCGAAGGGGTCGTCAACGTGGTCACCGGTCTCGGCCCCGAGGCCGGCGCTGCGCTCGCGGCTCACATGGACGTCGACAAGGTTGCGTTCACCGGCTCGACCGAGGTCGGTCGCAAGATCCTCGAGGCATCGGCCGGGAACCTGAAGCGCACATCATTGGAGCTCGGAGGCAAGTCACCGAACATCGTGTTCGCCGACGCCAACCTGAAGCGCGCTTCGAAGGGTTCGATGATGGGCGTCTTCCTCAACTCGGGTCAGGTGTGCACCGCGGGCACCCGCATCTTGGTCGAGAGTTCGGTCCACGACGAGTTCGTCGCCTCCATGGTCGAGGCGACCCAGGCGATGAAGTTGGGCCCGGGGCTCGACGAGTCCACCGGCATGGGTCCGGTCGTCTCGCAGGAACAGATGGACCGGGTCACCGGCTACATCGACATCGGCAAGGACGAGGGGGCCGAGGTCGTAACCGGTGGAGAGCGAGCGACAGACCTCGGCGACGGCTACTTCGTTCAGCCGACCGTCTTCGCCGGCGTGAAGAACGACATGCGGATCGCCCAGGAGGAGATCTTCGGTCCGGTCGCGGCGGTCATCGAGGTCGCCGACGTGGACGAGGCGATCGCGGTCGCGAACGACACCGTCTACGGACTCGCCTCCGCGGTCTGGACCAGCGATCTCTCGAAAGCGCACCGAGTCGCGAAGGGCATCAAGGCCGGGACCGTCTGGATCAACACCGCGGGCCAGTACGACCCATCGGTTTCATTCGGCGGCTACAAGCAGTCCGGCTTCGGCCGCGAACTAGGGATGCACTCGATCGAGACGTACACGCAGACGAAGTCGGTCTGGGTCTCGCTCAAGTAGCAAGAAGACCCCCGATCTGGGCCCCCCTAGAGCGCGAAAAGGGCGTCTCGTGTCGCACCCCCTCCTTAGTGTCGTGGGCATGTTCGATAGAACGCTGGATACCGCCGAGGCCCGGATCGATGAGGTTCTGGCGAAGCTGGAGCCCGAGGTTCTCGACTCCAGGGACGCCAAGACGCTCCTCGAACGGTCCACGGTCCTCGAGCGCAAGTGCGCGGCCATCAAGGCGCTGGCAGCACGGAAGGTCGCCGAGTCGGGGGCCTGGCGCTCCTCCGGTGAGAGAAGCGCCGCCAACTGGATGGCCAAGGCCACAGGCACATCGGTGGGCCAGGCACTCGGGGTTCTCAAGACCGCCGAGGCGCTCAAGGAGCTTCCGTCGGTGGACAGGAGCTTCCGCGCCGGGAAACTGTCGGAGGTACAGGTCAAGGAAGTCGCTTCGGCCGCATCTGCGGCTCCAAGAGCCGAGAAGCAACTGCTGAAGGCGGCGGCGACGGAAGACCTGGCCTCACTCAGAGATACCTGCGCTCGAGTGCGCGCGGCGGCGCTTCCCGACGAGAAGGCTCGCTATGAGGACATCAGGAAGCGTCGACGGTTGCGGCACTGGAGTGATCCAGACGGGGCCTTCCGGCTGGACGCGTTGCTGACTCCGGATGCGGGAGCAGCCGTGCTCGCGGCGCTCAAGCCGGTCGCCGAGCGGATCCGTTATGAGAACGCCCGCCAGGGAGTGCGGAACGGGGACGACGCCAACCTGTCCGATGCTCTGGTCGAATCGCGCAGCACTCCCGTGATTGCGATGAGGCCCCGGCGGGGAGAGGCGCCGACTCGATGATCCATGTGGTGGTCGACCACGCCGCATTGGTCCGGGGTGAGGTGCTCGAGGGCGAGACCTGCGAGATCCAGGGAGTCGGGCCGGTGCCGGCGATCATCGCTCAGGCGATGGCGATGGATGCCTACGTCTCTCCCCTAGTCAGTGACGGAAGCCGACATCAAGACGATCGCCGGGCTGGAGCGAACGATCCCGGCCCGGGTGCGGCGCTCGCTGATCGCCCGTGGGCGCATCTGTGCGGTGCCGGGGTGTGGCAACAAGCGGCATCTCGAGATCGATCACATCAACGGGGATCCGGGCGACACCAAGCTCGACAACCTCGATTGGCTCTGTCCCCATCACCATTATCTGAAGACCTTCCACGGCTATTTCGCTCGGGGGTGCGCCGGGGAATCGCACGTGGACACCGCCGATGAAGTCGCGGCCGCCGCCCGGCCGGCCGCGAGGTCGGCGCGGCAAGATCGTGTCGACCAACTAGTTCCAGTTCGATCGCTATCCGATAGTGAAACCCTGAAGGCCGTGTGGTACTTCATCGATGACCTCGACCGCTTCGACCTGCGCGTACTCGGGCCCGTCCTTCGCCCAGGTCGCCACACTGTCTACTTCCTCGGCGGATCCTTCGAGGACGATCTCGAGGCGGCCGTCGGGGAGGTTCCGGGCCGAGCCGGCGACGTTGTGTTCGTTCGCAACTCGACGGGCGGAGTCTCGGAAGAAGACTCCCTGGACGCGGCCGGAGATGAACACCCGCTTGCGAACCGTCATCCGTCGCTACCTGCCGGTCGGATCGCGATGCGGTCGTGCTCCGGGTCGAGAACCACCAGAGCATCCGGGTAGGCCTCCACGAATGTCGGGTCGAGGAAGATCCGGACACCGTCCTTCTCGATGAGGTCCTCGCCGGCGCTGGGTCCCTCGGCCAGTTCAACCTGCAGGGCAACCCCCGAGCCGAGGGAGCGCGCGGCACGAAGCCGGACGCCGCCGGTCTTGCGGTCGACGCCGCCCAGCTCGAGCGAGCGGGCCAGCATCTCGGCCGCTTCTCCGGTCACCTCTATCGCCATGGTCCTCCTATGCTCGAAGAAAGAACGAGGGTACGCGAGAGGAGATCGATGGACGACCGGGTGAAGGCATTCCTCGAGGAGAACCACGGCGCCATCCAGACCACGCTCGCCGAGGACGGCACTCCTCACGTGGCCAGGATCGGGGTCGGTCTGGTGGACGGCAGGCTGTGGAGCTCGGCGACCCAGGATCGTGTGAGGACCGGGCATCTCCGAAGGGACCCACGGTCGACGCTCTGCGTCCTAGCGAAGTCCCCCTGGCAGTGGCTGGGGATCGAGACCACCGTGAAGATCCTCGAAGACGACCCCGTAGAGGACAACTTGAGGCTGTACCGGGTGCTGGCGGGGGAACCCGATGACCTCGAGGAGTACAAGGCCGCCATGGTTTCGGAGAAGCGACTCATCTATGAGTTCGAAATAGGCCGAACGTACGGGCAATTCTGAGCCATTCGTACCCCCCTGTAGCGACCGGCCAGCCTCAAGGCCGCCCCCTGAGCCGCCGATACCCCAGATGTTGGCAATAACCACATCTACGGCAGGAGCCGGATGGGTCTCAGGATGCCCGGAGAAGGACAAACTTCCTTCAGCGGAACCGATGAACCGAGAGGAGCGCTCGAGCGCTCCCTTGTCGACTCCTATCGCAAACTAGCTCGCCTTTTCGGTCACCTCCTGTCCGAACAGAGCCTTGACTCTCTGCTCGATGAGGTCGCGGTGGCTCTAGACGGGCTCGTCCCCTATGACTCTCTGACCATCTATCAAGCAGACGAGGCAACCCGTCTTCTGACTCCAGTTCACGCCCGTGATCAATGGGCTGAGGAGGTCCTTGCCTCGATCGATGCCCTTCGGCCATGGGATCACCGGTTGGGCAGTCGAGCATCGTCAACCGGTTCTGACCAACGCAGCGCATCTCGACCCTCGCGCGTCGATAGTGCCGGGCACCCCGATCGAGCCCGAGGCGCTAATCACCGTTCCTTTGATCTCCCGCGAGAAGATCAAAGGCGCTCTGAACCTCTATCGCATCGGAGATGACGCCAACTTCTCTACGGTAGAACTCGAGCTCGCTCGTTCGTTCGCCGATGCTGCGGCTCTAGCGATCGACAACGCCGAGATCCGCGAGGCCCTCGAGCATCAGGCCCAGACCGACGCCCTTACCGGTCTTTACAACCACCGTTACTTCCACGAACGGTTGAAGGCCGAACTGGTCCGCGCCAGTCGCGCGGGCGACACGATCGCCCTGCTCGTGTTCGACCTCGACGACTTCAAGCGCGTGAACGACATCTACGGGCACGGCTTGGGCGACCACGTTCTCCAAACCGTCGGTGAGGTGCTCCAGAAACTGGTCCGTGGGTCCGATATCCCTTGCCGGATCGGGGGCGAGGAGTTCGCCGCCATCCTGCCTTCCTGCGATGCAGGGGATGCCCTGGGACTCGCACGCCGGCTGGCCGACCAACTTGCCGTCATCGACTTCGACCCCGCGGGTCGTGTCTCGGTATCGATAGGGGTTGCTCAGGGACCTCAGCACGCGGCCAACCCCCGCGAGCTGGTGGCCTGTGCCGAGGCCGCCATGATGACCGCGAAGTCGCGGGGTAAGGCGAGAGCCGTTCTGTTCCAAGAAGGCGAGACCGAACGCCCCGTCGGAGCAACGAGGGTCGACGATGTCAGGTCGATCGCTCACCTGAAGATGCTGCAGAGCCTCTCGGGCAAACTGAATCGCTTGAATGGAGTCAGACAGATCGGTGATGCGATCACCTCAGAACTCAGAACACTGATCGACTATCACGACTGTCGTGTCTACCTCGCCGAAGGTGACCGCTTGATCCCGATCGCCTGGCGAGGAGAGCTTCCCGACGGTTATTACCCATGGGAGCACATCTTCATGTCCGGCCAGGGTGTTGTCGGGAGAACCCTCGAAACCGGTCAAGCCCAACTCATCCCCGACATCTTCAACTGCGAGTTCGCCGACATCCCAGAAGAGAACTCTCGCGGACCGCGTTCGATCGTCAGTGTGCCCCTCACCTTCGGAGTCCGCGTGGTCGGGGTCTTGGCCCTGTCCAAGCTCGGAGTCGGCCAGTTCGATGCCGATGATGTTCGACTTCTCGAGGTACTGGCCGGTCACGCGTCAGTCGCTCTGGAGAACGCTCGTATGTACGAGGAACAACGTCGGGACGCCGAGCGCGCCCGGTCTCTGCTGGAGTTCGCGGACCGCGCGGCGAAGGCAGAATCGTTCCACGAGATCGGAAACGAGACCGCGAATATGGCTCAGCGCTTGCTCGATGTTGACCAGGCGGCGCTGTGGATCCAGGACGAGCGGTCCGGCGAGTTCCGTTGCTCGGCGCACTCCGGCTTCGTGGGAGACCCCAGAAGCGAGCAGGTGATCCGGATGCGGATCCCACAAGCCGAGGGAGAGAGCCTCCTGGAGCATCTGTCAGGCCCCACGTTCATGACCCCCGAGGAGGTCGAGGAGTTCCTCACGCTGAATGCGCCCCTACGCCCCTCTGCCCTCGCTCCTCTCAACTCGGCGAACGGCTTGTTCGGTTGGATCGTGGCCCGGGAGCCACAGGCGCGTCCGGGGCACTTCTCCGAAGAGCGGTTGAGGTTGTTCGCGTCGCTGGCGTCACACGCCTCAGTTGCGATGCAGAAGTCGCTCGTCTACAGGGATCAGAAAGAGACCGCCGAGATCGCCCAGGCGCTGCTCGAGTTCGGTAGCGAGCTCGCTCGGGTCGAGGGTCTCGACGAGGTGCTCGAGAGGTCGGTCGAGATGGCCGCTCGCCAGCTCGGTGCTCCGCACACGTCGATCTGGCTTCAGCACAAGGCCGGCGGAGATCTACTGGCCGCCACGACGCATGGCTTCAACGAGCACGAGAGAGCGACCCTCGAGGCGACGGTCCTCGATGGTGCCCTGGCCAACAAGTACCTGGCCCGGGACTTCCCGTTCGTCATGCACGCCCAAGACGCCGAGAGGATCGGGATCGATCCGGGAGTTGCGCGGGCCTCGCTGGCCGTCGCTCCGATGCGGCTCGAGGGCTCCCGGCACGCGGCGATCGCGGTTGCCGCTCCCGCTCTCGGCGAGTACGAATTCTCCGAGAGGAAGATGCGTCTGCTTGCAGGGATCGCGAACCAGCTTCAGTTGGCGATCAACAATGCGCTGGGCTTCGACAACATGGAGCAGACGTTCCTCGACACCGTCGAAGCGCTGGCCAACGCGCTGGAAGCCAAGGACGAGTACACCTCCGACCACGCCCGGTGGATCACCGACACCGCCCTACTCGTCGGTACCAAACTGGGGATGGACACGCCCAGCCTCAAACGACTTGAACTTGGCGCGCTGTTCCACGACATCGGGAAGATCGGTATCCCCACCGACATCCTCAGGAAACCGGGCCCCCTCAACGACGAGGAGTGGGAGATCATCAGGACTCACCCCGAACTCGGGGAACGGATCCTGGCTCCGATCGCTCGCCTCGCCGACGTCCGTCCCATCGTGCGCGCCTGCCACGAGCATTGGGACGGCCACGGCTATCCCGACAAGAAGAGGGGCGACGACATCCCCCTCGAGTCCCGCATCATCCTGGTCGTCGACGCGTTCCACGCGATGACGAGCGACCGGCCCTACCGCAAGGCGCTCCCGCTGGAGGTTGCCCTCGATCGCCTCGCCACCGGTGCGGGTCAGGAGTTCGATCCCACGGTCGTGGATACGTTCATCGACGTTCTCGACGTGCACCCGGAACTCTCCGGCGCGCACTGAGCAACTCCGCTAGGCCAGCAAGCCGAGGAACCGTTCGATCCCGATGTTGCCTCCGGACAGGATGACCCCTACTCGTTTGCCACCAGCGATCCCGTCGAGGTGACCGGCGAGGAGAGCCGCCAAGGCGCATGCCCCCGATGGCTCGACCACGATCTTCATCCGCTCGAATAGGAACGCCATGGCGCCCACGATCTCCGCGTCGGTGACGAGATCGATGTCATCGACGTTCTTCTGGATGATCTCGAAGGTGATCTCGCCGGGGGCATCGACCTGCTGCCCATCGGCGATCGTGCGGGGCACATCGATCGTGACCCGGTGACCGGCAGCCAGGGACTGCTTCGTGTCGTCACCCGCTGCCGGCTCAACCCCGATGATCTGGGCATCCGACCGCCCGACCGAGCGCATGGCGATGGAGCAACCGGAGATCAGGCCCCCACCTCCCACGGGAACCAACAGAACCTCGAGGTCGGGGATCTCCTCGAGCAACTCGAGCGCCGACGTGCCCTGGCCAGCGATGATGGCCGGATCGTCGTAGGGGTGGACGAGGGTGAGTCCGCGCTCGGCCGTGAGAGTTAGTCCGAGCTCGGACCTGTTCTGTGAGTACCGGTCGTACGTGATCACCTCGGCTCCGTAACCCTGGGTGGCCCCGAGTTTCGACGCCGGCGCATCCTCGGGCATCAAGATGGTCGCCTTCGTCCCTATCAGTCGCGCCGAGAGAGCAACGGCCTGTGCATGGTTGCCGGATGAGAACGCGGCGATCCCTCGGGTCAGTTCTTCGGGCGCCAGTTGCGAGATCTTGTTGTACGCCCCTCGGAACTTGAAGGCTCCCCCGCGTTGCAGGTTCTCTGCCTTGAGGAACACCTGAGCACCGGCGGCCTCGTTCAGCGTCCTCGAGGTCAGTACGGGAGTCCTGTGGGCGATGCCCTCCAAGCGACGGGCGGCCGCGCGCAGGTCGTCGAGTTCGATCATCCCCACAGCGTAATGGGGTTCTACTCGAGAGGACGGAGAGCAGAGTCGACCTCGACCGTTCCGGCGCCGTATCGCTCTTCGAGTTCGGCCAGCATCTCGGGGGTGGCAACCACAACGCCGACCCCGACCGTGTTGCTTATGACGTCGACGTCGGACCAGAGGGTCTCAAAACCGAACTCGCCCAGTTCATCCTGGATCTCTCTCAGTTCTTTGAAGCTTCGTTCGTGCTGTACCAAGCAGAGTGGACCGCCCCAGGTAGCCCTGACGATAGTTTCGTGCCGTTCGAGATCGCCGGTGAAAGCCATCACAAGGATGTAGTCGGCTTCGATGGCTTCTTCCTCGGTCGACGGGTCATCGATGTAGTCGATCCACGACTCGGCGTAGTCGGGTTCGCGGCGAGCCGCCTGCATCGTTTCGTTGCGGTCGTCCTCGGTGGTCATGCTTGGCTCGGGAGCTACCCACCCGCCGTCGGGCTCGTCGCAGGGGGCGGTGAAATCTGTGTCGTCTTCGTCGCTCATCACTGGAGGTCCGGGTGGCTCGGTCACGGTGAAGCTCTGGCCGTCATAGGTGCCGGTGATCTGATATGTGCCCCAAGTGGTGCCCGAGGCTGATTCCTCATCGGACGCCTCGTCCCACGACCAGTTGGTGATGGCGGGGCCGTCACACTGAGGCGGAAGCGATTCCATGATGCCTCCGAGACACAGGGCTACCTTCGTCCCGTCGTCGAGCACGGTGGCGATGTCGGCCACGTAGACGACCTCACCAGTGGGAGCGGCGTCCGGAGCACGATCGGGGGCCGTCGGCTCTCCGCACGCGGCCAGGGCCACCATCGTCAGGCTAAGGACGCCGATCGCTACACGCATGGTCCTTGGACGCCGCTGGATCGTGTGCGGTTCCCGGCTCAGACCGGTTTGAATTGCTCGAAGGGGTTGCGGCAGTCATCGCAGTAGTACAAGGCCCGGCATGGGGTGGGGCCGAACGGGTTCTCGTTGCGCGTGTTGATGCTCCCGCAGAACGGGCACCGCGACACCTTCGGGAGGCCGATCTCGGTGATCAGCACCTGATCGCCGTTGGCCGGGGGAGCGAGTCCGAAGTCCTCGAGCTTCCTGCGCCCCTCGGCGGTGATGCGGGCGGTGGTCCACGGCGGCGAGAACGTGGTCTCCACAGTTGCCTCCTCGATCCCGTCGACCTTGAGCAGCGCGGCCTTCACGTCGGCAACGATCACCCCGATGGCGGGACACCCACTGAAGGTGGGGAGCACGGTGACGTGAGCGTGCGCTCCCTCGGTGTGAAGCTCCTCGATCATGCCCATGTCGAGCACCGAGACCGCCGGGATCTCGGGATCGGGCACGCCGGCCAGGGCGGCCCACAGCGCGTCCTCGACGGAGCGGACCGGAGCTACCACGTCGCCCCCGGGTTCTCTCTGTAGGTCGAGGTCATCTCGGTCCACAGGATCTCGAAGTCGGCCGAATGGAGGCCCTTCCGGCCCCCAAGGCCGTGCTCAGGCCGGACGCTTAGCCCGGGCGACTTTTCCAGCGTGTTCTCGATCAGGTCCCCGGAGCTCGAAGCGACGAATTCTGCAGCGCGGTCGTCGATCGCCCTTACTTCGGTGGGAAGTCCCAGTTCATCGAGCGCTGCGGTCGCTCGTTCGATGAACCGCGTCTTCATCTCGGCCGATGGAACCGGCAGCCACCCCTCTTTGACCGCGATCTCCTCGAGTTCGATGGGTTCGAACAAGCCCATCGCGTCGGTGAACGCCTCGGTCATCGAATCGACCAGGCGGGCACGCCCTTCGACCGGGCCGTTCGAGACCCGTTGTAGCCATGAGTCAGCATGCATCAGGTGGTAGCGCTCCTCACGGCGGAGCTTGACCGCGATCGCGCTCAACTCCTCGTGGGCTGAGGCCTCGAGCGCCTCGAGACGGATGTCGTCGGCGTGGTCGTAGAGCCAGTGGCGGACGAGCGTGAATGCCCAGTTCCCGTTGGGTTGTTCGCAGATAACGGCATTGCGGTAGTCGGAGGGTTCCCGGCCCAGAGCGATCTGGTCGGGGGCCTCGCCCGTCAGCTTGGCGATCAATGAATAGTAGGCACTGGCGTGACCGATCTCGTCCTGAGCGATCGACGAGAACGCGACGTCCTCCTCGATGTGGGGGGCATGTCCGGTCCACTCCGAGTGCCGGTGACCGAAGATCAGCTCGTCATCGGCGAGGGCCGTCAGCAGCGCGACCAACGCAGTGTCGTCGCTCATGCCTTCTGCTCGAGTTCCCGAGCGCGAACCAGGGCCTTCTCGCGCTTCTGGATCACGTCGCGGTATGCGGACGCGAACCGGTAGCTCTTGTCGGCCGCGATCTCGAGGATCGATCTCGTCCTTGAAGGAATGGATGTCGGCACGCTTGACGACCCACAGGTGGTCGCCCTCGCGTCGTCTCACGAAGCACTCCTTGGCCATCATCAGGGCCATGTCGTGATCCGGAGCGATCACCGCACCGGCGTGCTCGAACGGCTCCTTGTGCCCCGAGCGCCTGAAGACTTCGTAGGTCTCCATGGTTAGGCGACGTGGATCGCGGGCTCGGCCATCGACTCGCGCACCCAGCGGTGGTCGTCGTACATCTGCTTGCGCCACGCCAGTCTGCGTTCCGTCTCCGGGCCCTGGTTCTTCTTGATCCCGTCGAGCGGCTGCCAGTCGATCTCGTCTTCCTTGATCAACCAGTGTCCCGTCGTCTCGTCGTGGAAGGGCGTCGGCGTCGGCAAGGTGAAGCCGAGCTCGTAGATCTTCGGGACGTACCGGTCGAGGAACTCCTGCCTCAGGTCCTCGTTCGTGCGGGTCTTGACCTTCCAGCGCAGCAGCAGGTCCTTCTCGACGTTCGATCGGGGGCCGAAGAAGTGGATGATCGCCAGCCACCAGCGGTCGAGGGCATCCTGGAACATCCATCGCTGCCGATCGGTTCCGGAGGCGAGCTCGAGGGTGATGTCCTCGCCGTGACGCAGGTGCAGCTGCTCCTCCGAGCAGATCCGCTTGAGCACCCGGGTGTAGGGCGCATACGAGGAGTCGAGGAGCGCGGCCTGGGTGACGAGCGCGGCACCGTCGATCAGCCAGCCGATGAGCGCGACGTCGCCCCAGTGATGGACCGGGTAGTGAAAGACGTTGTGGAACTTGGATCGTCCGTTGATCAGGTCTGCATACATCGCCTCGCGACTCTTGCCGAGGTCTTCGGCGACGCGGTAGAGGAGTTGCGCGTGTCCGACCTCGTCCTGGATCTTCGCGGCGAGTGACATCTTGCGGCGCAACGAAGGCGCGGCTGGGAGACATTCGCGCTCGGGTAGCGCGCCCATGATCTCGGAATTGGCGTGCATCTCGATGAATTTGAGCACGCCGCGCCGGTAGTCGTCGGGCATCCAGTCTTCGGTTTCGACCTTGCCGCCATCCTCGATGTGCTCGTTGAACTTGGCGAGCTTCTCTTCGTAGGTCATCAGGCCTCCAGTCCTCTCAGCACCAATTCTGCGAACTTCTGTCCGATCTCCGTCGGGCCCAGCTCTCCACCGGGCCGGTACCACGCGTAGGTCCAGTTGCCGGCCGACAGCACCAGCGTCGCGGCGAAGCGCACGTCGGCGTCGTCTCGGAACTCACCGGTGTCGATCCCGGCTTCGATCAGGAGTCTCACGATCTGTTCGTAACGATCGCGCTTCGCCTGGATCGCGGCTCGAGGCTCGTCCGACAGATAGCGCCACTCGTTGAGGAACACCGTCGCGGCATCGAGGTGCTCGATGGCGGTCTCGATGTGTCCCACGAGGAGCTTCTCGAGCTTCACCGTCGCGGGATCGTCGGAGGCGAGGACCTTCTCGGCACGCGCCAGGAAGTGATTGGCCCCAGAGTCCACGACGTCGAAGAGCAACTCTTCCTTCGAACCGATATGGGCGTAGAGAGAGCCACGCTGGAGGCCGAGGGCATCACCAAGATGCTGCATCGACGTCCCGTGGTAGCCGCGGGTCGAGAACAGGGCGGCGGCGGCCGAAACCATCTCGTTGCGACGGCCGCTCCGCGGCCTGGTGACCGTCTGCATGGATCCCCCAAGGGTGTGGAAACGAACGATTGTTTGGGTAGCCTACCCGGCCCCCGGCCGGGGCGCAAACCCGCCTTGGCCACGCCTCTCGTATCCTTCGCCGGTGCCGGTCGATCGCAACGCTCCCGCCTCGGAACGCATCGGGCCTCTCATCGGGGGCCTGGCGGAGGCCTATCCGGAGGCCTCGATCGCCCTCCGGTTCACGACCCCGCTCGAATGCGTGGTGGCGACCGTGCTGTCGGCTCAGTCGACCGACGTGAAGGTCAACGAGGTCACCGAATCCCTCTTCGTGAAATACCGGGGGCCCGAGGATTACCTCAAGGTTCCGGAGGAGGAGCTGCAAGAGGACATCCACGCCACCGGGTTCTTCCGGCAGAAGACCAGAGCCCTACGAGGTCTGTCGCAGAAGCTGCTCGACGATTTCGACGGCGAGGTTCCCGGAACGATCGCGGAGTTGATCCAGCTCCCCGGGGTCGCGCGCAAGACGGCGAACGTCGTGCAGTCCAACTGTTTCCCGGACGTCCTAACCAATGACCCCGATGCCGGGATCGTCGTCGATACGCACGTGGGCCGGCTGGCAGTGCGCCTGGGGCTCACCGGCCACGGCCCCAAGGACGCGGAGAAGGTCGAGACCGACCTCCAAGCGCTCGTCCCGAAGGAGCAGTGGCCGCGCATCTCCTACTTGCTGATCGATCACGGCCGCACGACCTGCCTCGCCAAGAAACCTCTATGCGCCGACTGCCCGATCGAGCCCCTGTGCCCCTCCAGTCAGGAGGCCGGGCTTCCGGACCTCTATCGCATAGCGATGGATCGGATCAAGAGCAAGAAGAAGAAGTGAGCTCGAGAAGGATCGAGCCCGGTGTGTTCTTCGTCCTGGCCGCCTCGATGCTGTGGGGCACCACCGGGACCACTCAGGCCCTCGCTCCGGATGGAGCAACTTCGCTCGGGGTGGGCTCCGTCCGCGTCGTACTCGGCGGCGCCGCGCTCGTGGCGATAGCAAGAGCCCGGGGACTCTTCCGCGGGGGCCGGAAGTGGGCGCCACTTCCAACCGCTGTTATGGCTCTGAGCGTCGCCTCCTCCCAACTTGCGTTCTTCGCGTCGGTGCAGAAGACCGGTGTCGCGATCGGAACGATCGTCACGATCGGCAGCTCTCCGGTTGCGGCCGGTCTGTTCGCGTTCCTCTTTGGCGGCGAGCGACCGTCAAGGGCATGGCTGGTGGCGACCGCGCTGGCGGTGATCGGCTGTTCGATGCTGATCACATCGGGGGGAGAGGTCGCGGTCGACCCGCTGGGGATCGTTCTGGCTCTTCTGGCCGGAGCCGGCTACGCGGCGTACACGGTCTCGAGCAAGCGCCTCCTCGCGGAGCATCGATCGGGCGCGGTGATCGCGGTCGCCTTCGGGCTCGCGGCGATCCCGCTGGCGGCGGTCCTTCCGACCCAGGATCTCAGCTGGATCGCCGAGCCCAAAGGCATCCTGGCCGTCCTCCACCTCGGGTTCGTCACCGTGGCGCTCGCCTACACGCTGTTCGCCAAGGGGCTCTCAAGCGTTGCCTCGGCGACCGCGGTGACCCTCACCCTGGCCGAGCCGCTGACCGCCGCCACGCTCGGGATGCTGGTTCTGGACGAGCGCCTGACCACGACCTCCCTGGCCGGAAGCGTGTTGCTGCTGATCGGCCTGATGATCCTGACCCTGGGCTCCCGGAGGAGCAAAGATGAACTCGCCGCCACACTCGAAGCCTGAGTGAGCGGCGGATTAGGCTTGAGCACCGACCTAACTAGGAGCGAGATGGCCGACACACGACGAGAGACCGACAGCATGGGAGCGATCGAGGTCGCCTCGGACCGCTACTGGGGGGCTCAGACCCAACGATCGCTCCATCACTTCTCGATCGGAGACGATCGCATGCCGGTCGAGGTCGTCAGGTCGTTCGGGATCCTGAAGAAGGCCGCCGCGCTGGTGAACGCCGAATCCGGCCATCTCGATGCGAAGGTGAAGGACCTCATCGTGGCGGCGGCCGATGAGGTCATCGCGGGAAAGCTCGACGATCATTTCCCATTGTTCGTGTGGCAGACCGGTTCGGGAACACAGTCGAACATGAACGCCAACGAGGTGATCTCGAACCGTGCGATCGAGATGGCCGGGGGAGAGCTCGGTAGCAAGGACCCCGTTCACCCCAACGACCACGTGAACATGTCGCAGTCGTCGAACGACACCTTCCCGACCGCCATGCACATCGCCGCGGCAGGATCGGTCACTGATCGCCTCCTGCCCTCGATCAAGCTACTCCGTGACGCCCTCGCAGCCAAGGCCGCTGAGTTCGAGGACATCGTCAAGATCGGTCGCACGCACCTGCAGGACGCGGTCCCGTTGACCCTCGGCCAGGAGTTCTCGGGGTACGTCGCGCAGCTCGACGATGACATCGAGAGGATCGAGGCTGCGCTGCCCGGTCTCTATCGTCTGGCGATCGGTGGTACTGCGGTCGGCACCGGTCTGAACTCCCCGACGGGATTCGACGTCGCGGCCGCCGCGAAGATCGCCGAGTTGATGGAACTCCCGTTCGAGGCCGCTCCCAACAAGTTCGCCGCCCTGGCCGCCCACGATGCCCTCGTGCACGCGCACGGGACTTTGAAGGTGCTTGCGGTGTCGTTGATGAAGATCGCCAACGACATCCGCTGGCTCGGTTCCGGCCCCCGGTCCGGTCTCGGCGAACTCGTGCTCCCCGAGAACGAACCAGGATCCTCGATCATGCCGGGCAAGGTGAACCCCACCCAGTCCGAGGCCATGACGATGGTGTGCTGTCAGGTGATCGGCAACGACGTCGCGGTAGGGATGGCCGGCTCCCAGGGGAACTTCGAGCTCAACGTCTTCAAGCCGGTGATGATCCGGAACTTCATGCACTCGATCGCGATCCTGTCCGACTCGGCTCGATCGTTCCGGGAGTTCTGCGTCGAGGGCATCGAGGCCGACCGCGAGAGGATCGGAGAGCTAGTCGATCGTTCGCTGATGCTGGTGACAGCTCTGTCGCCCAAGATCGGCTACGACAAGGCGGCCGAGATCGCCAAGAAGGCGCACCACGAGGGCACGACCCTCAAGGATGCCGCCCTCGCGCTCGGTTACCTGAGCGAGGCCGAGTACGACCAGTGGGTCGTGCCGGCCGAAATGGTGGGTCCAGACCCGTAGTTGGCGGGTCCTCGAGACGACCCGCTTCTGGACGCTCAGGTGTCTGATCCAAGGGAGTCTCCGGCTAGTAGGGCAGCCAAACTACGATGGGCGGCATGAGCAGTCCCCAAGCGTCACTCTCGGGAAAGAAAGTCATCCTTGCCGCGCCCCGTGGCTACTGCGCCGGGGTCGATCGGGCCGTGAAGATCGTCGAGCGCGCCCTCGACACGCTCGGGGCGCCGGTATACGTGCGCAAGGAGATCGTGCACAACCGGCATGTCGTCACGGAGCTCGAGAAGCGCGGGGCCGTGTTCGTCGAATCCGAAGACGAGATCCCCGAGGGCGCCGTCTGCATCTTCTCCGCTCACGGCGTCTCACCAGAGGTCCGAAACAACGCCGAGAAGCGCGGACTCCAGGTGATCGATGCAACCTGCCCGCTCGTGACCAAGGTTCATCTCGAGGCCAAACGGTTCGCTCGCAACGGGCGCAAGATCGTGCTCGTGGGTCACGTCGGTCACGAAGAGATCGAAGGAACCGCCGGCGAGGCTCCTGAGAACACCGTCATCGTCGAGAACGTCGATCAGATCGATGCCCTCGGCCTCCCGGCCGACGAGCCGATCTCGTACCTGACCCAGACGACCCTGTCGGTCGATGACACTCTCGACGTCGTCGAGGCTTTACGAGGGCGGTTCGACGACATCATGGGTCCCCGTAACGACGACATCTGCTACGCGACGCAGAACCGCCAGGTAGCGGTGAAGGCGATCGCACCCGACGCTGATGTCGTCCTGGTCGTGGGAGCGGTCAACTCGAGCAACTCCAACCGCCTCGTTGAAGTCTCGGAGGTTGCCGGTACTCCGGCGTATCTCGTTCCCGACGAGACGCACCTCGACCCGTCGTGGCTCGACGGAGCCGAAACCGTAGGAGTGAGCTCCGGCGCAAGTGCCCCCGAGGTTCTCGTCGATCGGTTGCTCGAACGTCTCGCAGAGCTGGGCTTCACCGACGTGCAAACCAAGGAAGTGACGACCGAGGACGTTACGTTCTCGCTGCCACCGTGGCTGAGGGAAGAAGCTACGGTCCCCGAGCCGAGCTAACCGTTTACTCGATCGTCTGCTCGATGTCGTTCGCGAGATCGAAGTCCCACGGGGTTAGGCCGCCCTCGGCGTGCGTCGACAGCGATAGCCGGACCTTGTTCCAGCGGATGTCGATGTCGGGATGATGGTCGTAGCGATCCGCCAGCCGTGCGACCTCGTTGACGAAGTCGATAGCGCCTTTGAAGTCGTCGAACTCGAAGACCTTGTGGATCTCCTCGCCCTCGCGCTCCCAATCCCCCAGCTCGTCTAAGCGCTGTTGGATCTCTTCGTCGTCCAGCAGGTCCACCACGTAGAGCCCCTCCTAGGAGTTCATCGTTTGCCCGATAGTTGCATCTGTCTGTGTCTCCCGGCGGTGCCGAGGATCGCCTCGTTCTCCCGTACTCGGGACGCTTCGGCAAGATATCGCGCCGGAGCGGGTTGGCAAGCCGCCCCCGTTATAGTCCCCGGGACTTGGTAGGGCAACCGCTGAGAGGCAGGGGATGGAGTACGGGATCGGTGTTGGCGGCCCGCTGAGGATGATCGGGCCGATGGCGAAGATGGTCGAGGACGCGGGCTTCGAGTCCTGCTGGGCCGCAGAGACCGTCAACACGGCGTTCGTGGCGGCCGGAGCGGCCATCTCGGCCACCGAGCGCATCAAGGTGGGCACCGCTATCGCTCTCGCCTTCCCCCGGTCGCCCACGATCACTGCGATGACCGCCTGGGACCTCGATGAGCTCTCCGGAGGCCGGTTCATCTGCGGGCTCGGGAGCCAGGTGAAGCGGGTCAACGAGAACCGCTTCTCGGTCCCGTTCGAGCACCCCGCGCCGAAGCTGAGGGAATATGCCGAGGTCATGCGCACGGTGTGGGCCGCCAACCGTGGAGAGGACGTGGTCCACGAGGGGCGCTTCTACAACGTGACGATGCCCACCTTCCACGGCCAACCTCAGCCGGATCGGAAGGACGTACCGATCTACATCGCCGCAGTCGGCCCGATCATGTCCAAGGTTTGTGGGGCGGTTGCCGACGGGCTCTTCGGACACCCCATCGCCTCACCTCGGTATCTCACCGAGGTCGTACGGCCGGCGATCGCCGAGGGTGCTGAGAGCGCAGGTCGCAAGGCCGAAGAGTGCAACCTCACCGCGTCACCGTTGATCTCGATCTCGGACGACCTCGATCTCGCTCGGCGCGAGGTGAAACTCCAGATCGCGTTCTACGCCACGACCCGGACGTACAAGCAGATCCTGGCGCTGCATGGACGCGAGCATGTGATCGGGGACCTCCGGGATGCCTTCGGAGCGCGGGACAAGGACAGGATGATCGAATTGATCGACGACGAGCTGTGCGATGCGATCGCCGTCGCCGGCACGCCGGCCGAGGTCAAGGACCGCATCCGGGATTGGGACGGCGTGGCCGACCGCCTGATGGTCTCGGGGCCGTGGTACGGGCCGAACCCCGGCCGGATAATGGAGAACTACCAGGCGTTGGTCGAGGTGTTTGGGTCAACGCGATAGAGCGTTACTCGGTAGGAACGTCCCCGGAGCCGGGTGACTGGAACAGTTCGACCGAGTCGACCTTCCACTCTCCGCCGGTCTTCACGAGTCCGACCTCCATCCGAACGATGTCGGAGCGAGGCTCGTCGAGCGTCTGATTGGTGATCTCCTCGCTGAGGACCGCGAAGACGCTGGCCTCGTCCTCGGACATGCTCTGAACGAACAAAGCCTCGAGGGTGCCCGTGCTCGTCGCTTCGGCTTCCTTGATGGCCGCAACAGTCTCCTCGGAGAAGAGCTCGTTGACCTGATCCTCGAACGTGCCGGTGGCGAAGGACCTGATGGCCTCGACGTCGGCATCGATCGTGTCGGACGAGAAGTTGGTGAGGGCAAGCACGAAGCTCTCGGCCTGATCTTCGAGTTCCTTCCGCCCGGCGTCCTCGCCGGACGAGGTCTGCCAGAGAACCCCGAACGTGACTGCCGCCGCGAGCGCAAGGACGAACAAGGTCCAGGGCAGAGCGCGCCCACTTGCGGACTTCCTGATGATCCCCACGAGCCTGAGACTACCGCCTAGCTGCCGTCGTGGACCGTGGATCCGGGAGCGAGCTGGACGTTGCCCGAAGCCTTCGTGGTCGCTCCGACGCCACTACCGAACTGAGAGGTACAGGCGTTGCCGGGATAGACATCCGGAGTCGGTCGATGCTCGACGTAGGTTCTTCCGGCGGGCTCCTGATGCGGAAGCAACTGCACCCTGAACCAGTCCCGTCCGTCGAGACCGCGCTGGACGGACATCTCGACCGCCGAGAAGAACAGCGGGTTCAATTGGAGTGTCGCGACCAGGTTGCTGAGGTGCGGTTGGCTACCGAGCGTTGAGTTGATCTTGGCGAAGTCGCGGATCAGGCAAGAGATGTTCGGCTTCTGCTCGACGAGCAGCTTGTTGGCGACCCTCGTGAAAGAGGCCCCGTTGTTGTAGAGGTCGACCAGGTCGAAGCGACTGTCCCTGAGGATGTCCGCGAGCTGGGCGGTGCGTGTGATGTCGTCGGCGAGGACCTCTGCGTTCTCGGCCAGGACCCCGGTGACCTCTGGTCCCGTAGTGATCAATTCCTCGAGGTCGGACTGCACCGTGAGGATCTCTTCGGGGAGATCGGCGGTGGCCTCGGAGAGGGCCGCCAGGTCCTCCCCACGTCCCCTCAGGGCATCGGCAAGCTCACTGACCACGGTCGACAGATCTTCGGCAGGGACCGCCTCGAGAACGTCGGCGAGTACCTCAACCGTCCGTCCGGCGTCGGGCGGTGGCGCGGTGTTGCTGGCCGGAATGACTTCTCCGCGCTCGAGCGGATCGCCGTCACCGGGCGTGATCTCGACCACCAGGTCCCCGATCGGGCTGCGACGGGTGATCTGGAGTTCGGAGTCGTTGGGGACGACCGTCCCGGCATCGAGGGCGAGTTCGACGAGCACGCCTGTGTCGGTGAGATCGACATCTGACACGGCACCGACGTTCACCCCCCGCATCGTGACGTCGTTGCGTGGCGCCAGACCGCCGGAGTCGGTGAACTCAGCGACGACCTTGGGCCCGCCCGATCCCTTGACGAGCAACTGGGTGATCCCGAGGGCGGTGAGCCCGAAGGTGAATGCAAGGAAGGCGACGAGGTTGACGACGATCCGCTTGTTGATCATTCGTCGGCCTCCGGGCATCGGCGTGCCGGGTCATCGGGGTTGTCGTTGACACCACAGATGACGAAGTCCTGGATCACCTGGTTGAAGTCGATGTACTCGACCAGCTGGGTGTTCCGGTTGTGCCTCGGCGCATACATGAGGAGCTTGACGATCGAGGACTGCTGGTTGTGCAGTGCACCAACGATCGTTCTCGCTTGCTGGAAGAAATGGTCCATCTCGTCGACGTGAGCGTTGAGGAGGCTTCTGCTTCCCGTCGCCAGACGAGCCAGCGATTCGATCGCCGCGGTCAGTTTCACGCTCTCCTCGTCCAGGACACGAAGTGCTCTGGCGGTGTTGACGACTGCCCGTTCGTGAGCGCCGGCTTCCGCCGCGATCACACTGTTGAAGTCGTCGATGTTTCTGATGAGCGACTTGATGGTCTCGGAGTTCTCGTTGAAGGTCCCGGTGATGTCTCGGAAGTTGAGGAGGATCTGGCCGAGCTCCTCGCCGTTGCCCCCGAAGCCCTTGGCCCCTTCATTGATCATCGTCGCGACCTGCCCTGCGCCGATGACTCCGAGGACGTCGTTGCCCTCGACCACGAGGTTCTCGAGGTCCGCACGGGTCTCGGTCTCGTCGATCTCATCACCGTCTTCAAGCGCTGCAACGCTGGGCTCCTGATCGTCGGGTACCGCCAGATCGATGATCCGCTCGCCGAGCACCGACGTTCGTCGGATCCTCGCAATGACGTTGGCCGGGACATCGGAGTCTTTCTGGAGCTCGATGGTCACGAGCGCCTGCGTTCCGGACAGCGATATCTCGGTGACCTTCCCTACGGTGATGTCCGCGTACATAACGGGGGCCAGAGGGAAGACGTCGGCGACGTCGTCGAACCGGGCCTGGATCACCTTGCCACCCGTGTCATTCGAACAGCCCGCGAGCATCAGGAGGGCGACGACCAGGGTTGCGATCAGACGCTTCATAGTCCGAGCCCCCCGTCGTCGAGGTCGCCGAGCCCGTCGATGAGGTTGTCGACCAGGTCATCGAGATCGTCGGTGGGATCGAGGTCCTTGACCGCCTTCTTCTTCTTACGGCACTTCTTGGGGTTCTTGGCCTTCTTGCAGTCCTTGCCGAGGATCTTGTCGATGACGTCACCGACCTCGTCGGGGAGATCGTCGATCGCTTCCTCGACGGTGCGCTCGGGCTTCTCGTTCTTGTCGTCCTGCTTCTTCACGCATTTGACATCGCCGATGCAGAAGAGCTCCGGCAACTTCGTCTGCCAGTACGCGGGCTGGTCGCAGGTCCCCGCTCCCAGTCGCATGCAGAGTCCGACGAGCCGATCTTGCAAGCGAGCGAGGATCAGCTCGGCCAGAGGGGCACCCTGGTTCCCGAGCCGCAGCCACTGACGTTCGTAGTCGGCCGCCCGCCCAGCGGCGCTGAACAGCTTGCGCGCCCACTTGCCGGTTCGAGCGAAGGAGTTGATGTTGCGGCTGAGCGTCCTGGTCGTCTGCGTCAGCGTCTCGAGTTCGGTTCCTAGCCGCCCGTCGTGCTCGATCAACAGAGATGCGAGCTGCGAGCTGGCGTCGTTGAGGCCGGAGATCGTGCCCTGAAGAGAGCCGCGTACGTCGTTAACCGTCGTACCGACAACGTTGTAGGTGTTTATCAGCTGCCCGAGAGCGTCTCCCCGGGTAGCAAGAGCCTGGGTCAGGGTGTTGAACTGGACGATCAGGTTGGCGATCTCTTCACGCTTGTCGGAAAGGGACTGAAGGACCGACGAGCCGTTGGCGATGAGCTCGTTAAGGCGAGCTCCCTTGCCGTCGAGAACGTCGGCGGTGTTGGTGATGAACTCCTCGACCGTGTCCTCGTCCAACGCCCCGAGGTAGTCCTGCATCCCTTGGAGAAGCTCGTCGCCCTCTGAGGGAACCGTTGTTCTGGCCACGGGGATCGTGGAGCCGTCTTCCAGCTTCGCACCCCCACTGTAGGCGGGGAACAGTTGGATGTAACGCTCGCCCAGCAGCGAGATCGGGACGATGGTCGCGTTCACATCGTCGGGGACTTCGATGTCGGGATCCTCGATCTTGAAGCTCACCTCGACGGCGCCCTCGACGTTGTCGACGCTCGTGACGCGACCGACGTCGACGCCGAGAACCTTCACCTTTACGCCGGGGAAGACCTGGACGGCCCGGGAGAACTCGGCCTTGAAGGCACGCGGGTCCTCACCTCCGCCGATCTGACAGCCGGTCGCCAGCAGCGCCAGCGCGGTGAGAGTGGCGAGGAGTTTCACGGGTCCACGAAGGCGCATCACAGAACACCTCCGAAGAGATCGTCGAACAGGTCACCGATGTCTCCCGGCAGGGAAGGCACTCCGGGGAGCTCGGGCAGAGCGGGATCCTCGCCACCATCGTCGGGAGGCTCGTTGCCTCCCGGCACCGGCAGCTCCTCATTCTCGTGTTCGCAACCCCTGGGGTCGGGTCCGAGGATCTCGTCGAGCGCTTGATCCACCAGGCCACAGGGGCCGGCGATAGCGTCGATGCCGACCGGGCCCAGGGACTGAACGAAGATGTTCGCCCATCGGTTGGGGACCCCCTGCGAGTAGCCGACCGAGGAGTAACCGCGGACCGAGGCCTCGAGGTAGGGGATCGTGGCTGCGATGTCGAGCTGGTGCTTGTCGACGACCTTGAGGGCCTCCGACAGTGACAGGAGAGTCGAGTCCAGCGCCGGGCGGTTCCGCTTCACGAGATCGGCGACCTCATGCGAGGCCTCGTCCGTGTTCTCCACCAGCGCGGTCAGGTCGTCCCTGCGCTCGGCGAGGTTGCCGAGTACGACGTTGTAGCGATCGATCAGGCTCACGATCTCGTCGTCGCGCGACGCGAACGTTGTCGAGAGGGTCGACATCGATTCGATCAACCGCTCGAGCTCCTGCTTCTTGGAATCGAGCGCCGCCGTCACGTCGGCGAGTCCGTCGATCACGGTTCCGATCTGCTGTTCCTTGCCCTTGGTGATGTTGGTCACCTCGACCATCAGCTGTTCGAGCGCCTCAGCGTCGGATCGCTCGAGGAGAGAGACGGACGCATCGTTGAGGTCGGCGATCTCGATCGGGGTCGTGGTGCGCTCGATCGGGATCACATCTCCTTCTGCCAAGGCGGTGTCGGAGTTTCCTGCGATCAACTCGACCGATTTCCGTCCGAGTACCGTCTCCACAACGATGCTCGCATCCGAGTCGGAGGGCATCTCAACGTCGGAGTTGACCTTGAGCTCGATCTCGACCATCCCGTCCTTGATCGTTACGGACCCGATCGACCCGGCATCGAGCCCGGCGACGGTAACGTCGTCACCGCTGCGGACTCCGGCGGCATCGGTGAAGACCGCCGTCACTTTGTAGGTGTCGGCGAAGACGCCGCCCGACAGCAGCAGGGCGAGAACGGAACCGAGCAGAACGAAGATGACGCCGGAGATGCCGATGACGATCTGGTTGCGTTCGAGGAAGGACTTCCGACCTCCGGAGAAGGGCTTACGCATCCTTGCGCTCCTCCTCGAGTAGGAACTCCAGGATCGCATCCATGGAATCGGTCACTTGCTCGGGAGGTAGTCCGCCCTCGGTGCCGGTGGCACCAGGCGGAGGCTTGTAGGTCGCGCCGCAGTTGGTGGTGGCCGGCGGGGCGTCTTCTCCCCGCTGCTCGGCGGTTTCTTTCTGGGACACGATCGTGTTGCTCTCGGAGTCCATGATCACGACTTCGACGACCCGCACGTTGAACCATTCACCCCAGCTTGTTGTCTGGAAGTACCCGGCGACCCCTTGCGGCAGCGTGCACAGGGTCTGCGCGAGCTGCTCCTTGTTGTCCGCGAGGGTCTCCGAGACATCGCTCAGATCGGCGAGCGTCGCGTCGATGTTCCCGCGGTTATCCGTGACGAGTTGGTTGAGGTGACGCTGCACGACCGAGAAGTCAGACAGGACCGTGTTGAGATCACCGGTTGTGGATTGCAGGGCACCGCCGACGGAATTGAGGTGGTCGAGGATCTGTCCCAGAGCATCGTCCTGGCTGGCATAGACATTCAGGACCTCGTCCGAGGAGTCCACCACGCTTGCGATGCGGTCCTGCACGGTGGCGAGCTCGGAGGCGAGGCCGGCGGTGTTGTCGATCAGCTGACGTGCTGCGACCTCATTCCCGATAAGCGCGGTGTTGACGCTGTCGAGGAACGCGTTCGCCTTGTCAGGATCGATCGCTTGAAGGATCGGGCCGAGGTTGTTGAGCAGCTCGCCGATATCGCCGGCCTTCTCGGTCCGGGCCACGGGGATCCGATCGCCTTCCTTCATGGCTTCCGTGCTGGTCCCCGGGAAGACGTAGAGGAAACGCTGGCCGAGCACGTTGCGCCACCGGATCGCGGCACTCGAGTCGTTCGGGATCTCGACGTTGTCTTTGACGGTGAATTCGACGACGGCTATCCCATCCTCGATGTGGAAGCCCTTAACGGCTCCGACGTCCACGCCGGCGATCTTCACGGAGTCGCCCTTTACGACGCCCGCAGCATTCTCGAACTCGGCTTCGTAGAGTTTCTCGCGGACGAACAGTCCGCGGTTGGACAGCCGCATGCCTAGCGCCACCGTGAAGAGCACGCAGATGATCGAGAAGACGGTCACCTTGACGAGAATCCCAACGTTGAACCTCATGGCTTCACGCCCTCGCAGAGCGGGATGTCCTTGCGCACATCGGGGGGAAGCGCGGTGCATACCTGGGTGATGTCTTCCTCCTGTGTGTTGCCACCGATGAAGTTCGTGAACCCTGCGGCGGCGCTGCCGTCGGACAACAGGTTGCTCTCGATCGCTCCTCCGAGTTTGAAGACGTAGCGATAGAGACCATGGACGACGTTCTCGAAGCCCCCGGAGTTTGTGGCGATCGCGGAGAGAACGCGGTCCCCAGCGTCGTACATCTGGTCCAAGGCAGGACGCTCGAGGATGATGATGTCCGAGAGGTTGTCTGCGAACGGAACCAGGTTGGTCAATGCACGGCTGAACGCGCCCTGCGCCTCGTCCGATGCATAGACAGGAGCACCTTCGTTCATCGCTTCGGCCAGGGCGTTGAGATCCTCAGCCCTCGGCTCGAGTGCGGCGAAAACCTCGTCGAAGTCTTCGAACGCCGTGATCTGGTCTTCGCGCGTGGCGGCGAAGATGCTGGAGAGGTCTGCGTTCGCCTGTAAGCCGCGCGAGATGTCATCGCCGTGTCCCCGGGAGGCCTTGGCTAGCTCCGATACGACCGTCGCGAGGTCCTCGGCATCGATCGCATCGAGCACCTTGGTGCCGTCATCGAGAGCGTCTTCCAGCTCGGGCCCCACGTGCGTCATCGCGAGCTCGTCGCCATCCTCGAGCGGTGCGGCCGTGCTCGAAGGATCGAACTGGAGGTCGATGTACTTGGAGCCCAGGAACGTCTTGAGCGAGATGACGGCCTCGGCGTCCGAGGCGATCTTGTGCTCTGCTTCGATCTGGAGGGTGAGCTGCGCGCGGCGGTCGACCAGCGCGATGTCGCTGACCTTGCCGATGTTTACGCCCCTGACCCTCACGTCGGTGCCGAGTTGGACCTGTTGACCGGCACGCTCGAAGGATCCGGTGACGTAGTAGTAGTCGTCGTAAGCGCCGTAGGCGGAGCGAACGCCGACGTAGATGCCCGTTCCCAGCACGCCGATGAGTAGGCAGCCGATGAGGATGACGCCGATCTTCCTGATCATCCTGCGATCCTCACCGTGTCGCCGCCGCCCCACATGAGCAGGGAGAGCAGGAGGTTCAGCAACACAACCGAGACGATCGAGGTGCGCAGCGCCCGACCGGCGGCGACACCTACGCCTGCCGGACCGCCGGACGCGTTGTAGCCGTAGTAGCAGTGGATCAAGGTCACTACGACGGCGAACACCAGCGCCTTTATCAGGCTGTAGAAGATGTCGACCGGCGGCAGGAACAGCTGGAAGTAGTGCGTGTACGTACCAGAGGACAGGGCGAAGAACTTGGTGACGATCGCCTGGGTCGCCATGTACGACGCGAACAGCGCCGCAAGGTAGAGCGGGGTGATCGTGATCAATGCGGCCCAGACCCTCGTCGCCACCATGTAGGTGATCGATGGGATCGCCATGACTTCGAGTGCGTCGATCTCCTCCGAGATGCGCGCGGCTCCGATCTCGGCGGTGAAGCCCGAACCGACCTGTGCTGCGAGAGCGATGCCGGCGATCAACGGGGTGATCTCACGGGTGTTGGCCCACGAGGACACGAGACCTACGAAGGCCTCGGCACCGATCTGCTGGAGGCCCTGGAAGCCCTCGAGTCCGACCTGAGTACCGGTGAAGAACGACATCGACGAGATCACGAAGAACATCCCGGCCCCGAACACGATCGCCCCGGCGCCGATAGCGATCTCCGACGTCATGGTGAGGATCTGGTTCCGGTAGCGGAGGGCCGCAGGCATCGCCTTTCCGACGCTGGCGTAGAACGCGAACTGCCGCTCGATCTCTTCGAATGGCTTCGCGGTCGAGCGAACGGCGCGCCCGAAGAATCGGAACCGCGGCCTCGCCACCACTCTGCCTGCCACTACATAACCCCCACTTTGTTCTGCGTCCCGCCGAGGCGGCCCGCTTCGTGATCCGTGCGGGCTACCCGGGCAACTCGTGTTCGATTCATAGCTTCTGTGGAACGAAGTTGAAGTACAGCGCCGTCAGGATGAAGTTGAGGAAGAACAGGAAGATGAAGGTCACGACAACGGATTGCTTGACCGCCTCGCCGACCCCCTTCGGACCACCCTTTACGTAGAACCCCTTGTAGCAAGCGACGGTCCCGGCGACGTACCCGAAGATCAATGCCTTCAGCAGCGCCATGAACAGGTCGGCGAGCTGGGACAGCTCGTTGAAGGAGCCGAAGTAGGAAGAGGTCGTCCCGTGCTGCACGACGATCGCAAAGAACCAACCACCGGCGATGCCTGCGATCGACACGATCGCGTCGAGAAGAACGGCGACCATGGTGGCCGCGAAGATGCGCGGCATGATCAAGCGGTGGACGGTGTCGATGCCGAGGACTTCCATCGCGTCGATCTCGTCTCGGATCCTTCGGCTGCCCAGGTCGGCACACATCGCGGATCCGCCCACTCCGGCGATCAGCAGGGCGGTTGCGACGGGAGCTTCCTCACGGACGACCGCAAGGACCATCGCCGCACCCATGTGCGCCTCGGCCCCCAGGTCTCGGAGGAACGAGCCAACGTGGAGCGAGATGATCATCCCGAACGGGATGGAGATGAGGATGACGGGGAGGGTGGTCACCTTCATGAGGAACCACGCCTGGTTCAGAAACTCCTGAAGGGGCCACGGACGGCGAAATGAGGTGTGCAGCGCCTCGAGCCCGATCGAGAACATCCGACCGGTCTCTTCGAGGAACGCAAACGACTTTTTCCGTAGAGAAACTGCTGGTGAAGCGATCGCGCATCCCCCCGCTGCTCTTCTGCCCGTAATGGACAATGTACCTGTAACGGACAGGATGAAGCGTCCGCCGAACTACGTATGTTTGGCGGTTACGCCGAGGCGAACCGCTCGTGCTGTTTGGCGGTTACGCCGAGGCGAACCGCTCGTGCTGTTTGGCGGTTACGCCGAGGCGAACCGCTCGTGCTGTTTGGCCTTACCTAAGCGTTCTACGTAGCCAAGTACGTTCCTGCCCCAGAAACGCCCTCCGCAGTGCATCTGCACAACAAAAGCGCAGGTCAAAGGTACATTTCGGGCAATCCGATCCCTAGCCGGCGATGCGGATGGTGTCCGTTACTCCCCACATGAAGGCCGACATCACCAGGTTAAGGATGTTGACCGCCACGATCGAGGCCCGGATCGCCTTGCCGACCGCGATACCGACGCCGGCGGGACCGCCGGTCGCGTTGAAGCCGTAATAGCAGTGGATCAGGGCTACCGCGACCGCGAAAGTGACGGCCTTCATCAAGGAATAGAGGACGTCGATGGGAGGCAGGAACAGCGTGAAGTAGTGGCTATAGGTGCCCTCGGATAAGCCGAGCAGATCGACCACCACCACGCGGGTGGCGAAGTAGGAGGCGAATAGGGCGATCAGGTACAGCGGGATGATCGCGGTCACCAGGGCGATGATCCTCGTGGAAACGAGGTACGGGACCGGTCTGACCCCCATGACCTCGAGGGCGTCGATCTCTTCGTTGACGCGCATGGCGCCGAGCTCCGCGGTGAAGCCGGCGCCCACCTGTGCGGCGAGCGTGACTCCCGCGATCAGGGGAGTGATCTCACGGGTGTTGGCGAAGGCGGCGAGGAATCCAGTGAACGCCTCCGCCCCGATCAATTGCAGCCCTTTGAAGCCCTCGAGTCCGACCTGAGTGCCGGTGAAGAAGGACATGAAGAAGATGACACCGGCGGTGCCTGCTCCCACGATCAACGCGCCTGCCCCGAGTGTGATCTCGGAGATGAGGCGAGCGATCTCGCTCACGTGCTTGGTCGCGAAGACCATGTCGCCGAGCGACTTGCCCATGAACCCGAGCTGTGCGCCTAGACCCTCGAGACCATTAAGGAAGCGTTCGCCGGCGCGCTTCGGAAGCGAGACGGTGCGCCGGAGGAGCCCCTGAGCTTGTGCCATCACGTCACCCGAACTTCTGCGGAACGATCGCGAAGTACAGGGCGGTGAGGATGAAGTTCACGAAGAACACGAGCATGAACGTGACGACCACGGCCCGGTTGACCGCATCGCCCACGCCTTTGGGCCCACCGCGTGCGTAGAAGCCGAAATAGACGGCGACCATGGCCGCGATCAGCCCAAAGATGCCGGCTTTGAGGATGGCGACCGTGAGGTCGGCGGTTTGAGCGAGGAGGCTGAACGAGGCGAGATACGCACCAGGCGTACCTCCCTGGATCACCACGTTGAAGAAGTAGCCGCCGGCGATCCCGGCTACGGAAACGAAACCGTCGAGCAGCATGGCCACGAACACGGCGGCCCAGATCCGGGGAACGACGAGCGTTGCGATCGGATCGACCGCGAGCACCTGCATAGCGTCGATCTCGTCGCGGATCTTGCGCGAGCCGATGTCGGCGCACATGGCGGAGCCACCCGCACCCGCGATCAGCAGGGCGGCGACGATGGGAGCAGCCTCACGGACGACCGCCAGGACCATGGCCGCACCGGTCTGGGACTCGGCGCCTAGCTGCCGGGCAACGTTACCGACCTGGAGGGCGATCGTTGCCCCGAAGGCGATGGCGACGAGGACCGCGGGAAACATCGCGACGCTGGCGATGAACCACGACTGACGGACGAATTCACGCCACGGGTACGGCGGCTTCCACATCACGCGCAGCGCTTCGAGGGTGATGGCGAACATGTTGCCCGTCTCGACGACGAGCGTCCGTACCGGCTTCGCCAATAAGGATCCCTATCCGCCCGATCCAGTCGTGGCCTCGTCGGGGGCGCCCGCCTCCCGCTCCATCTCCTCGACCTCCGCCGCAGTCATGCCCGAGGAGCTCTTCACCGTCTTGGTCTGGTCCTTCTCTTCCGACATCCCGATGGGGCCTTCGGTCGAGCCGGACAGGAACTGCCTGACGACCGGGATGTCCGACTCGAACATCTCGCTGACCGGTCCGAACTTCACCAGGTTCCTCCGGTAGAGCATCCCGATGTAGTCGGAGACGTTCTTGGCCGTGGGGATGTCGTGGGTGACGACCATGAAGGTCGCCTCGAGCTGCTTGTTGAGGTCCTTGATCAGTTCGTTGAGGAACGCGGTACGGACGGGGTCGAGCCCGGAGTCCGGCTCATCGAAGAGGACGATCTCGGGGTCGAGGACGAGGGCCCTGGCGAGGCCGGCTCGCTTCTTCATACCTCCGGAGATCTCACCGGGGAGCTTCTTCTCGGCGCCCACGAGACCAACCATCTCGAGCTTCTCGGAGCAGATGTCGTTGATCTCGCTTTCCTTCTTCTTGGTGTGTTCGCGGAGGGGGAAAGCGACGTTGTCGTAGATGTTCATCGATCCGAACAGGGCACCGTCCTGGAAGAGGACGCCGAACTTTCTGCGTACCTCATACAACTCTTTCTCGTTGAGAGCCGGAACGTTCTTGTCGCCGATCCAGATCTCGCCACGATCGGGCTTGAGAAGTCCGACGAGGTGCTTGAGAAAGACGGACTTACCCGTCCCGGACGGACCGAGGACGACCGTTATCTTCCCTTTCGGGACATCGAAAGTGATGTCCTCGAGCACCGTCTGAGCTCCGAAAGACTTCGTCAGCTCACGGATGCTTATCTCAACTTCGTAATCTGCCATCTGCTCCCCCAGATCCGGCTTCGATGTGGCTCGCCGCCCGGCATGCCACGCGGTTCTCGAAGCGAGCCTACCCGTCACTTCAGGTATTCGCTTGGGAGCGCGCCCATCCTGCCGGAAGTGGCATTGTCCGCGCGTGGGGCCGAGACGTCTATAGGGTTCCCCGGTTGGGTCCGACTCGCCGGATCGACACCTGTAGTTTGCTTAGCGTCCGAGCCAGAAGGAAGATGCCCCGATGGATTTCAGAGATACACCCGAAGAGGCCGCATTCCGGACCGGACTCCGCAAGTGGATCGCCGAGAATCTTCCGGAGGGGTGGGCGGCGCGAAAACACTCGGCCGGGCGCGATGAGGAAGATGTCTCGCGCGCGTGGAGCAAGAAGCTCTACGAAGGTGGGTACGCCGGGCTGACGTGGCCGAAGGAATACGGAGGCGCCGGAGCTCCGTACACCTATCAGGCGATCTTCCTCGAGGAGACGGCGAGGGCCGAGACCCCAGAACACATCGGAGTCATCGGACTCGGCATGGCCGGGCCCACGATCATCGTTCACGGCACCGAGGAGCAGAAGCAGAAGCACCTCTCCAAGATCCTCTCGGGCGAGGACGTCTGGTGTCAGGGATTCTCGGAGCCCGGCAGCGGTTCCGACCTCGCCTCGCTCCGAACCAAAGCGATCCGCGACGGGGACCAGTTCGTCGTTTCCGGACAGAAGGTGTGGTCTTCGTTCGCTCACATAGCGGACTGGTGCATCCTCATGACGCGCTCTGACACCGATGCCCCCAAGCACAAAGGCATCACTTACATGCTCGTTGACATGCACTCACCCGGGATCGAGGTCCGCCCCCTGCGCCAGATCACCGGCGACCCCGAGTTCAACGAGATTTTCTTCAGCGACGTACGGGTGCCTGTCGCGAACGTATTGGGTGAGATCAACGGGGGTTGGGGTGTCGGTATGACGACCTTGATGCACGAGCGCGGCACGCTCGGCTTCGCCTTGACCGCGCGGCTCGAGATCCAGGTGCGCAAGTTGATGGCGCTCGCCAAGGAAACCAAACGGAGCGGGTCGTCTCGACGAGACGCAGAACAAAACGGTTCCACTGCGGCCGACGACGCTCTGGTTCGCGATCGGATCGCGCAGCAGTGGATCGACTTGCAGGCGCTCCGCTTCACGAACTACCGAGCGCTCACCGGATTGATGAAGACCGGTGTCCCCGGCCCGGAGGGTTCGATCGCGAAGCTCCACTGGTCCGAGTCCAACCAGCGGCTCACCAAACTCGCGCTCGAGATCCTCGGCCCGCAAGCGCAGCTCGACGGCGACGATGGGATCTGGAACGGCTTCTGGCAGTACCACCAGCTCCGGTCGCGCGGCAACACGATCGAAGCGGGAACCTCCGAAGTGCTCCGCAACATCGTTGCCGAGCGCGTCCTCGGCCTACCGAAGAGTCGGTGATCTAGATGGACTTCGCTTTCTCTGAAGAGCAGGAGATGCTTCGTTCGGGAGCCAGACAGTTCTTAACGAAGCGGTTTCCCTCAGAGCGCGTCGCGGAGCTTGCGCAGTCGAAGGATGGTTGGGACCCAAGCTCCTGGAAGGAGATCGCCGAACTGGGGTGGACCGGCTTATCGGTCCCGGAAGATGACGGGGGCGCCGGGATGGGCTTCCTCGAGGAAGCGGTCGTCTTCGAGGAGACCGGTTACGCGCTCTACCCCGGGCCCTATTTCTCCACCGTTGGTCTCGCTCTGCCGGCGCTGAGCGGCGACGTCCTGGCGAAAGTGGTGGCCGGCGATGCTGCAGTCACGTTCGCGTGGGCCGAAGAGGGGGGTCCGTTGACCCTCGACGACCTGGCTTCGTGCGGCACCAAGGCTGAGGGATCGGCGGGAGATTGGACCCTCACGGGAGAGAAGATCCTCGTCCCCGATCTGAACGCGGTCGAGCACGCGGTGGTGGTCGCTCGGAGCGCTGACGGGCTCGGCCTCTTCCTCGTCGAGGTTGATTCGGATCCGGGCGTCACGGTTGACTCGACGCGTCGCCTGGGAACCCTGTCGCTCAACGCCACCACGGCCCAGTTGCTGGTGGAGCCCGCCGATGCCCCGGCCGTCCTCGAAACGATCCGGTTGCGCGCCTACGTCGCGTTGTCGCTCGAAGCGGTAGGCATCGCCCAGCGCACTCTGGAACTCGCTCAGGAACACGTCAAGACGCGCGAGCAGTTCGGGAAGCCGATCGGCGTCTATCAGGGTGTATCGCACCAGGTTTCGAACATCTACATGGATACCGAGTTATCGCGATCGCTCGCCTACTGGGCTGCGTGGTGCGTCGCCACCGGTGATGAGAATGCGTCTCGAGCGGTGCTCGCGGCCAAGGCACAGGCCGCCACGTCCGCGGTTGCCGCGTGCGAACGTTCTATCCAGGTTCACGGAGGTATCGGGTTCACCTGGGAGCACATCCTCCATCGCTATTACAAGCGCGCCGAGTGGATCGAGTCCTTCGACGGACATCCGTCGATCCAACGTGGCGCGCTCGCCGCCGAACTCTTGGCGGACTAGGCAGTCGTTCGAGATCCGGCGGTTGGGAAACCGAGTTTGGGGCTTGGCTCACGGGTAAGGTGAGACGCATGGCGGGGGATGGTACCGGTGCTCTCATCGACGGACTGCCCCGCCGCTACTCGACGGATGGAGGCGATCCTCTCGAGGGGCGGTGGCGGCTACACGTAGGTCGCGCTTACCCGCGCGATGTCGTGGTCCGCGACGGCACGTGCACCGTGGGTAAACCCTCGGGTCGGCCGGACGCCGAGATCTTCGCGCCGGCCGATGTCTGGAAGGCGATGTACGAGGGGAAGCTGTCCGGCATCGAAGCGTTCGCCAACGGTGATCTGAACGTCCGGGGCAGCATCGAGAAGGCTCTTCGGTTCGAAACGATGTTCGAACGACCCGATGCCGGCGGTCTCGAGTACTCGATCGAGATGGTCAAGGTCGGCCGAGCGCGAGTCTCGACGTTGTTCGCAGGTGACCCGTCGGCGGAACCAGTGATCCTCATGCACGGTCTGGGTGCGACGAAGTCCTCATGGCTGACTGTCGTTCCCGAGCTTGCCCGTCATTATCGGGTTATCGCCGTCGACCTCCCGGGGTTCGGAGCATCGAGCAAGCCGCGGGCCCGATACGACGCCGAGTTCCTTGCGTCATCGATGATCGAGTTCCTCGACGTTCTCGGCTATCAGTCCGCGATGTTCGCCGGCAACTCGATGGGCGGGAGAGTGGCGATGGAGATCGCGATGCTCGAGCCCGAGCGCGCCAAGGCGATCGCCTGCCTGTGTCCTGCCGCGGCTTTCTCGACCCGTCCGGCCTTGTGGCTGGTGAAGCTGGCGCGCCCGGAGCTCGGGTTCTTCGCGCCGCGCCTTCCACGCGCTCAGATCATCTCAGGATTGAGGCAGTTGTTCGCCGACCCGGAGGTGCTTCAGCAGGGCTGGTACGAGGCGGCGACGGATGACTTCCTCACGTCGTGGCGCTCCCCGCGCACCCGGATGGCGTTTTTTGCCGCCGCCCGACACATCTATCTCGATGAGCCGTTGGGGGATGCGGGGTTCTGGGCTCGGCTGAGGATGATGCAGACGCCCGCATTGTTCATCTATGGGGCCAAGGACGCACTGATAACGCCTCGATTCGGGGGCCGCGTCCAGCGGGAGTTGCCTTCTGCTGAGGTTGAGGTGTGGGACGACTGCGGCCACGTGCCCCAGATCGAGCACCCGTTGATGACGGCCGACCGCTTGCTCGGGTTCTTCGGGAAGGTCTCCGGTCGGAGATTCTCAGCCGAAGACGTCGCTAGCTAAAGGCGCTCTCTCCGGTCAGAGCTCGACCGATGATCAGCTTCTGGATCTGCGAGGTTCCTTCGTACAGCGTGGTGACGCGTGCGTCGCGCAGGTACTTCCCAACTGGATACTCATCGATGTATCCGTAGCCTCCGAAGATCTGAACCGCGGAGTTGGCCGCTCGCACGGCGACCTCCGAAGCGAAGTACTTCGCGTGCGACGACTCGAGTGTGTGCTTCTCGCCAGCGTCGGCCATCGCCGCGACCTTCCACACGAGCAAGCGCGCGGCCTCGGTTTCCACCGCCATGTCGGCTAGGAGTTCCTGGATCAACTGGTATCTCGCGATCGGGTTCCCGAACGTCTCCCGTTCCTTGGCGTAGGCGACCGAAGCCTCGAGGCAGCCTTGCGCGATCCCCACGCATCCAGACGCCAGCGACATCCGTCCGGTGTCGAGTGCCGACATCGCCACCTTGAATCCGGCCCCTTCATCCCCGAGGCGGTTGGCATCAGACACGCGTACCTCGTCAAGAACCAGCTCGGCCGTGTCCTGTGCCCGTAGGCCGAGCTTCCCCTTTACGGGAGTGGTCGAGAATCCCTCGGTCGAGGTATCGACCACGAAACAGGTGATGCCGCGCGGCCCATCCTCGCCGGTGCGTGCGAAGACGAGCGCGTGGGTCGCCCAGCCACCGTTCGTGATGAACATCTTGGTCCCCGAAAGGACCCAGGAGTCGTCGTCTCGCACCGCCTTGGTACTCAGCGCAGCCGCGTCCGAACCTGCGCCCGGCTCCGTCAGTGCGTAGCACCCGAGAGCGTCGCCGGAGCACAGCGCCGGCAACCACTCCTTCTTCTGGTCTTCGGTGCCCCACTTGAGGATCGTCTTGCCGACGAGACCGACGTTGACCGAGATCACACCTCGAACCGACGAGTCCCCCTTGCCGAGTTCCTCGATGATCAGGCAGTAGGAGAGGTTGTCGAGCCCCGAACCCCCGTACGCTTCCGGGATCGGACCGCCGAGGAACCCGATCTCGGCCAGTTTCCCGACGATCGAGCGGTCCATCTCCTCGCTCCGGTCCCATTCTCGGACGTGGGGGAGCACCTCGCCGGCGACGAAGGCCCGTGCGGCGTCGCGGATCGCATGGTGCTCGGCGGAAAGGGTGAGGTCCATGATGTGGTTGAGGATAGAAGAATGAGCGACGTCGTGAGGAAGAAGATGCGATTTGCCGACAGGTCGAGCCGGGGGAAGCTGCGCTTCTCTGGTCCTCAGCGCGCCTGGTTCCTCCATCAGATCGTTACCAATGGTTTCGAGGACATCGCGGCCGGCGAGTCCCGTGCGGCGGCGATGCTGACCGCCAAGGGACGGATGGTCGGGTTCTTCGAGGCGGTTGCCACCGAGGACGAGATCCTGGCCCACTTCGAAGGGAGCCTGCGGGCGACCTTCCCTTCGGAGTTCCAGCGCTACATCTTCGCCACGCAAGTCGAGATCACCGATGTGACCGACGAGCTCGGCCTACTGCTCCTCGTCGGGGATGGATGGCGCGAGGTCGCTGCTGCGCTCCCTGATGCCGTCGCGAACGAAACGATGACTTTCGGCACCCCGGCCGGGTATGTCTGGCTCCCACGCGACGGAGTGCCGTCCGCGATCGCGACGGTTTCCGGCGACGCAACCGAGATAGGGGAGGACGAACTCGAAGCGCTGCGGATCGAAGCCGGGATCCCACTCTGGGGCCGCGACATGGACACGTCGACGATCCCTCAGGAAGCGCGGCTCGAGGACTTCGGTGCTCTCGATTTCGAGAAGGGTTGCTACGTCGGACAAGAAACGGTGGCCAAGATCCATTTCCGGGGCAAGGTGAACAAGAAGGTTCGGTCATTGGAGTCGACGGGGGAGATGTCGGTGGGACAAGACGTGTCGTTCGAAGGTGAGTCCGCCGGCACCGTGACCTCTGCCGCCGGGAGGCGAGCACTCGCTATCCTCAAGCACACGATCGAGCCTGGTGCCAAGGTCTCGGTCGGCGCAGTCGACGCAACCGTTATCGCTTGAACAAAGGGGACATGAGATCAATCACCACTATGAAGGAGACGACCTGATCCTCCGGAAGATCCGGGTGGGCGACATGGAGAACAACGTCTACGTGCTCGAATGTCCGGGGACTCACGACGCGCTGCTGATCGACGGCTGCTTCGAGGCCGAGACGATCCTCGATGCTTGTAAGGGCGCCAACATAGTCGGGATCGTCCAGACCCATGGGCACGCGGATCACGTCCAGGCCCTCCCGACCTTGGTCGAACGATTGGGCGTACCGGTCTACGCGGATGAGGGCGAGGACTACCCGGTGGCGGTCAATCGAAAGATCGCCGATGGCGACACGATCCACTTCGGCGATCGCGAAGCGCAGGTTCTCTTCACCCCGGGACACACCGACGGTGGCATCTGTCTTCTTATAGGGGAGCACCTCATCTCCGGCGACACGTTGTTCCCGGGAGGCCCCGGCAATACATGGGGTAAGAAAGAGGCCTTCGCCCAGATCATCGAAGCGATCGAGGCCAAGCTGTTCACCTTGCCGGATGCCACGCGGGTCTATCCGGGGCACGGGGACGACACCACGATCGGTACGGAGAAGCCCCATCTCGAGGAGTGGAGGGAGCGGGGCTGGTAGCCATAGCCCCGACTTAATCCTCGGCGGACCTCACAATGGACCGATGGACGTCCAGGAAGCCCCGCCTCGCGAGGTCGGCTCGGATCTAGGTCGGAACCACGCACGGATCGCCGGTGGCATCGCCGCGGCCTCGGCGCTCGTTCTTCTGTGGGGGGTATCGACGGTCTTCGATCGTGCGCCGTTCGCCCCTCAAGCGATCGCCGAGCGCGTCCTGCGCGCGACCCCCGGCGATCTCGCGACGTTCTTCATCGAGACGCTCGGTCACTGGGCCCGCCGACTCCTAACCATCAGCGCGATCGTCATCGCGATCGTTCTGGGAGCCGAAGCATTGGAACGGACCAAGAAGGACGATGTCCTGCGGCCTTACCTCGCAGGGGGATTCCTTGCGGTCGCCGCCTTCGCTGCTTCGATGACGTCGCCCTCGATCTCCGCCTCGATCGTCGAGACGGCGATCGGATCGGTTCTGGCGATACCTCTTTACGTCTACGTGGCGCGAGCGACCAATCGAGGCCTCTCCGCGGCTGACGACCCCGATCAGGGCCGTCGCCGGGCCTTGCGCGTCGGCCTCCTTGCGACGGTTGGGCTTGGAGCCGGTGCCGCAGTCGTTCGCGCCCTGTCGTCGAGGCTCTCGGGTCCGGACACCGATGTCGATCTCGTGACCCCCGGTCAGCGAGTGAACGATCCCGGTGACCCTGACTTCCCCGACGTCCCCGGTCTGTCTCCCGAGATAACCAGCGCGGCCGATCACTACGTCGTCGACATCAACCTCGTGCAGCCGTCGGTCGACGCGTCGTCGTGGGGTCTGCGCGTACACGGCGAGGTCGACGAACCGTCGAGATACACGTTCGAGAGCCTCCAGCGAGTCCTTCGAGATCGTCGAGGAGTACGTGACCCTCAGTTGCGTATCGAATGAGATCGGCGGGAACCTCGTCGGCAACTCCGCGTGGGGTGGCGTGCGTTTGTCCGAGGTCCTAGACGCTGCTCGACCGCATCCGGGCGCGATGGACGTCGTGTTCCGCGCAGCGGATGGATACTCGGACTCCATCCCACTGGAACTCGCCCTGGATGGTTCGGTGCTCCTCGCGGTTTCGCAGAACGGGGAACCACTTGAGCGGGGCCATGGATTCCCCTGTCGCGTGCGGATCCCTGCCATCTACGGGATGAAGAACGTGAAGTGGATCCAGGAGATCGAAGTAGTGCCGGGCGACTATCAGGGCTACTGGCAGGAACGAGGGTGGTCGGACATCGCGGCGGTGAAGACCGCATCCAGGATCGATGTCGCGGGCGACGACGGAGCGGCCGGCGCGGGGAACGAGACCTGGGTGGCCGGGGTCGCATGGGCGGGAGCTCGCGGTATCTCAAAGGTCGAGGTCTCGACGGACGAGGGGTCGACCTGGGACGAAGCGATCCTCAAGCGGCCGCTATCCCCGTACTCCTGGCGTCAATGGGCGTACCGGTGGACACCGGGGGGAGCCGGAGACGTCGTGGTGATGTGCCGTGCCACCGATGGCGAGGGGGAGACCCAGCCGGCCGAGGAGACTCCACCCCATCCCGACGGCGCCGCCGGGTTCCACTCCGTGACCGTGTCCGTTTCCTAGGAAGCGGCGCTCTTTCGATCCTGCATGAACTGCTCGAAGGTGATCGTGCCGTAGAGGTTCTCGGGGCAGAGGTTGCCTCCGGCGCGGAACGCCTTCGGCTTCTTCCCCATGGTCGGCAGCCGGACGATGCGTTTGTTGATGCCCATGATCGACGTGTACATGTGGGCGAAGTCCTCGATCGGCCGGATCTCCGGGCCCCCAATGTCGGGTGCCCTACCGGCAGGGTCTCCGTCGGCGAGGTCGAGCAGCGCACGCGCGCAGTCGGATGTGTCGATCGGCTGGAACTTGAAGCCCCGCGGAACGGGGATGACCGGAAGTTTCTTACTGGCCATCTTGAACGAGCCCGCGATCAGCTCGTGGAACTGCGTGGCTCGCAAGATGGTCCACGGCACGTCACCGTTCGAGACCACTTCCTCCGCGTTGAGCTTCGCCCGGTAGTAGGACAGCGGGATCCGATCGATCCCAACGATCGAGACATATACGAGGTGGATCACTCCCGCAGCCATGCACGCCTCGAGGAGGTTCTTGGTGCCCTCGACCTCGGTGTTGTACGCGTCGCCACGGGGGTCGGTGGCGCAATGGATCACTAGTTCAGCTTCGGCCACGGCCTTGGACAGGGGGCCGGGTTCGAGCACGTCCGCCGTTGCGATCGACACCCTCTCGGGCACTTCGGCCTCGTGCGCGCGCGTCATCACCGTGACCTCGTGCCCTCGGCCGACGGCGGCCCGAACCACCTGGCGCCCGAGAACTCCGGTACCGCCTGTTACCAGCATCTTCATAGACGTGACGTCTCCAGGGTCCGATGATTGACTGCGAAGCACCACTCTAGAGGGAGGGCAAGTGAAAGAGGTGCCACGGAAAGAGATGGAACGAGACGCGTGGGTTAAGGCAGGACTGTGGTTCCTCGTTGTGCAGGGCGTCTTCGTGGGAATCTGGGCCCTCTTCTTTCCGTCCAATTTCTTCTCCGGCTTTCCCGGCTACGGACGGACTTGGGTATCGGCGCTCGGGGACTACAACGAGCACCTCGTCACCGATGTCGGGAGCTTCAACCTGGCCTTCGCATTCCTCTTCGGGTGGGCGGCAGTAACTCTCGACCGAAAGGTGATCGTCGCGGGTTCGCTCGCGTTCCTCCTCTATGCCTTGCCGCACTTCAGCTATCACCTGGCCAACTCATCGGCGCTGGAGCCACTCGACCGGGTCTTGCAGAACGCGTCGTTGTTCATGGTGGTGGCGATCCCGGGGTTGCTCGCGTGGACGTCCTGGAAGCAGGGCCCCGTGACCGAGCCGTCGGAGGGGCAGTCTTAGCTGGGTTCGAAGTGGAAGAGCACGGACCCAACCTCGGGATGAGCCGCGTGGATCCGTTTCTCTATCCGGTTCGAGGCATCGTGGATCCTGGTCAGGGGCAGGCCACCGGCGGCCCTGACGTGCGCAACAACCGAGATCTCCGAGCCCGTCTCGGTGACGATCACCTCGTGGCAGTCGCGCATGTCGGCTTCTTCGAGAGTCGCTGCCTTCACGGTGGCAACGACGTCGGCGCGCCCTACCGTGACGTCGGCACCGAGGAGGGTCGGGTCGAGAGGTTCGATGTGGGTGTCGACCCTGACTTCGAGCGACTCGTTCCGTTCGGCGAGTTCCTTGGCTACCGCGCTCTCGATCCTCTCGGAGAGGTCGTGCGCGTCTACGAGAGAGGTTCCGTAAGCCACCTTGGCGTGGAGCGTGACGTGTAGCTGATCTCCTCGGCCTTCGTTGAACGCATGAACGTTGACGTTATGGACCTCCTGAGCCCCGGGTACGCGGCTGGCTGCGGCGTGGACCCGTTCAACCAGTCCGCTCTCCTCGGTCATCGGTTCGATGTGCACCACGACGTCGGCTCCCGGCAGGACCCTTTCGATCTCCTTCTCTACGGCTTCCGAGATGTCATGTGCGCGCTCGAGTGAATAGGTGCGCCCCGCAGCCACGGTCACGTCGGCGAAGAGCTGATGACCCGAGGTCCGTACGCGCACTCGCCGCGTCTGAGTCACTCCCTCAGCTCCCGCGGCGGCGTCGGAGATGGTCTGGACGGTGGCCTCGGGGGCACGGTCCATCAGGACATCGACCGATCTCTTGCCGAGACGTATCGCGGCCGCGGCCACCGCGACCGCAACGAGAAGGCCACCGATCGCGTCGGCTTTGTCGAACCCGGCGCGCACGAAGGCGAGCGATGAGAGTGCAACCAGCGCGGTGGCGATGTCGGTAGCGAAGTTGAGTGCTCCGGCGCGCAGTGCGTCGGAGTCCTCCTCCGCGGCCGCGCTTCTCAGCATCCGCACCCGGAACACGTCGACGATCGCGGAGACCCCGAGCAGAGCGAACGAGTACCACGGCGTTGCGATGTCCTCCTCGCCCATCAGGCGCAGGACGGCCTCGAACGCGACTCCGAGAACGACGATCCCCAGGATGATCGTCTGGGTGAAAGCGGCGAGGTTCTCTGCCTTGGCGTGGCCGTAGTGGTGGCTGGCATCCGCGGGACGCACCGCGATCCGAACCGCGAGGAGCACCAGGACCAGGGCAACCACATCGAGGATCGAATCGAGGGCCTGGGATAGCACCGCCAGACTCGAGGTGGCGGCCCACACCGCCATCTTCGCGAGGCCGAGGACGATCGTGAGGGCGAGGGCGATCACCGCCGCCCGCTCCGCCCTCGAGGTCCGCTCACTCGTCATGCGCCAAGGGTAGGGGACCGCGGGGCGCCTCCGGAAGGCTCCGAACGGTAGTGGTTTGATGAGTGCTGATTGAAAAAAGGATTAGCCTCGGCTAAAGTCGCCCGATGAAGACCACTCCTGCGGCGCAGGATTACCTCAAGGCCCTGTGGCAGATCGGCTGGGAGCGACCCGAAGACACCCTGGTCGGAACCAAGGAAGTGGCCGACAGTCTCGGGGTCTCGGCCGCGTCGGCCACCAACATGCTCAAGAAGCTCGCCTCGATGGGACTCGTCTCCCACCAGCCGTACCGTGGCGCGGTCCTGACCGAGGGTGGGCGCAAGATCGCGCTCGAGGTGATCCGCCATCATCGCCTGCTCGAGACCTACCTCGCCGAAGCACTTGGGGTCCCGTGGGAACGGGTTCACAGTGAAGCCGAGGTTCTCGAGCACGTTCTGTCCGAGGATCTGGAGGATCGGATCGCGACCATGTTGGGCGATCCGAGTTTCGATCCACATGGACATCCGATCCCGACCAAGGACGGTTCGATCCCGGCACCGATCGGAGGTCCTCTATGGGACGCACGTGAGGGCCAAGCGTTCGAGGTCGCTCGGGTGCGGGACGACCGCCCCGAGGCCCTGATGTACCTGGCGGAGGTCGGGATCAAGCCGGGTGCTTCTGTCGAGATCGTCGAACGAGGTCCGGTGGGTGGCCCGTTGTTCGTGCGGATCGCAGGAGCCGATGAGGTCCACGCCTTCTCGCGCGAACTCTCTGAAGCGGTGTTTGTAAGTTGAACCGCCGCTCGTTCATAAAGACCGGGACGGCCGGCGCTCTCGCGAGCGCCTTCTTCGCGAGTCAGAACCCGGCGCTCGCGGAGGAGCACGAGCACACGAGCGTCACCGACCATGGTGGAAACATGACCATGGGCGACGTCGACCACGCGTGGAACGGGTTCGATCCGCACGAGATCCTCACCGACTTCGACTACGGCGAGGTATCCAAGGACGCCTCCGGTCGAACGGTTCGTGAATACGAGTTCACCGTCGTGAACAAGGAGATCGAGATCGCGCCGGGCCTCTTCTATCCCGCGTGGACCTACAACGGACGTGTCCCCGGTCCGACCATCCGAGCGACCGAGGGCGATCTCTTGAGGGTCCGACTCGTCAACTCGACCGACCACCCGCACACGATCCACTGGCATTCGATCCACCCGGCGGGGATGGACGGCATCCCGGGGGCCGGTGAGGTTGGACCCGGCGAGGAATTCACGTACGAGATCGATGCGCTGCCTTTCGGCACCCATCATTACCACTGCCACTCGTTACCTCTGAAGATGCACATCCAGCGCGGGCTGTACGGCGCCTTGATCATCGACCCCAAAGAGGGGAGACCGCCGGCCAACGAGATGGTCGTGGTCATGAATGCCTTCGACACCGACTTCGACGGAGAGAACGAGGTCTACGCCGCCAACACCGTCGCCTTTGCCTATGCGGTTCGACCTATCAAGATCAAAGCGGGTGAATTGCAGAGGATGCACGTGATCAACATCACGGAACACGACCCCGTCAACTCGATCCACATCCACGGGAACTTCTTCAACCTCTATCGCACCGGCACTTCTCTGACTCCCCACGAGTTCACCGACACGATCTCGATGGGTCAAGCGGAGCGTCACATGATCGAGTTCACGTACGACACCCCGGGACACTTCATGTTCCACGCTCATCAGACCGAATTCGTGGAGCTCGGCTGGATGAGCTTCTTCGAGGTGGAGTGATGGCGACCGACCACGTCAGCGTGAAGATCCCGAACTGGTTGCTGAGTCTCTTCCCGGTCGCATTGGTGGGGCTGCTGGTCGTCGTGATCTTCGCGTTCAACCCCATCGAGAACCTGCGAGATGTTCCGGCGGTCGAGCGCGTCGCATTCGAGCGGACGACTTTCGAACCAGGTCGCATCGAGCTGCTCATCCGTAACGACGGGCCCGATCCCGTCAACATCGCCCAGGTCCTGATCAACGACGCTTACTGGCGATTCGATGCGTCCGATACGGACCTGGGCCGGCTCGAAACGGCCACCATCGACGTGGCGTATCCATGGGAGCCCGGTCTTCCGGTGAACGTCTCACTGGTGACGTCCACCGGTGTCGTCATCACGCACGAGATCGAAGCTGCCGCCCTCACGCCCGAGTTCGAGTTCGAGACGCTCGGTATCTACGCGGTCCTCGGCATCTACATCGGGGTCGTACCCGTGTCTATCGGGCTTCTCTGGTTCTCGTCACTGCGCCGGGCATCCAAGAAATGGCTGGCGTTCTTCCTTGCGTTCACGGTCGGCTTGCTCGCGTTCCTGTTGGTCGACACGACCGGCGAGGGCCTCGAGCTGGCAGGAGAAGCAGCAGCGGCTCTCGATGGACTGGCTTTGTTCGCCATCGGAGCTCTCGTTGCGGTCGTCTGCCTACTGCGGCTCGAGAACGCCTTGGAGTCACGGAAGGCCGGGAAAGAAGGGCTGTTCCTCGCGTACATGATCGCCGCAGGGATCGGTTTGCACAACCTCGGCGAGGGACTTGCCGTTGGGGCGGCTCTGGCCGCGGGTGAGATCGCACTCGGCACCTTCCTCGTCCTTGGGTTCGCTCTGCACAACACCACCGAGGGACTCGCCATCGTGGCTCCACTGGGCCGCGAGGGGGAGCGTCCGGCGCTGCGCCACTTCGCTCTGCTCGGAGCGATCGCCGGCGTCCCCGCGATAACGGGTGCGTGGGCTGGAGGTTTCATCTTCAACGCCGCGTGGGCGGCGCTCGCATTCGGTATCGCCGCCGGCGCGATCGCACAGGTGATCTGGACGATCGCGCGTAGCATCCGTGGCGGTCTGGTGACTGCCGCGGGGGCCGGAGGATTCGTGGCAGGGCTTGGTTTCATGTACCTCACGTCGTTGCTGACCGCGTAAGGTCCCTCCATGGAAGAGAAGTCTCTGGCGGTGCTGTGTGACGGGCTGCGCCTGAGAGGCGGTGCCTACGTCCCCGACGACCCTCGCGGTGTCATCGTGCTCCTCCACGGCATCCCCTCTACCGCCCCGGACGAGCAGGGCGACGTGGGGTATCCGGGCCTCGCACGGCGATTCGCGGAGGACGGATGGATCGCGGCGTGGGCCGGGATGCGCGGTGCCAAGGAGTCGCCCGGTTTCTTCTCGATCGAAGGCTGGGTGAGGGACGCTCGTTCGATCGTTGATGCCGCACGAGCGCTCGACGGTGCCGCGGGGCTGCCGCTTGCGATCCTCGGCTCCTCCGCTGGAGGCGCGGTGGCGTGTGAGGTCGTGGCCCGAGGTGCACCGGTGGACGCCCTCGTGCTCTTCGCCGCTCCGGCTCAGTGGGTCTCGTTCGCCGGAGTGCCCGCCGAGGGTGTCAGAAGGATCCGGGACGAAGCCGGCATGGAGCTGGCCCCCGAGGTGCTCGAGGATCCGGCCGCGTGGGCCGACGAGTTCAAGTCGGTGACCGCAGAGAAGGCGATCGTCAGCATCAATATCCCGGTCCTGGTCGTTCACGGCAGTGCCGACGAGGTGGTCCCGGTCGATCACGCTCGAAGGATCGCCGAGCGCTCCCGCTCGGCCGAACTCCGGATCATCGAGGGTGCCCCGCACCAACTGAGAAGGGTGGACGAGGCGATCGAGACCGCCGGTGAGTGGCTCGGCCGGATGCTGTGAGACCGTTCCACACTGCGATCGTGGCTCTGGGGCTCGCTCTGTGCCTTGCCCTTGCCATCCGGGAGGGTCTCGACACCCGGGGCGCCGTCACTCTCGTCTTTATCGTCACCTTCGGGCTCCTGGCGTTCGGCGTTATCCGCAAGTCCGCGACCGGCCGGGTCCAACCCACTCGCTGTCCGGCCTGCTCCGGTCTGAATTCTCCCAACGCCCCCTACTGCAAGCACTGTGGCACCCACTTCGAGAGCTGATACCTCGGTTATCGTCGCTATCTCAAGACTTCAGTGGAGGTTCCCGTGGCAGACAAGAGCGATTCTTTCGACATAGTCATCCTGGGTGGCGGCAACGCGGGCTACTCGTGCGCGTTCCGGGCGACGGGGCTGGGGATGTCCGTCGCGATGATCGAGAACGACAAGGTTGGAGGCACGTGCCTGCACCGCGGGTGCATCCCGACCAAGGCGCTGCTCCATTCCGCCGACCTGTTGGACGAGATCCGTGCGTCGGGTGAGTTCGGGATCAAGGTCGGTGAACCCGACTACGACTGGGGCCAGGTCCAAGACTTCAAGCAGTCCGTCGTCGACCGGATGTACAAGGGACTGTCCGGACTCGTCAAGAAGAAGAAGGTCGCACTGATCGAAGGCACCGGAACCCTGGTCGACAACAAGACGATCGCGGTCAAGACGTCCGAGGGCGAGCGCGTGATCAAGGCGAACAAGGGGATCGTGATCGCGACCGGTTCCGTTCCCCGCGATCTTCCGTTCCTCAAGGCCGACGGCGACAAGGTCCACAACTCGAATCACGGCCTGACCGCGGAGGACGTTCCTGCCTCGGTCATCGTCGTGGGCGGCAACTACATCGGGTTGGAGTTCGCGAGTGTCTACCGGAGCTTCGGCTCCGAAGTCACCATCGTCGAGATGCTCCCGAAGATCGCCCCGCTGGAGGACGCCGACATCTCGAAGTCGCTCCAGCAACTGCTCGAGAAGCGCGGTATCAGGATCCTGACCGACACGTCGGTGACCTCGGCGCAGACGAGCTCCTCCGGTGTCGAAGTGAACGTGAACAAGGACGGCAAGGACGAGACCCTCAAGGCAGACCGCGCGTTCGTCGCGATCGGTCGGGCTCCTCGCTCCGAGGGCATCGGGCTCGACGAGGCAGGGGTGGTGACCGAGAAGGGCTTCATCGTCGTGGACTCGACCTTCCGCACGTCTGCCGAAGGGGTGTACGCGATCGGCGACGTCGTTCACGTGTCGGACTCGGGATGGCCGCACCCGCAACTGGCTCACGTCGCATTCATCGAAGGGATGAAGGTCGCCGAAACCCTGGGTGGCGAGCAGCCGTCCTCGGTCGACTACAAGAACATCCCGCACATCATCTACTGCCAGCCCGAAGTCGCTGCGGTCGGACTGACCGAGGACAAGGCGAAAGAGATGGGCTACGAGGTCGTGACCGCTCGCTACCCCTGGGCGGCGAACGCTCGTGCCCTGATGCTCGGCGGGGGCCAGGGGTTCGTGAAGACCGTCGCCGAGAAGGACGGTGCCATCCTCGGCGTCCACATCATCGGTGCTCGCGCGTCCGACCTCATCACCGAGGCGCAGCTCGCGACATCGTGGGAGGCATACCCGAGCGAACTCGCGGAGCTGATCCACCCGCACCCGACCTTGACCGAGGCGCTCGGCGAAACCTTCCTGCACCTCGTCGGCAAACCACTGCACGGATAAGTCTTGACCGAGCGCCGGACGAAGATCGTTGCGACGCTCGGTCCCGCGAGCAACGAGAGGGAGCCCCTCGAGACGCTCGTTGCCGCGGGCGCGGATGTCTTCCGGCTGAACTTCGCTCACGCGGATCCCGAGCGTCACACCCGCACCGCGCGTCTGGCGCGCGAGGTTGCCGCGGAGAAGGGCCGGATCGTGGGGGTCCTGGCCGACCTGCCGGGACCGAAGATGCGATCGGGGCCGGTCCGCGATGACGAGGTCTTCCTGACCACCGACCAACGCTTCGTGCTGACCTCGCGCGATCTCGAGGGGGACGAGCATCGGGTCTCGACCACGGTCCAAGGACTCCCCGCGATGGTCTCTAAGGGCGACGACATCTTCCTTGCAGACGGCGAGATCGTCCTCTTCGTCGAAGAAGTGACCGAGGACGAAATCGCAACGACCGTGATGCGTGGAGGCCCTCTTCGATCGCGCAAGGGGATGCACCTGCCGCGCTCCGAGCATCACCTTCAGGCATTCACCGATGGGGACAAGGCCGCGCTTGAACTTGCGTTGAAGCTAAAGGTCGATCTCGTCGGCCTCTCGTTCGTACGGAACGCCGATGACGTCGAGCGCGTGCGCGCTGCGCTGCCGAAGCGCGGGCACCGGCCGTTGCTGGTTGCGAAGATCGAGACTCGCTCCGCGGTTGACGAACTCCCCTTCATCGTCGCCGCAGCCGATGCCGTGATGGTCGCGCGCGGCGATCTCGGGATCCAGACCCCGCTCACACGGGTGCCACTGCTGCAGAAGGAGATCATCAGCATGTGCAACCGGGCGGGCAAGCCGGTCATCACCGCGACGCAGATGCTCGAGTCGATGACGCACGCACCACTTCCTACGCGCGCGGAGATCGCTGATATCGCGAACGCAGTGATCGACGGAACCGACGCACTGATGCTTTCGGAGGAGACCGCGATCGGGGATCATCCCGCCCTCGTCGTCGAGACGATGGCTCAGACGGCCGCCGTCGCCGAAACGTGGCCCCGAGGGGCATCGTTGCTGGCTCAGGGAGACATGGAGGATGACAAGGTGTCGTGGGCCGTCGCCCACGCGGCCGTCGAGGCGGCCGAGGATCTCGGTGTCGCGGCGATCCTCTGTCCCACGAACTCCGGAGCGACCCCCCGGCGCGTCGCTTCCTTCCGTCCCTCGGTGCCGATCGTCGGGATGTCCCCGCGCTCCGAGATCCTCGGGGGCCTGGCCCTGATGTGGGGGGTTCTGCCCCTGCAGGTCGGGCCGATGCCGGAAGCCACGGAGGCGAACGAGGAAGTCGACCGTGCCGTTGCCGCAGCGCGCTCGGCCGGCGTGGTCGCCTCGGGTGATCTCGTCGCCGTGGTTGCCGGGGCACCCGGCCCCCGGGCCGGCCGCACCGACTTCGTACGGGTCGTCCGCGCCTAACCCACGCTCAGTTCGCGGCCTCGGAAGGCTCGGATGGGACTCGGTTGAGGTCTTTGGTTCCGGGGTTGATCAGGGCGGACAGCACGGTCGCGGTGTAGATCGACCCGATCACGATCAGGGTGGGACGCAAACCCAATACTTCGATCAAGCCGCCGCCCGCCAGCACGCCGAGGGGGATCGCCATGAACGCGGTCGCGATCGACGCTCCGATCACGCGGCCGCGCAGTTCCTTCGGAGTCCGCTCGAGGAAGACCGTGCCCATGATCGGGTTGATCGGCCCGGCGAGGAAGCCGGAGCCCAACATGAAGACAAGGATCGCCCAGAGCGGTGGGAAAGCGGCCAGTACGAAGCCCTGGACGGCTATCGCCAGGAAACCGGTGATGAACAGGGTCCGGCGAGAGAAGCGCGCCCCGAGCCGGCCGAAGGCAAGTGATCCTAAGACCGCGCCCCCGCCCCAGACTCCTAGGATCAAGCCCAGACTGGCCGCATCCCCGAACCGCTCCTTCACGTAGACCGGCATCACGACCGACCCGACCGCGCCATCGAGGAAGTTCGTGACGGTGATCGTCAGGATGACCATCAGGAGCAGGCGGTTGTTTCGGATGAAGCGGAGCCCGAACTTGAGCTCATCGAGGTACCGGCCAGGCTCGACGACATCTTCTTTCGTAACCGGCCGGTCGTGAACGAAGCGCATGACGAGAGCCGCCGAAACGAGGAACGAACCGGCATCGACCCAGAGCACGTTGGCGGACCCGATCAAGCCGATCAGTACTCCGGCGACGGGAGCGCCGAAGAGTCCCGCAGCGCGACTGATCGCGTCCTCCAATGAGGTCGCTCGCTCCAGAGTCGTCCCCGCATCTTCGGCGACATCGGCAAGAAGTGATGCTCGGGCGGTGCCTCCGGGTGCGTCCAACAGCGCGCCGAGGAACACGAGCACCAGCAGCTGCCAGAACTCGATCCCGATCGTCGCGTGAAGCAGCGGGATCGCCGCCACCGCTCCGGCACTCGCCAGATCGGCGAGGATGCTCATCCGCTTGAATCCGACACGATCGATAAGCGGCCCACCCAGCAGGCTCGACAGCGGGATCGGAAGGAAGGCGAAGAATCCTGCCAGCGCGGTCCTCGACGGACTCCCGGTCGTCTCGAGCACGAACCACGGGATCACGAGGAGGGTCATCTTGTTGCCGGTCAGCGAGATCGCGTTCGCCGTCAGCAGCGCTCGGAGCGAGGTCCGGCCTGAAGCCTCCATCAGACTTCCGGTGCGCTGGCCGCGGGCAGCGGGGCGCCCTTAGATCGGCGGCTGGTCACGACGTCGGTGGCGTCGGGGCTTGGGTCGCGCCAGAACCATAGGTAGACGCCCACGCCGGCGAGGACGATCCCGTTGGCGACGTATACGAGGCGATAGTCCATCACCGAGATGAGGACGATCCCAAGTCCCATGGACAGTGCGTAGGGGAGCGTGAGGATCGCTTCGGCGGCCGAGAACACACGGCCCTGGAGATGCTCCGGCGTCTTCTTCTGGATCAGGGTCATATAGGCAACCAGGTGACCGGCGAGTCCGAAGCCGACGATGAGCAGGCCGACGACGATCACCGGAAGCGAGGCGATGGTCAGCATCGCTAGACCAACGGCCACCGCGCCGAGAGTGATACCGAGGTAGTTGACTTCGCTGATCCGCTTGAGTGCCGGTCCGCTCAGAACCCCGCCGAGGATCGAGCCGGCCCCCTGGATCGTCGCGATGACCCCGACGAACTCAGGGGGCCGGCCGAGCCCTTCTTCGACCAGCGCGAACAGGGCGACGTTGAGCAGTCCGATGACCGCAAGCGCGATACAGATCACGACCATCACGACCCTGAGTGCCGGCGTCCGGCCGATGTGCTTCAACCCGGCGGTCAGTTCCTCGCGGAACGGAGGACGCTCGTCGGGGCGGGCCGCTTCGGATACACGCATCAGTCCGAGGAACGCGGCCGAGGCGAAGAACGTAGCGGCATCGAGTGCTGCGATCGCGCCTCCTCCGAACGCGGAGTACACAGCAGCTCCGATCAGCGGGCCGATGATCCGCAGTCCCTGGCGGATCGACTCGAGCAATGAGTTGGCGTATCCCAGCTCGTCCGAGTCCAGCATCGTCACGAGCAGTCCGGAGCGCGCCGCGAAGAAGATCTGCTGCGATCCCCCGTAGATGAATGCCACGACGTAGATGATCCACACGCGATCGGCGGAGGTGACGAAGAACAGCGCTAGGACCAAGACCCCGATCGCGAGGTCGTTGACCAGCATCACCATGCGTCTCGAGAACCGGTCGATGTAAACGCCGGCGAACGGCGCGACGAAGGCCGGGACCGACAGCGCGAGGAAGACGCCGCCGGTCGCGCCGTTCGACCCGGTTAGATCTTTGACCCAGATGCCCAACGCGAGGAAGAGGGCAACGTCACCGAACATCGTGAGGGATTGACCCGAGAGCAGCAGGCGGAACTGTTTGTTGCCGAGCAGGTTCTTCACTCGCGCTCACCGGTCGTGGGATAGGGGACCGCTCGAAAGAGGGCCAGAACCCGCATGGCGTTCTCGGGCCTTTGCTCGGGTGGAGACCCGGCGCGCTCGGCATAGGGCGCACCGAGCTCGAGGATCTTCTGACCCAACTCGTTCAACTCCTCGGGAGTGAGATAGAGGATCGAGTTGAGGAAGTGTGCGGCCTCCTGCCATTCCGGGGAGTAGCTCGTCTGCGTCGCGATGTACTCATCGACGATCCCGTCGGAGACGCCCATGGCGGTTTCTCGAAGGAGGTTGGACGCGGCGGCGAACTCCGGCGATTCCTCTGCCCCGGCCTTGACGTTCCAATTCCTGCGCACGAGCTTCCACCTCCGCTCGCGCCCATCAGAGCCGGTGACCTCTTCCACGAACCCAAGCTCGGCAAGGGTCCTCAGGTGGTAGGAGCAGGACGAGGGGCTCTCGCCGACGATCTCGGAACACTCGGTCGCGGTGGCGGGACGGTCGACGAGTACGTGGACGATGCCGAGCCGGGTCGGGTGCGCCATCGCTCGCATGACCCCCGGGTCGGTCAGCTCGAAGGAATCCCTGAAAGGCATTTTGCGAAAATACTCTTTCACATCCCCTCGGTCAACCCGCCTGGGCGCCCCTCACAGCAACGCCCGCCGATGCGGGATACTGGGTCTCTTCATACGTAATCCGAGAAGGCGAAAGGTGCGGTCCGGGCCGTCACCGCCGACCGCTCGAGGGGGAGTGATGGCAACCGAGATCAAGATGCCGCAGCTGGGCGAGACCGTCGTCGAAGGCACGATCACCAAATGGCTGAAGAAGAAGGGCGACTCGGTGGAGGCCGACGAGTACATCGTCGAGGTCTCGACCGACAAGGTGGACTCCGAGGTTCCGTCGTCTGCCACCGGAGTGATCCAGGAGATCCTGGTCGAGGAGGGCGAGACGGTATCGGTTGGTACCGCCATCGCTATCGTCGATGAGGGCGGCTCGTCCTCCGGCGATGACGGCGGAGACGCCAAGAGCGAGCCCGAGGCCGACGAGTCATCCGAGAAGAGCGATGCCGCCACCGCCGAGAGTGCGGATGCCGAAGAGAACACCGAGGCCGACGCCGAGGAGCAGCCCGCCGCCAAGTCCGAGGCAGAACCGAAGAAAGACGAGAAGGACGACGAGCCCGCCCGTGAGCGTGGGTCCTCCGACGGCGACACCTCGAAGCGGGGGATCATCTCGCCGCTCGTTCGCCGCCTCGCCGACGAGCACGATGTGTCGCTCGAAGAGGTCGAGGGAACCGGGACCGGGGGCCGGATCCGCAAACAAGACGTCCTGCGGTTCGTCGAGGAGCGCAAGGCAAAGCCCCAGGCGAAACCCGCCGCGCAGGCCGAGCCCGCCCCCGAGCCGAGCGAGGAAGCCGGCCGCGCCCCCGCCGCTTCTCCGTCGGGCACCGGGCGCGAAGAGCTCGTACCGTGGACGAACATCCGTCGCCGCACCGCCGAGCACATGGTCGCGAGCCATCTCGAGACCGCCCGCGCTTGGAACGCGGTCGAAGCGGACTGGTCCGATGTGGTCGCAGTACGCGAGCGTGCCAAGGCCGCGTTCCGTGAGAAGGAAGGCTTCAACCTCACCTATATGCCGATGCTGGCGAAGCTCCTTTCCGACACGCTGCTCGAGATGCCCGAGGTCAACGCCACCTACGACGAAGAGCACGGGGGCAATCGCGTCAAGCACTACGTGAACATGGGGATCGCCGTCGCTCTCGAAGGTGGCGGGTTGATCGTGCCGGTTGTGAAGGGCGCGGACGAACGCAACCTCGTCGGTATCGCCCGGGCGATCAACGATCTCGTGGTCAAGGCTCGCACCAAGAAGCTGTCGCCCGACGATCTTCAGGGCGGCACGTTCACCATCACCAACCCCGGCCCGTTCGGTTCGATCATCTCGCTGCCGATCATCCCGCAGGGCCAGACCGCGATCCTCGGTTTCGAGGCCATCGAGAAGCGCGTGGTGGTCACCGACGACGACGCGATCGCGGTCCGGAGCATGGGATTCCTGTCGCTTTCGTGGGACCATCGGATCATCGACGGCGCCGAAGCGGCCAAGTTCCTCGCACGCCTGAAGGAGCAGATCGAAACGCACGACTTCACGTCCGAACTGTCGCAGTACTTGTAGGACGACAAGGCAAAACAAGAACAAAGGAGCAGAGCATCAACGACGATGCGCAACCGGCCGTGCTGACGGCCTCGTGGATGGGGACCGTCGACTACGCGGACGCCTGGGCGTGGCAACGGGAACTGTTCATGGCGCGCCTCGACGGCGAGCGCTCCGACACCTTGATGCTGCTCGAGCACCCGCCGACCTACACGCTCGGTCGTCGGGGGATCGAAGCCGACCTCGTCTATGACGAGGCCGAGCGCGCTCGACGGGGCATCGGTCTCTACAACGTCGACCGCGGGGGCCGAGCGACCTACCACGGCCCCGGCCAACTGGTCGGCTACCCGATCCTCGAGTTAGGCGAGCGTTACGACGTCCTGACCTACTTAAGGAAACTGGAAGAGGTCGTCATCCGGACCGCGGCCGCGTTCGGGGTCGAGGCGGTGCGCGATCCGGAGAACACCGGAGTGTGGGTCGGTCCGAACAAGCTCGGAGCGATCGGGGTGAAGATCACCCGGGGGATCACGATGCACGGGTTCGCCCTCAACGTGGTCACCGACCTGTCCATGTTCGAGGGCATCGTCCCCTGCGGGATCCAGGACCGATGGGTGACCTCGATCGCCCAGGAGACGGGGATCAAGCACCCGGTGAAGCAGGTGGCATCGGTCGCGGCGGAGAACCTAGCCGAGGTATTCGATCGGCCGCTCGTGTGGTCACACCCCGACCATCTCCGCGCTCGCCGTCTCGAGATAACAGCAGAGGGTTCCGTCCAAGGGGAACCGAGTCCGATCGACGATGGGGGGAGAGTTGTCTGAGGGGAAGGACCGCCATACCGAGTTAGGCCTCAAAGAAGAGGACCTGATCGACATGTACCGCTACATGCTCACCGCGCGATTCTGCGATGAGCGTCAGTGGGCCCTCAACCGTCAGGGCAAGGCTCCGTTCGTCGTTCCCGTCTCCGGCCATGAAGGGGCACAGGTGGGATCCGCGTGGGCGTTCGAGAAGGGCAAGGACGTCTTCTGCCCCTACTACCGCGACCTGGCCCTCGTGCTCGTCGCGGGGCTAACCCCGGCAGAGGTCTTCATGGGTCTATTCGGCAAGGCCGCCGACCCGTCCTCGGGTGGCCGCCAGATGCCGGCTCACTGGGGCTCGAAGGCTCGCAACATCATCACGGGGTCGTCGCCGATCGCGACTCAGGCGCTCCACGCTGCCGGCATCGCTCTCGCCAAGAAGATCAAGAAGTCAGACGCGGTTGTGGGTACCTGGTTCGGCGAGGGCGGAACCTCCGAGGGCGACTGGCACGGCGCGATGAACATGGCCGGCATCCACCAGCTGCCGCTGGTGTTGGTGTGCGAGAACAACCAGTACGCGATCTCGGTCCACGAATCGAAGCAGGTCGCGGGACGCGTCTTCCGGAGAGCGGAGGGCTACGGCATGCCCGGTGTGGAAGGCGACGGCAACGACGTCCTCGAGTCGTACCGGCTCACGAAGGAGGCCGTCGATCGCGCCCGCGCCGGAGGGGGCCCGACCCTGATCGAGTTGCGCACCTATCGCTTCTACTCCCACACGTCCGACGACGACGACCGCACCTATAGGTCCAAGGAGGAGGTCGAGGAGGCGAAGACGAAGGATCCGATCCCGGCCTTCGAGCGATACCTGGCCTCGGTCGAGATCATCGACGAGCACCGCGTCGCGGAGATCCGTGAAGAGGTGAAGACGGTGGTGGCCGAAGGGGTCAAGGCGGCCGAGGAGGCCGACTTCCCCGACCCCGCTACCGCGATGAACCATGTCTATGCAACTCCGACCGGGGAGGTCGAGTGATGACCGCCACCGGTGTCACCGAGAAGAACATCATCCAGACGATCCACGACACGTTGCACGACGAGATGAAGCGGGACGACCGGATGGTCATCCTGGGCGAGGACGTTGGGGCCCGCGGTGGAGTGTTCCGCGCCACGATGGGGTTCCTTGAAGAGTTCGGGGACGAGCGAGTCATCGACACCCCACTCGACGAATGCCTCATCGCCGGAGTTTCGATCGGGCTGGCGCTCGACGACATGAGACCGGTTGCGGAGTTCCAGTTCGCCGACTTCATCTTCCCGGGCTTCAACCAGATCGTTCAGGAGGCCACGCGCATCCGGTACCGGAGCAACGGTGACTTCGGTCTGCCGTTGGTCATGCGCACGCCTTGGGGCGGCGGCGTGCACGGAGCGCTCTATCACTCGCAATCGATCGAAGCTTTCTTCGCTCACGTTCCCGGGCTCAAGGTCGTCGCGCCCTCGACCCCGGAAGACGCGAAGGGCATGTTGATCCAAGCGATCGAAGATCCCGATCCCGTCCTCTACCTCGAGCACAAGAAGACCTACCGCCTGGTCAAGGGCGACGTTCCCGACGAGCGATACACGATCCCGTTCGGCAAGGCGAAGGTAGTGCGCGAGGGAGCCGACGTCACCTGTGTGTCGTACGGGCTGATGCACCACTTCTGCCTCGAGGCTGCGAACCGGCTGGCGTCGGACGGCATCGAGGTCGAGGTCATCGACCTGCGGTCGATCTACCCACTCGACATGGACACCGTGCTCGAGTCGGTCGGTAAGACCAACAAAGCGATGATCGTCTACGAGGACAACAAGTTCCTCGGTGTCGGTGCCGAGGTGTCGGCGCAGATCGCCGAGAGGGCATTGTTCGAACTGGATGGTCCGGTCGTTCGGATCGGCGCGCCGCACGTACCCGCGATGCCGTACGCGCCGACGCTCGAGCACTGGTTCCTACCCGACCCGGATCGGATCGAGCAGGAGATGCGCAAGCTCGCCGAGTACTAGCCGGGCACGGCCCTCTCGACCGGCTTCCCGGGGCGCCATGTCAGGACAATCAGTTGCAAGGGCTTGCCCTCTAGCTTGATCCTCACCACGCGCTCGATGTCGACGCGGAAGAGGTGATGGGTTGCCGAGGGGTCGTCCGAGAACGGAGCGCGCTCCTCGGGCGTGACGAGCTCGATCGCCCGGCCAGAGATCTTCGCGTCGCCCGGCCACATCCCGGAGGCGTCGGCGGCATCCGTGGTGGCCGAATGGATCTCCATCCGAGGATCTCGTTGGAGGTCTTTGGCCTTCTGCGAGCCGGGCATCATCCCGATGGTCAGTTCACCGTGGGAAAAGATGCATTCGACGCCGCTGACCCGTGGAGCTCCGTCGGCCCGCAGGGTTCCGATCGCCTTGTGCGTGTGCGCGTCGAAGATCGCCTGGACCTCCTTGGCGAGCTCGGGTTCGGCATCCACGAAGTCCTGCCAGCGCGCCATCCGATCCTCCTTACGACCTCGCTCGACTTGTTCAGTTGCCTCGGTCTCCTTGTACCCTGAGGGCATGGCCGATGTCATTCAGTCCACGATCAAGACCCGCGACCAGGTCGAACGCGACCTGCGTCGTGGGGTCAAGACATCCGACGCTCCCGGACCGGGTGCCGGTCGGCCCGAGAGGCGTCCCGACTGGCTGAAGGTCAAGGTGCAGCGGGGCGACAACTACACCGACCTCATGTCGATCATGCGCGAGCGCGGCCTTCACACCGTCTGCGAGCAGGCTGCCTGCCCGAATATCTACGAATGCTGGGAGTCCCGAGAGGCGACCTTCCTGCTGTGCGGGGATCTCTGTACGCGCCGGTGTGCATTCTGCGACATCAAGACGCACAAGCCCGATGCGCTCGATCCCGACGAGCCCGCCAAGATCGCCGAGGCCGTCAAGCTGATGGGTCTCAAGTTCGCGGTGATCACCGGCGTGGCTCGCGACGATCTGGACGACGCAGCTTCGGCTCATTGGGCCGCAACGGTAAGAGCGGTGCGCGCATCGATGCCCGAGTGCGGCATCGAGGTGCTTATCCCGGACTTCAAGGGACGCAAGGAGCACCCGCGCGAGTCCCTTGCGTGCGTGATCGAAGCGTCTCCCGATGTCCTTGCCCATAACCTCGAAACCGTTCCTCGCCTCCACAGCGAGATCCGTCCCGGCTTCGGCTACCGCGCGAGCCTCGACCTGCTTGCGTGGGCGAAGGAGTTGAGGAGCGATCAAGTGACGAAGTCGAACATCATCGTCGGGATGGGGGAGCGCGAGGAGGAGGTTTACGCCGCGATGCGCGATCTGCACACGGTCGGTTGTGACGTGCTCACGATCGGTCAGTATCTGCAGCCGAGCGTTTCGTGGCACCTTCCCGTCGACCGCTGGGTGCATCCCGATGAGTTCGCACGCTTCAAGACCTACGGCGAGGACGAGCTGGGCTTCGCGTGGGTCGAGTCCGGCCCGCTGGTCCGCTCGAGCTACCACGCGGGCAAGCAGTACCGCAGTGCGTCGGCTCGCTTGGCAAGCTCCTCCTGATGCAATTGCGCAACTCGGTTGCCATCCTGACCGGCGCGTCGCGCGGCATCGGGGTCGTGCTCGCCGAACATCTCGCGCAAGGGCGTGAATCTCGCGCTGGCAGCGCGCTCAGAGGCCGATCTTGAGAAGACCGCGGAGAGGGTGAGGGTCTACGGGGTGAGGGCGATCACCGTGCCCACCGACGTCCAGAACAACGCCGACCTCCAGAACCTCGTCGACCGGACGACGGCTGAGCTCGGGCCTGTCGATCTGCTCGTCAACAACGCCGGGATCGAGAGCTACCGTCGCTTCCACGAGCACGACCCGAGCGAGATCGAGGACATCCTTCGAACCAACCTGATCGCGGTCGAGCTGTTGACCCGCTTCGCGCTTCCCGGGATGGTCAAGCGCCGCAAGGGGCACATCGTCAACATCTCATCGGCTGCCGGCAAGACCGCGGTTCCCTACAACACCGTCTATTCGTCCTCCAAGCACGCGCTGGTGGGATTCTCGTGGTCCTTGCGGGAGGAGCTGAAGCCGCTCGGGATCGGGGTCTCGGTCGTCTGCCCCGGCTTCGTCAGCGATACCGGCATGGCCTTCGACTGGATGAAGGGCACGAAGGCACCGAAGGTCGCGGGGATGGTGGCTCCCGACAAGGTCGCCGAGGAGACGATCGAGGCGATCGAGAAGGACAAGGCCGAAGTCATCGTCTCCGGTGGTCTGGGGAAGCTCGTGGACGTTTTCCACGCCATCTCCCCTGGGCTTACGACCACGATCGCGCGGCGGTCGGGTCTCTACGACTACCTCGAGAAACAGACAAAAGGTGACGGCTCGAAGGAGCACTAGTGCACAAGCAGAAGCGCCGAAAATGGCGGTTGGGTTCCACGACCGCTGGTTATGATGAGCCGCAGATAACAACCAATCCGTCAGGAGGAAGATCGGGATGACGTACGTCATTGCCGAGCCGTGCATCGGTGTGAAGGACCGTGCCTGCGTGGATGAGTGTCCGGTGGACTGCATCTACGAGGGCGATGAGCAGCTCTACATCCACCCCGAGGAATGCGTCGACTGTGACGCTTGCCTGCCTGCGTGCCCCGTTGACGCCATCTTCCCAGCCGACAACGTCCCGTCAGAATGGCAGAACTTCACGGGTCTGAACGCCGAGTGGTTCGACCAGAATCCGGAGGCCTCCGGCGGAGCCATGGAGAGCCCCTTCGCTCCTGCCGAGGAGCGCGGCGAGTAGACCTTCCGGTGGCCGAACAGATCGACCCGGCTACCTTTACGTCGGAACACGCCTGGCGGGGACTTCTCGGCACCCGGATCTCGGTGCGGTACCGAACCGACGACCCGGAGCATCCCCATGGTTCGTCGGCTGGTCTGCTTCAATCGGTCGGTTTCGGATCGGGCGGCGTCCCCATTCTTGTCATCCTGACCCGGCGCGGGGAGGAACGTAGCGTCCCTCTCGGGGACATCGAGATCGCCAAAGTCCTTCCCCCTTAGAAATAGCGCCTGAAGGCACTACGATGGGCGGGTCAATCTTTTTGTTCTCTTAGGAGGCAGTTTCGATGTCGGCGCAGATCGCTCCCCCGGATTCGGAGCCCGCGGACCCGGGAACCGAGCGCACCGAACTCGATCGGGTAGTGATCAGGTTCGCCGGGGACTCCGGCGACGGGATGCAGCTCACCGGGGATAGGTTCACCTCGGTAAGCGCATTCTTCGGCAACGACCTCTCAACGCTCCCTGACTATCCCGCCGAGATCCGGGCTCCGGCCGGGACCCTGGCCGGGGTGTCGGCCTTCCAGATCCATTTCTCCTCGCACGACATCCTGACTCCCGGCGATCAGCCCTCGGTCCTCGTGGCGATGAACCCTGCCGCTCTAAAGGCGAACCTGAAGGACCTGGTCCCCGGCGGTCTCTTGATCGTCAACGAGGACGCCTTCGACAAGCGCAATCTCGAGAAGGTCGGCTATGCGTCCAACCCTCTGGATGACGGCTCGCTCGAGGGCTACCAATTGACCCGCATCCCGATGACCAAGATGACGATCGCGGCGGTTAAGGACTCGACCCTGAACAAGAAGGAGGCCGAGCGGTCCAAGAACATGCTCGCTCTCGGGGTCATCTGCTGGATGTATGGACGCCCCCTTGAATCGACGATCGCTTGGCTCGAGAAGAAGTTCTCCAAGAAGCCGGATATCGCCAACGCCAACATCTCCGCACTGAAGGCCGGGCACGCGTTCGGCGAGACCGCGGAACTGGCCGCTTACTCGGTAAAGCCGGCCGTCCTCGCACCGGGAACCTATCGCCGCATCACCGGTAACGAAGCGATCGCATTCGGACTGATCGCCGCAAGCGTGCAGTCGAAGGTGCCTCTGCTTCTCGGCTCGTACCCGATCACCCCGGCGTCCGACATCCTCCACGAGCTGTCGCGGTACAAGAACTTCGGCGTCAGAACGATCCAGGCCGAGGACGAGATCGCGGCTATCTCGATGGCCATCGGCGCCTCGTTCTCCGGGCACCTCGGCGTGACCACGACATCGGGCCCCGGCCTCGATCTCAAGTCCGAGGCCCTCGGTCTGGCCGTCTCGCTCGAGTTGCCGCTGCTGGTGATCGACATCCAGCGAGGGGGTCCGTCTACCGGACTGCCTACCAAGACCGAGCAGTCGGATCTGCTGCACGCGATGTATGGGCGGCATGGAGAATCTCCGCTGCCGATCGTTGCCTCCTACTCGCCACCGTCGTGTTTCTGGGCCGCGATCGAAGGAGCACGCCTCGCGCTGAAGTACATGACGCCCGTGATCATCCTGTCGGACGGTTACCTCGCTAACGGCGCAGAGCCGTGGCGTATCCCCGCGGTCGAGAAGCTCCCTGAGATCCCGGTCAAGTTCGCGTCGCAACCGAACGTGGGCGAAGACTTCTGGCCGTATCTCCGGGATGAGACCACCCTTGCCCGTCCGTGGGCGATCCCGGGAACGCCTGGTCTCGAGCACCGCATCGGGGGCCTCGAGAAGGCCGACGGCAGCGGCAACATCTCCTACGACCCCGACAACCACAACCTCATGACGCTGCTCCGGCAGGCGAAGATCAAGGCGATCGAGGAGGACATCGATCCCCTCGAATGGGATGGCGACGATGACGCCACGGTACTGGTGCTCGGATGGGGCTCGACCTACGGAGCGATCGGCGCCGCCTGCCGCCGCCTGCGGCTCAGGGATCTCAAGATCGCTCGTGCTCACCTCAAGCACCTCAACCCGTTCCCTAAGAACACCGGCGAACTCCTCAAGCGGTTCGACAAGGTCATCATTCCGGAGATGAACATGGGCCAGCTGTCGAAGCTGATCCGCGCCGAGTTCCTGATCGACGTCATCTCCATCAACCAGGTCAAGGGTCTCCCCTTCCGAGCGGGAGACCTCGAAGCAGAGATCGAAAGGCATCTGACATGAGTGACCTAGATCCGACAATCGAGAGAGGCATCACTGAAGCGACGGGCGGCGTTTCGACGCTGACGCGTCAGGACTTCATGTCGGACCAGGAGGTTCGCTGGTGTCCGGGTTGCGGGGATTACGCGATCCTCGCCGCGGTCCAGAGCGTGCTCCCGAGCCTGGGCATCCCGCGCGAGAAGTTCGTGTTCGTCTCGGGTATCGGGTGTTCCAGCCGGTTCCCGTACTACATGAACACCTACGGGATGCACTCGATCCACGGACGGGCCCCCGCCTTCGCGACCGGTATCGCGACCGCTCGCCCGGACCTCAACGTCTGGGTCGTCACCGGAGACGGCGACGGACTCTCGATCGGCGGAAACCACCTGATCCACGCCCTCCGGCGCAACGTGAACCTGAAGATCCTGCTGTTCAACAACCAGATCTACGGGCTCACCAAGGGCCAGTACTCGCCTACCTCGGAGAAGGGGAAGATCACGAAGTCGACCCCCTTCGGCTCGCTGGAGGCTCCCTTCAACCCGGTGTCGCTGGCGCTGGCGGCGGAGGCGACGTTCGTCGCCCGAACCTACGACGTGGAGCGCAAGCACCTCCCCGAGATCCTCCGTCGGGCCGCGGCTCACAGGGGGAGCGCGTTCGTCGAGATCTATCAGAACTGCAACATCTTCAACGACGGGGCGTTCGTGGCCCTAACCGGCAAGGGAGGCTCGGGCAACCGGGTCTATCTCAAGCACGGGGAGCCGATCCTGTTCGGTCCCGACAACACCAAAGGGGTCCGGATGGGGGTGGACGGCGCGCTAGAGGTGGTCAACGTCGCCGACGTGGGTCTCGAGGGCATCATGGTCCACGACGAGCACCACGAGTCCCAGAGCCTCGCGTACGCGCTGTCTCGCCTGGCCAGCGGGCCGGCCATGCCGACTCCGCTGGGCGTCTTCCGCGAGGTCGAGCATCCGGTTTATGGCGACGGGATCGAACATCAACTTCGTACCGCGGCGGAACAACAGGGCCCCGGTGACCTGTCCAAGCTACTGAACTCCGGGGACACCTGGACCGTCGAGTAGTACGCAGGTCAGTGGGAGACAGAGGAGGTCGTGCATGCAGGACCGTATCGAGACCCTCGCAGCAAAGCTGTTACAAGCAGGCGAAGTCGAGGACATGGAGTCGGCTCGGGCGATGGCGACCCGTCGCCTCGAGGATTCCGATGCCCGAAGCGATGATCCGGCGGTGCACGACCACGAACACGACGGTGTGATCAGGCGTACCTCGAGCGAGACCGCGGCCGTGGGGGATACGGGAGTGGTCAAGCGCGCTCACGACGGCGAATAATCTCCACGGATGCCTGAAGCCCTCCACGGCGGTTATGCGGTGTCCCGTGCACTGAAGGCCCTCGGGGTCGAGAACCTCTTCACCCTTTCGGGGGGTCACATCTTTCCGATCTTCGATGGATGCCACAACGATGGGATCCGGATCGTCGACGTTCGCCACGAACAGACAGCGGGCTATGCCGCCGAGGGCTGGGGCCGGCTGACCCGGACACTCGGGGTCGTCGCAGTGACCGCGGGGCCCGGAGTGACGAACGTGATGAGTCCGCTGGCACAAGCGGGCTTCAATCAGGCTCCCATGCTCGCTCTTGCCGGGCGTGCTCCGATGTTCCGATGGGGCCAGGGATCGCTCCAGGAGATCGACCACGTTCCCTTCATCGCACCTCTGGCGGAAGCCCACACGATCGGAGACACGACCACCGTCGCGGCCGAGGTCGTGGCCGCGGGGCTGCGGGCATTGTCTCCGCCGCGCGGCCCCCAGTTCCTCGACTTCCCCCTCGATGTCCTCTTCAACGCGGCCGAGTTCGAGGTTCCCGTGGCCACTCCGGGCTCCGCTCTCGAGGGCGACGCCGAGGACATCGCCCGCATCGCTCGGCTGGTTGAGGCAGCGGAGCGTCCGGTCGTGATCGCGGGGTCGAACGTATGGCTCGATCGCGCCGAGGAGGCCCTGAGGTCGTTCGCCGAGGCGGCCGAGGTCCCGATCTACATGAACGGCCAGGGGCGCGGATGCCTGCCGGCGGACCACCGACTTGCGTACGCACGCTCGCGTTCGGCTGCGGTTAGGGAAGCCGATCTCGTCATCATCGCCGGCACCCCGATGGACTTCCGTCTGGGGTTCGGGCAGGGGTTCCCCTCCGGCTGCAAGATCGTTCACCTCGAATCGCATCCCGACCTCGTCGCCAAACATGTCGAACTTGACGCCGGGGTCGGCGCGTCGCTCGAGTGGGCTTTCCGTTCGTTGAGCGATGCGATCGAGAACGCGCCCGACACCAAGGCGTGGCTGGTCAAGTTGGGCGAGGCCGAGGAAGCGAAGCGCGGCGCGGCCGAGGCCGAGTTGGGGTCCGACTCGCGCCCGATCCATCCGATGAGGGTCTATGGAGAGCTCGCTCAGGTCCTGAAGCGGGACGCGATCGTGATCGGTGACGGCGGCGACTTCGTTTCCTACGCGGGACGCGAGGTTCCGTCCTTCGAGGGTGGCCGCTGGCTCGATCCGGGTCCCTTCGGTTGCCTCGGTGCGGGGCCTGGGTATGCGATGGCGGCACGGCTTGCCAATCCTGAGGCTCAGGTTTGTCTCCTCTACGGCGACGGAGCCCTTGGCTTCGCCGGGATGGAGTTAGAGGCGATCGTCCGCCACGGGTTCCCGGTGGTCGCGGTGGTCGGGAACAACGGGATCTGGGGGCTCGAGAAGCACCCGATGAAGAACATGTATGGCTACGACGTTGCCGCCGACCTCCAGCCGGAGGTCCGCTACGACCAGATGATGGAGTCGTTCGGGGGCCGGGGCGAACTGGTGACCGAGCCGGCTGAGATCGGGCCCGCTCTTCGCAGGGCGTTCGACTCCGGCGAGCCCTACCTCGTCAACGTCCTCACGGATCCCTCGATCGCCTACCCACGCTCGGCCAACCTCGCCTAGCTCGCCTACGAACCCCCGAACGATGAGCTGGCATGAGGTGTGGCACGCCCTGGTCCTTGGATCAACCCTGTTCGCCGCCGCTGGGGCGGTCATCCTGGCGATGGCCCCCCTGTTCTTCGAAACCCCTACGCCGGGCCTGACGGGGCCCAAGAAGGCAGTCCTCGCTCTGGTGGGCGCCGCCGTGATCCTGCTGGTCCTGGAATGGACTGTGGTCCATCCTCGTTAACGTCATTGAGAAAGCATCCGGGGCCGTTAGAATGGCCCCAACCGAACAGCCCAGATCCTCCGGGTTCTCGATAGGAAGAGGAGCTCATCCAGTGACGTCCACCATCCAAGCGCCGGTCACGATCACGGAGTCCGCGGCCCTAAAGGTGTCCGAACTGCTCGAGCGCGAGATCTCGAGCGCCCCCGAGGAGCATGCGGGCAAGGAGTACGCCCTGCGCATCGCCGTGCAGCCGGGTGGCTGCGCCGGGCTCCGCTACGCCCTCTACTTCGACGACCGCCAGCTCGATGGCGACGTCGTCCACGAGGTCTCCGGGGTCCAGATCAGGGTCGACAAGATGAGTTCTCCGTACCTCGCCGGCGCGTCGGTCGACTGGGTCGACGGCCTGCAGCAGTCCGGGTTCACGGTCAACAACCCGAACGCCAAGGGCACCTGCGCCTGCGGCGACTCGGCCCAGTTCTAGCCGGGTCCAGCTCATCTACATCCTGATGTATATGCGTGAAAACGCGCCCTGAGGTGGGTTCCGGGGGCTAGTATCTGGCGTGCTCATCTAGAGCGGGGGAGGGACCGGCCCAGTGATCCCGCCGCAACCGTCTGTCCGGCGAACTTGCCGGGAGGTAGGTGCGAATTCCGGCCCCCTTTTCCGGGAGGGAAGATGAGTGCAAGGGAGCGCATGGCCGCCTCCCCCTCGCCCGGGGGAGGTTTTTTGTTGCGGCGAAGAGAGAGAAAGGGCACCGAATGACGATCCGAACCACTGTTGTCGGCTCGTACCCCAAGCCCCCCAACGAGGGCGAGACCTTCGTGGTGCGCAAGACGATCCACGGGATCGACAAGGGGGCGACCACGGTCGCCGACCTCCACGCGGCACAGGACGAGCTCGTACGGACGATCCTCTCCGAGGAGGAATCCGCCGGGATCGATCTCATCACCGACGGGCACGCTCGGTGGGATGACCTCCTGACCCCGTTCGCCGCCCACATGGCCGGCTTCGAGATCGGGGGCCTGATGCGATGGTTCGACAACAACGTCTACTACCGGCGTCCGATCTGCTCCTCGGACCTCGAGTGGCGTGGTCCCGCATCGGTCGATGCATTCCGCTTCGCATCCGAGAACTCAACCAAGACCGTGAAGGCGGTCATCCCCGGGCCCGTGACCTTCGCTCACCTGTCCGTCGACGAGCACTACAACGATCACTCTGCATTCGTGCTTGCGATCGCCGGTGTGCTGGCTCAGGAAGCGTTCGAGCTCGAGGCCGCGGGGGCCGAATTCATCCAGATCGATGAGCCCGCGCTGCTTGGTGCGCCAGAGGATATCGACCTTGCCCGAGAGGCGATCGGGATCATCACCGGAGAGCTCAAGAGCAGCGAGACCAAGACCCTCGTGGCGACCTACTTCGGTGACGCCAAGCGTCTCGGCGCCGATCTCTTCACCCTTCCGGTGGACGGGTTCGGGCTCGATCTCGTGGCCGGCCCGGAGAACAGGTCGCTGATCTCGTCCCTGCCCCCCGGCAAGCTGCTCCAGGCGGGGATCGTCAACGCCCGCAACACGATGCTCGAGCCCGTCGACGAGCTGGTCGCTCAGATCACCGAGTTGGCGTCCATGGTCGATCCCGCGAACCTCCTCGTGAGTCCCGCGTCCGGCCTCGAGTTTCTCCCCCGGGAGAAGGCGAGAGCAAAGCTCGGCCGTCTCGTCGAAGCTACCCAAAAGGCAGGTGTCTGATGAAGAAGCCGGATCTGGAAGGACCGGGTCTGTGGACGACCTCGGTCGGCAGCCTGCCCAAGTCGCCGGAGATCCTCGCGGCGCGTAGCAAGTTCGCGCGCGGTGAGATCGAGCGCTCCGAACTCCTCGATCTCGAGCGGGCCGCGACCAAGGACTGGATCGAGTTCCAGGATTCGATCGGAACCGATGTCGTTGTAGACGGCGAGATCTACCGAGGCGACATGGTTGCGTACTTCGCAGAGGAGATGCCCGGTCTCGAGATCGGGGGCCTCGTCCGTTCGTACGGGAACCGCTACTACCGGAAGCCGATCGCGACCGGACCCGTGGGACGCGAGAAGCCGATCACAGTCGAATGGTGGGAGTACGCCCAGTCGCTGACAGATAAGCCGGTCAAGGGGATGCTCACCGGTCCCTACACGATCTGCGACTGGTCGTTCAACGAGCACTACGCGACGCGCCGTGACTTCGTGCTCGACCTCGCGAAGGTCATCCGAGACGAGGCACTCGACCTGGAGAAGGCGGGCGCAAAGTTCATCCAGATCGACGAGCCGGCGGCGTCCACACGCATGGACGAACTTGACCTCGTTATCGAGGCGATGGCCATCGTTACCGAGCCTCTGTCGGCACACACGATCACCCACATCTGCTACGGCGACTTCCACAACGCGTATCCGAAGATGCTCGATATCCCCGTCGATCAGATCGACCTCGAGTTCGCCAACTCCGATTACTCCTTGTTGGAAGAGTTCAGCCGAGCGCCGTTCACCAAGTACATCGGTCTCGGGGTCGTAGACGTCCACACACACGAGCAGGAATCGGTCGACGAGATCGTCTCAGGGATCAAGCGATCCCTGGAGCACATCCCCGCCGATCGCATGTTCGTCGACCCAGACTGCGGTCTCAAGACCCGAACCGTCGAGGAAGCCAAGACCAAGCTCGCCCACATCAAAGACGCCGTCGACGAGGTGAAGAAGACTCAGTAGGTAGACTCAGCAAGCACGCCGGGGGAGCCCCACCCGAAGGGGCTGAGAGGCCGATGAGTCGGCGACCCCATGAACCTGTCGGGTTAGGACCTGCGTAGGGAGGCCGTTATGACCGATGTCCTCGGGCACACCGAGAACGATTCCGGGTTGAGCATCGAACCCGTTCCGCCGTCCCGCCGCACGTTGTCCGGGATCGACATCGCGGTGTTGTGGGGCGATCTGGGCGTCGGACTCCTGGTGCTCGTCACCGGCGGATTCCTCGTTCCCGGGCTCGGCTTCGCCGGAGCGATGGCCGCCATCGTCGTGGGATCGGTGATCGGGGTCGCGCTCCTGGCCCTCGCCGGAGCCGCGGGAGCGAGCCATGGGGTAACGACCATGGTGCTGTTCCGTCCCGTCCTCGGTATCCGGGGATCGTGGTTCCCCTCGGGCCTCAACGTCATGCAATTGATCGGCTGGACCGCGGTCGAGCTCTGGGCGATGTCGCTGGTTGCCGACATCGTCTCGAAGGAGGTCTTCGGCTTCTCTGCTCGCTGGTTGTGGTTGGGGGTCGTCACCGTCGTATGTACCGGGCTCGCGATGTGGGGTCCCGTGGATGTTGCGAGGGTGTGGATGAAGAAGTTCGGCGCGTGGGTGATCGGCGGGATCGTCATATCGGTCACGTTCATGGCCTTCACCCTGGACGGGATCGGGGACGCGCTTGCGGCTCCGGGTAACGGAACCCTGACGTTCGGTCCGGCCCTCGATCTCGTGATCGCCATGCCGATCTCGTGGCTCCCGCTCGTCGCCGACTACAACCGTTTCGGTAACAAGCCCCGGTCGGCGTTCTTCGGAACGTTCTGGGGTTATCTCATCGCCAACATCTGGCTCTATTCGCTGGGAGCGATGCTCGTACTCGGCGCAGGAGCGACGGCAAGTCCCGCAGGGATCGCAACCGCCATCCTCGCCGTCGCCGGTGGAACTCTCGCGGGGATCCTGTTCCTCATCGCGCTGCTGGTAGGGGAGACCGACGAGGCGTTCGCCGACATCTACTCTGCCGCTCTCAGTCTCAAGAACGTGTTCCCGAAAGCGCCGCTCCGGTATCTGATCGCTGGGATCGCCGGGATCTCCCTCGCCCTCGCCGCGTGGCTGACGATGGAGCGGTACGAGACGTTCCTCTTCCTGATCGGTTCGGTTTTCGTCCCGTTGTTCGGGATCCTTGCGGCCGACCACTTCGTCAATCGTCGTGGTCGGATAGATCTGGAGCAGCTCGACATGGTCGGCGGGAGCTACTGGTTCAACGGGGGCGTCCGGCTCGGCGCGGTCGTTCCCTGGGTGGCGGGATTCCTCGTCTACCACTGGGTGCTTCCGACCGGGCCCGCCTCGTGGCTCGATCTCGTCGGAGGGATCGCCGGGGATCCGCTGGTGACCCGGTTCCCGTGGTTATCGGCCTCGCTCGCGGCTTTCGCGGTTTCCTTCCTAACTTCGCTGCGACCGGCGAGCCGTCTATCATCGGCATCACCGAAGATCCCATGAGAGGTGGACGATGAGCATCGAAGCGAAGTGCGGAACCTGCGAGAGGAAGTTCCTGCTGGAACAGATCGGACCAGAGTCCGACAATCTGGGTCGTTGCCCCTTCTGCGGCACCCGGTTCGGGCGCCACTACACCACCGTCCTCGTCGATGCCGTCAAGGACGCCGAGATCTCCGGTCAGAGATTCGTGAATGCTCTGGGCCGGCTTCAGGGGATGGAAACCGGATTCGAGATCGATATCGAAGGCGCCCTCGAGAGCACCGCAAAGCAGATCCGGGACCACGAGCGCAAGGCGGCCAGCTGAGCCTCGTACTGGTTGTCACCGATAACGAGAGCGTTCGCGACGAACTCCGCTGGGCGTTCTCCGACGAGATCGAAGTGGTTCTAGCGCGAGAGGCTCGCGATGCCTGGGTCGCGATGAAGGAGCGGCAGCCCTCGCTCGTGATCGTTGACCTACAGACCGGCTCGGCCGGCGGCTTCGCGCTGAGCCACGACATGGATGCGACCGACAGGCTCGGTTCCATCCCCGTCTTGATGCTCCTGGACCGCGAACAGGATGCCTGGCTCGCTGGTCAGGCGGGGGCAGATTCGTACATGGTGAAGCCGGTCGAGGCCGGCACGATCGTCGCGCGCGTTCGGGAACTTCTAGCCCGATAACCGCCGCTCCGCCGCGAAGTCGCAGGTCAGAGGCCTTGCGCGCCCCGGAATATCAGGCCTAGAATTACAACATTGTCATTCCGAGGCGCCGGCATCGGATCCGGAATGGCGAGCTAGGGGAACGCAACTCACCCGGCGCCGGGGGATGGGAAGTCTCCTGAACGGGGGAACGAGCAGGAAGGCCGGGGGACATGCAGCGGATCACGACCAAGCTTCTACAACCACTCGATTGGCAAGCGCACGCTCGCTGCCACGAGGTGGATCCAGAGATCTTCTTCCCCGAACGCGGCGGTTCGTCGAAGGCAGCGCGTTCGGTTTGCGGTCAATGCAAGGTGCGCGACCAATGCCTCGAGTACGCGCTCAACAACAAGGAACAGTTCGGCATCTGGGGTGGAACTTCCGAGCGCGAACGTCGCCGCTTGCGTCGCGAACGCGCTGTGAGACGTTTCCGAACCGCTTCCTAGAGCACGCGCGAACGGCTCTTCGCCTACCACACATCGCGCTGCGCGTGTGTGATTTCCAAAATCAATGCTTGCACCTTGCGCGATATTCGTGCGTAATAACACCTAGAGCACGCGTCGCTCGAAGTTGCGCGATGTGAACTCTGATGTTTGCGGCTGGTGTTTACAGCTCGAAACGGATGGTGAAGTACTGGGGAACGTTGCTCGATGGCAACGAAACCTTGCACGCGATGAGCGTGCAACCGGGCAAGGGGAAGACGAGATCGCAGATGATCTCGTTGGCGCAAGACAGGGAGGTGCTGGGGTTGGCAGCAAAGAAGACGACGGGCAGGAAGAAAGCAACTGCTCGCAAGAAGCCGGCGGCGCGTAAGTCGACGGCCAGGAAGTCCACGGCTCGCAGGAAGCCGGCTGCACGCAAGACCGCTCGTAAGAAGACCACTGCGCGTCGTAAGCCTGCCGCGCGCAAGAAGACCACGCGCAAGAAGACGACGCGGCGTAAGCCAGCCGCTCGTAAGAAGGCGACCGGTCGGAAGAAGACCACCGCACGGCGTAAGCCAGCCGCGCGCAAGAAGACCACCCGCAAGAAGACGACGCGGCGTAAGCCAGCCGCTCGTAAGAAGGCGACCGGTCGGAAGAAGACCACCGCACGGCGTAAGCCTGCTGCGCGCAAGAAGGCTACGGCTCGCAAGAAGACGACGGCACGGCGCAAGCCCGCCGCTCGTAAGAAGGCGACTCGCCGCCGTTAGGCGATCAAGCTAGAAGAGATTCAAGCGAGCGGCCCGGTTCGATCAAGAGCCGGGCCGCCGTCGCGTCCTGGTCCGGGAGGAAACGCTCTTCGAGGGAGCCCACGATCTCGGTCGCGTGTAGTTCGATCGCTCTGGCTGCAGCGGCTCGTTCGACGAGTTCGGTAGCGACGTCGATGCCGGTGATGTGCGGCTCCACGAGGTTCATCGAGATCTGCGAGAGCCCGTCACCGATCTCGAGCCCGAGTGCACGGATGCCCGGCGGGCCACCGGACGTTGTTCTGATCTCTCGTGCGATCGATCGCGCGACCGGCCCGTCGCATCTCAGCCACACGTTGTACGCGATGAGGGGGCCGCGCGCTCCAACACACACCACGCCGGTGGCTGGATCGATCTCGCGGGGGCCTCGATCGGGTGGCAGGTCTTGGGCCGCTCGACGGATGAGAGCTTCCAGGCCGCCCCTTCTGATCAGTGGAAGTTCCCGGGTCGCCGGCCGTTCGGCTGCCGTCCCGTAGAGGTAGACGGGCAGCCCGGATCCACCGATCGAGGTGGCCAGGGCTCGAGCGACCTCGACGGCACGACCCATCTCCTCGTCGTGCGGTACCACCGGACAGACATCTAGCGCGCCGATCCTCGGATGCACCCCCTGGTGATGGGTGAGGTCGATCGCGCCCGCAGCCTTGAGCGCGAGCTCGGTCATGGAGCCGACGATGCCCTGCGCGTCCCCGGTGCAGGTGAGCACGCTTCGGTTGTGAACCGCGTCCCGGTGAACGTCGAGCACGCGCCCACCGGCGTCACGAACCCCCGACGCGAGATCGTCGACCACCCCTTCACGGGCGCCCTCGGAGACATTCGGGATCGATATGAGAGTCATCGAGGGGTTACCGTAGGGGAGATGACCGACTATGGCTACACAGTCGACGTTCCCGAGGGTTATGACGAAGCGGTCATCCGCGCGCGTCTCGCTCTCAGGGGGGAGGGGTTCTCGATCCTTACCGAGATGCATGTCGGCGGCATGCTCGGACCGGAAGCAGGCGACGAGCGCCAGTACCTGTTCATGGGGGCCTGGAACGATCCCAAGATCGAAGAGCTCGCGGATGGGGTCGAGGTAGCGGCCCACCTTCCATGCAATGTCGTCGTCCAGGAGACCGGAAACGCGGCGATCGTCGCGGCGCTGGATCCGGCCGATGCGCTCGCCGAGGAGGGTCTCCCACTGAGTGAGGACATGGCCGAGTCGACCAGGCTGGCCCTGGCGAGGGCATTCCAGAGGATCTCGCAGCCCTCATGAAGCGGGTCGAGGGCGTTCGTCCGATCATCGATGCGTTCCTCACGCGCCTCGACGAGGTCGTCGAGCTCTGTGCCGAGGCGATCGCTTCCGGCGTGCCCTCGTACGAGAGCCGTGGGGACGCTCTCATGGACGAGGTCAAATCCGCGGTCCGTATGAACGTCGAGATCCTGGCGCTGGTGCTATCCGAGAATCGAGACGTCCGGCCAGACGAACTCCAGTCGATCGAGAATGTAGGCGCACGTCGCGCCGAGGCCGGCATCCCGCTCGACGACGTCCTGGTTGCTTACCGCTCCGTCTCACGCGTTTGCTGGGACGTTCTCGCACAGGAAGCGCGAGCCTACGAAGGAGATGCCCTCGATGCCGCGATCGAGCTTGCGGAGGCGATCTTCCGCTACACCGATCAGATCTCTGCGGCGGTCGCCGATGCCTACGCGCGCGCACAGCGTTCGATCGTGCGCGAGCAGGAGGGTGCGCGCCGTGAGTTCCTTGCCGACCTGCTGTACGGGACCGACGCGACGCCCGAAGACATCCTTCGCAGGGCACACACGTTCGGCTACGACCTGTCCCTCACCTACGTGGCACTGGTGGGTCTCGGTCCGGAGCGCGATGGTCGCAACGAGTCCGCGGTCGCGTCCGCCGCGACCGGCACTGCGGCCGACACCGCCGCCGGTGCCGCTCCCGACGCGATCGTCCTCCAGAAGGGGGAGCAGACGATCGCCCTTCTTCCATCGGTTTCGGACCCCATGACCGTCGCCGAGAAGCTTGTCGCCGAACTCGGGTTCGGATGGCGGTTCGGCATGGGGGGACCTGAACTGGGACTCGAGGGCATCCGCAGGGCGTATCTCGAGGCCCGCGAGGCCCTCGAGGTGGGACTGGCCCTCGAGATGGTGGGCCCGATCTTCCGCTTCGACGATCTGCTCCTGTACCACTTCCTCCGAAGCGATCCCTCGCTGGCGTCACGCTTCGTGGATCAGTCCCTCGGACCGCTGCTCGACTACGACCAGCGTCGCAAGGGGGAACTAGTCAAGACGATCGAGGCCTACTTCAACAACGACGGCAGCGTGAAGCTTGCCGGCGAGGCTCTGTTCGCCCACCCGCACACGGTCAGCTACCGGCTCAAGCAGGTCGAGAGGTTGACCGGATGGTCGCTGCGTGACCCCGAGGACAAACTCAGGCTGCAGCTCGCGCTGCGCGCCTACCGGTTGGCCGACGCACGCAAGGATGAGGGCTAGACCTACCAGGCCCCGCCTCCACCTCCGCCGCCGCCCCCTCCGCCACCACCGGAGAAGCCGCCACCGCCACCGCTCGAGCTCGAGGACGGCGGAGCCGCGGTCTGGATAGCGTGACTCAAGCTGGTGATCGCGAACAGCGAGCCACCCGACCCGATCCCTCCGTGGGGATCGATCCAGTAGACGCTGCTCCGGTCGGCCAGATCCGGCGGCGCCTTCAGCTGAGCGGCCTCGAGCACTCGCTCCGAGACTCCGAAGGCGATCCCGTAACAGAGATACTGCTCCCAGATCTCGATCGAGCCCGGCGCCGCCTCCTCCATGCCGGCGAAGTCGTTGAGGAACTTCTTGAACGAAGACCACTGAGCGGCTTGTTGCGCCCCTTCGGGTGAGCGCTTCTCCCATCCCTTGCGGTTGGCGATGAAGATCGTCAGGAGGACCGCGTTGCCGCCGGCGACGAGCGCGACCGCCATCCATCCCAGCGTCACCCACGGCACCCCGGTGCCTTCCTCGTAAGCGAGCGGGGCCATGACGGCCGCACCGATCGTGATCAGCCACGCGACCGCGACCGCCCAGCCGGTCGACTTGAGTCCCTTGGTGATCCACCATCCCCGCGAGCGGACATCGGTGCCAACCTTCTTCTTGAAGTCGGAGAACACTTCGTGGAAGTGCGTCGGGTTCTCCTTGATCGCATCCTTCATCTCGGTGAGATGGAACCGGTCGTCGTCTTGGGACGCGTACACGACCGCCTCGTAGACCTCCTGCTCGAACGGGGACAAGGGGTCCTTCTCGTTTTTCTTGGTGGTGAGGACGAGGTCGCTGACATCGTCCTTCTTGAGTCCGGCCCAGGTCTTCTTTTCGGTCAGGGTCCACTGCGCCTCGATGTGCTTCCTGCGGATGAGGTCGAAGAGGGTCGCCGCGAACGCGTCGCCCGAGACCGTAGTGCTCCTGGGCGCGATCAGCGCGGCGACCATGGCCGGGGGATCGGTGCCGGGGGGCTCGAAGGTGTGCTCCGGAACCCCAGTTACCTCGGGCTCCTTGCCGTGATTGCGCCAGATGAAGTACCCGGTCACAAGCGCAGGCAGGACCGCCGCGGCCAGGGCGGCAAGCAGGAGTAGGGCGAGGTGATCGAGCATCCATTGGAGCCTGCTCTCGTCACGCGCCCTCTTGGCCTCGTCGATCTCGACGAGGCTCGCGTACTCGTCTTCCTCGGCCAGGATCTGCTCGAGCCCGGTGCCGGCCAAAACCTTGGCCCCCGAGGTGCTCTTCAGCACCGAGGTCGGGAAAACCAGGCGCATCTCGACCCAGTTCCCGGCCTCGACGTTCGACGCCTCGAGCGTGGCCCCGGTGCCGTCCGACTTGAGTTCGGTGTTGCCTGAGCTCCCGGTCGCTTCCGCTCCACCCACGTCCAGCAGCCGGGCATGGCCCCAGACCCTCACTTGATCGGGGGCCGGGCGGGGGATGGTTGCGTCGACCGTGATGCGATCGAGGGTTACGTCCCATTCCGGACCCCAGACCTTCAGGTTCAGATCGGCGACATCGGTGTAGACCGCCAGGAAGTTCACCAGGGTGTAGGAGACATCGAACGTGCGTCGTTCATCGTCCGCCCGGTAGTGCCAGACGATGCGCATGCCGCCCGCCGTCGGGGTTGTTCCGAAGCTGCCCTCGACCCCGAAGCTCCCGAGTTCGGCAGAGGCTCCAGGGATGTACTCCTCACCGCCCTCGGACACGGCGACGTCCTCGATCGAGCTGCCCCCGGTGAGGGGGATCTCGCGGTAACCGCCTTCGAAATGACCAGAGAAGCTGTAGGTGAGGTGCTCGGTGACCCGGACCCTCCCGTCGCCAAGAACCTGGATGTCGACGGAGGCCTCCGGAAGCGTGAACACCTGGGCCGTCGCAGCCGGTGCGAACATCAGCAGAAGCACGCTCGATAGGACGAGCGTTGCGAGGGCTTTGCGCATCAGCCTGCTAACCTCCCAGCGTGTCGAAACCCAACAGAGTCCTCATCATCGGCTGGGACGGAGTCGACTGGAAGATCCTCCGCCCGATGCTCGATGCAGGGGACCTTCCTAACCTCGCCAACCTGATGCAGCGTGGGGCATACGGGGACTGTTTGTCCACCGTTCCCTCACATTCGTGGTGCGCATGGCCCTCGTTCATGACCGGCCTCAACCCTGCCGGACATGGAGTCTTCGACATCCTCGAGCACAAGCCGGGGGTGTCCAAGCGCCTCCCGATAACCTATCGCTCGATCAAGGCGCCCACGATCTTCGAGGACTTCACGCGCGCCGACAAGACGAGCCTGGCTCTCAACATCCCACTCACCTTTCCCACCCCGGCGATGAAGGGCAAGGTGATCGGCGGAGGAGTGCTGCCGGCCAGTCGCTCCTACACCTATCCCACCGAACTACAGCAGGAACTCGACGCGAAGGCTCCGTTCCCGATCAACGGGATGTCGTGGACCACGTACCGCAACCGTCCCGATGCGTTCATCGAGGAGTGCGCGGAGATCACCGCCAAACGCCAGCACGCGTTCGAGTACCTGCTCGACACGACCGAGTGGGACTTCGGCGTGCTGGTGTACGTCTCAACGGACCGGATCCAGCACTGCTTGATGGAGTACATCCATCCCGAGCACCCGGCGTACGCAGAGATGAGCAAGACCGAGACCGCCGCCAAGGTCCGAGGCGTCTACAAGCAACTCGATGACGGGCTCGCGGAGTTGTTGAAGCGCACGACCGACGACGATCTCGTGATGTTCATGTCGGACCACGGGCACCAGGCGTGCACCCGTACCTGCACGATGGACCGGATCCTCAAGCATCTTGGCTACCTCGAGTTCGGCCGGGGCTCCTTCGCCTTCGACCTCATCCGCTGGGGGCCGGGCCGGCGTATCGCTCGCCGCCTCTACGACATCTTCAAACTGCACGGCAAGATCTCGATCCCCGCTTCGCCGATCGACTGGTCCAAGACGCGCGTCTATACGAGCGTCGTTTCGACCGGCGAGGGCGTGTCGGTCAACCTCAAGGGTCGTGAGCCCGGAGGGATCGTCGATCCGAAGGACTACGAGAAGGTCCGCGATGAGGTCGCCGAGGCGCTCGGCGCGTTCCGCGACCCCGAGACCGGCGACGCTCCGATCGGGAAGATCTATCGCAAGGAGGAGGTCCTCAGCGGCAAGTTCCTCGATACCGCTCCCGACCTGCTTCTCGTCCCGGCCCCCTTCTACTCCCTGACCCACGCACGGACGATGGTCGAGAAGGCCGACTGGCTGTCGGGCGATCACCGCCTCGAGGGCGTTGTGGTGGCGACCGGTCCGGGCGTCACTCCGGGCCCGATCGCCGAGACCGCCGAGTTGATCGACCTGGGACCGACCGCCATGGCCGCCCTTGGTGTGCCTTCGGCCACGCCGCGGGACGGGAAGGTACTTACTTCGCTCGTTGGAGAAGGAGTCGAGTTCACCGTCGACGAATCCCTTGCGGGCACCGCAAGCGAGGCAACCGACGCGGGGCTCAGCGAAGATGAAGAAGGAGAGATCGAGGAGCACCTCCGCGGTCTCGGTTACGTCGAGTAGGACCAGAACGAGGAGATAAGCGATGCGAGCACGCCGTTCCTGCCTGTCCGTTCCGGGCTCGAGTCCGAAGATGTTGGGCAAAGCCCCGAGCCTTCCCGCCGACCAGGTCTTCATGGACCTCGAGGATTCCGTCGCGCCGCTGGCCAAGGAAGAAGCGCGCGGCAACGTGATCGATGCCCTCAAGAACAACGACTGGGGTGACAAGACCGTCGTCGTTCGGATCAACTCGATCGACACCCAATGGGCGGCCGACGACATCAGGACGATCGTCGAAGGGGCTCACGAGCACCTCGATTGCCTCATGATCCCGAAGGTCCAGTACGCGCACGAGGTCAAGTTCGTCGATCACATGCTGCGCATGATCGAGACGAACCTGGGTCTCGATAAGCGGATCGGCCTCGAGATCCAGATCGAAACCGCGACCGGACTCAAGAACATCAACCGGATCGCCCACGCTTCGGACCGCGCCGAGACCCTGATCTTCGGTCCCGCGGACATGTCCGCGTCGCTGGGGCTGCCGACCGTCACGGCCGGGATGCCGATGCCCGGCTACCCGGGTGACCACTTCCACTGGGTCCTCGAGACGATCCTGGTCGCGGCCCGCGATGCCGGCCTCCAGGCGATCGATGGTCCCTATCTCTTGATCAAGGACCTCGACGGGTTCCGCGAGATGGCGATGCGGGCCCGAGCCCTCGGCTACGACGGCAAATGGGCTCTCCACCCGGGCCAGATCGACGTGCTGAACGATGTCTTCAAGCCGTCGCAGGAGGAGTTCGACAAGGCCGAAGCCCTGCTCGAGGCCTACAAGGAGGCGACCGAGGTCGATCGCACCGGCGCCGTGATGTTCGGCAACGAGATGATCGACGAGGCATCTCGCAAGATGGCCGTTCAGTTCGCCGAGCGCGGCCACGCCGCCGGCATGAAGACGCAGAAGACCTACGCCGACTTCAAGGCGGAATGGGCGTCCAAGTGACCGAACTCACCGAGATGCAGAAGGAGATCGTCTCCACGGTCCGGTCGTTCATCGAGAAGGACGTCATACCGGTCGCCGACGAGATGGAACACAAAGACGAGTTCCCCGAGGCGATCGTCGAGCAGATGAAAGAGATGGGCCTGTTCGGGCTCAACATCCCCGAGGAATACGGCGGCATCGGCGAGAGCCTCACGACCTACGCCCTGTGCGTGGTTGAGCTCGCCCGCGGATGGATGAGCCTCTCCGGCGTCCTCAACACGCACTTCATGGGCAACTACCTCATCGGCAAATTCGGGACCGACGAACAGAAGCAGAAGTACCTCCCGCAGATGGCGACCGGCGAGATCCGCGCCGCTCTGGCGATGAGCGAGCCCGAAGCCGGTTCCGATGTCCAGGCGATCCGCACCAAGGCCATCAAGGACGGCGACGACTACGTCATCAACGGCCAGAAGATGTGGCTGACCAATGGACTCCGTTCGGGCATCGTCATGACTCTCGTCAAAACCGACACCGAGATCGACCCTCCCCACAAGGGCATGAGCATGCTCATCGTCGAGAAAGAAGCGGGTGTCGCGAAGCCATCGCCGGGGCTCGACGTCGGCAAGAACATCGAGAAGATGGGCTACAAGGGCGTCGAGACGACAGAGATGACGTTCTCGGACTACCGCTGTCCGACCTCGCAGCTGCTCGGCACCGAAGAGGGCAAGGGCTTCCGTCAGGTGCTCGACGGGATCGAGATCGGTCGCGTGAACGTTGCCGCGCGTGCCGGTCGGGGTCTCGACACGCGCATTCGAGGAAGCCATCAAGTACAGCCAGGAGCGCAAGGCATTCGGTAAGCCGATCTGCGAGCACCAGGCGATCCAGATGCACATCGCAGACATGGGGACCAAGCTCGAAGCGGCCCGCTTGATGCTGATGCAGGCGGCAGCCAAGAAGGACGCCGGCGAGCGCAGCGATCTCGAGGCCGGGATGGCCAAGCTGTTCGCCTCCGAGGCGTGCCACGACATCACGCTCGCGGCGCTCCGTGTCCATGGTGGCTACGGGTACTCGAAGGAGTTCACCGTGGAGCGCCTCTACCGGGACGCTCCGTTCCTTTTGATCGGCGAGGGCACGTCCGAGATCCAGAAGCAGGTCATCGCCCGCCGCCTGCTCGAGAAATACAAGATCTGAAGGATCTCGCGCCTCGCTCCGTATACCCCTAGGCTGGGTAGGAATCGTCCCGGCGTACGGGGGGACCACCTAGATCGGGAGCGGGAGTCGTAGCGATGGGAAAGAGCGAGCGGTGGGCGGACGGATCACGAACGATCGCGGCCGACGGAAAGATCTCGGCCAGCCATCTGCGCCTCGCGGAGGTCCTCAGGTCGCACCGAGACGAGATCGGCGCCGCCTGGCTGGCGAGCGTTAGTGCTGCCGACCGGTCTCACTCTCCGGATCTCGATCGTCATCTGAACGCCCTGATCGGCGCGCTCGTGAGGGTCTTCGATCGGGGCGATTGGGGAGACGTGCAGCTAGTGATCGACGGACTCGTGCTCCGACGGGCCTCGCGCGGCCTCGACCTCGAGCACGATCTCCAGCGCGCCCTTCTGGCCGGGCGTCACGCGGTCAAGCCGTTCCTCGATGAGAACTCCGTCGAATGCGAAGAGGATCTGCTCGACGCGCTCCACGAGTGCATCTTCCGGTTCTCGGAGTCCTATCAGGGTCTTCAACTCGCGTCCGAGAGCGACCGGCTCCACTCGCGCATCATCAACTCGCTCGTCATGACCCTCGAAGCGCGCGATCCCTACGTCAAAGGTCACTCGATCTCGGTCGCGCTCCTCGCGCAACGGACCGCCGACGTGTTGGGTTACGTGGACCAGGACCAGGCGTACCTCGCGGGTCTACTCCACGACATCGGGAAGGTAGGCGTCCCGGATCACGTCCTCCTGAAAGCATCCGCCCCTACGGATCAGGAGTGGGAGATCCTCAAGACGCATCCAGTTATCGGGGCCAGGATCCTCAGACCGATCCATCTCTACCCGGAGGTCATCGGGGCCGTCCTTCACCATCACGAGAACCACGACGGTTCCGGCTACCCCTACGGGCTAGCGGGACTCGGCATCCCGCGCCTCGCTCGCATCGTGCGGGTAGCAGACAGCTTCGACGCGATCACGTCATCACGTGTCTTCCGTCAAAGTCGTTCGACCACCGAGGCGATCGAGGAGATCGCAGGCAATCGGGGTCGTCTCTACGATCCGGCGACGGTCGATGCCTTCATGAAGGTCGTGGAGTCCCCGAACGCGGTCGACGAGTTGAACCTCGCCTCGATGCAGATAGAGCTGGGAGACGCGGCGATCGAAACCCCCGACTGGGGTTACCTCAGACGCCTCTAGTCGAGGTCGCCGGCCTCGACGCGTTCGATGCGAGCGTCGCGGACCAGCTTGAGTCCCGTGAGCTTCTGCAGTGCCTCGGGTTCCTCGAAGCTACGAGCCACGAGCCCCAGGAGATCGCGGAGCGAGATGACTCCCACGACCTTGCCGTCGGCGTTGACGACGGGCAGGTGGCGGAACCACCTTTCGAACATGATCTCGGCGGCATCCTTGAGATGGGTCGTGTCCGAGACGGTCACCGGATCCTTAGTCATCACGTCGCTGAGCTTGACCGCTGCGGGATCGCCTCCTTCGCCCACGAACCGAAGGAGGTCCCGTTCGGTGACGATGCCGGCCAGCCGGTCGCCCTCCATCACGAGGAGTGAGCCGGTCTGTTGCTGCCACATCTTGGCCGACGCTTCCGCGAGCGTGTCGTTGGGAGCATCGGTTAGTGCGGCGGGCGTCATGATGTCGGAGACCTTCACCCCTTGATTCTAGACTGACCCGATGCGCCTCGGGCTCGCTCTTCCCTCATTACGACACCTCACTCCGTGGGGAGCCGGTGTCGTGGACCGGGGTCCGCGACGCGGCCCTCGCCGCGGAAGCGTCACGGATCTCGCCTCGGTGTGGGTTTCGGATCACCTCTTCCTCGACTGGAGCAAGTACGGCGGTCCAGACACCAGGCAGGGCGCGCTCGAGTGCTGGACGACCATGACGGCACTGGCGGCCGCCACCTCAACGATCCGCATCGGGTCACTCGCCCTCTGCAACGACTTCCGGCCCCCGGCGCTCGTGGCCAAGATGGCGGCGACCCTCGACCGGCTGTCCGGGGGGCGCCTGGACCTCGGCATCGGGGGCGGCTGGTACGAGCCCGAGTACCGGGCCGCCGGTATCCCCTTCGACGGAGCCGGCACCAGGATCAGGAGGTTGGGTGAGTCGGTCGAGATCATCACCCGGCTCCTGGACGGCGAGGACCTGACCTTCAAGGGTGACCACTACACGATCGACGGTGCGGTCGTCCGGCCCGGCCCCGGAGCAGAGCCCGCGGCCACCGGTGTTCATCGGCGGCAAGGGAGATCTGTTGATCCGCACCGCGGTGCGGGTGGCCGACGGATGGAACTTCTCCTGGATCGGATCGTCCGAGACCTACTTCGAGAGGGTCGACTACGCGCACGCGGCCTGTGCCGCGGCCGGCCGGGACCCTGCCACCCTGAAGCGCAGCGTGGGGGCCTACGTCCTCGTGGGACGGGACGACCGCGACCTACAGCGCCGGTACGACCGCCTCGTGTCCCGCACCCCAAAAGGGGTGTTTACCGGGTCCCCGGGAGTATCCTGGAAGGAGTTCCGGGAGCAGTGGCATCGCCGGAACGGTTTCCGAGGTCGTCGATAGGCTCGGCGCCCTCAGAGATAACGGTGTCGAAGAGGTAGTGGTGACGCTGGGAGCACTCCCGTTCCAGCTGGCCGACGAGGAAGACATCGAGCTCCTCGGGACCGAAGTGGCCCCGGCGCTCGCCTGAGACGTAGTTCCGACTAAACGATCCGGAGGGACCGAATGAGTTTTCCCGGCGGTGGAGAGATGATCATCGTCCTGCTGGTATTGCTGCTGCTGTTCGGTGCCAGCCGCCTTCCCAAGCTGGCGCGCTCGATGGGCCAGGCGGGCAAGGAGTTCAAGACCGGTCTCAAGGAGGGCTACACCCCCGAAGAGGTCGAGGGCCCGTGTCCGTTCTGCGAGGTGAAGGTCCCGGCCGACGCTAAGTTCTGTCCCGGCTGCGGCAAGTCCGCCGAGGACATCGTCGCCGAGAAGACCAAGAAGTCGGCCTAGCTCTCTAGCTCTTAACCTCCAGCAACACCTTCATGGCTTCGCGCTCCGCGGAACAATCCTGTAGCCCTCGACCGCGTCGTCGAGCGGCAACCGGTGGGTGACGGTCGCGGTCGGATCGATCGCTCCCGAAGCCACCTGGGTCAGCGCGTCGATCCAGTGGGCCTGGACGTTGGCCATCCCCGAGAACCGGAGATCGAGCCCCCGGATCCACGCCATCCCCATCGGTAGCTCGTAGCGCTCGGAGCCGTACACGCCGACGATCACCACCCTGCCGCCGTTCGCCGTCGTCCTCATCGCGGACCGGAACGCCGAGACGTGTCCTACCGCTTCGATCGTCGCCGCGGCCATAGCTCCACCGGTTGCTTCCACGACGACCTCGCCGGCATCTGCGTCCGACACATCGAGAGCCTCGAGATCCATACGCTCGCGAGCGAACTCGACCCGATGCGGATCGGCATCGAGGACGATCGCTCGCGCACCGAGCGCGCGCACCGAGGCGGCACACAGGAGGCCGACGGGCCCCGCTCCGATAACGACGACGGTGTCTCCCGGGCCCGCCTCCGCAAGGTGCGCGGCATAAGTACCGGTAGCGAGCACGTCCCCACAGAAGATCGCTTGCTCGTCGGGGACCTCGGAGAACGCTCCGGTCAGCGCGGTGAGGTTCACATCGGCGACGGGAACGCGCACCATCTCGGCTTGCGCGCCGTCGAGATCACCGGTCAAGGTGCCGAGCCCCAGAGCACGTCGCTCGGTGCAGTGGTTGAACCGGCGCTCTCGGCACGGGACGCACCCACCGCACACGATCAGGAACGAGCCGACGACCCGGGTTCCTTCGGGGTGGACTTCCGCTCCGGAGCCGGCGGCGACAACGTGACCGACGAACTCGTGTCCGATGATCCCGCCCTCCTTCATCCCGGGGTTCTTCCCGTCGAGGAGGTGGAGGTCGGACCCACAGATCGCACTCAGGGACACCTCGACCACGGCATCGGTCGGCTCCTAGAACCTTCGGTTCCGGGACCTCGGCGACCTCGACCCCCCCGGAGGCGAACACCACGGCCCTCATGGCAGGGGGGAATAGGGGGACGGCTGGAAGACGTTCTGGGTAGGGCGCCGGATGAGGGAGAGAGCCATGGGCCAACCTAATCGGTGCGGCGACGGGCGCCGGCCCGGTGGCCTCGATTTAACAACTATTGTAAGGTAGGAACATGGCGAACTTCAGGGACCTTCTAAAGCAGCTCAAGCAAGAGATCGACGAACCCACGGCCGAGCAGGTCCGGGCACGCCTCGAGGCCGGAGAGCAGTTGAGGCTGCTCGACGTCCGGGAGGACGATGAGGTCGCCGGAGGGATCCTGCCCGGAGCCGCCCATCTGTCCCGGGCCCATTTCGAGAGCCGGATCGAGGACGTCGTTCCCGACAAGAACAGCGAGGTCGTCGTCTACTGCGCGACCGGGGTGCGCAGCGTCTTCTCGGCCAAGACCCTTAAGGACCTCGGCTACACCAACGTGAGTTCGATGGCCGGCGGCTTCGTTCGCTGGAAGGACCTCGGTTACGACTTCAGCGTTCCCCGGATGCTCGATGCCAGCGAGCGCGAGCGGTACGCCCGGCACATCATCCTGCCGCAGGTCGGTGAGGAAGGGCAGCTGAAGCTGCTCGACTCCAAGGTCCTCGTGATCGGCGCCGGAGGGCTCGGCTCGCCCGCACTTCTGTATCTCGCGGCCGCAGGTGTCGGCACGATCGGGATCATCGACAACGATGTTGTCGATGACAGCAACCTTCAGCGTCAGGTGATCCATTCCACCGATCGGATCGGGGTGCTCAAAGCGGAATCGGCCAAGCAGACGATCAAGGGGATCAACCCCGACGTCAACGTCGAGATCCACGCGTTCCGACTCGACGCTTCGAACGTGAACGACGTCATCTCGCAGTACGACGTGATCGTTGACGGAACCGACAACTTCGACACGCGCTACATCGTCAACGATGCCGCGGTCCCCCTCGGCAAGCCCGTCATCCACGGATCGATCTTCCGCTTCGAAGGGATGGTCTCGACCTTCGTTCCCGGCGACGGCCCCTGCTACCGCTGCCTCTATCCGGAAGCACCACCACCCGAGCTGGCACCGTCGTGCAGCGAGGCGGGTGTTCTCGGAGTGCTCCCCGGCATCGTCGGTTCGCTCCAGGCGAATGAGGCACTGAAGCTCCTGATCGGTTACGGAGAGCCGCTCGTCGGGCGTCTCCTTACCTTCGATGCGCAGTCGACCCGCTTCGCCGAGGTCAAGGTTCGCAAGGACCCGCACTGCTCGGTATGCGGTGACGAGGTGCCCGACAACGCTTGAGGCGCCGTTCCAAGTTCCGACTAGTCTCGGAGCGTGAAGGTAATCGTACTTTCCGATACGCACACGATGGGTCCCTCGCGGACCATGCCTCCCGGAGCGTGGCCGTACATCGAGACCGCCGACCACATCCTGCACGCCGGCGACGTCTGCGATCCCGCCCTTCTTGACGAGCTGACCGTGTTCGCTCCCGTCACAGTGGTGATGGGTAATTGCGACGGCACCGATATCGCCCACTGGGGAGCGCGCGATGAGGCCGTCGTCGATCTCGGTGAGATCCAGGTGGCGATGCTGCACGACTCGGGGGCCAAGACCGGACGGCGCGAACGCATGCGAGCTCATTTCCCCGACGCCCGGGTGGTCGTCTTCGGCCACTCACATATCCCGTGTAACGAGGACGCCGACGGCCTCCTCCTCTTGAACCCGGGGAGCCCGACCTGGAAGCGGACCGCGCCCTATCCCTCGATGGCGATCCTCTGGATCGACGGCCCGTCATCGAAGCCGAGGTCTTCCCGGTCTGAGCCCGAACTTTTCCACGTGAGTCGTCGTATGCGTGAGTGACGTGGAAAGATTCATGTGTGGCTTATCTCGGAACGGTTCTTGGCGTGTGGGCGCATCCCGACGACGAGACTTATCTCACCGCCGGACTGATGGCGCGCGCCACGTTCAACGGCGAGCGCGTGGTCATCGCGATGGCCACGAAGGGCGAGGCCGGCTCCCCCAATCCGGAGCGGTGGCCCCCGGACGAGATCTCCAAGATCAGAGAGCAGGAACTGATCTCGGCGCTCGATGTCGTCGGTGTCGTCGAGTTGATGTGGCTCGGGTACCGGGACGGAGAGTGCCAGAACGCCGACGTCGAGGACGCGGTTGCAAAGATCGCCGGGATCATCGAGGCGGTGCAACCGGACAGCGTGATGACCTTCCCGCCCGACGGCTTGACCGGCCACCTCGATCATCAAGCTGTGGCGCGGTGGACCACGGAGGCATTCGACCGAGCCGGGAAGCCCGGAGCCAAGTTGTACTACGCGGCGATCACGCCGGAGCTGCTCGAGGAGATGCCCGAAAACGTCAGGGAGATGGTCTTCATGGAGGGGTGGCCCAAGACGACCCCGCGTGAGTTCCTCGCGATCGACTTCGAGGTCCCCGAGGACCTGATGAAGCAGAAGCAGAGGGCGATCCGGTGTCACGCCTCACAGGTCACGCCGTTCTTCGAGGCCTTTGGAGAAGAGTTGCTCCTGAGCTTCAATCACGCGGAACTGTTCCGCCTGGCACTCGAGAAGCGCTAGCCGATCCCGAGACGCTCCATCCATGCGAACGGATCCTTGATCTCGGCCATCGACGGAAGGTTGTCGGCCGCGGTCCACACGTTGTTGAGAGCGGCGATCCCCTGAAGTTTGACCACCGCGGCGCAGAAGGTCTCGCCGGCCGTGTCGAGCTTGCGATCGAGCGAGAGTCCCAACACGCTCGCCAGCATCTTCTCGCCGTCGCTGGGCGACAGGGCCCGCCGGGACATGCCCTCGTCGATGATCGTCGTGTCGCCGATGACCTGCTCGATGACCTGACCGACCGCGTGACGCGCGTAGCCCTCGAACAGGGCGATGAACGCATTCGTGCGATCGAGGGCGTTCTGGTGACGTTCGGTCGAAACGACGGGTAACGCACCGTCCGGACCGAAGCCTTCCTGTAGCGCCTCCATGCCCCCCGCCTGGAGTTCGGTCATGCGACGTTCGATGTCGGCGAGGTCTATCTCGATCGAATCGATCACCTCGAGGAGCAGACTCCGCCAGTAGCGCATCAGCCATGGAGTGCTCGAGGCGATCACCGCACGCGCGGCTTCTTGAACCGCTATCCAGCGGTAGAGCGTGTCCTTGTCGAACGAATATTCGGTGGCCACGGCATCGGCGTTCGCCGTCATCAGGAAGAGCTTGCCGTCGTCGTCGTAGGGAACCGGGAGGTCGAATCGACCGAGGACCTCGCGCGCCATGTGACCGATCAGGGCGCCGCCTTGCATCCCCATCAGCAGAGGGGCGACCTGGCCAATGGCCATCTCCATACCCTGAGCGCCCTCGGGCCCGGCCTCCGACATCTGGCCGGTGAACCTCTGCGCGAGGGGCTCGAGCACCCAGCGCCATCCCTTGGTGGCGGTCTCGATCCATTCCGTCCGCGTCATCGCGTGAGTCAGGTTCGGCTCTTCCAGCGTCAGGCGCGTGTAGCCCGCGAGCAGAGTCTCGGCGGAGTGAACGGTCTCGGCGAAGGCCCTCGCGGTCGCCGGATCGGGGGCCGGATCGAAGCCGCTCTCCACCGCGACCGATCGCGCCACCTGCCCGAGGATCTCGTAGTTGACCGGCCCTCCGCCCGAGGACAGAAGGCGCTGGATCTCCCGGAAGAGCGGGATATCTCCGAACGGGTCCTGACTGCTGCTCATACTGGTGCGGTGCCCTTCGTTCCCGCGATCCTCGAGAGGATCGCTATCTGTATCCCAGGGTGCTTACCCTGGCATGGAGTCCCCGACCTGGGGTTGTACCCTCCAACCACTATGACCGCAACGAGAAGTAATCGAAGGACCGTGGCCGTTACCGGGGCGTCGGGCTTCATCGCCGGGCGGCTGATCCGAGAGCTCTGCAGGGACGAGTCGATCGGTCGGGTGCTCGGGTTCGACGTGCGTCCACCGGCGTTCGAGGACGAGAAGTTCGTGTTCGACGAGGTCGATGTGCGTAACCCAGCGCTCGAGGCTCGCCTTACCGGCGTGGACACCGTTGTGCACCTCGCATTCGTCATGGACCCCATCCGAGATGAGACCGAGATGCGGGACATCAACGTCAACGGCTCGCAGAATGTCTTCCGCTGTGCCGGCGCGGCGGGCGTGAAGCACATCGTTTACACGTCCTCGGCGACGGCGTACGGAGCTCACCCCGACAACGACGTCCCATTGACCGAGGATTCGCCGCTGCGTGCGAACCTGGACTTCTCGTACCCCGCCCACAAGCTCGAGGTCGAGTACGTCGTCAAGGAGTTCCGCGATGAGTACCTCGATGTGCTCGTCACGGTGTTCCGCCCGGCGATCGTTTTCGGCCCCCACGTGGACAACGCGTGGTCCCACTTCATCGAGTTGCCGGTTCTGCTCGGTGTACGCGGTTATCGACCGCCGTTCCAGTTCGTCCACGAGGATGACGTCGGCCGTGCCCTGGCGTTCGCGGTGGACAAGAAACTCGACGGCGCTTACAACCTGGCTCCCGAGGGATGGCTCTCCTACGACGAGATCAAACAGATCGTCGGTCGGAGGAGCGCCGAGCTTGCCGAGCCCGCAGCCTTCACACTCGCAGATCGTCTGTGGTCGATGGGACTCGCCGAGGCGCCTGCCGGGATGCTCCACTACGTCATGCATCCGTGGGTCGTTTCGGTCGACAAGCTGAGAGACGCTGGTTTCGTATGCGAGCGATCGAGTGGAGAGACCCTCCGGGAGGTGGTGGAGCGGAGCCGCGAGTACGTCCGGATCGGGACCTCCAGGTTCAAGAAGGGGGATCTCGCCCGAGGGGCCGCGGCGGGGGCCGGGCTCCTGGGAGCGGCCGTCGGGCTCGCCGTTCTGAGGCGCCGCCGGTCCCTGGCAGGCACTTAAGTCTTTAGGCCCCGGAATGACCCGGCCTCGGGGGGTCTGCTAACCTCCACGTGGCACCGGGCCCCCCTGAGACGGGGGTGAGCCCGTGGGAGCGCCCCCGAGAGGCGTTCGCTCGGAACGACCCGTCGAACTGTTGAGGAGAACCACGTGGCTTACCTGATCCTGTTGTTGCTCCTGGGTGCGGGCGGGATAACCCGCTTGATGCTGGCCCAGCGACGCCGCCAATCCGAGCTCCAGACCGTCGAGGGCTTCCGCACGAGCCTCGAGGCCATCTCGGGTCCGGCAACGATGGAAACCTCGCCGACGATGAATCGTTTCGATCAGCGGCGAGCGTGTGCCACCGGCGAACGTCCCTCGTCGGCGCTAGACCCCGAGCGTCGGGCTGCTGCCAAGGCACGTATCGAAGAGCGGCGCGCCGCGCGCCGTAACTCGCTCGGATAGAGCGACCGACCGTGGCGAGAGATCTCGCGATAGACCTCGGCACCGCCAATACCCTCGTCTATCAACGCGGGCACGGGATCTTGTTCGCGGAACCGTCCGTCATCGCCCTTAACCGTGAGACCGGTGCGGTGCTCGCGATGGGTGAAGAGGCCTGGCAGATGATCGGGCGTACTCCCGGTTACATCGTTGCCGTCCGTCCCTTGCGAAACGGTGCCATCACCGACTTCGACATCACCGAGCGAATGATCCGGTTGATCCTCCAAAAGGCAGGCGTAAGCAAGTTCGCGCGCCCCAAGGTTCTCGTTTGCGTCACCAGTGCCCTAACCGACGTCGAGAGACGTGCGGTCGAAGAGGCCACGATCTCCGCGGGAGCTCGGTCCTGTTATCTGATCGAGGAGCCGATCGCAGCGGCCATCGGCGCCGGGCTCCCGATCCACGAGCCGGTCGGATCGTTGATCGTCGACGTCGGCGGGGGGACGAGCGAGGTTGCGCTGATCTCGATGGGTGGGATCGTCACCAACGCCGCGATCCGCGTCGGGGGGTTCGACTTCGACGCCGCGATCGTCAACTACGTACGCAAGGAGTACGCGATCGCGATCGGCGAGCGCACCGCCGAGAAGATGAAGATGACGATCGCATCTGCCTTCCCCCTCGCCGAGGAGATGCGCGCTGAATTGCGCGGCCGGGATCTTGCAACCGGTATGCCGAAGACGATCGACATCACGTCCGAGGAGATCCGCGAGGCGATCTCGGATCAGGTCAAAGCGGTGCTCGCCGCGGTGGTCGATTGCATCGGAGGGTCGCCTCCCGACCTCGTTCAGGATGTCCTCACCAACGGGATCACCCTGACCGGCGGTGGAAGCATGCTCAAGGGATTCGACATGCTCTTGTCGCAGGAGACCGAGGTCCCCGTGCACATCACCGACCAGCCTCTCGAGGCGGTCGTCATGGGAGCCGGGAAGTGCCTTGAGTCGTTCCAGGCACTCAAATCGATCTTCATGGACAACTGAACTACCGTCCCGTAGTGATTCCGAAGGCCTAGAGTTACGCCCGAGATGGACGAGACCCCGATCACTCCCGAGCAACCAAGCGCAGAGGTTCCGCCGGCGCGGCCCAAGACTTCGTGGTGGCGCTGGGCTCTTGCCGCCTTCATCGTCGGTGGACTAGCGTTCGCCGCGTTCGTCGTCCCACTGCCGATCTACTACTCAGAGGGCCCGGGCCCGGTGCGCGATGTTGGCAAGCTCGTCGACGTCTCCGGAGCCGAGACATATTCCTCCGAGGGGGTCCTGTATCTCACGACGGTTTCGATCGATGACCAGGTCACCGTTGCCGAGATGGTCCAGAGCATCTTCGATCCGACCCTGAAGCTGATCTCGAAGGAGCAGTTCACTGGGGGGAGACCGTATGAGGAGATCCTCGAGCAGGCCCGGGAGGACATGGCCCAGTCGAAGCAGCACGCACAGGAGGTCGCTCTGACCGCCCTCGGTCTGGGTCATCCCGAAGGCGACGGGGCGCGCGTGTCGGAGACTCTCGAGGGAGCGCCGGCGGATGGTGTCGTCCAACCGGGAGACGTGATCGTCGAAGTCGATGGCGAGGAGGTTCAGACCACCTGTGACGTCGGGCGGCTGATCGACCTCCACGATGTGGGTGACGAGGTGACCATCGTCGTCGAGCGAGGTGGAGAGCGCGTGCCGCTCGAGCTCGAGACCACCAGTCTCCCCGAGAACGAGAATCAGCCGCTGATCGGGATCGTGATGGAAGACATCAACTACCGATTCGTCAGTGACGTGGAGGTGGACTTCGATACCGACCAGATCGGAGGACCGTCTGCGGGGCTGATGTTCACGCTCGCCCTCTACGACCGCCTGACCCCGGATGACCTCACCGAGGGCCTGACGATCGCCGGCACGGGCGTGATCTCCTGTGACGGCGGGATCAGTCCCATCGGCGGCGTCGAACAGAAGGTCGCGGCCGCGGAGGACAACAACGCCACCGTCTTCCTCTCCCCGAGCGCCAACTACGCAGCCGCCGTGGCCGTAGCGAGCGACGGGATCGAGGTCGTCTCCGTGGCGACCTTCGCCGATGCTCTGGAGTACCTCGAGGAGCTGTAGGAGTCGACCAAGTAGGTAGCCCAAACTAGGGCAAGCAGACCGCCCACCATGCAACACTTACGGCATGTTCGAGAGCTATCTCGCCGTGCCTTTCCACTTCACGATCGAATTCGTGGGTTTCATGGTCATGGCTGGCGCCGCTCTGCTCGTTCCCTCCCGGCCCTCGCTCATTCCGGGACGGGCGGTGAGCCGCGTGACCGCGGCCCTCGGTTTCGGCGCGCTGGCCGTAGCCCAGGTGGCCCATGGAGCCTCGTTCGTCCCCCTCGACGGTGATCCCGACTGGGCCTTGGTGCGCGCCGCGGGACTGCTACTCGTGCTTTTCGGCGTCCTGGGTGGCATGGGGGCGGTACCGGCGGCGGGTGCGTTGGTCGCGGTCGAGGAGCCTCTCCTGCTGGCCCCCGCCGGAGTCGGGCTGCTCCTTGCCCTTGTGTCTCTATCGGTCGGGTCTCGTGAGGGCCGCGGAACGACCCGGAGGCTGGCACTGGCCGCGCTGCTGATCGGTGCGAGCGAGGCCATCGTCGCCTTCGTCCCGGACGCGCTCTTCGGTCAGGGAGCGGACGAACCGCTCAACTACCTGGCGCACGCGATGCGGCTGCTGGGCTACGCGGCCCTCGTCATGTGGCTCTGGACGGGTGTGCGCGTCAGCATCAGAACGAGGTTCGTCGCCGCGTTCACGGGGCTGCTCGTGGTCGTGGTGCTGGCTCTGTCGGGAACGCTGACCGGCGTGCTCTCGAACAACGTTCAGGACGAGGAGCTCGCGCGCCTCGAGTCTCAGCTACGAAGTGCGGTTCAGAACCTGGGAGACGGAGCGACGCAGCAACTTCTCGACCAGACGGAGGTCGTCGCCGGACTCGACACGATCGGCGAGCGGGTGAGGGCGCGTGCCAGCCTGCCGCAACTCGCCCGCCTGCTCGCGGACGAGACCTTCTTCGGTGAATATGACTTCGCTTTGATCACTACGCCGACCGGTCGCCTTCTGGGTGCGGCCGGGACGGATCCCGTGGCGAACGAGAAGCAAGCCCGCGACCCCAACCTCCAGCCACTGAGCGGCTCGAGGGTCCAACGACTTCTGGGTTCTCCCGTACTACTCGACGTCGTCGACCCCAGGTTCGAGTTGTCCGCGAGCGTGGACCGGATCGATCCTCGTACCACCGGGATCGTCGCGGCGGTCGAGGTTGCCTCGACTGGGAAGCCCAACGGGATCCTGATGCTCGGTCGGTGGATCGACTACCTCGCGGTCGAGGAGGTCACGGAGCTGGTCGATCCGGCCAAGGCGACGTTGATAGGGAACGGCGTGGTCATCGCAAGTACTCTGCGGCCGGCGGTCGCATCGGAGCTCTTGACCCCCGAGATCGAGGCGCAGGTGGAGGCGGGTGGGACCCCGTCGATGCGGCAGTCATTCGATGCCGGCACGTACTTCACCGCCTTTACCCCCCTGACCACGGCAAACGACGTCCCTGTGGGGGTTTTCGCCCTGTCGTCGCCCGACCAAGTGATCGCCAAGACCCGCGAGGACGTGACGCGCTCGCTGTTCCTCGTCGCGATGACTATCGGCCTTATCGCGCTCGCTCTAGCGTGGTTGTCGGGTCGCCGCATCAGCCTCCCGATCCAACGACTCACCAAGACTGCGATGGAAGTCCGAGAGGGACGGCTCGAGGCAAAGGCCGACGTCAAAGGATCCGATGAGGTCGGCCAGCTCGGCAGCACCTTCAACGAGATGACCGATGCTCTGCTTCGACTCACAACCGACCTTAGAGAGGCCGCGGTTGAGGAGGGTCGACTTCGATCGAGGATCGAGACGATCATCGAGTCGATGGCCGACGGTCTGGTGGCCGTGGACCAGGACAAGTTGATCCTCGCGTTCAACGCGGAGGCCGAACTTCTCACCGGGACCAAGTCGAAGGAAGTTGTCGGCCGCTCGGTCGACGAGGTCATAAACGTCCTCGATGCGCAGGGCGAGCCGGTTTCGCTACCGATCTTTGACCTTGCCGAGGGCTCGATCGCTGGGGTGTACATCGCTCCTCGCTCGGGGTCGCCGATCCCTGTGGCGGTTACGAGCGCGGTGCTGCGTGGGGAGGATGGCGAGATCGCCGGTGGCGTGGCGGTGTTCAGGGATATGTCGCGGGAACACGACTTCGAGCGGCTGAAGTCGGAGTTCCTCTCGAACATCTCTCACGAACTCCGGACCCCTCTGACGCCCATCAAGGGCTACGCCGAGCTGCTGGGACGCAAAGAGGTGACGTTCGATCGCTCCAAACAGTTCTCCAAGGGGATCCTCGAATCAACCCAGAAGCTTGAACGCATCGTCGAGCTCTTGGTCGATTTCTCGGCCATGGAGGCCGGACGACTCTCTCCGAAGCGCACGCCCGTCGACATCGGGGAGGTGGTCGGCGAACTCGCGGAGCGGTGGAAGAAGCGGACCCCGGATCACGATTTCATGCTCGAGTCGATCGACGAACTTCCGCCGGTGGTCGGGGACGAACGGCTACTCCGGAGAACGTTCGAGGAGATGATCGATAACGCCGTCAAGTTCTCTCCCGATGGGGGTTCCGTCAGAGTGAAGGGCCGGCGCATCTCCTCGAGCGGTGCCGAATCGAGGGGCATGGTCGAGCTGGCGGTCACCGATCAGGGGATCGGGATCGATCCCGACGAACTTCCCATGATCTTCTCGGATTTCCACCAGATCGACGGCTCCGAGACCCGGACCTACGGCGGGCTCGGGTTGGGGTTGGCGTTCGTCCGCCGTATCGTCGAGGCGCACGCGGGGACGATCGACGTCATCAGCGAGCCCGACAGGGGGAGTACGTTCACGATCACGCTCCCTGAAGCGCCTGAAGAGCTCGTAGATAGCTAGTCAATCTGGGCTATTTAACGGCCGTGCAAAGAAGGGATAATTGGATATCTAGGCCCTATAAGCGGACGATTCCAAGGGCCCACACCCATGGGACGGTGCGGTTGAAGGGAAAGAGCCTCGTACTGGTGGCGGCGATGGTGCTCAGCGCCTGCGCCGGATCCAGTGACGAGCCGTTAGGCGCCATGCAACTTCAAAGGACCTCTGACGACGGGGTCGTTACCGTCGTGCGCGGGGACGACAGTTTCCAGGTCGACGGGGACTTCGATCTGGAGCCGGGCGATCTCGTGTCGACTTCGGAGGACGCCACCGCAACGCTCCGTCTCGAGGGAGAGGGACAGACCGTCTCGCTTGGTCCTGCGACGCAGGTAGCGGTCGTCGGAGATGGCGTGATCGATGCTCGCTCGGGAAGCGTCCTCGTCAGCGCAGGGAGCCCCACCGAAGTCACCTTCGGTGATGAGGTAGCGGCCGCCGACAGCGGATCCTCCTTCCGCCTCGATCGAACGTCCACGACCACCAGGGTCGGTACCTACTCGGGCGAGGTGTCATTGGCATCTCCCGGTGAACGTCCGAGGACGGTGCGGAGGCTCTTCCAGGTTTCGGTCGCCGCCGGTGATATCTCCGCGCCGCGCCCCTACCAGTTGGATCCTTCGGACGGTTGGGATCGCGAGCTCCTTGGGGATGTGGCCGACCTCGACCAAGAGCTCGAGCGCCTGGCCGCGGGATTCTCCAATCAGATCAAACGAAGCGATGCCGGCCTCGCTCTCGTCCGGGCTGCTACCGGGCGCGAACGTGTGAACTTCGTGAAGCCGTTCCTCGATCGGTCACCGGCTGACGTCCTCACCAGCTTCGCGATCGCGGAAGAGACCAAGGAGCCGCTCGAACGCGCCTTCCGTTACTCACTCCGACTGCGCGATCAGGACGGTTCGTGGGGCGTGATCGCCGCCATCCAGGATGTCCAACCGCGGATCCTCGTGGCCGAGGTCGAAGGGATGTTCGAAGGCACCGGAGCTCTGGCCGGTCTCGCTTCGGGTGACGAAGGTGACTCGGGGGCTCCGGTCGATGGCGGAACGACGGGGGGTGGCACGGATCCGGGCGACGGGAACGATCCGGGCGACGATCCCGGCGAAGATCCACCGGGCCCGGGTCCGGACCCCTCACCATCCCCGCCGGACGAGGAGTGCGAGGGTAGCGTTGTGGAGTGCTTCGTCGACGACGTCCTCCCCGAGGTCCCGGGTCTGCCCCTTTAGGGGATCGACTCTGAGCCGGCGCGCGCCGGTCATCCTCATCGCGGAAGACGACGCGGGCGTCCGCATGACGCTCGAGTTCGTTCTCGAGGACGAGGGGTACGAGGTCCTATCCGTTGAGGATGGCGAGGAGGCCCTGCGTATGGCCCGAGAGCGCATCCCCGATCTGATCCTCCTCGATCACAAGATGCCCAAGATGGAGGGCAAGGACGTCCTCAAGGCCCTGAAGGGGAGCGAGGAGACGAGTGGCATCCCCGTCCTGGTGCTGACCGGCATGGAACGGGGGCCGGCGTCGGAATGGGTCGGCGCGACCTTCGTTGGCAAGCCGTTCAGTCCCGAGGAACTCCTCCAGAAGATCCGGGTGGCGCTACCCGGCTAGACCCACGTCTCCCACCTGGGCCCGCAGTTGCGCCCCGAAGTTCTCCCTGCGGTTACGCTGCAAGCGTGCAACCACGATCTCTGCCCCGAAGAGGCAGCCGCGTCCGAGCCGTCATCATCGTCGCGATCCTCGTCGCTCTATTCGCCTCCCTAGGGCTGTCGCGCTTCTATACCGATGTCCTGTGGTTCCGCGAGGTCGGGTTCTCGTCGGTTCTCCTGACAAGCCTCTCGACACAGTTCTTCGTCGGCGCGGCGGTTGGTCTCGTAGTGGCGATCGTGGTGTGGCTGAACCTATTCATCGCTCACCGTGTGGCCCCCGTCTACGTGCCTTCCAGCCTGGAAGTCGGGGGCCGGCCCGATCCGATGGAGCGCTACCGGGGCCTGCTCGCTCCCTATGTGAAGTGGCTGAGGTTCGCGGCCGCAGGTTTCATCGGGCTCCTCGCCGGACTCGGAGCCGCGACCGTGTGGCAGGACTATCTGTTGTGGGCGAACCGGGTGCCTTTCGGGATCAAGGATCCTCAGTTCAACAAGGACATCAGCTTCTACGTCTTCGAACTGCCGTTCCTCAAGGACGTGCTGTCCTGGATCTGGTTCGCCGCCCTGGCCGCACTGATGGTTTCGCTGGTCGCCCATTACTTCCACGGCTCGATCCGCCCGGAGCGTGGGATCGCCGGGGTTACCTCTAGGGCCTTGGCGCATCTCTCGGTCCTGATGGGTCTTCTGGCGGTCACCAAGGCGGGTCAGTACTACCTCGGCACTTACGACCTCAACTTCTCGCCGCGGGGCACGGTCACGGGTGCGAGCTACACCGACGTCCACGCGCAGCTCCCGGCACTGAGGCTCCTCGCTATCATCTCGATCGTTTCCGCGGTGCTCTTCATCGTGAACATCTTCATGCGGCGCGTTTCGCTGCCGCTCGCCGCGGTCTCCATCTGGGTTCTGACATCGGTGCTCGCGGGAGCGCTGTGGCCGTTCTTCGTCCAGCGGTTCTCCGTCGACCCCCAGGAGCTACAGAAGGAGACCCCCTTCATCCAGCGCAACCTCGACGCGACGCGCGCCGCGTTCGGGCTGTCGTTGGATCAGGTCGACAGTCAGCCATTCGCCGCGTCCGAAGACCTCACCGATGAAGAGGTCGAGGCCAACGATGCCTTGCTCCAGAACGTGCGCTTGTGGGATCCGGGGGTCCTGCAGCTCGCGTATTCACAACTCCAAGCGATCCGGACCTACTACAAGTTCCCCGATGTCGACGTTGACCGTTACGTGGTCGATGGTGAGATGCGCCAGGTCCTCCTCTCGGCGCGTGAACTCTCGATCGACGATCTCCCGGAGCAGTCCAGGACGTGGGCGAACACCCACCTTCAGTACACGCATGGATACGGACTCGTGGCGAGCCTCGCGAACGGCCGCACTCCGGCGGGCCAGCCCGAGTTCCTCGTCTCGGATGTACCCGGGACCGCGGAAACGGGGGCCGAGGCCGTCTTCCCCGACGATCAGCCTCGTCTCTACTACGGCGAAGGTTTCGAGTCGGAGGACTTCTCGCTCGTCGATACCGGCCAGGAGGAACTCGACTACCCGGGGACCAGGAGTAACTACGAGGGCGAGGGCGGCATCTCAGTGGGCGGCATCTTCCGCCAGCTGGCGTTCTCGATCCGGGAGTTCGACCCAAACATCGTGCTTTCGAGCCTGGTCACCGGCGACTCCTCGATCCTGCTCTATCGGAACGTCAGGGATCGCGTCCTGCGAGCGGCTCCGTTCCTCTCTCTCGACAGCGATCCGTATCCCGCGGTGATCGACGGACGCGTCCAGTGGATCCTCGATGGGTACACGACGAGCAACAACTACCCCTACTCCGAGCGTGTGGACCTTGGGGATCTGGTCGAGAGCAATCTGCAGGGTGCCCTCGACGGCGAGGCCAACTACGTTAGAAACTCGGTCAAGATCGTTGTCGACGCCTACGACGGCGACATGCAGTTCTACGTGATCGACGAGTCCGATCCAATGATCCAGGTGTGGCGGAACGCCTTCCCCGATCTCTTCACCGACGAGGAACCGTCCGAGGAACTGGTTGCCCACTTCCGCTACCCAGAGGATCTGTTCAAGGTCCAGTCCGAGATGTTCCTCACGTACCACATGGAGGAGCCGGGTGACTTCTACGCCCGGGAAGACCAGTGGGCCGTCCCGAATAACCCGACGGGCGGAGAGACGGCAAAGGTCGCCCCCACTTATCTGTTGGTGAACCTTCCCGGTGAGACCGAGCAGGAGTTCGTGTTGACCCGACCGTTCACGCCGCGCGCTCGTAACAACATGATCGCGTTGATGGTCGCTCGGTCCGATCCAGGCAAGTACGGGGAATTGAGACTCCTCGAGTTCCCGGAGACATCGCCACCATTGGGGCCGACACAGGTCGACAACATCATCAACCAGGATGTCGAGATCTCCCAGACGTTGACCTTGTTGCGTCAGGGTGGCTCGACCGTCGACTTCGGATCGCTGGTCATCCTCCCGATCGAGGAGTCGGTCCTCTACGTGCAGCCGATCTTCGTGATCGCCGACAACGGCGGCGCCGGTACCGGGATCCCCGAGCTCAAGCGCATCGTGATCGTCTACGGAGAGAACGTGACGATCGGCGAGACCTTCGAGGAAGCCCTCGGCGCGCACTTCGATCTCGCCCCCGAAGAGCCGCCGGTCGACCCCGAAGACCCTGAAGATCCCGAGGAGCCGGAGCCGCCGGTCGTCGGCGAGGTCGCCGAGCTCCTCGAGCGCGCCGGCCGCCTCTACGATCGAGCGCAGGAAGCTCTCCAGGCCGGCGATTTCGCCGAGTACGGACGTTTGATCACGCTGCTCGGAGAGGTTCTCGCCGAAGCACAGGATGCAGCCGCAAACAACTGACGGTCGTCGGAGCGTTCACCCTTTGTTAAGCTGCCGGGGCAGGGTGGAGCAGTCTGGTAGCTCGCCGGGCTCATAACCCGGAGGTCGTGGGTTCAAATCCCACCCCTGCAACCAAGAAAGCCCCCGGAAACGGGGGCTTTTGTCGTGGTTCCGAAGATCAGTCCGTGCCGGCCTCGATCCGTCCTCACCATCCGCTTCCCGGGCTTGCCGCAGAGCTTCTCGAGGGCGATCCCGCCACGCTCGATCCGGTTCCTGACCCTTCTCCTGATGGTCCCGTTCTCGAGCCTCGAATAGAGGTCCGCGCCCGGGCACGCGCTCGAGGCGTAGTCCCGGTGTCCCTTGATCCGGCGCAGTGGGATCTCGAACGTCTCCGCGCCCCATGCAACGACATCGCACAGTGAGGCCAGCTGCCGTCGCGAGATGTCCTGCTCGTCGAAGTTGCCTTCACACATCACCAGCAGATGTCCCTTGGTTGCGTACTCGGTGAACGTGTCGCCCCGAGCCCAGCGAGGGCGGCCCTTGTAGATGTGCCCGTGCCGATCGATCATGAAGTGATAGGCGATGTCGGGGAATCCGGAGTCCTGGTGGTACGCCTGCGCCCCCCTCAGCACGCTTGGAGCGTCGCGGTTGTCCGTAAGAACCACTCCGGAATGGTGGATCGTGATGCGAGAGATCTGGTGGCGCTTGAACCTGCCGCTCGGAGGCCTCGCTCCCCAGGCCGCCTTGCAGATGACGTCGCTGGTCTGTTCCTTGGCCAGCGCAGTCCCAGCGATGAGTGCCGGAAGCGCGAGCGCACCCGCCCCGCCCGCGATGAACCGCCGACGAGAAAGCTCCGGCGGCCCGCAATCGACACACATCCCTACGCTTCCACCTCTTCTCATGGGGGGGCCCGGAGATTGTGTCACGGAGCCTTCTTGTGGGTAAGCCCTTCATACATCCGAACGAAGGAGGCAAGCATGAGCGGTACCGACAAGGCTCAGAACAAGATCGACGAACTGAAGGGCCAGGCCAAGGAAGGCTTCGGCAAGGTTACGGACGATGAGAGCACCGAGGCTGAAGGCCGAGCCGACCAAGCGAAGGCGAACGTGAAGCAGGCCGGCGAGAAGGTCAAGGACGCGGCGAAGAACGCCTTCGGCGACAAATAGCATTTCGATCCAACTAAGGGGCCCCTTCGGGGGCCCTTTTCGTTGCCTGGGTTACGTATGTGAGCGCTCCCCGAAGTGCAGTCTGCTAGATCAAGCAAAGCGAGGGGGAGCGGTCTGAAACGCATAGCTTTTTTCGTCGGCGCGTCCATGTTGTTCAGCTTGCTGATCGTTCCCGCGTTCTCGGCGGAGAACGGTCCCGAAGGGCGCGACCGGACCCCCGCCCGCCATCACGAGTGGTGTCGTCAGGCCCGCTCGTTGAGAGCGCCGGGGAGATCCGTAAGTACTGGACGAAAGAGCGGATGCGCGGAGCTCGTCCGGCGGAGCGGATCCTGGGTGGAAGCCCGACGACGACAGGGACCGACCCGGTCGCGGTTGGGGAGCCGATGGTGGTCGAGCCATCCCCTCCCGCCAGCGTTGAGGTCGGAGATCCGTCCAAGGTTCCTTATCGGTCCCACGGAAAGGTGTTCTTCAGATGGAAGGGCGGAGACTACGTCTGCTCCGGAACCGTCGTGACCAGTGAGTTCGAGAGCCTCGTAGTAACCGCCGGCCACTGCGTCTTCGACGAGGGCTCGTTCTCGAGCAGACTCATGTTCGTCCCCGCGTACGACTCGGGCGACGCGCCGTTCGGAGAATGGACGGCCTCGGAATTGTTTACCACTACCGGATGGATCAACGGGTGGGAGGACGACGACCTTCGATTCGACGTGGGGATGGCGGTTATCAGTCCACAGTCGGGGGAGACCATCCAGGACGCGGTTGGAGCGCGCGGGATCGAGTTCAACCGGGACCCGTCCTCGCTCGACATTGAAGCCATCGGACATCCGGCCGGTGATCCCTTCGACGGCGAGAGCATGATCCTCTGTGCCTCCGACGTCCTCTACCGCGACGAGGAAGCAGGGATACCTGCTCCGATGGCGATCGATTGCGACATGACCGGAGGGTCCTCGGGTGGGGGGTGGGTGATCGAGGGTGCAAAGGTCAACTCGGTGGTGAGCTACGGCTATCCCGATCTGCCGGACGTTCTCTTCGGCCCGTACTTCGGAGATGCGGTTCAGACCCTGTACGTGACCGCCGGCGGGACCGAGCCGGGACCGGGGCCGGATCCGGAGGAGCCGATCGACCACGCGATCGGTCTCACACTCACGATGAGAGGGCATCTCCGTGCGACCGGTCGCATGTCGGTACCCGACGGCTACCTTCCTTGTCGCCGCAACGCTCCCATAAGGATCTTCCGAACCACGGGCTCCGCCTCGGAGGTCTTCGTGAAGAAGACGACGACCGGGGACGACGGCCGTTTCTCGATCGCTGTTCCCGACCGGGCCGGCCGGTACTACGCCTTCGGACCCGAGGGGGGAGTGGACGAGCTCAACAACTGCCTGGAGGCGTTCTCAGGCTATTCCCGCCACCGCCACTAGGGCGCGGTAGTTGTGCCCTATGTCCGAAATACGTGGAACTGCGTATTCAACCTGAGGTGATGCTGGGCCATCCTTAGCCGAACGAAGCGCCCCGGGCAGGGGTCTGGCGAAAGGCGAGAGAGATGGCGAAGCTCAAGCAGATCAGCGCAACGGCATCGCACCACGTCACCAACGACAGGGACACCGAACTCCGTCGTGCTCAGGAGCGGGCCTTTGACGAGGCCAGGATGGCTGGCTCGGATTCCGCCCGTGAGTTCGCCATGCAACGTGCGGTCGCTGAACTGATCGATGCATGCGAGCGCTACATCTCTGAGGCACCCCCCGTCCGTTACTGATCCGAGAACCCATACCTATCGAGCCCGTCGCCTCCGGCGACGGGCTCTTTCGCGTTTGGGGCTTCGGCCCCAGTTCGCATAGGTCTAAGGGCCTTAGTCGTAGCCTGCGACGGCCCTTTTGCCCCCTTTAGGGCCATTTTTGTTCTTGGAGGTCTAGTCATTAGGAATGGTCCTCGAAATGGTCCCTCGAAAGGGCTAAAGCCCCGCTTGGGGGAGGACGACCCCCTCTACAAGTGATCGAGGAAACCGACGCCCTATCGAGGGGCGTCCGGTTCACGAGGCGAAGGGAAGTTCTTGATGAGAAGCGCATTCGGGATTTCGGCAACATCGCATACGGAGTCACCTGGGGTGAGCGTAAGAGGCCTCGCCTCTACGGCGCGTGGGCGGTTGCAATCTCGATAGCGCTTCTGGCGTTGACCCTTTCTCCCTCCCAACAGGCCGAAGTGGCCGCGACCGCCGATCGGATGGTTTCGGTCATCGTGCGCGAGCTCCCCGGCGCAGGCTCTGGTCCCGAAGCGGCCGTTAAGGCAGCCGGCGGGACGGTCGGCCGTCACATCAAGATCATCGACGGGTTCGTCGCTGGAATGCCCGAAGCCAGCCTTGACGGGCTCCGCTCAAACCCAGGGGTCCACAGCGTGACCCTTAACGGGAAGGTCACCCTCCTCGGTTCTTCCCGGACGTCCGGATCCGCCTATACGGGCCAGATGAACGAGGTTGCCGACATCGTTGGCGCCGACGCCCTATGGAACGCCGGCTTCACCGGTGAGGGCGTCGACGTTGCTCTGATCGACTCCGGCGTTGCTCCGGTCGAAGGACTGCTCGGCGCCGACAAGATCGTCAACGGTCCCGACCTCTCCTTTGAAGGAAGCTTCCCTGAGGTCCGTTACCTGGACACCTTCGGACACGGCACCCACATGGCCGGCATCATCGCCGGCAACGACGGCGTCGCCGGCGGGTTCTCGGGAGTCGCTCCGGGCGCTCGCATCGTCAGCGTCAAGGTCGCCAACAACGAAGGCGCCACCGACGTCTCGCAGGTCCTCGCGGGCATCGACTGGGCGGTCCAGCACCGCGACGACGACGGCCTCAACATCCGCGTGCTCAACCTTTCGTTCGGTACCGACTCGATCCAGCCGTACGTCATCGACCCTCTCTCCTTCGCCGTGGAAACCGCTTGGCGTAAGGGCATCGTGGTCGTAGTTGCGGGTGGTAACCAGGGCTACGGAACCATTCAGCTGAACAACCCGGCTCTCAACCCCACCATCCTGGCGGTCGGTGGCTCGGATCCCCTCGGCACCATGGATACAACGGACGACATCGTGGCCGAGTTCTCCAGCCGCGGAAACGTGACTAGGGGTCCGGACATCGTCGCTCCCGGTCGATCCGTCGTCAGCCTGCGCAACCCCGGCTCGTTCATCGATGAGATGCACCCCGCCGGTCGTGTCGGCGACCGATTCTTCCGTGGCAGCGGAACGTCGCAGTCGGCGGCAGTGGTGTCCGGCGCCGCCGCGCTCCTGCTCGAGCAGCGTCCCGGGCTGACGCCCGATCAGGTCAAGCGACTGCTCAAGGTCACGGCCGTCCACCTTAATAGGTCTCCGCCGCAGCAGCAGGGTGCCGGGCAGATCGACCTCGAGGCAGCGATGGCTCGGAGCACACCTACTATCTTTGAGTCACGGCAGTGGAACCTCCCGGCGACCGGTCTCGGTTCGCTCGAGCTGGCCCGTGGTTCTGCACACGTCACCGACGACGCCGGCCGCGACCTCACCGGCGAGCGCACGATCTTCGGAGACCAGTGGAGAGCTTTCAACTGGGTGACCAAGAGCTTGAACGGTCGTACCTGGAGCGGCGGCGACTGGTTGGGCCGTACCTGGTCCGGCAACACATGGAGCAACGACTCCTGGGCCGGGCGCACCTGGAGCGGCGTGACCTGGTCCGGCAACACGTGGTCCGGAGTCACCTGGTCTGGTCGTACGTGGTCCGGCCGCACCTGGTCCGGCAACACGTGGTCCGGAGTTACCTGGTCCGGGCGCACCTGGAGCGGCGTGACCTGGTCCGGAAACACCTGGTCCGGCAACACGTGGTCCGGCAACACCTGGTCCGGATCTGCGTGGGAATGATCCTTTGAATCAATGAAGACCAACGATGCGGCGAATCGCGTGAGGGAACGGAAGCTTCGGCTTCCGTTCCCTGAGTCGTCCGGTGAGCAGCGCGTATGGCTGCTGTCGGTCCTCTTCGCCTTGTCCGGCATCGCGATCTACTTCCTGCACTCGATCGACGTCCCCAGCCAGGGAGGTTCGTTCCACATCCCATGGTGGATGCTGGCCCCCGGTTTCGCGCTCGCCGAAGTAGCGGTCGCTCACCTCCAGCTGAGGAAAGAGGTCGTGTCGGCCTCTCTCGTTGAGATCCCCATGATCCTCGGGCTGTTCTTCTCGAGCCCCAGCGAGTTGACGCTCGCTCTCATGCTCGGCGTCACCTTCGCGTTCGCGTTCGTGCGTAAGCAGCCGCTGCTCAAGATGTCGTTCAACCTCGCCAAGTACATGCTCGAGGTCGGAATCGCGATAGCGGTGTTCCACTTCGTCGTCGGGATGAGTGCTCCGATGGAGCCTCGTGGCTGGCTGGGGACCTTCTCGACCACCCTGATCTCAGACATCTTCTCGGGCCTCTCTGTCTACGCCGCGATCTGTATGGCGCAAGGGAAGCGCGAGGGACTGCCTGAGGTCGTCGGCTTCGGGACCATCGCATCACTTGCCAACGCCTGCATCGCTCTACTCGCGGCCACGATCCTGTGGAGCAGCCCGAAGTCTGGATGGCTGCTCCTGTTCCCGGCCATCCTTCTGGTCTTTGCCTACCGTGCATACACGAACCAGCGCGAGAACCACCAGAGTATGGAGAAGCTGTTCGAGTCGGCCAAAGTGCTCCAGCGCTCGGTCGATACGGAGACGGTCGTCTCGGCCATGCTCTCGCAAGCGCGGATGATGGTCTTGGCCGACTACGCCGAGTACATCTTGTTCGAGAAGGACGGACACCCGGCTCTGTTCTCATCGCAAGGTCCCGGCGAAGAGTCCCTCTCCCTACGTTCCCTCGCGATGGATCCGTCCGAGGGTCTGTGGGCTCGCATCGCAGCTGAGGGTCAGCCGGTGCTGCTCAGCCGTCCGATCAAGAACGAAAGGCTCGGGAAGCACTTCGCAGCTCGTGGCATCCACGACCTGATCGCGGTTCCGATCTTCGGATCGGACCGTGAGGACGTTGTGGGACAGCTGCTCGTCGGGAACCACCTCGGAGATGTCAGGACGTTCGAGGAAGGCGACCTGAAGCTCCTTGAGACGCTTGCGTCCCACGCCAGCGTTGCGCTCGAGAAGGGTGCGCTGATCGACAGCCTCGCGAGCCAGGCAGCCGAGAACGAGTTCCAGGCTCAGCACGATGCACTGACAGGCCTCTACAACCGGGCGTTCTTCCACGATCGCGTCATGTCTTCGATCGAGGAGGCGGGCGCCGACGGGATGCTGGCGGTCCTTCTGATGGACCTCGACCGGTTCAAGGAGATCAACGACACACTCGGACACCACATCGGTGACAGCCTCCTCGTCGAGATGGCAGCCCGCCTGTCGAGCAGCATGCCTCGCGAAGCGACCGTCGCCCGATTGGGTGGGGACGAGTTCGCCATCCTGCTGCCGAACATCGAAGGCCTCGCCAGCGCCACCAGCGCGGCCGACGAGCTCGTCGCCAAGATGACGGCCCCTTTCGACCTCGAGCAACTAACCCTGGACGTCGACGGAAGCATCGGGATCGCTCTCTACCCCGTTCACGGAGTCGATGCGGATACCCTCATGCAGCGCGCCGACGTCGCCATGTATCTGGCGAAGGAGAACCACCGCGGCTACGAGATCTATGCCTCCGACCGTGACCAGTACAGCCCCAGCAGGTTGGCACTGGTCGCCGAGTTGCGCGCCGCGGTCGACGCCGACGAACTCGAGGTTTGGTACCAGCCCAAGGTCGATCTCCTTACGAGAAAGGTCCTGGGTGCAGAGGCACTCGTCCGCTGGAACCACCCGCGCAACGGGATGATGCCCCCGGACGAGTTCGTTTCTCTGGCGGAGCACACCGGTCTGATCGGCCCGATGACAGAACTCGTTCTGGACCACGCCCTCGCACACTGCCGTCACCTACGTCGTGACGGCCACGCCGACTTCAAGGTCGCGGTCAACCTGTCGGTCAGGAACCTCATGGACTCGACATTGCCGAACCTCGTGTCGAAACTGCTGCTCAAGTGGAACCTCCCCGCCGACGCTCTGCAGCTCGAGATCACCGAGAGCACGATCATGGCCGACCCGGTTCGGGCGATCACGACGCTGTCGGCGCTGAAGCGGATGGGCATCGCCCTCTCGATCGATGACTTCGGCACGGGTTACTCGTCGCTGTCGTACCTGAAGCGTCTTCCGGTCGCCGAAGTGAAGATCGACCGCTCCTTCGTCATGGGGATGTCCACCGATGAGAACGACACGGTCATCGTGCGTTCGGTTATCGACCTGGCTCGCAACCTCGGACTCGAGGTCGTGGCGGAGGGCATCGAAACGCAGGAAGCGTGGGATCACCTGGTCGCCCTCGGCTGTCAGATCGGTCAGGGCTACTACGTGAGCCGACCCCTCCCGGCACCCGAGTTCGATCAGTGGCTCGAGGACAATACGGTCGACTCCGGCTCCGCGAGGCCTTCGAGGGCCGACGGTGTGGTGCCGCTTGTGCCCCGCCGTACCGCCTCCGGGTGGGCTCGCTAGAGCAGGTCACGTCGCAGCACCCCCCAGGAGAGGCGATACTCGCCCCCGTGGAAACTCCTTTCAGAACGATCGAGACAGGGGGCCAGCAGGCCCGGATCTACGAGGCCGGCGACGGACCTCCGGTGGTCGTGTTGCACGGCTGGGGCGGCCGTATCGAGTCCATGACCCCGGTCCTCAACTGCCTGTCGGACCGGTTCAGGGTGATCGCCTTCGACCTCCCCGGCTTCGGGGAGTCACCCGTCCCAGAAGGAGTGTGGGGGACCCCGGACTATGCCGCGTTCGTGCGCGACTCCCTGCGTGACCTTGGGGTGACCCGGGCGAAGTTCGTCGGCCATTCCTTCGGAGCCAAAACGTCGCTGTATCTGGCGGCCACACACCAGGATCTCGTCGAGAAGCTGGTTGCGCAGGGCGCATCGGGACTTCGGACGCCTCCGTCGCTGCAGGCGCGACTCAAGCGCGCCGTCTCTAAGGGGGCGCGGCTGGTCGGGACCGCGGGACCGATCGGACGCACGGTTCGCGATGCGGTCTACCAGAGGATCCAGTCGGAGGACTACAAGAACGCGGGCCCCATCCGGCCGATCCTCGTCAAGGTGGTCAACGAAGACCTGGCGGGGCTACTGCCTCGGATCAAAGCACCCACGCTTCTTGTGTGGGGGACCGAGGACGATGCGGTTCCCCTAGTGCACGGGCGCAAGATGGAATCACTCATCCGCGATTCTGGTCTCGTCCTGTTCGAGGGGGCCGGGCACTTCGCTTACCTCGATGAGCGGGATCGCTTCTGCCGGGTCACTAATCATTTCTTCTCTCAAGGGTCGTCGTGAATCGCGCCGATCCCTTCAGCGGCTACACGATCGTTCTGAGGACCATCATCTACGGGCTGGTCCCGGCCTTCTCGGTGTGGCAGTTCTTCCGTTACCGGCGCGCGTTGCATGTCTTCCAGCTCGAGGGCTACAAGTGGGCGCGGTTCCTCGAGTGGTGCCGGTCGAATCGCGAGCGCGCTCGTTTCCTCGGAAGGATCGAGACGAAGAAGCCGCTCGTCATGACCGGGCGCGCACACCGCATCCTGTGGACCGCCACTTTGATCACGCCGTTCCTCATCCTGATTCCCGTGGGGCGTCATGCACGTCGCGTTCGGAGGATGGCCCTACGACGTGATCACCTGGGCGGTGATGACAGGGGTCGTCTTCGTCTTCTCTCCCCGCGTCCTTCTTCTCGGGGACGCCCTGATGACGCCGGTGCAGAGCGCTATCAACGCTCGGTTCCTTCGTGCCGCCAGTCAGCGGCTTGCCGACGTTGCCCCGTTGGTCGTCGGCGTCACCGGCTCGTTCGGCAAGACGTCTACGAAGAACGTGATCGCCCGGTTGCTCGGCCCGGCCGATCGGGTCCTCGCGACGCCCGGGTCGTTCAACACGCCGCTCGGCGTCTGCCGGACGATCAACGAGCACCTGAGCCCGGGGCACAGATATCTCATCGTCGAGATGGGCGCGTACGGCGAGGGTGAGATCGCCGAGTTGATGAACTTCGTGACTCCGAGCATCGGCGTGCTGACCGCGATCGGGCCCGCTCATCTGGAGCGCTTCGGATCCATGGATGCGATCCGCCGCAGCAAGTACGAAGTGGTTCGTGACCTCCCCGCGGACGGCACCGCGGTGATGAACGTGGACGATCCGGAGGTCAGAACGCTGGCCGACGGAACCTCGCATGTGCGGGTCGTCCGGTACGGGATCGGGCCCGAGGGACGTCCCGGCGTCACCGCGAGCGAGATCGCCTACTCGCCCTCGGGCACCTCGTTCACGGTCACGTCGGGAGGGGAGAGCGTTCCATTCTCCACTCGCCTCCTCGGGCGTCACTCGGTCGGCCACGTCCTCGCGGCGGTCGGCGTCGGGCTGGCCTCCGGTCGGTCACTGACGGAGATGGCCGCCTCCGCTGCCGAACTCGAGCCGGTGGAGCATCGCCTGCAACTGATCCACGGTGCCGGCGGAGTGACCGTCATCGACGACGCTTACAACTCCAACCCCGAGGGCGCCGCCGCCGCGCTCGAAGTGCTCGCCTCGATGGAGGGAGCCACGAAGGTCGTCGTCACCCCCGGGATCATCGAGCTCGGGGAGCTGCAGGAGAGCGCCAACAGGGAGTTCGGTCGACAAGCGGGAGCGGTCGCCGACCACCTCCTGGTCGTCGCGCGCGTGAACCGGGATGCGATAGTCGCCGGCGCGAAGGGGGGCCGGGCTCAGGTCGAGACCTTCGACACCCTCGCCGCCGCCACCGAACGCATGAGCCAGATCCTGCGAGCCGGCGACATCGTGCTTTTCGAGAACGACCTCCCCGACCAACTCGAAGGCTAAACTCGGATCTTTCCACGTGAGTCGTCGTATGCGCGACTGAACTGGAAAGAGCGCTCTCAGACCGGCCTGGCTTTGGCTATCTCTGCCGACAGGTAGTCCGCGGTTGAAGGTGCCTCACGAAGGAACGTCTCCGATTCACGTTCTTGCTCGCCCAAGTAGATCGCCCGCGCCTCGACCAGCACGGGTCGATGGTCCTGGGGGATGCGCGGGAGTATCCAGTCGACGGCCGCGTCTTTCGAAGCGACCTCGTCCGTAACGATGCCGAACCAGATCCTGGCGAGGGTCAACAGGACGTTGGTTGAATCGGACCCGACCTCCTCGAGCAGGCCGTCGATCCCGTGGGTGAGGGCGGCGAGATAGTCACGGCGGGGGACCGGCTCGAAGACCTCTGATGGCGGAGGGCCGAGCAACGGGTTGTCGGCCAGCAGCACCATCCTGATCAGTGACGCGAGGTCGGGGTTCTCCGGCGACCCCCACGGTTCGAGGTCACCGGACTCGAACTCCTTCCGCCACCAGTCCCCGTACTGCAGGTCCATACGGGGTGGATAGCGCCATGGGCTGATCTCGCTCTGAACGACGATCGTCAGCTCCAGATGACGCGGCTTCTTCGAGAGGGCCAACAGTTGCGATACGAGTCTCTGCTTCTCATCAAGGGTGGTCGCCCGGCCCGAGACCACCATCACATCGATGTCGCTGCGGGGTTTGAGGCCCTCGACGGCCGCGGAACCGAACAGGTACGCGCCGACGATGTGGCCTCCAAGCACGTCGCGGACCGCATCGAGGAGTCGGGCGATCTGCCCCTCACCGTCAGGGGAAGAGGCCGGTGGTTCCGTCGAGTTGTTCGCGCAGGATGTCGGCTTGGCCCGCGTGGCGGGCGGTCTCTTCGATCATGTGCAGGACGATCCACTTGAGAGTGCAGCGCGGGCGTTCGTCGGAGACGGACACGTCGAAGAGATCGTTGCTCTTGAAGATCGAGCGGCTTACGTCGCATTCGGCGCGATAGAGCTCGAGGATCTCGGCGGTCGTTTCGTTCGGCTCGATCCGGAAGTCGGCATCCATATCGTCCTTGGTCCACGGGTAGGTGCAGTCGCGGCCCTCGAAGATGTCCTGGAACCACCATCGCTCGACGTAAGCGAGGTGCTTGATCATGCCGAGGATCGTTGTATCGCTCGGCACCAGTGTTTGCGAAGGTCCTCATCGGAGAGCCCGTCGGCGAGGGCGAGCATCGCATCTCGTTGAGATTCCATGAAGGACGCGATGAGCTCCTTCTCGTCGGTGGTGGCGCGGTTCTCGAGGTCTCCCATGGGCGGTCAGGATAGCCCGGTAGACTCGCCCGCATATGGGAACCGGATCTAGGGTCGGCGTCGTCTTCGGCGGTCGGTCGGTCGAACACGACGTTTCGATCGTGACCGCCCATCAGGTCATGGCCGCTCTCGGCGACCGTCACGAGGTCGTCCCCATCTACGTCACCCGGGAGGGCAACTGGCTCACCGGAGCCGGCCTGAACGACCTCGCCGTCTACAAGGATCGCCGGTGGGACGAGGTCGGTGAGGAAGGGTTCATCCCTCCGGTCACCGGCTATGGAGGACTGATGGCCCCGGGGGGCCGGCTCAAGGGTTCCCGCAAGATCCCGCTCGATGTCGTCATCCCTTGTATCCACGGAACCTTCGGAGAGGACGGCACCCTCCAGGGCCTGCTCGAACTCGCAGGCATCCCCTACGCGGGCTCGTCGGCCGGCGCCTCGGCTATCGGGATGGACAAGGTCGCGATGAAAGCCGTGTTCGCCTCCGCCGGTCTCCCGGTCGTTGACGACGTGCTCGTTAGAACCAGTCGTCTCGACGGTCACGAGGACTCGGTCATCGCCCAGGTTGAACAGAAGCTCGGCTATCCGGTCTTCGTGAAACCGACGCGACTTGGATCTAGCGTCGGGATAGGCAAGGCGAAGGACCGAGAGAGTCTGCTCGCCGCACTCGATGTTGCGCGCCGCTATGACACGCGCATCCTGGTCGAGCGCGCGATGGATGGATGCATCGAGGTCAACTGCTCGGTCCTCGGGGGCCCGGGCGTCGCGGTCCGCGCCTCGGTCTGCGAGCAACCGGTCGCCGCGGAAGAATTCCTCACGTTCTCCGACAAGTACCTCCGTGGCGGGAAGTCGGGCGACGCAAGTGACGGCAAGTCGGGATCGAAGTCCGCGGGCATGGCGTCGTTGGATCGCAGGATCCCCGCCCCCATCCCGGAGGGCCTTACCAAGCAGGTGCAGAAGAATGCGGTCGGCGCATTCAACGCGATCGAGGCTGCCGGGGTGGCGCGCATCGACTCGTTCGTCGACGTGGATTCCGGGAAGACCTGGGTAATGGAGATCAACACGGTGCCGGGCTCGCTCGCGTTCTACCTCTGGGAGGCGGACGGCCTCTCCTTCGAGCGTTTGGTTGACGAACTGATCGAGATCGCTCTTGCCTCACACCGCGAACGATCTGAGCTGATGTTCTCGTTCGACTCGGGCATGCTCGATGGCTCCGGAGGCGTGAAGTCGAATGGCTAGACGACCGGCGGCCGAACTGAGCGAGGACGACAAGAAGCGATTCCAGGAGGAGGCCCTCCCGCTGCTCGACTCGCTCTACGGCGGTGCCTTGCGGATGACCCGCAACCCCGCTGATGCCGAGGATCTGATCCAAGAAACGATGCTCCGGGCGTACCGCTCGTTCGATCGGTTCGAGGCCGGCACGAACCTCAAGGCGTGGCTCTTCCGCATCATGACCAACGCCTACATCAACACCTATCGGAAGAAGCAACGCGAGCCCCAGAAGGTTTCGCAGGATGAGGTCGAGGACTTCGACCTGTACCAGGAACTGAAGGACCACGACCCACAGTTCTCGGTCACCCCGGAGACGATCGTGCTCGATTCGCTGGTCGACTCGGACATCACCGATGCGATCGACGATCTCCCCGAGCAGTTCAGGCTGGCGGTCGTACTTTCCGACGTCGAGGGGTTCACCTACGCCGAGATGGCCGAGATCATGGACGTTCCGATGGGGACCGTCATGTCCCGATTGCATCGGGGAAGAAAAGCCCTCCAGAAGAGGTTGTGGGACTTAGCCCGAGATCGAGGGATCGTGAAGGGGACTGACGGCGGGACCAGAGATGGATAACGTCATTGCCGGGTCCGACGACGTGCCGAGCGTGAAGGTGGAACTCGACCGATGAAGGAGCAGTGCCGCAAGTCGCTGGAGATCGCCGTACAGATCCTCGACGGGCATGACGTCCCGCACGAGGAACGGCTGACGATCGAAGCCCATCTCAATGACTGTGCGCCCTGCTTCGAGCGTCTCGGGGTCGAGCGAGATGTGAAGAATCTCATCGCCAGGCTTCAGGGCTCAACGCAATGCCCCGACCATCTACGGTCGAAGATCACCGCCATCTTCCAAGAGGGTCCCCCCACTTAGAACGGCCGTTCAAAAAGCCCCCGGTTTCCGATACGATGAAATGCAAAGCCCCAGCGTCCTATCCCGAGGTGGCCCCCTACCGTGGCACGCACGAACTTGCATACACTCGCAAACAGTCTTCTTGAAGGACTGAGCAATGCAGCCAACGGCACGGCTTTCGAGGGCAGACTTCGAGAGATCTCGACGGAAGCTGGTCTGAACTCAGTTAGATCGGCTGAAGCGGTCAAACTACTAGAGGAAACCGGCAGGATCGAAGTCATCCAGCGTGGCCGCCGGGGTCGCAACACCATGATCAACATCACTTCGACCGAGCCCCTGACCATCGAGGACGCCGAGGCCAGGCTCACGAGTCGTGGTGGCAAGCGCACCGGGCGCATCAACTACGACGACATCGGCGGAGCGGTCGTCGACCGCCTCCTAGCCCTCGCCCGCGACGACGGACTTCGTACCGCTCAGGTCGAGGCCTTCGCAGCCGCAAGCGAGCAGCAGAGCCGGCGCGTCGAAGAACTCGAGGCCGCTATCGATGGTGCGACGCAGCGCGAGACCGAACTGAGGATCAAACTCCGCACCGCTGAAGAAGCCCTGAAGCGCGCCGAGGAGAATCTCCGTCGTGCGCTCGGTGGTGACCGTCCAACCGGTGCTCCTCGGACCCCGATCGAAGACGATGACGCACGTGCCGTGCTCGATATCTTGAGGTCGGGTCACGATTGAGTGATGTCGTCTTCGACGTCTCAGCGAGCGTCGCGACGATCACGATCGATAGGCCGGATCGTCGCAATGCGATCAACCCCGATGTTGTAACAGGGATAGCGGAGAGCCTCGCCACTGCCGAGAACGACGATGCCGTCCACGCAGTCGTTCTGACCGGATCCGGAGACAAGGCGTTCTGTGCCGGCGGGGATCTCGGAGGGATGGGCTCGGAAGGTGCGGTGCAGCAGCACTTCATCCGAGCCGAGGTCGGCGAACTGTTCTCGCAGATGCGAAAGTCGCGTTTACCGATCGTCGCTCGGGTTAACGGTCATGCGCTTGCCGGCGGATTCGGACTCATGCTGGCGTGCGACCTCGTGATTGCGGCCGATGACGTCGAGATCGGGATGCCCGAGGTCAATCTCGGACTCTGGCCGTTCATGATCACCGCGGTCGTCGCCCGTGACCTACCCCGCAAGGTGGCGCTCGATCTCATGCTCACCGGCCGCCGGGTGCCGGCGGCCGAGGGCGAGCGCTGGGGATTCATCAACCGTGTGGTCCCTCGGGCCGAACTCGACGCGACCGTCGATGCCCTGGCCACCGATCTTTCGGCCAAGAGCCCTCTGATCGTGAAGCTCGGGAAGAACTCCTTCTACAACGTCGAGGACACGGGCTTCCAGGAGTCGCTCGACTACCTCGCCGGCATGCTGACAGTCACGCTCGGCTCCGAGGACACCGCCGAGGGCGTCTCCGCCTTCTTCCAGAAGCGCCCCCCCGAATGGAAGGGAAAGTAGGGCGAGGGTATCTCTTACTTGACGAGCCTGGGAAGACTTCGGCGCCATGCGCCGGCGAAGGGCCACCTGGAGGTACCGATGGCGGACGACAAGGCCGCGGACGATCGATCGCAGGTCACCTACACCTACGAGGGCCCGGATATGCGTGGCGCCGCCGAGGAGTTACGTACGCGGAAAGCCAAGGCCGCCGAGATGGGCGGGCCTGAGCGGGTCGAGCGCCAGCACTCACAGAACAAACTCACGGTCCGTGAGCGCGTCGACCTCCTGTTCGACCCGGGGACTTTCCTCGAGCAGAGCATCCTTGCTCACCACCAGTCGGGGTCGCCCCAGATGCAGGGGAAACACACCCCGGCCGACGGTGTCATCTGCGGCGTCGGAGAGATCAACGGCCGCAAGGTGGCGGTTATCGCCTACGACTTCACCGTCATGGCTGGCTCGATGGGGATGGTGACCGAGCTCAAGGCGACCCGGGTGCGCGAGATCGCCCTGAAGGAACGCATCCCGCTCGTGTGGCTGATCGACTCAGCCGGCGCCCGGATCCAGGAAGCGACCGGCTCGATGTTTGCCCGCACCGGAGACCTCTTCAAGGAGCAGGTGATCATGTCGGGCGTCGTCCCCCAGGTCGCTGCGATGATGGGGCCGGGTGCCGCCGGAACCGCCTATATCCCGGGGCTCGCCGACTTCGTCCCGATGGTTAAAGGGACCTCCAACATGGCGCTCGCCGGACCTCACCTCGTCAAGGCGGCCGTCGGCGAGGACACCACCGCCGAGGAGATGGGTGGCTCGGCGGTGCACAACAAGATCTCGGGAGTGGCGGACCGAGAGGTCGCCGACGATCAAGCGTGCATCGATGCCGTGCGTGACTATCTTTCGTACTTCCCTTCGAGCAATCTCGAGAAGCCGCCGATCAGGGACAACGCCGATCCGGTCGACCGTCGTGCCGAGGAGCTCTACGACATCGTCCCGGCCAACCCGCGCCAGGCCTACGACATCCACAAGGTCATCAAGGTGATCGTCGACGACGGTGAGTTCTTCCCGATGAAGCCGGACTGGGCGCGCAACCTCGTGACTGGGTTCGCGCGTTTCGGAGGCCGTCCGGTGGGGATCGTCGCCAACCAGCCGAAGTTCCTAGGCGGCGCGCTCGATGTCAACTCGGCCGACAAGGCGGCGCGCTTCGTGTGGCTGTGCGACGCGTTCCACATCCCACTCGTGTTCCTCATGGACTGTCCCGGCTTCATCGTGGGTTCCGCAGTCGAGAAGCAAGGGATCATCCGGCACGGAGCCAAGATGCTCTTCGCGGTCGCCGAGGCGACCGTGCCCAAGGTCACTGTGGTCCTGCGCAAAGGCTATGGCGCCGGCTACTACGTGATGAACGGCCGGGCGTACGAGCCGGATCTGATCGTCGGATGGCCCACCGCCGAGATCTCGGTCATGGGCCCCGAGGGCGCGGTCAACATCATCTTCCGCAAGCAGATCGAAGCGATGCCCGAGGACCAGCAGGCTGAGACCCGCAACAACATGGTCGCGATGATCCGGGAACAGATCTCTCCCTACGTCGCCGCGGGGTGGTCGTTCATCGACGACTTGATCGACCCGGCCGACACCCGCATGACGATCGCCCGGGGACTAGAGATGGCTCAGGACAAGCATGTCGAGCGCCCGTGGCGCAAACACGGAGTCCTCCCGGTCTACGAGTTGGCGCGTTTGGCACTTTTGTGGTCCCTCGTGCTTGCCTAACCGCGCGTGACTTAGAAGTGCGGATCGCGCCTCTATGGGTTGGTGCCGTAGAGGCGGTCGCCCATGTCGCCGAGGCCCGGGAGGATGTAGGCCGTGGCGTTGAGCTCTCGGTCGATCGAGGCGGTGATGATGTCGACGTCCGGGTGAGCATCCTCGAGCGCTTTGATCCCCTCGGGGGCCGAGACGATCGAGACCATCTTGATCTTCTCGGCGCCTCCATCCTTGATCGAGGTCAGCGCGGCCTGAGCCGAGCCGCCGGTTGCCAGCATCGGGTCGAGGACGAAGGTGACGGCATCGGTCAGCGGCGGGAGCTTGTGGTAGTACTCCGACGGCTGGAAGGTCGCCTCGTCGCGTTCGAGACCGAGGTAACCGACCCTCACTTGCGGGAACAGATCGACGACCGCATCGAGCATCCCGAGACCCGCCCTCAGGATCGGGATCGCGACGATCGGCCCGGCGAGCACCCGGCCCGGCGCATCCTCGAGGGGCGTCCTGACCGTCGTGGCCTCGCTCGGGAGGTCCCTCGTCGCTTCGAGGATCAGCAACGTGGTGAGTCTCCTGGTCAGGGACCGGAACTGGTCCGGTTGGGTGGTCTCGTCCCTGATCTGAGCGAGAAGGTGGGCGGCGAGCGGGTGGTCCACGACGGTCACGGTCATGGCGGGAGCCTATCTGACGGGCGTCAGGTGCGGCCCGGCTCCCTTCCGTTATAGGTTCCTCGCTCATGGATCCGTGCGTGATCACCTGTGCGTTGAGTGGGGTAGCGGCGAGCCGGGAGCAATGTCCCGGGATCCCCTACACCCCCGAGGAGTACGCGGCCGAGTCTCGTCGGGCCTTCGAGGCCGGCGCGTCGGTGGTCCACATCCACGCTCGCTACGCGGACGGGCAACCGAGCTACCGGGTCGAGGAGTATGCCGCGATCACTGAGGCGATCCTGGCGGAAACACCCGATCTCATCATCAACTTCTCGACCGGCGCGGTCGCGGTCCCGATGGAGGAGCGTGTACATCACGTGACCGCCCTCAAGCCCGAGCTCGGTGCCCTCAACATGGGTTCGATGAACTACGCGAAGTACTCCAGCAAACGCAAGTCGCTCATCTTCGATCTGGTGTTCGCGAACCCGTTCTCGGATATCACGTTCCTCCTGGAGAAGATGAACTCGGTCGACGTCAAACCCGAATGCGAGTGCTTCGACACCGGCCACATCGGCAACGTTCTCCCATTGATCGACATGGGCTTGATCGAGCCCCCGATCCAGTTCTCGTTGATCCTCGGCGTGCTCGGCGGAGCCCCTGCGGATGCGCGGACCCTGGCGCACATGGCAAGTCTGCTCCCCGAACGATCGACGTGGGAGGTCATCGCGATCTCGCGCAAGCAGTGGGAGATGGTTGCGGCTGCGGTCTCGCTCGGAGGCAACGCGCGCGTCGGACTCGAAGACAACTTCTATCTGCCGTCCGGCGAGATGGCGGGGTCCAACGGTGACCTCGTCGGCGCCGCCGCACGCCTCGTCGAACTGTCCGGCCGCAAGGTGGCCACCACGAGCGAAGCGAGAGCGTTGCTGTCGTTGCCCGATCCTCCCGACCGGAGCGGTCTGGAGACCTTCTCCAAGGAGGCATCAGTTTGAGCGAAGAGGTTCTTGCGGAGATGGTTGCGAACGTATGGAAGGTCGTCGTCGCCGAGGGCGATGCGATCGCCGAAGGGGACACGATCTGCATCCTCGAGTCGATGAAGATGGAGATCCCGGTGGAAGCCACGGCCTCGGGAACCATCGCTTCGATCGGGGTCCAGGAGGGTGGCACGGTCCAAGAGGGCGATGTCATAGCGGTCATCGACTGAGTCGTGACTCTCGTCGAGGTCACCCGTGACGATCACCTAGCCACCCTGACGCTGAACCGTCCCGAACTACGTAACGCCCTATCGGTCGATCTATGTGACGCGATCGTCGATGCCCTGGACGAGATCCGCGCGGCCGGCGATGCTCGCGTGGTCGTTCTCGCAGGCAAAGGCAAGGCGTTCTGCTCCGGCGCCGACTTCGCGGCGGTTTCCGGACCCGGTGGGATCGACTTCCTTCCCCACTTCGAGCGCATGCTCGAGGCGTTGGCCCGGTACGAGTTACCGACGGTTGCCCGGATCCACGGAGCCGCCCTGGGCGGAGGTTTCCAGCTGGCGTGCGTGTGTGACTTCCGGATCGCCGCCTACAGCGCGAACGTCGGGATCCCCGCGGCCAGGCTTGGGATCGTCGTCAACGTCGAGAACGTCAGGCGATTGGTACAGCTGGTCGGGATCGCCCGGGCGAAGTCGATCCTAATGACCGGGGGGGTACTCACCGGTACCCGAGCGGCGGACGAAGGCCTCGTGCAGCTGTGCGTCCCCGACGAGGAGCTCGATGCGAACGTTGCCGAGTTCGCTCACGGACTGGCCGTACTTTCCCCGCTGTCGGTCCAGGGAGCGAAGCGCGCGATCCAGGCAGTCATCGACACGACCGGAGACGTGCGTGGAGCCGGACTGGCCGACGAACTCGACGCGTTGGTGACCGAGGCTTACAACAGTGCGGATCTAGCCGAAGGTCTGCGCGCGATGACCGAGAAACGCCCGCCGGACTTCCAGGGACGCTAGCTAGAGCTCCGCGATCGAGCGGCGCCCGAGGAATCCGTCCTCGGGCGAGTGCCAGTGGAGGACCTCGGTCTCGCCCAAGCGCCAGCAGAGGAGGATGTCCCGGCCCGCGTGGCGTGCAGGGAAGTCGACCAATCCGGTCGATGGGTCCCGAAGCAGTACTCCGAACTCGAGCACGCGGCCCATGAGTTCATCGGCCCTCTCCGCCACGCGCGCCTGTTCGGCCTTCTGTTCCGCGATGCCACCACCTGCAGCCGAAGAAGCTTCCATCGCCCCGCCGAGACGGACCGCTTCCTCGACCTTCTCCCGCAGCTCCACCAGCGCGGGGGCCAAGTAAGGAAGCAATGCGTTGGCCTCGTCGAGGGTGAACTCGCGCTCCGCCATCAGGCCCCCAGTTTCTCCGTGGTCCATCGTTCGATCGCCCCTCCCGTCACCCGGGCTTGGGCCATCACCGCGCGGCGATCGAACGCGACGCGCCGGTGCGTGAAGGTCCAGTCGGGGCCTGTTTGATCGATGATCAAGTAGGTAGCGAACTCACCATCCATCGGGAAACCCACCGAGCCGGCATTTGCGACGAGCGTGCCGTCCGCGAGCCGGCGGACGAATCCGCGGTGAACGTGTCCGTAGACGACTACCGACGACTTACCTTCGTAGGGAGCGAAGTCGATCGGTGGTGCTTCGGGAAGCGGCGCCACGAACGGACTGTCGGGGGTCCCGTGGACCATCAACAGGCCACCCAACCCTTTGTGCCCCAACGGGAGATTGAGTAGCCAATCCCGATCGTCGACGCTGAGGTTGTGGGCCGCGGCCATGGCGATGACGTCGTTCCGCTCGGTCTCGGTCGTTGTTGCTTGGGGATCACCTGTGATCCACACGTCGGTGTTTCCCTTAACCGTGGTCCAGCCGGCGTCCCTGACCCGCTCGACGCAACGAGCACCCCAAGGGCCGCCCCAGGCAACGTCGCCGCCGCACCAGACTTCGTCAACACCCATCTTCTCGATGTCGTTCTCGACCGCGTCGAGGCCCATGAGGTTGCCGTGGATGTCGGAGATAACCGCGATGCGCATGTTGAGCATGATAGGCGTGGGACGATTCACCGATGGCAACGCTAGCCGACAGCATCAGAGCGGTCTCAGACCTCACACCAGCCCAGGCTGAACACCTCAGGACCCTGTGTTCGTCGTGGCAGGTGCTCGCCGACCTGTCGTTCTCGGACCTCCTTCTCTACGTGAAGAAGAAGGCGAATACCGAGCAGTTCGAGATCTGCGCTCAGCTGCGCCCGTTCACATCCCAGACGCTCTACCCGCAGGACATGGTCGGCACGATCGTGACCCAGCCGGAGCAGCCGATCGTGGAGCGAGCGTTCCGCGAGGGCCGGATCTGGGCGCAGGACGATCCTGTCCTGGTCGACGGTGTGCCCATCCGCATGGACGCGGTGCCGGTCCGCTATGACGGAGAGATCATCGCCATCGTCACCAAAGAGGGAAGCCCGGCGACATCGCGTCGCCCCGGCCGGCTCGAGCAGGTCTACCTCCAGGCTGCCGAGTACGTCTCGGAGATGATCTGCAAGGGGAAGTTCCCGTATCCGGTTCGGCCGCCCGGTGACTGGCCCAAGGTCGGCGATGGGCTTTGCGTACTCGACGCATCGGGGCGGATCTACTGGGCGTCGCCTAACGCCGTCTCGGCCTTCCGCCGGTTTGGGGTTAAGCAGAACATCCTCGGCCGTAACCTCGACGATCTCAGGATCGGGAGGACCCCGGTGCAGGAGGCTCTCAGGACGCGCGAGCTGACCGACGGAGAGCTCTCCAGCGGCGAGAGTCATATCTTGCTCCGCTGTCTCCCACTCGTTGACGACACCACCGTCGTCGGAGCCCTGATCCTGGTACGTGATGTCTCCGAGCTGCGTCAGAAGGAGCGAGAGATCTCGGTCAAGGACGCGACGATCCGAGAGATCCACCATCGTGTGAAGAACAACCTCCAGACGATCGCAAGTCTGTTGCGGCTCCAAGCGAGACGTCTGCAGTCGGAGGAGGGTCGAAGTGCCCTCAACGAGAGCGTGCTCCGGATCGGAACGATCGCGCTGGTTCACGAGACGTTGTCGGAGCAGCCCTCCGATGTAGCGGAGTTCGCCGATGTCGCTCGCCGGATCGGCGTCATGGTGTCAGAAGGCCTCGTTTCACCGGAACGGACGATCTCTCTGAAGGTCACCGGGAAGACAGGACGGCTCGAGGCCGACCTTGCGACGCCGCTGGCGGTGACGTTGACGGAGTTGCTGCAGAACTCGATCGAGCACGCGTTCCCCGATCAAACCTCCGGCTCGGTAGCGATCGAGCTGGGCCGCGAGCGCGGCGAGGTGGTCGTGACCGTCAGGGACGACGGGGTCGGGATCCCCGACGGATCGCTGGAGAGCGCCCGTCTGGGCCTCCAGATCGTCAGCACGTTGATCGCCGAGCTGGGTGGGACCTTCACCATCGCGGCCGATGGGGGCACCGTGGCCGTCGTCAGGGTCCCCAGCAAGGAGCGCCCGCCCGGATAACCGCCCGCCCCGGGCTCCGCCCTCTATGATGGCGAACAGACGTTCGCACTAGGAGGGCACCATGCAGCGGCAAGAAACGTGGCGCGACGGGCTCAATCCGGAGCAGGAGCGCGCCGCCACACATCCCGGTGGACCGCTGTTGATCGTGGCGGGGGCCGGGACCGGCAAGACCAAGACCCTGGCGTGCCGGGTCGCGCACCTGATCGAGACCGGCGTACCGGCCGAGCGCATCCTGCTGCTGACCTTCACCCGCCGGGCGGCGGCCGAGATGCTGAAGCGCGCCGGCCAGATGTCGGACTCGGCATCGGCCGCTCAGGTCTGGGGTGGCACGTTCCATGCGGTCTCGAATCGGTTGTTGCGTATGCACGGGCGTGCCCTCGGGCTCGATCCGGGATTCACGGTGATGGATCAAGCCGACGGCGCCGACCTCATGGACCTGATCCGCGACGAGGGCGGCTTCGGCAAGAACAAGAAGCGCTTCCCGAAGAAGGACACGCTCGCGTCGATCTACTCGCGTGCGGTGAACTCGGGAGAGAGGCTCGCCGACGTCCTCGAGAAACACTTCCCATGGTGCAAGCCGGAGGCGGAAGGCATCCGCGAGATCCTTTCGGCGTATGTCGAGCGCAAGCGGAGTGCGGGTGTGCTCGATTACGACGACCTTTTGCTGTTCTGGAAGGTCCTGGCCGAGGCGCCGGGTGTCGGCGAGCTCGTCGCCGATCGTTTCGATCACATCCTGGTCGACGAGTACCAGGACACCAACCATCTCCAGTCGGATGTGCTGCGGGCGATGCGCAAGACCAATCCCAATATCACCGTGGTCGGAGACGACGCGCAAGCGATCTATTCGTTCCGTTCCGCGAGCATCGACAACATCCTGTCGTTCCCCGATCACTTCCCGGGGGCCGAGATCATCAAGCTCGAGCGCAACTACCGTTCGAGTGCCGAGATCCTCAGCACGTCGAATGCGGTGATCGCCGAATCACACCTTGGCTACGGGAAGCAGCTATGGACCGATCGGACCGATGGACGGAAGCCAGGGCTGATCGATTGCCTCGACGAGGAGCAGCAGACGCATCAGGTGTGCGAGCGGGTGCTCGAGCACCGCGAGCGCGGTGTCCCGCTCACGCACCAGGCGGTCCTGTTCCGCGCCGGGCACCACTCCGCCCAGCTCGAGATCGAACTCACCCGGCGCAACATCCCATTCGTGAAGTACGGGGGCCTGAAGTTCGTCGAGTCGGCACACGTCAAAGACGTGGTCGCGTTCCTGAGGATCCTCGAGAACCCGCGCGACGAACTCGGTTGGTGGCGGGTACTCAACCTGCTCGACGGCGTTGGTCCGGCCACGACGAGGGCGTTCATGAGTGCGATCGGTGTGACCTCTGCCGGCTCCGAGATCTCGCCCCTGATCCGACTGGCCGAGGACCTTCCGGCCCCCGGAGGGGCGAAGCGGGAACAGGTAGCCGCCCTGGCCGACGTCCTGTCCCGCTGCGCGGGGGAGTCGCCGGCTCTCCCCGTCACGAGTCAGATCGAGGTCATCCGGTCGTTCTACGACCCGATCGTCCACCGGCGTTACGAGGCTCCGCACGCTCGCATCCGGGACCTCGAGCAACTCGAGTCACTCGCCGAGTCGTCCAAGTCCCGGGAACGGTTCGTGGTCGACCTCACCCTCGATCCGCCCGCTTCAACCCAAGATCTGGCCGGACCTCCGCTGATCGACGAGGACTACTTGATCCTCTCGACCGTGCATTCGGCGAAGGGCGGTGAGTGGGATGTCGTCCACGTCCTCCACGCGGCCGACGGGATGATCCCATCAGACATGGCGACCGGTGATGCCGACGAGATCGAGGAGGAGCGTCGGCTCTTCTACGTCGCGCTTACGAGGGCCAAAAACGATCTCTACGTCTACTTTCCGTTGCGCTACTACCACCGCCCGCGGGGACTCGACGACGCTCACGGTTACGCGCAGCTCAGCCGTTTCATCACGCCGACGGTCAAGGACACGTTCGACCTCCAGCCCGCGTTCACGGGCTCACCGGCCGAGGAGGCACCGATCGATCATCGTCCGGTCGCCGAGGTCACCAAGTACCTGAGCGACCTGTTCTCTATCTAGCTCTGCTTGTCGTTGGCCAGGGCGTTGTCTAGGGCGTGGCCCCGGACGACGGCTCCTTCGATCAGCGAGAAGTTGAGCGACTGGAAGTCGACGGCGTTGGTCATCAGCGTGCACGGTGAGACCTCACCCTGGTCCAGTTCTGTCTGGATGCCCTCGACGCAATCCTGGTAGTGGTGGTGGGCGCCCATCAGGTGACCGATCTCGTGAGCTGCGATCTTCGAGGTCGCGGCGTAGTAGAAGGTCAGCGGACCGGCGGCCAGGTTCTCGTACGCAGAAACCTCTCCCACGGCGAATGCATGCGCCCCGTAACGGACGCCGCCGATGCAGTCGGCCTGCCCGGCGACCGCGTTGCCGATCTCCGGTGCCGTCATGTCGAGGTCGGTGAGGACGTAGACGACGTCGAAGCCTTTGGGCCGCGTGCCGCCGAACTGATCCTTGGAGAGATCGATGATCGACTGCGAGTCTGTCGTCCGCTCGCGTGCCTTGCCGTTGTCATCCAGCGGCTTCAGTAGCCCCCACTTCTTGTAGTTGAGCTCGATGTTCAGGGGAGCGTAGGAGCTCGGCGCCTTGTCCAGGAATCCCCTGGCGTCCTTCACGAGAGCCTTGAACTCGGCCCGCGCCTCCTTGATCAGAGAGCGGTCGCCGGAGAGCTTGGCGTCACGCTGCGCGATCGCAACGTCGGCGCCCTTGGCGACATCCAGCAGAACGTAGACGTCGAGCGAAACGGTCTGCCCGTCGTCGTCGATCGGAAGGGTGTAGGACTCAGGAACGAACTCCTCGCAGTCGGGAGTCGCGGCCGCATCGACGATGCGCGTGGGATCGGGCGCGATGCCGGCGCCGGCCGTCGGAAGCCCGGCGATCAGAAGGCCGCCGAGCAGTAGGGCGATGAACGAAGTCTTGGTCTTCAAGGGTCCTCCCCGGTTGATGTCTGTTCGGGAGGTTCGCCCTTATGGGTCCCGGTCCTGCTTGGAGATCAGTCCTCGAACGCCCCGCGCAGCCTGGAGAGGGTTCGATTGAGCAAGCGAGAGACGTGCATCTGCGAGATGCCGAGCTTGTCGGCGATCTCGGATTGGGTCAGGCCCTTGTAGAAGCGGAGGAAGAGGATCGTCTGCTCGCGCTCGGGAAGCTTGCTGACCTCGGGGGCCAGCGACGCCCAGTATTCGAGGTTCTCGATCTGCTCGTCCTCGCTGCCGATCTGGTCGGCGAACGTCGAGGAGCCTTCGTCGTCGGAGTCGAGTGGAGCATCGAGGGAGCTGAAGCTGTACGCCCCCGCAACCTCGAGTCCTTCCAGGACCTGTTCCTCACTGTGGCCGGTCGCCTTGGCGAGTTCGGGGACCGTGGGCGATCGACCGAGGTCATGGCCGAGGAGGCTGATCATCTTGGTCAACTCGAGGTGGAGCTCCTGGAGCCTACGGGGCACGCGGACCGCCCACCCTTTGTCACGGAAGTGCCGCTTGAGCTCTCCGACGACCGTCGGCGTCGCGTAGGTCGAGAACTCGACCTCGCGTTCGAGATCGAAGCGTTCGATCGCCTTGAGGAGCCCGATCATCCCGACCTGCGTCAGATCCTCGAGCGGCTCGCCACGGTTCTTGAAGCGCCGGGCGAGGAACTCGACGAGACCGATGTACTGGTCGACGAGCCTCTCCCTGAGCGCCAGGCGTTCGTCCTCCTCGGCGGCCGCCCGGTACTGGGTGAACAGCTCACGAGCTTCGTCTTTGCTGAGGGATCCTCGTTGGGTCACGACTGCTTGTTCTTGGTCAGAAAGAAACTCGGTACCCCGTTGCTGACCTCGAGCACGGCTTCGTTTGCCACGGTCTTGAGGATCTGGCGAGAGAACTCGGTCAGATCGGTCCGGATCTTGTCACCCGGCGCGAAGTTGCCAACGCCTCTGATCTCGATGTGGTCGCTCTCGATGCCGAACTCGATGTCGAGCGTGCCTTCTCTGCCCTGCGTACCGGTGAGGTAGGCCGCGAGCTCGTCCACCGCGATCTTGAGATCTTCGATCTCGTCGATCGTGAACGTGAGCCTGGACGCGAGTCCGGCGGCTATCAACCTCACGACCTGCAGGTACTGCGGGGACGCGGGGATGCTTATCGAAACCTTGTCCAAAAGCCTTCCTCTACGATGCGGACGCGCGTTTGGCGGTCTTCTTCTTGGGGCTCTTGGCTGAACCCTCTTTCTTCTTCTTGGCGTCGGCGACGGAAGCCTTGAGAGCCTCCATCAGGTCGACGACCTTGGTCGGTTCCTCTTCGGCCTCGGCCACGACGGTGACTTCTTCGCCGTCGACCTTCTGGTTGACGAGGGTCTCGAGCCGCTCCCGATAGTCGTCGACGAACTGCCCGGGATCGAAGTTGGTCGACAGCTGTTGGATCAGCTGACGGGCCATCTTCACTTCCTGGTCCCTGACGTCGACCTCTTTATCGAGGTCCTCGAACGCGGGCTGCCTGATCTCGTCGGGCCAGTGCATCGTCTCGAGCACGAAGAGATCGTCCTTGAGGCGGATCGTCGCGAGGTGCTCCTTCTCGCGGAGCGCGACCTTCGCGATGCCGACCTGGCCCTCGGCTTCAAGTGCCTGCTGCAGGAGCCGGTAGGCCTTGAGCCCCGACTGTTCCGGCACGACGTAGTAGGTGCGGTTGTAGTAGATCGGATCGATCTCTTCGAGCGGTACGAAGTTGACGACATCGATCGCGCGGATCGAGTCGACGTCGAGGGCCTTGAGCTCGTCGTCGGTGAACGTGACGTAGTGGTCCTTCGAGTACTCGTAACCCTTCACGATCTCGTCCCAGACGACCTCCTTGCCACAGACCGAGCAGACCCGCTGGAACTTGATCCGGCCCCCATCCTCACCGTGGAGCATGTTGAACTTGAGGCTCTTCTCCTCGACCGCGGAGTAGAGGCGAACCGGGATGTTGACCAGTCCGAACGTGACGGCACCCTTCCATAAGGCTTTCATCCCTAGATTGTACGTGGCCGCTCGCTTAGGGCGGTTCCGCTGCGTAGAGTGGCCGGGGAAGGCCCCCAGAGGGCGCTCGGCAAGGGAACGGTGACGGAGAGTGACGGGAGACGAGTACACCCGAGCGGTGGGCGAGCGACTCCGTGCCATCAGGGTCGCGAAGGGCCTGTCGCTGGGAGACGTCAACGAAGCCTCCGAGGGACGCTGGAAGGCTGCCATCGTGGGCGCTTACGAGCGGGGTGATCGGAACATCACGGTCGCTCGACTCGCCGACCTCGCGGCCTTCTATGGGGTGCCGGTGACCGAGGCCATCCCCGCAGAGCCGGCAACCGAGCGTGAGGACGATCCCGGAACGCGCACGGTGACCATCCGAGAGGACGAACTGGTGGCCCGGGCTCTGGTTCATCAGATCGGACCGGAGGACCTGCTGGCGAAACTCGATGGATTGGGACTCCTGCCGCCTCGGTCCTAGGCGAGCAGTGCCAATACCGCGATCGCCCCGAGCGAAACCTCGTACAACCCCGCGAAGGCGTAGTCGATGCGACCGGGCCGCCCGGGGATCAATACCGCGAGGGTCCAGATCGGTACGACGATGACGGCGAAGAAGATGCCGTAGCCGAAGGCGAGCCACCGAGCCCAGCCTAGGTCTGCCACGCCGAGACTCAGGAGACCCAGGAGCACCGCGAGGATGCCCCCGCCGATCGCATCCTCGAGAGGCCCACTCTTCGCCTTCCACCGAAAGATCCGATAACCGAATGCGATCAGTCCGTTGGCGACGAGAACTATGGCGAGCGCGGTTGACGTGTTCATCGTCGAACAAGATAGCCTCCATGCGATGGCATCAGGGAAGAGCAGGAAGAGGAAGTCCGGTGGACCAGAGGCGGCCGAGCGCAAGCGGCAGCGGCTGGACCAGCGCCGTCAAGAGAAGGCCGAGGCGCAGGCACGCCAGCGCAAGGCCGAAGCGCGAGCGCGCGTCGTCAGCACGATCGGCATCGTGGCGCTGATCGGTGTCGCCTTCTGGTTCTTCTTCCTTCGGACCAAGACTCCCGACGAGATCATGGGACATCCGATCACCGGTTTCGGCGGCAGCGGTGTCGGCGACCACACGACCGAGCCGGTCGGTTACGAGATGACCCCTCCGGTTCAGGGCTCACATGCCAACGGCCCCGGCAGCCTGCGGGGTCCATTCGACACCCGTCGTCAACGAGAACTTTCGTCCACAGCCTCGAGCATGGTGCCGTCGGGTTGTTGTTCGACCCGGTGAAGGCGGCGCCAGAGGACATCAAGGAGCTTGAGGCGCTCGCCGCCGACGGCGGACCGTAACGTCCTTTCGGCTCCGTACGAAGGCATGGAGCCGTGTTCTCGATCGCGTCGTGGGGTGAGCGGATGGATCTCGATGAACTCGACCTCGCAGCGGTCGACGAGTATGTCGATACGTTCGCCGGAAAGGGACCGGAGGCGGGCCAGGAGTGCCCGAACAGTTCCGCGAGCCCGTTCGTGCCGGACACCGAGCCGAGTGCCGAGCCAAGCGAGGAGCCGACGCCCGACGGCGGCTGATCCGCTACTTGATGACGCGGCGGCCGAACAGGAACTGGGTCCGCCACCAGGTGTCCTTGCCGATCGGCGAGATGCTGACCCCGGCCCGCCCGTTGGAGGAGTGGATCATCCATCCCTTACCGAGGTAGAGGCCGACGTGATAGACGTCCTTCGGCTTCGAGTCCTTACCTTGGGGAGCGAAGAACGAGCGCGTCGCCCGGCTTGATCTTCCCGTAGCCGAGACGTTTCTCCGTAGCCTTGGCCATCTCGGCCGAAGAGCGCTCCGGGATCGACCAACCCTTGTAGGGGCGGTTGATAGGGGAGTAGTTGTCAGACTTGCGCTGGAGGACGTACCAGACGAACCCCGAGCAGTCGACACCGCCGTGCGTCTGCGCGCCGTACGGGTAGCCAGACGGGGTGGCATCCACCCATTCGCCGGCGTACACGTACGGAGTTCCGACCTGCCTGAAGGCGTACTCGATGACCTTGCGGGTCCTGGCGTCGAAGTCTCCGAGCTCGAGATCGGCGAGCGCGTCGGCGCCGTAGGTCGACGGTGACGTGAGGGCCCGCCACACCGCATAGGCGATGTCGGCTTGACTGATCTTCTCGTTGGCAGCGGCCTCATGCTGGTCCTCGTCGACCGGCCGATCGTGCCGGAGTCCCATCTCGCGCGCCACGATCTCGGAGCCGAACCACGACGGTCGGTCCGGGGTCCAGTTGTCGGGGGACTCGAGGCGATCGAGGCGGTCGGCGATGTCGAGCTTCCCCAGCTTCTTGACCAGGGCCTGACTGACTTCGGCGGCGGTGACCTTGCCCTTGGTCCGGCTGTAGCCCCCGCCGAAGGCGGCCTTCATCAGAGCCTTGAAATCGGCCCGGGTCATCGCCTTATTGGGACGGAAATCCTTGATGTAGCCCTGGTCCTTGCCGTAGCGGACCGCATCCTTGGCCCACGACGGCGTCTCGCCCGCCGATGCGGCGGGCGTCATCGCCCCCAGGAGGGCGGTCGCTATCACGGCTACCAGGAAGATTCTGGGAGAACGCATACCATCCCATCGGACGACCTCCCCGGACCCTTGAGTCGGAAATGCCTATATATCGGGCACAACGGGTGGGAAAAGTTAGGAGAGCCACCTCAAGAGGCGAGCCGCTACCCTTGGGGAACAAATCAGCCCACCACAGGAGGCAACGATGCCGGCCCGGCCCCCCGACCAAGCTCCGGATAGGAACCTTGGGATCGAGCTGGTGCGGGTGACCGAAGCTGCGGCCCTGGCCGCAGCTCGCTGGATGGGCCGCGGCGACAAGGAGGCCGCCGACCAGGCTGCTGTCGACGCGATGCGCCTCATGATGGATACGGTTTCGATGGATGGCGTCGTTGTCATCGGCGAGGGCGAGAAGGACAACGCCCCGATGCTCTACAACGGCGAAGAGATCGGCAACGGCGAGCCTCCTGTGGTCGACATCGCGGTCGACCCGATCGACGGAACCACATTGACCGCCAAGGGGATGGGTGGAGCGCTCGCGGTCGTCGCTCTCGCCGAGCGCGGAACGATGTTCGACCCGGGGCCGTGCGTCTACATGGAGAAGATCGCTGCCGGCGAAGAAGCCCACGACGTTCTCGATCTCGAAGCCGGCATCACCGAGAACCTCAAGCGCGTCGCAAAGGCGAAGGGAACCGACGTCGAGAACCTCACGGTGATGATCCTCGATCGCCCGCGCCACGACACGCTCGTCAAGGAAGTCCGCGAGGCGGGAGCGCGCATCAGGTTCATCATGGACGGCGATGTCGCCGGAGCGATCGCCGCGGCACGCAGGTCGCGAAGGTGTGGACATCCTCGTCGGCATCGGCGGGACCCCCGAGGGGGTCATCGCCGCGTGCGCCATCAAGTGTCTCGGCGGAGTCATCCAGGGACGCCTCTACCCGCGTGATGACGAGGAGCGCAACGCCGCACTGGATGCCGGGTACGACCTCACGCAGATCCTGACCACCGACGACCTCGTTCGCGGTGAAGACGTCTTCTTCGCGGCAACCGGAGTAACCGACGGCGAACTAGTCAACGGCGTGAGGTACCGGGGCGTTAACGCGGTCACCCAATCGATCACGATGCGCTCGCGCACCGGAACCGTCCGAGTGATCGAGGCCCTCCACCGTCGCTCGAAGCTGAAAGAGATCTCCTCGAAGTACTAGGAAGTTCTAGCCGCCCCCAGACATCAATCCGCACAAAGCAGCCTAAATATGGCAAACTCCTTGTTTCGGTCAGGCGTCCAAGGGGGGTTCCTCGATGCGGAAGATCTGCATTCTCATGGCGATCGCGCTTGCGTGTGCTCTAGTTCCAGGGGCAGGGGCGGAGCCCAAGGCGCCGGCGCGTTCGGAGTCCCTGCCTGCATCCGACCAACTGTCGTTCTACCGGACCGTTACCTCGAACGAGATGGCCGCGCTACTGCGTGAGATGGACCTAGACATCGTGACCACCTCGCCTCTGGACGGGGGCCGGGTTCAAGTCGACATCGTTATGGATGCGGTCGACAAAGCCCATGCTGAAAGTCTCGGGCTGACATTCGAAGTATTGCGCTCCCATGAAGCCTCGTCGCGGGATGAGAGTCGGGCGACAGCCGGATACAACGTCTGGCAGCAGTACCTCGGCGCGGGTGGCATCGTCGAAGAGCTGCAACAAACCGTTGCCGACCACCCTGCCATCACGAAACTCGTTTCTATAGGCAAGAGTGTTAACGGCACCGACATATACGCAGTAAAGGTCACGAAGGATGCTCGGAAGATTAGAGACGGCAAGCGCCCCGCCGTCCTTTACTCGGCTCTACAGCACGCGCGGGAGTGGATCAGCGGCGAAGTCAATACTCGTCTCCTCGCATACTTCACCGACAATTACGCGACGGATCCTGCCGTGCGATCTATCGTAGATAGCACCGAGTTGTGGTTCTTGCCGGTTTCCAACCCGGACGGATACGACTTCACCTTCACGCCGGGTAACAGACTCTGGCGAAAGAACCTCCGCGATAACAACGGCGACGGAGTCGTCACTGCCGGTGACGGAGTGGACCTCAACCGCAACTTCCCAACTGACTGGCAGATGGACGATGAGGGTTCATCTCCGAATCCATTCAATGAGACGTATCGAGGCGCGGCCCCTGCCTCGGAACCGGAGACCCGTGCGTTCGATGGTCTGCTGAGGAACATCGGGTTCGAGATGCTGGTGAACTACCATTCGGTCGCCGAGCTGATCCTTTATCCGCACGGTAACCAGCTTTACACGACTACGGCCGACAACCCGATCTATGAGGCATTAGCCGGCGATGACGCCAATCCGGCGATCGAGGGCTTCGATCCGGATCTCGCGGCCGAGCTCTACACAACTAATGGTGACACGATCGAGCACGCTCACGGTCGGTACGGGACGATCGCGTTTACTCCAGAGCTGTCCGACGGGGGATGTGATGAGTGCGGTTTCGAGTTCCCTGACGACGAGGCCGCTGTGCAGCACGAATTCGAGATCAACCTGCCTTTTGCCTTGGACGTTGCCCGATCGGCGAGCCACCCCACGGAGCCGAGCTCACATCTTGGCAACACCACTCCGGACTTCGTGCTGGACCCATTCTCCGTGAGCTACGGCGATTCACAAGAAGTCCAGGTGACCGCGAAGCGATCTCTTGGCTCGGTCAAACTCCATTACAGCATCAACGGACACAAGGAAAAGAGGGTCGAGACTCGTGAGTGGCGTGGGGGCGAGCGCTACGGAAAGGGTTTCGATACCTACTATCACGTGATGCGGGGCGAGGTTCGTGGCGCAAAGCCCGGGGATGAGGTTACGGTCCGATTCTCGGGGGACAGGAAGCCGGGCTTCAGCGATTCGTTCACCTACACCTTGGCTTCAGACACTAGGAGCGAGATCCTCGTGGTCGCGGCAGAGGATTACTCTGGACTCTCTCCGGCCCAGGGGCCCGGTCCGCATTATCTGCAGTACTACGTGGACGCGATCAAGGCATCACGCTTCGGTAAGAAGGGCGTCGACGTCTACGATGTCGACGCGAATGGCAGGACGGCGCCCCACCCGCTGGGTGTTCTCAGTCATTACGATGCAGTCGTCTGGTACACCGGTGATGACCTCATCACGAGAGCTCCGGGCCAGGTCCCCGGGACGACCGCCAAGCTCACGCAGGAGCTCGAGGTTGCGATGCGCGACTACCTGAACGAAGGTGGGAAGGTCTTCTACTCAGGCCAGGACGCAGGTTTTGCCCACGGGGCTAACGGCGCCTACTACTACAACCCGTTCGTGCCAGACCAGGCTGAGTGCACAGCGCAGGAGTACCCCTGCATCCCCCTCTTCAACGACTTCCTGCAGTACTACCTGGGCGCCTACAACTACACCGCGTCTGCGGGAATCGATCCGGACACCGGTAACGTCTTCGACGTAGTTGGTGAGCGAGACAACAAGTTCGAGGGGGCAAGCTACTCCTTCAACGGGCCCGATAGCGCTCAGAACCAAGGAGATGCGGCCTCGTTCCTTACGACATCGAGCTTCCTGCCGGCGGATGAGTTCCCGGATTTCTCCAGTGAGCCCGCATTGACCTATGTTCGACCGGGCGGCGCGCCGTTCGAGCCGCTATCGGGAGATTTCTATGTTGCTTCTCAGCAAGCTGACGTCAGCTACAAGCGTTTGTCCCAAACCATCGATCTGACCGACGCGACTACGGGAGCGCTCAACTTCAACGTGTCTTACGACACCGAGCCAGCATGGGACTTTCTCTTCGTCGAGGCGCACACCGTGGGCGAGGATGACTGGACGACTCTTGAGGTACCCGGGCTGACGTCCGACGCCACCGGGGACAGCTGCGGTGGTGGGTGGCATGAGATCCATCCGTTCCTGGCTCATTACCAAACGGACAACGGCGACGGGACATGTTCTCCGACGGGTTCGAGCGGAGCTTGGAACGCCACCTCTGGTAGCTCCGGAGGTTGGGAAGAGTGGAACGCGGATCTGTCGTCGTTCGCGGGTGAGCAGGTTGAGGTCTCCATCACCTACGTGTCCGACTGGGCGATTCAAGGCCTCGGGGTATTCGTCGACGACGTGTCAACCGTCGTGGACGGAGTCGCCTCCGAGACTTCATTCGAAACCGATCTTGGCGGATGGGCGGTTCCCGGCTCCGCCGACGGTAGTGCAGCCAACCCGACCGATTGGATCCGCTCCGAGAAATTGTTCGATGAAGGCGCAGGAGTGATCACCGACGACTCGGTATACCTAGGCTTTGGACTCGAAGGGGTGACCGGAGCCGACCGGCGCGCGGACCTCATGCGACGGGTGCTCGATCACCTCTTGAGAACGTGATTTCCTACGATGAAGGACGAACGCTAAAGACTCGGTGCCATACGAACTAGTCACGCAAGGAACGTGCGGATCTCGGTTAGGGCTTCGTCTATCTGTGCGCGATTAACGTCGAGGTGGGTTACGGCTCGCACGAAGTTGCCGGTGATGTCGCTGAAGGACACGCCGCGCTTCTCCATCTCGGCAGCGAAGTCTGCTCCCGTGTAGCCGGTTCCGGTGACGTCGAAGAACACGATGTTGGTCTCGATCGTCGATGGGTCGATCTCGATCCCGGGGATGTCGGAGAGGCCCACCGCGAGATGCTTCGCGTTGTCGTGGTCCTCGGCGAGGCGGTCGATGTGGTGATCGAGCGCGTAGGTGCCCGCGGCCGCGATGATGCCGGCCTGGCGCATCGCGCCGCCCATGCGCTGTTTGTGTCTCCAGGCTTCGGCGATGAAGTCCTCGCTCCCAGCGAGGACGCCACCGACCGGGGCGCCGAGGCCCTTGCTGAGGTCGATCCACACCGAATCGAAGGGTGCTGCGAAGTCGGCGGCCGATGTTCCGGTCGCCACGACCGCGTTGAACAGGCGGGCGCCGTCCATGTGCTTGATAAGCCCGTGTTCGTCGGCCGCGGCGCAGACGTCTTTGATGAGATCGGCGGGCCAGCAGGAACCGCCACCGGCGTTGGAGGTCTGCTCGATCGAGACGACCTTCGTTCTCGGCGAGTAACGGTCGTGGTACCGGATCGAGTTGCGCACGTCGTCGGCGGTGAACATGCCGCGGTCTCCCTGTAGCGGAGTGATGACAGCGCCGGAGAGAGCCGAAGGTCCGCCGCCCTCGTGATTCAGGGGATGCGCGGTCCAGTGCATGAGGATCTCGTCGCCCGGGCGGCAATGGACGTGGAACGAGATCGCGTTGCACATCGTCCCGGTCGGGAGGAACAGTGCCGCTTCCTTGCCGAGGATCCCGGCGACCTTGTCCTGGAGCTCGTTGACCGAGGGATCGAGCATGCGCTGCTCGTCGCCGACTTCGGCTTCGGCGATCGCCTTTCGCATCTCGGGTGTGGGTCGAGTCGTGGTGTCGCTGAACAGATCGATCATGTCGACTCTTCCTTGATGTCGGCGATCCGGCCCCCGGTCATCTCGGCGAGCGCCGTGGGGGTGGTGCGGAACACCGCGTTCGGCGTGCCCGCAGCGGCCCAGACCTCGTCGAACCTTCGATAGGTCTTCGTCGATGAGAACGGTCATGCCCTCGAGATGGGCGACGGGAGGAACGCCTCCGATCGGGAACCCGGTGAGCTTGCGCACTCCGTCCGCGTCCGCACGGCCGATCTCGCCTCCGAGCAGTGCTCCGACCTTAGTGGTCGAGACGCGGTTGGCGCCGGAGGTGATGACCATCACGCCTTCGTCTCCCATCGCGAAGATCATGCTCTTGGCGATCTGGGCGAGGGTGGTTCCGATCGCGCTGGCGGCCTCCTGGGAGGTGCGGGTGCTCTCGGAGAACTCGACGACTTCGGCGTCGTGACCGAGCGAGGTGAGCGTGGCCTGGACCTTCTGGGCGTTCGGGTGCATTACTTGCGTGGTTCCCAGGTGAAGAAGCGCACGGCGATGACGACACCGATCACTCCCCAGAGCGCGACCGACCCCGATGTGTTCCCATTCGAATCCCGAGCCGGGCTCGAACGGATTGAACACGGTCTGGAGCTGCAGAGAGATGTGTTTCACCGGGAAGATCTTGCCGACCCAGTCCATCCACGCGGGCGGATCCTCGACCGGTATGAACACGTCGCTCAGGAACAGCAGCGGGAGGATCGAGAAGTTCACGACCGCGGGCGCGGCGTCGGCGTTGGGGATGAAGCCGGTGATCGCGAGCCCCAGTGCGGCAAAGGCTCCGGATCCCACCACGAGTGTAAGGAGGAGAGCGGGGAGCGTCGTGGTGGGAATCTCGGTGCCGTAGAACAATGCACCGAACGCGATCGTGATGACCGAGAGCATGAACGCCATCGCGACCGCGTGAGAGATCCGGCCCCCGAGATAGACCCACGCCGGCATGGGCGTGCCCCTTACTCGTTTCAGTTGTCCGTCGTCTCGCTTGAAAGTCATGCTCATCGCGATGTTCGTGTAGGTGGCGGTGATCACCGAGAAGGCGAGGATCGCCGGGACGAAGAAGTTGGAGGCAGAGAACGTCTCTCCGGTCGGCGACGGACATGTCATCGCCGCCGAAGACGACGTTGAAGATCACCAGGAACATCAAGGGGAAGAAGATAGTGAAGAACGCAGCCGCGGGATTCCTCCAGAACGACCGGTTCTCGAACCGGAACTGATGGACGAGCAGCCCGACGTTACTCATCGGCCGTGAGCTCGAGGTAGATGTCTTCGAGCGACGCGCTGGCTGACGCTCAGGCGGTCGAGGTCCACATTGTTCTCAACCGCCCACTTGGTGAGTTCGTAGAGCGTGCGCGTCGGATCGGCGGTCTTGATCTCGAGCAGGCCTTCGGATGTTGCGGTCGCATCCAGCGGGGGAGTCGCCCCACCGGGCGCAGCGAATCGCACCCTCGTGTCCGTATCGCGGCCCTGGAGGATCCCCGGCTCACCTTCGACGACGATCTCGCCACGCCGGATGATGGCGACACGATCGGCGAGGTTCTGCGCTTCGTCCATGTAGTGCGTGGTCAGCAGCACGGTTTTCCCGAGCGACTTCAGGTTCCGGATCATGTCCCATGCGTTGCGGCGAGCCGCCGGGTCGAAACCCGTGGTCGGCTCGTCCAGGAACAAGAGGTCGGGGTCCCCGGCCAGGCCGATCGCGACGTCGAGCCGACGCTGTTGGCCGCCCGAGAGCTTCTTGACGCGCTCGTCCCGCTTCTCCTGCAGGCCGACGACCTCGATCACCTCGTCGACGGGGCGCGGGTGGGGGTAATAGCGGCGGTGGAGATCGATCGTTTCGGCCACGGTCAGGAACGGGTCGACCCCGGTCTCCTGTAGGACGATGCCGATCCGCTCGCGAAACGCTTTCTCTTTGTCCTCTGGATCGTGGCCGAGGACGGAAACCTCGCCGGCGGTCCGCTGCCGGTAGCCCTCGAGGATCTCGATGGCGGTCGTCTTGCCGGCCCCGTTGGGGCCGAGCAATGCGAAGACGTCGCCGGAGTTGATCGTGAGGTCGATGCCGCGGACGGCCTCGTTCGATCCGTAAGACTTCCGGAGGCCTTTGACTTCGATCGCTACCGTGGTCATCGGTCGAGCATATCGACCCGGCCCGGCCCTCAGTCGAGGGGAGGCTCGAAGCGCTTCGGTTCGGCGCAGTACTCGCGGACGTGCCGGGCGAGCTTGGCCGCATGGAAGCCGTCGACGTAGCGGTGGTCCATGGTCGCCGCCAGCGTGAGCATCGGGCGAACCACGACCTCACCGTCCACGACTACCGGCTTGTCGGTCACCTCGCCCACCAGCACCAAGAACGGGATGCGGTAGTACGGCGACAGTGGCGCATAGGCATGCTGGATACCGAACATGCCGACCGAGGTGATCATCGCCGAGCCGAACGGCTGCCGGGGGAGCCCTCGTTTCTTGAAGTCCTTGTCGCGATCGGTCGTGATCCACGCGGCCACGCGCATCGAGAAGTGAAGGAGTCTCGTGGGGGTCTTGGCGAGCATGGATTTCGTCTTGCCGAACTCCTCATCGGTTCCGGTCCTGATCTTGCCCGCTCGGCCGGCAAGTTCCTTGGCGATGTCGACGACGGACTTCTTGTCGGTGTTCACGACCTTGACGCCCGAGAGCTCGGCACCGGCTTCGGCCGAAACGATGAAGAAGATATCGACGGTCTCGCGGGGGACGAAGTGGCCCCGGTAGAGCCGCACATTGAGCTCGGAGTGCTCGGCCAAAGCATGGCCGATCGCCTTGCCGACCATGTGGGTGATCGTGAGCTTCACTCCGGTCGCCCGCTGCGCTTCCTCCATGAAGTCGAGGAGCGGCGTGGCATCGATCTCGAGGTCCCCATAGATCTGCGGGTCGTTCGGGTAGCTCCAGGTGGCCGCGGCGATCTTCCGCCATCCCTTGATCTTCACGCGCTTGCGCTCGGCCACTCGGTCCCCCCGACCCTTCTTGCCTCGATGCTCGCTCTCCTCGGCAGCATAGTGGCTTAGGTTCGTGGGATGAGGGTCCTTATCGTCGACGCCGACCTGCTCGCGCTGGAGCGCATCCAGTCGCAGGCCGAGAAGGCCGGTCACGAGGTCCGCATCGCGACGGGCTCCCGACTAGCGGCGGCGCTGGCGGAAGGTCCGGTCGACCTTGTCGTCATCGATCTCGATCGCGGCGGTGAAGAGGTGATCGACGCCCTGGTCGAGGCGCGTGCCGGAGGCGGGGTTCTGGAGCGGGTCGTGGGCTTCTATTCGCACGTCGCGCCGGAGCGTGCCGAGCGGGCCGAGGCGGCCGGTTGCCACGCTATCCCCCGAGGCCGTTTCTACCGGACCCTGGACGAACTCTTAGCCTGAGGTTCGACTATGCGAGCTATCACTCGTAGAGTCAGGACTCATGAGATTCCGAGTCGACGAACTCGCCACGCGCTGCGGGCTCAGCGTGGACACCGTGCGCTTCTATCAAGCGCAGGGTCTCCTTCCGGCCCCGGAGCGGGAGGGCCGTCTCGCGTGGTACTCCGACGACCATCTCGATCGATTGGGGCGCATCCGCGATCTCAAGGACAAGGGCTTCACGCTCGCCTCGATCAAGCGACTGCTCTCCGGTAATGCCGATGAGGCGGATGAGGCGCTCGTGTCGGCGGTTACCGGTTCGGTCCCCGGCGACGCGTCCGGAGAACTGCTGACGGTCGAGCAACTCGCCGAGCGGACCGGCGTGTCGGCCGCGCTCCTGAGCGCGATCGAGCGCGAGGGCTTGATCTCGGCGCGGATGGTCGACGGTGAGCCTCGCTACACCGCCTCGGATGCGTCGGCGGTTACCTCGGGGCTGTCTCTCCTCGAAGCAGGCCTCCCGTTGAGCGAGTTGCTCGATCTCGCGCGCCGTCATGACGAAGCCATGCGCTCGGTTGCCGAACAAGCGGTCGAGATGTTCATCACCTTCGTAAGAGATCCGATCAGGGCATCGGCCGGCGACGATCACGATGCTGCCGAGCGGCTCGTTGAGGCCTTCAACAAGATGCTGCCGGCAACCTCCGCCCTCGTCGCGAACCATTTCCAGCGCGTGCTGCTCAAGGTCGCGCAGGACCGTATCAAGAGCGAAGGTCTCGAGATCGAGATCGGTGGCGAGTCGTGACCGGATCCAACGATCCGCTCCCAACCGGCGAAGGAGAAGGTCGGCGCCGTCAGATCGATGTTCGATGCGATCGCCCCGCGCTACGACATGGTCAACAGGATCATGACGCTTCGGCCTCGATACGCGTTGGCGCAAGCGTGCGGTGAAGTCGCTTGAACTCAAGGACGGATCACGCGTGCTCGACATCGCGTGTGGCACCGGAGACTTCTGTCGCGACGCTCGCAAGGCCGGTCTCGACCCGATCGGATTCGACCTCTCCTTCGGGATGCTCGCGGCGGCTAAGACCGACGTACCGCTCGTGCAATCCGACGGCCTCCGGCTTCCGGTTGCGGATGCCGCCGCCGATGGCATCACCTGTGGATTCGCGCTGCGTAATGTGCTCGACATCGAAGCTCTGTTCCGCGAGTTCCACCGCGTCCTCCGACCGGGGGGAACGATCGCCGTGCTCGAGGTCGCCGAGCCCGAGCGCAGGTTGCTGCGCTGGGGGCACCGCATCTACTTCCACAAGGTGGTTCCTTTCATCGGGGGCCTGCTTTCGGACCGCAAGGCGTACGCGTACCTCCCGAAGTCGACCGCCTACCTTCCGCCGAGGTCCGAACTGGTCGAGCTCGTCCAAGCCACCGGCTTTCCGGATGCGGCTTCGCGGTTGGTCGGACTCGGCGCGGCGCAGATCATCACCGGGACTAAGTCGTGAGCGTCCTCGTCTCACGCACCGAGGTGATCGACCGACCTGCCAATCTGTTGGCGGTACTTCCGACTTCGGATGGATGCGCCTGGCTGCACGACGGCGAGGGCGCCGTTGGCTGGGGCCAGGCAGCTCGCCTCGAGGTCGGGTCGGGTGAGGGTCGCTTCGAGCGAGCGGCCGCCTGGCTCGATGACCTCTTTGGATCCGCCGAGATCGAGGACCCGCTGATGATTCTCGGTTCGGGTCCTGTTGCCTTCGCAGCGTTCTCGTTCGATCCGAACTCCCCGGACTCGGTGCTGGTGGTGCCCGAGTTCGTCGTTTCCCGAGCGCGACGGACGAGCGTGGATCACTCGCTCGGGAATGGATGCGGCCCCGACTCACGATGTCGAGGTCGAACCCGTGGCGCCGACGGACAAGATCCGGTACGCGGGATCGAGTATCGACGAGGTGGCCTGGCTCGAAGCGGTCGACGCCGCGATCGGTGAGATCGATTCCGGCCGCATCGAGAAGGTCGTGCTGGCGCGTGACCTTGAGGTGTGGTCGAAGGCACCGTTCGATCAGCGCGCGTTGACCGGCCGGCTCAGCGAGAGGTACCCGGAGTGCTACACGTTCGCGGTCGACGGCTTTCTCGGAGCCACCCCCGAACTGCTGCTTGGTCGGACCGGAGATAACGTCGCCTCCCTTGTCCTTGCGGGCACGGCCCCTCGGTCGGATGACGACACCGAGGATCGCGCGATCGGAGACCGGCTCCTGGCATCGGACAAGGACGGCGCCGAGCATCGTCTCTCGGTCGAGTCGGTGCGCTCGTTGCTGGGGTCGTTCTGCAACACGCTGACCGAGAAGACGCCGCATTCGCTACTTAAGCTCGCCAACGTTCAGCACCTGGCGACCTGGATCCAAGGGGAGTTGCGCGACGACGTGGGAACGCTCGAGATGCTCGCCAAGCTGCACCCAACCGCCGCGGTCTGCGGAACGCCGACCGATGACGCTCTCGAGTTGATCCGGAAGCTCGAAGGACTCGACCGCGGTCGCTACGCCGGTCCCGTTGGGTGGATCGACGCGCGTGGCGACGGCGAGTTCGGCATCGGTCTTCGGTGCGCTGAGGTGTCCGGCACCCGGGCGAGGCTGTTCGCGGGCGGGGGCCTCGTCGAGGGCTCCGTCCCCGAAGCCGAACTCGACGAGACCCGCCTGAAGCTACGTGCGATGCGCGCCGCGCTGGGTGACCTTCCTTAGCGAGCCTTCGCGATCACCGGCCGAAGGAGCTTCACCGCGATCAGGGCGATCAGCGCGAGCAGTGCGATCGGAACGATGAAGCCGGTGCTGATGATCACTGCGGACACAACGGCTCCGAACGCTTCCTTCGCCTGATCCCATGCCTTGTCGATGGTTCCGGCCGGCTTTGGCGTCGCGATGCCGGCCTCGTTCATGCCGAGCGTGATCGTGGAGAACTGAGTCTGGTCTTCGAGGAAGTTCAGCCGTCCTCGCAGTTGCTCGATCTCGAGCTGCACGTTGGTCAGCTCGCGCTGCACCCGGATCGAGTCGGACACCGTTGCGGCCTTCTCCATGAGACCTAGCAACACCGTTTCCTGAGCCTCGAAGTTCCGCAGCCGGGACTGCAGGTCGACGAACTCCTGCGAGACGTCCTGACCTGAGATCCTCTCGGACTGGACGCCTCCGTCGACCGCGATGTCCTTCAACTCGCCCAGGGCTGCTTCGAACTGTTCGGCCGGGATGCGGAGCACGACTGACCCGGTGCCTTCGTCTCGGCCCCCGACCTGGGACTCGAGCACGAACCCGCCGTGCCGCTCGGCGACCGCGATGGCGCTCTGCACCGATTCTTGGAACGTGCCGTCCTCGACCTCGATCTCGATCTTGGCGGTCTTGATGACTGCGGGACCGATGTCGGGCAGCGTCGTCGCCGAATCGCCCTGGGTCCCGTAACCGGCCCCGCCACTGTCTTCGTCGGAGACTAGGTCGTCGCCACCGGAGTCAGGTTTGTCCTCCATGGTTGCCGGCATGTCGGCGGCGCTGTTGGCCCCCCCGCCATCGTTGCCGGAGCAGGCGGCACCGAACAGCAGGAGCGTCAGTGCCAGGAGCAGCAGTGGAACTCGCTTCCTCGATGCCATGGTTTCGCCTCCATCTCGTGGGTTCGCAACTAGGACGGTGGCGGCCGCGCTGGTGTTCCATTCGGAACGGGTACGGCTACTCGAGCGAGTCGATGATTTTCTGAGTGAGTCCCTGATGAAACTCGAGGTTGGCGCTGCGGACGGTTCGGACCTCGAGGATCCGGACGCCGATATGGGGCTCCGCGACCGCGGATGGGAGGTCGGTGGAGGCCGAGATCAGGCGATGCGCGATCCCGTAGACATCCGCGAGCTTCGCCAGGTTGAGTCCGTGAGGCGTACCGAAAACCTGCTCGAAGGTCTTTTCGTAACGGGCCTGGGGGAGGAACGAGAAGATGCCGCCGCCGTCGTTATTGACGACCACGATCGAGAGATCGACCGGCTCGGAGCTGAGCAGCAGGAATCCGTTCTGATCGTGAAGCAGCGAGAGGTCGCCGGCGAAGGCGACCACCGGGCCCTCGGACGCCAGCGCAACGCCGAGTGAGGTCGATACGAACCCGTCGATGCCGCTGGTACCCCGGTTGGCGACGATGCGGAGCCCGGAGCGTGGCGCCATGAACGAGTCGAGATCCCTTACCGGCATGCTCGAAGCCACCACCAGGGTGCCGCCGTTGGGTATCGAGCGGGCGAGATCGCGGGCGGTGCGGGGCTCGGTGATCTCGTCTCCGGCAAGCGCGTTGTCGATGATGCCTCGGGCGATGCGCTCGCCTTCCCGCCATCGTTGGATCCATGAACCCGGGGGCCGGGGGCCGAGCCCGCCGGCGACGGCGCGCAGGAGCAGTCCGGGGTCGGTGGCGATCGCGGCGCTCGAGGTTCGCTCGGGGTCGGTCTCGAAGGGTGCGGGATCGATCGTGATCTGCTCGATCGCGTCGGAGAGGTAGCGGGCGAGTGCCTTAGATGTTCCCGTCCTGCCTACCTTGATCACGAGGTCGGGTGGCTCGGCTGCGAAGACTTCGCTGCGGAGAAGGGCATCGTAGGTCGAGATCGCGTTCGGACCGGTGCGTGCTCCGGAATGGGCTTCTGCCAACAGTGGCCAGCCCGCGGCCTCGGCCAGGAGCACTGCGGCGCCGGGATCCGTGGTTCCTCCACCGGCGATGACGAGACCTCGCTCGGCGCGCTCGACCTGGGCCGACAAACGTCCAACGATCGCAGGCGAGGGCAAATTGCTGCCCGCGCTCGCCGTCCACGGAGCTCCATTCGGGCGACCGGAGAGATCGAACTGGAAGTCGGCACCTGTCTCGTCTGGCACCAGTGGTTCGCGGAATGCGAGGTTGAGGTGCACGGGCCCCGGGACCGGCAGCGTTGCCTCGGCCAGAGCGCGACAGAGGACCGAACGCCAGTAACGAGGTGCCCCGGGGTTCGCTTCGGGTGTCCCCATCTCGTGGAACCACCGCACGAGATCGCCGTACAACTTGATCTGATCGGTGGTCTGGTTGGCGCCCGTCGCCCTCAACTCCGGGGGCCGATCGGCCGTGAGGACGATCAGCGGAACGCGTCCGTGGGCGGCTTCGACCACCGCGGGATAGAAGTTCGCCGCCGCGCTTCCCGACGTGGAGACGACCGGGACCGGCTTGCCTGTCGAGCGCGCTATACCCAACGCGAGGAATGCCGCGGACCGTTCGTCGTGGACGACATGGAGCGCTAGGCGTTCGTCCTCGGCCAGAGCCATCGCGAGTGCAGCGGAACGCGACCCGGGGGCCAGGCATGCATGCTCGATCCCGTTACGAACGAGTTCATCGACCAGGACGAGTGCGAGCGCGTGGGAGGGATTGGCAGCCTTCATCCCGCGTCCATCGCTCGCTGCAGCCGGTCGATCAGTTCATCGGATCCAGGTGGATCGCCGACAAGATCGAGTTCGGGTTCCGGACGCCGTAGCTCCATGACGCCATCGACCGGAATCAGTGGCTCCGCGACGACGTCGTGCTCGAGGAGTCCTACCGTGCCGAGACCACAGGCGAAGGGCAGCTCCGGAAGACAGGCGGCGAGATGGAGTCCGGCGGCCAGGCCGACCGAGGTCTCGAGGGCGGAGGAGACGACCGCGGGAAGGCCGAGCCGTTCGGCGAGTTCCAGGGACCGCGCCACGCCTCCCAGGGGCTGGACTTTGAGGATCGCGATGTCGGCCGCTTCTTTGGTGACTACCTCCATCGGATCGACGGCGAGCCGGATCGATTCGTCGGCGGCGATCGGTACGTCGACCGCCTTGCGGACCACGGCGAGTTCCTCGGTCGATCCGCAGGGCTGCTCGACATACTCGAGATCGAGGTGCGAGAACCGTTTGATCTCGCGGATCGCGGTCTCCGTGTCCCAGGCGCCGTTGACGTCGATCCGCAGCTTCCCTTGCGGTCCGAGCGCGTCGCGGACCGCTTCGAGGCGAGCCGCGTCGTCTCCCTCAGCTACCTTGACCTTCGCGGTCGTGCATCCCGACGCTTGCACTCGTCTCGTGAGCCTCCTCGGGACCGACGGCCGGAATGGTGACGTTGATCGGGATGCTGGTGCGCACGGGCGGGGGCCAGAAGGCGACCGATGCTTCGAGGGCCGCTAACCACCATCGGTGGGCGACCTGGTCCGGATACTCGGGGAACGGCGAGAACTCGCCCCAGCCCATAGGTCCCCTGAGAAGGACGCCGGCGCGCTCGGTGACGCGACGGAATCTCGTGTTCATCGGGATGCGGAACGTGACGGTCATGAGGTCCATAGACCCACCGCCAACAGAACCCCATAGACCATCTCGACGCGGGCGGTTCCGCTCAATACCGGGATCAGATCGCGACCCTCGGCACTCACCTTGTTCAGCAGTGGGATCGTGAGGAGCAGCGAGAGCAGCGGCAACATCGTCCACGGAGATCCCGTAACGCCGGCGATCAGGGGCACGAAGGGGAACGAGCCGAGCAAGAGGATCCGGTAGAACGACCGCGCCTTGTCGTGCCCGAGGCGAGAGGGGAGCGTGGCCTTACCCGCGGCCTTATCGGTATCGATGTCGCGGATGTTGTTGGCCACGAGGATTGCGGTTGCGAGCAGGCCCATCGGGATCGCGGCAAACAGACGCGACCCGGGTGACTTCCTCGTCCTGGACGAACGTCGATCCGGCGGTTGCGACGAGTCCGAAGAAAACGAATACGAACAGTTCGCCGAGTCCGATCGAGGCATATGGCTTCGGGCCCCCGCTGTAGCCCAGGGCGGCAAGGAACGCGAGGGCTCCCACGCAGAGGAGCCATGGGGTTGTCGCCCACGCCAGCGCGGCCCCTGCCGCTCGCGGCCACCACCAAGGTTATGGCGATCGCCGCCTTCATGCGCGGGCGACTGATCAACCCAGAGCGACCGTTCGCCGCGGCCCGACGCGGTGCTCGGTGTCGACGCCCTTTCACCGCGTCGAAGTAGTCGTTGGCGTAGTTCACCGCGACCTGGATCGACAGCCCGACGACGAGGGCTGCGACGAAACGCCACGCTATGAAACGCTCGGCCGCGGCAGTGCCGACGAGAACGGGGGCGATCGCAGCCGGCAGCGTCCTCGGGCGAGCCGCCTCGAAGAACGGGTGCACTAGGGACGCTTCGGGAACTGGTCGAAATTGGGTTTGCGCTTCTCGTTGTACGCGTTGCGACCTTCTTGGGCTTCCTCGCTCATGTAATAGAGGAGCGTTGCGTCTCCGGCGAGTTGCTGGATGCCCGCCAGTCCGTCGGTGTCGGCGTTGAACGCGGCCTTGAGCATGCGCAGAGCGAGGGGACTCTTCTCGAGGATCTTGCGACACCAGGCGACGGTCTCCTCTTCGAGCTGAGCGAGCGGCACGACCTTGTTCACAAGCCCCATGTCGAGCGCCTCCTGCGCGTCGTACTGATCGCAGAGGTACCAGATCTCCCGTGCCTTCTTCTGGCCGATGGTCCGAGCCAGCAACCCTGCGCCGTAGCCCCCGTCGAACGAACCGACCTTCGGACCGGTCTGCCCGAAGCGGGCGTTGTCGGCGGCGATGGTTAGGTCGCTGACGAGATGAAGGATGTGACCACCGCCGATCGCGTAGCCGGCGACCATCGCGATGATCGGCTTCGGGAGTCTCCTCATCTGGATCTGAAGGTCGAGGACGTTCAGCCGGCCGATCCCGTGGTCGTCGATGTAGCCGTCGTCGCCGCGGACCCGCTGGTCACCGCCGGAGCAGAACGCCAGATCGCCGGCCCCCGTGAAGATGATGACCCCCACGGTCGGATCGTCCCGGGCGACGTTGAAGGCGTCGGCCAGCTCGAAGAGGGTCTTGGGCCGGAATGCGTTGCGGACCTCGGGCCGGTTGATCGTGATCTTGGCGATGCCCTCGGCGGTGTCGTACCAGATGTCCTCGTACTCGCCGCTGCGCTTCCAATCCATGACCGGCTCCTTGTGAGTGTCTACTCGGATAGTGAATGCTCGTACGGTCAGGCTATCGCAGGCAGGGCCTCAGAGGGGGTCGCTCGTGGGGTTGAAGTGGATGTGGAGAGACATCCACAGCGTCTTAGAGGCGGGATAGAAGACGATCGGGATCAGGCCCATCGAGCCCAGGGCGATCACCAGGAGGAGCGCCCAGGGGACATCGGGGATCGTTAGCAGGATCGTCCCGACGAACAGGACGAAGAACGAACCCATCGCCACCGCCGTATTAACGATGACCGCCCCGACCCAGTAGCCCTCCTCCCGTCACGAAGGCGTAGCCGCAGGTGGGGCAGGTGTCCTTCAGTTGGCCCCACGAGCGGAAGATCCCCTTTCCGCCACACCGAGGACAGCGCTTCCGGAGCCCCCGCGATAGCGCCGTGGTCAAGCTGCGCTGCACCATCGCTAGCGGCTCTTTGATCGGATCAGCTCTCTGACCTCGGGCCACTCGGCGATGAGGATCGAGTAATAGGCGGTGTCTCGGATACCTCCGTCGAGGGCCGGCATGTGGGCCCGCCGGATGCCTTCGAAGCGGCAGCCGATCCGCTCCATGGCGGCCCGCGATCGCTGATTGCGGGCATCGGTCTTGAGCGTCACGCGGTGGACCCTCCAAGTCTCGAACGCGTGGCTCAGCATGAGCAACTTCATCTCGGTGTTGATCCCGGTTCGCTGGGCCGCGGCGGCCAGCCACGTGCTGCCGATCTCGACCGCGCTGGGAAGCTCCGGCTCCGGCCCCCAATAGACGATGTCCATGTACCGGGTGCTACCGACGATCTCGTCGCGCTGCGCATCGACGATGGCTAGCGGGGCCGAGACGCCATCTCGTTGCTCCTCCAACGCCTGATCCACGTACGCCGTCATGCCCTCGACGTCGGGGGGGACCAGCGCGTAGTCGTAGGTATCCCGGGGGCCGCACGCCGCGGCGACGAGACCGGGGATAGCTCCGTGGGATAGCGGTTCCAGGCGAACGCGCTCTCCCGACAGGGGTGGGATCTCAATCATCAGCAGAGGCTACTTCGGCCCGACCCTCGGTGATGCTGTACAACACCGATATGGACGCGATCTCGGAAGGGCCCCCTTATCGACCGTAGGGCGCTGGGCTTGCTGATGGCCTTCGCGGTGTTCGGGGCCTTCTGGGGCGGATGGGCGGTGCTACTTCCGGAGATCAAGGAGGCGGTGAACGCCTCCGATTCCGTCTTCGGGCTGGCGCTACTGGGAGTCGGTGTCGGCGCCCTTCCCGCGATGCTGATGATGGGGCCGATCTACGACCGCTACGGACAACGAACCGTTCCCCCGCTCCTGGTTCTGTTCGCGATGACAACGATGATCCCCGGCTTCGTGGATTCGGTGCCGTTGCTGTTCGGATCCCTGATCTTCCTGGGAGCGATGTCGGGGATGCTCGACATCGCCGTCAACGCGGCGTCGACCGACTGGGAGGCCACCACCGAGCGACGGTTGATGAACCTCGCGCACGCGGTTTTCTCGGGCTTCTTCCTCGTCGCGAGTGTGTCGGTTGGCCTCGCTCGTAGAGCCGACGTTGGTCACCTTCTGATCCTCATCTGTCTTGCCGGGATCGTGACGTTAGCGGCACCCTTCAATCGCGCTCCGCGGGCCGAGGCCCGTCCCGCTCGCGAGCGCTTGAAGCTCCGCTTCGAACCGTGGTTCTTGCTTCTCGGAGGGTTGTGCGGACTCGGGTTCGTTCTCGAAGGAGGACTCGAAGCGTGGAGCGCGGTTCATCTCGAGCGCACCCTCGGTGCCGGGCCCGGCGATCGGTGGCCTCGGCCCGGGTTTGTTCGCCGCCGCCATGGTGAGTGGTCGGACGATCGCTCACCTCTTCGGGGCGAGGGTGAGCGACAGGAGCCTGCTCGTCGGCGCATGGGACGATCAGCGCCATCGGCCTTGTAACCGCGGCTATGGCGACGGCGATCCCAGTCGCACTGATCGGATTCGTCGCTCGCCGGATCAGGTTGCGCGGTGGTGGCTCCAACACTGTTCGGTCTTGCCGGCCGATCCGCTTCTGAGGCAGCGGCGGGGAAGCGCCGTGGGGACCGTCACGACCGTCGCGTACCTCGGATTCCTCCTGGGGCCCCCGATAGTCGGCGTCATCTCGGGCGCTTCGTCCCTGAGGTTCGGTTTCGGGTTCCTCGCGGTTGTGAGCCTGAGCCTCGTGGCCCTGAGCGGCCTGATCAAGTCACGGGTCCCTGCGGTTCTCTAGGACCTCAACAGGCGCTGGCGGAACCCTCGCCTCTGCACCGCGAGCGTTGCCGATCCCGCGACGACGATGCAGAAGAGGTTGAGTCCGAGTTGAGCGAGGGCACCCCGGAACTCCGAGGGGTCCGCGTAGGCCAGCGCGACGCCGACATTCGCTGCCGCAGGGATAGTCGTCACCGAGATCAGAACACCCATCAACGCCCCGGACTTCGCGGTGGTCAGCGATAAGAGACCCGCCGTTCCCGCGATGAGTGCCACGAGAACGGAGAACACGTCGGGGTGCGCGATGAAGAAGGTCGCGCGTCCCTGCGCGTCGATCGTCTTCGGCGTCTGGTCAAAGCCCTGCAGGATCAGGACGACGGCGACGGTCACGACGATCGCGAGAGGGAATCCCACAACCAACGCTTTGAACGATCGTTTCGCCAGGTCGGGTCTCCGCTCAACCAGTGCGACGCAGAAGCCGGCGAGCGGACCGAACTCCGGGCCTACGACCATCGCCCCGATGATGAGGATCTGCGAGTCCGTGAGTATGCCGATGGCCGCGATCAAGGTCGCAAGCACCATGAAAGCAGCGAAGCTGAACGACAGCTCCGCGCTCTCCGACGTTCTGGCTTCGATCTCTTCCCAGATAACTGCGTCGGCGGCCGAACCGTGGGCGGCAAGCGACGCGCGGCTGGCTTCATGGGAGATCGACGAGTCGATCGCGTCGACCGAGATGGACCCCTCCTTCTCGATGCCCTGCCGTTTGAGCCCTTCGATGACCACGCTGACTTCTTCGCGGGCGACATCACACAGCACGAGGTCGCCACTGGGTTTGATGGAAGCGTTGGGCACATGGATGACGTTGATCACGGCGGCGGAATCACGTAGTCCCCCCAGGATCTCGTCCGCCCGAGGGCTGGGGATCACGAGGCGAAGATGGACGATCCCGGCCTCAGCGAAGTTCCTCATGACCGCCGAATCGTAGCGGTCGAATGGTGCCCACGAGAAACGGTCTACCGCCGGAGATTACTGAGACTGTGGGTAGTGGGTCAGTTTGGTCACGGAACGATGATCGAGAAGGCAACTTCGTTGGACGGGGCGTAGGTCCCGTCGCCCTCGGGATCGGCATTCGTGTAGACGCCGATCTGCTTCGTCGAACATGCACCCTTCGACGCCCATTGCACCTGGATCTCGGTCAGCCCGCTGTGGAAGTACTCGGGCGAGACCGCGACGACCGCCTTCCTGATGGAGACGCCGGAAGAAGCCGAGGGCCGGATGCAGTAGCTGCCCTTGTCCACCCGCTTCACCGAGCGGACGCCCTTCTGGCGGACGATCTTTCCTCCGGCATCGACCAAGGCGGCGAGTCTGGCCCCCGATGCCTCTGCCGCGGACGCTGTTGACCCTGGTTCCTCGCCGGCCCTGGGGCGCTGCGGATCGCGGGCGGCCACCACAGCAGACAAGAAGAAGGCCAACACCGCCCCGGCGAGAAAGGGCCCCATCCAACGTCGGATCGAGAGCTTGCGCATGGCCACCACCCTTCGAGATCGCGGCTTCGAGTCGCCCTGTAGATATCCTATTTGGGATGAATCGGACAAAGCAAATGGAACCGCAGGAGTCGATCAGCCTCCGGCGAACCTCACCACCGAAGGCTCATCTCGACGAAAGGACTCTCTCGATGCGTGCTCTACGTCTCGCTGCCGCGATCGCCGGTGCCGTCGGTCTGCTGGCCCTTCCTGCCTCGGTTTCCGCGGCGAACGCTCAGACGGCGGGCGAGGGAAGCCCCAACCTGAGCCTGGTCAAGAACCTCCCCTACGCGACCGCCGAGGGATCCAACGTCACCAACGGTGGTACCGACATCGAGTTCGTCAAGATCAAGGGCAAGAGATACGCCCTGGCCGGCTCCTACAAGAACGGGCTCCAGATCGTCGACATCACCGATCCCGAGTCCGCGGAGATCGTTGGGGTCTACGACTGCGTGATCCAGCAGGGGGACGTCCAGGTCTTCAAGCGTAAGCAGAGGACCCTTAAGCGGCGTGCACCCAAGAAGACGTACGTGAGCTTCACGATGGACACCGGCTACACGCCCGGGCTCAACTCAACCTGCTTCACCGAGGCTACCGACCTAGGCTTCAAGCCCAAGGCGGAGAGGTTCGGAACCTTCATCGCCGACATCTCGGACCCGACCAACCCGGTGACCGTTTCGTGGGTTCCGTTCGCACAGGGTTCGCACAACCACACCGTTGACCCGAGTGGCAAGTACATCTACAACTCGAACTCCGACCTGATCACCTCGTACGAGCCGGCGATCGAGATCACCGACATCAGCGATCTCGCCAGCCCGCGTCCGGTAGGGGAGCTGCCGCTTCCGTTCATCCCCGGGCTCGGCAGCGAGTCGCACGACATCACCTTCAACGACGACGGCACGCGTGCCTACTCGGCAGCCTTGTCGCACACCAACATCATCGACACCACCGACAAGGAGAAGCCGGTCATCATCTCCACGATCGTGGACCCGATGATCAACGTCCATCACCAGTCGGACCCGGTCACGCTGACCGATGCCGACGGCGTCGATCACACCTACCTGATCATCGAGGATGAGTTCGCCGGCGCGTCCGACACCGGACAGTGCCCCAATGGTGGGGTTCACGTTTGGGACATCACCGACGAGGCCGCCCCGATCAAGGTCGGTTTCTGGAACATCACCGATGCCGGTCCCACCGACGAGGCTCCCTTTGGGCGCTGCACCGCTCACGTCTTCGACATCCACAAGCAGGGTCCGAGCAACGCGGTCATGACGATCGCCTATTACAACGGCGGAGTCCGCGTGGTCGATCTCTCCAACCTCGTCGGCGTCTCGCTCGGCACCCAGGGCGTTGGGATGAAGGAGCTCGCCTGGTACCGGAACGCCAACGGCGACACGTGGTCGGCCAAAACGCCGGTCATCGAGGACGACGGCAGTTTCTGGCTCTACGGGAACGACATCGCCCGAGGCCTCGACATCTACCGGTACACCGCGACCGCGGAGGCTTCCGCTAACCCCGGAAAGTGGTTGTCCGCGGCCGAGGCCGAACTCGTCCTTCCGAAGGCAGGGCTCCCGGCCGGCTACAAGCCGTTCTGCCTGCTGGGCGACGACGGACTGGTGGGCGGCATCCTTTAGTCGACCTGCAGGTTCAGGGTCATGAAGACGCTGTGGGGGCTGTGAACGTAGTGGCCGAAGGGCCCGCAATCCTCGAAGCCGGCTGACGAGTAGAGAGCGCGGGCGGGTCCGAACGCTGCCATCGAGCCCGTCTCGATGCTGACGCGCGTGTAACCGCGTTCGCGCGCCGTGGCTATCAGGTGCTCGAGCATCGCGCGGGCAACGCCCTTCCTCCTGGCCGCCTGAGCCGTATGCATCGACTTGAGCTCGGCATGATCGGGGTCGAGATGCTTGAGGGCGCCGACACCGAGCAGCTCACCGTCCGCCCGGACGCTGAAGAACGACACGCCTTCCTCGCGGAGCCCGGAAGCGTCCAGCGCGTGGACGTCCTCGGGGGGAGAGGTAGCCCTCATCAGCGTCAGGTGCCCATCCAGCAGTGCCTGAACGTCCGCCGACGTGGGGTCGTCACTCCCAACCTGATACCTGCTCATCGACGAAATCCTAGGTGGGGCTTGACTATCATGCAGACCGCTATATCATCTAGCGATATATCGGTGGACAGGATATGGCGGACCTGCGACGATGGTCCGAGAAAGAGAGGTTCATTGAGCCGAGAATCGCACGACCCGTCGAGCTTCCTCCCGTTGCCGACGGCGACGTTCCACATCCTCCTCGCCCTCCGGGATGAGGAGAAACATGGCTACGCCATCATGCGCGACGTCGAGTCGTTGAGTGACGGGGCGGTGCGGATCGGACCGGGAACGATGTACGGCTCGATCAAGCGGATGCTGAAGGAAGGCTTGATCGAGGAGTCCGAGGAGCGTCCCGATCTCGAAGACGACGAACGCCGCCGTTACTACCGTTGCACCGGACTCGGAGAGAGAGTCCGCGAGGCCGAAGTGGCACGGCTCTCTTCTCTGCTCAAGAGAGCCTTCCCGCGCCGGTCGATCCCCGATCCGGGGCATCCGTGAGCGAGCGCCCGAGGCGCGAACTCCAGCGCGGTATCTACCGCACCCTGCTCTTCCTCTACCCGCGTTCGTTCAGGCGGGAGTACGGGAGAGAGATGACCCAAGCATTCTCTGATCGACTCAACGACAGGGGGAGTGCCCGCACGTGGTTCTTCATCCTTCCCGACCTGTTGATGTCGATCCCCGAACAAGCATTGGAGGCACCACTGATGATCAAGAAATGGCCCGCAGTTGTTGCTTCGGTCGCCATAGGACTATCCGTGGCGATGATCGTCGTAGGCGGGGGTGATGGCCTCACCGCGGTGGTTTCCGCTTTCGGGGTGATCATCGCCGTGTTCGTCTCGCTTTCGTTGTGGATGATGACGCGCAGCCGGCGCGGGGCCGAGTTCTCGTATGGGAGCGAGGCACCCAAGACCTGGAACTGGTGGACGGTGCTGACCGGGATCCTCGCTACCACCTATGTCGTGGCCGGTACCGGTCAGTTGATCGATGAGACCAAGGCCACGAATGTCGGCGCGCTTTGCATCGCCGTCTTCTTCGCGGCGCTCATGGCCGGAGGTCTGATATTGAGGGCCCGAGGACGGACCGCCGGCAACTTCATGGTGGCAGCCGGCGCGGTTCCTTCTCTGGCGTTCTTCTGGATGATCGTGCCGCCGCTCGTGGGGTTGGCGATCCTGGTCGGCGCAGTCGCAGAAGTATCACAAGAGCCCACCAAGGTTCCCCAGACGACCTGATCCGACCCACCGGCCCTCCGGATCGGGGGCCGGTGCCGTCCTGGGTTGCGTTTCCTAGAAGCGAAGCAAGCCCTTGTGGACCGGATCCCCGAAAGAAAAATGCACCACGACGCGGCGGTTGGGGGTTGCCGCGAGATCGATGCTTCGATGCATGTCCCATAGCAGCAGGTGCGGGTCGTGATCCTCATCGCCCAGTACCGGCATCCACCGGATCCCCCACGTGCCGAGGCCTTCGACGATCGGCCGTGGTAGCTCCGGCGACCGCTCTCGCTACAACATCTGTACCGGCTGGCTACAACTTCAGTACTGGCGTCGCCTCTAAGAACCGCCCCATTGTGTTCATGACGGGCATCTAGCCCAAATCGACCGTAGACTGCTCCATAGCGGAAGCGAGAGGAGAATCGCCGTGATCAACCACGCGCCAACCACGGGGAAAAGTTCATGAAGGGGGTCGCGTACACGATCGTCCTAGTGGTCACCTTGGCGGTATCGCTGTTGGCTGGAACGGTTGGGACGGCTACCGCGGAACAACAGGACCCCGAGACGATCCACGGCTCCGAGACCTTCATCTCGCTTCCCCTTGTCGATGTCCTGACACACGGTTGCTCCAAGGAGGAGCAGACGACGGATACCACATTCGATTACGTCGCCCCCGGCGACGGGCACTTCCAAGCGACCATCCGCCCCGAGGCGGGCGATTGGGACATGTACGTCGTCGACTCGGATGGCAACTGGTTGGCAGGTTCTTACCTCTACACCAATCCGCTCTTACCCGGTGCCCCCGACACTGTCGACTTTCCTGTGCCGGCGGGAAAGGCGTTCACGGTAGTCCTTTGCAACATCACGGGCAAACCGCAGGCGACCCTCGACTGGACCTTCACCTTCGGGGATCTGGCGTTTCTGATCTCCGGTCCGACGCGCCTCGAAGAAAAGGTTCCCGTGAACATCGTGTTCCTCGGGTACGAGCGCGGCCAGATCAACGAATCGGCGTTCGTGGAGTCGTTGCCGCGGGAGAACCACCCGATCGCTCGGATCGCGAGTGTGAACGGAGAGCGCGACCCATTGGGCATCCGTTACACATACGACTACGACATGGTCTTCACCGATGAGGCCTACGAAGATGCGTTCTTTGCGAAGCTCACAGAGTTGGGCACCACCACGCCGCCGACTGCCTACCAACTGAACTACAACGCACAAACGTCGAACGTGCTCGATATCGCCGACAACCTCGAGATCAGCGCATCGGCGGTGGAGCGCCACCTCGCGTTCAATGCCCCCGAGGGCGTCGACACAACCGAGCACACCGTCTTCTTCATCAATTGGTTCGGTCGCGATGACTTCAAGTTCCATGTCTATGACAAGTCGGACGAGCCGGAACCCGAATCCGGTTTCAACTTCGGGGCCATCGACACAGGCAAACTGATCGCCTGGGGCGGGAGCACCCCAGACGATCCGCAGACCGGTCTCGGTGAACTGCGACGGGTGTGGTTCCATGACCTCTCGGCCGGTCCCGACTGGCGCACGCAAGGCTGGAACCTTGATGCCCCGCCGGGCAAGATCATGCCCCCGGTGTGGGAATACACAGAGGGCGGTGCCCGCACGCCGGCGGAACTGAGCACGGATCTAGCGCTGCTTACTCGCTATGTTGCGATCGACACACTGTTCACCTCATCACCTCTTTTTCCACCTTCGATCACCCCGTCAAAGCTGCCCACGACGATCGATCTGGACATGAATGTCTATGAGGGCAACCCCGACCTCGATGGATCGGCACTTCTCGATACTGAGTTCTTGGCGGCGAGGCTACAAGCTCTACGACCGCTCAACGAGTTCACCTCCGACACGCAGGACCGCGACTTCTACGGCCCTAAACAGCTGGCGTGCTGGGCTTCCTGGACGGCGGGGAACGTCGTCGACCCGAACATCCATTCAGCTCCGAGCTGCTATCCGAGATATCCCTACGCGGCGAACGCGAACCTGCTCGTCCACAACAGCGTGAACCTTCCGGCCACCCTTGATGACCCCTCGGCGGACTATGAAGGCTCGGGCTTCGCTTACATGATCCCCTCTGACCATCTGATGCACCTGGCCCGGCATGTCCGATAGCAATCATGTGGACGGAACCCAGAGTTTCATCTACTTGGCCATCAGCCCCTCGTCCCTGACCTACTACGGGATGACGAATGTCGCCGCCCACGAGTATGGCACCACTTCGGCTTGAGCCACCCCCACGATGGTTACGACTTCGAGAACGACAAGAACTTTGGACCAAACGGAGATCGCTACTTCGTGTGGGTGGGCGATGAGTCTTCGACGGCCATGAGCTACATGTTCAACGAGTGGGACTTCGGCCAGTTCGACCGCGACAACATGAATCGCTGGATGGCCGCCGCTTATCTCGAGCACGCTGAGAAGGTCGCGGCCTTGGTCCTCGACTCTGATCCTGGAGCCGTTGACGAGCTCAAGGGGGCCGACGGTTCGGCAGATCGAGCGCACAAGGCTTTTGCCGGCCACGAGTATCTGTCCGCGGCGGCCTTCGCCAAGCAGGCGTACGAAGCGACCGTCGCCGTGGCCACCGCACGGGGCATCTCGATCCCGAAGGACACGAGCGGATACGAGGTCGCGGGACCCGGGGTGGACCTTCCGGCGCTCCCCTTGCCCAAGAAGCAGGTGCGGAGCTTCTTCATCGACTACCTCGAGTACATGCCCCAGCCATGGGCGGAGGAGAATGACCTGCTCACAGGGTTCCGTTGAAGGTGCCCCCGGCAGGATTCGAACCTGCGCCCCTCGCTCCGGAGGCGAGTGCTCTATCCCCTGAGCTACGGGGGCTCGGGGAGGACAGGCTAAGGCATCCGAGCGCCGATGAGGGAGCGGCGCCGGGGGTTTAGCATCGCCCCCATGGGCCCCCGCAAGAAACGCATCCTCGTCTGCGACGACGACCCGGTGATCCTGCGCTTACTCCAGGTGAACCTGGAGCTCGAGGGCTTCGACGTCCTCTCGGCTAACAATGGGTCAGAGGCGGTGGAGGTTGCGATCGCTGAGGATCCGGATCTCGTGATCCTCGACATCATGATGCCGAAGATGGATGGCTACGAGGCCTGCGAGAAGATCAAGGAGAACGACAGGACCAAGGACACGCCGATCATCTTCCTGTCGGCTAAGGCGCAGCTGGCGGACATCGAGCGAGGGACCGCGAGCGGGGTGTCCGAGTACCTCACCAAACCCTTCGATCCCTCCGAACTGGTGGCCTTGATCAACCGGCTGGCGCGTTGATGGCGGAGGTGACCACGCTCCTCGGTGCGCTCGTGACCGAGGCTCTCAATCAGGCGAAAGCGGACGGGCTACTCGAGGGAGAAGTACCGGAGGCGAACTTCGAGCGCCCGCGGCGCAAGGACCACGGCGATTGGGCGACGAACGTCGCGCTGGTGGCCAGTGCCGGAGGCAACCCTCGTTCGCTTGCGGAGGCGATCGTCGAGCGTCTTCCGGCCTCCGACATCGTTCGTTCGGTCGAGGTTGCCGGACCCGGCTTCCTGAACTTCCACCTCTCTCCGAAGTGGCTGCACGACATCGTTACGCGCGCTGCAACCGATGGCTCTGGGTTCGGGCGCTCGAACATCGGCAACGGGGAGAAGGTGAACGTCGAGTACGTCTCGGCGAACCCCACCGGACCGGTGAACGTCGTCTCTTGCCGTCAAGCGGCGGTAGGGGATGCGATCTCGAGTCTCCTCGAAGCGACCGGTCACACCGTGACGCGTGAGTTCTACATCAACGACGCCGGTCGTCAGATCGAGTTGTTCGGCGGATCGGTCGGCGCTCGCTACCTCCAGCTCCACGGTCAGGAGGCCGCCATCCCCGACGGGGGCTACCAGGGCGAGTACCTGGTCGACCTCGTCAAGGAGATCTCGGACGAGTTCGGCGACGAATTACTGAACGTCCCTGCGGAGGAACGGAACACGAAGTTGGGGCGCGTCGCTCTCGACACGTTGCTGGCGCAGATGCGCGCCTCGCTCGAGCGTTTCGGGACGACCTTCGATGTCTGGTTCTCGGAGCGGACGCTCCACGAAGCCGGTGAGGTCGAGGCCGCACTCGAAGCTCTGCGTGCGACCGGCCGCGTGTACGAGAAGGACGGAGCGGTCTGGTTCCGCTCGACCGAGCTGGGTGACGACAAGGATCGGGTGCTGGTCCGCTCGGACGGGACCCCTACCTATCTCGCGGCCGACGCGGCCTACGTGCTCGACAAGTTCGGACGGGGATTCGATCGCCTGCTGTATCTGTGGGGCCCGGACCACCACGGTTCGGTCGCCCGTTTCCTGGCCGCGGTCGAATCGTTGGGTCTCGAGCGCGACCAGGTCGAGGTCTCGATCGTCCAGGTCGTGTCGCTGCTCAGGAGCGGCGAAGCGGTCAAGGCATCGAAGCGGGCCGGCCACATCGTTCCTCTCGATGAGCTCATCGACGACGTGGGGGCCGATGCCGCTCGCTACATGTTTCTGCAGCGTTCGATGGACGCGCCGCTCGATTTCGATCTCGACCTCGCGCGCGAGCAGGCCCCCGAGAACCCGGTGTTCTACGTCCAGTACGCGCACGCGCGGATCTGCTCGATCCTCAGGAAGGCCGCCGATGAGGGTGTACCCGGAGTCGACGTGACCTCGGCCCCTCTGGAGCGGCTCGAGCACGGCTCCGAAGACGATCTGATGCGGGCACTTGCGACCTACGAGGACGTCATCCCGGAGGCGGCCTATAAGAGAGCTCCCCAGCGCGTGACGAACTACATCGAAGAGCTCGCCTCCGAGTTCAGTTCGTTCTACCGGGACTGCAAAGTGGTGACCGACGACGCCGATCTCACCGCCGCGAGGCTGGCCCTGTGCGTTGCGACCAAGAACGTCATCGCCGACGCACTCTCCTTGCTGGGCGTCTCGGCTCCCGACCGGATGTAGGGATGAACTTCCTGCAGCTCGATGTCTTCTCCGATCACGCGTACCTCGGTAACCAACTCGCGGTGTTCCCCGACGCGGGCGACCTCACCACCGACCAGATGCAGCAGATCGCTAAAGAGATGAATCTGTCCGAAACGACCTTCGTCTCCGACGTCGACGAGACCGGGTACAGCGTGCGGATCTTCACTCCCGGCGGCGAGTTGCCGTTCGCGGGTCACCCGACGATCGGAACCTCGTGGGTCATGAGACACCTCGGGTGGATCACCGGCGACAGCTTGGTGCAGCGCTGCAAGGCGGGGGACACGCCGATCGAATGGAAGAACGGGCGGATCTGGTTCGAGCGAACGGGAACCACCAGAGGCGATCTCCGGGACCAGGATGCCTCGGTCGGAGCCACGATCGCCGGGGCGGTCGGGGTGCCGGAGGACGCGGTGTTCCTCGAGGCGCGTGACCTCGGTCGCCACGGGCAGCTCTACCCCGCGATGGCCGATACCGGAGTCGAGCAGCTGCTCGTTCCGGTTCGTGACCTCGCCGCGCTCGAGAGCGCGTTCCCCAACCTCGAACACATGAAGAAGCTCCCCGGCATGGGCGCCTACTGCTTCACTGCCGCTTCGGCCGGCTCGATCCGGGCCCGTTTCTTCGCACCCGAGGTGGGCATCCTCGAGGATCCCGCTACCGGTTCGGCGGCCGCTTCCCTCGGCGTCTACCTTGCCGACCGCATCGGTCCGATCGACTTCGAGATCATCCAGGGCGTTGAGATGGGGCGCGAGTCGCACATCCACGTGGAGGCAGAGGAGGGCCGCGTGCGCGTCGGTGGCACATGTGCGCTGGTGTTCGAAGGCGAGATCAGCGCGCTGCCCTGAGCCTTGGGTGGTCCGGCTAACCTTCTGCGCATGGATGAGATCCTTCCCGACCGCGCTCGTGAGGTCGATGGCCGCCTCGAGATCGACGGCCTCCTTGCCGCCGACCTCGCCGAGCGCTACGGCACCCCTTTGATGGTGGTCGATCGGGCCACGCTTGAGGCGAGGGGCGATGCCTACGCGTCTGCCCTCGGGGCCGACCACGTCTTTTACGCCGCCAAGGCCTTCTGTTGCGTTGCCATCTGCGAGGTCCTGGCCGGCCTCGGACTCGGGATCGACGTCTGCACCGGTGGCGAACTCGAGACGGCGTTCGCGGCGGGGTTCCCGCCCGAGCGGATCCTCTTCCACGGCAACAACAAGTCCGAGGCGGAACTGGAGCGTGCCGGGGAGGTCGGTGTAGGCCGCATCGTGGTCGATTCGCTCGACGAGCTCGACCGGATCGCGAAGGTCGGTCCTCGTCCAACCTCCTGCTGCGCGTTACGCCGGGGGTCGAGGCCCACACCCACGAGTTCGTCCAGACCGGTCAAGAGGATTCGAAGTTCGGCTTTGGGCTCGGAGACGATGTCGCTCTAGTGGCCCTCGGTCGCGCCCTTGAACTGAAGTCCTCGAACGTCGTGGGGATCCACGCACATATCGGCTCGCAGATCTTCGAGATGTCGGCGTTCGATCTGGCGGTCAAGCGACTGGCTGCGTTCCTCGCCCGAGCGCGTGACGAGTACGGATTCGCCGCGAAGGAACTGAATCTCGGCGGGGGCCTGGGCATCGCCCACAACGAAGACGAGATGACCCCCGACCCCGTCGGGTCGTGGGACCGCATCCGTGACGCGGTCGAGCGCGAGTTCAAGGACAACGACCTCGAGGTTCCCGAGCTGTTCGCCGAACCGGGTCGTTCGATCGTCGGTTCGTCCGCGGTCACGTTGTATCGCGTCGGAACGATCAAGCGGATCCCCGGCGTGCGCACCTACGTGTCGGTCGACGGGGGCATGTCCGACAACATCCGCCCCGCCCTGTACGGAGCGCGCTACGAGGCGTTCCTCGCCGACCGCATGGATGCCCCCAAGGGACCGAGGGTCACGCTGTCCGGCAAGCACTGCGAATCGGGCGACGTTCTGATCCACGACGTTCACCTGCCCGATGACATCGCGGTCGATGATCTCGTCTGCATCCCGGCGACCGGTGCCTACACGTACTCCATGGCATCCAACTACAACCGGGTCCCGCGCCCTGCGGTCGTGATGGTGTCGAACGGAACCGTTACCGAGATCGTCGCCCGCGAAACCAACGTCGACCTCCTACACCTAGACCGCCGCGCCGACGGCTCGTCCATCACTTGAGGAGGCGGGACATCCTTCGGTCGGCGAGGATCTTGCCTCCGGTCTGACAGGCCGGGCAGTAGATCACCTCGCGCGATTCGTACGACACGTGCTCGAGTTTGGTCCCGCAGCGCGGACACGGCGCTTCGTAGTGGTTGTGGATCGTGAAGCGGTCGCCCATCTTCGCCGGCAGGCCCCCGGTCCGGGCTCGCTCGCGCTCGGTCGCCTCGGTCAACACCTTGTGGGTCTGATCGACCAACGTGCGGCGTGCCGCTTCGTCGAGGCTCGTCAGCTTCGCGAGGGGAGAGAGCATCGCGGCGTGGAGGATGTCGTCGGCGAACCCCCGACCGATCCCCGCAACCGTCCGCTGATCCCTGAGGAACGTATGGAGCTGGCGACCATCGGTTCCGGTCATGACCAGCTCCTCGAACGCCGGATCGAAAGGCTCGGGCCCGAGTTTCTCGAGGGGCCCGTCGTCGTCGGCCCGGAGCACCCACCAGGCAGCCTTCCGCTCGGTGCCGAACTCTTTGATCAGGATCGACGGAGCGCCGTCGAATCGGAACCGAACCACCGACCCGCGCGGCTTGGTGGACTTCGGCGGCGATTCGATGTCGACGCGCCCGCCCTGCGAGAGATGGAACAGGATCCGATATGGGGATAGCGACATATCGAGGTATTTGCCGCGGCGCGTGATGCCTCCGAGCGCGATCCCAGCCAGATCCTTGGGGTTGATCTCGAACGTCTTCAGCGCAGAGAACCCGTGAACGTCGATGCCGTCGAGCGCGTGACCCCCGAGGACCTCGGTCATCCTCTCGCTCAGGGCTTCCAACTCCGGAAGTTCCGGCATCAGCAAACCTTACGACCGCGCGGTGCCAATAAGATTGCCGAGATTCCACTACGAAGCGGGAGAAGTCATGGGCAACAACGTCAAGGTCGGATTGTTGGGATGCGGGATCGTCGGCGGAGCCACCGCCCGGATCGTCATCCAGCATGCCTCCGATCTGAGTCTCAGGGCCGGGACGGATATCGAGATCGCTCGGATCGCCGTGCGGAGTCTCACCAAGCCGCGCGAGGTCGAGTTGCCCCCCGAGAAGTGGACGACCGACCCCTTCGAGGTGGTCAACGATCCGGATATCGATGTCGTGGTCGAGGCGATCGGCGGGATCGAGCCGGCCAAGGAGCTCATCCTCACCGCGCTGCGGAACAAGAAGCACGTCGTGACCGCCAACAAGGAGCTCCTGTCGACCAACGGTAAAGAAGTGATGGACGCCGCCGAGGAGGCCGGGGTCGATCTCCTCTTCGAGGCCTCCGTTGCCGGAGGAATACCGATCATCCGCCCGATGAAAGAATCGCTCGCCGGCGATCGCGTGCGCCGCGTGATGGGTCTCGTCAACGGAACGACGAACTTCATCCTGACGCGCATGTCGGAGACGGGGGAGTCGTTCGCCGAGTCCCTGGCCGAAGCGGAGCGCCTCGGCTACACCGAGATGGATCCCGTCGGCAGATATCGAGGGCTACGACGCGGCTGCGAAGCTCGCGATCCTCGCTTCGCTCGCCTTCAACTCCCGGGTCGTTGCCGGTGACGTCGAGAGGGAGGGGATCAGTTCGGTCAAGGCCAGCGACATCGTCGCGGCCCACGAGCTCGGCTATGAGATCAAGCTTTTGGCGGTCGCCGAGATGGATGAGGGCCAGATCGCCGCCCGGGTCCATCCTTCGATGGTCCCCAAGAACCACCCGCTGGCCGCGGTGCGCGACGTTTACAACGCGGTATTCGTCGAGAGTCAGGAGTCCGGCGAGCTGATGTTCTACGGGCGCGGCGCCGGAGGAGGACCGACCGGCTCGGCGGTGGTCGGTGATCTCGTGGAGGTCGCTCGCAATATCGTCTCTGGGGGCCGCTCCGCCGGGTGCACCTGCTATCACCAGCGAGCGAGGATCCGTCCCCACGACGAATCGCGGGTCCGCTACTACGTCGTGCTGTCGGTTCTCGACCAGCCGGGTGTGCTCTCTACGGTCGCCGGGGTCTTCGCTCAACACGGAGTTTCGATCGCCAGCGTGAGGCAGGAAGGCGCGGCCGACGAGGCGACCCTCGCTCTCATCACGCACTCGGCGACCGAGGGCCAGCACGGCAAGACGTTCGCCGACCTGTCGGCACTGGATTCGGTGAAGGAGATCACTTCCCAGCTGCGGGTCGAGGGGACCGGCGAGGAGTGAGCGACGATCGTTCGGCTGGGATCATCGAGCGATATCGGGATCATCTCCCGGTGTCCTCTACGACACCGGTGGTATCGCTGGGCGAAGGCGATACACCATTGCTCCTTTCCGAGAACCTGTCGGACCGAACCGGCGCGCGGGTCTTCCTCAAGTACGAAGGGCTGAACCCGACCGGCTCGTTCAAGGATCGCGGCATGACCTTGGCGGTGTCGAAGGCAGTCGAAGCGGGCGCCGGCGTGGTCGTTTGCGCGTCGACCGGCAACACCAGTGCATCGGCCGCGGCGTACGCGGCGAAGGCGGGGCTCGTCTGCGCGGTTCTGGTTCCGGAGGGATTCGTCGCCCTGGGGAAATTGGCTCAGGCGCTCATCCACGGAGCGCGCGTCGTCGAGATCGAGGGGAACTTCGATGTCGCGTTGACCTTGACCCAGGAGATCGCGACATCCGGAGAGATCACCCTCGTGAACTCGGTCAACCCGCATCGGATCGAAGGCCAGAAGACGGCTGCGTTCGAGATCGTTGAAGCGCTCGGCGGTGCACCCGATCTCAATCTGATCCCGGTCGGCAACGCGGGGAACATCACCGCTTACTGGAAGGGATATCGCGAGGCCCTCGATGCCGGATGGAGCGAATCGACGCCTGCGATGCACGGTTTCCAGGCGGAGGGCGCCGCCCCGATCGTCACGGGTGTGGCGGTGGCCGAACCCGACACGATCGCGACCGCCATACGCATCGGGAACCCGGCCTCCTGGGAGGGGGCCAACGAAGCCGTCTCGGCGTCGAACGGATCGATCTCCGCAGTGAGCGACCCCGAGATCCTCGAGGCCTACTCGATGCTGGCGCGCGAGGGGATCTTCGTCGAACCCGCCTCGGCGGCCTCGGTCGCCGGGCTCCTCAAGATGAGTAGCGACAAGAGGGTCCCCACCGGTGCCACGGTCGTCTGCATCCTGACCGGACACGGATTGAAGGACCCGGAACGAGCCCTTGCGATGGCGCCGGACCGGATGAAGGCGCCCGCCGAACTCGACCCGATCAGGGAACAACTCGGCCTCGACTGAGCCTCTCCAAACCTGTATCCGGGGACGAAAGCGAGATATAAAGGGCGCCACATGCCAGCCGCGGTGAAGGTTCTCGTGCCTGCAACGGTGGCCAACCTTGGTCCGGGGTTCGACGCGCTCGGTGTGGCCATCCAGATGTATCTCGAGATCGAGGTAGAGCCTCGCAAGAACTCGATCGACATCATGGTCGAGGGTGAGGGCGCCGAGAGCATCCCGATCGACGACTCCAACCTGGTCATCAGGTCGATGAATGCGTTCTTCGATCACGTGGGACGCCGTCCTGCCGGTTACGCGATCCGGGTCAAGAACCCGATCCCGCTCGGCTCCGGCTTGGGATCGTCGGCCGCCGCGGTCGTCGGCGGCCTGTACGCCGCCCGCGAGTTGTCCAACGGCTCGATCCATCAGTCCGAGATGGTCGATCTCGCCACGCGCATCGAGGGACACCCCGACAACGTCATCCCGGCCCTCGTCGGGGGCCTGGTGGTTTGCTACCGCGGAGGCGTCTCGGACGAGACGAGATTCTTCCGCCTCGAAGCATCCGAGCGTCTAGTGCCGATCGTCGCGGTGCCGCGCGAGGGGCTTCTCGACCGTCGAAGCCCGCAAGGTGCTTCCAGCCGATGTCGCCTTCGCCGACGCCCAATTCACCGCTTCACGGGCGGCTCTTCTCGTCGCCGCGATGACGACCGGGGCCGGTTCCGACGTTCTGGCGCAAGCGATGGACGACAAGCTCCATGAACCCCACCGGCTCCGACTACAGCCGGAGACGGCCGCCGTGCACCAGGAGTTGCGGGCCGCCGGTCTGGCCGTTGCACTCGCCGGTGCGGGCCCTTCTCTCCTCATCGTCGTACCTCGCCCCGAGGCCGTAACCCGCGCCGAGCAGATCCGCAGGGTCTGTCGTGCGCGGAACGCCGGGTGGCGCGTGTTCGTTAGCGAATGGGAACCAGAGGGCGCCAAGACGGTCGGTTGATCCCCGAGCCGTAGGAAGAGAGTTTCGAGATCCGTTTCCTTGTCGTGGTCGACGGCGAACACTATCCACCGGTCGTTGCTTCCGCTCTGACGGAGTTAGCGAGCGGAGCCGATGAGGTTCTGGCCGCGGTCCTGGTCGGCGGCCGGGAGAAGCTCCCCGCCGGTGGGGTCGGTGCCTATGGCGACATCCCGGTCCGGTCCGGTGGCGATCCACGCGCACTGCTGGACACCGCGATCCTCGAACTCGCGCCGGACGAGATCGTCGACCTCTCCGACGAACCGGTGCTCGACTACCGGCGTCGACACGAACTGATCTCGATCGCGCTCTACCGGGGGGTCCCGTACCGGGGGATGGACTTCCGGTTCACGCCCCCGGACCGACCTCATCTCGCCGACCGCCCGAGCCTCGCGATCATCGGTACCGGCAAACGGACCGGCAAGACCGCGGTCGCCGGGTTCGCCGCCCGGACCTTGACGGCGGCGGGGATAAGGCCTGTGGTCGTGGCGATGGGGCGCGGGGGCCCGGAGGAACCGGAGGTGCTTCGCGGCGACGAGATCGAACTCACTCCGAGCGATCTCCTGGCACTGGCCGACCAAGGCCGCCACGCCGCTTCGGACTACATCGAGGACGCGATGCTTTCTCGTGTCCCTACGGTCGGGTGCCGGAGATGCGGTGGAGGTCTCGCCGGCGGGATCGGGATCTCGAACGTTCCGAGAGGTATCGAGGTAGCGAACACCATCCCGGCCGATCTCACGATCCTCGAGGGCTCGGGGGCCTCGATACCGCCCGCGCACGCGGATGCGACCGGTCTCGTGGTTCCGGCCTCCATCCCGGAGGAGTATCTGGCCGGATACCTGGGGCCCTACCGGATGTTGCTTGCCGACTTCGTCATGGTTAGTATGTGTGAGTACCCTTTCGGTACTCCCTCCCAGATCTCGCAGGTTGCGAGGCGTATCCAAGATTCGTTCCGCCCGGCGAGGCGAAGTGGGGGGTCCCGGGAGGCGATCCGGGTGGTGCGAACGGTGTTCCGTCCCGCACCCACCCTCCCCGTCCAAGGAATGGCGGTCTTTGTAGCCACGACTGCTCCCGAAGCTGCCGGCGAGTCGATCTCACGACATCTCGAGGAGAAGCACGGCTGCAAGGTGGTCGGTATCAGCCACTCGCTATCCGACCGTGAACGGCTCGAAGCCGATATCCAGAGCATCGGCAAGGGGGGAGCAGACACGCTTCTCTGCGAGATAAAGGCAGCAGCGATCGACGTTGCGACTAGACGGGCACTCGATCTGGGGATGGAAGTCATCTACATGGACAACGTTCCGGTAGGCATCGAGGGGGACGACCCCGAGAGCGTCATCACCTGGGCGGCGGAACTGGCGCGTGAGCGCTACGAGAAAGAAGAAGGATGAACGAACGCAGGCGTAAGCACATCTTCATCGCCGAGGACGAGCATGGTCTCCCGTACTCGAAGGGGCTCACCGCGTCGCAGCTGATGGTGACCGGGTTGACCCCCGGGCGTGCCTATTCGGTGGCCAACAAGGTCGAGGAGGAGCTCGTTGCTCTCGACCGCCAGACGGTCACCGCCGAGAGCCTCACCGATCTGACGCTCGAGGTCCTCCGCCGAGAGGCCGGGGATCGCTTCGCGGAGCGTTTCATCAAGTGGCAGTCGGTCGCCGAACTCGATATCCCCATCATCGTTCTGATCGCCGGTGCCACCGGCGTGGGGAAGTCGACCATCGCCACGCAGTTGGCCACCCGCCTGGGGATCACCCGGGTCGTGTCGACCGATGCTGTCCGTGAGGTACTCCGGAGCGCCTTCACCGAGCAGATGTTCCCGACCCTTTATTCGTCGTCGTTCGATGCCGATGAAGCGGTAAGACAACCGATCCCCCATTCAGGGGATAGGCTTATCATCGGGTTCCGGGAGCAAGCCGCTGCTGTCGCAGTCGGCGCTCAGTCTCTGATCAACCGAGCCATCGCCGAGGGCACCGATCTGATCCTCGAAGGTGCTCACCTCGTTCCCGGGTTCCTGCAAAGCATCGAAAGTGACGACGCCGTAGTGGTACCGCTGCTCGTGACGGTGGAGGACGAAGAGCTCCACAAGAGTCACTTCTACCTCCGCAGCCGAGAGGCTCGGATGCGTCCCCAGGACCGGTATCTGGCGTCGTTCAAGAAGATCCGAAGACTCCAGAAGTACATGGTGTCGTCGGCTCTGATGCGAGGGGTGCCGATAGTTCCGCACTACGACCTCGATGAAACTCTCACCAAGATCATCGAGATCGTGATCGAGAAGGCACTCGAGAGCGCCGAACGAGGCGTCTCGGTATCGGATGAGAAAGGTCTGCTATTGGATCGAGCGGTCGAAGCTCGGTCCTCGGAGAAAGGGATGGTTACATGAAGTTGTCGATCGATTCCGCGAACCTCGAAGAGATCCGGAAGGCCGCTTCCTGGGGCGTGTTGCGCGGGGTAACGACGAACCCGACGCTGATCGGCAAGGAGGAGACCGGTTTCCTTCCCCTGGTCAAAGAGATCTGCTCGGTCGTCGACGGAGATGTCTCGATCGAGACGACTTCGATCGAAACCGACGTGATCGTCAAGCAGGGCCGTGAGATCGCCCAGATCGCCGACAACGCGGTCGTGAAGATCGTGATGACGTCCTGGGGGTCTCGGGGCCTGCCGGGTCCTGTCCGACGAGGGGATCAAGGTGAACATCACCCTGACCTTCACCCCCAGCCAGGCGATCCTGGCCGCCGAGGCGGGGGCTTACATCGTTTCCCCATTCTTGGGTAGGCTGGATGACATCTCCACGGATGGTCTCAGGGTCCTTTCGGATATCTGTGAGATCTACTCGATCCAGGGGTACGAGACTCAGGTTCTTTCCGCGAGCCTTCGCCATCCGGTCCACGTAGTCGAGTCGGCTCGTATGGGAGCGGACATCGCAACGATGCCGTTCAAGGTCTTCGAGTCCCTCGTAAAGCACCCGCTCACCGATGCGGGTTTTGAAAGATTCACTAGTGACTGGGAGACAGCTAAGCCGCATCTCGGCGAGCTGCCTTCCTCGATGCAGGAGGCATAGAAGTTGTCAGAGACGCTGAACAAGAGCGTTCTAGAAGAGAAAGGCGTCGCCGAACTCAAGACGATCGCCAAGTCCCTCGATCTCAAGGTGAACGGCCTCAAGAAGGCCGAGATCATCGAGAAGATCGCGGGCAACAAGCCGTCGTCGGGTGGAGGTAACGGCAGCTCGAAGCGCGAGAGTGCTTCGGCCGTAACATCACCCGAGCCGGGTTCGACTCAGGAACGGAAGCGCGAAACCGCACCTCCACTTGAAGGTGCTGCCCCGTCCGAGTCGACGGGAGTCCGTGACGAGAACGCTCACGACGATCGCGACCGTCGCGACGACCCCCGTAACAACAATCGCAACCGCAACCAGAACCAAGGTGGCAACCGCAACCGGCCGCGCGAGAAGGCGGACGGTCCCGGCGGGGGCCAAGGTCGCCGCAGACGTCGGCGCCGTGGGGGCGGTCAGGGTCCGGGCCCGGGTTCCGGCAACGTCGCACCGCAGCGGTACCAGGACTACGACGACGCCGAGGTCGAGGACGATCCGAACGCAGAGGTCAGGACCGGGATCCTCGACCTCCTTCCCGAGGGCTACGGCTTCCTGACGACCGCCAGCTACGAGGCGCGGCAAGTTCGGGATCTTCTCCGCCACGCCGGCCGAGCGCGCGCGCCGGCTGTGCCCCGACGCGTCTTCCTCCCGCCCGACTTCGAGCTCTACCGCGAGCGCTCGAACGACGTGATGGCCGTGCTCCGCGCCCAGGTCGAGCGGGTCGAGGTCGTCGGGCTCGACGAGGCCTACCTCGACCTGACGGGCTCGACCGCACCGGGCGGCCGCGCGGCGGGTGAAGGCGGCGGTGACCGAGGAGACGGGCCTCGTCTGCTCGATCGGGATCGGGCCGAACAAGCTCGTCGCGAAGGTGGCCTCCGATGCCGACAAGCCGGACGGGTTCCTCGTGCTGACCCGCGAGGAGGCGTGCGAGCGCTTCGCCGAGACCTCCCCCGCCCTGATCCCCGGGATCGGCCCGAAGACCGTCGGCGGCTGGAGCAGCGCGGGATCCAGACGCTGGCGCGCTGGCCGGACACCCGGACAACGCTCGCGGCAGTGGTTCGGCGGCAACCTCGGCCCCCACCTCGGCCGGCTCGCGCGCTTCGAGGACGACCGGCCGCTCGAGCGTGCGGATCGCCAAGTCGGAGTCCTCGCGAGACGACGTTCGACCGCGACCTGCTCGGGCTCGAGGCGCTCGAGCCGGTGCTCGACGGCTGGCGGCACGGGCTCTGCGAGGGCCTTCAGCGCCAGGACGCAGCCGGGCGCACGATCGGGATCAAGGTGCGCTACGACGACTTCTCCACCGTCACGCGGGCGAAGACGATCGAGCGCCGGTGAACGACGAGCGCACCGTGCTCGGGCAGTCGCGCTCGAGCTGCTGCGCGAGCTCGACCCGCGCCGCCCGGTGCGGCTGCTCGGGGTGCGCGTGGCGGGGCTCGACGAAGGGCGGCGGGCAGCGCCCGCCGCCTCCCTCCGAGGACCAGCTCGAGCTCTCGCTCTAGCGGTTCGTACCCAACGGTGCCGGTGGACCCGAAGCCGAGCCGGTTCTTCGTGGCCGGCGTCAGGTCCCACTCGCGGCCGGCGGCGTACGGGCCGCGGTCGATCACCGGGCGGTGACCGAGCGGCCGCGGTAGCGGAGCGTGACGCGGTGCCGCAGGGCATCGACTTGTTCGCCACGCCCAGATGCTCGAGCGTGATCGTGCCCGCAGGCCATGCGTTTGCCGTACAGGCCGGGGCCGTACCACGAGGCGGCGCCGGGCCGGTAGACGTGCACGCTCGGCAGACCTTCGGCTGGCCCCGCCGTTGGCGCGGTCGCCCGCGAAGCGGCACGCGAGCCTGAAGGCTCCCGACCGCCCGGCCGCCAGGCGGCGCGTGAAGCGGCCGCCCGACCGGATTCGCGCCCGGTCCACGGTCCGCCAGCGCCCGCCGCTCGCACCTGCAGCCGGACCTTGCGGCCGGCCTGCGCCGGGCGCAGCGCGCCCGACGCGCACCTTCGACCACGGCACGTGGCGGCGTGGCTTGCCGCCGATCCGGGCCACCACCGTGACCCGGCGCGGCGCCGAGGCGCCCGCGTCGCTCACGGCACGGTAGGAGCCCGAGCGCTCGGCGCGGACGGCGAACTTGTATGAGCCGTCGCCGGCGCTCTGGTGCTCGGCCACCGGCCGCCAGCCCTGCCGCGCGGGCGTGCTCGAGGCGCACGTCCGCGCCCGGCGCTCCGTCACCCGACCGTCCAGGTGCAGCCGGCTCGGCCGTAGGCCACCGGTCGCTCTGGCCGGCTCGGGCCATCGTGACGCCCGATCGGCGCGGTCTGCTCGGCGCGCTGGTGGCGGCGTAGGCGGTTCCTGTGATCCAAGCACGCGGCGAGGAGCGCAGATGCGAACAGCTGCCGCGCGCGCTAATGCGCGTTTCACTTTGCGGAGAACCTCCTTCTCCCGGCCCCTTGCCTACGGAGTTAGCTGTCGGGCTCGCGCGTGACGCGCTACGCCGGCTCACGGCGGCGGATTCGCCCCTACGTGGCATTGGTTCCCCCGCCTCCCGCTCCAGGGGAGCGGCGGTTCGGCGAGGCCGGATCGAACAACTGTTCGTAGGCTAGGCGCTCACTCCGACTTGTGTGACCGCGGTCACGAGCGTGCGCCGAAACCGCTGCTCCCTGCGAAGCTAAATTCCAGTGCCGAGACCGCCTTACCGGGCTCGACGCGTCCTTCCTGCACCTGGAGGACGCCGCCGCGCACATGCACGTGGCGTCGGTGATGCTGTTCGACGGCGACCCGCCCCCGTACGACGAGCTGCTCGAGGCGATCGAGCGCCGCCTGCACCTGGTGCCGCGCTACCGCCAGCGGCTGGCGTTCGTGCCGTTCGGCCAGGGCCGCCCGCGCGTGGGTCGACGACCCGCACCTGAACCTGCGCTACCACGTCCGCTCCACCGCGCTCCCCGCCCCCGGCACCGAGCACCAGCTGCGCGCGCTCGCCGGGCGCGTGTTCTCGCAGCAGCTCGACCGCGACAAGCCGCTCTGGGAGATCTGGCTGGTCGAGGGGCTCGAGGGCGGCGCGCTTCGCGCTGCTCGCGAAGACCCACCACGCGCTCGTCGACGGCATCTCGGGCATCGACATCGTGTCGGTGCTGTTCGACACCTCGGCCGAGCCCGCCGCGCCCGCCGACCCCGGCGACCGCTGGCTGCCCGCGCCCGCTGCCCTCCCGCGCCCAGCTGCTCGGCGAGGCGCTGGTCGAGCGCGCGACCGTGCCCGCCGAGATCGGCCGCAGCGCTGCGCGCCGCTGTCCGGGCGCCGCGGCGCGCGGTCGAGGCGCTGCGCGAGCCGCCGTCGGCGTCGGGGCGATGGCGTGGGCCGGCCTCAACCCCGCGCCGCCGACCCCCTACAACGGCCCGATCGGCCCGCACCGCCGCTTCACCTGGGTGCGCGCCGACCTCGCCGACGTCAAGGCGATCAAGGACGAGCTCGGCGGCACCGTCAACGACGTCGTGCTCGCCACCGTGGCCGGCGCGCTCGGCCGCCACCTGCGCCGCCGCGGCCGGCGACCGACGGGCTCGAGCTCAAGGCGATGGTGCCGGTGAGCGTGCGCGCGGAGCCGAGCGCGGCGCGCTCGGCAACCAGGTCGCGGCGATGATGGCGCCGCTGCCGGTCTGGTGCCAGGAGCCCGTCGCGCGGCTCGACATCGTGCGCGAGGAGATGAGGGACCTGAAGAGCGGCGGCCAGGCCGTCGGCGCCCAGGTGCTCACCGAGCTGACCGGCTTCGCGCCGCCGACGATCATGGGCCAGGCGGCGCGGCTGATCTCGCGCCAGCGCTTCTTCAACCTCGTCGTCACGAACGTGCCCGGCCCGCAGTTCCCGCTCTACCTGATGGGCCGCGAGATGATCGACCCGTTCCCGATGGTCCCGCTGGCGAAGAGACCAGGGGCTCGGCATCGCGCTCATGAGCTACAACGGCCGGATCAACTTCGGGCTCGTCGGCGACTACGACGCTGCTCTACGACCTCGACGAGCTCGCCGAGGACCTGCGCGCGTCGCTCGCGGAGCTGGCCGAGGCGGCCGGCGTGGAGCTGTCGGAGCGCCGGCCGCGATGCCCGCACCACGACGGCTCGAGGTGACGCGCGTGAAGGAGAGCGTGATCATCAACGCCCGGGAGCTCGGGCTCGAGGTCGAGGTCCAGCGGCTGGACTCGTCCACGCGCACCGTGCAGGACGCCGCCACGGCGGTCGGCTGCAAGGAGGCGAGATCGCGAAGTCGATCGTGTTCGTCGCCGACGGCGACCCGGTCGTCGTGCATCGCCTCCGGCGCGCACCGGATCGACACCGACAAGCTCGCCGACGCGCTCGACGTCGCCGAGGTCCGCCAGGCCTCCCCCGACGAGGTGCGCGCCGCGACCGGCTTCGCGATCGGCGGCGTGCCGCCGTTCGGCCACGGCCTGCCGGTCATCTTCGACGAGGCGCTGCTGCGCCACGAGCGCGTCTGGGCCGCCGGCGGCGACCCGCACTCGCTCTTCTGCGCCGACCCGCAAGAGCTCGCGACCTGTACCGGGGCGAAGGTCCCGGACGTCGGCGAGTAGTGGCGCTCCGCGAGGTCGACGGCCCCGCCGGCGCGCCGTGGGAGCGCCCGCTGCACGGCGAGCTCGACAAGTTCGTCGTGGACTCCGAGCTGCTCGCGGACAACCCGCTCGGCGACCCCGCTCGCCGGCCGCTGTACGTCTATCGCGCGCCCGGTGTCGCCGCTGCCGAAGCGGTCCCGAGCGTCTACGTGATCCAGGGCTTCACCGGCCAGGTCGACATGTGGCTCAACCGCCCCATGCTCGAGCCGACGATGATCGAGCGACTGGACGCGATGTTCGCCGACGGCGACTGCCCGGCCGGGATCATCGTGTTCGTGGACGCCTGGACCTCGGTCGGCGGCTCGCAGTACCTCAACTCAGCCGGAACGGGCCCCTACATGGACCACCTCTGCGACGAGATCGTCCCGTTCGTCGACGAGCGCTACCCGACGCTCGCGGATCGCGAGCACCGCGGCCTGACCGGCAAGTCGTCGGGCGGCTACGGGGCGATGGTCGTGCCGATGCGCCGTCCCGACGTGTTCGGGGCGCTCGCCTCCCACGCCGGCGACTCCCTCTGGGAG